>NZ_JAGQCJ010000009.1 GCF_024346135.1 Cyanobium sp. CH-040 | reverse complement strand
CCGCGAGCGCCGCCATTCAACGATCGGTTACCTCAGCCCGATCGACTATGAGCAGCAGTTCATTTCTGCCCGTACACTCACCCCTGTGAACCCCTGATCGGTGTCCACGAAATCGGGGGAACCCCACAGGCGATCGAGGAGGGCTTCATCCTCGATGTGCTGAGGAACTACACCAACTACAAGCTGGCCTTCCGCCTGGCCCACAACGGCGCCAGCTACGACGAGGTGCAGGTCGAGAAGACCGCCGCTCTCAAGAAGATCATGGGATGGGTCAGGCTCCATCCCTACAACATTTCCCAGAAGGTGCAGATTGTCGTCGAGCACTTCCTGGAGTTCATCGCCCCTCTCCTCGATGGCACCGCCAAAGCAATGGTGGTTGTAGCCAGCCGTCTGGAGGCAGTGCGCTGGCAGCTCGCCATCGAGAAGTACATCAAGGAGAAGGGCTACTCCATCGGCACCCTGGTGGCCTTTTCGGGCTCGGTGAACGACAAGGAGAGTGGGCCAGACGATTTCACTGAGACCAGCACCGCCCTCAACCCCGGCCTCAAGGGCCGCGACATCCGCGAAGCCTTCAACACGGGCGAGTACCAGATCCTGCTGGTGGCCAACAAGTTCCAGACCGGTTTCGATCAGCCGCTGCTCTGCGGCATGTACGTGGATCGCCGCCTGGCCGGCATCCAGGCCGTGCAGACCCTCTCCCGTCTGAACCGGTGCCACCCCGGGAAGGAGGACACCTTCGTGGTGGATTTCGTGAACGAGCCTGACGAGATCCTCGAAGCCTTCAAGACCTTCTACGAAACGGCCGAGCTGGCAGGCACCACCGATCCCAACTTGGTCTTCGACCTGCGGGCCAAGCTGGACGCTGGCGGCTACTACGACGACTTCGAGGTGGAGCGCGTGGTGAAGGTGGAGCTGGACCCCAACGGAAAGCAGAGCGAGCTCGCCAAAGCCCTCGAACCTGTGGCCGACCGCTTGCTCAAGAAGTTCAAGGCAGCCCAGAACGCCCTCTCGGTCGGGAAGGAGCTGGGGGATGCCTCAGCCATCAAGGAAGCCGACGACGAGCTGAACGCCCTCACCTTGTTCAAGAGCGACATGGGGGCCTTTCTGAGGCTCTACACCTTCCTTTCCCAGATCTTCGACTACGGCAGCACAGCCGTGGAGAAGCGTTCGATCTTCTACAAGCG
Organism: Cyanobium sp. CH-040; assembly: GCF_024346135.1. Lineage (GTDB taxonomy): Bacteria > Cyanobacteriota > Cyanobacteriia > PCC-6307 > Cyanobiaceae > NIES-981. The sequence continues at coordinate 130,475 of NZ_JAGQCJ010000009.1, read as the reverse complement.
TCTGTTGCCCCTGCTTGAGTTCGGCAGAGAACGGGAAACCGTGGACCTCTCGAAGGTGGTGCTGACCCACCACAGCCTCAGGAACCTGGGCCGGCGAAACCTGCCGCTGGGTGAAGGTGAGGCCGAAAAGCTCCAACCCATGACCGGTGCTGGTACTGGCCAGGTTCAGGAGAAGCAGAAAGCCTTGCTCGATGAGATCATCGCCAAGGTCAACGACCTGTTCGAGGGTGAACTGACTGACGACGACAAGCTTGTGTACGTCAACAGTGTCCTGAAGGGCAAGCTGCTCGAATCCGAACTCCTGCAGCAGCAGGCAGTGAACAATACAAAGGAACAGTTCGGGAACTCTCCTGATCTGCAGAGCGAGCTGACGAACGCCATCATCAATGCCCTCGACGCCCATGCTGCGATGAGCACCCAGGCCCTAAACCAGCCGGCGGTTCAAGCTGGGTTGAAAGACATCCTGCTCAACTATGCAGGTTTGTGGGAGGGACTTAGAAAACGAGCTTCCGAGCAAGCCGACAGATGAGCCTGTGCAATTTACTGTTTGGAATAGTGCGGAGGCACCACTAGAAAAAATCAATTGCCAACCAAGCCTGATCAGTTGTTAATCGTCCGGTTGCCACAGTCCGGAGCTTGGCTGATGTCCAGCAAGCATTTTGTGTTCGTCTACTACGAGAGGGGAAGTACTAAGAAGAAGACGGGACGATACGGGTTTCTGGTCGAGATTGGATTGGAGCTGTTGTCACCATAATTTCTGGTCTGCATAGAGACCCCGGCGCCAACAGGTAGGAATGTAAAGTTGTGAACATTGGAGGGCATGAGTCTCGTTTGATAGTAAATTTGAAAGTCTTGCAACATGGGTTATGGAGGAGCCGAGAAAGTTTGGTCCCCGGTCTGGACCCCCCGGATATGGCCCTGTCTTGCTTTTGATTGGATTCTTGGCTGCTGCTGGTTATTGGGCTGCCTACAGGTACGACCCTGGCTTTGATCCCGACGGAGAGAAGGGACGTCGCAACTTGGAGAGGGCAAACAATGCCTTGCGACAGCTTGAATGTGAGCAGATGGGATACAAGTTTAATTCGGCTGACATGGATGACTGTGTTGATCGGCTTGAGCAAGAGGACGGTGAAAGCACTCCCTGACTGCACTGCATGGGTAGTACAAAAAGGTATTCTTTCTTATCTTTCCATTGCTACAGTTCGTCTCTGAAGTGCGAAGTGCCAGCCCCCCAATGCCCTCCCCATCAATGAATAGACGCCGCGCTTGCGGCCGAGAGTTCAAACAAAGCCAGGGTCGCAATGCAGGCGATTGGTGCTCGCTGATGGCAGTGTCTCGACCAGATCTCCCGAAGCCACTCACCCTTGGAGCGTCTTTGGAGGGGCTGACTTAGTCTAGTCCGGCAAGGTCGTCTTCGTCCTGCTCGTAGTCACGAGGGTCGAGTCGAGCGTGATAGGCCAGGACTGATGCCATTGAGATCTGACCAGCCTCCAAGGTGCCAATACGGTCCATGAGCTGCTGCAGAAGCTCCTTCATTTCGGGGAGTATGCCTACAACTTCCAAGATCTCCGCAAGTCCCCCGTCCACGCGTCGACCCATTAGGCGCTGATCATCTTGCAGTGACGACCAACCCATCGTGAATGCCTCGCGGGTGCCCATGCCCTCGGAGCGCACGGTCTCTTCAATGGCTTCGTGGCTGGCGCCGAACTGCCGGCGCATACGTGCAATTTCGTTAAGGAGATTGGTGAACAGCTTGGCAATGGCTTGGAGCGTTTGCTGAAGCCAGTCAGGTCCAGAAGTGAATGGCTCGTAGTTCATTGAAGTTCCTCGTCAGTATTGAAGGGATCAAGAGAGTTGGTATCTGTATCTCCGAACATCGATGCCCTAACCTCGGCTGTTTCAAGCTGTATACGGCAGACGTTGTTGTACTTTTCTACTGCAGCTACTGGAATCAGGCCATCTCTCAACATATCCCGAATCCCTCTGTCTAATACTTCGCCAGCGAGTGCTGCAAGGTTGCGCCTCTCAGCAGTGGCCCAAAATTTCAACAGGTAGTAGAGACCATGAGATAGTGAAACCTGTACCCGCGGAAGCTTTTCCGGGGGAGGCGGCTCCACAGATGACGAGAGATCAGCGAGGGTAGATGTATAGGCCTCAAAAAAATGTTCGGCGTCTTTGCGCGCCTTATCGGATATTTCGCCTCCCAGAATGTAAGGCCCATCCATTACCTGTAGTGGATTACACAACAGGTTTTCGTAGAACCTTTTCTGAAGAAGCCCAAGCACGGCGTTCATGTTTGACCTGTCCGGCTCGCCGGATGAGTCAGTAGCTGCTTGCGGTGATGAGGGCGAGCTCTTTGGCGGCTGTGGTTTCGGCATGGGGGGGTAGGCCTGCAGATCCTCTGAGGCTACCATGTCTTGCGCACTGTTGCCTAGATGACTAATACGGGCAACGAAGACACCCCAATAAGGCTCTGTAGCTCGTCTCCCTGTCGCCTGCTCGTTGCGCAAATGTCTGCAGGGGCCCATCAGGCGAGACCCTGGGGGCAGTGCCCGGTCTCGCCCCCTTTGGCTTGCAGGGTGGCGTTCTTCTCACCCCGGCCTGGGCAATGTCTCTGATGCCCTGCTTGCTCCCGCACCACGTGCCGACCGCGAGCCTGTCCCAGGGGGCGTCGGCGTGCTCAGGTGCGTTGGAAGAGGTGCCCTAAGTGTGGAGGGCTGTCGGACTTAACCCCCCCCGCCCCCGGTGGGCTCCAGCTACTGGTGCAGGCATCTGAGAACTGGCAGGCAATGCCCTCCCCCTTCGACCCAGCGACGCGTCCGCCCGATGCCGATTGATTTTGCTCAGGCGCGACGGGTTTGGAGCCATCCTGGCTCTCGCCAGCTCTCAGGCTTCCATCTGAGTGTTCAGAACTCCATGTCCTGACTGGCCTTTTGCTTGTCTCATGCCAGGCTCCCAAAGCACCCGCGCTACCAAGCTGCGCCACGCCCCGTTGTGGCCAGCTTACGGGCTGAAAGATCCGGTAAGACTTTGGCGCCATGGAGGTCACGACCTGGTCGCCCGGGCTCGCTTGTCTGGGGACATCCCGTTCAGGGACGTCCTCACGACACCTCCAACCATGACCCTCCTTCGCACCCTGCGCGCCGCCGCCCCCGGTGGCCTCGGCCGCGCGGCCCGGCTGGCCCTCGCTGCGGGTCTGCTGCTGCCCCTGCTCATCCCCGCCCAGGCCCGCGCCTTTGGACGGGGCTGGCATCCCGGCTACCGCCCCGTGCCCGTGCAGCAATGGCAGCCTGGCCCTGTGCAGCGTCCCCTGCTCCCCGTCTCGCGGCCGCAGGTGATCTACGACTATCCCGCCGGCCAGGTGTTCGCGGCCCAGCCCGTCTTCAACAGCGTTGAGGAGCAGGCCCGCCGCTGCAACCAGGGCCGGCTCGTCGGCGGCCTGATGGGCGGCGGCGCCGGCTACGTGCTGGCCAAGGGCAACGACCGGGTATGGGCCACCCCCCTGGGCGCCCTGCTCGGGTCCCAGATGGGCTGCAACGCTGTTCAGGGCAGGGCTCCCCTGCCCTGGTGAGATCAGCCCTGGTGAGCGCAGCCCAGGTGCGGCCCGGTTCAGCTGGCGACGGCGATGCAGTCGATCTCCACCCGGGCCCCCTTGGGCAGGGCCGCCACCTGCACGCAGGCCCGGGCCGGGGCCACCCCCGTGCCGAAGCGCTCGGCGTAGATCGCGTTCACCCGGGCGAAATCGGCCAGGTCGGCCAGGAACACGGTGGTGCGCACCACCTCCCGCGGGCTGACGCCCGCCGCCGCCAGCACCGCCTCGAGGTTGTCGAGCACCTGGCGGGTCTCCGCCTCCACATCGCCGTCGCCCACCATGGCCCCGGTTTCGGGGTCGAGGGCGATCTGCCCGGAGCAGAACACCATCCCCCCGGCCTTCACGGCCTGGTTGTAGGGACCCACCGGGGCCGGGGCGCCGCTGGTGTTCACGGCTTCGGGCTGCAGCGCAGTCGCGCTCCCGGCGTTTGCGGACCCGGTGGTTGTGGTGACGGTGTCGGTGCGCTCCGGGCTCGGCATGGCTGGCTCCAGTGGGGAGCAGAGCCTATGGCTGGGGAGGACGGCGCCGGCAGGACTCACAGGCACGACTCAGCAGCGCCGCAGCAGCAGCAGCGTGCAGTCGTCGTCGAGGTCGGCTCCACTGTTGAAGCGGTGCAGGTCGCTGCGAATCGCGTCGAGAATCTCGGGCAGGTGCCGGTGGTGATGCGCCCGCAGCAGCTGCTCGCAGCCTGCGAGACCGAACGGCTGGCCAGCGGCGTTTTCCGCCTCGGTGATGCCGTCGGTGTAGCTGAACAGCAGATCGCCCGGCTGCAGCTGCGTTTCGCTGTTGGCGTAGCTGGCCTGGCGGAAGACCCCCGCCAGCGGACCGCGGGGCAGGGGCAGGTCTGCCACCTGCCCGCCCGTGACCAGCAGCGGCGGGCAGTGGCCGGCATTGGAGTACACGAGACGCCCCGTGGCCGGATCCAGAAAGCCGCAGAAGAGGGTCACGAACAGGCTGGTCTCGTTGCCGTCGCAGAGGCTGGCGTTGAGGTTCTGCAGCAGCGCCGCGGGGTCGCCTGCGTTCATGGCCAGGCTGCGCAGCAGGCCGATCGTGCGCGCCATCAGCAGGGCGGCGCTGACGCCATGGCCCGACACGTCGCCGATGCACACGAACAGGCGCCCATCAGCCACGAAGAAGGCGTCGAACAGGTCGCCGCCCACGCTGGCGGCGGGTTCCACCAGGCCGCACACCTCCAGATCCTCCCGCTCCGGAAACAGCGGTTCGGCCAGGGGCAGCATCCCGGACTGGATCTGCCGCGCCAGATCCAGTTCCCTGCGCAGATGCTCCAGCTCCAGCCGCTCGCGCAGGGCCTCCAGCGTCAGCCGGTTGGCGGTGCGCGCCCGCTGGGTGAGCCCCCGCATCAGGTTGCGGGCCACCCCGGGGAGGGGAACCAGATGCCTCCAGAAGTACGGCCCCTGCAGGCAGAGCACCCCCGCCTCACGCTCGCAGCGCACCAGGGCCGACACCGGCTGCTGATCGATGGCGGAGAACTCGCCGATGCACTCCCCGACCGCCACGGGAATGCGCTGATCCGAACGCGCTTCGGGGCTGAGGTAGACCATCAGCTCCCCGGAGAGCAGCACGTAGATCGTGTCGTTGGGTTCGCCCGGGCGCAGCAGGTCGGTGCCGGCGCCGAGGCGCCGCACCTCGCAGCGCTCGAGCCGGCGGGCGAGCAGATCCTCCTCCACACCGCTGAACAGGGGAATCCAGCGGTAGCCCCGCCGGGGTGATGGGGAAGGGGCCAACGGGGCGGGATCGCTGCTCAGGATCGCGGTGACCAGTGCATCTCGATACTTAGTTCATTGCGGTCCTCCAGCACCCGGTAGGCCATGCCATCGGTGTAGGCGCGCACCAGGCGCAGGCCGAGCCCACCCGGACTGGCTTCACCCAGGCTGGCCGGCAGGGGCTTGTCGCTGGCCACGACAGGGTCGAAGGGAACGCCGGCATCGCTGATCACGAGCCGCACGCCGGCGCCGGCGTCGGCGGTGATGGCGTCCAGCCGCAGCCGGATGTGCTGGCGGGCCACGGGGGTGCCGCCGTGCTCCAGCAGGTTGGCCAGCACCTCGTTGAGGCACACCTCGAGCCGGTCGATCTGCTCGGCCGGCACGGCCAGGCGCTCTCCCCGCTCCTGCAGCCAGGCTGAGGCGCGCCGGATCTCCAGCGGTTCGGCCCGGATCTCCAGGGAGCTCACCCGGCCAGGGCGTCCATGGCGGCGGCCTCGTCGTGGCACACCGGGATGATCTCGGAAACCCCCACGGTGTCGAGGGTGCCGCGCACCACGGTGTTGTCCCCCAGCAGCAGCACCAGCTTTCCGCCCTTCTGCTCGAGCGCCTTGGCGCTGTGGATGATGCAGCGCAGGCCCACCGACGCGAGGAAGGACACACCGGTGAGATCCACCAGCACCTTCATCGGCTTGCTTGCCGCCAGCGATGTGAAGCGCATCTCGATCTCGCCGACGCCCACCATGTCCAGGCGACCGGCGAGGCGGATGCGCCGCAGGTCCTCGGCCAGATCCTCGTGCTCGATGGAAGTGGTGCTCATCGGAGCCGGTGCGGCTGGACACTGGCCCGAACCGTAGCCGCGATGCAAGGGCGCGATCCGTTGCCGGCAGGTCCCTGTCGCCCAGGACACATCAGCCGGCCAGCGCCGTGGCCAGCTGGTTGGTGGTGAGCAGTCGCTGGGCCAGCTTGCGGGCCACCAGGCGGTGCAGCAGCAGCGCCGCCCGCGGCTCCTCCTGCTCCAGGGCCGCCAGCCGCCGCTGGGAGAGCCGCAGCGCCCTCACCACCTCCTCGCAGATCCCCGAAGCGCTGGTGGGCGTGCCCAGATAGAAGCCGATCTCCCCCACGCAGGTGCCGGGATCCATCGTGCGCAGCCGCAGCGGAGCGGCCTGCGGGGATTCGCGGCGCCCTGCTCGATGACCGTGCTGCCGGCCGGGAAGCTCACCGGTTCGAACTGCTCCAGCAGGCGGGCGAGGGCGCCGCGCTCCGCCTCGCCGCTGAGGTCGCCGGGCTCCACCAGGGCCGCCGGCTCCGGGCTGTCTTCCGTGGCGTGCAGGGAGAGCAGCTCGTTCTCGCAGAACTCCAGGCCGAGGTCCAGGTCGCTGAACCAGTCGCGGCTCTTGCGATCGCCCTGCAGGATTCCGGAGCGTTGCAGCAGCCTGCGGGTTTCTCGCGCCTGCACGGCGCCGATCACCACCCCGCCCAGCAGGGTGTTCCCGACCCCTTCCGCCAGGGCGCCGGCGAGGGAGCCGGAGAACAGGAGCGCCCCGAAGGAGATCTGGGTGAGGGCGGAGAGGCTGCCGACCGTCACTCCCGCAGCCACCGTGGCCGGCAGTCGCTTCTCCAGGGACGGCCAACCGCGAAGAGGGTTGGGACGCATGCCACGGTTCGAAGCGCCCCGAACCTAGGTGGCAGGGGAGCGCCAGTCATCCTTGCTGCGGCGCAGTCGGGCCAGCTCAGCGCCGTTCTGTGTTCTGAGAAACAGGTTGGTGGCCCGCTCGCTGGCGATGGTGCTGGGGATCGTGGGCAGGCCCCGCCGCCGCCGCTCCACCACCGCCGCCAGGCGATCGCGGATCTCGCGGTCGCCGGGCCGCTCGGCCGCGGCCCAGCGCAGGTTGGCCTCGGTGTATTCGTGGGCGCACCACACCCGTGTGGTCTCCGGCAGCGCGGCCAGGCGCTGCAGCGAGGCGTGCATCTGCTCCGGTGTGCCCTCGAACAGCCGGCCGCAGCCGCCGGCGAACAGGGTGTCGCCGCAGAACAGATGGCCGCTGGCCGGCAGCCAGTAGGCGATGTGCGCCCGGGTGTGGCCGGGCACCTCGATCACCTCCACCGGCTCGCCCAGCAGCTCCAGCCGATCGCCGCCGGCGACGCCGCGGGTCTGCAGGGGGATGCGCTCGCGGTCGGCCGCAGCGGCGATCACCGCCGCCCCCGGCCAGCGGCGCAGCAGCCCAGGGGCTCCGCCGATGTGGTCGCTGTGGTGGTGGGTGTGCAGGATCGCCTCCAGCTCCAGGCCCCGCTCCTCGAGGGCCTGCTGCACCGGCCCGGCCACGGCCGGATCCACCACCGCGGCCCGCCGCCCGCGCTGCAGCACGACCACGTAGTTGTCGTGCAGCACGGGAATCAGCCACACCTGGAGGGGTGTGCCGGCGGAAGCGGCCGCGGCGGTGGCGTCGAAGGTCAGCGGTCGCATCGTCGCAGCGGTCGCATCGTTACAGTCCGCACAGCGGCCCCGCTCCATGATCGCCGCCGACGTTCCGTGATGAGCGCACCGATCACCGTGGCCCTGGCCAAGGGGGCCCTGCTCAAGGATGCGGTGCGGCGCTTCGCGGCCGCCGGCCTTGACTTCGCGGCGGTGCTCGAGCCCGGCAACCGCCAGCTGATGGTGCCCAGCGTCTGCGGCCGGGCCCGGGCCCTGCTGGTGCGCAATGCCGATGTGCCGGTGTACGTGGCCTACGGCCAGGCCCAGCTCGGCGTGGTGGGCTACGACGTGCTGCGCGAACACCAGCTGCCGGTGGCGCAGCTCGTGGATCTGGGCTTCGGGGGCTGCCGCATGAGCGTGGCGGTGAAGGCCAGCAGTCCCTACCGCCGCGCGGCCGACCTGCCCGCCCACTGCCGCATCGCCAGCAAGTTCACCCGCTGCGCCGAGGCCTACTTCGCCGCCCTCGACCTGCCGGTGGAGCTGATCCACCTGGCCGGCTCGGTGGAGCTGGGGCCGATCACCGGCATGAGCGAGGCGATCGTCGACCTGGTGGCCACCGGGCGCACCCTGGAGGAGAACGGCCTGATCGCCATCGAGGACCTCTTCCACTCCACCGCCCGGCTTGTGGGCCACCCCCTGGCCCTGCGGCTCGATGACGGCAGTCTGCAGGCCATCGTCGACCGGGTGGCCGCCAGCGGCGGCAGTCCCGCCCGCGCCGCGGCCGCGCCTGCGCTGAGCACCAGCTGATGGCGTCCCTGGATCTCCAGCGGCTGCGCCGCCTGCTGCCCTATGTCGCCGGGGACCGGCGGCGCCTGCTGCTCACCCTGCTGCTGCTGATCCCGGTGGCGGCTGCGGCGGCGGTGCAGCCCCTGCTGGTGGGACAGGCGATCGCGGTGCTGCGCGGCGAACCCACCCTGCCCTGGCTGCAGGGGCTGGCGGTGCCTGCGGCCCTGCGCCTGCTGGTGCTGTCGCTGCTGGCGGCGGTGCTGGTGCGGCTCTGCCTGCAGGGCATGCAGGTGTACAACGTGCAGGCGGTGGGCCAGCGCCTCACGGCCCGCATCCGCCAGGACCTGTTCGCCCACGCCATGGCGCTGTCGCTGCGGTTCCACGACCGCACGCCGGTGGGCAAGCTGCTCACCCGCCTCACCAGTGACGTGGACGCCCTGGCCGAGGTGTTCGGCAGCGGCGCCGTGGGCGTGCTGGCTGATCTGGTCACCCTGCTGGTGATCGCCATCACCATGCTCTCGATCGAGTGGCGGCTCGGCCTGCTGCTGCTGGCGGCGCAGGTGCCGGTGGTGCTGGGCATGCTCTGGCTGCAGCGCCGCTACCGCCGCGCCAACTACCGGGTGCGGGAGGAGCTCAGCCAGCTCAACGCCGACCTGCAGGAGAACCTGCAGGGGCTGGAGGTGGTGCAGATGTTCCGCCGGGAGGCGGTGAACAGCCGCCGCTTCGCCGACACCACCGACCGCTACCGCCGTGCCGTCACCGGCACGATCTTTTACGACAGCGCCATCTCCGCCTTCATCGAGTGGGTGGCCCTGGTGGCGGTGGCCGCGGTGCTCGCCCTGGGCGGCACCATGGTGAGCAACGGTGTGCTGGGCCTCGGCACCCTCACCACCTTCATCCTGTTCTCCCAGCGGCTGTTCGATCCCCTGCGCCAGCTGGCCGAGCGCTTCACCCAGATCCAGGGCGGCCTGACGGCGGTGGAGCGCATCGGCGAGCTGCTCGAGCAGCCGATCGAGATCGACGACCTGCCGGAGGCGCAGCGCTCGCCCCAGGCCCTGCGCAGCGGCGGGCAGCGCCGCAGTGCCGGCGAGGTGATCTTCGAGAACGTGTCCTTCGCCTACCGCCCGGACGAGCCGATCCTCAGCGACCTCTCCTTCCGCATCGCCCCCGGCGAGCACGTGGCCCTGGTGGGGCCCACCGGCTCCGGCAAGACCACCGTGATCCGGCTGCTCTGCCGGCTCTACGAGCCCCAGCGGGGCCGGATCCTGCTCGATGGCGTCGACATCCGCGAACTGCCGATCGCGATCCTGCGCCGCCGCCTGGGGGTGGTGCTGCAGGACACCTTCCTGTTCAGCGGCAGCGTGGCCGACAACCTGCGCCTCGACGCCCCCATCGCCGGGGATGAGCTGCGCCGCCTCTGCCGCGACCTGGGGCTGGGCCCGCTGCTGGCGCGGCTGCCGGAGGGGCTCGACACCGAACTGCGCGAGCGCGGCGCCAACCTCTCCTCCGGGGAGCGCCAGCTGCTGGCGGTGGCGCGGGTGGCGATCCGCGATCCCTCGGTGCTGGTGATGGATGAGGCCACCGCCTTCATGGACCCCTCCACCGAAGCCACCCTCCAGGCCGACCTGGAGCGTCTGCTGCAGCAGCGCACCGCCATCGTCATCGCCCACCGCCTGGCCACCGTGGAGGCCGCCGACCGCATCCTGGTGCTGCGCCGCGGCCGCCTGATCGAAGAAGGCAGCCATCGCCAGCTGCGGGCCGCCGGCGGTCTCTACGCCCAGCTGGCCGATCTGCAGGAGCGCGGCCTGGCGGCCCTCTGAACCCGGTCGGCCAGCATTCAGCCGGGTGGCATCGGCAGCTGCTCCAGCCAGGGGCTGAGGCTCTCCGCCAGCCGGCCCGGCATCTGCAGCATCGGCAGATGGCCTGCCCCCTCCAGCACGGTCACCTGGTGGTCCCTGGCGTAGCCCGCCAGATGGCGCACGTAGCGCGGGGCCATGACGCCGTCGCGGCTGCCCGCCACCCACAGGCTGGGCACCTGCAGCTCGCTGATGATCCGCGGCAGGGCGCTGACGGCGCTGCGCCGCATGCTGCAGGCCAGCAGCCCCCGGGCCGCATGCAGGTCGGCCAGCAGGGGGCTGCGCAGGCCATCGGTGCCCGGAAGCCCCAGCAGCCAGCGGGGCCGCCAGCGCAGGAACAGGCAACCGCTGCGGCGCACCCGGGCGAAGGGCCTGGGCTGGTACACGCCCCCGCCGGCGGCGATCTGCACCACTCCCGCCAGCCGTCCCTCCAGCCGCTGGGCCGCGTGCAGGGCAATGCTGCCGCCGAGGGAGTGGCCGATCAGCACCACCGGGCCGTCGTGGCGCTGCAGGCACTGCTCGGCCACCCAGGCGCCGTAGCTGGCGAGGCTGGGCTGCAGTCCCCGCGGCCGGGGGGTCTCCCCGAAGCCCGGCAGGTCGGGGGCCCAGAACTGCCAGCGGGGCTGCAGCTCCCTGGTCAGCGGCCGCCACAGCCGCCCGGACAGCAGCCAGCCGTGCAGCCCCACCAGCAGCACCGGCGGCGGCGTGGGCGGGGTATCGCGGACCGGCGTCTCCATCGGTCAGGATCGTGCCATCCCGTCTGCGGTGCTGTGCTCACGGTGGATCTGCTCACCCAGCTCTACGGCCGTGGACATCGCCTCTGCGCGACTCCCAATCCCCGGCTCAGCCTGGTGCTCAGCAGCGAGCGGGAGATCGATCTCTACGAACTCGAGCAGCTCTGCGACGCCGTGGGCTGGAGCCGCCGCCCCCTGCGGCGCGTGCGCAAGGCCCTGGAGAACAGCCTGCTGCGGGTGGGGTTGTGGCGCCATGATCCGCGGCTGCCCCGGCTGGTGGGCTTCGCCCGCTGCACCGGTGACGGGGTGGTGGAGGCCACGGTGTGGGACGTGGCCGTGCACCCCCATTACCAGGGCGCCGGCATGGGCCGGGCCCTGATGGCCTTCGTGCTCGATCACCTGCGGGAGCTGGAGGTGGAGCGGGTGAGCCTGTTCGCCGATCCCGGGGTGGTGGGCTTCTACCAGGGGCTGGGCTGGGAACTGGAACCGCTGCAGCGCCGCTGTGCCTTCTGGTACGCCCCCTGATCCCGGAATCGGTAGTAGCGGTTCACCAGCACCTCGGCCGGTGCGCCCCGGCGCCAGGCGCGCCGCAGGCGTGCGTTGGCCAGGGTGGTGCGCCACACCCCCAGCCGCCGCCAGCGGCGGCCGTCGACTTCCACCGCCGCACCCAGGCTCGCCAGCCGTGCCCGCTGCCGCAGGCGCTGCACCAGATCGAGATCCTCCATCAGCGGCAGCGGCCGGATGCCACCCACCGCGTCGTAGAGCCTGCGGCTGAGCAGCAGCCCCTGATCGCCGTAGGGCAGCTGGCGCCAGCGGCTGCGCAGGGCCGCCCCCAGCTCCACCAGCCGCAGGGCGGGATCGTGGCCGTGGATCCCCAGATCGAAGAACCAGGCCCTCTCCCGGTGCTGCCCCCGGGCTGGGCTGCCGCGCCCGATCGCCGCCTGCACCCGCTCCGCCCAGTCCCGGGGCAGGCTCACGTCGGCGTGCAGGAGCAGCAGCCAGGGCGCCATCGCTTCGGCGGCCCCCAGGGCCAGCTGGCGGCCGCGCCCCGGCGGACTGCGCAGCAGCCGGGCCCCGGCCAGCTGCGCTACGCGGGAGGTGGCGTCCGCACTGCCGCCATCCACCACCAGCACCTCCTGCACCAGCTGCGGGCGCTGCGCGAGCTGGGCCAGCAGCCCCGGCAGCCGGCCGGCCTCGTTGCGGGCGGGGATCACCACGCTCAGCAGGGCCATCGCGGTTCAGCGCCAGGCCGCCAGATCGTCGGGCCGGTCGAGGTCGTGGCGCCGGCTCAGCCAGCGGGGCTCCAGCCCCAGGCGGCCTGCCGCCTGCGTGGTGTGCTCCAGCACCAGGGAGCTGCCCCAGGGGATGCCGCAGAACAGGGCCGGCCAGCAGCCGTTCAGGCCGATCAGCCAGTAGCCCCCGTCGCCGGCAGGCCCGAGCACCAGCGGCTGCGTCTCCAGGGTCCGGAAGGCCTGCACCAGGTCGCTGGCATCGAGCTCCGGCAGATCGCTGCCCACCAGCACCACCTGCTCCGCTCCCCCCCGTCGTGCCCGCAGCACCTGGCGCTGCAGGCGCACCCCCAGGCTGCCTGGCCCCTGCTCCACGCCCCGGTCGCAGCCCAGCTGCGCGACCCAGCGCCGCAGGGCCCTGGGGCCCACCCCCTGGCCGGCCAGCACCAGTTCGAAGGCCAGGCGTTGCCGCGCCTGGCGGGCCACGGCGCAGGTGTGGCGGCAGAGGCGGCCCTGCACCGCCGCCGCCCGGGGCCGTCCGATGCCGGCGGCCAGGCGGCTCTTGCAGCGGCCCGGGGCGGGCCAGCGCGCCATCACCACCAGCGTGCGGCCGCTGCTCAACCCTGCCGCGGCAGCTCGGCGGGCTTCAGGGTGATGGTGCGGCTCTCGTTGCCGCGCCGCACCACAACCGCCAGGTCCTGGCCCACCTCTCCCCGGTCCACCGCCAGCTGCACTTCCGAGGGGTTGCGCACCGCATCGCCGCCCACCTGCTCGATCAGGTCGCAGGGCCGCAGCCCGCCCCGGGCCGCGGGGCTGTTGGGCATCACGTCCACCACCACCACGCCGTTCACCTCCGGCAGCCGGCATTCGTCGGTGCTGGCGTTGATCTCCCTGGCCAGCTGGGGCGTGATCGCCTGCAGCCGCACGCCGATGTAGGGATGGCTGGCGTAGCCGCGCTCGAGGATCTGGGCGGCGATCTGGCGGGCCACATTGATCGGGATGGCGAAGCTCAGCCCCGCCCCGGGCGCCTGCCGGATGGCGGTGTTGACGCCGATCACCTGGCCGCGGTCGTTGATCAGGGGCCCGCCGCTGTTGCCGGGGTTCACGGCGGCGTCCGTCTGGATGTAGGGCACGCGCTGGCCCTCACCCACGGCGTTGGTGCGCTGGATGGCGCTGATGATCCCGGCGGTCACGGTGTTGTCGAGCCCGAGGGGGTTGCCGATGGCGATCGCCCACTCCCCTGGCCGCACCCGCCCGGAATCGCCCAGGGGCGCCACCGGCAGCTTGCTGGCCACCACCTTCACCACGGCCACGTCCGTGAGCGGGTCGGTGCCCAGCACCTTGCCGCTGAAGCTGCGCCCATCGGGCAGGGTCACCGTCACGTCGCTGGCCCCCTCCACCACGTGGGCATTGGTGAGCACCACGCCGTCCGAGCGGGTGATGAAGCCGGACCCCTGACCCTGCTGCTCCTGGATGGTGGGTCCGCGGCCGAACAGGCCGCCCAAGGGGTTGATCACCCGCTTGGTGGTGTCGATGCGCACCACCGCCGGCCCCACCTTCTCCACCGCCTCCACGATCACGTTGCTGCTGGCCTGGATCGGCGGCGCTGGCGGCGCATCGCTGATGCGCACCGTCTCGTTGCCGTTCTCGCCCGGCAGGCGCGGCAGGCCGGGGATCGTGCGGTTGCCGCAGCCGCCCAGCAACGCCAGCGCTGCGATCAGGCCGACCAGGCCGGCGCTTCGGGGGCTGGAAACGAGGCGTGGCATGGAGAACGCCGGGGTTCGGCTGGATGGTGGATTCCGCTTCATTAAAGACGCTTCACCGCGCCTCCTCTGCGTAGAGTTCGCCCCCCGGAGGGCTTTGGATCGGTGCAGCAGGACGACCAGCTGTGGCACCAGGTTCAGCAGACCCTCCAGGCCAACCTCAGCAAACCCACCTTCGAGACCTGGATCCGGCCGGCCCGGTGCCTGCGCTTCGACGGCCACAGGCTGCAGCTGGAGGCTCCCAACAGCTTCGCCTGCGGCTGGCTGCGCAAGAACTACCTGGGCACCATCGAGGCCGTGGCGGGTGAGATCGCCGGCTCAGCGGTGCAGGTGGAGGTGTCCGCGGCCAGCGGCGACGACGGCCTGATCCCTGGCGGCCAGGCCTCGACGGTCACCGCGGCGACCGCCCCCGCGACGGGCTCCGGCGGGCAGCCGTCCGGCACCGCGCCCCCGGCTCCAGGCCCTGCGGCGGCCGGCCGTCCGGTGGGCACGGGTCTCAATCCCCGCTACGTGTTCAACCGCTTCGTGGTGGGGCCCAACAGCCGCATGGCCCACGCGGCAGCCCTGGCGGTGGCGGAAGCCCCCGGGCGTGAGTTCAACCCGCTGTTCATCTGCGGTGGGGTGGGTCTGGGCAAGACCCACCTGATGCAGGCCATCGGCCACTACCGGCTGGAGATCGATCCCCAGGCACGGGTCTTCTACGTGTCCACGGAAACCTTCACCAACGATCTGATCCAGGCGATCCGCAAGGACGCCATGCAGAGCTTCCGCGACCGCTACCGCGCCGCCGATCTGATCCTGGTGGACGACATCCAGTTCATCGAGGGCAAGGAGTACACCCAGGAGGAGTTCTTCCACACCTTCAACGCCCTGCACGAAGCCGGCCGGCAGATCGTGATCGCCTCCGACCGCCCCCCCAGCCAGATCCCCCGCCTGCAGGAGCGGCTGATCTCGCGCTTCTCGATGGGCCTGATCGCCGACATCCAGGCGCCGGATCTGGAGACGCGCATGGCGATCCTGCACAAGAAGGCCGAGCAGGAACAGATGCGCCTGCCGCGGGAGCTGATCCAGTTCATCGCCGGCCGCTTCACCTCCAACATCCGCGAGCTGGAGGGGGCGCTCACCCGGGCGGTGGCCTTCGCCTCGATCACCGGCCTGCCGATGACCGTGGAGTCGGTGGCGCCGATGCTCGATCCGGTGGGTGTGGAGGTGGAGGTGAAACCCGACCAGGTGATGGAGAAGGTGTCGGAGGTGTTCGGCGTGGGGGCCGAGGAGATGCGCAGCGCCAGCCGCAAGCGGGCGGTGAGCCAGGCGCGTCAGGTGGGGATGTATCTGATGCGCCAGAGCACCGACCTCTCCCTGCCCCGCATCGGCGAGGTGTTCGGCGGCAAGGATCACTCCACCGTGATGTATGCGGTGGAGCAGATCGAGAAGAAGCTCAACAGTGATCCGCTGCTGGCCCGGCAGGTGCAGCAGGTGCGCGACCTGCTGCAGATCGATTCCCGCAAACGCCGCTAGGGCTCAGTTGCAGCCCTGCACCGAGATGCGGTAGCTGAAGCCCGTGGCTTCGGGGTTCTTGCTGGCGCCCACCTTGAAGTTCATCTGGCTGGCCTGCTTGCCAGGCACGGCGGGGAAGGGACCGAACATCCTGCCGGTGCCGATCGGGGGGCTCATCTCCTCGTCGATGACCTTCAGGCTCGACTCATCGCTGAATTTCATGAATCCCTCCACCGGATAGGTGGCGTTGGGATCGGAAGAGTTGGCGGTGAAGAAGAATTTGTAGCTGCTGTAGGGCTTGTCAACGATGAAATCGGTGTTCCAGTTGGTCTGGCCGATCAGCATGCCCAGAGGCATCACCCGGGGCCGTTCAACACGCTTGGAGACGATGTTGGTGCTGCCATCCCCGCCGACGGGCTGCAGGAAGGTGCAGGTTTCGGCCCGGGCGCCGCTGGCGCCTGCCCAGGGCAGACCGCAGGCCAGCACGAGCGCGGCAAGATGTCGTCCGGAAATGGGGTGCTGGGCCATGGATGCGGTCGGACGGACTGCCGGCAGGCTAGATCAGCGGCCTGGCCGGATCCAGGCCCTCCACTTCCCCTTGAAACACCCGGCTGGCAGTGATGTCCTCCGCTTCGATCGTCATCAGATCCAGCTTCGTCACCGCCGTGCCCATGCCGCTGAACAGGCGGTTGGCCTGGCGCATCCGTGCCCGGTCGATGGCGTTGCGGATGGAGCGGGCATTGGCGAAGAAGGGCAGCTGCATGCGCCGCTGGATGTAGTCGGCGAAGGCGGCGCGCGCTTCCTCGCTGAAGCGGTAGTTCTCCTCGGCCAGGATCAGCTGGGCGATCGCCAGCAGCTCCTCGGCGCTGTAGTCGGGAAAGTCGATGTGGTTGGCCACCCGTGAGGAGAGCCCGGGATTGCTCTGGTAGAACACATCCATGCGCTCCTTGTAGCCGGCGAAGATCACCACCAGGTCGTCCCGGTTGTTCTCCATCACCTGCAGCAGGATCTCGATCGCCTCGGCGCCGTAATCCCGTTCATTCTCGGGGCGGTAGAGGTAGTAGGCCTCGTCGATGAAGAGCACACCGCCCATGGCCTTCTTGAGCATCTCCCGGGTCTTGGGCGCCGTGTGGCCGATGTACTGACCGACCAGGTCGTCGCGGGTGGCGGTGACCACATGGCCCTTGCGCACATAGCCCAGCCCGTGCAGGATCCGGCTCATGCGTTCGGCCACGGTGGTCTTGCCCGTGCCGGGCCGGCCCGTGAACGACATGTGCAGGCTGGGGGGGGCCGTCTCCAGCCCCACCTGCTGCCGGGCCCGGTTCACCACCAGCAGCGCGGCGATCTCGCGGATCCGGGCCTTCACCGGCTTCAGCCCCACCAGCTCCCGGTCCAGCTGATCGAGCACCGCCTGCACCCCGGCCCCCTCGTAGGCCGCCCGCAGATCCACCGCGGCGGCGCCGTCAGCTTCGTGGCCCTGCTCCTGGGTCGGGACGGCGTCCGGGTCGGGGTGGCTCATCGCGCGGGGAGGCGGGCTGGAGGGGTCGGGTCAGGTGCTGGGGTCGGGGGCCAGGAGCCTGTCGATGGCGGTGGCGAAGTCGTGTTCGGACGGCCCCACGACGCCGCCGTCGGCCTCGGCCCGCAGGGTGAGGTTCACGTAGGTGCGCCCGAAGCTGATGTCGGGGAAGCGCTGCTCGGCCTCGCAGAGATCGTTGAGCCGCTCCAGGAAGTGGCGCGTCTGCGCGTACTCAGCGAACTCGATGCGCCGCTCCAGCCACTCGGCCTGCTCCGGCTTGGGGCGGGGGGTCCAGGGCTGCTCCATGGCTCGACCCTAGGCCAGCACTGGTGCGGCATCTCCCAGGCAGTCGGTGCGGGCGATGGCCAGCCGCGCCGCCCAGGCCTCGGCATGGGCCCGGTTGGCCTGGCGGTGCTGCGGCTCGCCGCTGGCGAGCGGGTGGGGCATCGTGCCGTTGATGGCGGCGTTGGTGACGCAGAACATCGCCTTCTGGAAGCTCTGGCAGATCTTCACCCGGATGTCTCCCTCGCCCCGGGCGCGCTGGCGATACCACTGGTGCAGGGGGGCGGGCAGATGGCGGTACATGTCCTGCATCAGCAGGCTGGGGGGAATGCCGGATCCCATGGTGGGCAGGGGGTCGGCGTAGAGGGCGCCGTAGGCGAAGCGGCCCTGGTCGGTGGAGATCTGGCGGGCCTGGGCGTTGAAGCTCACGGTGCCGAAGAACGGCGTTCCCCGCAGGAACACCGCCTCCACGTAGGGCACGGCCACATCCACCAGGAAGGTGAGGCCGGCCTCGGGGGGCAGCACCCAGAGCCGCTCGCCGCCGATCGTTACGGCATAGGTGATCGGAATGGCCGCGGCGGCCACCAGGCCATCCCTGATGAAGTCCACCACCCCCGGAATCGAGCGCACGCGCCCCTCGCGCTCGGCAGCGGCCAGGTCCAGGAACAGATCGCTCATCACCCGCCAGAACTGGCCCAGGGCGTGGGTGGTGGCGGCGCTGCGGATCAGCTCCGGCAGGAAGCTGGGCGCCAGCGGGTGGAGCAGCGCCAGCAGAGGGGCCCGGCGACGTTGACGGGCGATGATTGCGGCGCAGCTGGCGGCGAAGGCCTCGGAATCGAGGTAGGTGTGCAGGCCACCGGTGCCATGCCAGAGCATCGCCTTCATGCAGTATTCGGCATACTCGAAGTTGATGCGGTCGTGGTTGAGATAGGCCCAGATCTTTTCTGGTGTGATGTGCCCGTTGAAATACTTGAAAATCGGGAAAGGATTGAGGAACTGATGTTCCGCCTGATAGATGAGGTTGATGCTGTAGGCATCCAGCACCTCCCCGTAGCTCTCCAGCACCCCCACCACTTCCAGCAGATGGTCGGGGCTGTCGGCCAGCAGGGTGTGGCCGCTCAGCAGCCGCTGCACCAGCTGTTCGGCCGGCGGCATGCCGCCGTTGATGGTGAGATCGGCGGAAATGACGGGCATCAGCTCACTCCTCCTCGGATCAGGCTGGCCACCAGCACGGGCAGCTCCGCCATGGCCGTGCTGGTCGCTTCGCTCAGATGCCCCAGGCCGGCAGGCATCAGACCCAGCCCCACCACCCCCAGGGAGAGCCCCACTGCCGGTAACGTTTCGCGCGGTGCCACTGCCGGCAGCTGGATGTCGAGCCGGGCGTGCCGCAGCGGATCCTCCACCGGGGTGATCGCCAGGCGGCCGAAGAAGGCCCGGTTCACCAGCAGCAGGAAATACACCGCCGTGAGGCCGGAGCCCACCATGCACAGCAGGGTGGCCACCGGGAAGGCGACGATGCTGCCCCGGAAGACGAGAAACTCCGAGATGAACCCGGCCATGCCCGGCAGCCCGGCGCTGGCCATCACCGCCAGGATCATCAGGCTGCCGGTGAGCGGCAGGCCCCGCTCGGGATTGAGCAGACCCCGCAGCACCTCCAGATCGCGGGTGCCCGTCTTGCGGTACACGATGCCCACCAGCAGGAACAGCAGCGCCGAGATCAGGCCGTGGCTCACCATCTGGAACTCAGCCCCGAGCAGCGCCACCGGAGTGGCCGCGGCGGCGGCCAGCAGCACGTAGCCCATGTGCCCCACCGAGCTGTAGGCCACCATCCGCTTCATGTCGCGCTGGGCGATGGCGGCCAGCGAGCCGAACACCACCGAGACGGCGGCCCAGAGAGCCAGGGCGGGTGCCAGCCGCGACCAGGCCTCGGGGAACAGTCCCATGCCGAAGCGCAGCAGGCCGTAGGTGCCCAGCTTCAGCAGCACCCCTGCCAGCAGCACCGACACGGGCGTGGAGGCCTGGGTGTGGGCATCGGGCAGCCAGGTGTGGAACGGCACCAGCGGCATCTTGATGCCGAAGCCCACCAGCAGTGCCGCCAGCAGCACCAGCTGGCTGCCCATCGCCAGCCGCTCGCTGGTCACCGGCGTGAGGCTGAAGTCCACACTGCCGGTGAGCAGGGCCAGCCCCAGGAAGGCGCCCAGGATGAGCATGCCGGAGATGGCCGTGAAGATCAGAAACTTGGTGGCGGCGTAGGCGCGCCCGGCACCACCCCAGATCGAGATCAGCAGCCAGAGGGGAATCAGCTCGAGTTCGTAGAAGAGGAAGAACAGCAGCAGGTTGTCGGCCAGGAAGGCGCCGTTCACCGCACCGCTGATCAGCAGCAGCAGGGCGAAGTAGAGGCGCGGCCGGCGGCTGAATTCGCGGGTGCACACCACCGCCACCAGCGTCAGGGCGCCGTTGATCAGCACCAGGGGCAGCGACAGGCCGTCGACGCCCAGGCGGTAGTCGAGGCCGATGCCCGGCAGCCAGCTGTGGGCTTCGCGCAGCTGCAGGGCCGGGTTGGCGGGATCGAAGGGCCCCAGCAGCAGCAGGCTGGCGAGGATCTGTGCCGCCAGCACGGCGATCGCCCCCCGGCGCAGCTGCGCCGGGGCGGCCGTGACCGGCTGGAGCATCAGGGCGAGGGCGCCGGCAAAGGGGATCGCCAGCAGCAGCGAGAGCAGGGGCAGATCGGCCAGGTTCATGGCAGCACCTCCAGCGTCCCCGTCCACCAGCTGATGCAGGAGAGCAGCACCACGATCGCCAGCACCACGGTGAACACGTAGGACTGCAACTGGCCGCTGACGCTCAGCCGCAGGTTCTCGGCACTCTGCAGCGACAGCCGGCCGAGGCCGTTCACCAGGCCGTTCACCAGCCGTTGATCCACCCAGTTGGTGAGGCGTGCCGCCGCCGCCACCAGGGCCACCACGGTGGCGCGGTAGATCCGCTCGGTGTAGAAGTCGTGGGCGAGCAGATCCTGCATCCCGCGCAGGGGATCGACGATCGAACGGGAGCGGAACCGGTCGAGGGGGATCAGTCCCCCCAGCAGTGCTCCCGCCAGGCCGCTGGCCGTCACGGCCAGGCCCACCGGCAGGGAGAAGGAGGCGATGCCGGGCACCGGATCGATGCGCTGCATCAGCAGCGGTGTGAGCAGCACGACCACCGTGAGGCTCACCATCGGCAGGGCCATCAGCCAGTTCACCTCCGGCGTGCGGCGGGTCTTGGGCATGGGCGTCCCCAGGAACACCGACCGGAACACCCGGGTGAGATTCACGGCCGTGAGCAGGTTGGTGAGCAGGAACACGGCGGCGAAGGGCCGCGCCGAATGACTCATGGCTTCCACCGCCTGCCCGTAGCACCAGTAGCAGCCGATGGGCAGCAGGCCCACCAACCCCGCCGCCGCCGCCAGGTAGGCGGCCATGGTGGCGGGCATGCGCCGGCCGATCCCGCCCAGCTCGGTGAGGTCCTGGCAGTTGGTGGTGGCGATCACGCAGCCCACACTCATGAACAGCAGTGCCTTGGCCAGCCCATGGCAGAGCAGCAGCAGGAGGGCGATGCCGGGTTGCTGCAGGGCGATGGCCACGAACACCAGCCCGAGGTAGGAGGTGGTGGAGTAGGAGAAGGCCCGCTTGAGATCCACCTGGGCCATCGCCACCAGGGCGCCGGCCAGGGCGCTGATCGTGCCCACCACCAGCAGCACGTCGTTGGCGATCAGCGACAGCTGCAGCAGCGGCATCAGCTTCATCAGCACCAGGGCACCGGCTGTCACCACCACCGAGTTGCGCAGGATCGAGGCCGGGTTGGGACCCTCCATCGCCTCGTCCAGCCAGAGGTGCATGGGGAACTGGGCGCACTTGCCCATCGGCCCGGCGATCAGGCCCAGACCCAGCAGGGTTCCCGCCAGGGGGCCGATGCTGCCGCTGAGCTTCGCTTCTGCCGCCCAGCTGTAGAGGTCGGTGAATTCCATCGATCCCGACCAGGCCGCAAGCGCCACCACGCTCATCAGCAGCAGCACGTCGCCGACCCGCTTGGTGAGGAAGGCGTCACGGGCGGCGGTGACCACCAGCGGCTGGGCGTACCAGAAGCCCACCAGCAGGTAGGTGGACAGGGTGAGCATCTCCAGCAGGAAATAGCTGAGGAACAGGTTGCTGCTCAGCACCAGCCCGGACAGCGCTCCTTCGAAGAAGCCGATCAGCCCGAAGAAGCGGGCCAGCGACCATTCCTTGTCGAGGTAGCCCAGGGCGAACACCTGCGCCACCAGGCTCATGAACGTCACCAGGGCCAGGGCGGCCAGGGTGTACGGGGAGAGATCGAGGCCGATGCGCAGGTTGAGATCGGCCACCGTGAACCACGGCAGGGAGATGTGGTGTGGGCCGGTGAGCCCCACGTCACGCAGGGCCAGGCTGCCGTGCAGCACGGCCAGCAGGGTGACGAGGATGTTGATGTAGGCCGCCGGCCTCTGGCCGTTGCGGGGAAAGAGACCTGCCATCCAGGGGAGGGCCAGGGCCAGGCCGCTGAAGCCGTACAGCGGAATCAGCCAGGCCAGCTGCAGCGACAGGGGCAGGGAGGCGGGCAAGGGCAGCGGCGGAAGGGGTGCGGGAGGCGGTCGCCCCGGGGCCGGACTCTAGGAGTGAGCCCCCGGCCCGGGACCGCTTCAGCCCCCGTCAGCACTAAAACGTTGCCCGTTCCAGGTGGCGCTGCTGCACCACCCCCAGACTGCGCAGCCAGGTAGCCAGGTCCTCGGCGTGGTGCTGTTCGTCGCTCCAGAGCTGACGGAAGAAGGCCTCGTTCTGCTCGTCGCCCACCAGCAGGCAGAAGCGCACGGCCTCGGCGTAGAGGTTCACCAGATCCTCCTCCAGCACCATGTTCTGGCGCAGCAGTCCTGCCAGGTCGCCGGCGTGAGTCACGGGGCGCAGCTGGGAGGCGCCCGGCACCGCGTCCAGCGCCAGCATCCGCTGCACGATCGTTTCGGCGTGGCGCATCTCCTCCACCGTCTCCTGGCGGAAGCGCTGGGCGGCGTCGGCATCGCCCCAGGTCTCCGCCAGGGAGGCCTGGGTCATGTACTGCTGGACGGCGGTGAGTTCGAGGCTGAGGGCGCGTCCGAGGTAGCCCAGGACGCGTGGATGCACGGCGTCCATGGCGTTCACAGGCGGCGGGTGGCGCCGGTGCCTCGCAGGGCGGGTTCGACCTCGGTGTGGGGTCTGGCGATGATGTGGGCCGCCACCAGGCCGTCACCCACACGCTCGCAGGCATCGGCGCCGGCGCGCACGGCGGCGTTCACGGCGCCGGTCTCACCACGCACCAGCACGGTGACGTAGCCGCCGCCCACGAATTCCCTGGCCACCAGGGTGACTTCGGCCGCCTTGGTCATCGCGTCGGCCGCTTCGATGGCCGGTACCAGTCCACGGGTTTCGATCATCCCCAGGGCAATGCCCGGCAGCGCTGCCGGCGACTCGCCGCGGCTGGCGCCGGCCGAGCGGGTGGTGCCGCCGCCACCGGCACCGCCACCGCTGGCGCGCCGGCCGGCGCCGGCTGCGCTGCGCGTGGTCGAGCTGCGGGCTGCGCTGCGCGTGGTCGAGCTGCGGGCTGCGCTGCTCCGGGAGGTGCTGCTCCGGGCCGCGGTGCCCGCGGCGGCGGTGCTCGCGGCGCTGGTGCTGCCGCTGGCGCGCCGGCTGCCGGTGGTGGCCGGCCGGGTGGTCGTGGCGCGGGAGGCTGCCGTACGGGTCGTTCCGGTCCGGGCGCCGGCGGCGCGGCCGCTGCTGCCGCCGCGGGTGCTGCTGCTGCTGGCGGCGGGCAGGGCCCGGGCCGTGGAGCGCGCGGCAGGTGTCGGAGTCGGCGCGGCGGCGGCCGGCTCAGGAGCGGGCTGGGGGGCAGGGCCTGGGGCCGGGTCGGCTGCCGCAGGAGGTGTGGTGCCGGCGGGGGGAGTGGGAGTGGCGGCCATGGTGAGAGGGGTGGGGCGTCAGGGAGCTGGGGGAGGAGCGGGGGAGGCTGGCTGCAACGGGGGCCCTAGCCGTCGGGTTCCCAGAAATCGATGATTCCGCCGATGGTCAGGTCGGTGAGCACGTTCGGATCGGGGCAGGCGAAGCGGGCGGCGGACCCGCTGGCCGTGAACACCCAGTTGCCGGGGGATGCGCCCACGGGATCCACCGCCACGTTGAACTTGCCCTTGGGGGTGCGCAGCACCCGCAGATTGGAGTGATCGAGGCCACCCACCCGTTGGGTGCACACCAGGGAGCCGACCACCTGCATGATTTCCATCAGGAGCCGCCTCCGCTCAGCCGGGCGGCTTCGGCCTTGGCGGCGTCAGGATCCCAGTGATCGATGATGCCCACGATCGTCAGATCGCTGGGATACGACTTGCTGCCCGCCGCTTCACGGGCCGCGGAGCTGCCCACGCAGATCACCCAGTCCCCGGGGATCGCCCCCACCGCATCCACGGCCACCTTCTGGGTGCTGCCGTCGAGCACCACCTGCAGATGCTTGTGCTGGAAATCGGGGATGCGGTTCGTGGACACCAGCGGTTTCACCACCTTGCAGATCAGCATCTCTCAGTGCCCTCCTGCGGTCGCGAACGTGATCGTGGAACCTATCGTCTCGGCCGGGGTGTGCCGGTCCTGGTCCCGCACCGTCAGCAGGGCGTGCAGCAGGCCCTGCTGGAAGAGCTCGCCGTAGCGGGCTTCGATCGCCGCCTGCACCCGCTGGCAGTGGCGCACGGCGCGCTCCCGCGCCCCGGGCACCTGGCCGTGGTAGTCGAAGCGCACCACCACCGGCACGGGCAGGCCCCGTGACACGTTGAGGCCTTTGAAGATCTTCACGCCCACATCCAGGTCGGCAGCTCCTTCCTCCACGGTGTCCATGTAGGCGAAATAGGTGAGGTTGCGCAGATGGATCTCCTTGAAGCCGATGCCCACGCCGATGAAACGCTCGGCATGGCCGTCGTCGCTGTAATGGCCACCGTGAACGTCGCGCACATAGTCGATCTGGGAGATGTTGTTCTCCAGCAGACGGCTAACCAGCTTCACCATCCCCGGGTCGGGTGACGCCGCGGCGTGGTCGCGCACCAGGGATTCGATGCGCTCCCGGGCAGCTCCGGGAGCCAGACCGCGGGTGGCGTCGTAGACGTCGCGGGCATCCAGCCAGTGCTCCAGGTGGGTGCTGCCATCGAGCCCCGGAACATGAACGCGAATCGCATCGGTGTCGGTGTCGATGCCCATCAGCAGCAGGTCCACCGAGGCACCGCAGCAGAAGCTGTTCTCCACGGCCTGCTGGAAGTCGCGCAGGCGGGCCAGGCCGCAGGAAGCGGCCAGCGCGTCATCGCTGCCGTGGGCGGCGCAGCCCTCGTGGGCGGGGTCGAGGGAGCTGAAGTGGTACAGCACCACCTTCAGGTAGCGGGTGGGCTCGTGGGCGGCGTTGGGCACTCCCTCCCGGTAGCGGCCGTGCTCGGTCTTCACCCAGCGGTTCACCGTGTTCTCCACGTCGAACAGGGCGCCGGCATGGGGGCGGCGGCGCACCGAGCTGTAGGGAAGCCGGAGGGCATAGGCGATCGCATGGGCCAGCCGCCCGTCGGCGCAGGGGGTGATGTCCAGCAGATGGAAGCCGCAGGACAGCAGGAAGGCGTTGAAGTCGTCCGCGGCGGTGCTGGCCGGCTGGCCCCCCAGCGGATCGTGCTGGAAGAAGCCGGCACTGGTGTGCTCGTAGGCCTCGAACACGCACCAGGCGAACAGGGTGCGCATGTCGAGCTGGCTCACCCAGGCCGACTCGAGGATCGGCAGGGGCAGTTCGTGGCCCAGTTCCGCCAGCGCCAGCGCCTGCGCCTGCTGCACGAAGCCGTCGTCGTGCTGCAGCGCCGCGATGCGCTTGAGCACGGGCACGATGCGATCGAACCGGTGCTTCACCTCCTGGTCGTAGGTGCGCAGGGCGGTGTTGGCGGCGGTGTTGGTGAGGGGGTGCATTCCCGCGGGCGGGGCGGGAATCCTGGTGGCTGCAGGCCCGGCCGCACCGTCGCGGGCACGGCGCAGGGGCTGGTTGCGGGCCGGGCCGGGGCTGCCCAGGCTGCGGGCCTGCTGATAGGCAGCCCGGGCCCGGGTGCCACGCAGGGCGCCTGGGGTCGGGGAGGGCTCAGTGGCGCCACCGGGTGCCGGGGCGTCGGCAGCCGCTCCCGGCCGGCGGCGGGGCGCCGTGGGAGCGAGGGGTGGAGTGGCGGCAGCCGGACGTCGGGGCATCGGCGGATCAGCCGCGGGCTCCGCCCGACACCGTGATCAGCGACCCGGCCATGGTGTTGCCGCTGGAGCCGGTGACGCGGCTCACGGGCTCGGGCACGTCCTCGTTGCGCTTCGGCTGGAAGCCGGGCATGGCCGTCATCGGCCCGGGCCGGGTGGGATTGCGCCGTCGGGCGGAGGGGCCCTCAGTGCCGGTGACCCGCTCGCCGCGGTCCCAGTCATCGCCGGTGATCTTCAGACCGGCGGAGATGCCTTCGCCGGTGACCCGTGAGGTGGGACGCGCGTCCTCATCCACGCTCACCGGCGCGGAGGGCTCGATCGGACCGCGGGAGATCTGGGAGCCGCGGCGGTCGAAGCGGAACTGCTCGGTGCCAGTAACTTTGCCGCCGGCCAGGTCGAACGGACCGGTGATGCGGTTGCCCTGCTCGTAGCTGGTGCCGGTGACCCCGCCGCCGCGCTCGCGGGCGATCTGGGCGGCTCGCGCCGGCGACTGGACGCTGAACTGCTGCCAGGGCTGGCTGCCGTCGAGGGGCCGGGGAAAGTCGGCATCCTCAACGCTGGCGGCACCGCAGGCCAGCTGCTGCTGGTCGGCCCCCACGTAGGGCGTGCCGGTGACGTCCTCGCAGGCGCCGCGCTCGGCGCCGGTCATCACGCCGCCGATGCCGGGCTGGATGCCGCTCATGCGGCTGGCGCCGCGCATCGGCGTGCGGGCGCGGATGGAGCGCACGGCGGGGGTGGGGCAGTAGTCGGAGGCCTGCTCGAGGCCGGCGTAGGGGGTGCCGGTGACCGCCTTGCAGGTGCCCGCCTCATCGCCGGTGACCTTGGTGCTGCGGCCGGTGCGGGTGCCGCTCACCACCTGGGCGCGGTTGGTGACGCTGAAGCCCACCTTGGGGGCTTCGGGGGCGGGTTTGACACCGCAGAAGCTCTCGTACTGCTGGGTGCCGATGTACTCGTCGCCGGTGATGTTGCGGCAGCTGCCAGGCTCGTCGCCGGTGACCCGATCGCTGCGGCCCACATGGGTGCCGGTGATGCCGGTGCCGCGCAGGGTCTGCAGGCTGGCGACCTTGGCGGGGGCCCTTCCGGGCGCCTGGGGCTCGGCGCCCAGGTACTGATCGCCGGTGAGCTGCAGGCCGGAGCCGGGTTCGTCGCCGGTGACCCGCTCCGAGCGGCCCACCATCACACCGGACACCATCTGACCGCCGAGGGTTTCGCCGCGGCCCACCTTGCGAGGCGTGCTGGCGACGGTGCCGCAGTAGGCGGCGGACTGGTTGGCCGAGATGTACTCCGTGCCGGTCACCAGCTTGCAGGTGCCGGGTTCATCGCCGGTGACCTTCTCGGAGCGGCCCACCTCGTTGCCCGTGACCCGGTTGCCATGGCTGGTGGCGGTGACGCGCACCTTGGCCGGCTGGCGGGTGGGGGCGTCGCTCTGGCAGAAGGTCTGGAACACCTCGGCTCCCAGGTATTCGGTGCCGGTGATCGGCCGGCAGGTGG
This sequence comes from Cyanobium sp. CH-040, assembly GCF_024346135.1. Lineage (GTDB taxonomy): Bacteria > Cyanobacteriota > Cyanobacteriia > PCC-6307 > Cyanobiaceae > NIES-981. The sequence goes on along the minus strand of NZ_JAGQCJ010000009.1, from coordinate 103,337 downwards.
CCGCCTCGTTGCCGGTGGTCTTTTGGGAGCGGTTGGCCTGGGTGCCGGTGACCACCTGGCCGCCGGTGGTCTCGCTCATCCCCACCTTCCAGTGGGCGTCGGCGCTGGCCGTCTGGCGGGCGCCGTGACGGTTGGGGCCGCAGGGACGGGGGCCGCCGTTGCGGGCGCAGCCGGCGCTGCCCACCTTGCTCTTGAGTTCCCGCAGCTTCTGGGCCAGCTCGCGGGTGCTGAGGTCGGGGTGGCTCTGGCGGGCCACCGAGGCGGCGGTGCCGTTGCTGGGCAGGGCGGCCGACTTGCCGCGCTTGGAGAGGGCCTCGCGGCGTGCCAGCACCAGGGAGCGGCTGGGGTTGTGCTGGGCCGAGGTGCGTCTCTGCTGGCCGCGCCGTTCCATGGCGCGGGAGGCCTCACCCGCGCCGGTGCTCAGGCTGAGGCTGGGCCTTGCGCTGGGGGCGGCGGGGGCGGGCGTCGTCGTGGCGGGCGCCGCTGCGGGTGCCGCCGGGGTGCTGCTGCGGACCACATCGGCGCGGTTGCGGTCGCGGGAGGTGTTGGCCCGCTTGCCGCCGCGGCTGAGGGCTTCACGGCGCGCCAGCACCAGATCCCGGCTCGGGTTGCTGATGCGCTGGCCGCTGGGGCGGCTGGTGGGCTGGCCGAGGCTCATGGCCGGCTCCGGTCTGGCGGCGGGGGTGGGGCGGCGTTCCGGCGTCCCGGTCATGACCGGGTCGGTCCGGACCGGCGTCGCCCTGGTGCGGGAGGGACGGGCGTCGGCGGCGCTGCGCACCCTGCCGGGACCGGAACTGAAGCGGCTGGCGGCTTTCTTGCCTGCCGTGGTGAGAGCCCGGCGGCGCTCGAGTGCTGCTTCACGGCTGGATGTGCTGGCCATCGGCGCCCGTCGAATGGAAATCGTGTGGGAAAGGAGGGGTCCCGGACAGTGCCGGGACCCTTGGCGATCAGTGATTGATCGAGGAGGAGGTGAACCTGAACGTCCTGTTCAGGGTTCAGCGGCCTTCGAACACCACGAAGCAGGCACCCTGGCTCTGGGTGTAGGCGTCGTAGCCCACCAGGCGCACGTGGTGGTCGGGGTAGGCGCGGTGGCAGGCCTCGAGCTCGCTGACGATCACGCCGAGATCCTTCTCGCCGAAGAAGGGAAGCTTCCAGTACGACCAGTAGGTCGACATGGAACGGCTGGGGTGGACGTGCTCGATCAGGGGGCTCCAGCCCTGGGCGATGATGTAAGCGATCTGGTCGTAGATCTCGTCCTGGGTCATCGGCGGGAGGAAGCCGAAGGTCTCCAGGGTGGCGACTGTCTGATAGTCACCCACGGTGCTCTTGAAGGGCATGGGGATCCTTGTGGGATGGGATGAATGAAGCCGGGAAAGTGCGGATCAGCACCGGCCGGGACGACGGCTGCATGCCGTCATCCCGAGCCGGTCGGCCGATCTCACTGCACGTCGAGCTTGTCGACGGTGTCGAACTCGAACTTGATCTCCTTCCAGGTCTCGAGGGCGATCGCCAGTTCGGGGCTGTGCTTGGCAGCCTCGGTGAGGATGTCGCGGGATTCCTTCTCGATCTCGCGGCCGGCGTTGCGGGCCTTGACGCAGGCTTCCAGGGCGACGCGGTTGGCGGCGGCGCCGGCGGCGGAGCCCCAGGGGTGGCCGTGGGTGCCACCACCGAACTGGAGCACCGAGTCGTCACCGAAGATCGCCACCAGGGCAGGCATGTGCCACACGTGGATACCGCCGGAGGCGACGGCGAACACGCCGGGCATCGAACCCCAGTCCTGATCGAAGAAGTTGCCGCGGCTGCGGTCTTCGGGAATGAAGGATTCGCGCAGCTGGTCGATGAAGCCGAGGGTGGTCTGGCGGTCGCCCTCGAGCTTGCCCACCACCGTGCCGGTGTGCAGCTGGTCACCACCGGAGAGGCGCAGGCACTTGGCCAGCACCCGGAAGTGGATGCCGTGCTTGGGATGGCGGTCGATCACCGCGTGCATGGCGCGGTGGATGTGCAGCAGCATGCCGTTCTTGCGGCACCACTTCGCCAGGCCGGTGTTGGCCGTGAAGCCACCGGTGATGTAGTCGTGCATGATGATCGGCTGCCCGAGTTCCTTGGCGAACTCGGCCCGCTCGTACATCTCCTCGGGAGTGGCGGCGGTGCAGTTGAGGTAGTGCCCCTTCTTCTCGCCGGTTTCCTCCTGGGCCAGGCTCACGGCTTCAGCCACGAACTCGAAACGGTTCTGCCAGCGCTGGAAGGGCTGGGAGTTGATGTTCTCGTCGTCCTTGGTGAAGTCGAGACCGCCGCGCAGGCACTCGTACACCACGCGGCCGTAGTTCTTGCCGCTCAGGCCGAGCTTCGGCTTGATGGTGCAGCCCAGCAGGGGGCGGCCGTACTTGTTCATCCGGTCACGCTCGACCTGGATGCCGTTCGGCGGACCCATGCAGGTCTTGATGAAGGCCAGGGGGAAGCGGATGTCCTCCAGGCGCAGGTGGCGCAGGGCCTTGAAGCCGAACACGTTGCCGACCAGGGAGGTCAGAACGTTGGTGACGGAGCCCTCCTCGAACAGGTCGAGGGGGTAGGCGATGAAGGCGTAGAACGACTCCTTGTCGCCGGGAACGTCTTCGATGCGGTAGCAGCGGCCCTTGTAGAAGTCGAGATCGGTGAGGAGCTCGGACCACACGGTGGACCAGGTGCCGGTGGAGGACTCGGCGGCCACGGCGGCGGCCACTTCTTCCTTGGGCACACCTTCCTGGCCGGTGCACTTGAAGCAGGCCAGCAGGTCGGTGTCGAGGGGGACGTAATCAGGAGTCCAATACGTGTCGCGGTACTCCTTGACCCCGGCGTCGTACTTCTTGCTCATGGGGATTCTCCGGTTGGGTCGGGAAAGGGGGGGAATGCGAACTGCGCCCTGGCGTCAGGCCTCAGGCGTCAGCCGACTCAGTCCTTGGAACCGACGAAACCGGCGCTACCACCCAGGGCAGGCTCCACTTCGCGGTGGGGGCGAGCAATGATGTGGGCGGCCACCAGGCCGTCGCCCACGCGCTCGCAGGCATCGGCGCCGGCGCGCACCGCGGCGTTCACGGCGCCGGTCTCGCCACGCACCATCACGGTGACGTAGCCGCCGCCGACGAACTCGCGGGCGATCAGGCGCACCTCGGCGGCCTTGGTCATGGCGTCGGCCGCTTCGATGGCCGGCACCAGACCGCGGGTCTCGATCATGCCGAGGGCGATGCCCATGGTTTCGTTAGCCATGTCCTGCTCCAGATGGAGGGGGGTGGAGGGTCCCCGCAACCCTCGTCCGGCGCCTAGCCCCCCGTCAACCCACCTGGGCTGTCACGACCATCACCGTTTTCGGTGCGACTCATAAGCAGCGCTGACCAGTGCCTCATAAATCGTTAGGCAATACTTGGGCGCCTGCCTGTGTCGACTCTCAGACACAATGACCACTGCTGCGGAGCGCCCGTGCCGGTGCTGGTGATCGCCAGTGGCAATCCCCACAAGGTGGCCGAACTGGGGGCCATGCTCGAGGCCGTCGATCTCGAGGTGCGCCAGCAGCCCGACGGTCTGGAGATCGAGGAGACCGGCCGCAGCTACGCCGAAAACGCCCGCCTCAAGGCGGAGACCGTGGCCGCCCTCACCGGCCAGTGGGCCCTGGCCGACGATTCGGGGCTGGAGGTGGACGCCCTCGGCGGCGCCCCGGGCATCTACTCGGCCCGCTATGCCCCCAGCGACCGCGAGCGCCTGCACCGGCTGCTGCAGGAACTGGGCGACTCCCTCTACCGCGGCGGCCGCTTCGTGACCGCCATGGCCCTGGCCGATCCCAGCGGCACCACCGTGCTGGAGGCCGAGGGGGTGTGTCATGGCGTGGTGCTGCGCCAACCGGACGGTGCCGGTGCCGGCTACGACCCGATCTTCCATGTGCGCGAGGCCGGCACCAGCTACGCGCGCATGGGCCAGCACCTCAGGAACCGCCTGGGCAGCCGTGGCAAGGCCGCCCGCCAGCTGGCCCCCGGCCTGCGGCTGCTGCTGGGTCTGGAGGACTGATCCCCGGCCCTGGTGGTCGCGTCCCTCAGCCGAGAGCGGTGGCGTTGATGTGGTGGATGGCCCGCATCGCCGCCGCCGCGGCCTCCTCCACATCGCCTTCCCGGCCGGCGAGCGTCAGCCTGCCGAAGGCTCCCACGGCCTTCACATCCACCACGGTGATGTTGGAGGCCTTCTCGGCTTCGTTGGCGGCGATCAGCACATAGCCGGCCGGTTCGGTTTCGAGGATGAACATGCTCATGCCGGCCTGGATCATCGAGCCGCGGCGGTTCTGGCGGTTGATCAGCACGGCATGGTCGGGCGTGATCGCCCGGATGATCTCGGTCCAGCTCACATCGCAGCGGCTGCGCTGCTCCACCCGGTTGCCGATCGCCTCCAGCACCACATCGCCGGAGTGCAGCACATTGCTCTGGTCGCGGTGGTAGAGCGCCAGGGAGCCGAAGGCCCGCTCCACGATCATCTGGCCCAGGCGCACGGTGCTGGCCTTGAGGGCGATGTCGGTGACCCGGTGCACGGCCATCCCGGGGGACACCTCCAGCCACAGGCAGGCGTCGCCGGGGATCGGCAGAAAGCCCTGGCTCACGGTGCCCATGTAGGCGGCCAGCTGGGGCTGCAGCGAGTCCAGGAACACGTAGGTGCGCAGCTCGATCGACTGCACGTGGCTGTCCAGCCGCGCCAGACGGCTGCCCTCGCTGTCGGTGGTGATCACGCAGCTGGCGCCGTCGGTGCCGGGGTCGACCACCGTTCCCGTGATGGCGGGTCCCCTCATCTCGATCCCCCGCTCGATCCGCCGTTCAATCCCTCGACGGCGCCGGATCGCCAGGTCCTCTCGTGAACGGCTCGGCGAAGGCAAGGGGGCGGCGGGGAGCGGCTGGGGAGCGCGTCGGGTGCTGGGGCGGATCTTACCGCCCGGTTCCCAAGGCCCTTGCCCCGCAGCCCAGAGCCGGTACCGTCCCGGCAACGACAGCAGAGGTCCCATGGCCGGCAGCCGTACTCCGGGCTCGTCCGCTCCCCGCGCCACGGTCCCGCCCCACGACTCTGTCCCGACCGAAGCCCTCCCCCACGATCAGCCGTCGCCCATGGCCGACTGGCTGGCGCAGGCCTCGGCACAGGGCATCACGCCCGAGCAGGCCCTGGCCCTGATCGGTCTCGGCCTGGTGCAGAAGCTGAGCAGCTCCGAAACCGGGCCTTCCTGGGTGTGGAGCGAAGCCGAGGATGGCGGCCATGCCGACCTCGCCGCCCTGCGCCAGCGACTCGAGCTCACCCGTCTGGCCATCCAGACCGGGGCTCCGCTGAGCACGGCCGAGGTGACGGCCCTGCTCGGGGCGAGGCCCGGCAGCGCCGTTGTGGAGCGTGGCGGCCTGCGGGCCCGGCGGCTCAGTCGCAACGTCTGGAAGCTGAGCACCAGCGACGCCATGGACGCGGATGCCGATGCGCGGGACACCGGCTTCGGCGGCGGCTTCCAGGGTGGACTTGGAGGCGGGTTCAGGCGCCGTCTCTGAGTCCCACCAGCTGCATCGAGTAGTCCCACACCTTCGCGGCGGTCTGGGGGTTGCTCGCCTTGTCGGAGAGTTCCTGGCTGAACTGCCGGCCGTTCTTCTTCTGGCGGTTGCCCCAGCTCCAGTGCACGCCGGAGACGGCGAACGCCGGGTCGGCCACCACCTGCGCCACCCGCTCGCCGGCGAGGCTCTGGGTGACGTAGCCCCCGGTGATGTTCTTCTGGAACCAGGGGAACAGCTTCTGGAAGATCTTCGGCGTGTTGCGGAACAGGGGCGTGTCCGCCACACAACCCGGATAGAGGGAGCTGAACACGACCCCCGTGCTCTCGTGCAGTCGGCGGTGCAGCTCCTGGGTGGTGATCATGTTGCAGAGCTTGCTGTCCTTGTAGGCCTTGCCGGGCTTGAAGGATTTGCCGCTGGCCATGGCGATCGGAGGCTTGAATCCGGCCGCGAAGCCGCTGAGATCGCCCAGGTCGGCCGGGGCGGGGATGGGGATCTTGCCGCCCAGTTCCTTGGAGTTGGCGGTCACCGTGCCCAGGATCACCACGCGCCTGGAGGGATGGCCGGACTGCTGGATCTTCGGCAGCAGCATCTGGATCAGCAGGAAGTGGCCGAGATGGTTGGTCGCCATCGACAGCTCGTAGCCCTGCGGTGAGCGCTCGGGCTGTTTCAGCCGGGGTTTGTAGACCGCGGCGTTCACCACCAGGGCATCCAGACCGCCGGGGATCGAATCCACCAGGGTTTCCACGCCCGTGCGCACGCTGTCGAGATCACCGAGATCGATGCGCAGATGGTGGAGCCGCTCCTGGGGAATGCCCAGGCTCTCGGCGGCGGCGGCGGCCCGCACCGGGTCGCGGTTGGCCGTGATCACGGTCCAGCCCCGGTCCGTGAGGGCCTTGGTGGCGTGGAGCCCAACCCCTGAGGTGGTGCCGGTGATCAGCACCGTGCCTGCGGAGGCTTCGCTGGAAGCGGATGCGGCCATGGAGCGGGAACCTTGAGGCTGCCGGACAACCTAGGGAGTGGCGAGGGCGCTTCCCCCGGCTGCTCGCCGGGACTCAACAGATAGATAGATCGGCTGGTTCGAGGCGGGCTCAGGGCGCTGTCGCGCTGGTGGCTGGCCTCTCCACCGCGGCACTGGTGCGGGCCGGCTGGCCGGTGTCCGTGGCCGAGCCGGCGGTTACGGCCGAGGGCCTGTTCCACACCACCCGCAGCCGATTGGGGGCGATCCACTGGTTCTGCTCACGGATCAGTCGCTGCTCGCCCTCCACCGCGAACAGGCTGTCGAAGCGCTCGCGGGCCTTGGCCACCTTGGCCTCCTCCAGCTGGAGCACGGCGGCCAGTTCCCCCTGCCGGTCCATGCGCTCCTGGTAGGCGCCGGCCAGCCTGACCAGGCTGACACCGGCCATCAGCACCAGGCCGAGCTTCACGGTGAGGCCGATGACGCCGCAGACCAGGTCGCGGCGCTCCTGAGAAAGGCTGGCGACGGCTCCGGCCTCGATCAGTGCCGGCCGCCGGGTTGCCGCCCGCGTCTCCCCTGCGGGGCTGGCCTCAGCTAACGAGCCTGCAACGGCTGAGGCCGCAGCGGCGGCCGTGGTGCTGCGGAAGGGAGACACCGGTCCGCTCAGGCCTCCTGGCCCGGGATGTAGCCGTTGGCTGGCCCGCACGGGGAACAAGGGCGGAGATCGCTCACGCTTCTAGCTCCCCGGCCGGGCCCTGCCAAGGGGCAGACGCCGGATCGGGCTTCCCTCAGGCCTTGTAGAGGCTGAAGCTCAGACGCACCGCCAGCACGCCGGCGTGGGCAGCCACCACCAGGGCGATCAGAATCTGGGCCTGGGTGAGGGAGGTGACCATGGCAGAAACGCGGGCGAAAACGCGAGGAAGACCGGCACCATTCTTCGGCCTGCACCCGCTACGGTCCACACCCGTGCCGGGCGCTGTCACAGCTCTTGACGCTCCTGCCCCGCCTGCGTCCACCCGCGTCCGCCGTGTCCGCTGAACCCGAGTCCTCCCCCGCAGATCCCGCAGCCGCAGACCCCACAGCCGAGGACCGATCTCCCGCGGATCGGTCCCCCGCGGACCCGTCCCAGGGATCCGTCCTGGTGCCCGCCGCCGCGATCCGCCATCTCGATCTGGCGCCTCTGGACCCCTGGGCCGCCCTGCCGCCGGCGGAGCTGATCCGCGCCGCTGGCGGTCTCGCGCTCGAGTACGACTGGCCGCGCTCCGCCGAGGATCCCCGCGAACTCTCCGAGATCCCGGAAGTGCGCCTGTGGACTCTGCGTGCCGATGCCCACTACCCCTGGCTGCCGCTGCTGATCGACCGCGCCAGCGGCCAGCTCACCCGCCATGTGGCGATGCTTGTGCCCCATGGGTTCAGCCGCAGCGAAGGCATCCGCTTCGCGCCCGAGGCCCTGGAGCTCTGGCTCACCCACCGGCTCTACCAGCTCGATCACTGGGCCCATGGGCACGGGGTGAACTGCCGCCAGGGCCTCGCTCAGATGGCGGCGATGCTCGGTCTGGAGCTCGATGCCAGCTTCTGGGACCAAGTCGACGCCAGCGGTGGCTGAGGCGCCTTCCCCGGCCGGCCCTCCTGGACCCTGCACCCGGCTGCTGCCGACCCTCCAGCTGGGCGGCGCCTGGCAGATGGCTCTCGATGACTGGCTGCTGGATCAGGACCGACCGGCGCTCAGGCTCTACCGCTGGCAGCGGCCGTGCCTGTCGCTGGGCCGCCATCAGAGACGGTTCCCGGCCGCCTGGCTGCGGTTGGCCGCGCAAGGAACGCTCGAACTGGTGCGCCGGCCCAGCGGCGGCGGCGCCGTGCTGCACGGAGGCGATCTCACCTACGCCCTGGTCTGGCCCGACCCACCGTCCAATCGGTTCGAGGCCTACCGCCGGGCCAGCCGCTGGCTGCAGGAGGCGTTCCTGGACCTGGGTCAGCCCCTGCGCTTCGGCAATCAGCGCGCCACCCTGGCGGCCCCCAGCTGCTTCGCCACCCACACGGCGGCCGACCTGGTGCAGGGGGCGGGGTTGAAGCGCATCGGCAGTGCCCAGCTCTGGCGCGGGGGCTGCCTGCTGCAGCACGGCTCGATCCAGCTGGCAGCCGATGGCGGTCTCTGGCGTGATGTGTTCGGATCGGATCCGCCGGATCTGCCTTCCTTGCCCGTGGCCGGCGAGCGGCTGGAGGAGGTGCTGCTCACCGCCGCCCGGCGATGGCTGCCGCTGCCGCCGCTGAGGCTGGAGCATCTGGGGGCACAGGAGCTGGCGGCGGTCGCCAGCGGGCTGGATCAGTTCCGCCTGGTGCCCACGCCCGCAGCTGCGGGCGTGGCCGTTTCGGGCTCGCTCACTTCGCCCGCGGCGAGCATCGAGCGCACCACCTGAGGCAGCGCCAGACCCAGCGGGTAGGTGTTGTGGCGCCGGGCCGTCTCCAGAAGGGGCGGCGGCAGCTTCAGCCCCAGTTTGCTGAGCACGGCTTCACCGAGGTCCGGGCGGTCGATCGTGCCGCTGGGGAGCCCGGCCGGGCTGAGCACCAGCAGCCGTTCTCTGTTGCTGTCCTCCAGACGCTGCACGGCCTGCCAGAGGGGCGCGTCGTCGGCGATGGCGGTGAGGCTGTCGAGCGGCCTCAGGTGGTCCCCCACCCGGTCGCTGTCCCAGCGCTGGACGGGAAGTTCCTGCAGGGCTGCGTCGTCGATCACGCCCCGCCAGCGGCCCCGGTCGCACACCAGCAGCCAGTCCGCGGGGCCCACCGGACTGGGTTCCTTGAGGCGGGCATAGCTCAGGTGCCGCAGGCTGTCGCTGGCCTCCAGCACCCGGAAGCGACGCCCGGCCGCGTCCCTCACACGCAGGCTGGTGAGGGCGCTCTGCAGGCTGAGCAGCTGCTGCTGGTTGCGCACCGCACCGAGGCCGAACCAGCCCAGCAGGATCAGCCAGGCCGCCCCCATGCCACCGCCGCGCAGCAGCACCAGGGTGCCCATGCCGATCGCCAGGTAGGCCAGCAGCCTGCCGCAGGCGTTGGCCACCTCCACGCCGCGCCGCTGGCTGCCGCTGAACTGCCAGACGAGGGCCTTGACGATCAGCCCGCCATCGAGGGGGAGACCGGGCAGAAGGTTGAACAGGGCGAGCACCAGGTTCAGCACCCCCAGCTCCTTGACCATCGCCCCCAGCAGCGGCGAGAGATGGTCGGCCGCATGGGTGCTCGCCAGCAGGCCGATGCCGAGCGCCAGGCTCACCGCCGGCCCGGCAGCCGCCACCAGCAGGGCACCGATGGCGGTGCTCGATTCCCGCTCCACACTGGCCACACCCCCGAGCAGGAACAGGGTGATGCTGCGCACCTTCACCCCCTGGCTGAGGGCCACCAGCGAATGCCCCAGTTCGTGCAGCAGGACGGACACGAACAGCAGCACCGCCGTGGTGAGGCCGAGCCCCCAGAGCACCGGCTCAGCCGCTCCGGCGGGCAGCAGGTCCGGGCTGACGCTGAGCCTGTAGTGCTGCTGGAAGGCCAGGGTGGCCACCAGCAGGATCACGAACCAGCTGGGGTGGATGCGCAGGGGGATGCCGCGAATCTTCAGCAGCTGCCAGCCTTCACCCACGCCGTCTCTCCCTGATGCTGCATCCGCAGCCTGTTGATCTGCATCCGTGGCGGATGGTGCCCGGCCATGGCCCGACACGCTTCAGATCCTAGAAAGGTCGCCGAAGCGCCACGATCACCGCTGAGCCCGCCACCACTGCTGAAGATCTGCGGATTGCGCCACCCGGATCAGGCCGCGGCGGTTGCGGCCCTGGGCGCGGACGCCATCGGCGTGATCGCCGTGCCCTCCTCGCCGCGGTTTGTGCCCCCTGAAGCCCGGCAGGCCGTGTTTGCGGCCGCCCGGTCCGGGGCGGCCGGTTGCCAGGGGGTGCTGGTGGTGGCCGATCCCGGCGATGACCAGCTGCCGGAACTCGACGCGCAGCGGGGCCACCGGGTGGTTCAGCTGCACGGAAGCGAAAGCCCGCAGCGTTGCCGGCAGCTGCGGGAGCGCAGCGGTTGCCTGGTGTGGAAGGCACTGCGTCTGCGCAGGCCGCACGATCTGCAGAGCCTGGCCGCCTACGCCGATGCCGTCGATGCCCTGCTGCTCGACGCCTGGGTGCCTGACCAGCTGGGCGGAACCGGCCACGCCATCCCGCTCGACTGGCTGGAGGGCTGGGCTGCACCCCTGCCCTGGTGGCTCGCCGGCGGCATCCGGGCTGAGCGGGTGGCCGAGCTGCTCGCCCGTCTCTCTCCCACCGGCCTGGACGCCTCCAGCGGTGTGGAGGCGGCACCGGGGGAGAAGGATCTGGCCAAGGTGGAGGCGTTGCTCAAGGCGGTGGGGCGCAGCGCTTGAGGCAGCTGCGGCCCGAGCAGACGTGACCCGCAGATCGCGCCTCAGGTGGCGAGCAGGGCTTCCTGCTGCTTCACCAGCTCGAAGAACTCGGCCTTGAGGCTGGGGTCGTGACGGAAATCGCCGCGGACCACCGAATTCACCATGCTGGTCTGCGGTTCCTTCACACCGCGCCACTTCATACAGTAGTGCTGCGCTTTCACCAGGATCGCCAGACCCTGGGGCTGGCACAGCCGCTCGATCTCATCGGCCAGGATCATCACCGCTTCCTCCTGGATGTGAGGCCTGGAGAACACCCAGTCGGCCACGCGTGAGAATTTCGACAGACCGATCACGCGCTCGCCGGGCTTGATGCCGATCCAGCAATTGCCGAGGATGGGCACCAGGTGGTGGGAGCAGGCGGAGCGGACGGAAATCGGCCCCACGGTGTAGATCTCGTCCAGCTTCTTCACGTTCGGGAAGCTGGCGATCTTGGGCTGCTGGTGGTAACGACCCTTGAACACCTCGTGGAGGTACATCCGCGCAACGCGCTCTGCGGTTTCCTCGGTGTTGTGATCGTTCTCGATGTCGATCACGAGGCTGCGCAGCAGATCGCGAACCTTGCCGGCCACCTCGATCTCGAGTTGCTCCAGCTCTCCCTCGAGGAGGTGGGCAGAGATGTTGTCGTTGGCGAGGTAGGGGACACCGGCGGCTTCCAGGCGCTCGCGGATGCGCAGGCTGACGGGACGCGGTGCTGCGTCAGGCGTTGCTGCAGCGGAGCTGAAACTGGAGGGGAGAGTGGACGTCATGGAGTGGCTCAGAGCACGCCGGCGGCGGGCATGAGGGTGAGATCTTCCACCACCTGAGTGGCGGGTTGTTGGGCCAGGAACAGCAGTGCGTCGGCAGCGCGCCCGGGATCAAGCATGGCACGCCGATCAAAGGAACTGGCGACCGTTTCGCTATCCCAGAGTGGTGTATTCACCGCACCGAGGGTGAGGGTGCTCACCCGGATCCCGTGGCTGCGCTCCTCGGCGGCCAGACAGCGGCTGAAGGAGCTGAGCGCCGCCTTGCTGACGCAGTAGGCACCCCAGTCGGGGAAGGCGTTGTGGGCGGCGTGGCTGCTGACGTTGATGATGTGGCCTCCCCCCCGGGCCCGCAGGCGGTGGATCACCGCCTGGCACACCTGGAACGCCGCTGTGAGATTGAGCTGCATCAGGGTGAGCCACTGGCTGAGGGGCATCTCCGCCAGGCTGCCCGTGTAGGCGGCTCCGGCATTGTTGATCACCACATCCGGGGTGCCGGCCCGCTCGCAGAGACGTTCCAGGGCGGGGGGGATGGCCTCGGGATCGCTCAGGTCGATTCCGGCGCCGTGCACGCTGCAGCCGGCATCACTGAGCTCCTGGGTGAGTCCATCGAGGGCGGCGGACGGGCGTGCCACCAGCATCAGCGCGTAGCCGGCCGACGCGAAGCGGCGTGCGGTGGCGGCACCGATGCCACGGGAGGCTCCAGTGATCAGTGCGGAGGGCAACGGTGCAGGGGCGGAATGGAGGCCCCAGGCGAGGAAATGCCGGGAGCGAGCAAAACCTTAAGGGGTGTGCACCGGGTCTGTGGGGGCCTCCTCCAGAAACCGTCCGATGCGACGGTACTTCTGGTAGCGGTGCTCGAGGAGCTGCTCGCGGCTCTGGGCCTCCAGATCCTGCAGAGCCTGCAGCAGCGCCGCCTTGAGCGTCTCGGCGGCCTCCAGGGGAGCCCAGTGGTTGCCGCCCGACGGCTCGGGCAGCACCTGATCGACGATCCCGAGCTGCAGCAGATCGGCACCGGTGATCCGCAGGGCGTCTGCCGCCTCCGAGGCCTTGGCGGCATCCCGCCAGAGGATGGAGGCGCAGGCCTCGGGGCTGGCGACCGTGTAGACGCTGTGCTCGAACATCAGCAGACGGTCGGCCACGCCGATGCCCAGGGCTCCACCGGAGCCGCCCTCGCCGATCACCGTGGCCACCACCGGCACGCGCAGGCGGAACATCTCGCGCAGGTTGACGGCGATCGCCTCTCCCTGTCCCTGTTCCTCGGCCAGCACACCGGCATAGGCACCGGGGGTGTCGATGAAGCTGAAGATCGGCAGGCCGAAGCGGTCGGCATGCTCCATCAGGCGCATCGCCTTGCGGTATCCCCCCGGCGATGCCATGCCGAAGTTGCGGGCCACGTTTTCCTTGGTGTCGCGGCCCTTCTGCTGCCCCAGCAGCATCACCCCCCGGTCGCCGATGCGGCCGATGCCGCCCACCAGCGCCTGGTCGTCGTAGCCGCGGCGGTCGCCGTGCAGCTCGATGAACTCATCGCAGATCACCTGGATGTAATCCAGGGTGCTGGGTCGCTGGGGGTGGCGCGCCACCTGGATCTTCTGGGCCGGCGTGAGGGCTTCGAAGATCTCCTTGCGCCGCCGCGTGGCCAGGGTCTCCAGCTGCAGCAGCTGCTGGCTCACGTCCACCTCGGAATCCCGCGCCAGCTGACGGATCTGTTCGATCTGCTCCTCCAGTTCGACCAGGGGTTTCTCGAAATCCAGCAGGGCGCGACGGGCCATGGCGTGGAGGGGTGCGGGGGGATGGCGGGCTGGAGGGGAGGCTGGGGGCCGGACGCAGGCCGGAGGTCCTGTCAGAGCCGATCAGGCGGGCGGGGCGACTCAGGCACTGGCCAGCACAGCATTCGAGGATGCCGTGGCCGCTGCGGCCGGCTCCAGCTCCAGGGCCTTGAAGCCGTGGCGGAGCGAGGCCTCACCGATCCGGTCCATGGCCTCGAGGGTGATGTTGTTGCGTCCCCAGCTGAAATTGGTGTGCAGTTCCTCGAAGTCGAGCAGGATCGCCTCGGCGAAGCAGGCGAACATCTGGCGTTGGGGCACGGCCATTTCGGCCACTTCCATCATCTGCCAGCCGATGTCCTGCCAGAACTCCACGATCCCCCCCTTGAGCACGTGCACCCCGGGACCGGCAGCCTTGCTGTCCAGGTTCTTGGGGTAGCCACCGTCGATCATCAGGCATGGATTGCGGAGCTGAGCCGCATCGATCTCCAGACTCTGGGGAAGGCTCGCCACCCACACCACCACGTCGGCTTCGGGCAGGGCCTCCTGCAGGCTGAGGATCCTGCCCTCGCCGAGGCTCTCCTGGAGCTCGACGAGCGGCTGGGGCCGCCGGGCCACCAGCAGCAGTTCAGCCACGCCACGGCGCTGCAGCCAGCGGCAGACGGCGCTGCCGATGTCCCCCGTGGCTCCCACCACGGCCACCCGCGCGCTGGCCAGGTCGATGCCGAGGCGCGGTGCGTTGGTTTCCACCTGCTGGCAGATCACCCAGGCGGTATGGGTGTTGCCCGTGGTGAAGCGGCTCCAGTCAAGCTCCACGGCACTCACCCGCTGCTCCCGCAGCAGGTTCATGTCCTCGAAGATGATCGAGGTGAAGCCGCCCAGGGCCGTGATGTCGATGCCGGAGCGCTGGGCGAGCTCCATCGCCTTGATCACCTTGCGCTTGGCCGTCTTGAAGCGGCGCAGCATTTCCGGCACAAACACCGAATCGATGTAGGCCCCCTTGATCGTGCGGCCCGTGCGGCTGGTCACCTCCACATGCTCCACAAGCTGGGGCGGAGCGGCGCACCACATGTCAAGGTCACCGTCAGCGAAAGCGTCGTAGCCGAGGGATCTGGCCTTGGTGCGGGCTTCCTCGAAACTGGTGGAGTGACCGATCAGCCCGAACATGCGGCAGGTTGAAGGATGTGGCGGACGCTACATCCTCCCACGTCAGGCGAAGACCCTCAGGCGGCGAGCGCGGCGGCGGCCATGCGGGCGATCTCGCGGCTGCTGAGACCGATCTCCATCAACGACTCCTGATAGGAACTGAGGAAGTCGGCCATCAGATCCTCCTGCTCCATGTGCAGCACGGCGGCATCGGCAGCCACCTGATCCAGCATGCGCCGTACCAGGGGGAGGTTCTGGCGGTTGGCCTCCATCAGTTCCTCGCGCACGTTCTCGAGGTTGGCCTTCAGCCACTCCTGGCCGTAGTTCAGGTGGGTGTATTCATCCTTGACGACCCCTTCGGTGATCTTGCGGGCGAAGGGATCGGCGACAGGGATATAGATGTGATAGGCGGAGATCGCGAAGGCCTCGATCAGGATGGCCTGGATCAGCAGGCAGGTGGTCACCTTGCCGGCCGCCAGCGCAGTCTGGAAGTTGGTGTGCAGGGGGGCGAAGAACTCCTTCGCAAAGGGCATGTCGGCCGTGACGCCCAGATTGTTGGCACAGGCGGTGAAGCCTTTCTTGTGCTTGAGCTCCATCCGTGCCAGCCGGGCGAGCTCCTCGGCCTGTTCGGGGATGAGGGTGCCGATGGCGATGTAGTTGTCGTGGGCTTCCTGCTCGCCTTCGATCACGATCGCGTTGATCCGGCTGTAGGCGTCCTTGTAGCTCTCGCTGCTGAAGTCCGGCAGGCCCGCGACCGCGTCAGCGGCTGCCGGGTCGGCGACGGGCGTGGCTGGGTTGGTGGAGGAGAGCATCACCATGGTGAACGCAACGTCTGGGTCGAATGGAGTGACTGTAACCAGCGTCATCCGTCTTCAGCCGCCGGTGCGCCCGCCTGAACACGTCCAGGCGGCCAGTCGCTCCCCAGCAGGCTCTCGAACCGCCGCCGCCAGCCCTGCACCAGCGCAGCGCAGAACGTGGCGCCGAGCTCCGGGTCGGCGCCGCGGGCATCGCCCACCACCCCGCTGGCGCTGAGGTCGCCCATCAGCCAGGCGCTGGGCGCCGCTCCCTCCAGGCTCCATCCCGGCGGCGGCGGTGGCGTGAGTGCACCGTCCCGGGGCCGTTCCACGCCCACCAATGCCGGCTCCAGATGGAGCATCAGGCTTGTCTCGGCCAGGCCGGCGTGCAGGCCGCCCTCGCGTTCCGCTTCCGGCAGCCGCTCGGCGATGCCCTCGATGCCGCTCCAGAGGAAGCAGGGCAGCACGCCGAGGCCGGGATGGCGCACGCGCAGCTCACGCGCCGCGGTCTGCAGCAGGGCGATCTGCCCGCCATGGGCGTTGAACAGCACCAGCCGCTCGAAGCCACAGGCCGCCAGTTGCGCTCCCACGCTGCACACCGTCTGGATCAGCAGCTCCGGCGGCAGGCTGAGGGTGCCGGCAAATCCCTGGTGCTCGGGGGAGAAGCCGATCGCCTGCAGGGGCAGGCGCCACACCGGCAGCGCCGCGTCCAGATCCGCCAGCGCCGCGTCGAGGATCCGTTCGGCGAACAGGGCGTCCGTGGCCAGGGGCAGATGGGGGCCGTGCTGCTCGATCGAGCCCCACGGCCACACCACGGTGCTGCCGCGGCGTCGGGCTGCCTGCCGCACCTGAGGCCAGGCGAGCTGGTCGAGTCGGCGCTGGGGCGGCATGGCGACAGGATCCGATCCCTACAGTGTGAGGCTCCCAGCCCGAGGTGCCGATGGCCGGATCCGGCAAGCAACCGCCCCCGTCCTCCGCCCGCCCCGTGCCCCAAGGCTCCCCCCGT
Source organism: Cyanobium sp. CH-040 (assembly GCF_024346135.1). Lineage (GTDB taxonomy): Bacteria > Cyanobacteriota > Cyanobacteriia > PCC-6307 > Cyanobiaceae > NIES-981. The sequence continues at coordinate 86,961 of NZ_JAGQCJ010000009.1, read as the reverse complement.
CCCCAGGCGACGGCTCCGGTGCGCCGGCCGCCCCAGGTGCTGATGATCCGCAAGGACGACCCCCAGCCCGACGCCGGCGCCGGCAATCCCCCGCAGGCCCTGCAGGCCCCTGTCCAGCCCCCGGCCGCCCCGGTTCAGGCCCCGCTGTCCCCCGTCCCCGACGAGGACACGCGCTTCGCCGAGGAGGGCCTCACCATGGCCGACCTGCTGGGGCCGGAGTCCGACCGCGGCTCCTCCCCCCGCCGCGGCGGCGCGGCGCCGGGCGCAAAGGCGGCCGGCGAGCCCCGCAGCGTCGACGAGTTCGACTTCGACGAGCAGGCCTTTCTGGCCGCCCTGGATGAACAGGACTTCGTCGGCGGCACCGGTGAGGTGGTGCGCGGCACCGTGATCGGTCTGGAGAGTGATGGGGTGTACGTGGACATCGGCGGCAAGGCGCCGGGGTTCATGCCCAAGAAGGAGTGCGGCCTCGGGGTGATCACCAACCTCAAGGAGCGTTTCCCCCGGGGAGCCGAGGTGGAGGTGCTGGTCACCGGTGAGCAGAACGCCGACGGCATGGTGACCGTGAGTGCCCGGGCCCTGGCCCTGCGCCAGAGCTGGGAGAAGGTGCGGCAGCTGGAGAAGGAGGGCAAGGTGGTGCAGGTGAAGGTCAACGGCTTCAACCGCGGTGGCGTGACCTGCGATCTGGAGGGGCTGCGCGGCTTCGTGCCCCGCTCCCAGCTGGTGGAGGGCGAGCAGCATGAAGCGCTGGTGGGCCGCACCATCGGCGTGACCTTCCTGGAGGTGAACCCCGACACCCGCAAGCTGGTGCTGTCGGAGCGCAAGGCGGTCACCGCCGCCCGCTTCTCCGAACTGGAGGTAGGTCAGCTGGTGGAGGGGCTGGTGGCGGCCGTGAAGCCCTACGGCCTGTTCATCGATCTGGGCGGCATCAGCGGTCTGCTGCACCAGAGCTGCATCACCGCCGGCCAGCTGCGCGACCTGCGCGAGGTGTTCCGGGAGGGTGACCGCGTCCGGGCCCTGGTCACCGACCTGGACCCTGGCCGGGGCCGCATCGCCCTCAACACCGCCCTGCTGGAGGGCCAGCCCGGTGAGCTGCTCGTGGATCGCGAGACGGTGATGGCGGAGGCCGGCGACCGGGCCAACCGCGCCCGCTCCGTGCTGCGCCAGCAGGAGCAGCAGGCCGGATGATCGCCACCTCCGCGATCGACCAGGCCCTCAGCCCCGACTGGGAGCTCGATTTCTATTCCCGTCCGATCCTCGATCCCGACGGCAAGAAGCGCTGGGAGCTGCTGATCTGCTCCACCCCCGCGGTGGGCATTGACGGGCGTTGCAGCGGTCCGGAATTCCGCTGGCAGCGGGCCTGTCCGGCGGCCAGCGTCAATTCGATCTGGCTGCGGGAGGCCCTCGAGCAGGCGCTGGCGGATGCCGCCGACGCCGGCCTGGGGGCGCCCAGGCGGCTGCGCTGCTGGCGGGTCTCGATGCGCACCATGGTGCAGCGCGCGGCCGATGGTCTGGGCCTGGAGCTGGTGCCCAGCCGCCGCACCTATGCCCTGGTGAGCTGGCTGCAGCAGCGGGAACGGGAGGTGTATCCCTCAGAACCCGGCTATCTGGCCGGGCCCCTGGCCCCGCCCCCGGCTCCGATCCGCCCCGTGCCCGTGCCCCTGCCCGAGGTGGCCCGCGGCGAGAGCTGGAGCTGGGCCAGCCTGCCGCTGGAGGTGCTGGCCGGTGCCAGCGAGTGGGACGCCGCCTTCGCCTCCCTCATCCCCCTGCCGGAGAGCGCCGATCCCCAGGCCCAGGTTCCGGGCATCCGGCTGTTCGGGGGCGGCCGTGCCCTGGCGATCGCCGGCTGGCTGGCGGGGCTGGAGCCTGTGCGCCTGGAGATCGATGCCGCCAGGCTGGTGCTGGAGGCCGGCCTGGAGGACCGCTGGCTGCTGGGTTCCCTGGACCCCGAGGAGGCCGCCGCCGCCGCCGCCGCCTTCCGCCGTGCCCGGGAGCAGGCGGGTGGGCTGCAGTTCCTGGCGGTGCAGGGTCACGAGAGCGAGCAGCGCTTCGCGGGGTTCTGGCTGCTGCGCGACCTGCCCGACGCCTGATCCATCCCGCCCATGGCCGAGGCCGTCGATCCTCCCTTCGATCGCCCTGACGTGGGCTTCAACGACCTCTCCGGCTGGACCTGGGTGGGCTGCTACGGCGGCTACTACCTGCAGGCCGAGCTGCTGCGCGAGTTCGAGCACGGGTTCTTCACCCGCCAGTGGCAGGGCCGTGAGCCCGAGGTGCTGGCCGGCTATCTCAGTGCCGGCGTGACTGTCCACCGGCCCCGCCAGGTGCACAGTGCTGTGGTGCTGACGGCTTCCGCTGCCCGTGAGGCTCCCTGGCCCGAGTCCGATGGGCTCTGCAGCGATGCCGGCGGGCAGAGCCTCTGGGTGTGCGGCGCCGACTGCACACCGGTGCTGCTGGCCGACCCGGTGCGGGGCGCCGTGGCCGCATGCCATGCGGGCTGGCGCGGCGTGGCCGGCCGCATCCTCGCCGCCGCGGTGGAGATGCTGGCGGCGGCCGGCAGCCGGCCCGCTGACCTGCTGGTGGCCCTGGGCCCGGCCGTCAGCGGTGCCCGCTACCAGGTGGAGCGGGCGGTGAGCGAGCAGGTGGCCGCCGGCCTGGACGCCGGTTCCGTCGCGGCCGGCCTCACCCTCCTGCGTGAGGCCGGCGCCCTGCTGGAGGACCCCGAGCCCGGCCGCGAGCGACTGGACATCCGCGCCGTCGCCCGCCTGCAGCTGCACCGGCTTGGGGTCGCGGACGAGCGGATCAGCGTCTGCCCCCTGTGCACCGTGTCCGAGCCGGACCTGTTCCACTCCTGGCGCCGCGATCAGGTGAAGGCGGTGCAATGGAGCGGCATCGTCTCCCAGGCCTGAGCCACCGCGGCCCCGTGCCTGCGGCCTCCCACAGGGCCTGGGGCTTGCTCACCAGAGCTCGAGCTGGATGGCATCGGCAGCGCTGCCCGTCCCTCTCCGGCGCCGCGGCCCCCCCTGCCCCCGCTGCCCCTGAGCGCCTGCTGGGGGCAGCGCCAGGCTGCGGCTGGCACTGAACCAGCTGGCCAGATCGCCCAGGGCCCCAGGGTCGAGCTGCTCCAGCGGCAAGGCTGCCGGTGACAGCTCGGGTGCTGGCGGGCTGGCCCAGTCCACCTCCGAGCCGCTGATCCGCTCCGCCCCGAAGGGGCTGAGATCGGCGGGCATCCGGCTGAAGCCATGGGGCCGCCAGTGCTGGCGCTGCCGTTCCAGGCGTCCCAGGCGCCGGCGCCTGGCCTGCTCGTAGTCGAGCAAGGGCCGTGGATAGCTCGCCATCAGCGGCGGGCTGCCCAGCTGGTCGTTGGTGAGGTCCGCCAGCTCCGGCAGCCAGCGGCGGATGAACAGGCCCTGCGGATCGCAGCGCTCCACGGCCACCCGGCCCGGGTGGTAGATGCGGCTCCAGCCGCGGCCGCCGCCCGCCGCCGTCACTCCCGCCTGCATCGCCCACTGGTAGTGATCGATGCAGCAGTCGCCATCGATCAGGTGGCGCATGTAATGCAGGGCCCCGTAACGCCAGTCGATGCCACAGAGGTTGGTGAGGAAGCTGGCGTGGATGGCCCGGCTGCGGAAGTTGAGGTCCAGCCAGCCGCCGCTTGCCAGCAGGCAGCGGGCGGCCGCATCCACCAGCGGGAAACCTGTACGGCCGCTCTGCCAGGCGGCATAGAGCTCCTCCTGCTCCGCCGAGAGTGGGGAAGCCTCCTCGTAGCAGTCCCACAGCGGCCGGAGCTCCAGCTGGGGGAGGTAGCGGAAGCGCTGGGCCATGCCGGCGCCCCAGCGCAGGCGGCTCACCAGCTGGCGCCAGCTGCGCCGCTCGCCAGTGCTGCCCTGGCGCAGGGGGGCGATGGTGTGCAGCACCTGCCGGTGGCTGATCACGCCGAACTTGAGATACGGCCCGAGCCCTGTGGTGGCACGGGCCGAGGGCAGGCTCAGCTGCCAGAAGTACCGCTCGGCCGCGCCGCCGTCACGGAATCGCTCCAGCAGCTCCAGGGCGGCGCTGGTACCGGCCGCGGGGATCGGCTTGCCGTCGGCCTCCAGCCCCAGCTCCGCCAGGCCGGGCACGGCCGCGGCCGCCGCCTCGGGCGGGCCCTGCGGCGGTGGCGTGGAGATGCGGCTCGGCGCCGGCAGGGGCTCCAGGGCCATCTCACCGTGCCAGCTGCGCCGCCAGTCTGGGTAGGCCAGCAGGTGCGGGATGCAGCCCGGAGGCTCCAGCCAGCGCAGGGGGATGCCGGCCCGGGCCAGGGCACTGCTGACGCGGGCGTCCCGCACCCGGCCCACGAGCCGCTCCGTGTCCACGTGGGCCACCACGCCGTCGGCGCCGCACTGCCGCACGACCGCCAGCAGCACCGCGGCAGGCTCGCCCTGGCGCACCAGCAGCCGGGAGCCGCGGCGGCGCAGGTCGTGATCCAGCGCTCTCAGGCTGGCCAGCAGGAAGGCCACCCGCGCCGGCCCCGTCTCCGGGTGGTGGAGCAGGGCGGCATCGAGGATGAACAGGGGCAGCACCGGACCCCGCCGGCAGGCGTCCACCAGGGCCGGGTGGTCGTCGAGGCGCAGGTCGCGCCGGAACCACAGCACCTGCACGCGTCCGTGCCGTCGCTCAGGGCTCTCCAGTGTGGTCGGCCGGCACGGCCCGGTGCGCCATCTGCCCCGCCATCCGATCGGCCATCCGCACGGCCACCTGTTCCGCCACCTTGATGCCGTCGATGGCGGCCGAGAGGATTCCTCCCGCGTAGCCGGCCCCCTCACCGGCTGGGAACAGGCCCGGGGTGTTCAGCGACTCCAGGCTGTCGTCGTCGCGCGGCAGCCTCACCGGTGAGGAGGTTCGCGTCTCCACGCCGGTGAGCACCGCATCGGCCCGGCAGAAGCCCGGGATCCGGCGCTCGAACTGGGGCAGCGCCTCCCGGATCGCCGCCACCACGAAGGTGGGCAGGCAGGCGCTCAGATCCGTGAACACCACCCCGGGTTGATAGGAGGGGGACACGTGCTCAGGTCCTGCGCTGGCGGTGCTGGGGCGGCCGGCGAGGAAGTCCTCCAGGCGCTGGGCGGGGGCCTGGAGTGTGCGGCCGCCGGCCTCGAAGGCCCGGTGCTCCCAGTGCCGCTGGAAGGCGACGCCGGCCAGGGGATCGCCCGGCCCGCTCCCGTAGGGCTCCAGATCCGCCAGCTCCACGTTCACCACCAGGCCGCTGTTGGCGTTGCGCTCGTTGCGGGAGTGCTGGCTCATGCCGTTGGTCACCACCCCCTGCGCCTCCGAGGCCGCCCCCACCACCAGCCCGCCGGGGCACATGCAGAAGCTGTAGACGCTGCGGCCGGCCAGATCCGCGCCCTGGCAGTGGTGCACCAGCTTGTATTCGGCGGCCCCCAGGCGCGCATGGCCGGCCTGATCGCCCCAGCGGGCGCGATCGATCAGGGGCTGGGGATGCTCGATGCGCAGGCCCACCGCGAACGGTTTCGGCTGCAGGGCCACACCGGCCTGCTGCAGCCAGGCGAAGGTGTCGCGGGCGCTGTGGCCCACCGCCAGCACCACTGCCTCGGTGGCGATGCGCTGGCCGCCGGCGAGCAGCACGGCCCGCACCCGGCGGCTGGCCGGATCGAGTTCGAGCCCGCTGACCCGGCACTGGAAGCGCACTTCGCCGCCGAGGCTCTCGATCCGGCTGCGCAGCCCGCGCACCACCGTGGCCAGCTTGAAGGTGCCGATGTGGGGGCGGTGCAGGGTGAGGATCTCGGCGTTGGCACCCGCCTCCACCAGCTCCTCCAGCACCCGGCGCACGTAGGCCTTCGGCTCGCTCACCTGGCTGTAGAGCTTGCCGTCGGAGAAGGTGCCGGCTCCGCCCTCGCCGAACTGGGCGTTGGAGTCCGGATCGAAGGGACGCTCGCCCTTCCAGAAGCCGAAGGTGTCGGCGGTGCGCTGCTTCACCGGCCGCCCCCGCTCCAGCAGCAGCGGCCGCAGGCCCATGCGCGCCAGCATCAGGGCGGCGAAGTAGCCGCACGGACCGGCGCCCACCACCACCGGCCGGGGTTCGGGGGCCTCCCCTGCCGCCAGCTGCAGGGGCAGCCGATGGCGCTCATCCGGTGTCGCCCTGAGGTGGGGGTCGCCGCGGAAGCGCTGCCGCAGCCTGGCCTCGACGGCGGCGTCGAGCTCCAGGTCGAGGCAGTACACCAGGCGGATCGCCCCGGCCTTGCGGGCATCGACGCTGCGTTTCACCAGTCGGTGGCCCCGCAGCTGCTCCGGCCGCAGGCGCAGTCGCCGGCAGATGGCCGCCGGCAGGTCGGCCTCGTCGTGGTCGAGGGGCAGCTTCAGCTCGCTCAGCCGCAGCACGGCCGCACCTCCGGCGCAGGCTTCATTTCAGCAGCCGGTGCTGCCCAGCGGTCCCCGTTGCCGCAGCGGCTCTGCCAGGGTGTGGGTTCCTGCCTGCCGGGCTCGATGTCCATCACCCACTGCCCGCTGTGCGTCGCGCTGGCGGTGCTGAGCGCCGTGCGCGGGCTGAGCCATGCGGTTCTGCTGTGGCAGCTGCTGGCGGCCGGTCGCGGCAGCGCCCAGGGCCTGGGCGGGTTCCCGCGGCTCCGGCTCTCCCTGAGGCTCTCCTGATGATCAGCGCCACCTATTTCGGCGCCAACGGCTGGCTGCTCGACTTCGCCGGCCTGCGCGTGCTGGTGGACCCCTGGCTCTGCGGCGAGCTGGTGTTCCCCCCCGGGCGGTGGCTGTTCAGCGGCAGCCTGCCCCACCCCTGGCCCGTGCCCGAGGCCCTCGACCTGTTGCTGCTCACCCAGGGTCTGCCCGACCACTGCCATCCCCCCAGCCTGACCCTGCTGGATCCGGAGCTGCCGGTGGTGGGCTCGGCCAGCGCTGCCCGGCGGGTCCGCCAGCTCGGCTTCCGGAACGTCACGGCCCTGGCACCGGGTGAGACCCACCGGCTGGGGGCGCTGCGGATCCGGGCGACCGCCGGGGCGCCCGTGCCCCAGGTGGAGAACGGCTACCGCCTCGATCACCCGGCCGGCAGCCTCTACCTCGAGCCCCATGGTTTCCTCGATCCGGACCTGCCGCCGGATCCGCTCGACGCCGTGATCACACCGGTGGTGGATCTGGCCCTGCCGGTGGCGGGAGCCTTCGTGCGGGGGCGCCAGGTGCTGCCGCAGCTGCTGGAGCGCTTCCAGCCGGCGGCGGTGCTGGCCAGCACCGCCGGTGGCGACGTGCGCTTCGCCGGTCTGCTCACCCACGCCCTGCGCCAGGTGGGCTCCAGCGAGCAGGCCGCCTCCCTGGCCACGGCCGGCGCCGCCCCCGGCCAGGCCCCGCCGCGCTTCATCGATCCGGTCCCCGGCGAGACCTACCGGCTCGCCCCCTCCGCCTGAGTCGCCACCAGGCCCCCGCGCCATGGCCCTGCCCCTGCCCAGCCCACCTGCCTGGAGCGGCGATCCCCTGGTCGCCAAGCTGATCGCCGCGGCTGCCGTGGTGGTGGCGGTGAGCCTGCTGATCCGGGTGAGCCAGGTCTGGCTCGGCCGTTCCCTCAAGGACGCCGACACGCGCTACTACGCCCGCAAACTCGTGGCCCTGAGCGGCTACTTCCTGGTGGTGGTGGGGATCACGGTGATCTTCAAGGACCGCCTCGGCGGCCTCACCGTGGCGATCGGTGTGGCCGGTGCGGGCATCGCCTTCGCGCTGCAGGAGGTGATCGGCAGTGTGGCCGGCTGGATCGCCATCTCCTTCGGCGGCTTCTACCGCCCCGGTGATCGCGTTCAGGTGGGCGGCATCAAGGGGGATGTGATCGACATCGGCATCCTGCGCACCACCCTGATGGAGCTGGGGGAGTGGGTGCACTCGGACCTCTACAGCGGCCGCATCGTGCGCGTCGCCAACAGCTTCGTGTTCAAGCAGCCGGTGTTCAACTATTCCGGCGACTTTCCCTTCCTCTGGGACGAGCTCACCCTGCCGGTGCAGTACGGCAGCGACCACCGCCTGGTGCGCCGCATTCTGGAGGGGATCGGCGCGGAGATCGCCGCCGAGCCCTTCACGGCCAGCGTGCGATCGGCCTGGGGGCGGATGGTGAAGAAGTATCTGATCGAGAATGCCGGCGTGGAGCCCCAGATCACTCTGGTGCTCACCGACAACTGGATGGAGTTCACCCTCCGCTATGTGGTCGACGTCAAGGCCCGGCGCTCCACCAAGGACCACATCTACACGCGGATTCTCGAGGAGTTCGACCGGGCCGGCGATCGGGCCCGCATCGCCTCCGCCACCGTGCAGCTGGTGCAGCCTCCGCCGCTGGAGGTGCGGCTGAGGCCAACCCAGCCGGATTGAGTGCCCGGGCGACCGAGCAGCCAGAGGCGGAGCGCCCAAGGGCTGTTCGCCTGGGTTCAGGCCTGGTCGGATGCGTGCTCAGTGCCGATCCGGCCTGTCCGTTCCAGCTCCGCCTCCAGCGCCGCCACGGCGATCCGCGTGGGAATCACGGCATCCGGATTGAGGCTGATCGAATCGATGCCTTCGGCCAGCAGGAAGGCCGCGAACTCCGGATGGTCACTGGGGGCCTGGCCGCAGATCCCCACCTTGCGCCCGCAGCGTCGGGCCGTGGCGATGGCCATGGCGATCATCGCCTTCACCGTGGGATGGCGTTCGTCGAAGAGGTCGGCCACCAGGGCCGAATCGCGGTCCAGCCCCAGGGTGAGCTGAGTGAGGTCGTTGGAGCCGATCGAGAAGCCGTCGAAGCGTTCGGCGAAGGCCTCGGCGCCGATCACGTTGCTGGGCAGTTCGCACATCACGTACACCTCCAGCCCGCCTTTGCCTCGCTCCAGCCCATGGCGGGCCATCTCCGCCAGCACCCGGTCGGCCTCCTCCGGCGTGCGGCAGAACGGCACCATGGGAATCACATTGCCGAGCCCCATCCGCTCCCGCACCCGCCTGAGCGCCTGGCACTCCAGTCCGAACGCCTCGCGGAAGGCCGGGGCGTGATACCGCGACGCGCCCCGCCAGCCGATCATCGGATTCTCCTCGCTGGGTTCGAAGTGGCGTCCGCCCAGCAACTTGGCGTACTCGTTGCTCTTGAAGTCGGAGAAGCGCAGGATCACCGGCTTGGGGAAGAAGGCGGCGGCGATCCGCCCCATCCCCTGGGCCAGCAGATCCACGTAGTAGTCCGCAGGGGTGGCGTAGCCGCGGGTGAGTTCGGCGATGGCATGCCGCTCGCCGGCGTCGGCCACCCGCTCCGGCTCCAGCAGGGCCATGGGATGCACGCGGATGTGGTTGGCGATGATGAACTCCAGCCGGGCCAGGCCGACGCCGTCGCAGGGGATGGCGGCCTGCTTGAAGGCCTCCTCCGGGTTGCCCACGTTCATCAGGATGCGGGTGCGGGTTTCGGGCAGGTCGCCGAGTTCCTGCTCCTCCATCCGGAACGGCAGCTCGCCGCGGTACACCCGACCCTCGTCGCCCTCGCAGCAGCTGGCGGTGATCAGCTCGCCATCGCCGATCCGCTCGGTGGCATCGCCGCTGCCGACGATGGCGGTGATGCCCATCTCGCGGGCGATGATCGCCGCGTGGCAGGTGCGCCCGCCCTGGTTGGTGATCACGCCGCTGGCCAGCTTGAGGATCGGTTCCCAGTCCGGATCGGTGCGCTCGGTGACCAGCAGATCACCGGGGCTGAAGCGGCGGATCTCGCCCGGGTCGCGGATGATCCGCGCCCGGCCGCTGCTCACCGAGGCGCCGATCGCCCGGCCACGCACGATCGGCTCCTCCTGGTGGGCATCCAGGTGCCAGCTGCGCAGCACCGTGGCCGAGCGCCGTGACTCCACCGTTTCCGGGCGGGCCTGAAGGATGAACAGCTCGCCGCTCTGGCCGTCCTTGGCCCACTCGATGTCCATCGGCGTGGGGGTGCCCCGCCGCTCGCTGTAGTGCCGCTCGATCGTGCAGGCCCAGCTGGCCAGCTGCAGGGCCTCGGCGTCGCTGATGGCGAAGCGGTCGCGATCCTCCTGCGGCACCGGCACGTTGCGGGTGCTGCCCGTACCGGGCTCGTGGTTGCGGCCAGCCCCGGAGCCGGTCTCGGCGTAGACCATGCGCATCGCCTTGCTGCCCAGCCGGCGGTGGATGATCGGCTCGAACCCCTGCTCCAGGGTGGGTTTGAAGATCAGGTACTCGTCGGGGTTCACCGTTCCCTGGACGACGTTCTCCCCCAGCCCCCAGGCCGCGTTGAGCAGCACGGCGTCGCGGAAGCCGGTTTCGGTGTCGATGCTGAACATCACCCCGGAGGCGGCCAGATCGGCGCGCACCATGCGCTGCACGCCGATGGAGAGGGCCACCTCGAAGTGGTCGAAGCCGTTGATCTGCCGGTAGGAGATGGCCCGGTCGGTGAACAGGGAGGCGAAGCAGCGCCGGCAGGCCGCCAGCAGGGCCGCCTCACCGTGGACGTTGAGGAAGGTCTCCTGCTGGCCGGCGAAGGAGGCATCGGGCAGGTCTTCGGCGGTGGCGCTGGAGCGCACCGCCACCGACAGCTCCGCTGCCGCTCCCAGGCCGCTGTCGCTGGCCAGCTGCCGGTAGGCAGCCAGGATCTGGCTCTGCAGATCGTCCGGCAGCGGCGCGCTCAGCAGCAGGGAGCGGGCGGCCGCACCGGCGGCCTGCAGGGCGGCGATGTCGCTGCTGTCCAGATCGTCGAGCAGGGCGTGCAGCCGATCGCCCAGTCCGCCGCTGGCGATGAAGTGCCGGTAGGCCGCCGCGGTGGTGGCGAAACCGTCCGGCACCCGCACCCCCTGGCTGGCGAGCTCGCGGATCATCTCCCCCAGGGAGGCGTTCTTGCCCCCCACCCGGCCGACGGCATCGATGCCCACGGCGCTGAAGGGCAGCACCAGCGGTTCGGCCTGCTGGCCGCGGGGGGGATCGGCTGGAAGCATGGTGCGCGGGCGACCAATCCGACTCTGGCTCTGCAACCAGGTAGCGGCCGCAACTGTGAACGGCACGATGCACTGGGTGGAACGGCGGATGGGTGGCACAGTGGAGCGTCTGTTCCTCAGCCCCGCCTCGTGCTCCGCTCTCCCCACGCCTGGATCGCTACGGCTGCATTCACCCTGGCGACGGCTCTGGGCCTGCCTGCCTCCGCCCAGGGCCAGGCACCTGCCGCCGCGGCCCGCCCCATCTCTCAGGACGCCATGAACGACATGGCCCTGGCGGCCGCGGTGAGCGTCTGCGAGATGGCCGTGGAGGAGAAGGTGGCCGTTGAGAAGACGGTGCTCTCCGCAGCCAAGGCCATGACCTACGTGGTCACCAATCGCTACGGCTCCCAGGTGGCCAACGCCGGCAGGCTCCAGCCCGAGCAGATCGCCAACGGCAGCATCATCCAGATCATCGGCCGGGTGCGTCAGGGCTGCTACGACAAGCTCAACGCCGCGGACAAGAAGTTCGTCGACAACATCATCAGCGAGTACAACAAGGCGGTGCAGAGCCAGGGCCAGGGCCAGCGACGCTGATCGGGCCGCTGATCGGAAGGTGACCGGGCTTCAGCGGTCCGGCACCTTTCCGGCTCAGCCTCGGCTCCGGCTCAGCCTCGGTTCATCCGTCCCCGTCCGGGCTCCGCTCCGGCAGCAGCTGGGCGAGCAGTCCTGCAGCCATCAGCACGCCGCCGAGCACGAGCGCCAGGGTGCGGTTCCCGGCGGCGGGCCCATCGCCGCCCCAGACGGCCGCAGCCAGGAACGCCCCCCCGAGCAGCAGGGAGGGCACGAGCACGATGCCCTTGGCGGTGCGGTTCAGACTCATGGGGTGCCGCAGGCCTGGGGATCGGCATCGATCAGGTGCTGTGCCAGCCCCTGGGCCACCAGATCGTCACCCAGGTCGAGCACCACCTGATGGCTGCGGTCGGCCAGGGTCCGCACCCGGGCCAGGAGCACACCATCGCGCTGCCCCACCGGCCGCAGGTTCACCCGCGTTCCCCGCGGTGCCCGGTCCCGCAGCCAATGGGTGGCTGCTTCCTCCTGTTCCGCTTCAACTGCCACGCAGGCCAGGGCCACGGCGTAGCTGCGGTTGCTGTCGCCCACCTGGAGCAGAGTGCCGCTGCGCACCTGCAGCACCTCAGCGGCCGCGGCGGCGCCGGGGCCCAGGAGGGCCAGCGGCAGCAGCAGCACGGCGAGCAACAGCGGCAGCAGCAGGCGGGCGGGGCTCAGAGCTTGGCGCCGCAGCTGGGGCAGAAGAGGTGGGCACTGGCGGTGCTGGCGCCGCAGTGGCCGCACTGACGGGTGGTGTCGATGGCCAGTTCGGGATGGCTCGGCAAGCCCACCATCTGGGCGTTGCTGGCGCCGGGGGGCACCATCGGGTAGCAGTTCTCGTTGCGGCGCACCTTCACGTCGATGAAGGCCGGTCCGGGATGGTCCAGGGCTTCGCGCAACTGGGATCTGAGACTGGCGCGCTCGGTGATCAGCACCCCGCGCACGCCGAAGGCCTCGGCGAGACGCTCGAAGTCGGGCATGCCGCCGGTCATCTCCGAGGCCGAGTAGCGCTCGCCGTAGAAGCTCTCCTGCCACTGGCGCACCATCCCCTGCCAGCCGTTGTTGAGCACCACCACCTTCACGGGCAGGTCGTACTGGGCCAGGGTGCCCAGTTCCTGGATGTTCATCAGGATGCTGGCGTCGCCGGCCACGCAGATCACCTGCTCCCCGGGGAAGGCGGTCTGCACGCCCATGGCGGCGGGCATGCCGAAACCCATGGTGCCCAGGCCGGCGGAACTGATCCAGCGGCGCGGCCCGTTGTGCAGGAACTGGGCGGCCCACATCTGGTGCTGGCCCACATCGGTGGTGTAGAAGGCGTCGGGCGCCAGTTCCCGCAGGGCCACCACCACCTCCTGGGGAGCGATGTCACCCTCCGGAGCCGGCACCACCAGGGGGTAGTGGTGCTTCCAGGTGTCGATGCGGTCCAGCCAGGCGTCGGTGCGGCCCTCTGCGCTGTCGCCCTCGCTGGCCGCCAGCAGCGCCTCCACGGCCTGGCGCACATCGCCCACCACGGCCACCTCCGGGATGCGGGTCTTGCCCACCTCGGCGGCGTCGATGTCGATGTGGATCACCTGGGCCCGGGGCGCGAAGCCATCCAGCCGGCCGGTGACGCGATCGTCGAAGCGGGCGCCGGCGGCGATCAGCAGATCGCACTCGGTGACGGCGAAGTTGGCGTAGGCCGTGCCGTGCATGCCGAGCATGCCCAGGGCCAGGGCGTGTTTCTCATCGAAGGCGCCCTTGCCCATCAGCGTCGTGGTGACGGGCAGACCGAAGCGTTCGGACAGCTTCAGGATGGCCTCGTGGGCGCCGCTGCTGATGGCGCCGCCGCCCACGTAGAGCAGGGGCCTGCGCGCCTGCCGGATCAGTGCCAGGGCCGCATCGATGGCCTCCGGGCTGGGGGCGGCGGGCAGGCTGAAGCCCTTGGGCACGGCCGTGCCCGGCTCCACCGGCACGTAGTCGAACTCCTCGAGGCCCACGTCCTTGGGCACGTCGATCAGCACCGGGCCAGGGCGGCCGCTGGCGGCGATCAGGAAGGCCTCGGCCACGATCCGGCCGATGTCCCGGGGGTCGCGCACCACCCAGGAGTGCTTCACGATCGGCAGGGTGATGCCGAAGATGTCCGTTTCCTGGAAGGCGTCGGTGCCGATCGCGGCCCGCGGCACCTGGCCGGTGATCACCACCATCGGCACCGAATCCATGTGAGCGGTGGCGATGCCGGTGACCAGGTTGGTGGCGCCGGGCCCGGAGGTGCCGAAGCACACGCCCACCTGGCCGGTGGCGCGGGCATAGGCGTCGGCCGCGTGGGTGCCGCCCTGCTCATGGCGCACCAGGATGTGCTTCAGCCAGCCGCGCGCCTCGGCCTTGTGCAGCTCGTCGTAGATGGGCAGGATCGCGCCGCCCGGGTAGCCGAAGATGTGCTTCACCCCATGGCGGTGCAGCGCGTCCATGAGCGCGTAGCCCCCGCTCACCCGTTGGGCGCGGCTGCCTGCGGCCCCATTGCCGGTGTGCGTCGGTTCGTTGGCGGTGGTGTTGGTCTGGGCGGCAGAGGTGAGGGGCGAAAGCGTCACGGCTGCGGCGGCCAAGCACCTGGCCAGTGGAGAACTGCGCTCACCCTAGGCGCTGGATGGCCGTCTGAGGCCTGGGATCGCCGGCCTCAGACGGCCCCCTGGCGGGCCCGGGCCATGGTCCGCAGCACCAGGGCCGGATCCACCCACGCGTCGCGGAAGCGCATGCCCCAGTGCAGATGGGGGCCGGTGCTGCGTCCGGTCACGCCCACATGGCCGATCAGCTCGCCGGTGCGCACCGCCTGGCCGGCGCGGATCGCCACCGGTCCGCTGCGGTACACCCCGCCGGACACCGAGCCGGAGAGGTGGCAATAGATGTGTTCGTACTCCCCGGAGCGGATCACCAGCCCCAGGCCGCAGGTGCCGTCGTTGATCACGCTGTCCACCACGCCGCCCCACCAGTTGCGGATCGGCGAGCCCATGGGGGCGGCGATGTCGAGGCCGTAGTGGGGTTCCGCTGCGCCCCAGGGGCCCGTGCGCGTGCCGAAATGGCTGGTGTAGCCGGCGAAGCTCACCACCGGAAACACCCCCCGGGTCCACATGTTGCGGGCCTGGGCGGGTTGCAGTTGCAGCAGGGCGCCATGCAGGGCCACCGCAGCGGCCGTGACGGCGCCGAGGGCGGTGACCATCGCCAGGGGAAGGCGCCGCGGGAAACGCTCCCGGAGGCGCATCCGCGCGACCGCCGGCAATCCACTCCCGCCTGTACGGCGGGTGGCGATCTCAGAGCAGCCCCAGAGCATGCAGCGGTCCCCTGCCACTGATCAATTCCAGCAGAAAAGCGGAAAAACCGAGCATCGCCAGCCTCCCGTTCCACACCTCGGAGCTGTTGTTCCAGCCCCAGGCCCAGCGGTCCTGGGGATAGAGCTTCACCTTCCTCGGCAGGGCGGCGGCCTGGTCGAGGTTCACCTCCGGGCCCTCCAGGGCCTGCTGCACCAGGTGGGCCAGCCCATCGATGAAGGACGGGGTGGTGTCGAGGGCGGGCACCCGCCGGAAGTTGGTGATGCCGGCCTCGGTGGCCAGCTCGCGGTATTCGATGTCGATCTCCTCGAGGGTCTCGATGTGCTCGCTCACGAAGCTGATCGGCACCACCACCAGATCCTTCACACCCTGGTGTCCCAGCTCCTCCAGGGCCTCGTCGGTGTAGGGCTTGAGCCACTCCACCGGCCCCACCCGGCTCTGGTAGGCCAGGGTGTAGGGGTTGGCGTGGCCCAGGTCGCTTTCCAGGCGCTCCATGATCAGCCGGGCGCAGGTCTCGATCTCCTCCTGGTAGGGGTCGCCCGCCTCCTCCACGTAACTGCGGGGCACGCCGTGGGCGCTGAAGAAGACGTGGGCGCGGGGCGGGTCGGGGCAGGCCTCAATCTCGCTGGCGATCAGCTCGGCCATCGCGCCGATGTAGCCCGGATCGTCGTAGTAGCTGCGGATGCAGCGGATTGGCAGGCCGGCGAAGGCCGGATCGCTCTGGCGCAGACGCTGCAGTTCCCGGAAGCTGGAGCCGCTGGTGCTGATCGAGAAGTGGGGGTAGAGGGGCAGCACCACCACCTCGTCGATGGCGTCAGCCTTGATGTCGGCCACCGCCGATTCGGTGAAGGGATGCCAGTAGCGCATGGCCACGTAGCTGGTGGCCTCGATGCCCCGCTGGCGCAGCACGCTCTGCAGCTCGCGAGCCTGCTGCTCGGTGATCCGGCGCAGCGGCGAGCCGCCGCCGATGGAGCGGTAGGCCTCCTGGGACTTGCCGGCCCGCAGGCTGCTGATCAGCCAGGCCAGGGGTTTCTGCAGGGCCGGATTCGGCAGCCGGATGATCTCAGGGTCGGAGAAGAGGTTGTAGAGAAAAGGGCCGACGTCCTGGATCCGTTCCGGACCTCCGAGGTTCAGCAGCAGCACGCCCACCTTGCCGCCCACCTTGGCCATGCCTTCGTTCCATCTGGCGCACCGCGGTGAGCGTAACGCTGGCCGCCCTCCCCTAGCGCCCCTGCCGGCGCATCGATAGGTTCATGGCGACCATTGCCCCGAAGGCCGTGGCCCCCAGCCCCGCCGCTTCCGGCACCGGGGAGGCACTGGATGCCGCCCTGGCCGATCACAACGCCCGCCTGGCGGCGATCGGCATTGCCCTGCGGATCGAGCGGCGCGGCGCCAGGCTGGGTCTGCGGGGCCCCCTGCCCTGCAGGCGGGGCGGTCCGCGCCGCAGCGTGCAGCGCCTCAGCCTCGGGCTGCCCGCCACCGCCACGGGCCTGGAGCAGGCCCGCGAGCAGCTGCGCGAGGTGCTGCGGCAGCTGGAACAGAACCACTTCAGCTGGGACCGCTGGAGCCGATCGCCCGCCACCCCCGTCCCTGCCGCCGGCGCCGACACCGGCTCCAGTCCGGATGGCTGCCCGGATGGCGGCGCCGCTCCGGCGGCCCTGGATCCCGCGGCCCTGGTGGAACAGTTCGAGCGCGCCTTCTTCCAGGATCACCAGCGGCGCCGCAACCCCGCCGGCAGCCGCACCACCTGGACCGCCGCCTACCGGCCCTACCTGCGCCGGTTGCTGCAGCTGGGGGAACCGCAACACCCCCTGCCGGTTGCCGCGCTGAGCCAGCTGCTGGAGCGCGTGCTGGAGAGCTACGAGCCGGCCAGCAGCAGCCGCCAGCAGTGCGGCATCGCCCTGGCGGCCCTGGCCCGGCAGGGCGGCATCCCCCTGCCGCCGGACTGGGGCGAGCGGGCCGCCGGCTACGGCCTGCACGTGGCCCGCTTCCGCCGGCTGCCCAGCGACAGCCAGATCCTGCAGCTGCTGGAGCTGATTCCCAGCCGCGCCTGGCGGCTCGTCTACGGCCTGATGGCCACCTACGGCCTGCGCAACCACGAGGTGTTCTTCTGCGACCTCTCGGCCCTGGCCCCCGGCGGCGACCGGGTGATCCGGGTGCTGCCCGCCACCAAGACCGGTGAGCACCAGGTGTGGCCGTTCCTGCCGGAGTGGGTGGAGCACTTCGGCCTCGAGGCGCTGGGGGGGATGCCGGACCTGCTGCCGCCGGTGTGCACCGATCTGGGCCGCACGACCCTGCAGCAGGTGGGCCGGCGGGTGGCCGAGCAGTTCCGCCGCTACGGCCTGCCGATCACCCCCTACGACCTGCGCCACGCCTGGGCCGTGCGCACCATCCACATCGGCCTCCCCGACACCGTGGCGGCGCGGATGATGGGTCACTCGGTGGCGATCCACACCCGCACCTACCACCACTGGATCACCCGCCGCGACCAGCAGCAGGCGGTGGACGCCGCCCTCGCCCGGCAGCGCCCGACCGGCCAGCGGGTGGCCTGAGGCCGCCAGAGTGGCGATCCTGTGACGCCCGCCCGCCATGCCCCACAGCCAGCTCGATCCAGCCCTGGAGAGGGACCTTGACCGGCAGGCCGCCGAACTTGGACCGGGGGGCGATCTGGCCCCCGAGCGCGATCGGGAGGCCTACCGCCGCCGCATGGCCCGGCGCCAGGAGGTGCAGCGGCAGCGCGTGGGTGAACGGTCCCAGGAAAAGGGGCTGGTGCTCGTGTTCACCGGCGAGGGCAAGGGCAAGACCACGGCCGCCCTCGGCCTGGTGCTGCGCAGCCTCGGCCACGGCGAGCGGGTGGCGGTGGTGCAGTTCATCAAGGGCGGCTGGCAGCCGGGCGAGGCCAGGGCCCTGGAGCTGTTCGGCGACGCCCTGGCCTGGCATGCCCTGGGGGAGGGCTTCACCTGGGTCACCCAGGACCGGGAGCGGGACCGCGCCCTGGTGCAGGCCGCCTGGGAGCGCTCCTGCGCCTACCTCGCCGATCCCGGCCGCCATCTGGTGGTGCTCGATGAGGTGAACGTGGCCCTGAAGCTCGGCTACCTGGCGGTGGAGCAGGTGCTGGAGGGCCTGGCCCTGCGCCCCGAGCTCACCCATGTGGCGCTCACCGGCCGCGGCGCCCCCCCGGCCCTGCTGGAGCGGGCCGACCTGGTGACCGAGATGAAGCTGGTGCGCCATCCCTTCCGGGAGCAGGGGGTGAAGGCCCAGCGCGGCATCGAGTTCTGAGGCCGCCCGCTGCGGCCATTGCTACGGTGCCGCAGATCGGCGGGGGGCGATGGGTTTCAGGCGCGTGCTGCTCAAGCTCAGTGGCGAGGCACTGATGGGCGAGCAGGGCTATGGCATCGATCCAGCGATCGTGCAGTCGATCGCCGCCGACGTGGCCGCCTGCGTGGCCGACGGCACCCAGCTGGCCATCGTGGTGGGCGGCGGCAACATCTTCCGGGGCCTCAAGGGCAGCGCCGCCGGCATGGACCGGGCCACTGCCGACTACGTGGGCATGCTGGCCACGGTGATGAATGCCATCACCCTGCAGGACGGTCTGGAGCGGGCCGGCGTGCCCACCCGGGTGCAGAGCGCCATCTCGATGCAGGAGGTGGCCGAGCCCTACATCCGCCGCCGGGCGATCCGCCACATGGAAAAAGGACGGGTGGTGATCTTCGCCGCCGGCACCGGCAACCCCTTCTTCACCACCGATACCACCGCTGCCCTGCGCGCCGCCGAGATCAACGCCGACGTCGTGTTCAAGGCCACCAAGGTGGACGGCGTGTACGACCGCGACCCGGCCCGCTACCCGGATGCCCGGCGCTACGAGACCCTCTCCTTCCTGGAGGTGCTCAGCAGCGAACTGGAGGTGATGGACGGCGCCGCCATCGCCCTCTGCAAGGACAACGCCATCCCCATCGTGGTGTTTGATCTCTTCGGTCCCGGCAACATCGGCCGGGCCGTGCGCGGTGAGCCGATCGGCACCCGCATTCACCCCTGAGCCCCAGCCTGATACCAACGCCATGGATCTGGAAGCCGCGATGCGCAAGTCGGTGGACGCCGCCCTGCGCAACTTCAACACCATCCGCACCGGTCGGGCCAACACCTCCCTGCTGGACAAGATCAGCGTGGAGTACTACGGCGCCGAGACGCCGCTCAAGTCGCTGGCCAGTCTCACCACGCCCGATTCCCAGACCATCCAGATCCAGCCCTTCGACATCGGCGCCATCGGCCTGATCGAGAAGGCCATCGCCATGAGTGATCTGGGTCTCACCTGCAACAACGACGGCAAGGTGATCCGCATCAACATTCCGCCCCTCACCGAGGACCGCCGCAAGGAGCTCTGCAAGATCGCCGCCAAGTACGCCGAGGAGGGCAAGGTGGCGCTGCGCAACAACCGCCGCGACGGCATCGACCGGATCAAGAAGCAGGAAAAGGACGGCGAGCTCTCGGAGGATCAGAGCCGCGACGAGCAGGAGAAGGTGCAGAAGCTCACCGACCGCTTCATCGCCGAACTGGAGAAGCACCTGGCCGACAAGGAGGCCGAGATCCTCAAGGTTTGAGTGGTTCAGGCCCCCAGTCCTGGGATGTGATCGTCGTCGGTGCGGGAGCGGCCGGTGCGGCGGCCGCCCTTCACCTCGCCCGGGCCGGCCGCAGCGTCCTGGTGGTCGATCAGGCCCGCTTTCCCCGCGCCAAACCCTGTGGCGGCGGCATGGCCGCCTCCGTGCAGGCCTGGTTTCCCTGCGACCTCACCCCCGTGGTGGAGGCCGTGATCGAACGGGTGCGCTTCACCTGGGATCTGGGCGATCCGGTGGTGGCCGAGTTGCCCGGGGAAGCGCCGTTCTGGATCGTGCGCCGCTCCCGGCTCGATGCGTTCCTGCTGGAGCAGGCCACCGCCGCCGGGGCGCGCTTCCTCGGCGGCGCGGCCGTGGAGGCGGTGCAGCGCCACGGCGAGCGCTGGCGGCTGACCCTGGCCGCCGGCGCCGATGCCCTACCCGGGGGTGGATCGCTGGAGGCTCCGGGCCTGGTGATCGCCGATGGCTCCGGGTCGAGGCTGGTGGCTGGCCTGGGGCTGGGGCCGCAGCGGCCCCGGTTCGCCACCACCGTGTCGGTGGAGCTGGAGGGGGAGGTGGCTGATCCCGCCACGGCCCATTTCGGCTTCGGGCTGGTTCCCCAGGGCTTCTGCTGGGCCTTCCCGCGCCAGGGGGGCTACAGCATCGGCCTGGGCAGCTTCATCGGCCGTCCCGTCGATCCCGCCCTCGCCCGCGCCGAAGCGGACGCGGTGCTGGCCCGGCTGCTGCCCAGCCTCGGCTTCGCCGTCGATGCGGGTCAGCGCACCACCTCGCGGCTGCGCGTCTGGGATGGTCACCATCCCCTGCACGGCGAGGGGGTGGTGGTGGCCGGCGACGCCGCTTCCCTGTGCGATCCCTTCCTGGCCGAAGGACTGCGGCCGGCCCTGCTCAGCGGCTGCCGCGCCGCCGCCGCCATGGACCTCTGGCTGTCCGGCGACGCGGCGGCTCTCAGCCACTACAGCGATGGCATCCGCCGCGCCTGGGGGGAGTCGATGGCCTGGGGGCGCCGCATCGCCAGCGTGTTCTACCGGGTGCCGCGGGTGGGCTACCAGCTGGGAATCAAGCGCCCCACGGCCCCCCAGCGCATCGCCCAGATCCTCTCCGGCGAGATGGGCTATGGCGACATTGCCCAGCGGGCGATCCGCAGGCTGCTGTTTCAGCGCGGCTGAAGGGGTCTGCCCTCAAAGGCGGGTGCAGTCCTTGAGATTGCGCAGCCGCTGATCGATCGAGCCGAGCAGCTCGATGGCGAACATCGGTGACTCCTGCACCGCGAACAGGAACTTCTCGCGGTTCATCACCAGCAACCGGCAGGGGGTGATCGCCCTGGCATCTCCGTAGCGCCGGTGCTCGCTGGTCACCAGCGCTCCGGCCCCGAAGACGTCGCCCGCATGGATCTGCTCATGGCCCGCATCGCCGTTCCAGTTGAGCTGCACCTCCCCCTCCAGCAGGCCGAACATGCAGTCGCCGGGTTCGCCGGATCGGAAGATCAGCTCGCCCGGTTCCACGGTGATCACCTCACCGCTGCTGGCGAGGGCGCGCATGGTGTCGAGAGCGTTCACAGCAGGCAAGAGGGATCAGTCAGACCGGTGATCCAGTGTGGACGAGCCGCCGCACGCCCAGTTCAAGAGGCGATTAAGAGCCTTCGCCGGCGCGCCTGCCGGGCTTCAGGGGGCACTGACGGCCAGGGCTGCGCCCAGCCCGCCGCGCACATCGTCCGGGGCCAGCCGGCCGTCCTTGTCGGTGTCGAGGGCGTCGAACACGGCGTCGCTGCCCAGCCATTCCTCGCGGGTGATGCAGCCGTCGCCGTCGAGGTCGTTGAGCAGGAAGATCTCGTGCACGGCGTGGCCGAAGGCCGCGCCACCCTCCAGTTCCGCAAGCCGGTGGGCCAGCTGGGCCTCGAGGGTCTCGATCGCCTTGCAGAAGCCGCGGATGCCCTCGTCGAGCTTCTCGGTGGCCATCGGATCGGCGGCGAGCATGGCCCGGAAGCGCTCCTCGTCGAGATGGATCTGGGCCTCGGTGGGCGCCGGATCGAAGGGGTTGAGCCTGCGCTCCAGCACGCCGTCGGTGCTGCGCAGTTCGTTGAGCAGGGCCGGTGAGATGGTGAGGAGGTCGCAGCCGGCCAGCTCGATGATCTCCTCGGTGTTGCGGAAGCTGGCCCCCATCACCTCGGTCTTGTAGCCGTAGGTCTTGTAGTAATTGAAGATCTGGGTCACCGAGACCACCCCCGGATCCTCGGCTCCGGGGTAGTGCTCACGGCCGGTGCTCTTCTTGTACCAGTCCAGGATCCGTCCCACGAAGGGGGAGATCAGGGTGACGCCGGCCTCTGCAGCGGCCACGGCCTGGGCGAACGAGAACAGCAGCGTGAGGTTGCAGTGGATGCCCTCCTTCTCCAGTTCCTCGGCGGCGCGGATCCCCTCCCAGGTGGAGGCCACCTTGATCAGCACCCGCTCCCTGCCGATGCCCGCCTGGCCGTAGAGCTCGATGATGCGCCGGGCCTTGGCGATGGTGGCTTCGGTGTCGTAGCTGAGGCGGGCGTCCACCTCGGTGGAGACGCGCCCGGGCACGATCTTGAGGATCTCCTTGCCGAAGGTCACGCAGATCTCGTCGAGGGCCTCACGCACCACCGCGTCGGCGCCGGCATCGCTGCCGATCAGCTCCCGGGACTCCCGCAGGGAGCGGTCGATCAGCTCCTGATAGGTGGGGATCTGCGCCGCCGCCAGGATCAGCGAGGGGTTGGTGGTGGCGTCGCGGGGGGTGAACTGCTTGATCGCGTCGATGTCGCCGGTGTCGGCCACCACCACGGTCATGGCGGCGAGTTGGTCAAGCAGGTTGGCCATGGCTGGCAGGGAAGCCGGTTGGCTGAACGCTAGCCAGTGCAGGCGCGGGGCCCCACCTTCTGCAGCGGTGCTTGCGCGAATGGCCACAGAGCGGCCAGGGATCAGCCCTGCGGGGCCGCCGGCCTGGCCGCAGCCGGCAGGGGCTTGGAGGGAGGGATCTGCTCCAGCACCAGCAGACCATCGATGATCTGCCGGGCCACGGGCGCGGCCACGGTGGAGCCGTAGGCATTGCCGCCCTGGGGTTCATCCACCACCACCAGCACCACGTAGCGGGGTTCGTCGATCGGCAGCAGCGCCACGAAGCTGGTGATCAGGGCACCGGGGATGTACACGCCGCGGTCGGCTTTCTGGGCCGTGCCCGTCTTGCCGCCGATGCGGTAGCCCGGCACATGGATCCCCAGGCTCTTGCTGCGCGCCACCGTCTGCTCCATCCACCCCAGCACCGTGCGCGTCACTGCCGGGTCCATCACCTGGAGGCCGGTGTTGCCGGGCGTCTGGGCGAGGGCGTCACCGGAGCGCAGTCCGCGGGTGATGTGGGGACTCACCAGGCGGCCGCCGTTGGCGAGCATGGCGTGCAGCTGGGCCAGCTTCAGGGGGGTGAGGGAGAAGCCCTGGCCGAAGGCCGCCACCGCCGGCTCGATCGCGTGGCCGGTGAACACCCCGCGGGGCTTCAGCTCTCCCGCCACCGCGCCCGGCAGATCGGTGTCCGGCCGGGTGTCGATGCCGAGCTTGTTCAGCCACTCCCAGAAGCGCTCGCGCTTCACCTGGGCCATGGCATTGACCATGCCCACGTTGCTGGACACCTCCAGCACGGTGGGGAAGTCGATCACGCCGTTGCCCTGGCGGTTGGCGTTGAAGATCGGCCAGCCGCCGATCGTCAGCTGGCCGGGGTCACTCACCGTGCCCTTGGGGTCGATCGCCTTCTCCTGTAGGGCGATGGCCAGGTTGATGGGCTTGAAGGTGGAGCCGGGCTCGTAGAGATCCTGCACCGACCATTCGCGGAACAGGCCCGGGTTGAATTTCCAGAACTGGTTGGGGTCGTAGGTGGGGTAGGAGGCCAGGGCGAGCATCTCGCCGTTGCGCACGTCCATCACCAGGGCGGCGGCGCGCTTGGCCTTCCACTTCGCCACCTGGCTGGCCAGGGCCTGCTGGGCCACGTGCTGCAGGCGGGCGTCGAGGGTGAGCTGGAGGCGCAGGTCGTCCCCGTAGAGGGCGCCGGCCTTGAGCCCCTCCGGCAGGGGGGTGCCGTCGGCACCGCGGCGCATGGTGATGGTGGTCTCCTGGCGCTGCAGATCGCCGTCGCGGCTCTGCTCCAACCCAGCCTGAGGGACGCGCTCGAGGTTGAGAAAGCCCACCACGTTGGCGAACAGGGATCCCTGGGGGTAGATCCTCTGGGGATAGGCCTCCAGGTCCAGGCCACTGATGCCGAGACGGCGGATCCGCTCGGCGGTCTCCGGATCGATCTCGGTGGCCATCTTCACGCCACTGGGGCGGCCTGCCATGCGCTCGTGCAGCACCTGGGCGGGCTGGGCGAGCACCCCCGCCAGACGCTCGGCCACCTCCTCACGGCTGCGCAGCTTCTGGGGATCGTCGCCGGGGAAGTTGAAGAAGCGGGGGTGGGCCCAGAGCGTGAAGCGTTCCTCGTCGAGCGCCACCAGACGGCCGTTGCGATCCACGATCGTGCGGCGTTTGCCGAGGGGCTGCTGGGATTGGGTCTGGATCGCCCGCGCCTTGGCCTGGAGATTGCCGGTGTCGATGACCTGCAGCCAGGCCAGGCGCAGCGCCAGGCCCAGCAGACCGAGGCTGAGCAGGCCGTAGACGGCCAGAAGCCTGCCGTTGCTGGGGGGCTGGAGCGGCACCACCCGCTGCTCGCGGCCGGATCCCGTGCGGTGCTGCACGACCGGCCGGCGGGAGCGTTGCAGCGGGGTCGTGCCCATGAAGCCGGTCAGGGGAGCGGAGGGAAGGGATGGGGTGGGATGGGGCAGCGGCGGCCCATGGTGGGGCCTGGGCTGCTCAGTAGCCGGCCGCTGCCTCCCGCCAGCGCAGTGCGGGCACCAGCGCTGCCCGGGCAGGCCCGGATCGCCGCGGCGGCGGCGCCACGAAGATCAGCTTGTCGCTGCTGGTGGGCACCAGCTGGCCGGGTTGGCCCACCACGCCGAGGTGGTGCCGTTCCAGCTGAGCGGAGGCCTCCTGCAGACGGTGCTCCAGCACCTGCGCCGCTTCCAGTTTGCGGAAGCTCATCGCCCACTCGTTCTGCCAGTGGAGGGTGAGGCCGCTCAGGGCGAGCATGCACAGCCCGAGGCCCGCCAGGGTGCCGTCTGCGGTGCGGTGGAGGCTCTGCAGCCAGGGTCGGCGATGGCTCCCGGCACGCCCCGACAGGGATCCGTTGATCACCTGCAGCGGGGCGGCTGCGGTGTCCAGGCGGAATCGGGGACGGTCGCTGGTCTCGAGGCCGATGAGGCGCCGCGCGGCCCGCCCTGCTGTTTTGGAGGCGACCACGGAAGGGAGCCGAATGCTTCGCCAGTGAACCACCCTGTCCGTCCCGCAGCAAGGCTGGTGAGCGGCGCCTTCAAACCCCCAGCAACAGCAGATTGGCGAAGGTGAAACCGTTCCAGAGGCCGTGCATGAGCACGCAGGGGCCGAGCCGCCCGCTGCGCAGCCGCAGCCACCCCAGCCCCAGGCCCAGCATCACCAGGGGCACCAGCTCGCCCAGGCTCAGGTGGGCCAGCCCGAAGACCAGCGCGCTGGCCACCACCCCGGCCGCCCCACCCCAGTGGCTGCCGAGCACGGGCAGCAGCACGCCTCGGAAGAGGGTTTCCTCGAACAGAGGCGCGAGCACCATCGCCGTCAGCGCAAAGCAGCTCAGGGCCACCGGATCGCGGGCGGTGAGCACCAGCTCGAGCAGGGGATTGCTGCCTCCCGGATCACCCACCAGCCGGTCCACCAGCCAGCCCGTCAAGGCCACCACCGGCAACACCATCAGCATGTGGCCGAGGGCGCCGCGCAGAGCCGAAGCGGGGGGCCTCCAGCGCCACTGCAGCCAGCCTGCGGGCGGCCGCCGCGCGGCCATGGGCTGCAGCTGGGCCCTGAGGATCAGCAGCGGCGGCAGCATCAGCCCCAGATAGAGGAGCAGCACCTGCATGCCCTGCTGCCGCACGGGCGTGGACTGCAGGGGCGCCAGCAGGGGGCGCAGGGCCGGCTCCAGCACCAGCGGCACGCTCAGTTCCCCCAGCACCACGAACCCTCCGGCGATCAGCAGGGTCACGTCCACCAGGTCGAGCTGGGGGCCCACCAGCGGCGGCAGGGGGGTGCCGCGACGCCGCCAGAGCAGCCAGCCCTCCCGCGCCAGCAGAACCACGCCCAGCAGCAGCAGAATCCCCGGCAGCCAGCTCACGGCCAGCAGGCGCGCCAGGGCCCGGCGCTGCACGGCGGCATCGCCGCAGTCGGGCCGCTCCGGCTCCAGCGCCTGGCAGAGGAGCTGGCTGGTGAGCGGACTCAGCTCTCCCTCCCAGGGGGCGCTGAGCCGCGCGAGCTGCGCCGGCGCCGTGGCCATGCCGCTGCTGCCGCTGTCCAGCAGTTCCAGCAGGGGCCGACGCTCCGGAGGGACCTGGCGGCCCAGCTCAGCCAGCACGGCTGCGGTGCGTGGATGCCCCTGGCTGCGGCTCAGCAGGGTGAGCTGCAGCAGCTGGTCGGGGCTGCCGGGACCGGGGCCGTCCGCCAGGCCCTGCTCCAGCTGGTCGGCCAGGTCCGCCAGCGCCTCCTCCCCCGCCAGCCAGGGTCGCAGCCGCTCCGGCAGGGCCGGTGCCGCCAGGGCCTGGAGCTGCCGCTGGCGCAGCTCCAGGGCATCGACCACCGACGGTCGGTTCAGGCTCTCCAGGAGTCCGTTGAGCCACAGCAGCAGGCAGAGCAGCAGGCTGAGCGCTGCCAGGAGCAGCTTCCAGGGCGGCGCCGGCGCGGGTGGAGGAGGGCCCGGCCGCTGCCCGGGCCGGGTGGTGGGGACGGTCAAACGCTCCTCTGCGGTTGGGCGATGGCCTGGATTCTCCCCCTGCCGCGCCACCCCTGGGCGGCGGGCGGCGCCTGTGGGCTGCTCCCATACGATGACCGCGAGCAGCCCTGGGTCCGTGTCGCTTCGGATTGTGCTGGTCCGCCACGGGCTCAGCAGCTTCAACGTCGAGCACCGGATCCAGGGACGTGACGACCTGTCCGCCCTCACCGACGTGGGCGTGGCCCAGGCCCGCTCCACGGGTGCGGCGCTGGCCGATGTGGGGTTCGACGCGGTCTACAGCTCACCCCTGCAGCGGGCCAGCGACACGGCCGCCCATCTGCTCGAGGTCCACGGCCGCGGGCTCACCCCCAGCTTCGACGAGGACCTGCTGGAGATCGACCTGGGCCCCTGGAGCGGCCTGCAGCGCCGGGAGCTGCGGGAGCGCTTCCCCGCCCAGGAGGCCGTCTGGCGGGCGGCACCGCACAGCCTGGAGCTGGAGCGTCGGGACGGCAGCCGTTACCGTCCCCTGCCGGAGCTGATGCAGCAGGCGGCCCGGTTCTGCCGCCGGCTTCTGGAGAGCCATGCGGCGGCCGTGGACGGTGCAGACAGCAGCGTGCTGCTGGTGGGCCACAACGCCATCCTGCGCTGCCTGGTGCTCACCCTCCTGGGCCTGGACGCCCAGGGCTTCCGCCGTCTGCGGGTGGACAACGGCTCGATTTCCGTGCTCAACATCAGTGGTGCTGCGGCCGGCACTCAGAGCGTGCAGGTGGAGTCGCTCAACGGCACCGCCCACCTGGGTGCGCCTCTGCCTCCGCGCGGTCCTGGCCCCCGGCTGCTGCTGGTGCGCCACGGCGAGACCGACTGGAACCGTCAGGGGCGCTTCCAGGGGCAGATCGACATCCCCCTGAACGCCAACGGGCTGGCCCAGGCCGAGGCCGCCGGTTCGTTCCTGGCCTCGGCCAGCATCCACCGGGCCTACACCAGTTCCATGGCCCGGCCGCGGCAGACCGCCGAAGTGATCCTCGCGGCCCACCCCGGCGTGCCGCTCACCGCCACCCGGGGACTGGTGGAGATCGGTCACGGCCTCTGGGAGGGCCGGCTGGAGCGCGAGATCGCCGAATCCTGGCCCCAGCTCCTGGCCGACTGGAAGCGCGCTCCCCACACGGTGGAGATGCCCGAAGGCGAAACCATCCATGAGGTGTGGAGCCGCTCCCTGAACACCTGGTCCACGATCGCCGCCAGCCTCGATGACCAGGAGACCGCCCTGGTGGTCGCCCACGACGCCGTCAACAAGACGATCCTCTGCGATCTCCTGGGGCTCACGCCGGCGGACATCTGGACGATCAAGCAGGGCAACGGCGGCGTGACCGTGGTCGACTACCCCCAGGGAGCCGGCGGCATCCCCGTGGTGGCGGCCATGAACCTCACCAGCCACCTCGGCGGGGTGCTCGACCGCACCGCCGCGGGTGCGCTCTAGGCCCCATGGCCACCCCCCTCTGGCTGCGCCGGGTGCAGGTGCTCGCCGGTCCCGGTGAACCACCCCGCCACCAGGATGCCCTGATCGACGCCCGCGGCCGCCTGCAGGTGTGGGGCGAGGGGGCCGCGAGGCAGGGCGAGGAGCTGGGGCTCGATCCCGTGCCGGCCGAAGGCTGGCTGCTGGCCCCCGTGCTGGTGGATCCCCACAGCGTGCTGGAACAGCCCTGGGACGGCGTGGCCGAGACCCTCGACAGCCTGGCCCGCTCGGCGGCCGCCGGCGGCTACGGCACCGTGGCGCTGCTGCCCTGGGCCCGTCCCTGGCGGGATCGGCCCGAGCGCCTGCGGGGGATGGCCTGGCCCGATCCCCTGCAGCTGGTGCTGTGGGGAAGCTTCAGCGCGGAGGGTGGCGATGCCGAGCTGGCTCCCCACCGCGACCAGCTGCTGGCCGGCGCCATCGGGCTGAGCGCCGGCGACCAGATCCCGCCGCTGCCCTTGCTGGAGCGGGGGCTGCTGCTGGGGGAGATGGGCCTGCGGCCTGTGCTCGTGTCGCCCCGCAGCGCGGGGCTCTGTGCCGGTGGCTTCGTGCGCGAGGCGGTGGAGACCCTGCGCGCCGGCTGGCCCCCCGATCCGGTGCTGAGCGAGACGCTGCCGCTCCAGTCCCTGCTGGCGGTGGCGGCCGCCCGACCCGCAGCCCGGCTGGTGCTGATGAACCTGTCCACGGCGGCCGCGCTGGAGCGGCTGCGTGCACTGGAGAGCCCTCTGCCCTGCACCGTGAGCTGGTGGCACCTGCTCGCCGACAGCGGCAGTCTTGAGCCGGCGCGGGTGGGCTGGCGCCTGGTGCCCTCCCTCGGCGCTCCCCGCGATCGCGAAGCGCTGCTCTCTGCCGCGGTGGAGGGCCTGATCTCCGCCGTGGCTGTCCACCACCTGCCCCTGGACGCGGAGGAGCAACTGCTCCCCCTCGACCAGCGCCGTCCCGGCCTCGCCGGTCATGGCGCCCGCCATGGCCTGGTGCTGCCGCTGCTCTGGCGGGAACTGGTGGACCGCCGCGGCTGCTCGCTGCAGCAGCTCTGGCAGCTGCTCAGCTGGGGCGGCTCCAGGCTGCTGGGACTGCCGCCGGAGCGTCTGCAGGCCGGCAGCCGGCGCTGGCTGCTGTTCGATCCCAGGGCGCCGTGGACCTGGACACGGGCCGAGTCGCTCTCCCTGGCCGCCAACCAGCCCCTGCTGGGCGAGCGGATCAGCGGACGGGTGCTGGCCAGCGGGCTCAGCGCGGCGTGGGACGGGGAGTCTGCGGCACCAGGGAGCCTGCCTGGTTGAAGGGATAGAAACGCCAGAACGCCCGGCCGATGACCTCGTCGGTGGGGATGAAGGGGCCTCCCGGCCAGAAGCGTCCGTCCCAGCTGTTGGCGCGGTTGTCCCCGAGGGCCAGCACGTGATCCGGAGGCACCACCGCATTGATGGTGCGGCAGGGTCCCATCCCCTGGGCGTCCACCGGGCAGAGGTTCTGCACGTAGGGCTCGTCCAGCCGCCGGCCGTTGATGCTCACCTGACCCAGTGGATCCACCACCACCCGCTCCCCCGGCAGGGCGACCACCCGCTTGATGTAGGCGTCGCAGGCGGGGTTGGCCAGGCCCGGCAGGCTGCCCACCACCGGCAGGTTCACCAGCAGGCAGCGCAGCGGATTGCCGTTGCTGCCGCTGGCGAGCACCGGATCGAAGCGGTGGGGGGAGCGGAACACCACGATCTCGCCGCGCTGCGGTGGCCTGCGCCGGTAGGTGAGCTTCTCCACCAGCAGCCGGTCCTGGATCTGCAGCGCCGGCAGCATCGAGCCGGAGGGGATGTACCGGGCCTCGACCACCACCTGGCGGATGCCGAGGGCCACGGCCAGGGTGATGGCCACGCTTCGCCAGAAGGCCCAGGGATTGTCGGGATGGTGGGCGTGACCCTTCGGGTTCGGCTCGCTCAAGGACTGGGGTCTCCTCCTGGATCGCCGCAACCGGGCGCCGCGGCCAGGGCAGATTAGGCAGGCCCCCACCGCGCCCCGGCCCGATGGTCCGTCCCCGCTGGCAGCGCCCCCCCGTTCCCTCCCGGGGTGCCCTGGAGCGCGGCTGGAATCGCTTCGTGGCGGTCTGGGCCACGCTCAACCTGGCCTGGGTGGCCTTCGATCTCAGCTATGTGCCCCTGCGGTCGTTCTGGCTGCAGCGCAACCTCCATCCCCTGCCCGGCGTGCCCCTCTCGGTGCCCCTGCAGGTGCTCCCCGACATCACCCCCTGGGTGGACCCGGTGAAGGGCATCGAGCCCCACCGCGAGACCCAGGCCTTCCTGGACCACTTCGAGCGCCTGGACGCCGCCCTTGGCGGCGCCGCCGCACCGTTCACCCCTGCCCAGCAGGCCCTGCTGCAGGAGCAGCTTCAGCGCACCGAGCAGATCATCGACACCAACCCCTTCGAGGGGTCGGGCCTCAGCGGCTCGCTCGAGAAGATCAAGAACCGGCTGCGCGACCGCGCCGGTGAGGATTCGGCCAAGCAGGCCGCCGCCCGGCTGCTCAGCCCCGCCTGGCTAGCCGAGCGCGGCTGGCAGGAGGAGCGCCGCTTCTGGCGCGAGCAGGTGCTGCCGCTGGTGGAGATCAACTACTGGCGCTCGATCGACGAGAACGCCCAGCCCACCGATCACGCCTGGCGCATCGACCTGCTGCTGTTCCAGTGGGTGTTCCTGCTCGACATCCTGCAGCGCCTGATCCGCCTGCGCCGCCGCATCCCCGGGCTGCGCTGGCGGGATGCGCTGCTGCGGCGCTGGTCCGATCTGCCGCTGCTGCTGCCCTTCTGGCGCTGGTTGCGGATCGTGCCGGTGGTGGAGCGGCTGCAGACCTCCGCCCTGGTGAACTTCGAGCCTCTGCGGGCGGTGGTGAGCCGGGGCGTGGTGGGGTTGCTGGCCCTGGAGCTGTTCGAGGTGCTGGCCCTGCAGCTGATGGACGGGTTCCAGGGCCTGGTGCGTTCGCCCCGCTGGCCCCAGCGCATCCGCTCGCTGCGCAGCCATCAGACGGTGATCCGCAGCGAGGATGAGCGTCAGCTGCTGGAACTGGCGCGCATCTGGGGGCCACTGCTGCTCTCCGAGGTGGCGCCACGGCTGGCCCCCGAACTTCAGACCCTGCTGGCCTACAGCCTGCGCCAGAGCCTGGACCGCACCGTGGTGCCGCCGCCCCTGCGCCAGCTCGCACCGCTGCTGCAGGTGGAAGCCGGTCTGAGCACCCAGCTGGCCGGAGGGATGGTGGACAGCCTGCTGGACCTTTCGCGCAGCACGGGGACCCGCCTGGCGCGCACCGACGACGTGCAGCTGGAGATGCTGCAGCGCTGCATCGACCGCTTCTGGGACGAGCTGGCCCTGTCGCTGGAGACCGGCCCTGCCCTGCAGCGCACCCAGGATCTGGTCTGCGCACTGATCGAAGGCCTCAAGTCCACCTACCTGAGTCAGATCAGCAGGGCCCGCATCACATCCCTGATCGACGAACTCGACCAGCTCATGGCCGCCGCCCCGCCGGCAGGAGCGGATGGGATGGATGCTGGGATGGAGGCGGACGGTCAGCCCACGCGGTCGACCTGAAAGCGGGCCTCAGCTCAGCAGCAGTTGCTGCCACTCCTCGGGATCGAAGCCGGTGAGCACCCGGTCCCGGTGAATCAGGAAGGGGCGCTTGACCAGCTTGCCGTCAGCCGCCAGGGCCGCCAGTGCCTGCTCGTCATCCATGGCCTGCACGGCGGCGGCACCGAGGGCGCGGTAGCTCTGGCCGCTGGTGTTGAACAGCCGCCGGCGGCCCAGCTGCTGGAGTGCCAGGCCCAGCTCCTCGAGCTCAGGCGGCTGGACGGTGATGTCGATGATGTCGATCGGATCGACCGATAGCCCCTGGTTGCGCAACCAGGCGAGGGCCTTGCGGCAGGTTCCGCAACGGGGATAGCTGTAGAGCTTCAACGGCGCTTCGAGGGGAGGCTGTGACGGCCAGCGGTCAGGAGCGGCCGGCCAGGCCCGGCGTCATTTGCGTCCGACCAGGGCCTTGAGGGCGCCCACCAGGCTGTTGGAGCCCTTGCCCACTCCATCGTCGGGCCGGGTTCGCACGGTGACATCGCCGTTGACGCTGGTGCGGCAGCTGAGGCGGTAGCTGGCGGGACGATCGGCCAGATACACCTCTTCGACATCAGAGCGGGGTGAGAGGTTCTGCATGCCCTCGAGCACCTCCATCACGCAGGTGCCGCACTGACCGAGGCCGCCACAGTTGTTGAGGTTGTTGAGACCCTTGTAGGGATTGATGCCGGCATCGAGGGCCGCCTTGCGGAGATTGGCGCCTTCGATGCAACCGACCTGCTGGCCTTCCTGTTCGAAACGGATGGTGGGCACGGCCGGTGGGGGGTGAACGCGCCGCCAAACTTAGGCCCTCAGGGGGGGCGATGCCTAGCATCGCCGCCAGTTGTTGCGAGCCCGTGGGAGAGAACCAGACGCTGCCCCAGCCCCCCTCCCCCGGTGGCCCCGACAGCCCTGGCGCCGCCATCGATTCGCCGCTCAGCGACACCCAGGGCTACGACCTGGTGGTGCAGCAGCTGATCCCCGGGTACGCCAGCCTGGCCCGTCTCTCGGTGGCCCTGCTGACGGCATCTCCCCGGGCCGGCCGGGACGGCGCCGCGGTGCTGGTGGCGGGCTGCGGCACCGGCGCCGAGCTGGTGGAGGCCCGCGCCCAGAGGCCGGACTGGCGGATCACGGCCATCGACCCCTCCCTGGCGATGCTGCAGGCGGCCCAGCGGCGCCTCGGCGACGGCACCATCCAGTGGCAGCAGGCGCGCGTGGAGGAGCTGCACGCCGAAGGCTGCTACGCCGGTGCGCTCTCGGTGCTGGTGCTCCAGTCCCTGCCCGATGACGGCACCAAGCTGGCCTTTCTCTCCGCCCTGGCCCGCAGCCTCGAGCCGGGAGGTCAGCTTGTGCTCGTGGATCTGATGGCGCCGGAGCGCTCGCCGCTGCAGGCTCAGGTGCAGGCTGCCTGGCTTGGTTTTCAACGGGCCAGTGGCCTGAGCGAGCAGGCGAGCCGGCAGGCGGCCCTCGGCCAGGGTCTGCATCCCATCGGCGTGGCCCGGCTCACGGCGCTGGTGAACGCGGCGGGATTCGGCGACCCGGCCCGCATCTTCCAGGCCCTGGGCTACGAGGGCTTCCTGCTGCAGCGGCCCGCCTAGCCGCCCTGGTCGCGCGTGGCAGCCTCGCCGCAGCGCTCCAGCAGGGCGGGCACCGCCTCCACATCCAGCCAGCCGAGAATCTCGATCACGCGGCCTTCGATGCTCTTGTAGGTGCGGAAGAACTCGGCCACCTCCTCCAGCTGGGTGTTGCCGATCTGGCGGATCGAGCGCACCTGCCGGTTGAGGACATCGGCCTCAGGCACGCACAGCAGTTTGCCGTCGCGTGCCCCGCTGTCCACCATGTCGAGGATGCCGATCGGCCGTGCCCGGATCAGGCAGCCGGCGAACGTGGGCTCCTCCATGATCACCATGGCGTCGAGGGGGGAGCCGTCCTCGGCCAGGGTGTTGGGCACAAACCCGTAGTCGAAGGGGTAGCGCACCGAGGAGTGCAGGATCCTGTCCAGAGCCATCACACCGGCGCTGGCGTTGTATTCGTATTTATTGCGCGAGCCCGCCGGAATCTCCACCACCAGGTTCACGAGCCCGGGCGCTGGGGATGCCGGCAGCTGGCTCAGATCCATGAAGGCTGTGGGGTCCCGGGGACGGAGGTCGGGCGGCCAGAACGGTGGCGAAGGGCAGCACGATGGCGATTACGCCGATGAGGCCACCGAGCGCGTGCAGGAGGGGAAGCAGGCCCGGACTGAAAGGGTCTTCCGTCTGGGCACTGGGTGACTCAGGCGCGCCTGGCTCGGCATCACTGCCGCACCGCTCAGGCACGGCGTGGTCTCGGTTGAGGGCGATGGTCATGGGGTGGGTGCCTGAGCGCCGCGTGGAAGGCGGCGGCCGTGGCGGCACCGGACAACCGGTGGATCCGGATCATCAAGACCCACCCATCCTGCCACTCGCAACCTGGGCCTGCACCATCGGATTGCCGGCCGGGCAGCGCCGGCCGGCTCAGGCGGCGGACCTGGTCTCTGCGTCGAGGTCGAGCTGGTCGAGCCGGAGCCGGATCGCCTGCAGTTCGCCGAGAATGGCGCCGAGAAGCTGCTGGGTGGCCGTGGAGGGTGAATTCAGCACCTCGACGGTGACCTCCTTGATGCGCAGCACATCCCGGGCGAAGCGGGCCACCTCGTTGGGGTGGAAGAGCAGGGGGTCCTTCTGGTCGCTGCGGTACTCGGGATTGAGCCTGCGCGGGTTGAACGCCGGGTTGAGATTGCGCGGGTCGGTGTTGGTGTAGCGGTACACCGAAGCCCGCGAACGGCTCAGTGCCTTCTGCACCTCATCGATGCCCAGCAGGCTGGTGGCCGATTCACCGGAGCCGGCGGTCACCGACGGCGTCAGGATCAAGCCTTCCGTGCCGGCATCCGTGGGTCGCGCTGCCGATGCAGCGGCGTTGTCCGCGTGGATGGCCGGGGACTGGTGGCCATTGCCGGATGGAGCGGTAGGCACGGATTGGGGTTGGCCAGGAACGGGCTGAAGATGCGGGGAGCGGCCCAGGGGATCGAAGAAGCCTGGGCTGGTGGCCATGAGACGCGATTGAGACGATTGGGATCAGCGTCCGAACCTAGCAGGCTCGGGCTTTCCCGGTGGTGTCGGCTGAGGCCGGTTCCCAGGCAGTGGTAGCTTCCGCGCTCCGTTGCCGCAACCCCCCATGCGCGTCTCCCGCCTGATGCTGGTGACGCTGCGGGAGGATCCGGCGGAAGCCGAGATTCCCTCCCACAAGCTGCTCCTGAGGGCGGGATACATCCGCCGTCTGGCGCCTGGGATCTATGCCTATCTGCCGCTGATGTGGCGGGTGCTGCGCAAGGTGTCGCAGGTGGTGCGCGAGGAGATGGACGCCGCCGGCGCTCTGGAAACCTTGCTGCCCCAGCTGCAGCCGGCCGACCTCTGGCGTCGCAGTGGCCGCTGGGCCGGCTACACCGCCGGCGAGGGCATCATGTTTCACCTCCAGGACCGTCAGGGACGGGAGCTCGGCCTGGGGCCCACCCACGAGGAGGTGATCACCACCCTGGCTGCCGATCTGCTGCGCTCCTACCGGCAGCTG
The DNA here is from genome assembly GCF_024346135.1 of Cyanobium sp. CH-040. Classification (GTDB taxonomy): domain Bacteria; phylum Cyanobacteriota; class Cyanobacteriia; order PCC-6307; family Cyanobiaceae; genus NIES-981. The sequence goes on along the minus strand of NZ_JAGQCJ010000009.1, from coordinate 52,059 downwards.
CCGGTGAATCTCTACCAGATTCAGACCAAATTCAGGGATGAGATCCGCCCTCGCTTCGGGCTGATGCGCGGCCGCGAATTCATCATGAAGGATGCCTATTCCTTCCATGCCGACGAGGCTTCCCTGGCGGAGGCCTACGCGGCCATGGACCGCGCCTACCGTCGCATCTTCGCCCGCTGCGGCCTGCGGGCGGTGGCGGTGGAAGCCGACAGCGGCGCGATCGGCGGCTCCGCCAGCCAGGAATTCATGGTCACCGCCGAAGCCGGTGAGGATCTGATTCTGGCCAGTCCCGATGGCCGCTATGCGGCCAATCAGGAGCGGGCGGTGTCGCTGCCGACCGCTGCCCGGCCTCTGCCCGGTGGTCTGCGCCGCGGCGGCGCCGGCGAGCCCCTGGCCACCCCCGGTGAGGCCACGATCGAGCAGCTCTGCGCCGGCCACGGCCTCGATCCCAGCCAGGTGGTGAAGGTGCTGCTGCTGCTGGCGCGCTTCGAGGACGGTGCCGGCCAGCCCCTGCTGGTGGCGCTGCGCGGCGATCAGCAGCTCAACGACGTGAAGCTGGCCAACGCCGTCAGCGCCCGCCTCGGGGCGGAGCACGGGGCGCTGCTGGACCTGTCTGCCATCACCCCCGAGCTCCTCGCGGCCCAGGACCTGCCCCAGCTCCCCTTCGGCTACCTGGGCCCTCAGCTCGACGACCGGCTGCTGGCCGGCGGGCGCAGCTGGGCCCGGGGCTTCCTGCGGCTGGTGGATCCCACGGCCGCGGAGCTCGAGGCCTTCGTCTGCGGGGCCAACCAGACCGATCAGCACCTGGTGGGGGCCAGCTGGAGCGGCCTGGAGCTGCAGCCCGATGTGGTCGACCTGCGGGCGGCCCAGCCCGGGGATCGCTGCTGCCACGACGCCGACCAGAGGCTGGAGGCCACCCGGGGCATCGAGGTGGGCCACATCTTTCAGCTGGGCCGTAAGTACTCCACCGCCATGGAGGCCTGTTTCACCACCGAGACCGGCAGCAGCGAGCCGTTCTGGATGGGCTGCTACGGCATCGGGGTGTCGCGGCTGGCCCAGGCGGCCGTGGAGCAGCATCACGACGCCAACGGCATCTGCTGGCCCCTGGCCATCGCCCCCTTCGAGGTGCTGGTGGTGCCGGCCAACGCTGCCGATGCGGTTCAGGCGGAGTTGGCCGAGCACCTCCAGGCCCGGCTGGAGGAGGCCGGCGTCGAGGTGCTGCTGGACGACCGGCCCGAGCGCGCCGGGCTGAAGTTCAAGGATGGCGACCTGCTCGGCATCCCCTGGCGGGTGGTGGTGGGCCGCGGCGCCGCCGAGGGGCGTGTCGAACTGGTGGAGCGCGCCGGGGAGGGGTCTCTGGATCTGCCGGCCGACGCCCTGGTCGACCATCTGCTGCCCCGGATCCGGCGCCAGAGGCGCGGCCTGCTCGAGGATTGAGCCGACCCGTCCGCAAGGCCGCCGGCAGGCACCATCCCTAGGATCCAGGCACCCGCATCGTTGCCATGGCCGCCGCCCTCTCCCTGTCGCTCCAGCAGTGGTGTGAGCGCTGGGGGAGGGCCCTGGCGGCCCTGGCGCTGGTGGGCTGTCTGCTGCTCGGGGCCTGCAGCGGTGCCTCCAGCCTGAGCGGCAACTACGTGGACGACACCGTGGCCGTCGCCGACAGCCTGATCGCCACCATCGCCCTGGGCGCTGACGACCCGGGCCGGGGGGAGGCGGAGACCCGCGCCCGTGGTCTGATCAACGACTACATGGCCCGCTACCGCCCCCGGCCGGCGGTCAATGGACTGGCGTCGTTCACCACCATGCAGACCGCCCTCAACTCCCTGGCCGGGCACTACGCCAACTACCCCAACCGCCCCGTCCCCGAGGCCCTGCGCGAACGGGTGACCAAGGAGCTGCAGAAGGCGGAGCGCGGGGTGGTGCGCGGGGCCTGATCCCGCCGCCCTTTACGAACTCCCCCGCAGGATGAGAGGCTCTTCGCTTGTGCTCACAAGCGGCTTCGGGCCGCCGTGTCCTTGGCCAACGTCGTCGTCATCGGTGCGCAGTGGGGTGACGAGGGCAAGGGCAAGATCACCGATCTCCTGAGTCGTTCGGCCGACGTGGTCGTGCGCTATCAGGGCGGCGTCAACGCCGGCCACACGATCGTGGTGGACGACCGGGTGCTGAAGCTGCACCTGATTCCCTCCGGAATCCTCTACCCCGACACCACCTGCCTGATCGGTTCGGGCACGGTGGTCGATCCCCGGGTGATGCTCAGCGAGCTCGACATGCTGCTCGAGCTGGGCATCGAGGTGACGGGCCTGAGGCTCGCCTCCACCGCCCACGTGACCATGCCCTACCACCGCCTGCTGGATCAGGCGATGGAGCAGCGGCGCGGCGCCCGGCGCATCGGCACCACCGGCCGCGGCATCGGTCCCACCTATGCCGACAAGTCGGAGCGCAACGGCATCCGCATCATCGACCTGCTGGACGAGCAGCGGCTGCGGGAGCGCCTGGCCGGCCCCCTGGCCGAGAAGAACGAGATTCTCCAGAAGCTCTACGGCCTCGAGCCGATCGATTTCGAGGCGGTGGTGGCGGAGTACGTGGGCTACGGCGAGCGGCTCGCGCCCCACGTGGTGGACTGCACGCGGGCCATTCACGAAGCGGCGCGGGCCCGCAAGAACATCCTCTTCGAAGGCGCCCAGGGCACCCTCCTGGACCTCGATCACGGCACCTATCCCTACGTCACCTCCTCCAACCCGGTGAGCGGCGGCGCCTGCATCGGCGCCGGCGTGGGCCCCACCCTGATCGACCGGGTGATCGGCGTGGCCAAGGCCTACACCACCCGGGTGGGCGAGGGGCCCTTCCCCACCGAACTGGAGGGGAGCCTCAACGACCACCTCTGTGACCGGGGCGGCGAGTACGGCACCACCACCGGCCGCCGGCGCCGCTGCGGCTGGTTCGACGGTGTGATCGGACGCTATGCGGTGGAGGTGAACGGTCTGGACTGTCTGGCCATCACCAAGCTGGACGTGCTCGATGAACTCGACGAGATCCAGGTGTGCGTGGCCTACGAGCTCGATGGCCGCCGCATCGAACACTTCCCCAGCAGCGCCGAGGACTTCGCCCGCTGCCGACCCATCTACCAGACCCTCCCCGGTTGGCAGTCCTCCACGGCCGACTGCCGCGCGCTGGAGGATCTGCCGGCCACGGCGATGAGCTACCTGCGCTTCCTCGCCGAGCTCATGGAGGTGCCGATCGCGATCGTGTCGCTGGGCGCTGGCCGTGACCAGACGATCGTGGTGGAGGATCCCATCCACGGACCCAAGCGGGCCCTGCTCAGCGCCTGATCCACCCTGCCCAGTCCATTCCATGACCGCCAAAAACCTGGACGTCGTCGGCATCGGCAACGCCATCGTCGACGTGCTCGTGCACGCGGAGGAACGCTTCCTGGGCGACCACGGGCTCACCAAGGGCACCATGACCCTGGTGGACGAGCAGCAGGCCCAGCGGCTCTACGGGAGCGTGGGGCCGGGTCTGGAGACCTCGGGCGGCTCGGCCGCCAACACCCTGGCCGGCATCGCCCAGCTGGGCGGCCGGGCCGGCTTCATCGGCCGCGTCCGCGACGATCAGCTGGGCGGAATCTTCGCCCATGACATCCGCGCGACCGGAGCCCACTTCGACACCCCGCCCGCCACGGCCGGCCCCGCCACGGCCCGCTGCCTGATCCTGGTCACGCCGGATGCCCAGCGCACCATGTGCACCTACCTGGGGGCCTCTGTGGGTCTGGATCCGGCCGACCTCGATCTGGAGATGGTGGCCCGAGCCCGGGTGCTCTATCTGGAGGGCTACCTCTGGGACAGCGATGCCGCCAAGCGGGCCTTCATCGCGGCCGCCGAGGTGGCCCGGGCCCACGGCGGTGAGGTGGCCCTGAGCCTGTCCGACGCGTTCTGCGTGGAGCGGCACCGCGAGAGCTTCCAGGAGCTGGTGGACGGTCACGTTGACCTGCTGTTCGCCAACGAGATGGAGATCACCGCCCTCTACCGCGCCAATAGCTTCGCCGAGGCGGTGGAGCAGGTGCGCGGCCGCTGCCGGGTGGCCGCCCTCACCCGCAGCGAGGCGGGATCGCTGGTGCTCGCCGGTGACGAGAGCCACCCGATCGAGGCGGTGACGCTGGGCCCCCTGGTGGACACCACCGGTGCCGGTGACCTCTACGCCGCCGGTTTCCTGCACGCCTACACCCAGGGCAGGGACCTGCTCAGCTGCGGCCGGCTGGCCTCTCTCTGCGCCGGCCAGGTGGTCACCCAGCTCGGCCCCCGCAGCCAGGTGGACCTGCGCGAGCTGGCCTGCCGTCACCTGGGCTGGCAGCAGCCCTCGGCCAGCCAGGCGCCGTAGCCGCCGCTGCAGCGCGCCGGCCAGTAGATCCACTCCGGTGTCGTGTAGCTGTGCAGCGCCACCACCGCCTGCCGCAGGGGCTCCAGGCTGGCGGGGTGGGTCTTGATCAGCAGCTGCACCTCGGCGCCGCGCTGCAGCTCACCCTGCCAGTGGTAAAGCGAGGTGAGCGGCTGCAGGGCCACACAGGCCGCCAGCCGCCGCTCCAGAACCGCCCGGGCCAGAGCTTCGGCCCGCTCCTGATCGGCCTCGGTGGTGAGCACCAGCACCAGATCGGCGTCCTCAGGCATCACGGCTGCGTGGATCAGTCGTTCCAGGCTGCCAGGGTCCGCAGCAGGGCCTCGGCATCGAGACCAGGTGTGGTGCGCGGCAGCTGCGGCCTGCGCAGCAGCAGCAGCCGGCAGCCCTCGGTGGCTGCCACCCGGCGCCAGAGGGTTTCGCTGGGTGGCCCCGAGGCCCGCGCCAGGATCACCGCGATGCCCCAGCGCCGCACCAGCGCCGCCTCCACGCCCCCCTCATCCCGCTCCGTCGGCTCGCCGGGCGGTCGGGGGTGCAGGGGGGCCAGGCGGTGGGGGGGCACGCCGGCTGCGAGGGCCAGCCTCAGGGCCTGCGGATGGGGCAGCACCCGGGCGTGATGCAGGGCGCCGGGGCTGCAGCGCAGGGCCTCGGCGAGGTGGCGCGAGCCGATCGCCAGCAGCAGCCGGCTGCCGGCCAGCGGCACGGCCCTGAGGGCCCCCAGATCGGCGAGCTCCTCAACCGCGCCTCCACCGCCCACTCCCCCGCCGCTCAGCCGGCAGTCCCCGCCATGGGGCCCGGCCGGCTCCGCTGCCGCCATCTCCATGTCCCGCTCCAGCCGCAGCAGCGGCACCGCCGCGGCGGCACTGCCCTCGGCCAGCTCGTGCTGGATGCGGCTGGCGAAGGGATGGGTGGCGTCCACCACCACCCGGAAGGGTTGCCCCTGCGCCTGGGCCCGCTGCAGCTCGCCGGTCAGCCGGGCGGCTCCGCCCAGCGGCCCCACCTGCAGCTCCAGGGCCGGATCGTCGGGATACTTCCGGGCGGCGGCGCCGGTGACCACGCTCACCCGCACCCGCCAGCCCAGGGCCAGCAGGCGCGCCGCCAGCGGTGGGCCGGTTCCCGTGCCGCTGAACAGCCAGAGCCGCCCGGGCTGCGGCCGGGCCGGGGGATCGTGCATCAGGATGGGCGGCGTTGCGAGGGTCAGCGGGCGTGAATCACTGTCTTCTGGAAGTCGACGTGCTCGAGGCGCCCCAGGTCCGCTACACCCAGGACAACCAGACGCCGGTGGCGGAGATGCTCGTGCAGGTGGAGGGGCTCCGGCCCGACGACCCGCCGGGCCAGCTCAAGGTGGTGGGCTGGGGCAACCTGGCCCAGGACCTCCAGAACCGCGTCCAGCCCGGCCAGCGCCTGGTGCTGGAAGGCCGTCTGCGCATGAACACCGTGACCCGCGCGGACGGCATCAAGGAGAAGCGGGCCGAGTTCACCCTCGCCCGGCTGCATCCCCTGTCCGCGCCGGCATTCACGGCCGCGGCCCAGGCGGGCGGCACCGCTCCGGCCCCCGCCAGATCCGCCGCACCCCAGCCCCTGGCCAGCCCCAGTCCCAGCCCCGCCCCCAGCTGGAATGCCGCTCCCCTGGTGCCCGACCTGCCGGAGGGTGAGGACGAGATTCCCTTCTGATCGCGCGGCGGCGCCGGCCACGGTTCAGTCCTGCGCCTGGGGATGCTCCCCCACCCGGTCGAGGAGTTCGCCCAGTTCCCGCTCCAGGGCCGCCAGATCCAGCCGCCACTGGGGCCAGGCGCCGCTGTCGATGTGACGCAGCAGCCAGAGGCGGTCGGCCTGCAGCTGGCGCACCAGCTCCGCCGCGCTGGAGGCGGCCCCAGGTGTCGCCTCGGGTGGGGTCGCGTCGGCCATGGGCATGCAGGAAGATGACGTCATGCAAGCACTTCTCTCGCCCGGCAGCCTGGTCACGCTGGCCGGTGCGGTTCTCTCGGTGATCGGCTGGATCGGTTACGCCAGCGGCAACCCCAATCTCAGCCTGCCGACGATCTTCTACGGCATCCCGATCCTGCTCGGTGGCCTGGCGCTGAAGTCGTCCGAACTGCCCCCACCCGAGCGGCTCACGCCCCCCGATCGCTTCCGCACCCTGCGGGAGCTGCCCGCGAGCGAGCCCCTGCGCAAGCTGCGGGCCGATGTGCTGCGCTGGCGTTACGGCCAGAAGGCCCACCTGGAGAGTTCCCTGGAGGTGCTCAAGCTCTGGGACGAGGACAACCCTCCCCAGCTGCTCAGCGTCGAGGAGCTGGAGCATGACGGGGGCTATGGCCTGCGTCTGCGCTTCCGCTGCGGCGCGGTGTCCTACGAGCGTTGGCAGGAGCGTCGCGACCGCCTCGGCCGCTTCTTCGGTGCCGGCCTGGTGGCCGACCTGGAGCCCCTGGGGGAGGACGGACTCCAGCTCACGCTGCTGCCCCAGCCGGTCCCGGCGCCCGCCGGCTGAGCCGCGGGGCCTGCGGGGCCGATCATGGGCCCATCACCCCCCGATTCCCCCTGCTGCCTTGAGCTCCGATCCCGCCATCAGCCGCACCGATGCCCTGCGCGTCTCGGTGCTCAGTGAGGCCCTGCCCTACATCCAGCGCTTCTCGGGCCGCCGGGTGGTGGTGAAATACGGCGGGGCGGCGATGGCCCGGGCCGACCTGCGCGACGCCGTCTACCGGGATCTGGTGCTGCTGGCCTCGGTGGGGGTGCGGCCGGTAGTGGTGCATGGGGGCGGTCCGGAGATCAACGACTGGCTGGGTCGGCTCAACATCCAGCCCCAGTTCAAGGCGGGCCTGCGGGTCACCACCCCCGAAACCATGGACGTGGTGGAAATGGTGCTTGTGGGCCGCGTCAACAAGCACATCGTCAACGGCATCAACACCGTCGGCGGCCGCGCCGTGGGCCTCTGCGGCAGCGACGGCTCCCTGGTGGTGGCCCGCACCTACGACGACGGCAACCACGGCCTGGTGGGGGAGGTGCAGGCCGTGGATCCGGCCGTGCTCTTCCCGCTGCTGGATGCCGGCTACATCCCGGTGATCTCCAGCGTGGCCGCCGACCGCGAGGGCCAGGCCCACAACATCAACGCCGACACGGTGGCCGGCGAGCTGGCGGCCGCCCTGCAGGCCGAGAAGCTGATCCTGCTCACCGACACCCCGGGGATCCTGCGCGATCGCCACGATCCCGCCTCGCTGATCCGCCAGGTGACCCTGGCGGGCGCCCGCGATCTGATCGCCGAGGGGGTGGTGGAGGGCGGCATGACCCCCAAGACCGAGTGCTGCATCCGTGCCCTGGCCCAGGGGGTGGGGGCCGCGCACATCGTGGATGGCCGTGTGCCCCATGCCCTGCTGCTGGAGGTGTTCACCGATGCCGGCATCGGCACGATGGTGGTGGGCAGTGAACGCTGGCTGCGGAACTGAGTAGACGGGACGGAGTAGACGGACCTGAGCAGAGCCGGTGCGCGCGCGATGAATCTCGAGCCTTCCCCCGCTGAACCCTCTCCGGATCTCTTCGCCGACCCCTTCGCCGACGCCCGCGAGGCCCTCGACCGTGGTGACTACGGCACGGTGCTGCGGTTGCTGGAGCCCCTGGTGAGCCGCCATCCGCCGGCCACCCCCCAGGGCGGCCAGCTGCAGCTGCTGATGGCCACCGCCTGCATGGGCCAGGGCAACAGCGCCGCCGCCCTGGCCTGCTGCCACCAGGCCCGGCGCTGCGCCGACCCTGCCCTGCGGCTGCAGGCCCGGGAGCTGCTCGAGGTGCTCGAGGCACCCTCCCTCCAGCGGCCGCGGGAGTGGTCGCTGACGTTGCCGCAGCTCGGTGAGACGGCTCCGATCGCCGGCTCCCTCCGCCAGCGCTCCCGCCGCGCCGGACCGGCAGGCCCACCACCACCACCACCGCCGCCGCCGGTGGGCCCCACCCGGGCTCCGGTGGGACTCGCGGCAGTGGTGCTGGTGCTGACGCTGCTCACCCTGCTGCTGGCCGGCTGCGTCGAGGTGCGGGCCGAGCTGCAGTTCGGGGCTCCCGGGCGGTTGCAGCTGGTGGAAGAGCTGAGCCCCGCGCAGGGGCAGTCGCCGGGACCGTGGCAGCGCCAGTTCGCCGGGCTGCTGCAGGAGCTGGGACTGCGGCCGGCCCTGGCCTCCGGGCGGCAGGGCCGCGTGGACCGGCTCGAGGGGCGCATGCAGCCGGCCGCCGACACGCTGGAGACCCTGGCCGCCAGCGCCACCGCGGCGGCCCGGCTGGCCGGTGTGTCCCTGCCACCACCCCTGTGGCAGTGGCGGGAGACCAACTGGCTGGTGGGCGTCCGCCAGGAGCTGGCGCTGGAGTTCGACCTGCGGGACGCCGGCGCGGTGCCCGGCGTGGCCCTGGCCGTGGATCTCCGCCCCCTGCGGCGACAGGCCGTGCGGTGGGCCGTCCCGGAGCCGGTGCAGGTGCTGCCCGCGGTGCGCGACCAGCCGGGTCCGGAGCTGCGCTGGCCACTGCGTCCGGGCCGGCTCAATCAGCTGCAGCTGCGCTGCTGGCGCTGGAGCCCGCTGGGTCTGGGGGCCGTGGCGATCGGCCTGGGTCTTGCCCTGGTGCTGCTGCTGGCCGGCCTGCGCAGGCGCCTCGGCTTCGGCTGGCCCGAGCTGCCCGCCTGAAGCCGGCTCAGAGCACCAGCGGGTCGGGGTCGATCGCCAGGCCCACGGAGGCCGGCAGCATCCGCCGCAGCTCCGCCTCCGGCGGCAGCGGCAGGGTGCTCGCCGCTGGACCGTGCAGCAGCAGCTGCCAGCGGCTGCGGCCCGCCACCCGGGCCACGGGGGCCGGGGCGGGTCCGATCACGCACCAGCCCTGCCGCCCCGCCGCCGGCAGGATGCTCTCGGCCACGGACGCCGCCGCCGTGGCCGTGGCCGAGGCGCTGGGGCCGCTGAAGCGCAGCAGGCAGGCACGGCTGAACGGCACCAGCCCGCCGTGGCGCCTCAGTTCCAGTTCCTCCGCCAGGAAGCGGTCGTAGCGGCCATCGACGAGATGGCGGATCACCGGATGCTCCGGGCTGTAGGTCTGCACCAGCACCTCTCCGGGCCGCTCGCCCCGGCCGGCCCGGCCCGCCAGCTGCAGCAGCAGCTGCAGGCTCTGCTCGCCGGCCCGCAGGTCCGGCCGGTGCAGCAGGCCGTCGGCCGCCAGCACCGCCGCCAGCGTCACCCGGGGCAGGTCCATCCCCTTGGCCAGCATCTGGGTGCCCACCAGCACATCCGCTTCACCGGCGGCGAAGCGCTCCAGCAGCAGGCGGTGGCCGTCCCGGCCGCGGGTGGTGTCGCGGTCGAAGCGCAGCACCCTCAGGCCCTCCAGCTCCGCCATCAGCTGGTCCATCACCCGCTGGGTGCCGGCGCCGAAGGGCTTGAAGGCGGTGGAGCCGCAGTGGCCGCAGCGTTCGCCCAGCTCGGCGCGGTGGTCGCACCAGTGGCAGCGCAGCCACTCCCGCCCGCCCCGCGAGCGGTGCACCGTCATGGCCACGTCGCAGTGGGGGCAGAGCACCACCTCGCCGCAGCTGCGGCAGCTCAGAAAGGCGTGGTAGCCGCGGCGCGGCACCAGCACCACGGCCTGCTCCCCCAGCGCGCGGATGGCGCTGAGACGATCGAGCAGCGGCCGGCTGAGCAGCCGGCGGTGTCCCTCGGCCAGCTCCTGACGCATGTCCACCACCCGCACGGGCGGCAGGGGGCGCCCGCCGATGCGCTGGGGCAGGCGCAGCAGGCGCGTGTCGGCGTCCGGGTCCCGGCAGGCCAGCCAGGTTTCCAGTGCGGGGGTAGCGCTGCCCAGCAGCAGGCGGGCGCCGCACAGGCGCGCCCGCAGCCGTGCCACGTCGCGGGCGTGGTAGCAGGGCATGGGGCTCTCCTGCTTGTAGGAGCTGTCGTGTTCCTCGTCGAGCACGATCAGATCCAGGGCCGGCAGGGGCAGGAACACCGCCGAGCGCGTGCCCACGGCCAGCAGCGGGGTGCCGCTCAGGCAGCGCCGCCAGGTGGCCACCCGGGCACCATCGCCCATGCCGCTGTGGAACTCCACCACCCGCGCCCCGAAGCGCTCGCGGCAGCGGTCCAGCAGCTGGGGGATCAGCCCGATCTCCGGGGCCAGGATCAGCACGCTGCGGCCCCGCCCCAGGCTGCGGGCCGCCGCCTGCAGATACACCTCCGTCTTGCCCGCTCCGGTCACGCCCCAGAGCAGCAGCGCCTGGCCGGCTGGGGCGCTGTCGATCGCCGCCAGAGCCTCCTCCTGGGCTGCCGTGAGCTGGCGGGGGGGCACCGCCGGCTGGGGCGGTGGTGGCGCCAGGGCGTTGCCGTTCCTGGCGCCGATGCTCCATCCCTCCACGCCCGCCGGCTCGGCGGGCCCCCGCTCCCGGTCCACCAGTCCGCGCCGCTCCAGCGCATGGAGCACCGAGCGGCTGAAGCCCTCGCGCCCGCAGACGCTGCGCAGCGGCAGGGGGGCTCCGGCCCGGCGCAGGTGCGCCAGCAGATCCCGCTGGCGCTGGCTGAGGTGCTCCTCGCTGCCGGCAGGCCGGGGTTCACGGACCCGCAGGTACCAGATCGGGGCCGGGGCGGTGCGATGGCCGGGGCGCCGCTGGCCCAGCCAGCCGGGCGGCAGTGCGCTCTTGAGGGTCCGGAAGCGGCTGGTGTGGCAGCGATCCGCCACGGCCGTGATCAGCCGCTGCCAGCTGCCGTCCACGGCGGCCGGCTGCAGCAGCCGGTGCACCGGCTGCAGGCGCCGGCCCGCCATCTCCGGCGGCGATGCGCAGAGCGCGTCCACCACCAGGCCCGCGTGGCGCCTGCCCTGCAGACCCACCTCCACCAGATCGCCGATGGCCAGAGGCAGACAGGCGGGATTGGCGTAGGTGAACACCTGGCCTTCCCGGCCCGCCTCCACCCAGATCTGGAGCCAGCCGGGCGTGGATGTGCTTGCGGTGCTCACCATCGCTTCATAGGATGGGGGCGTTGGGCAGTTCAATCACTGCCGTCGGAACCCGACAGAGTTCCGTCCAGAGGGAAGACCCGAAGAATTCGTCAGGTTCAGGCCGCCCATGGCCTCTGCTGGCGTCCAGCATCTCCGGTCTGCGACCACCCCTGCCGATCCTGTCGCGGCCACCGCCACCCCCCTGTCCCGTTCTCCAGGCTCTCCAGCGTTCTCAGGTTTTCTGCGTCTGTTCCAGGGTTCTGCAACCGTCCCGGGCGCAGGATCGGCAGAACACTCCGGTTCCGGGCGGCCCAGTTCCGCCTGCGAATGCGTGAGCCAGCGCACCGCCTGAGCTTCTGACCAGGGTGCGAACCCTGCGATCCCTGCGCCAGCGAGCGTGCTCCGCCTGCGTCTTTGTCCCCCCGTCTGTCTCCTTCTTCGATGAGCCCTGCCGCCACCAAGTCCAAGTCCGCTGTTGAGATCCTCAAGGTGGCCACGGCGGCCGGTGATGAGGTTGTGGTGACGCCGAAAGCCAAGCCTGCCGCCGGCAAGGCCGCCACGGGCCGCGCCAAGCCCGCGAAGGCCGCCAGCACCTCCACCAAGGCCACCAGGGCCACCAGGGCCAAGGCCGCAGACGCTGCGGCGGGGTCGCCGGCCGATCTTGATCAGGCTGCCGATCAGTTGCTGGCGCAGGCCGCTGCGGCGCCCACCGCCGGCGACGAGGTGGGCGGCGCCGCGGCCAAGGACGACGACAAGGCCGCCAAGGCCCTGGCCAGCATCAAGGTGGGCCCCAAGGGCGTCTACACGGAAGACTCCATCCGGGTGTACCTGCAGGAGATCGGCCGCATCCGCCTGCTGCGCCCGGACGAGGAGATCGAGCTGGCCCGCAAGATCGCCGACCTGCTGCAGCTCGAGGAGATCGCCGCCCAGTTCGAATCCGACCATGGCCGCCAGCCCGACACCAAGGAGTGGGCGGCGCTGGTGGAGATGCCCACCATCAAGTTCCGCCGCCGCCTGATGCTCGGCCGCCGGGCCAAGGAAAAGATGGTGCAGTCGAACCTGCGCCTGGTGGTGTCGATCGCCAAGAAGTACATGAACCGGGGCCTGAGCTTCCAGGACCTGATCCAGGAAGGCAGCCTCGGCCTGATCCGCGCCGCCGAGAAGTTCGACCACGAGAAGGGCTACAAGTTCTCCACCTACGCCACCTGGTGGATCCGCCAGGCGATCACCCGCGCCATCGCCGACCAGTCGCGCACCATCCGCCTGCCGGTGCACCTCTACGAGACGATCTCGCGGATCAAGAAGACCACCAAGACCCTCTCCCAGGAATTCGGCCGCAAGCCCACCGAGGAGGAGATCGCCGAATCGATGGAGATGACCATCGAGAAGCTGCGCTTCATCGCCAAGAGCGCCCAGCTGCCGATCTCCCTGGAGACGCCGATCGGCAAGGAGGAGGACTCCCGCCTCGGCGACTTCATCGAGGCAGACATCGAGAACCCCGAGCAGGACGTGGCCAAGAACCTGCTGCGGGAAGACCTCGAGGGCGTGCTGGCCACCCTCAGCCCCCGCGAGCGCGATGTGCTGCGCCTGCGCTACGGCCTCGATGACGGCCGCATGAAGACCCTCGAGGAGATCGGCCAGATCTTCGATGTGACCCGCGAGCGCATCCGCCAGATCGAGGCCAAGGCCCTGCGCAAGCTGCGCCACCCCAACCGCAACGGCGTGCTCAAGGAGTACATCAAGTGAGTCAGGGCCTGGCGGCCCTGCGGGGCCTGCGCAGCGCACCGGATCTCGATGCCGCCGCCCGTGCCGGCCTGCGGGCCGAGCTCCAGCCGCTGCTGGCACGCTGCGACTGGTTCACCGTGGGGGTGATGGCGCCCTCGGCAGAGGCTGCCGTGCTCTGTCTGCGGCAGCTGGAGACGGCCCTGGGCTGGGCGCCGCTGCAGCTCGATCCGGCGGGGGAGGCGCTGCAGACGATCGAGGGACCGGTGTTCCTCAAGGGCAACCAGACCACCCGCCGCTTTCTGGTGCGGCGTGAAACCGGCCTGGGGGTTGGTCTGCTGATCACCGGCCACAGTCCCGCCGACCCCGATGTCGAGGACACCTGGGGTCCCCTGCCCCTGGACCTGTTCGCCGGGGCCGGCGCCCCGCCCACCGCCTCTTTGTGACAGCGGCGGCCAGGGATGAGCGAGCGGCTCCTTAGGCTGGCCGGCTGTGAATCGCCTGCCATGGCACCGACCCTGCGAATCGCCTCCCGCCGCAGCCAGCTGGCCATGGTGCAGACCCACTGGGTGCGCGACCAACTGGCCAAGGCCCACCCCGGCCTGCAGATCAGCATCGAGGCGATGGCCACCCAGGGCGACAAGATCCTCGATGTGGCCCTGGCCAAGATCGGCGACAAGGGTCTGTTCACCAAGGAGCTGGAGGCCCAGATGCTGGTGGATCAGGCTGACATCGCCGTGCACAGCCTCAAGGACCTGCCCACCAACCTGCCCGAGGGCCTGATGCTGGGCTGCATCACCGAACGGGAAGACCCCGCCGATGCCCTGGTGGTGCACGCGAAGCACAGCGACAAGACCCTGGCCACCCTGCCGGAGGGTTCGGTGGTGGGCACCAGCTCCCTGCGGCGCCTGGCTCAGCTGCGCCACCACTTCCCGCACCTCACCTTCAAGGACGTGCGCGGCAACGTGATCACCCGTCTCGAGAAGCTCGATTCCGGCGCCTTCGACTGCCTGATCCTGGCCGCGGCCGGCCTGGGGCGGCTGGGTCTGGGCGACCGCATTCATGAGCTGATCGACCCCTCCATCTCCCTGCATGCCGTGGGCCAGGGTGCCCTGGGCATCGAGTGCCGCGACGGCGACGCCGCCGTGCTGGAACAGATCAAGGTGCTCGAGCACATCCCCACCGCCCGCCGCTGCCTGGCGGAGCGCGCCTTCCTGCGCGAGCTGGAGGGCGGCTGCCAGGTGCCGATCGGCGTGAACACCCGCTTCGACGGCGAGGGTGAGACGGCCGAACTGGTGCTCACCGGCATGGTGGCCAGCCTCGATGGCCTGCGCCTGATCCGCGACGAGGCCCGGGGCCCCGAGGGCGATCCCGAGGCCATCGGCATCGCCCTGGCCGGCAAGCTGCGGGAGCAGGGCGCCGGGGAGATCCTGGAGGAGATCTTTGCCAGCGTCCGGCCCGAGGCCTGAGCCGCCCGCCCCTGCGGCCGGGCTGCCCTTCCAGTGGAACCTGCTGGCCTGGGCCGGGCTCGTGGGCCTGCTCACCGGCCTGGCGGTGGTCGCCTTCCACGAGCTGGTGGGACTGATCAACAGCGCCCTGTTCGGGCCGTTCGTGGAAACCCTGCTGACGCTGGGGCAGTCGCAGCCCCCCCCCGCTCCGCCCCCGCTGCCGCCGCTGGAGCGCAGCACACCACTGGCGGTTCTGCTCCAGATCGGCCTGGGCGGTCTGGGTTATCTGCCGCCCCCACCGGCCCTGCCTGAACTGCCGCCGCCCGCCTCGGGCCTGCCCGACTGGCTCCAGCTCTGGCCGGTGCTGGTGGTGCCGACCCTGGGGGGACTCGTGGTGGGTGTGCTGCGCCGCTGGACCCCTGATCTGGGTCCGGGCCTTCCCAGCCTGATGGCGATGGCGGATGGGGCCGCGCCGGCCGCGCCCCGGCTGCCGTTCCAGCGCCTGCTGGCCGCCTCGGTAAGCCTGGGCAGCGGCGCATCCCTCGGGCCGGAGGGGCCCAGCGTGGAGAGCGGCGGCAATGTGGGCCTCTGGCTGGCGCAGCGGGCCCGTCTGGCCCCCCAGAGCCAGAAGGCCCTGGTGGCCGCCGGGGTGGCCTCCGGCCTGGCGGCAGGGTTCAAGGCCCCGATCGCCGGGGTGTTCTTCGCCTTCGAAGGCAGCTTCAGCACGATCCAGGGGCGGCCCAGCCTGCGGGCGGTGCTGGTGGCGGCCGTGAGCGCCACCCTGGTGACGCAGCTGCTGCTGGGCGATGCGCCCATCCTGCGCCTGCCCGCCTATGAGGTGCGCTCCCTCCTGGAGCTGCCGCTCTACCTGGGGCTCGGTCTGCTGGCCAGCGGCCTTTCACTGCTGCTGCTGCTGGCTCTGGCGCTGGGCCGCAGCGCCCGCTTCCAGCGCTGGCTGGCGCTGCTGCCTGCCGGCGTGGGCACCGCCCTCGGTGGTGCCGTGGTGGGCGTGCTGGCCCTGGCTTTTCCCCAGGTGCTGGGGGTGGGCTACGACACCATCGAAGCCCTGCTGGGGCGCGATGGCGGCGTGCCGCTGCTGGGGCTGCTGCTGCTGCTCGGCGCCAAACTGCTGGCCACCGCCATCAGCTCCGCCACCGGGTTCGTGGGCGGCGGTTTCGCGCCCGCCCTGGTGCTGGGCGCCGTGCTGGGCAACTGCTACGGCCAGCTGCTGGGGGACGGCGGCCTGGGTCTGTCGGTGGCGGAACCGCCCGCCTACGCCATGGTGGGCATGGCGGCGGTGCTGGCCGGCAGTGCCCGGGCACCGCTCTCGGCGCTGCTGCTGCTGTTCGAGCTCACCCGCGACATCCGCATCGTGCTGCCGCTGATGGCCGCAGCCGGGCTCAGCGCGGCGCTGGTGGAACGCTGGCAAGGCCTCAGCGACCCAGGCCTGCTGGGTCCCGACGTGGCCGAGGAGCGGCGCCGCCGCCAGCTGGCCGCGGTGCCCCTGGCCGAAGCGCTGGAGCCCGAGCAGCCGCTGGTGCTGCCCAGCGACTGCGCCGCTCTGGAAGCCCTCGACCACCTGGTGGAGGCCCGCGGCCACTGTCTGCTGGTGCGTGAGGGGTCCCGGGTGGTGGCCCTGGTCACCCTCCCGGATCTGCAGCGCCTGCTCTCGGCCCGGGACGACGGGCCGAGCGACGACGGAACCGGCTCCGGCATCCGGCTGGGGGACTGCCGCCGCTCGGAGCTGATCTGGTTGCCCCTGGCCGCCCATCTGGTGCAGCTCGAAGATCAGCTGCGTCCCAGTGGTCTGCGCCAGCTGCCGGTGTTCGATCTCCCCGGTGCAGGTGTGCCGGTGCTGCCCCACGGACTGCCGGCTGGCGGCCTGCCGGTGAGCGCCCTGTGCGGTCTGGCCAGCCGCGATGGACTGGCGCGGGCCCTGGCCCGGCGGGTCAGCAGGACCCGGGATTGAGGGCCGCGAAGTGGGAGGGATGCAGCAGGGCTTCGGCCACCGGATCGGTCTGCTGCAGCCGATCCACCAGCCGCTGCAGGTCGATGGCGGAGAGTTCGCCGTCGCTGGACCACTTCAGCACCGTGCTGGGCGTGGCGGCTCCCTCGTGGTGGTGGGGTTGGTCGCTGACCATGCCGGAGCGGTGCTGGGCGTTGAAGGGGCAAAGCTAAGGGCTGCAGGTCCCACCACAACCGTCAGGCCGGCGGACTGCAGGAAGTCTTCCGGGTTGTGAAACAAACCGGAAGGACCGGCTTGGCGATCCGCTCCCGGTGCAGCTCCCGGATCAGGGTCTGACGATCACCGGAGTACCCACCTCCACCTGATCGAACAGCTGGCGCACGTGGGGCGTGAGCATGCGCACGCAGCCGTTGGAGACCGCCGCCCTGGAGGTGACGGTCCAGGACCAGGCGTCGGGGGTGCCGTGAATGCCGTATTGATTGAGCCCGCTCTGCTTGAAGCCGATCCAGCGGTCACCGAGGGGGGCCTGGGGACCCACCTTGTTGTTCACCTTGCCGCTGGAGGTGCTCTGGTAGATCGGGTTCAGCACCTTGTTCTCGACCACGAAGCGCCCCGTGGGGGTGGGGGTGCGCGGGTCGCCGATGGCCACGGGCCAGCTGCCCAGCACCTTCCCCTCCTCCACCAGGGAGATCTGGCGCCGGCCCAGTTCCAGCACGATCTCCCGGCTGAGCACCGCCGGTGGAGCGGGCGCCGCGGCCGTTTCGGCCCCTGCCCCTGCCGGTTCGTCGGCAGCATGCCCGGCGGGTCCCGCGGCCATCAGGGCACTCCCCAGCAGCAGGGCCATCAGGGGCGTCAGACGGGGCTGGAGGCGGAAGGTCCGGCGGGCCATGGCGCTGCTGGTGGGTGGGATCGGATTGAGAAGGCCGCCTCAGGCGGTGGGTCCGTCGACCAGCTTGGGGTCGATCTCGCTGTTGTAGCGGGCTTCGCAGGTCTTGATCACCCGCACGGCCTCGTCGGCGTCGAAGAGGCCGTTCACGCGGCAGGTGCCGGGCTTCTTGAGGTCCTTGTAGTGCTCCCAGTAGTACTGGGTTTCCTTCAGCCAGTGCTCACCGAGCTGGGTGTAGCTGGTGATGTGGTCCATGCGCTTGTCATCGGCCAGCACGGCGATCACCTTGTCGTCCACCTCGCCGCCGTCGTCGAACTTCATGATGCCGATGATGCGTGCCTCCACCAGGGAGCCGGGGATCAGCGGTTCGGTCACGCCCACGATCTCGATGTCGAGGGGGTCGCCGTCCTCGTCCCAGGTGCGGGGGATGCAGCCGTAGGCGAAGGGGTAGGCCAGGGACGAGTAGCCGACGCGGTCGAGCTTGAGGTGGCCCGTTTCGGTGATCAGCTCGTACTTGTTGATCGTCATCGAGTTGAGCTCGACGATCGCGTTCAGCCGCAGGTCCGCTTCATCGGCGAAGGCCGGCAGCACGTGCAGCAGATTGAGCATCGTGCGGCTTGGTGCGTGGTCGATGTTCGCCATGAAGCGGGTCGTGGGGAGCGGCGCATCCTAAGGAGTGCGCCGGCGCGCTTTCTTCCCTGCCGCCGCCGGCTTCAGCCGCCCTCGAGCAGGCGGCCCACCTTGTTCTCCAGATAGGCGAGAAACGGCCCGGCGCCGAGGGCTCTGCCGCTGACGCGCTCCACCAGCTCCTCGCCGTTGACGCTGCGGCCCAGGGGCCACACCTGCTGCGCCAGCCACGCCTGCAGCGCCGCCTCATCGCCGGCGGCCACGTGCCCATCGATGGGGCCGATCCCGGCCTCCAGCGCCTCGGCCAGCTGGGCGCTGATCAGGTGACCGAGGGCATAGGAGGGGAAGTAGCCGAACAACCCCTCGGCCCAGTGGATGTCCTGCAGGCAGCCCTCAGCGTCGCTGGCCGGCTTGATGCCGAGCAGCTCCTGCAGGCGCCGGTTCCAGGCATCCGGGAGCTCTGCCACCGGCATGTCCTGCTCCAGCAGCGCCAGTTCCAGCTCGAAGCGCAGCACGATGTGCAGGCAGTAGCTGAGCTCGTCGGCCTCCACCCGGATCGGTCCGGGCCGCAGGGGGTTGAGCTGGCGCCAGAACGACGCCGCGCCGCCCCAGGGATCGCGGCCCAGGGCGGCGCTGAAGCGCGGATGCCAGCGTTCGGCGAAGGCGCGGCCCCGCGCCACCCGGCACTCCCAGAACAGCGACTGGGACTCATGCACGCCCATCGAGGTGGCCTCCCCCAGGGGCCAGGGGAAGTAGTGGTCGTCCCCCCGGGGCAGACCCTGTTCGTAGAGGGAATGGCCCCACTCGTGGGCGGTGGCCAGGAAGGCGGAGAAGGGCTGGTTCGGCACCACCCGGGTGGTGATGCGGAAGTCGGCCGGCCCCACCGTGCAGGAGAAGGGATGGGCGGAGCGGGAGCGCTGGCAGCGGCTGGCGTCGTAGCCCCAGCTCTCCAGCAGCTCGGCGCAGAGCTGCTCCTGCAGGCTTTCCGGAAGATCGAGCGAACCAGTGCGGTCGCTGGATCCGTCCGTGCCGGCAGGCACTGCGCCAGCGGGCCCAGCTTCTTCGGCAGCGGCGACCCGCTCCAGCAGCGGCGGGATGGCCGCCTCGAGCGGGTCGAAGAGCGCCTGCAGCCGTGCCTTGCTCACGTCGGGCTCGAACGGCTGGGCCAGGATCTCCCAGGGGCTGCGGGCCACCGGCTCGGCCGCCGCCAGCTGGGCCGCCTGGCGGCGGCGCAGATCGATCAGCTCCTCGAGCGCGGGGGCGAAGGCCGGGAAGTCGTTGCGGCTGCGGGCGTGCTGCCACACCGCATTGCCGCGCGACTGGGCCATCGCCAGGGCCTGCACCAGGGCCGGATCGAGGCAGCGCTGGCGCTCCAGCTCCAGGCGCAGCAGCTGGAGGTTGCGGCGCAGGGGGAGGGGCGCGTCGGCGCTGACCTCGGCCTCCGCGGCGGCCACAAGATCGGCGTAGGTCTCACTGCTCTGGCGCTCGTGCAGCTGGCTGGCCAGCAGGGCCAGCTGCTCCCCACGCCAGGCGGCCCCCGCCGGGGGCATCACGGTGTTCTGGTCGTAGTAGAGGGTGCTGCTGATGGAGCCGAGCAGACGGGTGTGGTGCAGGTGGCTCTGCAGCCGATCGAGAGCCTTTCCCGGCTGGGACATCACAGGGTGAGGTGCTGGGCACCAGCATGACGAGGCTGGAGGCGCACCTGGGATCCGCGGTGGCCGCCCGTGCCTGAGCGCCGGCGCAAGGCCCCCTCAGCAAAAAGCCCTCGGCTGGAAACCGAGGGCTTTGGACATCGTCGGAATGACGCCCCGGGGAGCGGTTTCAGCCCAGGCCGATCTGGCTGAGGATGCCCTGGCCGGTGAGCAGTTCGGTGGCCAGGCCGATCACGAAACCCATCATGGCCAGGCGGCCGTTCCAGGTTTCAGCGAAGGCCACGAAGCCGAAGCGGGAGGTGGAGTCGGACATGGAGGTGACGTTACGAAACGTGATGCGATCTTAAAGGATTGTGAACGCGTTGGGGCTGCCCCGGCGGCGGCGGCGACGGCCCAGCGGTTCGATCCAGTGCTCACGCACGCTGTCGTGCTGAACCCTGGCCGCCGGCAGGCGGCAGCCCAGCTGGATGTCGCCCTGATCGAGCAGGCGGCCGAGGCGCAGGGCCGCGGCCTCCTCCACCCGCGAGAAGCGGGGCTGCTGGGTGGTGATCCAGTTGAGTTCGGCGGGGGTGATCACGCCTGTGGCGATCGATTCGAGGAAGAGCTCTCCGACGGTCATGGCCGCTGGCCCGGTGTGGATGTAACGGAACGTTAACAGGGCTGCTCATCTGCCCGCTTCAGGCTCGTCCTGGGATTCGGCCTCGGGTGACATCTGCTGCGGCGCAGGGGATCTGATCGACGCGTCGCGGTTAATACTTCTTCACACTAGGGTCAGGGTCCTGTGCTCCCGGCGCCATGGTGTTCACCGCGGTCTATCTCCTCTGCTTCGTCCTGCTGCTGGTGGGGGCCTTCTCGCTGATGGCTCAGGGCTTCCGCTCCGCCGCCGGTCCCCGCCGCCATCCGGAAGCGCCCGAACCCGGTGAGCTGGTGATGGTGGTGGATCTCAGCCGCGAGCGGCTTGAGCAGCTCTACCAGCAGAGTTCCTGAGGCCAGGGTGCACCGGCGCCGCTTCGTCGAGCAGCTGTGACAGCAGGCTGACCTGGTTGATCACCTGCATGAACGAGCCGAACCACCCTCGGCTGCTTCAGTCCACCTCCCAGTGCAGGGTCATGGGAACGGCTCCCTCCAGGCTGGCCTTCACGGGACAGCTCTCGGCCGCCCGCTGCAGCACCCGCCGCTGGCGCTCATCGAGAGACGCCGGCAGGCTCACCCACACCTCCAGAGCGGCGATGCGCCGGGGCGGGTCGCCGCTCATCGTCTTCTCCACCCGGGCGGCGGCTCCCTGCAGGGGCCAGCCGTGGCGCTCGGCCACGATGCCCATCACCGTGAGCAGGCAGGTGGCCAGGGACGTGGCCACCAGGTCGGTGGGGGAGAAGCACTCCCCCTTGCCGGCGTTGTCCGGCGGAGCGTCGGTGTCGATGACGCTGCCGGATGGGCCGTGCTCAGCGGCGCAGCGCAGGCCGCCGTCGTAGCGGCAGGAGATGGTGGTCATCGCCGGTCCGGGGGAGGGGCCATGGCGTTCCACTCTGATCGCCCGGCGACACCGCGGGCGCGGACCGCTCCCAAGGCCCGTCAGGGGACCGCCAGACCGATCTCCTCCAGGAGCTGCCGCTGCTGGCGGGCCGGCACGAAGCGGTGGGCGGCCATGGCGCCGCTCACCGCCACCGGCGGTACGCCGATGCCCGGGAAGGTGCCGGCACCGCAGAGCACCAGCCCGTCGATCGGTGTGCCGCCCCCCGGAAACGGCCTCGCGTCGGCCGGCCAGGCCGGCCCGTAGCTGCCCTGGGGCATGCGGAGGTAGTGCCGGTGCGTGAGGGGCGTGCCCTGCAGCTCCAGCACCACCCGCTCGCGCCAGTCGGGGATGAGCGGGGCCAGCACCCGGTGGAACAGGCTGCAGCGCTCGGCCTTGAGGGCAGCGTAGGCCGGGCTGCCGCGCTCCAGATCCCGCCACAGATCCCAGGGTTCGTTAGCCGGGGTGTAACCGTGCAGCACCTGGTGGCCGGGCGGGGCCAGGGAAGGATCGAGCAGCGACGGCATCGACAGCACGGCCATGTTGCGCTCGGCGTCGATGCCCCGCCGCCAGTCGCCCACCCACACGTGGTGGATGGGCAGGTGCTGCAGGTCGTCGCCGCGCAGGGCCAGGTGCCAGTGCAGGAAGCTGCGGCAGGCCGGCGTGTCCGCCTGGCGCCGCCGCCAGCGGGCCGGTGTGGCACTTTCCGGCAGCAGCTCCGGCAGGCTCCAGGGGCTCACGTTGGCGATCACGCCGCGGCGGGCGCCGATGCGCCGGCCGTCGGCGAGCCGCACGCCCACGGCCCGGTTGCGCTCCACCAGCACCTCCGCCACCGGGCTGCGGGTGCGCAGGGCGCCCCCCTGGCGCTCCAGGGCCCGCACCAGGGCGGCCACCACCGCGGGGCTGCCGCCGATCGGGTAGTCGAGGCAGGCGCCGGGCTCGAACCACTCCCCGAACAGCGTGGCCATGGCGGCGGCGCTGGTCTGATCCATCGGCAGGCCGGAGATCAGGAAGCAGAGCAGATCCACCCAGTGCAGCAGGAAGGGATCGCGCAGGTGCCGCCGCGCCATCGGCCCGAAGGCGCCGCCCAGGGCCGCCAGCCGTCCGGCCTGGCCCAGCAGTCCCAGCCCCTGGCGGCCGAGGGTGGCGGCCAGGCCCAGTCCGGGCCGCAGGGCCAGCAGCGGCAGGGCCCGGGCGGCCTCGCAGTAGGGCTGCAGCCAGGCCATGAAGGCCGTCCATTCCTCGGCCGCGGCGGCGCCGCGCAGCTCCCGCACCACCGCCAGGAACGGCTCCAGACCCACGCCCACCGTGAGCTGTCCCTCGGGCAGCAGCAGGCCCCACTCCTGATAGGTGGCCACCGGCACGCTCTCGCCCACGGCCCGCAGCACCTGGGCCAGGGGGTTGCCGCTCGGCCAGCGTCCCAGCCCCGACCACAGCGACGGGCCCGACTCGAAGTGGAAGCCGCGCCGCTGGAAGCCGTGCGCCGCTCCGCCGGGCTGGTCGTGGGCTTCCAGCACCAGCACCTCCAGCCCGTGGCGGGCGGCCAGGGCCGCCGCGCAGAGGCCCCCCAGGCCGCTGCCCACCACCACCAGATCCGGATCGGCGGCGCCGCGGGATGGCGTGGGCGTCATGGGAGCGGGCGGCAGCGGTCGCTGCAGAGCTGCTCCAGGCTGGGCCGGCCGGTGAGCCGCAGCCGCCAACGGGCCCAGAGGCCATAGGCGGAGTCGGCGAGCTGGCGCAGACCGGGCCAGGCGCTGGGGGCATAGAGCCAGCCCAGGCCGATCAGGGCGTAGGCGCGGCGGAAGACGGCCACATCGCGCAGCACCTCACCGTCGGCGCTGATGGCGTGGATGCGGCCCATGGCGGAGCGGTAGTCGACGCCGGCGTGGGCCGCCGGGTCGTAGCCCGGGTCGTTGATGTCCACGAACGCCAGTTGCGGCGTGTCCGGGTGCAACCGCTGGTCGCGCTCCCGCAGAACGCGCACCTCCCGCAGGCAGAGGGGGCAGGCCCCGTCGTAGAGGATGCGCAGCTGGGGCGTCATGGCCGCATCGGGGCGCAGGAGATCACCATTTCTTGCGGCAGTAGCGGCCGCCCACGTTCATCCAGCCCTCGGGGCATGCCTTCCCGTAGGTGGGCCGCACGGTGTAGTTCGCCAGCCCCAGGGTGCTGCACTTGCCGTTGAGCAGATCCACGTAGCCCAGGGGGCAGATGATGCCGAGCTTGGGCACCTCCCGCTGGGCCAGGGCCGGGGTGGCCATGAGGGACAGAGCGGTGGCGGCGAGGCCGAGAGCGACCTTGTTGGCGATGGAGAGCATGGGCCGACGACACGCTGGAGTGATGCTAGGGAGCATCACCATGGGGGCTGCCCGCGCTGTCGCGATGCTGTGCCAGAACCTGCACCTGCTCGAGGTCACCACCTCCGCCGAGGGCTTCACCGACCTCACCGCCGCCCTGAACCGGGAGATCGCAGCCAGCGGGCTGGATCTAGGGGTGGCCACGCTGGTCTGCCAGCACACCAGCTGCTCCCTCACCATCAACGAGAACGCCGATCCGCGTGTGCTCCACGACCTGGCCGCCTACCTGCGCGCGCTGGTGCCGGCACAGGGCTTCCGCTCGCTGAGCGGCGAAGGGGAGCGGCAGCGCTATGCCCACGATGACGAGGGGCCCGACGACATGCCGGCCCACATCCGCACCGCCCTCACCGCCACCAGCCTGCAGCTGAGCTTCCAGCGCGGGCGGCTGCTGCTCGGTACCTGGCAGGCGGTGTACCTCTGGGAGCACCGGGCCCGCAGCCATCGCCGCCGGCTGAGCCTGCACCTGATGGGAGCCTGAGGGGTCCGGCCGGATCGGCTCCGTTCACGGCCCCATCGGATCACCTCAGGGATGCAGTCGTGATGCATGGCGCAGGGCAGCCGTGCAGGCCCGTTCATCCGCGCGGCTCACAATGGTGGCCAGTGCCGTGCTCCCGCATGTCCGCCCGCAACGCCCTGGCCATCGGCCTGCTGGTGATGGTGCCCGTGTCACTGGCGGCGGAGCATCTGCAGTGGGGAGAAACGGCCGTGTTTCTCACCTCCGTGGCCGCCATCGTTCCCCTGGCGGTGTGGCTGAGCACCGCCACCGAGGAGCTGGCGATCACCCTGGGTCCTGCGATCGGCGCCCTGCTCAACGCCGTGTTCGGCAACGCCACCGAACTGATCATCGCCCTGGTGGCCCTCAAAGCCGGCCTGGTGGACATCGTCAAGGCGAGCATCACCGGCACGATCACCGCCAACCTGCTGCTGGCCCTCGGCCTGGCGATGGTGGTGGGCGGCGTCGGCCGCAGCGAGCAGCGCTTCCAGCCGGTGGTGGCCCGGGTGAACGGATCGGCGATGACCCTGGCCGTGCTGGCGATCCTGCTGCCGAGCCTGGCCACCCTGGGCGGCGCCGAGGGCCGTGAGGAGTTCTCGCTGTTCGTGGCCTGCGTGATGCTGGTGGTGTACGGCCTGACGCTGCTGTTCTCGCTCGGCACCCACCGCACCCTCTACGAGGTGGCGGAAGCGGACCTGGAGCCGGAGGCCCCGGAGCATGAGCACCGGCGGCCGCCGCTGCTGCCCTGGCTGGCGGTGCTGGCGGGCGCCACGGTGGGCATCGCCGTGGAATCGGAGCTGTTCGTCGGGGTGGTGGAGACCGTCACCGGCAGGCTGGGGCTTTCGGCCGTGTTCACCGGCGTGATCCTGCTGCCGCTGCTGGGCGGCGTGGCGGAGTACCTCACGGCCGTCTCGATGGCCCGCAAGGACAAGATGGATCTGGCGGTGTCGGTGGCGCTTGGCTCCACCCTGCTGGTGGCCCTGCTGGTGGTGCCGGTGCTGGTGCTGGTGGGTCCCTGGCTCGGCCATCCCCTGGATCTGCGCTTCGATCTCTATGAGCTCGTGGCGGTGATCACCGCCGTGGTGGTGAGCAACCTGGTGAGCCTCGACGGACGCTCCGACTGGCTCGAGGGGGCCCTGCTGCTGGCCGCCTACGTGATCCTGGCGGCAGGGTTCTTCTTCCAGACCGGTGCGCTGGCCTAGGCCCATCTCGATCATGCTGAACGGCCCTCACAAGCAGCCCCCGGCTCCTGGCATCGGATGACCTCCCCGGCCGACACGCCTGCGGTGCCCCCCTTCCAGTCCCGCAGCCGCCTGAGCCGTCTCAACCAGTCGGCCTCCCTGCAGTTGCTGGTCGCCAGCGTCACCACCCTGGCGGCCCTGCTGCTGCACTGGCGCTGGCTGGCCCTCCCCGCCGCCCTGGTCACCATCGCCCTGGCCCTGGCGCAGCTGCTGCCTCCGTTCTGGCGCGTGCTCGCCGGGCGTCTGGACGACGTGCCCACCACCCGCGTGCTGGCGGTGCTGGGCCTGCTGGTGGCGGCCCTGGCCGTGCCGCTGGCCCTGGGCTGGTGGGACCCGCTGCTGGAGATCTACCGCAGCCGCAACTGGGAGGCGATCGGCGCCATCGGCGAGGGGGTGATCGGTGCCATCGGCCAGATCCTGGTGGCGCTGGTGGCCCTGGCGATCGCCTGGCGGCAGGTGATGATCGACCAGCGGCTCACCAGTCAGCAGAACCGCATCACCCAGGCCCAGACGATCGACAGCTTCATCCACGGGATCTCCGAGCTGATCGTCGACGAGGAGGGCCTGCTGGAGGACTGGCCCCTGGAGCGGATGCTGGCGGAGGGACGGCTGGCGGCGGTGATGGGCAGCATCGACCGGGAGGGCCGGGCGCGGATCCTGCGCTTCCTCTCCCATGCCCGCCTGCTCACCCCGCTGCGCCGGGATCTGCGGCTTGGCCGCGCGATCCTCGACGGCGAGGGGAACTACGAGGAGGACCGCCGCCAGGGCGTTCCCGTGATCCGGCTGCAGCAGGTGCTCAAGGGAGCCGACCTCTCGGGCACCGACCTGCGCGGCGTCGATTTCAACGGCGCCGACCTGAGGGGCGCGAACCTCGCCGGCGCCGACCTGCGCGAGGCGAACCTGGCCGGGGCCAACCTCGCCGGTGCCGATCTGGACGGTGCCCTGCTCGATGGCACCTTGTTCTTCCTGGGCCGGGTCGCCACCGCCAGTCCGGCCGGGGCCCCAGGCCCGGTGGATCACGAGAGCGGTCACGGCACCGGCGCGATCGTGGAGAACGCCAACTTCAGCGGCGTGCGTCAGCTCGACCCCCAGGCCCAGCACTATCTGGCCGCCTGGAGCGGCGCCCGTTCCCGCCGCACCCTGCCGGGCGGCTGCCGGGGTGTCGCCAGCCGGCTCGAAGCCTCCGGAAAGGCCTGAGCGGCCAGTGTCCACGCCCGGAGGCGGCACCCCAGGGAATCATGAGCAGAAGTGCTCAGAAGATGAGTCCTCATGAGTCCTCCCCCGTGATCAGGGTGGCAGCCGGTGGAGTGAAGATTTTTGTCCACTGCAGCCATCAGGTGCATCCGTTCAAGGGACAAGTGCAGCCTTGAGACATAGACGGATGCAGAGAGCTGCGGAGTGACCTGCAGCCTCGGGAGGACAGAGGATGCAGGTGCACGCAGAAAAGCCAGAAATCCTGCTGAGTGGAGACGAGATCCTGCGGAGTGGCAACACGGGAGCCCCTCCGGTGGCGCTCAGAACGCTGGTGCCCCTGCTGGCGGGACTCGTCCTGGCGGCACCCTTCAGCCTCGCCCAGGTTCAGGAGCCCCCCCTCTACGACAACCTCGGCTCGCACCACTACCCCCTCTCGATCCGGGATCCCCGGGCTCAGGCCTACTTCGATCAGGGGCTGCGTCTCTACTACGCGTTCAACCACCAGGAAGCCATCCGGGCCTTCCGCCATGCCGCCGCCCTCGACCCCTCCTGTGCGCTCTGCCACTGGGGCGAAGCGCTGGCATGGGGCCCCAACATCAATCTGCCGATGGACCGCGAGGCGGGGCTGATGGCCTGGGCCGCCCTGCAGCGGGCACGCGCGACGCTGGCGTCGGCCTCCGCGAAGGAGCGGGATCTGATCCAGGCCCTCTCCGTGCGCTACGTGGCCGATCCTGCGGAGGAACGGAGCAGTCTTGATGCCGCCTGGGCCGAGGCCCTGCGGCAGCTGGTCAGCAGGTATCCCGACGACATGGATCTCCGCACGCTCCATGTGGAGGCGCTGATGAATCTGAGCCCCTGGCACTACTGGAACAAAGACGGCTCAGCGCGGGAGACCACGGGAGAGATCCTGCAGCAACTCGAGACCGTTCTGCAGACCGCACCCAACCATCCTGGAGCCAATCACTTCTATATCCATGCCATCGAGGAGGTGCATCCCGAACGGGCCGTGCAAGCCGCCGAACGCCTGGCGGGCTTGATGCCCGGGGCAGGACACATCGTGCACATGCCTGGCCACATCTATGTGAGGGTAGGGCGGTATCGCGATGCGATCACGGCCAATGAACACGCCATCCATGCCGACGAAACCTACATCCGCGATCAACGGCCTGGCTTCGGAATGTACCTGGCGGGATATTATCCTCACAATTATGATTTCCTGGCCTTCGCGGCCAGCATGATCGGCCTGCGCGACCAGGCCCTTGCCGCCACCGAGACGATGCGCACCCTCTCCCCAAAGGAGATGCTGCGCGCCCCGGGCATGACCTTCCTGCAGCATCACCGCACCCGGCATCTGCAGATGAAGGTGCGGTTCTCGCAATGGGAGTCGATCCTGGCCGAACCGGCCCCTGCGGCAGACCTCGGACATGCCCGCGGGCTCTGGGCCTATGCCCGCGGTCGTGCGCTCATCGCCCGGGGGGAGCTGGAGGAGGCCCGCCGACGGCTGGCGGACCTGCGGGCCCTGGCTGGCGATCCCGAGCTGTCAGCCCAGCGCCTGGAATTCAACACCTCCGGCACCGTGCTGGCCATCGCCGCCGATGTGCTGGAGGCCCATCTCGCCGCAGCGGACGGGGATGTCCGTTCGGCCAGGAGGCACTTCATCCATGCGGTGTCGCTGGAGGACGGGATGGTCTATGGCGAACCACCGGAATGGACGGTTCCCGTCCGCCAGGACTTCGGTGTCTTTCTTCTGGAGGTGGGTGAGGATGCCGCTGCTGAACGGATCTTCCGTGAGGATCTGAAGCGCTTCCCTGCCAACGGCTGGTCTCTGGATGGGTTGGCCAGGAGCCTGCGCGGGCAGGGACGCCTGCGCGAGGCCCAAGTCACCAGTGCCGAATTGCGCAGGACGTGGGAGGGGAAGCAACCGCCCCTCACCGCGCCCTGACGGCCAGGGGCCTCATCCCAAGCGGTTGCAGGCCCTGGCTCAGCTGGCGCATCCGGCTGCGATGAGCAGCTGCTCGGCAAGTCCGTCAGGGTCTGCGACGGCATCGATGCCGGGGCCGGCACTGCCGAGCAGCTGGGGCTGGGTGCAGAGGTTGTCCAGGAGACGCGCCAGGAAGACAGCGTGGTCCTGCAGCATCGAGGGGTCCAGGCGCCCCCGGCGTCCGCCGATGCACCAGTCGAGACCGCCGGCCGGACCGCTGATGAGCACGGCCGGCCGCTGGGCCAGGGTTTCATGGACCCGCACCGGATCGTCGCTGCCGAAGAAGGCCTCGGCTTCCCCGCGTGTGCAGCGGATCAGCTGGGCAGCCTGCGACAGAGGCCGGAAGCGGCGCAGCACCTCGGCGGTGGGTGCGCTCCGCTCGGGCAGGCTCCAGCGCTGCGGTTGCCAGGTCACATCCAGAGCCACCGAGACGCCCCTGGGGAGCGCCCGAGCAAGGATCATCCGCAGGGCCTGGGTGTCCTGAGCGTCGATCACCGCATTGCTGGTCACCAGCAGCCAGAACGAATTGCTGATCTCCGGCAGGAGGGCCTCGGTGATGCCGGCCGGACTACGGGGTGTGGATGGACTGCGCAGGGCCTGGTAGCAGTCAAACACACTGTCATGATGTTCAGTCTGAATGGGGATTAAATGCATATCTGATCGAGGCGATATGAACCTGTGTTGAGTAAACGGGTGTTCGGGACTTGGAAGTTGAAAACCTGGATGTTGATGACCTGGAAAGCGTTCGGCACCCTCTCAGGTGTGCTCGACCACAAACTCGTGGAAGTGCCTGGACAGCTCCTGGAAGAAACCGTCGCTCTGCTGAAGCAGGGATGCCCAGCTGTCCTGGGAGGCCTGCTGAAGCGTGTCGAGCTGAGCGCGGGCCTGATCACGGGCCTGGCGCAGCTCGGCAAGTCGTTTCCCGGTTTCGTCGCGAACGCTTTCGGCAACGCTGTTCAGGCTCTGCTGGACCTGCTCGATCTGGGCAGACCAGGCTTGGATCTGCGCCTCTTTCTTGTCGAGGATGGCCTGGCGGAGCTGTTCATTGGCCCGGCGCAGCTCTTCCTGCTCGCTACGGGCCACAGACATCTCTGTGCTGGTGTTCATGATCGTTACTCCTTGAATACAGTTTCAATACAACGGCGGATACGGCCAGGCACGGTCCGACTTGAACGGGCCTGCTATCCGGTTCCGGACGAAATCAGAAGGTGCCCGATGCACTCCCTGGTCCAGCATTGATGCGCAGATCGCCACAGACGATCGGTGCGCAGCGTGATGGTCCAGTGTGTAATTTGGATCGGAAGCGTGAGCGCATCCGTTATTTCCGCCATACCCCAAACCCCTGTGCTGTCAACGTCCCGCCGACTGCAGCCAGTGCTGCAGGGCTGCTCAATCCGGAGCAACGGCCTGCCAGCCAGCGTGGGCCCAGACACCGTGGGCGAGGCACAGTGGAGGGATGTCCATCCCCGACGGCCATGTCATCCACGTCCGTGAGCCAGGATCTGCTCGAGGAGATCGTGCGCCGGCTCGAGCAGGCCAGGGCGACCGCCCAGCAGAGGGTGGAGCGATTTGACAGCCGCGATCTCGACGAGGAGAGCGAGGACTCCATCCGCGATCTGGCGACCGACCTGCGCAACGACCTGCACCACATCCAGGGGCTGCTGGAGGAGGTGCTCGGCAGTGACATGCCGGCCCTCAGAGGGCGTCTGTCCTGATCCGCGAGACAGCCTGACAGGGATCGCCAGGGCAGGAACGACCACCGACAGGAACGACCACCGACAGGAACGACCACCGACGGACCTGGCCCGCGGAGTGGTCGCTCTCATGGCCCCAGGCTGGCCATGGCCCCAGGTGCCCTTCACCGGAGGCGCTATGCCTAGGGTCATGCCTTCCTGCCGCCGGCCGATGGCTTCCCCGCCCCTGTCAACACCCCGGACCGCAGCGGTGCCTGCCGTCCTGATCTGTGCCGCGTCGCTGCTGAGCCCCCTGCCGCTGCGGGCCGAGGAAGCGCCCGCTGCGCAGAGCGGGGAGGTGGAGGTCAGCTCCCTGATCTCGCCGGTGGATGCCTGCAACCGGGCCCAGGCTCAGCGGCCGGCCGGCGCCGTCGTCACCACCATGCACTACGAGCGGCTGGGGGAGCCTGCTGAGCGCAGCTTCCGCTGCCGGGTGCGCTGGAGTACCGCCAAGGATGCGGCGCTCACCGGCCGGCCGATCCTGTTCGGGCCGAGCCTCTGAGCACCGGGCCGGCAGCCGCGGTCAGCCCCGCCGGCGGATGCGCCACCATGGCGCCGCTCCGTGTTCCGCCCGACGATGGCCGCCACGCCCCTCACCCCCGAGCAGATCAACGCGCTGCCCTCCTCCCTGCCAGCCTGGAGCCTCAGGGAGGGCAAGCTGCACCGGCAGCTCAGCTTCGCCGACTTCACCGAGGCCTTCGGGTTCATGGCCAAGGTGGCCCTGGCGGCCGAGACCCTGGGCCACCATCCCGAGTGGAGCAATGTGTGGAACCGGGTGACGATCGATCTCACCACCCACGACACCGGCGGTCTCTCCAACCTCGACGTGCAACTGGCCCAGCGCATCGACCAGCTGGCCGGCTGAGGGCTCAGGCCAGTCCCACCAGTCCTGCGCTGAGCTCCCAGAGGCTGGCGGCCAGGGCGTCGTCGCGGGCCTCGGCGCTGGGATCCACCGCTTCGAAGCGGCGCCGGCCCGGCCCCAGCACCCGGTTGCTCCAGTAGCGGAAGCCCGGCTCGGCGTGAGCCGGATCGGTGGCCAGACCCGCCAGCAGCGCCCCGGCCCGCTCCACGGTTTCGGTGAGCCGCAGCAGATCGCGCGCCACCAGGGCGAACAGGCGCTGGCCGGCTTCGTTGTGCCGGCGGCTGTAGCGGAAGAAGCCGTCGCTGCCGCGCGGGATCACCAGGCCCGGGCTCCAGGCGATCACCGGCCAGTGGTGTCCCTGCTCCTGCAACCGCTGCTGCAGCCGCCGGGCGAACAGCAGGTTGCAGAGCTTGCTGTCCTTGTAGGCCTTGTCGGCATCGAAGGGCGACACCCCATCGACCATCGCGAAGTCGGGCCCCCGGCGCAGGCCGCTCAGGTCGCCCAGGCCGGCGGGCCGACCCACCCGCCCGCCGGGGCTGACGGGATCGTGCACCTCCGAGGCCGTCACCACCACCCGCGGCTCCCGGCCGCCCTGCAGCAGGGGCAGCAGGCGCACCGCCAGCAGCTGGTGGGCCAGGTGGTTCACGGCGATGGTGAGCTCATGCCCCTGGGCCGAGCGCTGTGGCTCGCGGGCGCCGGTGTACTGCAGGCCGGCATTGAGCACCAGGGTGTCGATCGGCTCGCCTTTGCGCAGCAGGGCGTCGGCGCAGCGGTTCACGCTCTCCAGATCGGCCAGGTCGCACACCGGCGCCTGGGGCTCGGGGCCGCCGCCGGCTGCGTCGGCGAGGCGGGGGATGAGGCGGGCGGTGGTGGCAGCGGCCCGCTGCGGATCGCGGCAGGGCAGGGTCAGCCGGTGGCCGGCAACCATCAGCTGCGCGGTCGCCTGCAGGCCGATGCCCGAGCTGGCGCCGGTGATCAGGATGCGGCGGGGCCGGGGCAGGGAGGGCATGGCAGGCGGCAGAGGTCCGTGGTGGGAGAGGGCCTTCCAGCCTGGCTGGGGATCAGCCCATCGCGCCCCGCAGCACCGTGGCGGCGCCGAGCAGCATCAGGCCGGCGGCCGTGAGGCGTCGCAGTCCATCGGCCTCGCCCAGGGCCAGCACGCCGGCGCCGCTGCCCAGCAGCGTGCTCAGCCGCTTGATGGCGATCACGTGCACCACCGCCGTCTGCCGGATCGCCTCCATCTGCAGCACCGTTCCGGCGGCCAGGGCAAGGGCCGCCAGAACCAGGGCGACAACCATCACCGGCGCCACGGCCAGGGGGCCTGCCCCCGCCGGCTTCGGCCTGCGGCTCCGGGATGGCCGGCGCGGTTCCCGCAGCGACAGAGCGAGCAGGCTGCTGCCGATGCTCAGCTGCAGGGCCAGCACCCAGGCGACGCTGCCGCCGGCCCTCACCCCCAGCTTGTCGACGCTGGCGCCGATGCCCCAGAGCAACGCCACCAGCAGCATGGCGCGGCAGCCGGGACTGGACCAGAGACGCGCCAGGCCCCAGCCCTCCGCTCCCGTCCGGCTGCGGGGCTGGCCGAGCAGCAGGGCCCCGAGCACCAGCAGGGCCACCCCCAGCACCGCCAGCGGACCGGGCCGTTCGCCCAGCACCCACCACCCCGCCAGCAGCAGGGCCAGGGGCGAGAGGTTGATCAGGGGCAGCACCAGGCTGAGATCCTCCAGGGCGATGGCCCGGCCGTAGCACCAGAAGGCCAGGGCGTTGAGGCTGCCGCCCAGCAGCAGGGCCGCCGCGAACGCGGGCAGGTTGACCACCGGCGGCCGGCTGAGCAGCAGCGGCAGCAGCAGCAGGCCCGCCAGGCCGCTGCTGATGCCGATCACCCGCAGGGTGCTCCAGCCGGAGCGGCGCAGCACCGTGCGCAGGCAGAGGTCGCGCACGGTTTCACCGAGGGCGGTGCCGAGCGTCAGCCACAACCATGGAACCCCTGTGAGCATCGGTGGCGGTGCGGGCGGTCTGCCAAGCCGGTTCGGCTCTGTCAGCATGGGCCCCTCCGGGTGAGCGCCGCCCCGTGACCGTCGCCAACAGCCCTTCCGCCGCCGCCGGCCCGTCCGCAGCGGTTCCCTGCATCGGCGGCGTGCCGCTCACCCCCAAACCGCTGCAGACGCTCGCACCGCCGGTGTTCGAAACGCCGGAGCTGGAGCGCCGCCACCGCCAGGAGCGGCTGGTGGCGGCCCTGCGGATCTTCGGCCGGCTGGGCTTCGGCGAGGGGGTGGCTGGCCACATCACCGTGCGCGATCCGGAATTTCCCGATCACTTCTGGGTCAATCCCTTCGCCCGCTGCTTCCGCCGCCTGAAGGTGAGCGATCTGCTGCTGGTGAACCACGCCGGCGAGGTGGTGATCGGCCACTGGCCGGTGAACCGGGCGGCCTTCGTGCTGCACGCGGCCCTCCATGCCAGCCGGCCGGAGGTGCAGGCCGCCGCCCACGCCCACTCGCCCCACGGCAAGGCCTTCGCCAGCCTGGGGCGGCTGGTGGATCCGATCAGTCAGGACAGCTGCATGTTCTTCGAGGACCACGTGCTGGTGCGAGAGGACGGCGGCAAGGTGGTGCTGGAGGAGGAGGCCGGCCGGCGCTTCGCCGCCGCCTTCAGCCGCGGCAAGGCGGCGATCCACCAGAACCACGGCCTGTTCACGGTGGGGCACACCGTGGAGGAAGCGGCCTACTGGTTCATCGCCATGGAGCGCGCCTGCCAGTGCCAGCTGCTGGCCGAAGCCGCCGGCACGCCCCAGCTGATCCGCCGCGAGTGGGCGGAATACACCCGTGAGCACACCGCCACGCCGCAGGCGGGCTGGCTCAACTTCCAGACCCTCTGGGAGGACGTGATCGTGACCGAACCCGACCTGTTCGACTGATCGTTCAGCCTCGGGCCGATGCTGCTCGTGGACGCTCCGGGGTGGCTGGGCCGAGGTCAGGCGGCGGTGCTCTCCAGCTCCAGCAGCCAGCGCTGCCAGGCCTCCAGGCCGGTGGCCGGATCCAGCCACTGGCGGCGCAGCTCCAGCCAGTCGGCCCAGGCGCCATCGGCCTGCCGCCGCCAGCGGGCGGCCAGGGCCGGCAGCCGGCGCTTGAGGCGACCTTCCAGGTGCTGCTTGAGCAGCGGCCGCCAGATCACCAGGTCCTGGAGCAGCCCCAGGCTGTCCTGGGTGCGCTTGAGCAGCACCAGCCGGTCGCGCAGGGCCGGCTCCAGGGCCTCGAGCACCTCCAGCTGATAGCGCAGCCGCTTGAAGGCCTTGCGCAGTTCGTGCTGATCCCGCTCCCGGCGGCTGCCGCGGGCCGGCCGGCGGCCATCCCCCCAGCCCGGATGCAGGCGCAGCTCCGCCAGCTGGCGGATGAGGCCGGCCCGCAGCAGCGGCAGGGCGCCTTGATGGACGTCGCTGGCGGCTTCCGGGCTCTGCGGCGGCTTCGGGGCGGGTGCGAGACCCCTGGGCAGCCGGCGCAGCCGCCGGCTGAGCTGGCGGCGCCCCCGGCAGCGCACCGTCTGCAGCCGGTCGATCAGGCGCCCCAACCGCCGCCGCTCGCCCCCGCCCATCTCGCGCTGGTGCTCCTCCAGGGTCTCCAGCAGCACATCCAGGTCGCGCACCTCGCCGGCGGCGCGGGCCAGCTTGCGTAGGCTTTTTGCCGAGGGCCCGCGCCAGTGGCGGGGGAAGGCTTCGGCCATCGAGCGCAGTCGCCGCAGGCCGGTGCGCAGCTGGTGCACCTGCTCGCGGTCGTCGGCCCTGGCCTTGCGGCCAGCCCCTCTGAAGGGGCGGCGCAGCAGGCCGATGCGCTCGCCCAGGATCCGCTGCAGCTGGACGCGGCGCCACTCCAGCAGCGCCGCCAGGGCCCCATCAGCGGCCCGGGCGGGGTCGGCGTCGACGCCGGCCGAGAGCAGCAGGGGCGGGGCCGGGACGGCCCCGGGACGGGACGGGGCGCGATCGCCGCTGCCAGCGGGGTGGCCGAGTGGGATGAGGGAATCCATGGCTGATTCCTCCAGCTGCCATCAACCTCAACCTATCGCCGCTGACCGTTGCCGCCCGCCGCTCACACCAGCACCGGCAGCTTGGCCGGGTCGGTCTGCTGGAAGCGCAGGCGGCGCGCCTCGCCTTCGCTCTCCACATCCACGCTGATGGTGTGGTCAGGGGTGAAGGTGCCGGCCAGGATGCCCTTGGCGATCGGCGTCTCCAGTTCGCGCTGGATGGCGCGCTTGAGCGGCCGGGCGCCATATACCGGGTCGTAGCCCACCCCGGCCAGCCAGTCGAGGGCGTCGGCGTTGAGCTGCAGGGCCAGCTTCTTCTCCTCGAGGCGCCTGGCGAGCCGCTGCACCTGCAGCTCCACGATCTCGCGCAGTTCCTCCTGCCTGAGGCTGTGGAAGATGATCGTTTCATCCAGCCGGTTCAGGAATTCCGGGCGGAAGTGGGCCCGCAGGGCCTCGTTCACCCGCTTCTCCATCTCCCCGTGCCGGGCCGGATCACCGGCCAGATCGAGGATCGAGGCGCTGCCGATGTTGCTGGTGAGGATCAGGATCGTGTTGGTGAAGTCCACCGTGCGGCCCTGCCCGTCGGTGACGCGGCCGTCATCGAGGATCTGCAGCATCACGTTGAACACGTCGGGGTGGGCCTTCTCCACCTCGTCGAACAGGATCACGGCGTAGGGCCGGCGCCGCACCGCTTCGGTGAGCTGGCCGCCCTCCTCGTAGCCCACGTAGCCCGGAGGCGCGCCGATCAGCCGGCTCACGGCGTGCTTCTCCATGTACTCGCTCATGTCGATGCGCACCATCGCCTCCTCGCTGTCGAACAGCTGGGCGGCCAGGGCCTTGCTCAGCTCCGTCTTGCCCACGCCGGTGGGGCCGAGGAAGAGGAAGCTGGCGATCGGCCGGTTGGGGTCGCTGAGGCCGGCGCGGGAGCGCTGGATGGCATCGGCCACGGCCGTCACCGCCTGACCCTGGCCCACCACGCGGGTGTGCAGCTCCTCCTCGAGGTGGAGCAGTTTCTCCATCTCGCTCTGCACCAGCTTGGCCACCGGGATGCCGGTCCACTTGGCGATCACCTCGGCGATGTCGTCCTCGGTGACCTCCTCGCGCAGCAGCGTCTTCTCGCCGGCGCCATTGCCGGAGGCCAGTTCGGCTTCCTTCGCCGCCAGCTTCTTGTGCAGCCCCGCCAGCGTGCCGTACTCCAGCTCGGCGGCCTTGTTGAGGTCGTAGTTGCGCTTGGCCTGCTCCACCTGCAGCTGCACCTGCTCGATCTCCTCCTTCAGGCCGCTGAGCTCATCGATCGAGCTCTTCTCCGCCTGCCACTGGGCGTTGAGGGCGCTCTGCTGCTCGCCCAGATCCGCGAGTTCCTTCTCCAGCCGCTCCAGCCGGTCCTTGCTCGCGGCGTCGGATTCCCGGCCCAGCGACAGCTTCTCCATCTCCAGCTGCAGGATGCGGCGATCGAGCTCATCGATCTCCTCGGGCTTGGAGGTGATCTCCATCTTCAGCCGCGCCGCCGATTCATCCACCAGGTCGATCGCCTTGTCGGGCAGGAAGCGGTCGGCGATGTAGCGGCTGCTCAGCACCGCCGCCGCCACCAGGGCGTTGTCGGCGATGCGCACGCCGTGGTGCACCTCGTAGCGCTCCTTGAGGCCGCGCAGGATCGAGACCGTGTCCTCCACCGTGGGCTGATCCACGAACACCTGCTGGAAGCGCCGCTCCAGGGCCGGATCCTTCTCGATGTGCTGGCGGTGCTCGTCGAGGGTGGTGGCCCCGATGCAGCGCAGCTCGCCCCGGGCCAGCATCGGCTTGAGCAGGTTGCTGGCATCCATGGCGCCGCCGGTGGCGCCGGCCCCCACCACGGTGTGGATCTCGTCGATGACCAGCACGATCTGCCCCTCGGGGGCCGTCACCTCCTTGAGCACGGCCTTGAGGCGCTCCTCGAACTCGCCGCGGTACTTGGCCCCGGCGATGAGGGCGCCCATGTCCAGCGCGATCAGCTGGCGGTTCTGCAGGGCCTCCGGCACGTCGCCGTTCACGATCCGCTGGGCCAGGCCCTCCACGATCGCCGTCTTGCCCACGCCCGGTTCGCCGATCAGCACCGGGTTGTTCTTGGTGCGGCGGCTGAGGATCTGGATCGTGCGGCGGATCTCCTCGTCGCGGCCGATCACTGGATCGAGCTTGCCGTCGCGGGCCTCGCGGGTGAGGTCGCGGCCGTACTTCTCCAGCGACTCGTAGGTGCCCTCGGGGTTCTGGTCCGTCACCTTCTGCGATCCGCGCACCGCCTCCACGGCCTGGCGCAGCTTGTCGGCGTTGGTGCCGGCCTGGCTGAGCAGCTGCTTGCCGCAGCGGTCATCGATCGCCAGGGCCAGCAGCAGGTGCTCGATGGCGATGTAGCTGTCGCCGAAGCTGCCCTTGAGCTCATTGGCCTGGTCGAGCACCGCGTTCAGCCCCTTGCCCAGATACACGTTCTCGGGGGGCGCGCTGAGGCTGGCCTGGCCGGCGATGAAGGCGTCGATCTTCTGGCTGAGGCCGCCCACGTTGACGCCGGCCTTCTCCAGGATCCGGCCCGCCAGCCCCTGCTGGGCCAGCAGGGCGGCGAACAGGTGCTCGCTCTCCATCTGCTGCTGGCGCTTCTGCTGGGCCAGCTGCTGGGCGGCGACGACGGCGCCCCAGGCTTTCTCGGTGAACTGTTCGGCGGTGGGATGCATGCGGAAACCTCCCGGCGGCGGCGGTGTTTGGGTTGATCTCAAGCTATGGATCCCTCGCGGCCCTGACACCCCCGGCAGGCCGAACGTTCGTGTACGGCGCTCCGCCCCAGCGACCGGGACCGCTGGCCATGATGGGCCGCGCAAGGGTGGTGGCCGATGGGCGAAGCGATGGACGGCGATCTGGTGCGGCAGCTGGCGGAGAGCTCGCTCGAGTTCGACGCCACCGGCGCCGATCCGGAGCGCAACTGCTGGCTGGCGGTGCACCGCCACGTGCATGGCGTGCTGCCCAGCGAGTACGACATCCGCGAGGTGCCTGAGGAGCTCTACCTGGCGGTGCTGGAGGCGCGCCGGGCGCTGGCCTGAGCAGCAAAAAACCCCGGCCCAGGGGCCGGGGTCGAAGGATTCAGGGGTGCTGGTGGAGAAGGCCGATCGGCGTGGATCAGGCCCAGCCAGCAGTTCAGGCCCAGCCCTTGCCGGCCATGTCCTCCACGTAGGCGGCCACATCGGCGATGTCGCCGGCGCTGAGCTTGCCGCCGAAGGCGGGCATGGCGTTTTTGCCGTTGGTCACCTGGTAGGCGATGGCGGCCTCGTGGTCGCTGGAGTAGTCGGCTAGATAGGCCGCCAGGGCATCCTGCTTGAGGGTGCGCTCGGCGTTCACCACGTTGCCGCCACCCATGTGGCAGGCGGCGCAGTTGGCCGAGAAGATCTGGGCGCCATGGGCCACGTCGGCCGCATAGCTGGGGGCGGCGCCCAGCACCAACGCCAGGCACAGAGCGATGAGGGAAAGGAGACGGCGCATGGAAAGGCGCTTCGCAACGCAATAGCCCCGCAAACGTAGGCGCCCCCTGGGCCCCGGTGCCCCGTGATGCTCAGCTTCGAAACAATTGCCACAGCCGTTTCGCCAGCGGCCGCCGGCGCGGCAGCCCGGCCTGCTCGAACACCGCCTCCAGGGTGGGCGCCTGGCTCACCAGGCCGAAGCGCTCCGGGGGGCTGATCGGCTCGTGCACGAAGTGGCGCTGGCGGATCGAGAAGCGGTCCCAGGCGGTGACCTCCAGGCGCAGCAGCTTGATCAGCACCTCCACCAGCGCAGGGGTGACCGCCAGGCCCACGGGCGGCATCCAGCCGCCGCGCCAGCGCGTCAGCCGCCGCACCGTGTCGTTCACGGTGACCGCCGGCTGGCCCAGCACAAGCCGCCGCACCCGCCCCTGGCCGGGCTCGGGATTGGGGCGTCCGGCTGCGCTCCCGTGGGGCTCGCTCAGCAGGTGTGCGCACACCCGGGCGATGTCGCCGGCGTGGATGAAATGGAAGCTGGCGTCCACCCGCAGCCATGTCGCCAGCCACAGCCAGCGGCAGGCCTCCTTCAGGCCGGCGGTGAGGTAGCTGGTGGGGAACTGGCCATCTCCATCCACTCCCCTGCCATCCACCCGGCCGCCGAACACCAGGGTGGGGAAGAGGGCCACGATCCGCTCAGCCAGGGGATGGTGCTCCAGCTGCTGCAGGCAGAGGGCCTTGGTCTGGATGTATTCGGTGCCTTCGCTGAGGGCTTCGGGGAGCAGCTGCAGGTCGCGGTCCAGGATCGAGGCGGTGGAGAAATACAGCACCTGCTCCAGTCTCTCGGGGCTGCAGCAGGCCAGCAGCTGCTTCACCGCCACCACGTTCACGGCCATCGCCCGTGCCGGGTCCCCCCAGGCGGTGGCGGTGTGCACCACTCGGGTGGCCGTGGCGATGGCGCCGGCATGGGGTGTGAGATCGCGCAGGTCGCCCACCAGCAGGGTGATGCGCGGATGGTCGGCCGGCACGGCCGTGAGCCTGGCGGGATCGCGCAGCAGCAGCAGCAGCTCGGCGTCGCTCTCGCGCAGGAGCAGATGGGCGATGTGCTGGCCGACGCAGCCCGAGGCGCCGGTGATCAGAATCCGCTGGGGCCGGGCTGGGCCGGGGATGCCGTCGCCGGGTCCGCCGGCAGCCGTCAAACGGTGGCCCCCAGCAGCTCGTTCACCGCCTTGCCGGTCTCGAAGAACACCCGGGCGTTGTCCTCGGGCGTGCCGGGCAGGATGCCGTGGCCGAGGTTGAGGATGTGGCGGCGGCCGCGGGCCTTGCGCACCGTGTCGAGGATGCGCTCACGGATCGCCTCGGGGGTGCCGAACAGCAGGCCGGGGTCCACGTTGCCCTGCACGCCCACGTGCTCGGGCAGGCGGGCGCAGCCGTCGGCCATGTCCACGGTCCAGTCCAGCGACACGATGTCGACGCCGGTGCGGCCCATGCGCTCCAGCACCCCGGCGCTGCCGGAGATGTAGAGGATCAGAGGGGTGTCGGGGTGGGTGGCCTTCACCTGGTCGATCACCCGCTTCTGGTAGGGCGCTGCGAACACGTCGTAGTCGATCGGGCTGAGCTGGCCGGCCCAGGAGTCGAACAGCTGCACCACCTGGGCACCCGAATCGATCTGGTAGCGCACGTAGGCCGCGATCGAGTCGGCCAGGTGGCCCAGCAGCTGGTGCAGCAGCGCCGGCTCCCGGAAGGCCATGGCCTTGATCACCGAGTAGGTCTTGGAGCTTTTGCCCTCCACGGCGTAGGCCGCCAGGGTCCAGGGGGCGCCCACGAAGCCGAGCACGGCGGCCGCGTTGCCCACGTCGGCGCGCAGCCGGCCCAGCACCTCGCCCACGAACGGCAGCGCCGCGGCCGGATCCAGGGGCCGCAGGGCATCCACCTGGGCCTGGGTGCGAATGGCGGGCTCGATGATCGGCCCTTTGCTCTCGATGATGTCGAAGTCGATCCCCATGCCCGGCAGCGGCGTGAGGATGTCGGAGAACAGGATCACGCCGTCGGGCCGGAAGGCGTGGAAGGGCTGCATCGAGATCTCGTAGGAGAGATCGGGGTTCTCCGAGCGCTCCCGGAAGCCGGGATGGCGGTCGCGCAGGTCGCGGTACACCTTCATGTAACGGCCCGCCTGGCGCATCATCCACACCGGCGGCCGCTCCACCTGCTCACCTCGGGCGGCGCGCAGCAGCAGGGGAGCGGAGGTGGACATCAGGGCAGACAACCGGGCCAGGGGCGAACCTACCCGACCACCCCGCGGGATCAGGCCGCCGGTGCGGCGGCGGCGGCGCCTTCGTCACAGAGCGGGGCCTGGCTGCGCTTCTCGTCGCGGCGGAACACCAGCACCGAGAGCGGCGGCAGGCAGAGATCGAGGGAGTGTTCGTAGCCGTGGATCGACCACTCGTCGGTGTACTTGCCGCCCAGGTTGCCGAGGTTGCTGCCGCCGTAGCGGGCCGCATCGGTGTTGAAGGCCTCCTCGTAGAAGCCCTCCAGCGGCACCCCCACCCGGTAATGGGAGTGGCTCTGGGGGGTGAAGTTGGCCACCACCACCAGCCAGCGCCCCGTGGTGCTCTCCCGGCGCATGAAGCTGATCACCGAGTGGCGGTTGTCGTTGCAGTCGATCCACTGGAAGCCGAACTCGCTGAAGTCGTCACCCCAGAGCGCCCGCTCGCTTCTGTAGAAGGCGTTGAGGTCGTCCACCAGGTGCTGCAGTCCCTGGTGGGGTTCGTGCTGAAGCAGATCCCACTGCAGATCGCCCCATACGTTCCACTCGGCCCGCTGGCCGAACTCCATCCCCATGAAGATCGTCTTCTTGCCGGGGTGGGTCCACATGTAGGCCAGCAGGGCCCGCACGTTGGCGAACTTCTGCCAGTCGTCGCCCGGCATCTTGTGAAGGAGGTTGCTCTTGCCGTGCACCACTTCATCGTGGCTGAGGGCGAGCATGAAGTTCTCGGTGTAGGCGTACCAGATCGAGAACGTGACGTTGTTCTGGTGGAACTGGCGGAACCAGGGATCCAGCTCGAAGTAATCGAGCATGTCGTGCATCCAGCCCATGTTCCACTTGAGGTTGAAACCGAGGCCGCCGATGTGGGTGGGCTGGGTGACCATCGGCCAGGTGGTGGATTCCTCGGCGATCGACAGGGCGCCGGGGAAGTGCTGGAACAGCACGTGGTTGGCCTGCTGCAGGAAGCGCACGGCTTCGGTGTTCTCCCGGCCGCCGTGCTCGTTGGGCAGCCACTCGCCGTCGGGCCGCAGATAGTCGCGGTAGAGCATCGAGGCCACCGCGTCGACGCGGATGCCGTCGATGTGGAATTCCTCGAACCAGTAGATGAGGTTGGCCACGAGGAAGTTGCGCACCTCGTTGCGGCTGTAGTTGAAGATCAGCGTGCCCCACTCCTTGTGCTCGCCGATGCGGGGGTCGGCGTGCTCGTAGAGATGGGCGCCATCGAAGAAGGCCAGGCCGTGGGCGTCCTTGGGGAAGTGGCCGGGCACCCAGTCGAGGATCACGCCGATGCCCTCGGCGTGGCAGCGGTCCACGAAGGCGCGGAATTCCGTGGGCGTGCCGAAGCGGCTGGTGGGGGCATACCAGCCCGTCACCTGGTACCCCCAGGAGCCGTCGAAGGGATGCTCGGAGACCGGCATCAGCTCGATGTGGGTGAAGCCGCGGGCCTTCACGTAGGGAATCAGCCGCTCCGCCAGCTCCGGATAGGTGAGCAGGCGGGCGCCGGGCTTGAGGTCGGCCGCCGGCACCGGCGGGCGGGCCGTGCCGTCGGGCTCGATGTAGGGCGCATCGGCGCTGGCATGCATCCAGCTGCCCAGGTGCATCTCGTACACCGCCACCGGCTGGTCGAGGGGATTGCGGCTGTCGCGTTCGGCCATCCAGGCCTGGTCGCTCCAGCCGTAGCCGCCCAGGGGCTCCACGATCGAGGCGTTGGCCGGCCGCACCTCGTGGCGGAAGCCGTAGGGATCGGCCTTCTGGTAGCAGTGACCGGCCTGGGTGCGGATCTCGTACTTGTAGATGGCGCCGGCCTCCAGGCCGGGGATGAACAGTTCCCAGAGGCCGCCGAGGCGGCTCTGCATCGGATGGTGGCGGCCGTCCCAGCTGTTGAACGGACCCAGCAGCGCCACGCTGCGGGCGTTGGGGGCCCAGAGGCAGAACATCACCCCGGCCACCCCGTCCAGCTCGGTGAGGTGGGCGCCGAGGCGCCGCCACACGTGGTGATGGTTGCCCTCGGCGAACAGGTGGCGGTCGAGCTCGCCCATCCACTCCTGGCGGAAGGCCCAGGGGTCGTGGGCCTCATGGGTGATGCCGCCGCGCAGCACCCGCACCCGGTAGCCGCTGCCGGGGTTGTGGTCCAGTTCCGCCTCGAAGATCCAGGGGTGGTGGGGCGTGGCGGTGGCGATGCTCTCAGCGCCGAGCAGCAGCTCCACGCGTTCCGCTTCCGGCATCCACACCCGCAACACCCAGCGGCCGTCCTCGAGGGGCTGGGGGCCGAGCACCGCGAAGGGATGGTCGTGGCGGCATTCCGCCAGCCGCGTTGCGTCCTCCACCATCCAGTCGAGAGTGGGGACGGGCATGGCAAGGCAGCACGGGCGCCGCGAGCTTAGGGCGGTTCCCGGTGGCAGCCGCCTCCCGTGCGGCGCCGTGGATTCAGCGCGAGCTGGGGGAGAACTTGCGCGGCCGCACCGGATCCTGCGGGAAGTTCACCGCCACGATCTCGTTGTTGGTGTTGAGGATCACGAACAGCGCATCGGTGACCTCCCTGAACTCGGTGCTCACCAGCACCAGGCGGGTGTCCTCGGCCCGGTCCACCTCCAGCACCCGGCCCACCTTCACGAAGGCACCGGTCTGGCGCTGCAGCTCCTGCCACTTGGTGCGCAGCGCGGCGGCGCTGAACTCCTCCTGCTTGGGCAGGCTGAGGAAGCTGCGCGCGGTCACGAACTGTCCGGCGCTCAGCGCCACCACGAAATCCCTGGCCACCTTGGCGGTGTCGGCGTCGGTGAGGTCGAAGTGGTATCCCTCCAGTTCCCCCCGGCCGTTGAGCACCATGAACAGGTCGCGGGTTCCCTCGGCGGTGTCCAGCGTCGCTTCCACCGTGGTGGTGCTGAGGCCGCCGCGCACGCTCAGCAGGGTCCAGCCGCGCAGCACGGGTTCGTTGCGGATGCGCTCAGCCACGATCGCCGGGCTGCTGATCGCCTTCAGTTCGGGGGAGAACTGGGCATAGCGGAGGTCGGCATCGCGGGTCTTCGCTGCCTCCAGGAAGCGGTTGGCCGCCGCCCGGGCCTCGGCCACCGTGAGAGTGGACCGGGGGGCTGCGGCGGCCTGCGTGCCCTGGGCCCGCAGGCCCTGGGGAGCGCCGCCCAGGGTCAGGGCCGCGCACAGACCCAGCAGCAGCGGAG
The DNA here is from genome assembly GCF_024346135.1 of Cyanobium sp. CH-040. Lineage (GTDB taxonomy): Bacteria > Cyanobacteriota > Cyanobacteriia > PCC-6307 > Cyanobiaceae > NIES-981. The sequence goes on along the minus strand of NZ_JAGQCJ010000009.1, from coordinate 8,136 downwards.
CGGAGCGTGGCATCACGGCGGCGGGCACGGCAGGCCACAGTTTGCCCCAGGATCCAGTCCCTCGACCGTCTCCAGGCTCAGCACCGCGTCCTGGCTGTCCAGCTCCAGGGTGATCACGCGATGCTCCGGGCCGCTGCCCCCCCAGGGCCGCTCGCCTGTGCCCGGATTCACGGCCACCTGGGGCCAGGCCGCCGCCGCCAGTGACAGCCGCAGCCGCTCCCCGGGCTGCAGCTCCAGCAGCAGGGGCTGCAGCTGCACCTCGCGCCAGGCCGGCTCCCGGCAGCCGGCGCCCAGCTGACGGCTGACGCCTGTGCTGAGCTGCTCCACGCCGCCGTCCGGGGTGATCCGGCTCAGGGCGGCGCAGAGGTCGAATCCCGGCTGGTCGCTGCTCACCCGCAGCCGCAGGCGGGGACGGGCCAGCAGGCGCAGCGTCCGTTCCAGCTGAGCGCTGGTGAAACAGGCCACGTCGCGCCGCTGGTCCAGATCTCCTCGCTGGCAGGGTCCGGCGTCGAGCCCCAGGTGCCCGCCCCGCCCCGGCACCGGCCGCCAGGGATCGTGCACGATCCAGCGCCGCTCCGCCCCGCTCGGCGTGGGGCCACCGGCCGGCAGCAGTTCCACTCCCCGCAGCCACCAGCGTCGCCCTGCCGGGGCGTCGCCAGTCGGCTCCGCAATGGCATCGGCGGCCGGCGCAGGGAGGCTCCACCAGGAGCCCTGCCGCCCGCTCTGCACCGCCACCTCCGGTTCGGCGAACGCCTCCCCGGGTGGATCCTGCAGATGCCGGCGGAAGAAGCGCGCCAGCAGCCCGTCCACCCCGTCGCCCCAGTTGAGGTGGGTCCAGGCGCCGATGCGCAGCAGGGGCCTGCCCCCGGCGGCCCGCGCCCGCCGCCAGAGGTCCAGCACGCCCTCGAGATGGGGGTCGTGCCAGCCGCCGATCAGCAGCATCGGCCGCCGCCACAGCGGCGCCGGCGGCTCATGCACCCGCCAGCCCTCCGCCAGCGCGGGATCCTGCCGCAGCCAGCGCAGGCCCATGCCTTCGGGATCCAGCTCCTCCAGCAGCGCCGGCCCCTCCTCCAGAAAGGCGCCCGAATCGAGGCTGCAGCGGATGCGCCGCCAGCCCTCCCGGTCGCCGCGGCGGCGGCACTGCAGCGCCGCCAGCTGCAGACCCCATCCCAGCCCCAGGGCCCACCAGTGGGCACCGCCGCTGCCGGCCCAGTGCCGGCGCTCATCCAGCCCCGCCATCGCCGGCGCCAGGCAGTCGGGCAGCCCCTCCGCGTCGCCGGCGTCGCTGAGCAGCTGGGTGAGGCCCTGGTAGGAGAAGCCGTACAGGCCCACCCGGCCGTTGCAGCCCTCCAGCCGCCGGGCCCAGCGCACGCTGTCGGTGCTGTCGCGGGCCTCCTGGGCAAAGCCGGCGAAGCTGCCCTGCGAATCGCCCTGGCCGCGCACGTCCTGCACCACCACCAGGAATCCCTGGGCGGCATACCAGCCCGGGTGGGCGTAGGTGGGGGTGGAGGCGATCGCCCGGCCGTAGGGCTGGCGCATCAGCAGCACCGGCCAGGGCCCCTCGCCCGGCGGTTGCCAGATCCGGCTGATCAGCCGCACGCCGTCGCGGCAGCAGAGCCAGGCATCCCGCCAGGACACCGGCGCGGCCGTCAGCGCACCTCCGGGCAGTGCATCCCCACCACGTAGGTGATCAGCACCTCGGCGTCCACCGGACTGAGCCCTTCCTGGGCGGCGATCCTGCGGGTGGCCTCCTTGCTGGTGGCGGACATGCCCTGGCGGTTCATCTCACGCAGCTGGTTGCAGAGCGCCTTGGCGCGGGCCGGATCCCGTCGCACCGACTGCAGCAGGTTGGACTGGGCCAGCGCCGGAGCCGGTATCGCCATCAGGGTTCCAGCCGCCGGCAGCAGCGCCACCGCTGCCGCCAGGGCGCAGAGCAGCAGCGCGCCAGGCCTGCGGTCTGCGCGCCGGATCGGCGTCAGGAATCGCTGGTGAGCCGCCACGACCTGTTCGCGTCTGCTTCCATTCCAGATGGGCTCGCCCATCCCCTGGCCGTCGTGGGGTCAGTTTGCCGCCCGGCGAGCCCGGGCGATCCAGCGCTGCAGGGTGGGCAGATCCGGCGGCGCCACGGCCTCGCCGGTGAGCCGGCGCTGCAGCCGGCCGGTCTGCACCCAGAGCTGTTGCGGGTCGGCACGGGCCAGGCCCCGGGCATCGGCGATGCCGGCATGCAGCAGCAACGCCGCCTGCTCGGGTTCCAGACCCACCTGCACCACCAGTCGTGCCTGGCCGCGCAGCCGTCGCAGGGTGGCTTCGCTGGCCCCGGTCGAGCCGGCCAGCTGCCGCACCAGCCCGTCCGGCAGAGCGGCCAGGGCCGGCCAGCTGGCCACGCCCTGGGCGCGCAGCACCTCCGCCTCGGCGCGGGCGTGTCCTGGCAGCCGCCAGGCCGGAAGGCTCACGGCGTGAGCGTCACGGTGTCGGTGGCGAAGTCGCGGATGGCTTCGGCCAGCACCACCGGCCGGCTGAGGCCCGGACCCACCCGTTCCACATGGCGCAGCCGCACCCGCACCAGACCGTCCGGGGTGGTGCGGCCGCTGCCGCTGAGATTCAGGGCCAGCTGGTTGACGCTGGCGGCCGCGGTGGCTGGGTCGAGTGTCCCCGGTGCCGCCGCCACCACCAGATCGGTGCCGTTGTCGAACACCACCGGCACGCTCAGCGCACCCTCCACCGTGACCCGAGGCCGATAGCTCACCGCGAAGGCCAGGCAGGAGATGGCCAGCAGGGCCGTGAAGCTGGTGACGCCCACCAGGCGGAAGCGGGTGCCCCAGCCCAGCAGGAAGGCAGCGAGGGTGAGCAGCGCCAGCAGGCCGCTGGCGGCCCCCAGCCATTCACCGGCCACGAACAGGATCGGATCGGTGCTCATCGTTGGCTGCGCATGCTCGGGTGGTCGTGGTCGTGGTCGTGGTCGTGGTCTTGGTCGTGGTCGGGTGCTGATGCTGGGGCGCTGATGTGCGGGTGCGCAGGGATGCCTGAGCACCTGGACCAGGCCCTTATATTGCGGCCCTGGCGCGTCTGGGTTCTCCAGGTTCATGGCGGAGTTGCCACCCCTGGGCCCGCCACCGGCAACCCCTGAGCCCCCCGCCGGGGACCCCGCTCCCCAGGCCCATCCCCCCGGCAGGCCACCGGCGGGCCGCTTCTCCGGCCGGGCCGTGCGCACGGCGCTGATCGCCGCGTCCCTGGCCGGTGCCGGCGCCGCCGCTTCGCTCGTCTCCCTCGACCGCCTGGTCGCCGGGCTCTACGAGCGGCAGCGGCCCCGCCTGGAGGCCCAGCTCGGCAGCGTGCTGGGCCATCCGCTCGAACTCGGGCCCTACCGCGGGCTGGGCTGGTCGGGACTGCAGCTGGGGCCCAGCCGCCTGACGCCCCTGCCCTCTGACCCGTCCGGGGTGCGGATGGCGGGGATCGGCCTGCGTCTCGATCCCCTGGCCAGCCTGCGCCGCCGCCTGCCGGTGCTGGAGGTGACCCTGACGGGGGTGGACGCTGACCTGCGGCCCAACGCCGACGGCAGCTACTGGCGTCTGCCCAGCCTCGATCCGGACCTGGAGCCGCCCCGCCTGGCCGTCCGCCTGCGCCTGGGCCAGCCCGCCCGCTTGCGCATCGCCCCGCTGGACGGCGATCTGGCGCTGCGCGGCAGCGTGATGCTGGAGCCCCACCGCCGCGAGGCCTCCGCCCTGCTGCAGCTTCGTCCAGGGGCGGCGGGCAGGGCCGGGGCCGGCGAGCTGCAGCTGCGCGGAGGCGGCAACTGGCGCAGCGGCCGCTGGCAGGGTCGGCTGCTGAGCCGCAGCCTCGATGTGGGCTGGCCGGCGCAGCTGCTGGGGCTCGGCGGCGAGCTCGACGGCCGCCTCGACGGCGAGCTGCGGCTCAGCTGGCGCCAGGGTGAGCCGGACTGCCAGGGCGAGCTGCGGCTGCGCCAGCTTGGCTGGCGGCCCCGTGCCGGTGAGCAGCCGTTGATCCTGGAGCGTCCGCGGCTGGCCTGCGACGGCACCGCCGTCACCCTGGCCCGCAGCGGCTGGCGCTGGGACCGGCAGCGCGGTGAGCTGGGTCTGCGGGCCCGCTGGCGGCCGGACGCGGTGGCCCTGGAGACCCTTGAGCTCAGCTCCCGCGACTCCTGGCTGCGCGCCAGCGGCCGGGTCAGTCCAGACCCTGCCCTCAGCGGCACCTGGCGGCTGCAGCCGGCTGACATCCCCGTGAACCGGCCGATCTCGCCCGAGCTGGCCGGTTCGGCCCTGACCGGCAGCTTCCGGCTCGGCGGATCCTGGCGCCGCCCGGAGCTGCTCACCCAGCTGCGTCAGGCCGGCAACCCCCTGCTGGGTCCCTGGGATGCCCAGCTGCGCTGGCGCGACCAGCGGCTGCTGCTCGACCGTCTCGCCAGCGCCCACCTCTCCGCCCAGGGGTCGCTGCCCCTCGCCCTGACGGCGCCGCAGGGGCTGCGCAGCGGCCCCCTGGATCTGCGTCTGCAGCTGACCCGCTACCCGCTCGCGCGGCTCTCGACGCTGCTGGGGGCGGAACTGCAGGGCCTGGCGGACGCCAGCGGCACGATCCGTGGTCCGCTCAGCGGTCTGACGCCGGAGTTCCGGCTGCGTGTCGATCAGCCCGGCGCCGGCCCCCTGCTGCTGGCCGAGGCCTGGGAGGGCGACTGGTCCGGCGACCCGGCCGGCGGCGGCCGGCTGCGCATGGCCAGCCGCGGCGAGGACCCCCGCGGGCTCCTGGAGGCCCGCCTGGACCGGAGCTGGGTGCCGGTGGCGGTGACGCTGGAGCGCGACGGCGGCGTGCTGCGCCTGGACGGGTCGCCGCGGGCCTACGCCTGGAGCGCCGATGGCTTCGCCCTGGCCGGCCTCAGCCTGGCGCTCGGACCCAGGGGCCAGTTCCAGCCGTTGCAGGGTGGTCTCTCCGGATCGGGCGTGCTGGAGCTGCAGCCGCTGGCCTTCCGGGGCCGCGTCGACCTCGACCGGCCCGCCGTGCTGGGGGTGACGGCCCGGCGGGTGGAGCTCGACGGCAGCTACCGCAACCGCCGCTACCAGGCCACCGGCCAGGTGACGGCCGACGGCGGCGGCGATCTCGACCTGGACTGGAGCGGTGTGTGGCGGGGGGCCTATGTGGCCCGCATCAGCGCCCGCGGGCTGGATGACGGGCTCGTGCGGCGCCTGCTGGAGGCCTGGCCCCGCTGGCGCGGTGAGCCCGGCATCGACCCCGGCAGCGCCGCCGATCTCGGGACCCTGCTCATCGACACCTTCGGCGGCAGCCTCGATGGCCAGCTGCTGGCCCTCAACCAGGCCCGCGCCCGCCTGCGCCAGGCGCTGGTGGATCAGCGCGAACGGCTCACTCCGGCTGAACGGCTGGAGCGGGTGGCGGCCCGCTTCGATCTCGAGGCCGAGCTGCGCGGCCCGCGCCTGGCGGACACCCACATCGACGCCTCCCTGGAGGGGCATCTGTGGTTTCCCGGGCAGGACCGGGATGAAGCCCTCACCGGCGAGCCCCTGCGGGCCACGCTGCAGGGACCGGTGCGGCTGGGGTCAGGCAGCTTCGGCCTCAGCGGTGTGCCCCTCTCCCTGCTGGCGCTGTTCACCCCTCTGCCGGCCGACCTGCGCGGCACGCTGGCCTCCCGGGGCCGCTACCGGCTCGCCGCCCAGCCGGAGCTGGCGCTGGAGCTGGCCCTCACCGATGCCGGTCTGGGGGAGACCGGACTGCTGCTCGAGCGGGGTCGGCTGGAACTGGTGGAGAACACCATGCAGGTGGACCTGGCCCTGCGGGCGGACGGGGCCGCCAGTGGCATCGAACTGGCCGGCACCGTTCCCCTCGATCCGGCGCAGGAGGGGATCGAACTGCGCGTCACCAGCCGCGATGACGGCCTGATCTTCCTCAGCCGCCTGGCCCAGCCGGCGCTGGTGTGGGAAGAGGGCAGCGCCAACCTGCAGCTGCTGGTGCGCGGCAGCCTCGAGGAGCCGATCGCCAACGGCTTCCTGCGCCTTCAGGACGGTCAGCTGCGGCTGGTGGAGCAGGAGGTGGAGGACCTCCAGGCCACCGTGCTGTTCGACTTCGAGAAGCTGTTCCTGCAGGAATTCAGCGCCAGGGTCGGCAGCAGCGGCAAGCTCAGCGGCAGCGGCAGTCTTGGCCTCTTCCGTGCCCAGACCAGCGCGGAGGGGGAGCCGGCCCGGTTGACCATCTCCGTGGACAAGCTGCCCTTCCGGGTGCCCCGTCTGCAGGCCAGCATCGACGGGCAGCTCGAGGTGGGCGGCAGCCTCACCGCCCTGGAGGTGGGCGGCAGCCTGGAAATGGCCAAGGGCTCGCTGAATGTGCAGCCCGGCCGGCTGGCCGAGGAGGAGAACGCCACCGAGACGGCGGCCACGGTGCAGGAGGTGGCCGAGCAGCGCTGGGATTTCCAGCGGCCCCTGGTGCTCCTGGGGCCCGAACTGGAGAGCCAGACGGGCGAGGAGCTGCGCGCCCTGATCCCGAACGTGCGCTTCATCCGCCTCGACGCCCTGCGCATCGGCCTGGGCTCCGATTTCCGCGTGGTGGTGCCCCGGCTGGCCGACTTCAGGACGGTCGGCAGCCTGCGCTTCGACGGGCCCCTCAGTCCCGACCTCCAGGCCCGCGGCGTGGTGCGCCTGGAGGGGGGGCGGCTGAGCCTGTTCACCACCAATTTCGTGCTCGACCGCAACACTCCCAACGTGGCGGTGTTCACCCCCTCGCTGGGGCTTGTGCCCTATCTGGACATCACCCTGCGCAGCCGGGTGTCGGACACCATCACGGCCGGCGGGGTGGTGAGCGGCAGCCAGGCCACCTCCAGCTATGCCCCCTCCCTGGCGCAGCTGGAGAACGGCTTCAGCTCCCTCAACCAGCTCAATCTGGTGCAGGTGTTCCTGTCGGTGAGCGGGCCTGCGGACCGCCTGGCCGACGGCATCTCCCTGCGCAGCACCCCGGCGTTGCCGGAGGACCGTCTGCTGGCGCTGATCGGCGGCAACTCCCTGGCCGGCCTCACCGGGCCCGGCGCCGGGGCCGCCCTGGCCACCGTGCTCGGTCAGACCCTGCTCTCGCCGGTGCTCGGCACCCTGGGGGAGGCGTTCGGCCAACGGCTCAGCTTCGCCCTCTACCCCACCTACGTGAACCCGGCCGTGAGCCGGAGGTCGGAACAGCGCTCGGGCAGAGTGCCGCCGCAGCTGGTGCTGGCGACCGAGGTGGGCGTGGACGTGAGCGAGCAGTTCAACTTCTCGGTGCTGACGGCGCCCAACCGCACCGACATCCCCCCCCAGCTCACCCTCACCTGGCGCGCCTCCGACCTGGTGAACCTGCAGGGGTCGGTGGACACCGAAGGCGCCTGGCAGACCCAGCTGCAGGTGTTCTTCCGGTTCTGAGATGGCGTTGGCGGCGGCGACGGTGGCCGGCGTGGCGGATCAGGTGATCGGCGTGGATCTGGGCGGCACGGCGATCAAGCTCGGCCGCTTCGACCGCCACGGCACGCTGCTGGAGGCCCTGGATGTGGCCACCCCCCGGCCCGCCATGCCCGGAGCGGTGGTGGTGGCCATCAGCGAGGCGGTCGAGCGGCTCGATCCGCACCGCCGGGCGCCGCTGGTGGGGGTGGGCCACCCGGGGCCCAGCGACCGTGCCTGCCGCGTGGCCCGCATCGCCATCAACCTGCCGGGGTGGCGGGACGTGCCCCTGGCCGACTGGCTGGAGGCGCTGCTGGAGCGCCGCGTCACCTGCGCCAACGACGCCAACTGCGCGGCCATCGGTGAGCTCTGGCACGGGGCGGCCCGCGGCGCCGGCGATGTGGTGCTGCTCACCCTCGGCACCGGCGTGGGCGGGGCCGTGCTCCTGGGCGGGCGGCTGTTCACCGGCCACCGCGGCGCCGCCGCCGAGCCGGGCCTGATCGGCCTCCAGCCCGATGGCCCCCCCTGCAACAGCGGCAACCGCGGTTCCCTGGAGAGCTACTGCAGCATCGCCGGCCTGGCCCGCCTGAGCGCCCTGGAGCCGCACGAGCTCTGCCGCCGTGCCGATGCCGGTGACCCGGAGGCCCTGGCGGCGTGGGATGCCTACGGCGAGCGGCTGGGGGTGGGGCTGAGCTCCCTGCTCTACCTGTTCACCCCA
>NZ_JAGQCJ010000008.1 GCF_024346135.1 Cyanobium sp. CH-040 | reverse complement strand
CTCGGCAACGATCAGTAGTCGAAGTAGCCGCCAATGCCGCCGCCGCCGGCGGGAGCCGCTTCCTTATTATCGGGCAGGTCGGCCACGATGCACTCGGTGGTGAGCACCATGCCGGCGATCGAGGCGGCGTTCTGCAGACCGGAACGGGTCACCTTGGCGGGATCGACGATGCCGGCGGCCAGCATGTCGACGTACTCGCCGGTGGCGGCGTTGTAGCCCTCGTTGAAGGACTTGTTCTTGACGTGTTCGGCCACAACCGAGCCGTTGACGCCAGCGTTCTCGGCGATGCGCTTGAGCGGGGCGGTGAGGGCGGAGGCCACGATGGTGGCACCGATCAGCTCCTCGCCGGAGAGGTTGGCAGCCGCCCACTCCTCGAGGGCCGGAGCCAGGTGGGCCAGGGTGGTGCCGCCGCCGGGCACGATGCCCTCTTCAACAGCCGCCTTGGTGGCATTGATGGCGTCCTCCAGGCGCAGCTTCTTGTCCTTCATCTCGGTCTCGGTGGCGGCGCCCACCTTGACCACGGCCACACCACCGCTCAGCTTGGCCAGACGCTCCTGCAGCTTCTCCTTGTCATAGGAGGAGTCAGTTTCGTCCATCTGCTTGCGGATCTGCTCGCAGCGGGCCTTCACAGCAGCCTCGTTGCCCTCGGCCACGATGGTGGTCGTGTCCTTGGTGATCGTGATGCGGCGGGCGGTGCCCAGCATCTCGATCTTGGCGTTCTCGAGCTTCAGCCCGGCGTCCTCGGTGATCAGCTGACCGTTGGTGAGAACGGCGATGTCCTCGAGCATGGCCTTGCGGCGATCACCGAAGCCGGGAGCCTTCACAGCCGCCACGTTGAGCACACCGCGCAGACGGTTCACCACCAGGGTGGCGAGGGCTTCCTTCTCGATGTCCTCGGCGATGATCAGCAGGGGCTTGCCGGTGCGGGCGATCTGCTCGAGCACGGGCACAAGATCCTGCACCAGGCCGATCTTCTTGTCGGTGAGCAGGATGTAGGGATCGTCAAGCACCGCCTCCATGCGCTCGGTGTCGGTGGCGAAGTAGGGCGAGATGTAGCCCTTGTCGAAGCGCATGCCCTCGGTGACCTCCAGCTCGGTGGTCATCGACTTGCCTTCCTCGAGGGAGATCACACCCTCCTTGCCGACCTTGTCCATGGCGTCGGCGATCATGCGACCCACCTCTTCGTCGTTGCCGGCGGAGATGGTGCCCACCTGGGCGATGGCATTGCTGTCGCTGATCGGGGTGGCGTGCTCCTCGATCTTCTTGACCAGGAAGTCGGCAGCCTTGTCGATGCCCTTCTTGAGGGTGATGGCGTTGGCACCGGCAGCCACGTTGCGCAGGCCGGCCTTCACCATGGCGTGGGCCAGGACGGTGGCGGTGGTGGTGCCGTCACCGGCGGCGTCGTTGGTCTTGGAGGCCGCCTGACGGATCAGGGCGACACCGGTGTTCTCGATGTGGTCCTCAAGCTCGATCTCCTTGGCGATGGTGACGCCATCGTTGATGATCTGAGGAGCACCGAACTTCTTCTCGAGCACCACGTTGCGGCCCTTGGGTCCAAGGGTCACGGCAACCGACTCGGCGAGGATGTCAATGCCTTTTTCGAGGGCGCGGCGGGCCTGCTCGTTGTAAATGATGCGCTTGGCCATGGAAGGCAGTGATTAAGAGAGTAAACGTTGAGGATGTGAACTGCGATCAGTTGACGACAGCCAGGATGTCCTTCTCGGACAGCAGCACATACTCATCAGCACCGAGCTTGATATCGGTGCCGGCGTACTTGCTGTAGAGAACCTTGTCGCCCACGCTCACCTCGGGAGCCTGGCGAGTGCCGTCTTCGTTGCGCTTGCCGGGGCCCACCTGCACCACCTCGCCCACCTGGGGCTTCTCCTTGGCGGTGTCGGGCAGCAGGATGCCGCCGGCAGTCTTCTCTTCGGACTCGGAGACCTTGATGAAAATGCGATCTCCAAGGGGTTTGACAGTGGAAACGCTGAGGGAAACAGCAGCCATGGATCAATGCGACAGCAACGGCATGGCGTCACGGACGCCACTGCGGGGATGAGAGCACCTCCAGGGGCCCGAGGCCGGCAAGGGCCCGAGGCCGGAGAGCTGGCACTCATCCACCACGAGTGCCAACCTATGCCGCCGCTCCCGGGCCGCACCAGCGCATGGCTGTGCGGGTGACCGAACCACGGTGGGCCGAACCACCCGGCCAGGGAGGGCGAAGGGGCACGGTGGTAAGGTTGCGCCGCTCATCAGGGTCGAGAGAGCGTCCTGTCGCCATCTCCCCGCTCGGCACCCACCACCTTTCCTTGATCTATGGCTGCGACTGCCACCGGCACCACCACGGGCACCAAAGGCATCATCCGGCAGGTGATCGGGCCGGTGCTCGACGTTGAGTTCCCCGCCGGCAAGCTGCCCAGGATTTATAACGCCCTCCGCATCAAGGGTAAAAATCCCGCCGGCCAGGACGTCGCCCTGACCGCCGAGGTCCAGCAGCTGCTCGGAGACCACCGCGTGCGGGCCGTGGCCATGAGCAGCACCGATGGCCTGGTGCGCGGCATGGAAGCCGTCGACACGGGGGCGCCGATCTCCGTGCCCGTGGGAGAAGCCACCCTGGGCCGGATCTTCAACGTGCTTGGTGAGCCGGTGGACGAGCAGGGTCCGGTGAACACCACCCTCACCGCACCGATCCACCGTGAAGCCCCCAAGCTCACCGAGCTGGAGACCAAGCCCAAGGTGTTCGAGACCGGCATCAAGGTGATCGACCTGCTCGCTCCCTACCGGCAGGGCGGCAAGGTCGGCCTGTTCGGCGGCGCCGGCGTGGGCAAGACCGTGCTGATCCAGGAGCTGATCAACAACATCGCCAAGGAGCACGGCGGTGTCTCCGTGTTCGGTGGCGTGGGTGAGCGCACCCGCGAGGGCAACGATCTCTACGAGGAGTTCAAGGACTCCGGCGTGATCAACGCCGACGATCTCTCCAAGTCGAAGGTGGCGCTCTGCTACGGCCAGATGAATGAGCCCCCCGGCGCCCGCATGCGCGTGGGCCTCTCGGCTCTGACCATGGCGGAGCACTTCCGCGACGTGAACAAGCAGGACGTGCTGCTGTTCATCGACAACATCTTCCGCTTCGTGCAGGCCGGCTCCGAGGTGAGTGCCCTGCTGGGTCGCATGCCTTCGGCCGTGGGCTACCAGCCCACCCTGGGCACCGACGTGGGTGAACTGCAGGAGCGCATCACCTCCACCCTGGAAGGCTCGATCACGTCCATCCAGGCCGTCTACGTTCCTGCCGACGACCTCACCGACCCGGCCCCGGCCACCACCTTCGCCCACCTGGACGCCACCACCGTGCTCAGCCGCGGCCTGGCCTCCAAGGGCATCTACCCGGCTGTGGACCCCCTGGATTCCACCAGCACCATGCTCCAGCCCAACGTGGTGGGCGACGAGCACTACCGCACGGCCCGTGCCGTGCAGAGCACCCTCCAGCGCTACAAGGAGCTGCAGGACATCATTGCCATTCTCGGCCTCGATGAGCTCTCCGAGGACGACCGCCGCACGGTGGACCGGGCCCGCAAGATCGAGAAGTTCCTTTCCCAGCCCTTCTTCGTGGCCGAGGTGTTCACCGGCATGCCCGGCAAGTACGTGAAGCTGGAGGAAACCATCCGCGGCTTCAACATGATCCTCGCCGGCGAGCTGGATGATCTCCCCGAGGCAGCGTTCTATCTGGTGGGCAACATCGACGAGGTGAAGGCCAAAGCCGAGAAGATCCTGGCCGATTCCAAGGCCTGACCCCCCCTGCGGTTGTCCTGAGGAATCCGATCCATGACTCTCACCCTTCGCGTTCTGGCACCCGATCAGAGCGTCTTCGATGGCAGCGCCGACGAGGTGATCCTGCCCTGCACAACCGGTCAGGTGGGTATCCTTCCCGGTCACATCAGCCTGCTCACGGCCCTCGAGACCGGCGTCATGCGTCTGCGTGACCGTGGCGAATGGAAGACCATCGCCCTGCTGGGCGGCTTTGCCGAGGTGGAGGCCGACGAGGTCACGGTGCTCGTCAACGGGGCCGCCCTCGGCACCAGCATCGACGCCGCTGCCGCTGAGCAGGCCTTCGATGCAGCCCGCCAGGCGGCCGACACCTACGACGGTCAGCCCCCCAGCACCGAAAAGATCAAGGCCAATCAGGAACTGGCCAGGGCCAGGGCCTGGCTCCAGGCCAGCAAGGCAGCCTGAACACGATCCCTCCAGATCCTGTTCTCTTCACATCCGCCAGCCATCCCCTCGGGGGATGGCTTTTCTGTAGGGACAGGCATCCGGTGGTGACAAAAAAGCGCCCCTCAGGGCGCTGATCGGACATCCAGGGAGCCCTTCGATGCAGACCACCGATCAGGCGGTGCCACAGAAGGTGACGTCGGGGAAGCGAAGCTTGGCATCGTCGAGCGACTTGCCCTTGCCCTCCTCCTGCCAGTAGTTGATCACTTCGGTCGCCTTGTTGAGGATCTCGACGCGCTCGTTATCGGTGATCCAGCTCTTGCCCTCGAGTTCGGACTTCAGGGTTTCCCAGGCATCCTCCCGGGGCCAGAAGAAGTAGGCGGTCAGCGGACTGGGGCCACCGCCCACGATCTGGTCCACGGCAAGGGCGACATTGTCCGGCAGCCAGAGGATCTTGAGCAGGAAGCGGCCCTCATCCGCCTTGGGCGTGTAGCCCGAAGGAACGCCATCGGCATCGATGGTGGCGCTGGCCAGGGCCGCATTGCCACCACGCATCACCGGACGCTCTTCGACTGCACTCTCCAGGGTGGCGGCTTCGGCGGCGAGAGCCTCGTCGGGCGCCTCGCTCACAGCAGCGCCGGCGGCGCTCTCGGTGGCTGTCATCGTGTCGGCGATCAGGGCGGAAGGGAAGCGTTTTAACCTACCAGCCGCTGTGTCGCCGGCCCTGCCGAACGCTTCAGAGCCAGGCTCCGGACCCCGGGCCATCCTCCTGTTCGACATCGATGGGGTGATCCGCGACGTCGCTGGCAGCTACCGGCGGGCGCTAGCGGAAACGGTGCACCACTACAGCGGCTGGCGACCGGATCCCGCCTGCATCGACGCCCTCAAGGAGGAGGGTCGCTGGAACAACGACTGGGAAGCCAGCCTCGAGCTGCTGCGCCGCCACGGCCTCTCGCCCCTGCCCGATTTCCAGTCCCTGGTGGCGGTGTTCAGCGGCTTCTACTTCGGCGGCGACCCGGCGGGGGATCCGGCGCAGTGGCGCGGGTTCATCGGGGACGAGCCCCTGCTGGTGGACCGCGCCTGCTTTGCCGAACTGGACCGGGCGGGCATCGCCTGGGGGTTCGTGAGCGGGGCCGAACCCCCCTCGGCCCGCTATGTGCTGGAGCGGCGTCTGGGCCTCGTCGATCCACCCCTGGTGGCCATGGGTGACGCGCCCGACAAGCCCGACCCCACCGGACTGCTGCGGCTGGCCGGGATCCTGGGCGGCACGGCCGCTGCGCCACCGGCAACGGTGGCCTACCTGGGCGACACGGTCGCCGATGTGCTCACCGTGCGCAACGCCCGCCGCGCCCGTCCCAGCTGGCGGTTCCTCAGCCTCGCCGTGGCGCCGCCCCATCTGCACGCCAGTGCGCAGGCGCGCAGCAGCTACGAACAGGGCCTGAAGAGGGCCGGAGCCGATGCGGTGCTGCCGGACACCGGCAGCGCGCTGGCCACCCTGGAGCAGCTGCTCAGCGCTGCATCGCGGCCGGAGCCTTGAGCGCCGCGGCGGTGAGCACCTCGTGGCCATGCTCGTTGACGGCCACGTCATCCTCGATGCGGATGCCGATTCCCTTCCACCGCTCCTCGATGGCGGGCTGATCGTCGGGCACCGGCAGGCGGTCACTCACGTAGAGCCCCGGTTCCACCGTCAGCACCATGCCGGGCTCGAGCGTCACCGGGTGCTCGCCAAGGCGGTAGGCCCCCACATCGTGCACGTCGAGGCCGAGCCAGTGGCCGGTGCGGTGCATGTAGAGGTGCCGGTAGGCACCGCGCTCGATGATCCCGTCCACGTCCCCGCGCAGCAGCCCGAGCGCCACCAGACCCTCCACCAGCACCCGCACGGCGGTGTCGTGCACGCCCTCGGCCGTCTCTCCGGGCGCCACGGCAGCCACGGCGGCCTCCTGGGCCGCCAGAACGAGGGCATAGAGCTCCCGCTGCTCGGCGGAGAAGCGGCCGTTCACGGGGAAGGTGCGGGTGATGTCACCGTTGTAGTAGTCCTGCAGCGAGCAACCGGCATCGATGAGCAGCAGATCGCCGTCGCGCAGCGGCGCGTTGTTGGCGGTGTAGTGGAGCACGCAGGCGTTGTCGCCCCCGGCCACGATCGAGCCGTAGGCCGGCCCCCGCGCCCCCTGCTCCAGGAAGTGCTGTTCGATCACCGCCTGCACCTGGCGTTCGTTCAGGCCAGGCCGGGCGACCTCCCGGGCCAGTTCATGGGCTTCCGCCGAGATGCGGCAGGCCTCCCGCATCCGCTCCAGCTCCTCGGGCTGCTTGCGCAGCCGCAGCTCGTGCAGCATCGGGCAGGGAGCCACCAGTCCCAGGGCCGCCGTGCCGCTGCGGGGGGCGCGGTCCAGCTGCCGCGCCCAGGCCGTGAGCACCAGGGGCTCCACCCGGGGATGGCGGCCCACCCGGAAGGCGATGCCCTCGGCGCCGCCGAGGTAGTCGGCCAGGCGTTCGGACAGCTCACTGAGGGGATGGGCGATGTCCGCGCCGAAGTGCTCCACGGCCCCCTCGGTTCCCCAGCGGAACCCGGTCCACACTTCCGCTCCGGGATCCCTGGGCTGCACGAACAGCACGAAGCGTTCGCCGGGGGGGCGGTGGGGCAGCAGCAGGGCCACCGCATCGGCTTCGTCGAAACCGGTGAGATACCAGAAATCGCTGTTCTGGCGGAACGGGTACTCGGTGTCGGCGTGGTGTGTCACCAGTGGACCCGCGGGAATCACCGCCGCCACACTCCCGAGCCGCTGCAGGAAACGCTCGCGGCGCTGGGCATAGATCTGGGTGCTGATCAACGGAACGGGAACCCCTGCCGCAGCGCAACTGGCGGCCAGTCTGGAGCAATCCTCGCCGCGACCGATTTAATGGGTGCATGGCCCAGGGCCCACCCACCCCATGAACGACCTTCTGGTCCTGGCCCTGCTGGTGCTGGTGGTGCTGGCCGGCTCGGCGGTCTGCTCCGGGGTTGAGGCTGCGCTGCTCACCGTGAACCCGGTGCGCATCCACGAACTGGCGCAGCGGCCCCGGCCGGTGAGAGGTGCCCTCCGGCTGGAGCAGTTGCGGCAACGGCTCGGCCGCACCCTGGCCGTGCTCGTGATCGCCAACAACGGCTTCAACATCTTCGGCAGCCTGATGCTCGGTGCCGTCGCCGCCCAGGTGTTTCAGCGGCGGGGCATCGAAGGACTCGCCCTGCCGCTGTTCTCCGTTGGACTCACGGTGCTGGTGATGCTGCTGGGTGAGATCCTGCCCAAGGCCCTGGGCAGCCGTCTGGCACTGCCGGTGGCCCTGGCCAGCGCCCCGCTGCTGCACCTGGTGGGGCTGGTGATGCGACCGCTGGTGCTGCTGCTCGAGCGCCTGCTGCCTGCGATCAGCGCCGAGAACGAGCTGAGCACCGACGAGAACGAGATCCGCCTGCTGGCGCGGCTGGGATCCCAGAAGGGGCAGATCGAGGCCGACGAGGCCGCCATGATCGCCAAGGTGTTCCAGCTCAACGACCTCACCGCCCGGGATCTGATGACCCCGCGGGTGGCCGCGCCCACCCTGGCCGCCGCCGAGCGGCTGGAGACCGCCCGGTCCCAGCTCCTGGCCAACCACGCCCCCTGGTGGGTGGTACTGGGCGAGGAGGTCGACGAGGTGATCGGCGTGGCCAGTCGGGAGCGACTGCTCACGGCGCTGCTCCAGGGCCAGGGCGCCCAGACTCCCGCGGACCTGAGCGAACCGGTGGAGTATGTGCCAGAGATGATCCGCGCCGACCGGCTGCTCACCGGTTTCCGGCGCAACAGCGGTGGCGTGCGCGTGGTGGTGGACGAGTTCGGCGGCTTCGTGGGGGTGATCGGCGCCGAAGCGGTGCTGGGTGTGCTGGCCGGCTGGTGGCGGCGGCCCCAGAGCGTCGATCAGGAGGCCGGCTGATGGATGGCAGCGCCCCCCCGGCGGCCGAGCGCTGCCGACTGCTGCTGCGCCAGTGGCGCCGGGAGCTTGCGCTCAGCGGCCGTGAGCGCAGTCTGCTGGCGGGGTCCCTGGCTGTGCTGGACCGGCAGCTGGACCGGCTGGAGCGGCGACACCTGCGGGTGGCGGTGTTCGGCCGGGTGGGCGTGGGCAAGTCCAGCCTGCTCAATGCCCTGCTGGGGGAGCCGGCCTTCGCCACCGACGTGGCCCATGGCTGCACACGCCGCCAGCAGACGGCCGGCTGGCTCCAGAACCTGGGCAGCCTGGAGCGGGTCGAGCTGGTGGACACGCCGGGAATCGATGAGATCGCCGCAGCCGGACGGGAACGCCTGGCCGCGCGGGTGGCCCGTGGAGCCGATCTGGTGCTGATGGTGCTGGATGGCGACCTCACCCGGGTCGATGAGGACGCCATCGCGGCACTGCTGAGCAGCGGCAAGCCGCTGCTGCCGGTGCTCAACCGCAGCGACTGCTGGACGGCCGAGGAATGCCGCCAGCTGCAGGCCAGCATCCGCGGGCGGCTGCGGGCCGTGGGCGCCGAAGGGACCGGGACGCTGCCCCTGCTGGCGGTGGCGGCAGCGCCCCGGCAGGCTCGGCTGCGGGCCGATGGCCGGGTGCGCACCGACCCGGCGGCGCCGCAGATTGAGTCGCTGCGGCGCCACCTGCTGGCGCTGCTCGAGGAGCAGGGGGAGCTGCTGCTCGCCCTCAACAGCCTGCGGGCCGCCGAATCCTTCCAGCGGCAGCTGCACCAGGGCCGCCTGGGGCACGGACGCCAGGCCGCCCAGGGCCTGATCGGCCGCTATGCGGCTCTGAAGGCTGCGGGCCTGGCCGCCAATCCCCTGCTGCTTCTGGATCTGGCCGGGAGCCTGGCCTGCGACGCCGCCCTGGTGGGCCAGCTCTGCCAGCTCTACGGACTGCCGATGGACCCGGCGGCAGCCCGGGACCTGCTCGGCCAGCTGTCCCGCCACAACGCCCTGATCGGCGGTGCCCAGATCGGCATCCAGCTGATGCTGGGCGCCCTGCGGCAGCTGCTGCTGCTGGCCGCGCCGATCAGCGGCGGCCTCAGCCTGGCACCGGCGGCACCAGTGGCCCTGGCCCAGGCCGCCCTGGCGGTGCACACCACGCGCCGCACCGGCCGTCTGGCGGCGCGCGAGCTGCTGCTGCGGGGCGAACGGGGGGGCCAGCCCGGGGCCCTACGGCGGCGGCTGGCCGCCAGCGATCCCCTGGTGCGGCAGTGGCTCGAGGGTCATGGCGCCATGCCGCCGGAGGACCGGCCGGCGGCGGCCCTGCAGGCGCTCCTGCCTTGAGCGCCCCGGCGGCCATCGCCCTGCTGGGCACCAGCGCCGATCCGCCCACCCGGGGCCACCAGGTCCTGCTGGAGGGTCTTCTGGCGCACTTCCCGCGGGTGGCCACCTGGGCCAGCGACAACCCGATGAAGCGCCACGGGGCTCCCCTCGAGCAGCGGGCGGAGCTGCTGGAGGCACTGGTGAGGGCGATCGGCGACCCGCGCCTGGAGCTGGCTCAGGAACTCAGCAGTCCCTGGGCGATCACGACCCTGGAGCGGGCCGCGCAGCGCTGGTCCTGGGCGGAGCTGGTGTTCGTGGTGGGCAGCGATCTGGCCGGCCAGATTCCCCACTGGAAGCAGGCCGCGACGGTGCTGCAGCGTTGCCGGCTGGCGATTGTGCCACGCCGGGGCTGGCCCCTGGGGGACGAACAGCTGGAGGCTCTGCGGGCTCTGGGAGGCCGGGTGGAGGTGCTGCCGCTCGAGGTGCCGGCCTCGGCCAGCACGGAGGCGCGCCGACAGCCGCTGCGGGAGCAGATCCCGGCGGCCGTGTGGCCGCTGCTGCTCCAGCACAATCTCTACGGCCTCCACTCTCCTGTCTGAGCCCATGCGTCTTGCCCTGGCCCAGCTCAACCCGGTGGTGGGGGATCTGGCCGGCAACGGCGAGCGCATCCTCGAGGCCTGCCGCCAGGCCCATGCCCAGGGGGCCCACGTGGTGCTCACCCCGGAGCTCTCCCTCTGGGGCTATCCCCCCCGCGACCTGCTGCTGCTGCCGGCCCGGCGCCAGCAGCAACAGCAGGTGCTGGACCAGCTGGCCGGGCAACTGGCCGAGCACAGCGGTGATCTCGCCCTGCTGGTGGGGATCGCCGCGGCCAGCGGCGACCGGCAGCTGCCCAACCTGCACAACGCCATCGCCCTGGTGCAGGGGGGGCGCTGGCGGGTGGTGGCCCGCAAGCAGCTGCTGCCCAGCTACGACGTCTTCGACGAGCGCCGCTACTTCCGGCCGGCCGCCGCCCCCGCCGTGCTCGATCTCAGCTGCGCCGGCCGGCATCTGCGGCTGGGCCTCACCATCTGCGAGGACCTCTGGGTGGAGGAGGACCTGCTGGGGCAGCGCCTGGCCGGCCCCGATCCGGTGGCCGCCCTTCAGCCGCAAGGGGTGGACCTGCTGGTGAACCACTCCGCCTCCCCCTTCGCGCAGGGCAAGCTGGCCCTGCGCCAGGAGCTGGCCGGCCGGGCGGCGCAACGCCTGAACTGCCCGGTGGTGTACGTGAACCAGGTGGGCGGCAACGATGAGCTGGTGTTCGACGGCGCCAGCTTCGTGGTGGATGCGGGCGGCAGCGTGGTGGCCCGGCTGCCCTGCTGCGAGGAAGCGGTGCAGGTGTGGCAGCCGGCCGGCGGTCGCGCGGCAGTGGAGCCAAGGGCGATGGCGACAGCGATCGAGCCGCCCGACCTGCCGGAGCAGCTCTTCCTGGCCCTGGTGCTGGGCGTGCGCGACTACGCCCGCAAATGCGGCTTCCGCCAGGCCCTGCTGGGCCTCAGCGGCGGCATCGACTCGGCCCTGGTGGCGGTGATCGCCGCAGCGGCCCTGGGTGCCGATCAGGTGCAGGCCCTGCTGATGCCCTCCCCCTGGAGCTCGGCCGGGTCGATCGCCGACGCCGAAGACCTGGCGGCACGCCTCGGCGTGGGCACCCACACCCTGCCGATCCGGCAGCTGATGGACGCGTTCGACTCCGCCCTCACCCCCGCCCTGGGCCAGCGTCCGGACGGCCTGACGGCCGAGAACCTGCAGTCCCGCATCCGCGGCACCCTGCTGATGGCCGTGGCCAACCAGCAGGGACGGCTGCTGCTCTCCACCGGCAACAAATCGGAGCTGGCCGTGGGCTACTGCACCCTCTACGGCGACATGAACGGAGGCCTGGCGGTGATCGGCGACCTCTACAAGACCAGCGTCTTCCGGCTGTGCGCCTGGCTGGACAGCCGCGCCGCCGGGAGCTGCCGCCAGGCACTCGGCCTGCCGGCTGAGGGAGAGCTCATCGGCCACGCCATCCGCAGCAAACCCCCCAGCGCCGAGCTGCGCCCCGACCAGCGCGACAGCGACTCCCTGCCGGACTACGCCGTGCTCGATCCGGTGCTCAAGGCCCTGGTGGAGCGACGCTGCAGCCCTGAACAGCTGGTGAGCGAGGGCACGGATCCCGCGCTGGTGGGGCGGGTGACGGGCCTGCTGAGTCGGGCCGAATTCAAACGCCGGCAGGCGGCACCGGTGCTCAAGGTGAGCGGCCAGGCCTTCGGCAGCGGCTGGCGCATGCCGATCGCCGCCGTCTGAGCCAGGCTTGGGAGCACCCGTTCCGGCTCGATGGCAGCCCCGCCAACCCTCACCGCACCGATGGCCAGCATCGGCGTGCCCACGGAAATCAAGCGTGACGAGCGTCGTGTGGCCCTGAGCCCGGATGGGGTGCAGGAGCTGGTGGGGCAGGGGATCGAGGTGCGGGTGCAGGCCGGCGCGGGCATCGGGGCCGGCATCGACGACGGGGCCTTCGCTGCGGCCGGCGCCCGGCTGGTGAGCCGCGAGGAGGCCTGGGCCGCCCACCTGGTGGTGAAGGTGAAGGAACCCCAGCCGGAGGAGTTCACCTACCTGCGGCCCGACCTGGTGCTGTTCACCTACCTGCATCTGGCGGCCTACCCCGACGTGGGCCGGGCCCTGCTGGAGGCCGGCACCACCGCCGTCGCCTACGAGACCGTGCAGCTCGAGGACGGCAGCCTGCCGCTGCTGGCTCCGATGAGCGAGATCGCCGGTCGGCTGGCGGCCCAGGTGGGGGCGCACCTGCTGGAGCGGCCCCATGGCGGCCGTGGGGTGCTGATCGGGGGCTGCACCGGCGTGCGGCCGGCGCGCGTGGTGGTGCTCGGCGCCGGCACCGTGGGCTGGAACGCGGCCCGGATCGCGGCCGCCATGGACGCGGAGGTGTTCCTCCTGGACCGCTCGCCCCAGCGGCTGCGGGAGCGGGAGGCGGAACGCCGCGGCCGGCTCGTGAGCCTGGTGAGCAGCCGCAGCCTGGTGGAGCGGCTGGTGCCGGCCGCCGACCTGGTGGTGGGTGCGGTGCTCACCCCGGGCGGCCGTGCGCCCACCCTGGTGGACGAGGAACTGGTGCGGCGGATGAAGCCCGGCTCGGTGATCGTGGATGTCGCCATCGACCAGGGCGGCTGCATCGCCACCAGCCGCGAAACCACCCACACCGATCCGGTGCACACGCTGCACGGAGTGCAGCACTACGCCGTGGGCAACATGCCCGGCGCCGTGCCCTTCACCTCCACCGAAGCGCTGGTCAGCGTCACCCTCCCCTACATCATGGTGATGGCGGGGCGAGGGCTGGCCGAGGCCGTCACCGACCGCCCCGAGCTGCTCTCCGGGCTCAACACGGCCGATGGCGCGGTCTGTCACCCCGGCGTCGCCCGCGCCCTGGGCGTGGCCACCCGCCATCCGATGGCCTGCCTGCGCTGAAGGCCTGAGCCCATGCTCAACCCCGCACGCATCCGCATCCTGGCGGTGGGCAAGGTGCGCAAGAGCTGGGTGCGGGAGGGCATCGCGCTCTACCGCAAGCGCCTGCCGGGCCTGACCGTCGTGGAGCTCAGGGACAGCACCCCCGAGCGCGAGGCGGCGGCGATCCGCGCCGAACTGCGGTCCGACGAGCGGCTGGTGGCGCTCACCGAGGAGGGCCAAAGCCTGGATTCCCGCACCCTCGCCGCTCGCCTGGCGGCCCTGCAGGCCAGCGGCGAGGCCAGCCGGCTGGCCTTCGCCATCGGTGGAGCCGATGGCCTCGAGCCCACCCTGCGCAGCGAGGCCTGCTGGCGCCTCAGCCTCTCACCGCTTACCTTTCCCCACGAACTGGCCCGCCTGCTGCTGCTCGAGCAGCTCTACCGGGCCCAGTCCATCCTCCAGGGCGGCCCCTATCACCGGGATTGAGCGGACGCCAATCCCGGCGATTCTGCGATCAGATTTACCCCTACCCTGCCGCCAGTGCAGGCGGACCGGCCGCCGGAAGGATTTCGGCCATGTCCATCGTCTCCACGGTTCTGGCTGTAGCCAGCGACACCGCCAGCAGCCATCAGCTCGAAACCGCGGAAACGCTGATCGCTGCGGCGCGGTTCTTCGTGATCTTCCTCGCCGCCCGCGCCCTGGCCGAGGGGATGGTGCGGCTCCGGCTGCCCACGATCCTGGGCGAGCTGGTGGCCGGCATCCTGATCGGCCTGTCGGGCCTGCACCTGATCCTGCCCCCCGAGACCCAGGCCGAGGTGAGCGGCTGGTTCCTGGGCCTGCTGGGCTCCCTGGCCCATGTGGGCCCCGACGTCGTGCGGGATGTCTACATCGAGACCTTCCCCAACCTGCAGTCCGTCGGCACCATCGGGCTGTTCGCCCTGCTCTTCCTCACAGGCCTGGAATGCGAGCTGGACGAGCTCATGGCGGTGGGCCTCCAGGCCGGTGGGGTGGCGCTCACCGGCGTGCTGCTGCCGCTGACGCTGGGCACCCTCGGGCTGCTCTGGATCTTCCACGTGCCCCTGATCGCCGCCGTCTTCGCCGGCGCCACGATGACGGCCACCAGCATCGGCATCACCGCCAGCGTGTTCGGAGAGCTGAAGGTGCTGCGCAGCCGCGAGGGTCAGATCGTGATCGGTGCCGCCGTGCTCGACGACATCCTCGGCATCGTGCTGCTGGCGGTGGTGGTGTCCCTGGCCGGGAGCGGCAGTGTGGCCCTGCAGCCCATCCTGCGGCTCGTGCTGGCGGCGGTGGCGTTCGTGGCGGTGTCGCTGCTCCTCAGCCGCCGCGCCGCCCCCCTGTTCGACGCTGTCCTGGACAGGCTGCAGGCGCCGGGGGATGTGGTGGTGGCGGCCTTTCTGGTGCTCTGCCTCTCCTGCTTCAGCGCACAGGCCGTGGGTCTCGAAGCCGCCCTGGGGGCCTTCGCGGCGGGATTGATTCTCAGCGGCTCCAGGCATGCCCACGCCATGGAAGAGGCGATCAAGCCCCTGGTGGCCCTGTTCGCCACGGTGTTCTTCGTGGTGATCGGCACCACGATGGATCTCTCGGTGCTCAACCCCCTGGTTCCAGAGAACCGCCAGGGTCTGGTGCTGGCGGTCTTTCTGCTCAGCGTCGCCTCCATCACCAAGCTGGCTGCCGGCTGGACCTACCGCATGGCCGAACCCACCAACCGGCTGGTGGTGGGGCTGGGCATGCTGCCCCGCGGAGAGGTGGGGCTGATCTTCCTCGGTCTCGGTGCCCAGGCCGGCGTGCTGGATCCATCCCTGGAAGCCGGGGTTCTGGTGATGGTGATCGGCACCACGTTCCTGGCACCTGTGCTGCTGCGGCTGGTGCTCAGCCGTCAATCGCTGCCTTCCGCTCCGGCGACGGCAGGCTGATCGAGGCCCCATCTCGGGCGCGGCCTCAACACTCCAGCGAGTCCAGGGGCCGGCGCAATGCCGCCGGGGCAATCCCCTCCCGCAGGGCCAGCAGGAGCCCGGCGGCCTCCGCGTAGCCCGCCGCCGGCAACACGGTGGCGCCGGTCTCGGCCAGGGCCAGGGCGGCGGCGGTCACCTCCAGCACGCAGGGATTGTCGACCGCGATCAGGGGCACACCCCGCTCCACGCAGGCCAGCACCGCCTCGCCGCCGAGGGCTCCAGCCGGCGCCACCACGGCGCCGATCTGCCCACGCCGCAGCAGCGGCCCCTCCACTGGGGCGTTTGTGAGGGGGGGGGTGGTCGACGGGGGCGTGATCCAGCCCAGTGACGGCCTGGCCACCAGATCCGGAGCCCGGCTCAGACCCACCAGCACACAGGGCAGAAACGTGGTGCCCAGCTCCTCCCCGGCGGCGCGCGGGTCGAGGCCGCGCTGCAGCGCCAGCGGCTGCAGGGCCGGGGCATGGGCACAGGGCAGCAGCAGATGGCGGCTGAGCAGGTGGCTGATCACCGCCTCGGCCCCCGCCAGGGCGTCGACACCTGAGCCCTGGCGGTAGGCCGCCAGGGCGCGGCTGCCGGGATCGTCGGGGAAGCGGGCCACCACGGCGATAGCCGTGGCGCCGGCGGCCCTCAGCCGCTCACCGGCGCGCAGCAGGGCATCGGGCCGGCCCAGGCTGCCCCAGCTGGCGCCGCTGGGTCCCCGCTCCAGGCTCACGGCGAGGGGCGCATCGGTGGTCACCACCGGACCGATGTCCAGGCCCAGGGTGGCCCGGCAGCCATCGGCCACCTGGAGGTGGCGCAGGCGCAGGTCGTCCTCGATGCCGGCGTCGAGCAGCAGACCCAGCCGCTGCGAGCGCGCCGGCCGGAGATCGAGGTCGCCGGCTGTGAACCGGTCGAGGGCCCAGCCCTCCACGTAGTGGAGGCGTGGATCGCGCCAGTAGAGCGCCGCGCCGTTGACGACGTTGGGGTGGGTGATCAGACAGCCGCTGGCGGCGGCCAGCAGCCGGGCCGCCGGCAGGGCGTCGCCGGCGAAGCCGCCGGTGGCACAGCCCACACCGGTGGGCACCACCATCACGGTGGCCAGGGCGTCCGCCGACGCCAGCACGGCCAGGGGCGTCATGGCACCGGGCTTGCGGTCAGCATCACCGCCTCGAGACAGAGCTCCTCGCCACGCACCGCGGTGATGGCCCAGCGCAGGGGCTCGCCATGGGCAGCAAGAGCGGCCTGAATCTGGGGCAGCAGGGGCCCGGGCGCACGCCGGAAGCGCAGCACCAGCGGCTGCAGCACCTCAGCCTGCGACGGCCGGCTCACTTCTGGAACTGACCGAACTGGGCTTCGTAGAGGGCATCCTCCATGCCGGCCTGGAGCTTCAGATCGCTGCGGGGATAGGCCACGCAAAGCAGGGCATAGCCCTGCTGCTGCAGTTCCGCCTTCACGCCCATGGCATCGGGCTGGTGCACGGTGCCCTCGCTGAGCAGGGCGGCGCAGGTGGTGCACACCCCGGAGCAGCAGGAACTGGGCAGCGGCACACCGGCCTCCTCTGCCGCGGCAAGGACGGTCTGATCGTCGCGGCAGGGGAACGTGTGCGTGGTGCCGTCGAGGGTGGCGACGACGGTGAAGCTGGCACTCATGGATGGCTGTGGATCGAGGCGAAGCCGCAGCGGCCGCTTCAGGCCGGCTGCACCCCATCTTCCGTGATCGTCTGCCAGTGGCCGGGATGGGGGGCGAGATACTCCGGTGGCGCCTGCCCCTCCGGGCAGGGCGGCGCCGTGAGCACGAAGTCGATGCTCAGCGAGCAGCGCAGGTCATCGGGGTCCTCGTTGGGCAGCACGGCATGGTCGAGGCAGGAGGGAAACAGCAGCAGCAGCCCGGCCCGGGGGGCCACATCGAGCCAGGGCAGGCTCCAGGCCGTGGGCGTCAAGGGCCCGCCATGCCCAACGCCGAGGCCCGGAACCAGTTCGTTGACCTGGCGGGACGGCCACAGGCGCAGGCAGCCCGAGCGACCGCTGCCATCGCCGTTGAGGTAGTAGACGGCGGAGAGGTGCGCATTGGGGTGATGGTGCCGTCCCACCACCTGTCCGGGTTCACTGAGCACCGGCCAGCAGCGCTGCAGGTGCAGCGCCACACGGCGCCGATCGAAGCCGAGCTGCTCGAGATAACGGCAGGCGTGGCCGCTGAGCGTGGCGATCAGGGGCGCGAAGGTGGGATGGCGGTGCAGCTGCCAGACGCCGTTGAGATCCCCGGTCCAGGCGCAGCCCGGCTCGGGGTTGCCGTCGGCGTCGCCGCGCAGGACATGCAGGGCCTGCAGCTGCTCGGCCAGCTCCAGCGGATCGGGCCGCAGCTGCACCTGCCCCAGGGCCACCGGGAACAGGGGCTGGATCTGCAGCGCTGCCGGCACGCGAAGGGTCAGGGGCATGGGGTGGGGCCTGGCGGGGCGACGGGCTCCAGCTTCCCAGCGCGGGCACCCGCCGCTGATGCTTCGCTCGGTCGCTGGAGCATCCAGGAGACGAGGTTGGGCAGGGACAGGTGCTGCAAGCAGCAGTGCCGGGTTCCTGCCTGCAGAACGGCACTGCGTTGTGAGCTTCACCCGGAAATTCTCCAGGACAGTTCAATCCGCGCTGACTGCTTCCCGTCGTGATTGCCCTGTGGGTACCGTCAGCCCCACGAAGCACAAGCCACTGACCACAAGCCCTTGCCAGCACGAATCCCCGGGCTTTTAGGAGGCGGTATCGCACGCACAGGGTGCGTTGACCGCCGAGAAAAGTCCGGGGATTCAGGTTGCCCTGGGAGGGGCGTGAGCCGGAGGCTCAGGTCATCGCCGAGGCTCCGCCCACCACCTCCAGGATCTCCTGGGTGATGGCCGCCTGACGGGCCTTGTTGTAGTCGAGGGTGAGGGTCTTGGCCAAGGCCTTGGCGTTGTCGCTGGCATTGTTCATGGCCGTCATCCGACTGGCCAGCTCCGATGCGGCGGCCTCCTGGAGGGAGCGCAGGAGCTGGTTCTGGACATAGAGCGGCAGCAGGGCATCCAGCAGCTGCTCGGGGCTCTGCTCGAAGACGATGTCCGAGGGGAGATTGGGCTCCGGATTCGGCTGCGTTCCCGGCTCCACCACGAGACGGCCTTCTCGGGTGGTGAGCCGGAAGATCTCATCCTCCGGCGTCGCGATGCCTTGGGGATCCAGGGGGAGCAGCGTCTGGATCACCGGCTGGGAGCTCACCAGATTGATGAACTTGGTGTAGATGATCTCGACCCGATCACAGGATCCGGACAGAAACTCGGCCAGGATCTCGTTGGCGATGCCGCGGGCCTCTTCGGCATTCGGCACCTGTTCAAGCCCCGTGAAGGTGGCTCGCACCGTATAGGTATCGGCACGGTTCTGGAAATAGGTGATCGCCTTGCGGCCGATCAGCACCAGATCCACCTTGTAGCCCTGGCCGGTGAGTTCGGCGTGACGCTGCTCGGTGCGCTTGATGATGTTGGCGTTGTAGCCCCCGCAGAGGCCACGGTCACCGGTCACCGCCAGCAGCGTGATGCACTGCACGGGGCGATCGGTGAGCAGCGGCACGTCCAGGTCAGTGAAGCCGATGCGGGACTGGAGGTTCTCCAGCACACGGGCCAGACGGTCGGCGAAGGGGCGGCTGCGCAGCACCTGTTCCTGGGCACGGCGCACCTTGGCGGCCGCCACGAGGCGCATGGCCTCGGTGATCTTGCGCGTGTTCTTGACCGAACTGATGCGGTCGCGGATTTCCTTGAGGTTCGCCATCGACTCAGCTCCCTCAGGCGGTGGCAAGCATGGTCGACTTCACCTCATTGATGGCGTCCTTGAGCATGGCCTCAGCATCCTCGCTGAGCTGCTTCTCGGACATCACCTTGCTGATGTAGTCGGCCTTGTTGGTCTTGAGATAGTCACGCAGCTCACGGCAGAACTGGGTGACGGACTCCACGGGAACCTCGTCGATCAGCCCCTTCACACCGGCGTAGACCACCGCCACCTGCTCAGCCAGGTTGAGGGGGCTGAACTGGGACTGCTTGAGGATCTCGCGCAGACGCTTGCCCCGGGCGAGCTGGGCCTGGGTGGAGGCGTCGAGGTCGGAGGCGAACTGCGAGAACGCCGCCAGCTCGTCGAACTGGGCCAGCTCGAGCTTGAGGGTGCCGGCGATCTTCTTGATGGCCTTGGTCTGGGCGGCGCCACCGACCCGGCTCACCGAGATGCCCACGTTGATGGCAGGCCGCAGACCGGAGTTGAACAGGTCGGAACTCAGGAACACCTGACCGTCGGTGATCGAGATCACGTTGGTGGGAATGTAGGCCGACACGTCACCGGCCTGGGTTTCGATGATCGGCAGGGCCGTCATCGAGCCCTTGCCCATGGCGTCGCTGAGCTTGGCAGCGCGCTCCAGCAGGCGGCTGTGGAGGTAGAACACATCGCCGGGATAGGCCTCACGACCGGGCGGGCGGCGCAGCAGCAGGGACATCTGGCGATAGGCCTGGGCCTGCTTGGTGAGGTCGTCGTAGATCACCAGGGTGGCCTTGCCCTTGTACATGAAGGACTCAGCCAGGGCCGCGCCGGTGTAAGGGGCCAGGAACTGCATGGCAGCGGGCTCCGAGGCATTGGCGGCCACGACGATGGTGTAGTCCAGCGCGCCCTTCTCCCGCAGCACGTCCACCACGTTGGCGACGGAGGCAGCCTTCTGGCCGACGGCCACGTAGACGCAGACGACGTCTTCACCCTTCTGGTTGATGATCGTGTCGATCGCGATGGCGGTCTTGCCGGTCTGGCGGTCACCGATGATCAGCTCGCGCTGGCCCCGGCCGATCGGGATCATCGCGTCGATGGCGGTGATGCCCGTCTGCATGGGCTCGTGCACCGACTTGCGCTGGATGATGCCGGGAGCCATCGACTCGATCAGGCGCGTCTCGGTGGTCGCGATGTCACCCTTGCCGTCGATCGGCTGTCCCAGGGAATTCACCACCCGGCCGAGCATGGCGTCGCCCACCGGAACGGAGGCGATCTTGCCGGTCGCCTTGACGGTGCTGCCTTCCTGGATGCCACGGCCCTCGCCCATCAGCACCACGCCGACGTTGTCGTCCTCGAGGTTGAGGGCGATGCCTTCGGTACCATCCTCGAACTCAACAAGTTCGCCGGCCATCACCTGCTGCAGGCCGTAGATGCGGGCGATGCCGTCACCGATCTGCAGCACGGTGCCGACGTTGCTGACGGCGACCGACTTGTCGTAGTCCTCGATCTGCTGCTTGAGGATGGCGCTGATCTCGTCGGGGCGGATGGAAACCATGGCGGGAAGCCCCGGGGAGGGGCTGAGGAAGGAGAGCGGAGGAGAAGGAGGGTGGAGCGGGGCTTCAGCAGCCCCTTCAGAACTGGCTGGTGGGCTAGCTGACCTTGGCCAGGGCGAGGCCGAGACGGCGGACCTGGCCGGAGAGGCTGGCGTCGATGACCTGGGAACCCATGCTCACGACGAAGCCCCCGATCAGGGAGGGGTCGACCGCGAGGTCGAACTCCACGGCCTTGCTGCCGGCGATGGCCCGGACACGGGCGTTGAGCTGGCTCTGCTGCTCCTCGCTGAGGGGCGTGGCAGAGGTGACCCGGGCCAGAGTGATGTCGCGCGACTGGCGGTAGAGCTCGAGGAAGCGCCTGAGCACCGAATCCAGCACCGGCGTGCGCTGACGGTCGGCCAGGAGCTTGAGCAGGTTCTGGAGCGACGGGCTGATCTGCTCCCCGAACAGGGCCATCAGGGCGGCCTTCTTGGCTTCAGGTTCCAGCACGGGGGAGGTCATGGCCTCACGCAGCTGGGGAGTGGCATCCCAGATGGCGAGCAGGTCCCTGACCTGCTGAGCCACGGTGTCGGTCTCCTCGCGGGCCTCGGTGACCTGCAGGAGGGCCTCGGCGTAGGGGGTGGCGATGGTGTTCAGCAGTGGCATCAGGCGTTCCCCAGGTTCTGGATGGACTGGTCGATCAGGCGGGCCTGAGCTGTCTCATCAAGCTTGGCGGGCAGGCTGGCCAGGGCCTGTTCGATCGCCTGGCGGGCTGCTTCGCGGCGAAGCAAGGCCGTGACGCGGGAGGCCTCGGCCTTGAGATCGGCGGTGGCGTCTTCCTTGAGCCGGGCCATCTCCTCGATGGTGCGTTGCTGGCTGTCGACCCGGACGGCGTGGGCACGGGCCTGGCCGTCCTGACGGATCTGCTCGGCTTTCTGGCGAGCGGCCGCCAGATCCTGCTGAGCCTGGGTGAGGGCTGCCGTGGCCGACTGCAGCCGCTGCTCGGCATCGGAGAGGTCGGCGAGGATGGCCTGTCGGCGGCGCTCCAGGATCCCGCCCAGAAAACCCCTCAGGAACCAGACCAGAACCCCGATCACGATGACCAGGTTGATCAGGTTGGTGTCGAGGGGATTGAGATTGAGACCGAAGCCGCCGTGGTGGGCGAAAAGGGCTGTGAAGAAGGGGGTGAAGCTCATCAGGCGGCGAGCAGACGGTCGACGATGAGGGCGCCGAGACGATCGGCCTCGGCCTTGAGGGAGGCAAGAGCCTGCTGCTTCTCGGACTCGATCTGGCTGCGGGCCTGCTCACGCACGGCGATGGACTCGGCCTGGGCGGCGGCGAGGGCCTCGCGGTACAGCTTGTCGGCCTCCTGCTCCGCTTCCACGATCAGGTTCTGGACGTCCTGACGGGCCTCGCGCAGCTGCTCGGAGAGATCAGCGGCAAGACGCTCGGCCTGAGCCAGCTTCTGCTTGGCCTCGGCTCGGCTGGTGGTGACGTAGCCCTCACGCTCCTCGACGGCCTGTCCGACAGGGCGGAAGAACAGCGCGTTGAGAATGAAGGTGAGAAGGACCACCTGCACCGCCATCAGCGGCAGGGTGGCATCAAGGTCGAAGAGACCCCCCTCCGGGGAGCCGGTCGCAGCGCCGGTGACGGCGTCAGCAGTGGCAAGCAGGAGCCAGCTGGTCATTGTGAAGGGATCGCCGGTGGGGACGGTTGAGCAGTCACGGAGGGGACGGACTCAGCCGCCCCCGCTGTGCTCGATCAGCCGGCGAAGGGGTTGGCGAACAGCAGCACCAGGGCCACCACCAGGCCGTAGATGGTGAGAGCTTCCATGAAGGCCAGGGACAGCAGCAGGGTGCCGCGGATCTTGCCCTCGGCCTCGGGCTGACGGGCGATGCCTTCCACAGCCTGACCGGCTGCGGTGCCCTGGCCGATGCCAGGGCCGATGGCGGCGAGACCCACGGCCAGAGCGGCGGCCAGAACGGAAGCGGCGGAGGTCAGATCACTCATTGGTGGAAAGGAGATGAGGAGAGCGCAGGAAAAGCGCGGAATGGGCTGGAGCGCGGCCGGGACACTCCCCTCAGGGAGCGGGCCCGGTTCCACCCGGACCTGCGCGCGATGAGTTTGGCAGATGGGCTGCCAGCAACTCTTCTGGACAGCTCAGGAGTGGAGGACCTGAGCGGGAGGTGTCAGTGGTGTTCCTCGTGCACGGCCTCGCCGATGTAGTTGGCGGCGAGGGTGGCGAAGATCAACGCCTGGATGGCACTGGTGAACAGGCCCAGGAACATGGCCGGCAGGGGAACGATCACCGGCACCAGGAACGCCAGCACGCCCACCACGAGCTCGTCGGCCAGGATGTTTCCGAACAGACGGAAGGACAGGGAGAGCGGTTTAGTGAAGTCTTCGATGATCTTGAAGGGGAGCATGATCGGCGTCGGCTCCACGTAGTACTCGAAGTAGCGCAATCCCTTGCGGCTCAGGCCGGCATAGAAATAGGAGAGGGACACCAGCAAGGCCATCGCCACTGTGGTGTTGATGTCGGCGGTGGGAGCGCCGAGCTCACCGGAGGGCAGTTCGATGATCTTCCAGGGGATCAGAGCCCCGCCCCAATTGCAGACGAAAATGAAGAGGAAGAGCGTGCCGATGAACGGCAGCCAATCGCGGTAGGCCTTCTCGCCGATCTGCTCGCGGGCCAGATCACGGATGTAGGTCCAGAGGAACTCCAGCAGGTTCTGCACACCGCGGGGATCCCGTTCCATCCTGCGGGTGCCGATCACCACCAGGGCCAGCAGGGCACCGATCACCACCCAGGAGCTCAGGAACACCTGGCCATGGAGCTGCAGGCGACCAAGCTGCCAGTAGAACTGCTGTCCCACCTCCAGTTCGGCGAACGGAAGGGCGAGGGGCAAGGGAACCATGGGATGCGGATTGGTTCAGGGGGCAAGGACGGCCTGCAGCAGCAGGGCCGGTTTGTAGAGAACGAAACCGGCGAGAGCCGGCAACAGTTCAATGGCGGGGATGCGGGCAGCAGCCACCACAAGCAGGGCAGGAACCACGATCTGGAAGCGCCCCAGGGAGCGGGAATCCGGACCGATCCGGGCCACGCTTCGGGCCAGCAGGCGCAGGTACAGCAGTCCGCAGCAGCCGCCGAGGAGCAGGCTGCGGCCCGCAGCCGCACCGAAGACGGCCCAGCAGGCCAGTGTGACCACGACGGTGACCGTCAGGGTGGCCAGGAGCAGTCGGGCCTGAAGGCGGGCGTACTCAGCATCCGCGGCTGATCCTGGCGCGGAGGATGCATCCCGAAGGGAGTCCGACCGTTCCTGCCGGTCACTGACGTCGCCGGAGTCGGCGGGGGAGGCAGTGGCGGCGGAAGTGGCCTGCAAGCACAGGAAGCGTGAAGCCCGCGCAACTTATCACGGAGCATTAAGCCACCAGCTGCAGCACCCCCAGTGCCATCAGCCGGCGGACCCGCCGGCAGCGCTCCTGCGGGTCCTGGGCCAGCTCCAGGTCTCCCAGGGGGCAGGCTGGGGCGGCCTCCACGGCCTGAACCAGGGCGAGATCCCGCTCCTCGATCGACAGGGGAATCAGGTCGGGACCGAGCAGGTCCGTTGAGGGCCAGCCCCACAGGCAGCGGTTGCGCTGGGCACAGGCAGCCAGCAGGGCGCCGTCGTCACTCCAGTCCTGCCGCGGCAGCGGCGGCCTGGCGAGAAAGAATTCGAAGTGGCTGATGTCCGGGTCGAGATCCTCCACCAGGGCCCAGCGCTCGAGCTCCGGCAGCTCCCGGGCGCGCTCGAGCAGTTCACCGCGCAGGAGCCGGGCAGGATCCCACACCTGGGGATTGGAGAATCCGGCGAACTCCAGATCGGCGCTGGCCACGAAGGCCATCAGCCGGGCGATGTCGTAGCTGCTCTCCTGGGGGTGCAGATACATGTCGGCGAAGTTGGCGTCGGCCGCCGTGTCCAGAGCCCAGCGTTGCTCGTGGTGGCGGCGCAGCCGGTTGCCCTCGGGCAGATCGCTGAAGAGTTGCCGCCCCAGCCGCAGAGCCTCGCCATCGCTGCCCACCCCCAGACGGCTGAGGCTGCGCTGCACGCGGTGGATCTCCCAGCGGCCGCCGTCGGCGTACAGGAACAGGTGCAGGAGTCCGCCGGGCCGCAGCAGACCGGCGAGGGCCCGCAGCCCCGCCTGCGGCTCGCGCAGGTGGTGCAGCACACCGACGGAATTGATGTAGTCGAAGGGCCCTTCCCCTGCCAGATCCAGCAGGCTGCGCTGTTCGATCCGCAGATCCTCCACCAGGGCGGCGGCCCCGGAGCGGCGGGTCCGTTCCCGGGCCACCTCCAGCGCTCCGGCACTGATGTCCACCGCCAGCACGGTGGAGCCTGGGTTGAGGTGGCACAGGTAGTCGGTGCTGACGCCGGTGCCGCAGCCCGCATCGAGGATCCGCCAGCGGCGCGCACCCCCCGCAGCTGGCGCAGGCAGGGCTCCGGCCGTGAAGGCCCGGACGCTGTCCACGCACCAGCGCCAGTTGTAACCGGGCGGTGGGCCGTCCTGAAGCGGATCCGACGGGTAGGGGAAGCGGTCATAGAAGGCGCTCACCACCGGGGTGGCGGCATCGCTGGCTGGCACGGCTGCTGGATCGCTGGATGGAGCATTTCACGGCAGCCGCGCCGGCGCTGCAAACATTTGTTCATGGCCTCCCGGGGCCCCGAGGGGCCAGCCGTAGGTTGGCCCAGCCCGGTTCGCTCTCGTCAATGACCGTGACCGCCAGCAGCGGCAGCACCAGGGTTGCTCCCCAGCGCTACGACACCCTGCCGCTGTCCAGCGTCCGTCAGGCGGAACAGGAGGATCGCTTCCCCGACGGGGGCGAACTGGACAACCTGATCACCTTCTTCCAGAGCGGCCAGCGCCGCGTGGAGGCCGCGCGGCGGATCAGCGCCAACGCGGAGTTCATCGTGGCCAAGGCCGCCAACCGCATCTTCTCGGGCGGCACTCCCCTCTCCTACCTCGACGCCCCCCTGAGCCCCGCCGGCACGGCTGAGAGCACACCCCTGGCGGCGGACCAGGCGGCGTTCCAGCGCTCGGTGCAGACCTTCGTGGGCACGGCGGCCGGCAGCGGCCGGGGCAACCTGATCGGCCGTCTGCTGGAGGGGGCCGGCGGCGACGCCGACGTCCGCGTCGTCCTGCCTTCGGGCTTCAGCCCGATCGCCGTGGGGCGCTACGGCACTGCGCGGATGAAGAAGTCGATCCGCGACCTGGCCTGGTTCCTGCGCTACGTGGGCTATGCCCTGGTGGCGGGCGACCCCAGCATCCTTGCCGTGAACACCCGCGGCCTGCGCGACGTGCTCGAGAAGGCCTGTTCCCTTGCGGCCACCAACGTGGCCCTGCAGGAGATGCGCGCCGCGGCGGCCGGGCTGTTCAAGGACGAGCCCGAGACGCGCGCCCTGGTGATCGAGTACTTCAACGTGCTCATCGCCGAGCTGGCGATCCCCACCCCATCGGCTCGTCAGCGTCTCGGCAGCCCGGTGAACCAGGGCCTGCAACTGCCCGCCACCTACGCCCTCGGCGCCCAGGGCAAGGCCCAGCGCTTCACCATGAAGCCCACCATGACCGGGGCCCAGAAGGCCGAGGTGATCCGGGCCGCGTACCGGCAGGTGTTCGAGCGGGACATCGTCAAGGGCTACAGCCTCGAGGTCTGTCCGGTGGAGGCCACTCAGGTGCGCCAGGGCCAGATCTCCATGCGCGAATTCATCCGCGCCCTTGGCCGCAGCCGCGATTACCAGAAGCAGTTCTACGGCCGCTTCTCCAACAGCCGCGCCGTGGAGCTGGCCTTCCGCCACTTCCTGGGGCGTGGCATCAGCTCCCGGGAGGAATTCACCCGCTACTTCGACATCGTCAGCGAGCAGGGGCTGCCGGGTCTGGTGGATTCCCTGGTGAACTCGATGGAGTACGCCAGGGTGTTCGGCGAGGAAACGGTGCCCTTCCTGCGTGACCTCGGTGAAGAGGCCCAGGAGAGCGCCGGCTGGGGCAGCAACCGCAAGCTGTTCCGCTTCAGTGCTCCTTTCGAAGGGGCTCCGCAGTACGTCACCCTCTACGCGTCCTACCGCCAGCCCCTGGCGGACCAGCATCCCTATGGCGGAGGCAACGACCCGCTGGCCCTCACCTACGGAGCCATCTTCCCCTCCGGTACCGCGAAGGTCGCCACCCGACCGGCTCCCTTCAGCTACGACACCCGGCGGATCCTGATCGGCAATGGCATGGCCCAGCCGGGTCAGATGGACAGCCCCACATTCCGCCGGGCCACGCCGCGCCGGGTGGGGCCCAAGGTGGTGCGGCTGCAGCAGATCGCCACCGGCGGCAACTCGGTGCCGCGCCGTGGGGGTCAGCCCAGCGTGCGGGGCACCGAGAGCAGCACCCAGGCCGTGATCAACGCCG
This sequence comes from Cyanobium sp. CH-040, assembly GCF_024346135.1. Taxonomy (GTDB): domain Bacteria; phylum Cyanobacteriota; class Cyanobacteriia; order PCC-6307; family Cyanobiaceae; genus NIES-981. Next base: position 111,413 of record NZ_JAGQCJ010000008.1, on the reverse strand, counting down.
TGTATGTGCAGGTGCTCGGCAACACCGGCTACGCGGGCGAGCGCAACAAGGTGGAGGAGATCAAGCTTGAGAACGGTGATATCAGCCTGCGCGAATTCGTGCGTCAGGTGGCCCGCAGCAACGCCTTCCGGCGCCGCTACTGGACCGGCCTCTACATCACCAAGGCGATCGAGGTGATGCATCGGCGCCTGCTCGGCCGCCCCACCTTCGGGCGCTGGGAGATCGACGCCTACTTCGATACCGCCGCCCGCTCCGGCTTCTACGGCGTGGTCGACAGCATGCTCAACAGCCGGGAGTACAACGACTGCTTCGGTGAGGACACCGTTCCCTACGAGCGCTTCATCACCCCGGCAGACCGCAATGCCCGCAAGGTGCCGGGACTCAACCCGGGTTTCGATCCCCGGCGTTACGTCGACACGGCAGCCCGTCAGCGGCCCGAGACGCGCGCCGACCAGACGCTGCGCACCACCGCCGACATCACCCCCCGCAACCTGCCGGACCGGCGCACCGTGATCCGCGGGGTGTGGAGCGCCAAGATCGCCGGTGGCCTCACCGCCGCTCCCCCATCCCCCGCCAGAAGCACTGGCCCCGGCAGCCTGCGCACCAGCCCTGCGCCCAGCCGCCGCTGGCGGGCGGATGAAGGCAAGGCCTTCTGGAGCACTCCCGGAGGAGCGGGGATCCGCCCAGCCCAGGCTCCTGCGCCTGTGGCCGGGATCTGGAGCAAGGCCGTCAGCACCAATCTGGCGGCGGTGCCGGCGAAGCAGCCGGGCGCCGCCATGGCTCAGGCCCTGCGTCCTGGACAGCCCCAGGGCTTCAGGCGCCGACAGAGCCTCGCTCGCCCGCTGCAGGTGGGCCGCACCACCTCCGAGGCCGACATCCAGACCGCCATCGAGTCGGTTTACCGTCAGCTGCTCAACCGCGTGCCTCTCACCGCCGAGCGGCTCACGGACAGCGAGTCGCAGTTCCGCAACAACCAGCTCTCGGTCGCCGAGTTCGTGGCCGTTGTCGCCGGCAGCGATCTGTTCCAGCAACGACTGAACCGCATGGCCCCTCTGCGGGCCGCCGCCGCCGCCCACCTGGCGCTGCTGGGCCGGGCCGCCCAGCCAGCGGAGACCTGCCGCTTCCTGGCTCTGGGGACCAGTCGGGGCCTGCTGGCCGCGATCGACGATCTGCTCAACAGCCCCGCCTACGCAGCAGCCTTCGGCCAGGACACGGTTCCCTATGTGCGTGGCATGGCCACCAGCGACGGCGTGCCTCTGGTGACGGTCAACCGCACGGCTGCCCTTTACGGCGGCAACGCAGGGCTGACCCCTTCTCCGAAGGGAGCCGTCTGAGCCAGGGCGCCCACCCGCCGGCAAAAACCCGGGCTCAGCCTCCAGATTCGCAAGAACCCGGATCGAGTCCATCCTCAGATCACCCATGCACGATCACGCCAGCAAAGCCTGGGCGCGACCGTGCATCTTTTGCTGTTCGAATTAGCCCTGCAGCTAACGAAGCCGACACAATGAAGGCCTCGGATATCAACATTCGTGATCAACCGGAACTATCAGCGATGCCAGCCAGATCCCTTGCACCGCAAGCGATCTGACTTCGCCGAACGCCGTGAAGAACTGTTACCGCGGCTCCGGGGGGACGGGGGCGTTGCCACAGAATGATTCGGCGATCGGCGCGAGTCGATCGCTCCCTTACCCACCGGATACCGGTCACCGTCAAGGCGGCCGCTTGTTTCGAGGCAGAACTGCATGAGCATCGTCTCCAACTCGATCATCAACGCGGACGCCGAAGCCCGCTACCTCAGCCCTGGCGAACTCGACCAGATCAAATCCTTCGTCGCCGCCGGCCAGCGCCGGGTGCGTGTCGCCCAGGTGCTCTCCGAGAGCCGCGAACGCATCGTCAAGACGGCGGGCGCCGCGCTCTTCCAGCGGCGTCCCGACGTCATCTCCCCCGGCGGCAGTGCCTACGGCGAGGAGATGACCGCCTCCTGTCTGCGCGACATGGACTACTACCTCCGTCTGGTGACCTACGGGGTCGTGGCCGGCGATGTGACCCCCATCGAAGAGATCGGCATCATCGGCGCCAAGGAGATGTACCGCTCCCTGGGTGTTCCCCTCGATGCCATGGCCGAGTCCGTGCGGGAGATGAAGAACGCCGCCATGGGCCTGCTCACTGGCGCCGACGCCGAAGAGGCCGGCTTCTACTTCGACTACGTCGTCGGCGCCCTCTCCTGAGGCTGCCCCTCTCTCCATCCCCGCCACCACAGACGGATTCATGCAAGACGCGATCACCAACGTCATCAACCAGGCCGACGTTCAGGGCCTCTACCTCGACGGTTCCGCCATGGGCCGCCTGGAGCAGTACTTCGCCAGCGGTGAGCTTCGGGTCCGCGCTGCTGCCACCATCAGCGCCAATGCATCGGCCATCATCAAGGAGGCCGTTGCCAAATCCCTGCTGTACTCGGACATCACCCGTCCCGGCGGCAACATGTACACCTGCCGCCGCTACGCAGCCTGCATCCGCGACCTCGACTACTACCTGCGGTATGCCACCTACGCCATGCTGGCCGGTGACACCTCGATCCTGGATGAACGGGTTCTGAACGGCCTCAAGGAAACCTACAACTCCCTGGGAGTGCCCATCGGCGCCACCGTGCAGTCGATCCAGGCCATGAAGGAAGTCACGGCTTCGCTGGTGGGTCCCGATGCCGGTCGTGAGATGGCCGTCTACTTCGACTACATCTGCTCCGGCCTGGGCAACTGACATCCGTCCACCAGTTCATCCAGCGGATCCCAGCCATGCGCCTGTTCAAGATCACGGCCTGCATCCCCTCACCGGAGAAAGCCCGTACCCAGAGGGAGCTTCAGAACACCTACTTCACCAAGTGGGTCCCTTTCGAAAGCTGGTTCGCCGAGCAGCAGCGGATCATGAAGCAGGGAGGGAAGATCCTCAAGGTCGAGCTGGCCACCGGTCGTCCTCAGGTGAACGTCGGGAACTGAAACCACGGTTTCCCCTGGCCTCAGCTTTTCCCCTGGCCTCCGCTCAGGTTGCCCGACAGGGAGTGCCATCCAAGCTCCGTTCATCTCCTTGAAGTCACGAACCCGGCCTGTGGCCGGGTTTTTTCATGACCCTTGTCAGGACCACAAGCTGACCCAGCCCTGTCCGCGACGCAGCATCCGTGCCGTTCGGCTCGCTTCCGGGACCAGGTCTCGACAATCCCACCTCCGGCACGGCTCAATGGTTCCAGCCTCTGACCCAGAGCCACCATCACCTTGAGCACCACCGTCACACGACTCCCCGGCTCGCGGACAGCGCCAGGGAAGCGGAAGAGCAACCTCGTGGAACGTCTGCTGCCCTGGCCGTGGGAAGCCTGGCCGGCCGAAGCGCGTCTGCTCATGGGGCTGGTGGCTCTCTGGAGCCTCGTCGGCCTGCTGGTGCTGGCCTCCGCCAGCTGGTGGGTGGCGGAACGGGAGATGGGCGACGGTGCCTACTACCTCAAACGGCAGCTGATCTGGATGGTGGCGAGCTGGGGGCTGCTCTGGCTGGGGGTGCGCACGAACCTGCGCCGCTGGCTGCATCTGGCTCCCCTGGCACTGCTGGTGGGCTGTGTGCTGGTGGCCGCCACCCTGGTGGTGGGCAGCACGGTGAACGGCGCCAGCCGCTGGCTGGTGCTGGGCCCGATCCAGCTGCAGCCCTCGGAACTGGTGAAGCCCTTCGTGATCCTCCAGGGTGCGGCACTGTTCGCGCACTGGCGGCGGATCGGACTCGATCAGAAGCTGCTCTGGGTGGGTGTGTTCTGCCTGTTGATCCTGATGATCCTCAAGCAGCCGAACCTCAGCACCGCCGCCCTCACCGGACTGTTGCTCTGGTTGATGGCCCTGGCGGGCGGCGTGGGCCTGCCGCTGCTGCTCGGCGCCGCCAGCGCCGGGGGGCTGCTCGGTGTCGCCAGCATCTCCATGAACACCTACCAGCGCCTGCGCGTGGTGTCGTTCCTGGATCCCTGGCGGGATGCCCAGGGCGATGGCTACCAGCTGGTGCAGAGCCTCCTGGCCATCGGATCCGGGGGCCTGTTCGGCGAGGGCTTCGGCCTGTCCACCCAGAAACTGCAGTACCTGCCGATCCAGAGCACGGACTTCATCTTCGCGGTGTTCGCCGAGGAATTCGGCTACGTGGGCTCGGTGGTGCTGCTGCTGTTCCTGCTGCTGTTCGGATTCGTGGGGCTGCGGGTGGCCCTGAGCTGCCGCAGCAACCAGCACCGGCTGGTGGCCATGGGCTGCACCACGCTCCTGGTGGGCCAGTCGATCCTCAACATCGCCGTGGCCACCGGGGCGATGCCCACCACGGGACTGCCGCTGCCGATGATCAGCTACGGAGGCAACTCACTGATGGCCTCACTGCTGATCTGCGGTCTGCTGATCCGCTGCTCCATGGAAGCAGGCGGCCTGGCGTCCGTTCCCCACACCAGCCGCCGACGCCGGCCAGCGCCCGCCCGATAGGGTGGCCCCATGAGCATCGATGGGCTGCCACTGGCCGACCTGGGCCTTTCGATCAGCGATATGGCACGTCAGAGCGAGCTCCTGCTGCGCCAATCCCTCACCTCCCCGGGGCCGGGGACCCTGGCCGTGGTGTTCACCGGCGGGCTGCTCACCAGCCTCGGGCCCTGTTCCCTGTCCCTGCTGCCGGTCACCATGGCCTACCTGGCCGGTTTCGGCAGTGAGCCGCAGCTGGGCAGCCTGCAGCCCGCCGGTGCAGGCCAGGGCCGTGCTCCCTGGCTGCGCAGCCTCAGCTTCGCCGGCGGCATCGTCTCCGCCCTGGTGCTCCTGGGGCTGGTGAGCGGCCTTCTGGGCAAGGTCTATGGGCAGATCCCCGGTCTGATCCCCACCCTGGTGGCCCTCCTGGCCCTGCTGATGGGCCTGAACCTGCTGGGCATCCTGCGGGTGCCGCTGCCGGCAGGCCCGGATCCCGAGCGCTGGCGCCGCCTGGTGCCCGCTCCCCTGGAACCCCTGGCGGCCGGACTGGCTTTCGGCCTGGCCGCCACGCCCTGCACGACGCCGGTGCTGGCCGTGCTGCTGGGCTGGATGGCGCAGGCGGGCCGGCCGCTGGCGGGAATGCTCCTGCTCACCTGCTTCGGGGCCGGACAGGTGCTGCCATTGCTGGTGGCCGGCACTGCCGCCGCCAGTCTGCCCGGCCTGCTCAGCCTCCGCCAGGCTGGTCAGTGGGTGCCGCCCCTCAGCGGTGCCGTGCTGGTGACCACCGGGCTGCTGACACTGGTGGCCAACTGGTCGTGATGGGTCAAGCCTCAGCGTCCCGGCTCCTGTACCGGCTGGCCGCCTGGATCTCAGACCTGCGCCTGGCCATCGGACTGCTGGTGGTGATCGCCATCGCCAGCGGAATCGGCACCGTGATCCCCCAGCTGGAGCCGGAGGGGCTCTACCACCAGCTCTACGACCGCCAGCCCTGGCTCGGGCTGCTGAACGGGGAGCGGGTGCTTGCCCTGCAGCTCGATCACGTCTATTCCAGCGGCTGGTTCCTGAGCCTGATGGCCTGGCTCGGCCTGGCGCTGCTGCTCTGCAGCTGGCGGCGCCAGTGGCCTGCCCTGCAGGCGGCGCTGCGCTGGATCGACTACCGCACACCGCGGCAGCTCAGCAAGCTCAGCGTGGCCCAGACCCTGGCAGCGGAGGATGTGGACAGCTGCCTGGCGCGGCTCGAGCAGCTGCTGCGGGAGCGCGGCTGGGAGGTGCAACGCCACCCCGACCGGCTGGCGGCCCGTCAGGGCGTGCTGGGACGCGTGGGCCCCCTGCTGGTGCATGCGGGCCTGGTGGTGCTGCTGGTGGGTGCAGCCTGGGGAGCCCTGGGGGGCCAGCGCGCGGAGCAGTTCCTCGCCCCTGGGCGCACGCTGGAGCTGATCGACAGCCGCGGCCACAGCCAGCTCACCCTGGCCCTCGATGCCTTCGCGGTGGAACGGGATCCCGCCGGTCGTCCTGAGCAGTTCCGCTCCCGGCTGCGGATTCTCCAGGGCAGCGGGATCGATGCCGCCGCGGTGGAAGCCACCGAACTGGAGGACGGCCAGGCCCGGACGCCTGCCCAGGCCGTGCGCGAGGCCGAGATCAGCGTCAACCACCCACTGCGCTTCCGCGGCGTCACCTTCTACCAGGCCGACTGGGGGCTGGCGGCCATCACCCTTCAGCTGGGCCGCAGCCCGGAGCTGCAGCTGCCGCTGCAGAGCCTTCCCCAACTCGGAGACCAGGTGTGGGGGCTGGTGCTGCCGACCCGGCCGGACGGCAGTGATCCCGTGCTCCTCAGTGTCGCCAGCGAGCAGGGGCCCGTGGACGTCTACGGCTCCGACGGCGTGCTGATCGGCTCCCTTGGCGTGGGCGGCGAGGCGCTGGAGGTGAACGGGCTGCCCCTGCGGGTGCGTGGGGTGCTGCCCGCCAGCGGCATCCTGCTGAAGCGCGATCCGGGCGTGCCGCTGGTGTACGCAGGATTCGCCATCGCCCTGCTGGGTGGCGGTCTGAGCCTGCTGGCCACCCGCCAGCTCTGGGCCATCGCCGAGGCGGGAGAACCGGCTGGGCGGCTGCACGTGGCCGGGCTCTGCAACCGCAATCTCACCGCCTTCGCCATCGAGCTTCCCCTGCTCCTCGGCCAGCTCAGCAGTCCTGACGGCTGCCGTGGCTGACCCGCACCACGGTGTGGACGTTGCCACGGGGGTTGAAATCGGCCTCCAGCTGCATCCAGCAGGGTTCACAGGCGGCGACGAAGTCGTCGAGGATCCGGTTGGCGGCCTCCTCATGGGAGATCGACCGGTTGCGATAGCCATTCACATAGAGCTTGATCGCCTTGAGTTCCATCACCCGGGGGCCGGGCTGGTAAAGCAGGCGCAGGGTGGCGAAATCGGGATAACCGGAGAAGGGGCACAGGCAGGTGAACTCGGGCAGCGTGATGGCGATCTCGTAGGGGCGGCCAGGCCTGGGGTTGTCGAAGCAGATCAGCTCGGCCTCGGCGATCGCCCGCTCGCCGTAGCGGGGTGTGCGGGTTTGTTCGGAGGAGGTCATGACACCGGGCCAGCTCGGGAGCGATCCTATGGAGGGTCGTGAACGGGCGTAGCAACGGCTACGACAACCCCCGATCAGCTCAGGTCTGATGGGCCCGTCCCGCCCTCTGGCGGGGATTCCCTGAGAGACTCTCCGTCCAGCCCATCCACCCAGCTCAGCTGCTTCCATGAAAAAAGTCGAGGCCATCATTCGTCCCTTCAAGCTCGAGGACGTCAAGATCGCGCTGGTGAATGCGGGCATCGTGGGCATGACCGTGAGCGAGGTGCGCGGATTCGGACGCCAGAAGGGCCAGGTGGAGCGCTACCGGGGCTCCGAGTTCACCGTGGAGTTCCTGCAGAAGCTCAAGCTGGAGATCGTCGTCGACGACGACAAGGTGGACACCGTCGTGGAGGCGATCCAGGGTGCTGCCCGCACCGGCGAGATCGGTGACGGCAAGATCTTCGTGAGCACGATCGACTCGGTGATCCGCATCCGAACCGGTGACCGCGACAGCGGCGCCATCTGACCGCCGGCCAACCGCCGGATCGTCGGCCTCAGCCTGCCCCCAGGGTCGCCTGCACCAGTTCACGGATCGTCCTCCCGTCCACAGGCGGGGAGGGGGGAGATGATCCGGGCGGGCGACCCTCCCCGGCCAGGTCCTCTGCCGGCGTCGAGCCGCCCGAGCGCAGCCACAGCAGGTACTCATGGTTTCCCGCCGGACCCGTGATCGGTGAGGCCACCAGACCGGCCGGCTGAAGCCCGAGCGGCGCAGCGGCCGCGATCACAGCTTCGATGGCGTCGGCATGGGCAGCCGGGTCGCGCACCACGCCTCCCTTGCCGACACGCCCCCTGCCCACTTCAAACTGGGGCTTGACGAGCACCACCAGATCCACGCCAGCCCCCTGAGCAGTCGGCTGGAGCAAGCCCAGCAGCGCGGGCAGCACCAGCGCGAGCGAGATGAACGACACGTCCGCCACGGCCAGGTCGGGCCGAGGATCGCCGGCGGCAAAGAGATCCGAGGCGTTGAGATGGCGCAGGTTGGTGCGCTCACGCAGCACCACCCGCGGATCACTGCGCAGACTCCAGGCCGTCTGGCCGTAGCCCACATCGATGGCGTACACGCGGGCGGCACCGTGCTGGAGCAGGCAGTCGGTGAAGCCACCGGTGGACACGCCCCCATCGACACAGACCCGGCCCTGCAGCGGCAGCGCGAACGCCTGCAGCGCCGCCTCGAGCTTGTCGCCCCCACGGGACACGAAACGGGGTGGCTGGCGCACCTCGAGGGCCAGATCCCTGGATACATCCGTGCCCGGCTTGTCCAGCACCCGATCACCGGAGCGCACCCGGCCCGCACGGATCAGCTGCTGGGCCTGCTGACGGCTGGAGGCCAGGCCGCGGTCGACCAGCTCCAGATCGAGGCGTTGCTTGCGAGGAAGGCTGGCCATGGCGCCGGCAGGCGGGCCGGAGGGAATGGTGTGATGAAACCACAACCGAAACGAAACAGATTGCCCCCGGGTGGAGGGGGTGCGGCGGATGCGCGGGAGGATGACTTCAGCCGAGCACACCGCCATGGCTCCCCGCCGCGCCAGCACTGCCGCCAGGGCCGCCAGCGGTGGATCCAGCCGCTGTTCATCCCTGCAGCAGAAGGCCTCCAACGTGGTGCAGCTCCTGCAACCGGGAAGCTTCGTGAAACTGCGCAACCAGCCCGACGACCTGCCTCCCTTCGAGCTGATCCGCTGCCGCGGCGGCCGCTGCTGGGTGCGCCAGCAGGCCTGGGGCGCCCTGGTGCAATGGGAGGTGGAGCACCGGCGGCTGACCGCAGTCGCCTGAGCCGAGCACCTGCCACTCCGGTGTCGCGCCCGCTGCGCGGGCAACGTCGCCTGCGCGGCAGGCGTTCGGCTCAGGAGAGAGCTGGGCTGGGGGGAGGGGGACTGCAACCGGAACAAGACACCGGCGTCCAGCGCACCCAATGAGCTGACGCCCCCGGCCAAGCCTGCACGGCCCGCCGCCCCTCACCTCCCGGGGCCAGCCAGCCCTGGACGGGTGGCACAGACCTGCCAGGCGTGCCCTGGTGGGGGTAATCCCCCCCCCAGCCCCTCTCCCACGCGCCGGAGCTGCTCCCGCTCTGCGCTGTCGCGCGCACCGCGCGGGTGAGCGCTGCGGGAGCAGCTCCGGCGACCCATACATTGGGAGGATTGTGAGCCCCCGGCGGCCTTGATCGAGCGTTATACCCTGCCCGAGATGGGCGCTATCTGGAGCGAGGAAGCCAAGTTCCAGAGCTGGCTGGATGTGGAGATCGCCGCCACCGAGGCCAACTGTGAGCTGGGCCGGGTGCCGGCCGAGGCCGTGGCCACGATCAAGGAGAAGGCCGCCTTCAGCGTGGAGCGCATCCTCGAGATCGAGGCCGAAGTGCGCCACGACGTGATCGCCTTCCTCACCAACGTGAACGAACACGTGGGCGACGCCGGCCGCCACATTCACGTGGGCATGACCAGCTCCGACGTGCTCGACACCGGCCTGGCCCTGCAACTGAAGGCCTCGGTGCAGCTGCTGCGCTCCGAGCTCGACCAGCTGGCCGAGGCCCTGCGCGAGCTGGCGCGCGCCCACAAGGGCACGGTGATGATCGGCCGCAGCCACGCCATCCACGGCGAACCGATCACCTTCGGCTTCAAGCTGGCCGGCTGGCTGGCGGAGGTGGTGCGCAACCAGGAGCGCCTCGAGCGCCTCGAGCGGGTGGTGAGCGTGGGCCAGATCAGCGGCGCCATGGGCACCTACGCCAACACCGATCCCCAGGTGGAGGAACTTGCCTGCGCCAGGCTCGGCCTGGTGCCCGACACCGCCAGCACCCAGGTGATCGCCCGTGATCGCCACGCCGAGTACATCCAGACTCTGGCCCTGGTGGGAGCGGCCCTGGAGCGCTTCTCCACCGAGATCCGCAACCTGCAGCGCACCGATGTGCTGGAGGTGGAGGAGAACTTCGCCAAGGGCCAGAAGGGCAGCTCGGCCATGCCCCACAAGCGCAATCCGATCCGCAGCGAGCGCATCAGCGGCCTGGCGCGGGTGCTGCGCAGCTACGTGGTGGCGGCCCTGGAAAACTGCGCCCTCTGGCATGAGCGCGACATCAGCCACAGCTCGGTGGAGCGGATGATGCTGCCCGACTGCTCGGCCACGCTGCACTTCATGCTGCGGGAGATGACCGACGTGGTGAAGGGCCTGGGCGTGTACCCCGAGAACATGGCCCGCAACATGAATGTGTACGGCGGCGTGGTGTTCAGCCAGCGGGTGCTGCTGGCCCTGGTGGAGAGCGGCATCAGCCGCGAGGGCGCCTACCGGATCGTGCAGCGCAACGCCCACAACGCCTGGAACACCGTCGGCGGCGATTTCCGCGCCAACCTCGAGGCCGACGCCGACGTGACCTCCCGCCTCAGCCCCGACCAGCTCGCTGAGTGCTTCTCCACCGAGCTGCACCAGGCCAACCTGGATGTGATCTGGCAACGGCTGGGGATCTGAGCAGCGGTACCTCGGCTCAGTCCGTCAGTCCGCAAAGATCCGGTAGATCGATGCGGCGTTCAGCACCGGACCCAGCGGCGTCACCGCCTGCACGAGGAAATCGTTGAACCGGGTCCAGCCGTTGCGGGGAACCACCACCATGTCGCCGTTGTGCAGCGAGGGGTTGGCGGGGGAATCCAGCGGTGCCGAAGGATCGAGCGCCACGGTGCGCACGTCCACCTTGCCATCGGGCTGCACCCGGATCAGGCGGATCTCCTTTGAGTTGGCCCGCAGGGGATTGACATCCCCCGCGGCGATCACCGCCTCCACCAGGGGGCTGTTGGAACGCACCTGCTTGAGGCCGGGGGCCACCACCTCGCCCACCACGGTCACGCCGATCGTGGCGGGGGCGAAGTTGGAGGCGGCTGTGCGCACGAGTACATCGCTGGGCTTGGGCACCTCAGCACGGGCCACCCGGATCATGTCGCCGTCATAGAGCAGCGGGTTGACGGTGCTGCGGTTCTCCATCAGCAGCTGCTGGTAATCGAAGCGATACTCCACCGGCGCCCCCCCCGGCACCGGACTGGGACGGCTGAGCACCACCTCGGACAGATCGGCGAGCGCCGTGACGCCACCGGCCCGCTGCACCGCGTCCACCAGGGTCGGCCAGCCGGCCGAGGCGACCGTGGTCTGCCCTGCCCCAGGGCCGGCCGCGGCCAGCTGTGCCGTCTGGCCGGCCTGGCTGAGGGTGTAGAAGCCCGGCTTCTGCACCTCGCCGAGCATGGTCACCCGCACCGGCCTGGGTGCGACCAGATCGAGATACACCAGCGGGTTGCGCAGGTAGCGGTCGTACCCCTTGGTGATGCGCTGCCTGGCCTCGTCCAGGGCGAGACCCCAGACGGGAACCGCCCCCAGTCGGGGGAGATTGATGGTGCCGTCGGCAAGCACCTCGACCTCGGCCTCATAACCCTCGACCCGGAACACCGCCATGCGCAGGCGATCGCCCGGGCCGAGGCGATAGCGGAAACCCGCCGTCCCCGGATCGGCCATGACGGCATAGCTCCGGGGACTGGGTGACGGCGTCTGACGCGCAGGAGCTGGTGCAGGGCTCCCGCCAAGGACACGGCTGCCGGGTTGCGCGGATGGACGGGCAGGAGCAGGGGGAAGATCCTGCCCGGCGGACTCCGGGATCGGAAACGCCTGCGGCTGGAGGGTCGCCTGCGCCAGAACGCGGGACGGCGCAGCGGCAGCGGTCAGCGGATTCGCCAGTGGAGCCAACGCCAGCGCGGCGAGGAGCAGGGATGCACCTCCGCGTCGAGCGCCGGGGCCGGGGACGCGATCTGCAGAACAATTGGGAGCAGAAGACACGGAGCCAGACAGCAGGAGGGACCGGGTAGCCGGAGTCGCCCGCGGGGGGAGCGCCGGCACAAGCGGGCTAATCTTCACGCACTCCGATGCCCATCGTGAAGGCGGCCGACGGAAATCCTTTGAATCTCTCCGCCGCGATCGCCCTTCCTGCCCAGCGGATCGAACGGGATCTGGCTCCCTTCCTCCTGTTCACATCCCAGGGCCTCAACCTCTACCTCCTGCCTGGCGAGAGATTCAGCCCCTTCGCCGAGGCGGTTGGCGAGCTGCGTGAGCTCACCTACCGCCAGCAACTGTCGGGTTCCGGCAAGAGCAGGGATCTCGACAGCCGCGATCCCCACTACGACCATTTTCTGCTGGTGGAGGCCAGCAGCGGCGAACTGGCCGGCTCAGCCCGGCTGCAGTTCGTCCCTTCCCGCAGCTCCGAGCCTGGCCCGGTGCAGGGCGCGGGGCTGGAGCAACCGCCTCTGCCGGGCAGCGGTGAGTCGTATCTCGAACACGTCTACCCCGGCATCAAGGCGGCCCTGGCCAGCGCCGGTCACCACCTGGAGATCGGCCGGGTGGCTCTGGCCCCCCGCTTCCAGCGCCTGCCCCACAGCCTCATGTTCCTCTTCCGCGGGGGCCTGCAGGTGGCCGTGGCGTCCGGCTACGGATCGATCCACGGACTGGTGTCGTACAACCACTTCGCCTACGCCGACGCGGTGAACGAGGAGTTCCTCAGCGCACTGCTGCGGCCTCCCTTCCTCGACCCCACCGCCCCCTGCCCCGAGCCGCGCCATCCGGTGGCGGGGCTGGAACCCGATCTGAGCCCTGCCACGGTGGACAGCATCCAGGCCCTGGAGCGGCACATCCAGACCCATCTGGATCCTGGGTTCCGGCTGCCGGTGCTGCTGCGCCAGTACATCAACCTGATGGAGGCCCGGGTGCGCAACCTCTCCCTGGCCAGAGACTTCAACCAGATCACAGAGATCCTGATGGCAGCCGATCTCAGCCGGATCCCGGCCCGCCGGCTGCAACACTTCATCGACTTCCCCCACCGCCCGATCTACCGGAACTTCAGCTGGTACCGGGGGGGGATCAATGGAAGACCGTGAACTGGTACGTTGCCACTCCACCGAGGTCTGCCAGAGGAAGTTGATGCACGCGGGCCCCGACAACGACACCCCCGCGGCCGCATCGACCAATCCCGGCGGCGCCAGCCAGCGACACTCCGGCGAGCAGGCTGACGGGAGCAGCGAAGACAGCGACCTTCAGGTGCGGCTGATCGAGATCCTGCAGCGGATCTCAGGCGCCGATGCCGACCAGATCACAGCGGAGGCGCGGCTGATCGAGGACATCGGCATCGATTCCCTGGGCTTCTACGAAATCCTGATCGAGGCCGATGAATGCCTCGGCATCCGGATCGCCGAGGAAGACCTGCTCCGCTTCCGCACAGTGGGGGATGTCCAGCAGCATCTGGAGTCCCTGAAACGGGTCCATGACCAGCAGGACTGAACGGATTGCGGTCACCGGCTGGGGGGCCATCACCCCCCTGGCCCTGGATGTCAGCGGCACCTGGCAGGCCACCCTGGAGGGGCGTTCAGGCATCTCGGCCATCCAGGACTCCTGGGCCAGTGACCTGCCGGCCAGGATCGGTGGCTGGATCTCCGCAGACATCGGCGCCGGCCTGGAGCCCCTGCAGCGACGACGGCTGGACCGCTGCTCCCAGCTGGCCCTGCTGGCGGCCCGTCAGGCCTGGGAGCAGGCGCGCCCGCACCTGGCAGGCGTTGACCCGGCGCGGGTGGCCGTGGTGATCGGCACCGGCATCGGCGGTCTGGCGACGTTGGAGAGACAGCACTGCAATCTTCTCGAGGCGGGGGCGGCCCGGGTCAACCCGCTCACCGTGCCGATGCTCATTCCCAATGCCGCCGCGGGGCAGATCGCCATCGATCTGGGGCTGCATGGTGGAGCGCACACCCCCGTTTCGGCCTGCGCATCGGGGGCCGAGGCCCTGCTGCTGGCCCAGCTGCTGCTCAACGACGACCGGGCCGACGTGGTGCTGGCCGGCGGTGCCGAGGCCCCGGTGAATCGCCTCGGCCTGGTGGGATTTGCCGCGATGCGGGCCCTGTCCTGCCGCAACGAGGAGCCGGAGCAGGCGTCCCGCCCCTATGGACTGAACCGGGATGGCTTCGTGCTCTCTGAGGGGGCAGGTGTGCTCGTGCTCCAGCGCAGCCGCGACCTGCGGTCCGATGCTCCCGCGCCCCTCGGCTGGCTGCTGGCCTGCGGCAGCAGCAGCGACGGTCACCACATCGTGGCCCCGGAGCCGGAGGGAATCCAGGCGAGTGCGGCGATGGCCGACGCTCTCCGGCGCGCCGACATCGGCGTGGAGGACCTCAGCTTCGTGCAGGCCCATGCCACCGGTACCCCGCTGGGGGACCTGGCGGAAGCGAAGGCTCTGGCTCGCACCCTGGGGCCGCGGCGGTCCGATCTGCCGGTCACGGCCCCCAAGGGGCAACTGGGCCACCTGCTGGGCGCCGCCGGGGCCGTGGAGACGATCCTGGTGCTGCAGGCCCTGCGCCAGGGCCTGGTGCCGCGCAGCGTCAACGCCGAACCGCTCGACCCCGCCATTGATCTGGCCGTGGTGCAGAGCGCCAACCTGGAGCTGGCAGGGGGATCCACTGCGGGCGAGCGCTATGCCCTCAAGAATGCCTTCGGCTTCGGGGGCCACAACATCAGCCTTGTGCTGGCTGCCTGAGACACGTCCTGCCGGCGTAGTAAGAACGCACAGCATCCTGAAACACCTGACGATCCGTTGGATCAGCAGGCAGGTTCAGGTCACTGGCACGCCCCCTGCGGCAGTGGATGGTACCCATGGGAGCCGCAAGGCGTCGGGACAACAGACCCAGGGGGCTGTACTGCGGCCCCTTGGCATCATCGAGGTTCTGGTAGCTGAACACCCAGGGCACAATGCGGGCCCCATGGCGACGGGCCAGCACCCACGGGCTGGCGGAGACCCGTTCGGTGATCGGGGTCACCAGAGAGCCACTGGGCACGATCATCAGCTCGCCGCGCTCCTCCAGCAGGGCCGAGGCCCGCAGGGCTGCCGTGCGCCTGGAGCTGCCGTTGCGATGGTCCAGAAGCACGTAGCCGGCGTTGGTCGCCGACAGCGAGAACCAGGGCAAGACACGGGGCAGATGCAGCGAGGCAGTGGTGAGACTGGGCATGCGCAACACCCCCTGAATCACGAGAACGTCAAAGGGACAGTCGTGGTTGCAGATGTGCACAAGCGGTACACCGGCAGGCTCGCTGGGATGGCTGTCGTCCACAACCACCTGCACCCCCAGGGCCCGCAGGGCCGTCTGGGAGGCAAGCGCAAGCAACTGGGCCGCGAGCCGTCGCTGACCGAGCAGGAGGGCAAGCAACTGGAGGCCGTAGGTCAAGAAAATCACTGCCGTCCATCCCAGCCGGGCCACCACCCGTGCCACCAGCGCCAGAGGACTGACCCGGGCCGTCTGTCCGGGACTGGGCAGGCTGGGCCGGGGCGGCAGCCGACGGGCCTCCGGGCCGATGGGGAAGGTGGTGCGGAAGGGAAAGTCGGCATCGAAATTGCCGTTCACCTGGGTGGTGGTCACCAGGTGGTCGTAGAAGCGATAGAAGAGCGGCCGGTCACTGGTGTGAGGATCGCGCCAGAATTGATCGAGGGGCTGCTGGTCGGTGAGCCCCGGGAGGTTGTAGAAGGTGTGGCCCATCACCTTCGTGGGCACCGCGTGGTAGAGCGCCTGCAGGCCCACGGTGCTGTTCACGGTGACCACACCACGGCAGGTGCGCAGAAAGCGGCTCAGGGCTCCGTCGTGGAAGTAGTGCACCCGCCCGGCGACGCCGTGCCGCTGCGCCAGCAGCTGGATCAGACGTCCGTAGTGGTTGTAGCCCCGGTCCCGCGGATGGTGCTTGAACGCCAGGTGATCGGAGGCATGGGCATGGCTGGCAAAGGATGAGATCACATCCTCGATGAAATCGTGCATGCCCCGGTAGGGCGAGCCCAGTTGCACCTGGGAGTCGCTCGACACCTGCAACACCACCAGAAAGTAGGAGAGATGCTCCAGCAGGCGGCGCTTCAGGGAGCGCTCCTGCCAGCGGTAGAGCCAGTAGCGCCAGCTGCCGCGCAGCTGGCACCACAGAAACCGGGGCGATGGCTGCAGCTTGTGCTCGCCCTCGATGATGGGGTAGCGGGTGAAGGCGTGCTGGATGAAGGTGGGAGCCTTCCAGAGCTTGCGCCAGCGCCAGCCTGGATCGAGTTTCCCCTGCGGCAGCGCGTCCACCGGCGGCAGGCTGCGGTAGTCCTCCACCGGCCGGTTGAGATTGGAGCGGGCATTGACGCGATCCCGCTCCAGCGTCACGTAGTTGGGCCGGATGTAGCCCAGCTCGAACACCCAGGCTTCGACCCCGGCCCGTTGCGCCTCCTCGATGGCGATGCGGTGGGGAATGATGAAATCGCCGTACATGAAGATGTGACGGATGCGGCGCTCGCTCAGCAGCTGACGCAGGAACGGACGCCAGGCCTCCATCGATCCGCGGAAGGGCACCTGCACCTCCCGCGGGAAGCCGAACTCGTGCAGCGGGAACATCACCTTCGTGACCGGGATGCCACAGCCGCGCAGATAGCGGCAGAAGCGCGCGAAGAACACCCCGATCGGCCCCATCAGCAACAGCACCGGACCGTCGATCTGCACCTGAACCAGCTGCACCGGTGCCGGTGCCGGTGCCCGTTCCGTGGTCAACGCGATGTCCCGAGAGCCAGGGGCGGTGCCAACTTTGCCACGCGCCCCCGGGCGATCAACGCTGCCGCAGGCGGCCCCAGTGGCGGAAGATGCGCTGCCGCAGGCTCAGGCCACGGGGCGGGGCCGACCGCCAGGCCAGCAGCTCGTCGATCGCCTGCTCCGGCTCGATGAACAGGCCGCTGTGACGGCTCACATAGCGGGGGTAGTCGATCAGGGCCGCATGCACCAGGGCGTCGAGCGGCAGTGGCCGGCCGCGGCGATCACAACGGAGACGGTCGTGCGTCAGCCCCCAGCCGGCGTAGAAGGGCAGCCCCCAGGTGTGCACCTCCAGGCCACGCAGCAGTGCCTCGAAGCCGGCGATCGACGTGAGCACGTGCAGGGCGTCGATCTGGGTGAAGAGCTGCTGGATCGCGGCGTCCACCAGCACCTCGTCGCACCAGTCGCCTGCCACAGCTTCCCCAGTGCCCTGCCGGCACAGACCCGCCACCACGTCGGGATGGGGCTTGTAGATCAGGTGCGCGTCAGGCTCTGCGGCCCGCACCGCCCGCAGCAGGCCCAGGTTGCTGCGCACCTCCGGTGCTCCCAGCCGGATCGAGGCATCCGACTCCACCTGGCCCACCACCAGCACCACCCGCCGGGCCCGCTCGGGACGGCGCCAGGGCGAGGCGCGCAGGTTGTATTTGGTGATCGCCTCCTCCACCAGCCGGCGGCGCAGCCGCCCGGCCCGGGCCAGCTGGCCCTCGCTCCAGGCTCCCGAGCTCAGCAGCTGCTCGAGATCGCTGGGGGCGCCGGCGTCGTAGTAGATCCCGCGCCGATCGATCACCCAGGAAATGGGATCGATCAGATCGGCACCCAGGCCGACGGAGCGCAGAAAGCCGTCCTCCGCGTGCAGCAGAGGCAGACCGCGGCGCTCCACCACCCGCAACAGCGACGGTCGGGCACGGCGCCCCCAGATCGCCACCGCCTCGGCGCCCCGGCCAGGCCGCTGCCAGGGAAAGCGGAAGCCAAGCCGGCTGCCCGCCAGGAAACGGCGCAGCACCCGCTGCTTCCAGGGGGTGAAGCCGAAGGCCTCGATCCGCTCGGGCATCTGCGTGCGCAGCCGCCGCTGCAGACCGATGGCCCCGATCAGCTCCTCCACGGCACAGGCCTTGTGCCGATGGGGATCGATGTAGACGGCATAGTCCACCAGGGCGGCGTGGATCAGATCCCCAAGCGCGCGCGGTCCTCGCCGCGGCGGCCGGGGAAGGTGGTCGTGGGTGAGGCCCCAGCCGGCGTAGAAGGGCATACCGAAGCAGTGCACGGGGCGACCCCAGAGCAGGGCTTCGAAGCCCAGCTGGGAGGTGACCACGTACACCGCCTCGGCGCGCTCGAGAAGCGCCGTGGGATGGCCGCCGCTGGCCTCGAGCCGGATGCGGGGATCCTGCAGCAGGCTGGACGGGAAATGGCCCCGCTTGCGCCCGCGCACCACATCCGGATGGGTCTTGACCACCACGGTGCGTCCGGGATGATGCGCGAGAGCGGCCGCGAGCATGGCCGGGAAGCTGACGGGACCGGCCCCACCCAGGGCGATGGAGAGGTCCCCGGCGGTCTGATCGACCACCAGCACGAAGGGCTCCGGTGGCGCGGACGCCTCGCGGGCGCCGTTGTACTTGCTCACCCGCTGCTCACGCCACAGGCGCCGAATCGCTTCGGCCCGGCCGAGCTCCGCCGGGGTATGGGGGCCGGCGATCAGGCGCTCCAGCCGGCTGGGCGCCGCGGCGTCGTAGTAGATGCCGCCGTCATCGAGCACCAGACCCAGGGGAGCGCTGTCCGCACCCAGGGCCAGGGACCGCAGAAAGGCGTCTTCACAGCGCCAGAGGGACAGCCCGCGGCGCCGGGCCAGCCGTTCAGCCACCCGGGCACTGGGTTTGCGCCCCCAGGCCAGCACGGCATCGAGGGACTCGCAGCTGCAGCGGGCCGCTCCGGTGACCAGCCGGTGTTCGACCAGCAGGGCCGGCAGCGTGGCGTGCCGCAGCATGCCGGCGGCCGGCAGTCCCAGACGGGCCGCGGGGCGAGGAGAGGCCAAGGGGAAAAGGCGCCTGGCACCCGGGGGCCTGGCTGTCGCGGGGGCTCAGGTTACCGGCACCGGCATGGCTGCTACCTTCGGCCCACCCGAAGCCGAGGAGAAAGCCTGGGTGCTGATCAACGGGGCCAGCGACAGCTCGATTGACAGCCTCTGCTCCGCGGTGTCCGCCGACATCGGCATGCCGGCGGGACGGGTTCGCAAGGTGGTGATGGCCATCCTGCGTCTGCAACAGGGCATCCTGCCGCCAGCGGCCGCAATGTCGGACGCTGAAGCCGCCGAGCCGGACCCTGCAGGTCTGAACGGGCGGTTGCGGTGGTATCCGCTGGGTGCCAATGGCCGCCTCAGGCCCGGCCTGCATGAGCAGGCACCGGAGTGGCCATGAGCGCAACGCCATGGGAGCCTGCCATCGACCCCGCCCAGGCGCCGCTGGCGCTGATCCCGGCCCGGGGAGGCTCCAAGGGGGTTCCCGGCAAGAACCTGCGCCCCGTGGGGGACGTGCCTCTGGTGGCCCGCAGCGTGCGGGCCGCCCGCCGGGCGCACGCCATCGGCGCCGTCTGGGTGAGCAGCGATGATGCCGCCATCGGCGCCATGGCTGAGCGCGAAGGGGCGGGCTGGCTGCAACGGCCCGCTGAGCTGTCCGGCGACACGGCCTCATCGGAGCAGGCCCTGCTGCATGCCCTGCAGACCCTGGCCGGACGGGGACCGCTGCCGGCCATCTTCGTGTTCCTGCAGTGCACCTCCCCGTTCACCCGCCCTGAACAGATCGATGCGGTTGTGCGGGCCCTGCAGACCAGCGATGCCGCCATGGCCTTCAGCGTGACGCCCTGGCATGGCTTTCTCTGGGGCCTGGACGGCGAGGGGCACGGCGTCGGGGTGAACCACGACCCCAGCCGCCCCCGCGCGCGCCGGCAGGATCTGCCTCCCACCTACCTGGAGACCGGAGCGATCTACGCGATCCGCACCCAGTCCTTTCTTGAGCACGGCACCCGCTTCGTGGCTCCCACCCTGCCGGTGCCGATCGAGGCGCCGGCGCCGGAAATCGACACCGCCGCCGATCTGGCCCTGTGCCGCCAGCTGGCTCCGCTGCTGGATCCGGGAGCGCCAGCCAGCGCCATGGAGTCGACGCCGTGAGCCTGCTGCAGGACAAACGCATCGCCGCCCTGGCCTGTTTCGACTCCTTCGGCAAGACGGCCATGAACCTGCTGGAGGTGTCCCGGCGCGACGGTGCCGAAACCACCCTTCATCTGCTGGAGCTGCCGGGTCGGAAACTCTCGCGCCGTCAGGTGCTGGAGATTCGCCGCATCGCGCCCCGCAACCCCATCCGGCAGCACCTCTGGAGGCAGCTCGGCACCCTGCTGGGCGAACTGGCGACCCTGGACGCGCTGGTGCTGGGCCTGGATGGACGCCGCACCCGCGAGACCCAGCTGCTGCTGCAGGCGGCGTGGGCCGATCAGCCGCGCCGGCCGCTGCTGGTGAGCGCCTACCCCGGCATTCTCTTCCGCCACCAGCTGGAGGGAATGATGGATCGCTCCGGTGTGGACCTGCTCTGCCTGAACGCGGAGCTGGACGCCCATCTGTTCGAGCGGGGCTGCCGGGCCCTGGGACTGGATCCTGGGAATGCCCTGGTCACGGGCCTGCCGATCCTGTGGCCGCTGCGGCCGCGCCAGCAGACACCGGATCAGGGAGCGATCGTGTTCTTCGAGCAGCCCTCCGTGCCGGACAATCCGCTGCAGCGCCGATACCTCTGCCGCCGGCTGGCGGATCTGGCCCGTGCCTGGCCGGAGCATCCGGTGATCTTCAAGCCCCGCACCTCCAGCATCGAGGCGACCCTGCACCGGCACCACGGCGAGATGGCCCGCCGGGTGGAGAAGATCAGCCGCAGGGTGCCCAACCTGCGCGTCAGCCACAAGCCCAGCCTGGCGCTGCTGCAGCGCTGCGCCTGCGCCATCACCGTGTCGTCCACCGCCGCCATGGAGGCGATGGCCCTGGGGGTGAGCACCCGCATCGTCGCCGACCTGGGCGTCAATGAAACCCTCGGCAATCACTATTTTCTCGACTCCGGCGCCCTGCGCGATTTCGACGCGATCCTGAGGGATCCCTTCAGCCCCTGCCACGACGAGGGCTGGCTGCACGGCCACGGCTACTGCCCCGAGGGTGCCCAGCGGTTCGTGGCCGCACTGGCCGCACGCCTGGAATCGCCGCGGGTTCCTGGCGACGCCAACCGCCAGGGGCCTGCCGGCTGGGGCAGCACGGCCTGGCAGAAGTACGCCCTGGCCCGCGGCGGCCGCCGCATGCTCAGTTCGGCCGGAGCCCACTCACGCCAGAAGCCCAGCCATCGCGGACTGGATCTGCTGCGGCGCATCCGCCGGGCCCTGGTGGGCCTGTGGGGGATGGAGCGGCTGCTGAAGGGACGATGAGGCTGGCCCTGATCAGCGACACTCCGGGGGCGCTGGAGGCCTGCCGGCTGCTGGGCCGGCAGCTGCAGGCTGCGGGCGCGGAAGTGACCCTGATCGCGGCGCCGACACTGGCGCACGAACACGGAGCCGCCAGCCCGCCTGACGCCCCGACGCTGGCGCTGGAGCCGCTCGCCGCCGCCGCCAGCGAGCTCCTTGACCACGTGGATGCGGCGGGCGTGTTCGTGGAACCCCAAACTCTGCAACCGTTCCTGGAGGTGCGGCGGCAGGCGGAACGGCTGCGCGGCAGACCCGCCTGCCCCCTGTTCACCGGGCCGCCGCTGCCGCTGGTGGGCGATGCCCTCAGCGCCGACCTGCTGCCGCGGCTGGGCTACGACCTGATCTGCCTGCAGGGCCCGGTGCAGGTGGAGGAGCTGGGCTGGCTGATCCGGGGCACCCCCCACGCCGCCCAGGCCCATGAGCCCATCGGCCTGTGGGGGCTGCCGATCGAACCGATCGGCACGACGGTGAGCCGGGAGCCGCTGCTGGTGGTGCTGGAGCAGGAGGCGGTGCCGGCAGGCGCCAAGGACAAGGCGCTCCTGTACCGCCGCCTCAGGAGCCTGGCGCTGGCGGCCCCGGACTGGACGGTGCGCCTCCAGCCCGACTACCCCCTGTCTGCGGACCCGGAGGAGTGGGACGAGACCGCCCTGGCCTGGCATCACGGCCTCGATACCGAGCGGCCGGCCAACCTCCAGATCGGACGCCGTGACGACCTGACGCTGAACCTGATGCTGGCCTGGGCCTGCGTGGGGATCAGCTCGCCCTGGCTGTTGAGCGCCATGGTGTGGGGCAAGCCCGCCGCGGTGGTGGCCGACTACGGCATCCGCACCGACTTCGACGGCCCCCTCTTCTTCGGCTGCGGCCTGATGCGCCAGTTGGCCGACTGTCTGCCGCTGGAGGAGCTGCTGAGCTCGCCACGGGCCAATCCGGGCTGGCTGGCGGGGCTGGGCTGGACGATCGCCGACGGCCCCCAGCGGCTCCTGCGGCGTCTGGGCGGGCTGAGACGATGAGCCTGTCCCTCCTGCTGGTGGCCGACAGCGACAGCCAGCTGCTGGCCTGTCAGGCCCTGGCCCGCTTCGCCGATGAGCAGCGGCTGCGGGTGACCGTGAACGCAGTGCCGCGCGACGGCACCCCCGCCAGCGTGATCGAAGCCCTGAGCAGGATCGGCCCCGTGTGGCAGCTGTCCCTGCGGCAGCTGCTGGCGGATCCCCGGCTCGACGGCTTCGACGCCATCGGCGTCTACCTCACCGGCAGCAAGCTGGCCGAGTTCCGCAGCGTGTACCGCGACAGCCGCCGCCAGCTGGACCGACCCCTGCGGCCCCTGTTCTGCGGATTCAACGGGGTGGTGCTGGAGCGCTTCGAGGAGGCGATCGCCTGGCGGCTGGGCTACGACCTGATCTGCCTCAACGGGCCCCGCGACCAGGCCCGCCTGGAGCTGATGCTGCGCCACACCCCGTTCGCGGGTCAGCGCTGCGTGCTCACCGGCCTGGGACGCCAGCGGGCGGCCGAGCCAGGGGTCGAACGCGCCGACCAACTCGTGTTCGCCGAACAGGTGGTGATCCCGGCGGCCGACCATGAACGGCGGCGGCTGGTGCGCATCCTGGCGGCCCTGGCGCGGCGATCCCCCGACTGGGAGGTGCTGATCAGACCGCGGGTGGCCCCCCACGAGCGCACCTTCCATGCCGTGACCACCCACATCACCGAGACGGTGGAGGAGACCCTGGGCGGCCTCCCGCCCAACCTGCGCATCAGCGACGCCCCCCTGGCGGAACTGCTGCAAAGCGGCAGGCTGCTGGCCACGGTGTCCTCCACCGCCTTCTTCGATGCCCTCGACCTGGGCTGCAAACCGCTGGTGATGGCCGATTTCGGCCTGCGCCACGACCTCGGCACCCCGTTCTTCGCCGGCTCGGGCCTGCTGCGCCACTTCGCCCGGGCCGCCGACATCGACAGCCTGGCCGCAGGCCCCGGTGCCGATCCCGACTGGCTGCACTGGGTGGGGTACGACCCGCACTTCTCCCCCCGGAACCTGCTGGAGGCGCTGCAGGAGCTCAGGGCGCAGCCTCCTCGGCCACCCAAGGACCTGATCCATCCGGGCTACATGGTCAACGCCGCAGACCTCTCCAGCAACCAGCTGCGCCGGGGGGCGGAGGCAGCCATCCGCCGGCGCGACTACGACGAGGCCGCCCGGCTGCTGGAGATCGCCCAGCTGCAGCGCCCCGAGAACAGGAACATCGGCCGGCGCCTGGCGGCCGTGCGCATCGGCAACCGTGTCGGCCGCCGGCTGGCCCTGCTGGTGACCCCCCGCTTCCGGCCCTAGATTCAGCGTTCCAACGTGGCAGGCGGAGCGTCGGTGCAGGCGGTACAGATCGAGCGCAACTTCACCCAGTTCGTCGTCTTCGCCGAGGACTCGATCCTCACCGCCCTGAACAAGATCACCGCCAACAAGTGCCGTCTGATCTTCGTGGTGTCCGAGGGGGGCATCCTCCAGGGCGTGCTCAGCGACGGGGACTTCCGCCGCTGGATCGGCAGCAGCGACGTGATCGATCTCGGCCGGCCGGTGACCGCCGCCATGAACCCCAGCTGCGTCTCGGCCCCGGAGGGCATCCCCGCCGCCGAGCTGGCCGAGCTGTGCTCCCACAAGATTCAGGTCATCCCGCTGCTGGATGACCATGGACGGGTGGTGGGTGTCGCACGGGGTGGACAGCGCCAGCTGCAGCTGGCCGGACGGGCCATCGGCGAAGGCGCTCCGGCCTTCGTGATCGCCGAGATCGGCAACAACCACAACGGCAGCCTGGATCTGGCCCTGCGGCTGATCGATGCCGCCGCCGAGGCCGGGGCCGACTGCGCCAAGTTCCAGATGCGCGACATGGGTCGCCTCTACGTGAACGCCGGCGACAGCAACGACATGGCGTCAGATCTCGGCACCCAGTACACCCTCGATCTGCTGGAACGCTTCCAGCTCAGCGACGAGGAGCTCTACCGCTGCTTCGACCACACCCTGGAACGCGGCCTGATCCCCCTCTGCACCCCCTGGGACGAGGCGAGCCTGGAGAAGCTGGAGCGCTGGGGCATGGCGGGCTTCAAGGTGGCTTCGGCGGACTTCACCAACCACGACCTGCTGGCCGCCATCGCCGCCACGGGCAAGCCGCTGATCGCCTCCACCGGCATGGCCTCCGAACAGGAGATCGTGGCCGGGATCCGTCATCTGCGCCAGCTGGGAGCCGCCTTCGTGCTGCTGCACTGCAACTCCACCTACCCCACGCCCTTCAAGGACGTGAACCTGCGCTACCTGCCCCGGCTGGCGGAGCTGGCCGCGGGGCCGGTGGGCTATTCCGGGCACGAGCGGGGCACGGCGGTCCCGATCGCCGCGGTGGCCCTCGGCGCCACCGTGGTGGAGAAGCACATCACCCTCGACCGGGCCATGGAGGGCAACGACCACAAGGTGAGCCTGCTCCCCGATGAATTCGCCGCCATGGTGGCCGGCATCCGGGCCGTGGAGGAATCGATGGGGTCGGAAGCCGCCCGCAGCCTCAGCCAGGGGGAGCTGATGAACCGTGAGGTGCTGGCCAAGAGCCTGGTGGCCGCCTGCCCGATTCCCGCTGGCACCGTGGTGACGCGCGAGATGGTGCGCATCCAGAGCCCCGGTCAGGGCCTGCAGCCCTACCGGCTCAATGACCTGCTGGGCCGGACGCTCGCCACCGCCAAGGCCACCGGGGAGTTCTTCTTCGAGTCGGATCTGCATCAGCCGGCAGCCCAGCCACGGCCCTACCGCTTCGCCAACAGCTTCGGCGTGCCGGTGAGGTACCACGACTTCGAGGCGTTCCGCACCGCCAGCAATCTCGATCTGGTGGAGATCCACCTCAGCTACAAGGATCTGGAGGTGGACATCGACACGGTGCTGCCCCCTCGCGTACCCATCGGGCTGGTGGTGCACGCCCCGGAACTGTTCGCCGGGGATCACACCCTCGACCTCTGCAGCCTCGATGAGGACTACCGCCGTCACTCCGTGGTGGAACTGCAGCGCGTGATCAACCTCTCCGCCCGCCTGCGCAAGCGCTTCGACTGTCCCGCCCCTGTGCTCCTGGTCACGAACGTCGGTGGTTTCTCCGCTCAGCGCCACCTCGCAGCGGGAGAGCGGGAACCTCTGCTGGGGCGGCTGCTGCGCAGCCTCGACGAACTGGACACGGTCGACGTGGAGGTGATCCCACAGACGATGCCGCCCTTCCCCTGGCATTTCGGCGGACAGCGGTTCCACAACCTGTTCGTTGACGCCGAGTCGATCGAGAGCTTCTGCCGCAGCCAGGGCATGCGGGTGTGCCTCGATGTCTCCCACTCCAAGCTGGCCTGCAACCACCTGCGCCAGCCGTTCTCCGTGTTCCTGGAGCGGATCCTGCCCTTCACGGCGCACCTGCAACTCGCCGATGCCGCCGGGGTGGACGGCGAGGGTCTGCAGATCGATGAAGGGGAAGTGGACTGGGCCAGCGTGTTCAACCTGCTGGACCGCCTGGCGCCGGACGCCTCCTTCATCCCCGAGATCTGGCAGGGCCACAAGAACAACGGCGAAGGTGCCTGGCTGGCACTGGAGCGCCTGGAGCACCACCACCTGGCCCAGCGGCGCACGCCCGTCGCTGCATGATGGCTGCCAGGACTTCAGACTCCGGTTTGGCCGAGCACTTCATCCAGTTCGAGCGCATCCCCCTCATCTACGGGCGGGTGCCGAAGGTGGCCAACTCGTCGGTCAAAGCGGCGCTCACCCGTCTGCTCGAACAGCCCCCCGAGGAGGGACTGCGATCGACCGCCGATGCCTTCTGGCGCCGTGGCACCCATGGCGAGACCTGCATGATCGATGCCCAGACGGCCCTGCTCCAGCGCGCCACGCATCTGATCTTCAGCTTCGTGCGCAACCCCTTCGACCGGCTGGTGTCGGCCTACAACAACAAGCTGGTCGAGATCGCCAGTGTTCCCGGCGCCATGGAGCGCATGGGACTGGAGAGGAACATGCCGTTCGAGCACTTCCTGGAGGTGGTGGCCGGGACGGACGACGCCGATCTGGATGTGCACCTGCTGCCCCAGAGCACGATCCTGTGCATCGATGGTGTGATCGTGCCATCGTTCATCGGCAAGCTCGAAGCGATGCCCGAGCACTGGCAGGTGCTGCGTCGACGCATGCGCCAGTGGGGTCTCCCGGCTCTGGGTCGACTGCCCAGCAAGAACGTGCGCCGGGGCAGCGATACAGATCTCCAACCCTACTTCAATACTCCGCGAACCATCGAACTGGCCCTTGAGCGCTACCGCCTGGACGTGGAATTGTTCTACCCGGACCAGCCCATCGAACAGCTGGCAACCGGCAACCTGGATCATGCTCCGGCCCTCTGGGAACGCTTCCCCGAGCCGGTGGGATCGCTGGCGTAGCATCCGCAACCAGGTTGAACGCGCTCTGTTGGCCCTGATACGCCGTCCGCACCACGGGATCGAGCCAGAGTCCCAGCGGCAGGGCCACGAGGCAGTCCATCTTCCTGGCAGGCTCCACGCCCCTGAGGGCACCACTGTTCACAGGCCCCTTTCAGCACGGTGCCCCTGAACGCGATGGCCGTGAATCCCGCCGACACCGACCAGCTTCTCGACGCCCTCGTGGCGGGCCTGCCGCCTGATCCGCTGGACACCGGCTCCCCCAGCACCGGCTGGGTGGCTCTTGCGGGCCATGCCACCGCGCGGAACAGCCCCTCCCAGCGCTTCTCCGAACGCACTGGCCAAGCCGGTGTGGTGGTGTGCCGCGACGGCAGCCTGGCGGCGGCGCTGAGCACGGCGCGTGGAACCGACGCGGTGCTGCATGCCACGGCACCGCTGCCGGAGCTGCTGGCCGAGGGCCAACTGCCCCGGCCGCGCCTGCTGTTCATCGAAACAGCCAGCGCCCCGGGCAGCGATCTCAAGCTGAAGCTGGCCGATCCCCCTGCCCTGCTGGTGGCCACGCTGCCGGAACGGGGCTGGCGACGGCGCTGGTGCATCCGACGCCTGCACCAACAGCTGGCGCGGATGGGCTACCACTGCCTCGCAGAGGGGCGGCGAGAAGCGATCTACCGGCATCGCCACGCGACCCCGCCAGCTGGGGTGCCGCGGGTGGAGGGCCCGGCCGCGGCGCCCCGGCTGCGCATCCACAGCTTCGACTACTGGGACACGCTGATCACCCGCTGGCACCCGGACCCCAAGGTGGTGTTCGACTACGTGGGAGAACGGGCCGGCATCGAGAACTTCCGTGCCCTGCGGGTCCAGGCCGAGCGGCAGGCACGGCGCCAGCACCCGGACTACAACCTGGAGCACATCTACGACGCCCTGGTGCAGGCGGGAGCGATCCCGGCCGAGCGCCGAGAGGCGATCCGGGAGCTGGAACTGCAGGCGGAGCAGGAGTTCGCCCAGCCGGTGCGGGCCAACCTCGATCGCCTGCAAGCCGGAGACGTGCTGATCAGCGACATGTATCTCACGGCCGATCAGATGCGCAGGATCGCCCGTCCTTACGCCGATCTGGACCGCCAGCCCTTCCTGGTGAGCGCAGGGGGCAAGAGCAGCAGTTCGATGTGGCGGGAGCTCAGGAAGGCCGGCATCGCCGCCCACCACCTCGGCGACAACTACATGGCCGACTACGTGCGTGCGGCCCGCCGGGACCACCAGGTGTCCCTGGTGCGTGAGTGCGGCTACTCGCCGCTGGAAAAGCGGTTTCATCAGGCCGGCCTGGTGGGCCTGGCCAACCTGATGCGCCTGCAGCGGCTGGCCATTCCCCTGGCCAGCCAGCGCCTGGGCCAGCCGGCCACCGCCCTGGACGGCCTGCTCACCGTGCAGCGGCGGTTCAACCTGCCGCTGCTGTACCTGGTGGCCCTGGAGCTGATCCAGCGGGGGCTGCAGCCCGATGCCCCCAGCCATCTGCTGTTCTGCTCAAGGGACTGCGGCTATCTGCACGGCATCTACCGGGCCATGGCCCAGGCATGCGCCAGCGGCACCGTTCAGGACGGCAGCGGCCGGCTGCCGATCGATCACTACTACCTCACATCCCGGAAAGCCAAGGCCAGGGCATCCACCGGCTATGTGGCCTACAGCCGCTCGCTGCTTGGAGGGGGTCCCGAACGGCCCGACGTGCTGGTGGTGGATGTGCAGGGCAGCGGCCAGAGCAGCCATCTCTTCTTCCGCGACCAGCTGGGGCTGCCCCTCCGCCAGCTGTTCATCTACACCAACCTGAAGAATCTGGAGAGTTATCAGGCTGAGGGACTCCTGCCTCGGCACTTTGTTCGCAGGCTTCTGCCCCAGGCCTGCGACCTGCTGGAAGTGATGAACTACTCCACAGATCATTCGGTTCTTGATATGCATCAGCTAGCCGCCCGCGGCTTCATTCCTGAGTTCGAAGCGGAGATGCGTCCGCAGCGGCTGCTGGACATCTGCAGAGCCTTCGGGACGTTCTTCCACGGCGTTAAGCAGCGCATGCAGCAAAGTCCGTTCCAGCATCTGTTTCTGCGGCACGACCTCAGAAACTATCGCCGCGAGCATCTCGAACTGCTGCATGACGTGGATGGGCTGGAGGATCTGCGTCTGCTGCGGGAGCTGTACCTGCGATTCCACCGCCGTCACTGATCCGCCCCATGCCCATCCTCCTGCACATCGGCAGTCACAAGACCGGCACCACCTCAATCCAGCGCTTTCTCGGGCGCAATCGGGATGCCCTGCGTCAGCAGGGCATCTGGTATCCCACCGAGGCCGAACTGCTGACGGGTGGGCGCGACCTGATCCCCCATCTGAACTTCGCCCGCTCCCTTGACTGCACAGGCAAGCCGAAGCCCTTCGACGATGCCCAGCTGCGCGAGATCTCCACCAACCTGGCGAGGCGATCCGGCGATTTCAAGACCACGATCATCAGCGCCGAACCCTTTTGGCGGATTGGTTTCGGCGGGGACACCAGAGACGGTCAATCTGAGCAGATCTGGCAGAACAAGCACCGCAACATTTCCCGGATCCGCGATCTGCTGGGTGACGCCGATGTGAAGGTTGTGGCCGTCCTCAGGGAGCGCGTGAGCTACATCCAGAGCAGCTACAGCGAGTTCGTTCTTGCCACCTTCTTCCACAAAGGAATCCAGCAGTTCATCCGACAGTTCGGCCACATCCCCGACTATCTTCGCCAACTGGAAGCCTGGGAAGCATTCTTTCCGCTGCAGGTGTTGAGCTATGAGGACCTCTGTAGCCTCGGCACCCTGCCGCAGGTGTTCACCAGTGCCCTGGCCGGTGAACTCACGCTTCCCGAGCCGGAGCAGACCGCCGACCCGCGCTTCAACGCAGGTCACCCCGTGCCCTGCGTGCTGTACAAGCGCTACCTCAACCGGATCGCGCAGATGCCGCAGCAGCAGAGGGTGCACCTTTACAACCAGGCCCGCAGGAAGTTCGGCAAGGCCCGCGCCAAGGGCAGGCTTTCCGGGCTGGAGGCGATCAACAGCTGGCTGACCGCCGGGGAGGTTGCCCGGCTGCGCCGGTCCTTCAGCGCCGATGACGATCAGATCAGAAGCCGCTTCTGCCGGGCCTTTGTCTCAGGCCCCACCGACCGAAAGGCGATCAAGGCGGCCGGACTGGCGCCCCTGCGCCCCAGCACGGCCCTGGAAGCGCTGGGCTGGATGCTGCTCAAACAGCGCCCCGATCCCCGCTGGTTCACTCCCGCAGCCCCCTGAGTCGCCCCCAGCCCGTTCCCATGAGCACCCTGCCCACCGTCGACCTGCTCACGCCCTGCCGCAACCGGGTGGAGTATCTGCGCGCCAGCCTGCCCTCCTGGCTGGCCTGTGCGCAGATCCGGCGGATCGTGGTGGTGGACTTCGACTCCACCACACCCGTGCTGGACGAGCTGGGCGATCTCACCGGCGAGCGGGTGACGGTGGTGCGGACGGAGAACGAGCCGCTGTGGCGCCAGGGCCGGGCCCAGAACGTCGGCCTGCCACTGGTCGACGCGGACCTGGTGCTGAAGATCGACGCCGACGTGTCGATCGTGGACCTGCGCCCCTACGTGGAGGCGCTGGCGGACAACCCGAAGGCCTTCTTCAAGGGGTACAGCAAGCACGGCACCTCCTCCGGCCTGTGCCTGGCCGCCACCCAGCAGATGCGGGCACTGGGGGGGTATCACGACCACATGTCAGGGTGGGGGGGCGACGACGTCGACTTTTGCCGTCGCCTTGGCAGACGCGGCTGCAGACGGCAGTTCTTCCGGCCGGAGAGCTTCCAGGAGCAGGGCCAGCGCATGGCCGGCAAGAACTCCGAGGCACCCAGGCTCGACAGCGAACTGCTGAGCGGCCACGACCAGCTGGCCCGCAACCCCTTCTTCACCGGTTTCCGCAACGCCCTGCTGGCCCGGATCCACCCACAGAACCGGCGCTGTGCCCTGCGCTGGCGCTACCGGCGCGTCCAGGGTGACGGCGGGAGGGTCGACGCCCGGCTGCGCAAGGCCCGCGGCTGGCGACTGCCGCTGGCCCGACACGGCACGGAACTGGCCAACATCCTGGCGCTGGCGCACTTCGAGCGCTTCGACACCCCCTGGGAGCTGATGAGGAGTGACGCATTCCAACAGGTGGTGGCCCGCCACCGCCTGCCCCGCTGCCGCACCAAGCAGGATGCAAGGGATCTGCTCCAGGAACTGCCCCAGCGCACGCAAGCCCTGGCGGGCCTCGCCGCCGAACTCGGGATCAACGGCTGTATGCCAGTTTGAAATCTGGCACATATGATGGGCGCGATCGGAGTCCTCAGCTTTCCGTGCCGTCCCTTCAGGCCCTCGCTGCCATTCCTGCAGATCACCCCCATCTGTGGGGAAGCATCGAAACGCCGGACTCAGCCTCCTGGGTGGTTGAACCCCAGGCGATGCTGCTGCCCACCCGGCGCACCGGATCCGACGGCAAGGACTGGTGGAAATCACGCAGCCAGGGGGGCCTGAACCGCCAGGGCGAACCGATTGGCGCCCTCACCGACTGGCGGGGCACTCGCTGCATCTACGCCCTGCACTCCAGGACGGGAGGCGAGACTCCCCCAGCCGTCGTCACACCAGGAGCCCCCTTGCTCTATGGCGGCACCCTCTACCACCACTTCGGCCACCTGCTGCTGGATCTTTCCCGCACCTACCAGCTGCTGCGCCTGTTCCGCCGCAGCAAGGAGCCCATCTGGTTTCACTATCAAGGAGGCCTGCAGGGTGGCCTGAATGCAGCTCCACGGTCGGATTCCGGTACAGGAGGTGCATCACCTCATTCGATTGAGCAAATCAACAACCCGCTGATCCTGGAATGGCTGGAGTGTCTCGGGTTGCGCAAGCGGGCACGCCTGATCCGCAAAAAGCTCCCGGCGGCGATGCTGGTGTCCTCCAGTCCGCTGTTCTGCGACCGCCGCTTCGTGAGCGCAGACTTCCCCCTCGCTGCCCAGGCCGCCCTGGCGCCGAGGCTGAGGCGCAGGCTGGAGCGGATCGAACCCGTTGCAGGGCGTATCGCCTATCTTTCGCGCCACAAACTCCAGGGAGGCACCACCCGCTTTGTCGGTGAGGACGAGGTGGTGGCGGCGATCGCGGACCATCCGCGCATCGATGTGATCTGCCCGGAGGAACTCTCGATCAAGGAGAAGCTGGCGCTGTACCGGCGCTACCCACTGATCACCGGCTTCGCCCAGGCCTGCATGAACCTCAAGTTCTTCGCGCCCTACACCCAGGTGAGCGAGGTGGCCCGGCAGGTGATGTTCATCGCCGGCCCCAGAAGCCTGAGCAGCAACTGGGTCAACCTCGACCGCGCCGCCGGGTTCGGGGATCGGCTGCTCGACTGCTCGCTGCCCGAGGGCGACAGTGAGCTCCAGACGATGGCGGCCGAAGCGGGATTCCAGCGCAGCAGCAGCTTTGATGTGCAGCTCGTGGTGCGCACCCTGCTGGAGCTGGCTGGCTGAGATGAGCGCCGATCACATGTTGCAGCCGTTGGCCGCCATCGCCACCGGCCATCAGGCCCTGTGGGGCGAGCTGGCGGTGAGCGATCCCGAGCCGCCGCTGATCCTGGAGCAGGCGGTGGTGCTGCCTGCCTGGCAGCACCGCGACATCGAACCCTGGTGGTGGCGCCACTCGCTGGGGATCTATGGCCGGAACGGCCAGCATGTGGACGCCCTCAGCGACCACCGCGGCGAACGCCGGATCTGTTTTCCGCCCGCCAGGCTGGAGCAGGCCCGCTTCAACCGAGCGCGGGCGGTGAACAAACGGCTGGTGCTCTACGGCGGCACCCTCTACGACCACTTCGGGCATCTGCTGATGGACAGCGCCCGCGCTTACCAGTTGCTGCGCCTGTACCGGCACACGAAGCAGCCGATCTGGTTTCACGACTGCACGCCCCACCGGGGATCGGTCCTGCGGCTGGCGATGGTGCAGCAGTGGCTGGCCTGCCTGGGGATCACCGCACGGGTGCGGATCGTGCGGCGCCCGCTGCTGGCGGACCAGCTGATCTCCGGGCCGGCTCTCTACAGCGATCGTCGGTTCGTGAGCCGTGATCTTCGCGCCGCCTGCCAGGCGGCCCTGCTGCCGAAGCTGCGGCGCCAGCTGGAACGGGAAGGACGGCCACGGCGACGCCTGGCCTACCTCTCCCGTCACCGGCTCAGGGGAGGCAGCACCCACTTCGCCGGCGAGGCAGCGCTGGTGGAAACGCTGGCGGACTGGCCCCATGTGGATGTGATCTGCCCTGAAGAGCTCGGGTTCGAGGACAAGATCGCCCTCTACCACCGCTATGAGGTGGTGGCTGGCTTCCCCCAGTCGTGCATGAACCTCAAGCTGTTCACGCCCGTGGAGGATCCTGCTCTCCAGGTGATGTTGATCGCCGGCCGCCGCAGTCTGAGCAGCAGCTGGGTGAACATCGAGCACGCCACCGGCTTCGGCGATCAGGTGGTGGACTGCAGCTGCGCCGATCCCGGCCCAGACGGTGAAGACGAGGCGAAGGAGGACGACGGCTTCCAGCGCACCAACCGCTTCGACCAGGGGCGGGCGCTGACCGCCCTCGCAGCCCTGGCGGGCTGATCAGTGCGCACCCGTTCCGGTCAGACCGGTTCGAGGGTGGGGATGGCCCGCAGAAACCGCGCCGGCGGATAGCCGGCCACACCCCACTGCTGCTTCACCTCGGCGGCGATGTTCCACGGCAGTACCAGCAGAGCATCGGGCCGGGCGGCGGCCAGCTCCACAGGAGCGATCACCGGGATATGGCTGCCGGGGAGGAAGCGGCCGATCTTGCTGGGGGCCTGATCCGCCACCGCCGCCAGCAGATCGGGGCGCACGCCGGCGTAGTTGAGCAGGGTGTTGCCCTTGGCGGCGGCGCCGTAGGCCAGCAACCGCTCGCCTCGCTCCCTGGCATCCAGCAGACAGCGAAGCAGGGCGTGCTTGGCGACCTCGGCCCGCTGCTGGAAACCCGCGTAGGCCTCGGCCGTCTCCAGTCCTGCGGTCAGCTCGGCGGCGAGTACCGCCTCCACCCGGCGGCGGGCCTGGGCCGGCGTCTCGAGCCCGCCGTCGCTGCCTCCGTCCTGCCGGGCCAGCCACACCCTCAGGCTGCCGCCGTGGGTGGTGAGCTCCTCCACATCGATCACGGCCAGGCCGACACGGGCGGCGATGCGGCGGAGCACCGCCAGGCTCAGGTAGCTGTAGTGCTCGTGGTAGATGGTGTCGAACTGGTTGCCCTGCAGCAGCCGCAGCAGATGCGGAAACTCGATCGAGGCCTGGCCCCGCGGCCGCAGCAGCCGGGTGATGCCGGCCAGGAAATCGTTGATGTCCGGCACGTGGGCGAGCACGTTGTTGGCCACGACGAGATCGGCCTGCCGGCCCTGCTGCACGAGCTCCTCCGCCAGGGGCGTGCCGAAGAAGCGCTCCAGGGTGTCGACCCCCCTGGCCCGGGCCGCCGCCGCCGTGGCGGCTGTGGGCTCGATGCCCAGGCAGGGGATCCCCCGCTGGGCCACGTACTGAAGCAGATAGCCGTCGTTGCTGGCCAGTTCCACCACCAGGGAGTCCGAATCGAGACCCAGGCGCTCGACCGCCGCCGTCACGAAACGCTCGGCATGGGCGCACCAGCTGGAGGAGGTGCTGGAGAAGTAGGCGTAGTCGGCGGTGAAGAGCTCATCGGCGGCCGCGTGGGCCGGTAGCTGCACCAGCCAGCACTCGCTGCAGCGGTACACCTTCAAGGGATAGGTGAGTTCCGGCTCCAGCAGCTGGGCGGCGCTCAGATAGGCGTTGCTGGGGGGCTGATGGCCGAGATCGATCACCTCCTGCTCCAGAAGCGTGTCGCAGTGGCGGCAGCGGTGGGATGTCACGGTGGAGAGGCCTGAGGAGAAGGAAGCCGGGGCAGCCGGCTGTCACGGGGGCTGAGATCCACGGGCTGCAGGGGCCAGGGGATCGCCAGATGGGGATCATTCCAGACCACCCCCAGCTGATCCTCGGGGCGGTAGGGAGCGGAGTGCACATAGAGCAGCTCGCTGCCGGCCTCGAGCACCTGGAAGCCATGCAGGCAGCCCTCGGGGATCAGCCAGGCGTTGGCGGCCTCGGCGCAGAGCTCAACGGCCTGCCACTGTCCCCAGGTGGCCGATCCGGGGCGCAGATCCACGGCCACATCGAAGACCCGTCCACGCACGCAGCGCACCAGTTTGGCCTCAGGAGCCGGCCCGGCCTGGCCATGCAGTCCACGCAGGGCACCCGGCCGTTCGGTGCGGCTCAGGTTGATCTGGTGCACCGGCCGCTCCCCCCACCAGGCGGCGAACTCCTCACGGCGGAAGGCATTGAGGAAGGAGCCGCGCTGGTCGCAGAAGGGGCTGGAGCGGATTTCGACCAGACCGGCGATCGGCGTGGAGCGAGAGGTTGGTACGGCCATGGCAGGGGCGGGCGGCGAGCCGTCAGGCGGAGTCATAGGCCTGGAGGTCGTCGAGACAGCAGGCCAGCGGCGAGGCCCCCTCATGCACGCGGCGGTACCAGCAGGCCGTGCGCTCCACCGTGGTGGCGAAAGTCCAGCGGGGCCGCCAGCCGAGCCGGTGATGGGCCTTGTCGATCACGAGGTGGAGGAGGCCGGCCTCGTGGGGTGCGTCCACCTGGGGCTGCTCCTGCCACTGGCCGGGCCAGTGGTCGTGGAGGGCCTCCACCAGCTCGGCCACCGGACGGTTGGCCTCCAGGGCTGGGCCGAAGTTCCAGGCGCCCGTCAGCGCCTCGTCCGCGACCCCGGCCAGGGACTGGGCCAGCAGCAGATAGCCGCCCAGGGGCTCAAGCACGTGCTGCCAGGGGCGTGTGGCCCCGGGATTGCGGAGGGTGAGCACCGTGCCGGCGGCGCAGGCCCGCATGGCATCGGGCACGATGCGGTCCGCAGCCCAGTCGCCACCACCGATCACATTGCCGGCCCGCGCGGTGGCGATGGCCAGATGGGCGGTCTGGTGCGCCGCGGAGCCGCAGAAGCTGGCCCGCCAGGACGCGATCGCCAGCTCGGCGGCGGCCTTGCTGGCGCTGTAGGGATCGTGCCCCCCGAGGCGATCGGTCTCCCGGTAGCCGTAGCACCATTCCCGGTTCTCATACACCTTGTCGGTGGTGACCATCACCACGGCGCAGGGCTGATCGAGCCGGGCCAGGGCCTCCAGCAGGTGAAGGCTGCCCATCACGTTCACCGCCCAGGTGGCCAGGGGTTCGTGGTAGCTGCGCCGCACCAGCGACTGGGCGGCCAGATGCAGCACCACCTGCGGACGGGCCCTCAGCACAAGCTCCGTCACCGCCGCCGGCTGGCGCAGATCGCAGCGGTGGTGGTGCAGGCGGCCGCTCAGAGCCTCCAGCGCACCGGAAGCCAGCCCGAGGGCGTCGAACAGGTTGGGGGTGGTGTCGGGATCGAGCGCCAGCCCGTGCACCTCGGCCCCGAGCTGCAGCAGCCAGAGCGTCAGCCAGGCGCCCTTGAAGCCCGTGTGCCCCGTGAGCAGCACGCGTCTGCCCTGCCAGAAGCCGGGATCAATGCACCGTGGGGTCTGGGCGCCGGTGGCGAACGGCTCCAAGCTCAGCTCCAGAGCTTCCAGGGGGCGCTGCCACTCTCCCAGAGCGCCTCCAGGTTGTTGCGTTCCCGAAGCGTATCCATCGGCTGCCAGAAGCCGCGATGGCAGTAGGCCGAGAGTTCGCCGCGCCGGGCCAGCTCGGGCAGCACGTCAGCTTCGAACACGCAGCCGTCGCCATCGATGAGATCGAAGACCGACGGCTCGAGCACGAAGAACCCGCCGTTGATCCAGGCGTTGTCCCCGTCCGGCTTTTCCTGGAAGTTCGCCACCCGCCCGTCGATCAGATGCAGAGCGCCGTAGCGGCCAGGAGGCTGCACGGCGGTGAGGGTCGCGCAACGGCCTGCCTGCCTGTGATGATCAAGCAGAGCCTGAATGTCGATGTCAGCCACACCATCGCCGTAGGTGAAGCAGAACGGCTCATCTCCCAGGTAGGAGCGAACGCGCGCCAGCCTCCCACCGGTCTGGGTGAGGTCACCCGTATCCACCACAGTCACCTTCCAGGGCTCGGACTTACGCTGGTGCACCTCCATCCGATTGTCGTGATCCATGTGGAACGTGACATCGCTCATGTGCAGGAAGTAATTGGCGAAATATTCCTTGATCAGATAACCCTTGTAGCCGCAGCACACCACGAACTCATGGATGCCGAAAGCGCTGTAGATCTTGAGGATGTGCCAGAGGATCGGACGGCCGCCGATCTCCACCATGGGCTTGGGCCGCACGCTCGTCTCCTCAGCCAGTCGGGTACCCAGTCCTCCAGCGAGAATGACAGCCTTCAAGCGCAGCGAGCATTTGCGCGCGATCCTATCCGGTACCTCTGAGCAGGCAAGCCGATCAGCCGCACAATCGCCGAGCCATGTCGGGACACACCACACCGTCCATCAAGCTCCCCCTGGGCAGGACCGACGGGTCACCTCAGTGAGCACCCTCAGACATCCCGGCCCGCAGCGGACCCGGTCGTCATCCATCAAGGCTTGCCATGAGCACCACAGTGATCAGCCCACATCTGCAGGCCTCACTGACTGTCGTAGCCATCTTCAAGAACGAAGGCGACATCATCGCCGAGTGGACAAGGCACTATTTCAACCAGGGCGCCACCCAGATCCTGCTGATCGACAACAACAGCACGGACGACTGGCGGGGGGCACTGGCTGATCTGGGTCAAGACGGCAGGCTCACATGCCTGCACGACTCACGCGTCAACGCGCAACGCGAGATCTACCACAGCATCCTGCATAGCGGACTGATCAAGGGTGAGTGGCTCATCACCTGCGATCTCGATGAATTTATTTACGCTAGAACTCCTTACAAAAGCATCAGCCAATACCTTGCCGGCCTGGCGGCTGATGTGAGCGGCGTTGCACTGCCCTGGAAACTGTTCGGCTCCTCGGGGCATGGACAGCACCCCGCTGGACGGACGGTCGACAACTTCCTGATGCGGGCGAAAGCGAGCGGGCGGATCCTGGGCAAGACCATCAGCAGGACCAGGGAAGTCCTCAAGATCGATGTTCACCGCCATTACTACCACGGCGGCCGACTGATCCGCTCTTGCGGCACCAGCGTGGACCTCAATCCATTCCTGGATCACGATGAAGAGAGGCTGACACAAGAAGCCTTGCACCTGAACCACTACTGCGTGCGCTCCAGAGAGTTTTTCGAGAAAGTGAAGATGACGCGAGGCAACGTGTTCTCAGCGAATCATGTTTACCTGGAGAATTATTTTCTGGCACGTGATCGCAACGAGATACGGGACGCTGAACTCAGCGGACTCACAGCGCCCTCTGTCGCCGACTCTGCTGAACCCAGCTGGTTCGACCCGAAACGCCATCCGCTGCCCCCCGGACCGCGACCGCCGGTGTTCCGGCTGCTGGAGCCGGCCTCCGACCTCCATCTGCCTGCCGACCATCGCCCGCTGCAGGTGAGCTGGCGGATCGCGGGGGCGGGCCAGCACGGCCGAGCCGCAGCGCGCTGGATCGATGGGGGCCAGGTGCCGGCCGATCCGGATCAGGTGATCGACGCCCTGGCGGGCCTGGCCAGCGTGGCGCTGGCGCCTCTGGAGCGGGGGGTACCGGTCTGGATCGATGCCAGTGAGGGCCGGGGAACCAGCCTGCGCCGCGCCCAGGAGTGGTGCGACCTGCTACAGCTGTCCCGCCGGGTCCGCTGGCACCGGCCCGGTGGCGGGAAGGGGAACCTGCCCCCGGACGATCCGCGCGGGGAACGGTGGCAGCCGGATCTGAGCGGCGAGAAGGCCGTGCAGTTGTGGCGATGCGCGGCGGCTGCCCTGGCCCGGCACCGGCGCCTGCAGGCCAGGCTGGAGCGCCTCGGCAGCCGGGAAGTGATGGCGATCGCCCTGCCATCCGGCCATGCCGGCGCCTTCGAGAAGGGGCTGAAACCCCTGCTCAAGAAGGTGGCCCGTGAGCATCAGATCCCCATCCTGCGGCTGCGAACCCTGCCATTGGAGGAGCAGGTGCTGGCATTCAGCCGCTACCGCTGGATCGTGGGCCCATACCAGCCGGCGATGGAGCTGGTGCACACCCTGGGCGAAGGCCCCCACCCGGCGGCGACGCTGATCCTGCTCAGCCGCGGGGTGCGCCGCAGCCGCCAGCTGCTGCAGCGCCTGGGCCGTGTGCACAGGAAGCCGCACCGGCTCCTGGTGCTCCCCCATGCCGCAGGCGCCGGGTCCACTGGGGTGGAGGAAGACCGCCGGGCTCTGGTCGATCTGATCCACTGGCTGCGCAACGCCAGTGACGCTCACCCCGGAGCAGGGGACCGGCGCTGACGGGCCTGATGGTCGCGGATCTGGGCAGCGAGGACGGGGTTGAACACTCCCACCACATCGGGCCAGGCGCTGATGTCCTGGCCGAGGGGATTGGCCTGGAGCAGCTCCTTCTTCAAAAACGGAAAGCGGTGCTCCTCGATCAGCTCCTGCCAGTGGGTGTGGCTGATGTTGCCGTAGCCGCTCATGTACAGAGCCTCGGTGCTGTAACCGAGGCGCTGCAGCATGGCACTCCAGCCGATCTCATGGGTGCGCACGAGCTGGCGTTTGTCCGCCCACACTCCCACGCGCTGCCAGAAGGCCCGGAAGATCGGCGCGCGCAGCACCCGCCGTCGGTAGGCGACGAAGTAACTCTGCAGATGCGGGCGGATCAGGGTGCTCTCGGTGAGGCCCACCACATCGGCCCGGCTGCGATCGAGGCGATCGAAGAGCTCATCCAATGGGTGAATCGGCCCGTAACAGCTGTCGTTGGTGAGGATGAGGCGGGGCGCCTCGACGATCTGCCGCCAGCAGTGCTGGATGGCCGCCTTCCAGCTGCCGAAGTCGTGGCCCTCGTTCTCGCGGATCAGCACCACCTCGCACAAGGGCCGGAGCCGTGAGAGGGCCTGGGCATCGGCGGCAAGCCCCGGGCAGGCGGAGACGAACGCCACCCGGCAGCGCTGGCCATACTGGCGGAGCTGCTCCAGCAGATCCGGTCGCAGTTCCCCTTGGAGATCCCAGTGCGCATAGATGAGGAAGGGACGGCCCGCCGAGCCAGCCGCCTCGGGCCGGCTCCAGTTCCAGATCAGCCGATCACGCGAGGGATGCAGGGGGCGGGCCGCCGGGGCGGCGGGTTCGAGACGCCTGGAATCGGGACTCAGCAGCGGGTGGTGCAGGGGATCGCCTGCGCCGAAGCGCCCTGGGTAGCGGGAGCGCAACAGGGCTGACTCGCCGTACAGCCGCTTGCGGTTCTCACCCCCCACATCCGCTCCGCGGCTGAGGGATTCCAGGTGGAGAATCCGCGGTTCCGGAGTCACCACCACCGCCAGGTTCCGCTTCGCCAGACGCCAGCAGAGGTCCACGTCGTTGTGCACCACCGTGAACGTCTCGTCGAAGCCGCCGAGGCGGTCGAAGTCGTCGGCACGCAGCAGCAGGCAGGCACCGGTGGCCGCCGACCACTGCTCCTGCACTTCCAGCGGCGTCAGCATCGCCGTGGCCGGGCCGGGCCGCATCCTCTTGCCGGGCGAAAGCATGTCGTGCACACGGCCGCCGGCGGCCATAAGGCCCTGGTGCTGGATCCGGCCGTCGCCGTAGAGCAGGCGCGCGCTCACCGCACCCACGCCCCGGAATCCGAAGGGGTCGAGCAGCTGCTCGATCACCCGGTCGGACTCCAGCACGATGTCGTTGTTGAGGAACAGCAGGAAGGTGCCGCTGCACAACCGGCGGGCCCTGTTGTTGAGGGCCGAGAAGTTGAATGGCCGCCCATCCCGCAGGCCGATCACCGGCACAGGGCTGCGGGCCTGGAACTCCGCCGCCAGCCCGATCGCCTCCGGATCGGTGCTGCCGTTGTCGATCAGAACGATCTCCAGGGGCACTCCGTCAGCCTGGCGCAGCACCGACTCCACGCAGCGGCGGGTGAGGGCCGCCTGATCACGGAAGGGGATCAGCACCGAAACGCGATCGGTCGGCTGCCGCAGCCGCCGGACCATCAGCGTGCCTGGCCGCGGGCCGGGGGTGAAGGCGCCTTCGGGAGCGAGCCAGTGGGAAGCATGGCGCCGGCTGAGGGCGCTGATCTCGCGCTGCATCGCGGCCGTCAGGCCCTGCCGCTGTGGCGGGCCAGCGAACGCCGGAACGGTGGGGTTGGAGAGCGGATCGCGCTGCAGCAGCACCTGCGGCAGCGGCAGGATGCGGCCGCCGCGGCGGAGGATCTGCAGAGCGAGATCGCGCAACAGGGTGTGCACACAGCCGTAGCCGGGAGCGGGCTCCAGGTGGGCGACCAGCGCCGCCGGAAGGGCCACCAGCCCGGGAACGGCCCCGCGCGTGAACACCCGGAACGGCGTGGGCGGCCCCTCAAGCTGGCGAGCGCCCACCTGGTCCGCTTCCGGGCCCCAGATGAACTCCTCGTCGGAGCAGGTCAGATCGGCCGGCTCCCAGGTGAGACGGCGCCGCAGGTGATGCCAGGCACCGGTCTGAGGCCGGTCGTGCGGCCCCTGAATGGCAAGCATCACATCCTTCCCGTCGCCGCCGTCCAGACGGCTGTTGAGCTGCTCCTGCAGCGGCCGCTCCAGCCGCAACACCCAGCCCTGATCGAAGCCGCCCCGCACGGCACAGCGCTGGGCCCGCCGGCGCAGGTCGGCCTCCCCGATCTGATCCATCTGGGCGTCGGTGACCGCCAGCAGCAGCGTCCCCCGCCACTCACGGGCCGCCGCAGCCGCCGTGGCCCGACGCCCCGGCGAGGGTGGAGCGGCGCGCTGCCAGTGCTCCAGGAACCGTGCCACCCGATCCGGACGCCGCCGCGCCAGCCAGTCGGCGTCGATGGCCAGCAGGGAGGGCTCCGGGCCGGGCCTGGGTGGCTGCCGTGGACAGGCCCCGCCCGGCGTGGCCACGAGCTGGAGCAAGGGGCCCGGTGAGGCCAGCGCCAGCCCCCGGATCCAGTCACCCCAGCAGGGAGACAGCTCACCACGGCCAAGGCCCAGCACGTATCGGGCACCACCGGCAAGGGACTGCCCGCAGGCGTCCTCCACCAGGGCATCCACATCGGCAGGCCCCTTGATCAACCGGGTGTCTGCAAAGCCAAGGGCCATGCCCCGCAGCCGGGCCTGGGCCTCGGCCTGCTGCGGGGAGTCGTGCGGCGCGGCCAGCTCCAGCCAGACCCAGGCCGGCTCCCGCTCCGCGTCCAGAGGGCTCGAGCTCCAGCGCCGCAGTGCGGGGGGGAACTCCGGCGGCGATGGCGCGACCTCCAGGGCCAGGCACTCCAGCACACTGAGGCGCTCCAGCCAGGGGCGACGTCCCGGGGTGAACCAGAGGTTCTCCCGCACCACCTCGATCGGTACCGCAGGCAGGTCGGCGTACAGAGGCGCCTCGCCCCGCAGCACCCGGTTGAGGCCGTTGCGCACGAAACCCTGCAGATCGTCCCCGTGACAGAGGGCCAGACGGCGCGCATCCAGGGGCGAACGGGCCAGCGCCGCCGGCAGCGCCGGGGCCAGCAGCAATGGTGCCGGCACCACGGCGGGATCGAGGAACTGCGGATCCAGGCAGGGATGGCAGGCGCCCAGGATCGAGCGCAGCAGGGCGGGGGGGTAACGCAGGCGGACCATGGCCTCGATGGCGGCGATGGCGGCCGCCGCATCCCCGCGTTCCAGGGCGCGGCTCAGTTGCCGGCGCAGCAGTTGCCCCTTCACGCCAGGATCCGGGAGCAAGGCGACGGTGTGCTGCACGGATGAGGCAGGGTCATCGCGAGAAGGTGACAATTCCCGTGAGCTGAGTGTGATCGATGCTGACCGGCTGCAGGCCCAGTGCCTTCCGACGCCGGTTCAGCGCCGACGACCTCCCCGGCCAGCTGGCCCTGGCCCGCGACCCCGACACTCTCCCGCCGCAGTGGCCGCGGCGGCGCATCGGTGAGCTCTTGCTGGCCCACCACCCGGAACTTCGCACGCTCCACCTCACCGGCTGCGAACCCTCCCAGGATGTGATCTTCCTGGGACCCGTGATCGATCCCATCAGGCGGCGGCTGGACGCTCTGAACTGGGTCCCGCCCCGCGAGGGGTTCTTCCCCGCGCTGGAACGGCTGCTGCACGGATTGAGCGGCCGCTTCGTGTGCATCGCGGGCTCGGGGAAGCGCCAGCGGCTCTATCTGGATGCCTCCGGGTCGCTGTCGATGCTCTATTCGCGCCGGCACGCCATGGCCGCCTCCACGGTGGGCCTGTTCCCCGATGACGGCGAGGACGACGACGCGATCGAACTGATCGAGGCGATCGATGTGGGCCGCCGCAACGGCTGCTTCCCGTTCGGCCTCACCCCGCGGCGGTCGATCCGGCGCCTGCTGCCCAACCACCTGCTGAATCTGGACACCTGGAAGGCGCGCCGGCACTGGCCGCTGGCAGCGATTCAACCGGCCCGGAACCGGCAACGGGTTCTGGGCGAGATCGCCGACCTGCTGTTGGGAACGGTGGAGGCCGTCATCGCAGCCGGCCATCGCCCCTACCTCTCCCTCACCGCCGGCTATGACTCGCGGGTGCTGCTCGCGCTCCTGCGGCATCGCACGGACGCAGTGGACTGGTTCACCTGGGAGCTGCCCGATGCCACCGCGCAGCTGGACGTGCAGCTTGCGGTTCAGCTCGCTTCCAGCCTGGGCCTGAAGCACACCGTGATCACCTTCCAGGCCGCGGAGGCAGAGGAACAGAGCCGCTGGCTTCACCGCTCCGGCCTGGCCGTGGGCGAACTGCGCGGTATGACCCTTGCCGCCACCGTGGAGGCCATGGGGGCTGCGCGGTACTACCTGCCCGGCCTGGGCAGTGAGGTGGGACGGGCCCGCTACTGGCGGAAGCACGACCACGAGGCCAGCCGCCTGCGCGCCGGGGATCTGCTGGGGAGGCTCGGCCTGCCAGCCGATCCCCGGCTGCGGGCCGCGGCCCGCCGGTGGCTGCGGCACCTGGAGAATGACAACAGCCTGCAGCGGCTCGATCTGCTGCACATCGAGCAGCGCCTGGGATGCTGGGCCGGCGTGACGGCCTATGGCGATGCCCACGGCCCGATACGGATTCACCCCTTCTCCAACCGCAGGGTCTTCGAGCTGATGCTGTCCCTGCCGGCGGAGATGCGCCGCAACGACGCCATTCCCCAGGCCCTGATCCGCAACGCCTGGCCTGAGCTGCTCGCCTTCCCCGTCAACGGCCATGCCGTGCCGGAAACCAGGCTCTGATCGCCTTCACCCACCACACCGCCATGTTCCGCTGGGCTTCGCCACAGCCGCTCCCCGCCGCCCTGACCCTGCTCCTGGAACAGGCGGGGGGCTGGCGCTCCGGCCTGCATGAGGACCCCGAGATCACCCTCTTCCTGCCTCCCCATCTGCTGATCGCCGCCGGGGCGCACGCGGAAGGAGAATTCAGCGACGCCTATGCGGGTTTCCACCGCAGCGCAGCGCACCAGCGGCTGGTGAACGGTGAGCGGCTGCTCGGGCTGCGGCCCGCGCAGATCGCCCACTGGCTGCTGGGCCGGGCCCTCGAGCTGCCGCTGGAGCTGGCCGCCGTGGCCGATCCCCTGCTGGCCGCCGTCACCCTGGCGCAACTGGAACAACGCCCGGAGCTGGTGGAGCACTACCAGCGTCTCGATGCCAGCTCCGAGCGGGGCGGAGCCGCCGCGGAACACGACTACCGCCAGCGACTGAGGCCCTCCCCGACAGACCTGCTGGCGGCCTGGGACGCGCTGGGCGCACGCCTGCAGAGCCAGGACGCCGGTGCGGGTGCGCTCCAGCGGCTGCAGCAGCAGCGTCTGGAGCTGACGGAGGATCTGGAAAGGCAGGTGATCGAGACCCACCGGGTCCTGGAGCTGGCGGAGCGGCGGCG
Organism: Cyanobium sp. CH-040; assembly: GCF_024346135.1. GTDB lineage: Bacteria > Cyanobacteriota > Cyanobacteriia > PCC-6307 > Cyanobiaceae > NIES-981. The sequence goes on along the minus strand of NZ_JAGQCJ010000008.1, from coordinate 66,919 downwards.
ACACACAGGCCGGCAGCTGCGAACCGACCTGGAGCGCATGCGCCGGCTGATGGTGCGGCTGCTGGCGCTGCAGGGCCGTCTGCTCCCCGGCGTCCAGACCAGGATCAGCTCGTGAGCGCCCGAGCCAGAGCACCCTGGACGCTGCGCGCCGCTGACGCTCCAGCCGTCACCAGCTCCTCCAGCAGGCCGATGCGGCGGCTGAGCTGACCCAGGTCTTCCTGAGCCAGCTGGAGGCTGAGCTCCAGGTCGGCGCACCGGGCCTCCAGCTCGGCGATGCGGGCATCGCGACGGTTCCCCTCCAGCTCCAGATTGAGCGCGCGCTCGCGCAGCCCCTGGTTGTCGCACTGCAGCCGGTGCAGCTCCCGCAACTGTTCATCGGCCCGGGCCAGATCGGCCTCGAGCGCCTGCCAGCGGCGGCGGGCTCCGGCCAGGGCCTCCGGCCCGGCGGCCGCCTCCAGCCGCTCCAGGCAGGCCTGATCGGCCGGGCGCCGATCCAGGACGGCCGAGCGGGAATGGCCTTCCAGGGTCAGGTAGGCCTCCAGCACCCCCGGTGCGGCATTCAGCCACTGCCGGGTCAGCAAAGCGTCAAGGGGCTCGGGGATCCGGAAGGCGCCGCTCACCTCCGGAGACAGCAAGGCCCCCTCAGGCTCGACGCACCAGCCCACCAGCTGCGCCGGGCAGAAGCAGCTCAGGTTCACCAGCCGCCAGGGCTGGCCGCCGGCCTCCAGGGCGGGCAGCGCCGCCAGCAGGGACCGGTAGGGATCGGCGGGCCAGGGGTCTGCCGGTCCCTGCGCGCCAAGCAGGTCGACCGGCTCGGCGTAGGCGAGGAGCAGGGGCCGATCGCCGCGGCGCTGTTCCAGGCCCGCCAGGGGCTCGGGCGTCAGATGGGCCGCACGCAGGGCGTCACAGAGCGGTTCCAGCCTGAATCCGGGGCCCCAGATCTGGACGGGAACATTCACCACGACGCGCCGGCTGCAGGCCCTGGGGCCCCACTGTCGCAGAAGAGGGCGGTGGGCACCGCCTCGCCGCTGCACTCGCCCAGGTAGGCGAGGCAGCGCTCCAGCACCAGGTCGTTGCCGCCGCGCTTGTTCACCGTCAGGAACAGGGAGCGCAGCGGCTCGAGATCACCCCCCTTCACCACCGGCTGGCCATCGGCCCGGAGCTCGGGAAATTCCTGAGCAAGGCTGTGATGCAGCAGCACCGCCGGGGTGCCGGTGAGCAGACAGTGGGCCTTGAACCACAAGTCGTCGGCATGGCCGGCGATGCGCAGCGCCGTCTGCAGATCGCGCACCCGGTGGTCGAGATGGCTGAGGCGGTAGCAGATCCCGTCCTTGCCGGTGGGCACCGTGAGCAGACTGGGCTCCAGCAGGGCCCTGTCCTCGGTGATCCAGGCCCGGTAGGGAGCGGGCAGGCCCTCCTCCAGCACCAGCCGGCGGCCCCGGAAGCCCACCACGCAGCCGAAGCGTTCCTGGGCGTCCACGAGCCGGCAGAGCCAGTCGGGCGGATAGAGGGTGTCGTCGTCGGCGGTGATCAGGATCGGATCCAGCGCCTGCTGCTGAGGGCTGAGCCGCTCCAGCAGGGGCAGCAGCTTGCGGTAGGGGCCGCTGTTGGCCACCCAGTGCAGCTGCAGCGGCAGCGGCGCCGAGCGGGAGCGGCGCAGCAGCCGCTGCAGCGCCTCCGGAACCTCCTCAAATCCAGGATCCAGCAGGTAGGGCTCGCGGGAGAGGAACAGATGCAGCTCCACAGGCCGCCCATCGCGCGGCAGGGCCTGGGCCAGCAGGGAGTCCAGACAGCGCACCAGCGCGCCCTCCCTGCCCCGGATCGAGGTGAGGCCGATGAGCACCGGCGCCAGCGGGCTCAAACCAGCACCTCCCGGCCCATCAGCCCGCGCCAGCTGGGCAGCGAGAGGCTGCAGCCGTATTCGAACCGCGAGGAGATGGTGGTGGCCGCACCGCGCATCAGGTAGAGGGGCTGATCCAGCCGCGGCACGGCGGCGGTCCCGTAGCGGCGCTCGAGCCGCCCCCGGAACTCCACGTCGCCGCGGGAGCGCACCGGGTAGAAGCCCCCCAGGCCCCGCGCCGTGGCACGCCAGGTCATCAGGGTGGCGATGCCGTCGCCGAAGAAGGCGCCCCCGTCGCCATCGGGCTGGAGCGCAGCGCTGGCCTCATCGAGGCGCACATGGCCGGCGTAGACCGCCGCCCGGCCCTGCTGCAGGGCCTGCCACTGCAGCTCCAGGCGCAGGGGGTGGGAGAGGTCGTCGTCGTCCTGGATCGCCAGCACCTCCGCACCCATCAGCTCCAGGGCCAGGTTGCGGGCCAGGTACTGGCCCTGATTCTCGTCGCGGCGCACCAGGTGCAGGGGCAGATCCAGATCGTTCCGGCACTGCCCCACCAGCTCCACCAGGGCAGCGGCGGCCGCGGCGGGCGAGCCGTCATCCACCAGCCATACCTCGCTGGGCCGCAGCGTCTGCAGGGCCAGCGACCTCAGCGCCAGCCGCAGCAGGCCCAGGCGCGGGGCATGGGTGGTGATCACCACGGCGATGGAGGCCTGCTCGCGCCCCGCCTCCGCCCCAAAACAGCTGCGCCAGTGGTCGAGGATCGCGCCGAAGGCCGTCTCCACGCCGCCGGGCGGGAGCACGGGCGGCAGGAGTTCGGGCACCCCGCGGCGCTCGGCCGCCAGCCGGGCCAGCATCAGACTGCGGGCGGCCAGGCCGGCTGCTGCGGCCATCACCGGCGCCTCCTCGTCCTCGCCGTCGAGCAGCCGCAGCACCGGCGGGTTGCCGGCCGCCGCCGCCAGCCGCAGCAGGCCCGCCCGCTCATCGGGCGCAGCCATCAGCCGCAGCAGCAGCAGCACCTGGGTGCGCAGCAGCCGGGCCGGATCCGTCCCGTCCTCAGGCACTGCCGATTCCGGCCGCGGTCCCTCCTGGGGCAGTGGCGGGATGCCGCGGCTGTGGAGCAGCTCCAGTCCGGCGAGCAGGGTTCCTCCCTCCCGCTGCCAGCCGGGATCGAGGTGGAAGCGGCGCAGGTCGTGCAGCAGTCGCACCAGCAGCGGTTCCTGCCACCAGATGCGGGGCAGGGTGCGCTCCACCAGGGCCACCAGGGCCTTGCGCCGCGCCCCCTCGAGCGCCACCACCTGGGGAGCGTCGAGCAGCAGTGCCCCCTTCAGCAGCAGCAGGCACACCGACGGGGGCTGCACGAACGGCAGCCGGTAGCAGGTGTCCGGAGCCAGGGCGGGCACCAGGGCCCGCAGCAGCAGCAGGTTGGGACCCACGCCCCTCAGGATCCCCTCCAGATCGCGCTGCAGCTGCCGGCGGCGGTCGCGGTCGCCGGCGGCACTGGCCTGATCGATGGCCAGCACCAGCGCATCGATGGCCGCCGCCAGCGGGCCCAGCTGCAGCGGAGCACTGAGCGGGGAGGCCTGCAGCAGGCGTGCCAGCACCAGTCCCCCCTGGGCCGGATCCGCCAGCCCGCCTGCCCGCCGCAGACCCAGCTCCCGCAGGCGATCCGCGCTGGCCTGCAACCGCGGATCGCGGCTGTTGATGCCGCCCACCAGCCCCTCCAGCAGCCGCAGCCAGGGCTGGGGATCCTCCGCAGCGCTGCGGAGCGCGGCCTCGATCCGCACGGCCAGGCTCCCGGCCCAGGACGGCTGCTCGGCCGCCGGCAGCAGGTGGAGGAGTGCCACCAGATCCGCCGTCAGGCCCCGGGGATCGGCTTCGATCCCCGCCAGCCAGTCGTCCAATGGCCAGGGCTCCAGCCGCCGCGCCGGCACCACGGAGCCCGGCGCGAAGCGCTGCTTCAGCAGCCGCTCGAACTGCAGGAGCCGCACCGCCTCGCCGGGGACCGGTGGGCTCTCCCCCAGCTGACTGTAGGCGTTCCAGAGCCGGCCAAGGGCGGATGGCACCGCCTCCGGGGCGGCGGGGAGATCCTGAAGGGTGACGAAGCGGGCGCCGGCGGCCGCGACATCCCGGAGAGCCGGCGCCGCCGCGCCATCGAGAAGCCCTCGCGACCAGGCCAGCGGCAGCGCGAGCAGCAGGACCGGGCCCTCCTGGACTGGCTGGGAGGACAGGGAGATCACCTCCCCCGCCGGCAGCTCGGCACAGCGCCAGAGGGAGGCGCGCCCGCAGTCGCCGCAGAACAGATAGTGGGGCACCCCGGGCAGGGCGTGGAGACGGCGGATGAGCTGCCCGAGATTCAGCCGGACATGGAGGTTCAGCACCTGCGATCGTCTCCGGCCCGGCGGCGAGAATAGGAGCCGGATCCAGGCCCACCGGTGCGGCATCTCGACCTGTTGATCGCCGCGCCCTCCGACCCGGACGGTCTGGTGGGTTGGGGTGATTACCACTTCGCCCGCGAGCTGCAGCTGGCCCTGCACGCCCTGGGAGTGAGCACCCGGCTGCTGCACCGCGACACCCATGCCCTCGTGCCACCGGCTCCGGCCGGCAGCGACCTGCTGGTGCTGCGGGGCAAGTTCGCCCCCGGCAGCGACTGGCTGCGGGCGGCCCCCTACCGGCGGAAGCTGATCTGGATCATCAGCTGGCCCCTCGATCCAACCCCCACGGAACTGGCTGACTACGACCTGCTGCTGGTGGCCAGCGACCAGGACCGCCCCCGGCTGGCCCGCCTGAGCGGGCGCCCCGCCCAAACCCTGCTGCAGGCCAGCGGCCTTGGCCACCGGGCCAGGCTGCGGCCGGCCCGTGGCGGACTGCTGTTCGTGGGCAACCGCCGCGGCGTGGAGCGGCCGATCGTGGCTGCCTTCAGCCGGGCGGGGGTGGCGATCGAGCTGATCGGGGAAGGCTGGGAGGACGTGGGGCTGGAGGCGGAATCAGCCAGCCTGGCCAACGACGCCCTGCCCATCCGCTACGGCCAGGCCCTGGCGGTGCTCAACGACCACCACGGGGCGATGGCCGCCTACGGCTATCTCAACAACCGTGTCTTCGACGTGCTGGCCTGTGGTGTGCCGGTGATCACCGATGTAGCGCCCGGCTGTCCGCCGGAACTGGAAGCCGGGGTGATCCGGATGGGGCCCGGCGACGAACCGGAGGAGGCGCTGGCCAGGGCCCGGGCGCTGCGGCGTGATCACCACACCCTGGCGGCGGTGGCGGCCGCCGCACGGGAGCGGCACAGCTTTGCGGCGCGGGCGGAAGCACTGCGGGGGGTTCTGGAGGGCGAACCCGCGGACTCGGCCAAGCGCGACTGAACAGGGCTCAGCCGCCAGCAGAACCCCGGGCCCGCTTCCCTCTCGGTGACTCCCCTGCAGGCGCCTTCCTGGGCTTGCCCCCGCCCATGGCCGCTGCAGTGCCGGCCTTCGTGGCTGATCCGGTTGGCGCAGGGCGTGCGCCAGGCGGGGGGGGCGCCGCCAGGGGAGGAATGCCCGCCTTGTCGAAGAGTTGCTCCAGCTCATCGACGTAGGCCGTGAAGGCCTCCAGCTGCAGGGCTTCCTGGCGCAGATCCCTGGGCAGCTCGGCCCAGGGATCCTTGCGCCCGGCCCGCAGCCGCCGTTGACGGCGCTGCTCGACCGCCTTCTTCAGCAGCTCGTGATACGGAGGGTGCTGAGGATCCTCCAGCAGTGCCCGGGTGAGCTTCTTGATCGCCTGCACCGGCTGCTCTTCAGCCAGGTGCGCCTTCACCTCGGCCGCCGTGGTCCTGCGCAGCTCCTTCCACTCCTGCAGGCTGCGCTTCCGTCCAGCGCCGGGCAGCAGCAGTGCCTTCGGGGAGGGACGTGCCGTCTTGGGCCAGCGGGCGGGAGGCGTCTGGCGTCCACGCACCAGATCGGCCAGGCGCTTGAGCGGTGTCAGCAGCCGCTGGCGCAGGGTGCGCCGTTGAGGCTTTCTGGCTCGGCGCGGGCGCGGCATCCCCAGGGGGCTCAACGATGCAGCGACTCTACGGGGCCCGCCCCTGCAGCCTCCAGCTGCCGCCGGGCAGCGCGGGCCACACCGATCCAGGCGGGATCGCTCCACGGCTCGAACCCTCCCGCCCAGGGACCGCTGTCGGCGAGCAGGTCCTCTCCCTGCCTGAGGTCGGCACTGAACGGGGCCTCGATCAGCACCCAGCGCCAGATGGCCCCTGCCGGCAGGGGCAGATCCCTCACGGCCGGTTCCCACTCGAACGGCGCCCAGATCTGCACCGGGACTGCAGCCTGCAGTCGCTCATACCAGCCGGCGGACCAGGCCGGAGCGTCCGGCCAGTGTCCTTCAAATGGTGCCGGATCCGCCAACACCAGATGGCGGCTCACCCCGGCCGGCACCGCCTGCAGGGCATCCGGGGCGAGGAGGAGCTGGGCGGGGCCCGTGGGCAGGGGCGGGGCGGCAGAAAGAGCCTCACGATGCAGCTGCAACCTCCAGGTCATCAGCAACTGCCGGTACTGCCGGTTCCAGAGCAGGTGATCCGCCACCACCAGGGGGCGGTGGTCCTGCGCCTGCGGCGCCACCCAGGGCCAGGTGAGCCATGGCTTGGGGCCGGCGAAATGGACGACGGAGAGGTTCTCGTGGCAACCCTCCAGGAAACGCACGAGATATTTGACATTGCAGTTGAAATTCAGCGGCAGCAGCTCCAGCGGCTGATCGGCGAGCAGCAGGTTCCACACCTTCTGATCGGCGAAGCGGTCCAGCAGAGGACAGACGGGCTGCGAAGCCTCACGGATCAAGGCGGCGAAGCGCTGCTCAAGGGTGTCGTTCAGCGCCTGCCCCGGAATGGAGATCACCCCGGAATTCACCACCGGCCGGCGGGTGGCTGGCGTCACAGCCGCCCAGGGGCGATCGCCGCAGTCCGGAACGGCCCTGAAGCGTTCACCCGGCGCCCAGAGCGGATCGAGGGCGCCGGTGATGAGCAGGTCGGCATCGAGCACCACCACCCTGCGATGGCCGCGCAGGGCGAGGGCATGACCGTTGAGGTAGCCCAGCAGACCGACGCGCTCCCGGTTGGCGGAGTCCCGAGGCAGTTGATCGGCCCAGGGTGTCTCAGGCACCACGAACTCCACAGGTGCATGGATCTGCCGGAGGCGACGCTGCAGGAAAGGTCCGATGCTGCCGTCATGGGCCACCACGAAGTGGGATGCCAGCTGGGGGTAAACGGCCCGCAGGCTCAGCAGCAACGCCTCCAGGCCGCGGCAGAAGCGATCGTTGGCGACCGTGAGAAAGGCGACATCCGGGCCTGGATCGTGAGGCTCCAGAAGCGTGAGATGGCGCTGGGGCCAGTAGCGGTCTCCCAGAAGCTCGAGATCGGAGCGCCGCAGGGAGGAAAGCTCGGCTGCATCGGCCCGGAGCCGCTGTGCGCGACTCAGGGCCTCCTGTTCGAGCCGATTGCGGTCGAGCCAGCCGTAGGGCGGCAGTGTCAAGGGCTGGTTCAGCGCCGGCTGATGATGCCGAGACTGAAGGAGCCGATGCCCCAGAGCAGCACAAGGCCACCGATCACACCCAGGAAGCCCTTCCAGCGCCAGTCGTAGGACTGCTCTGTCGGCTGCTGGGGATCGGCAAGGCGCACCAGGAACTTGAGCTGCTGCTGAACCCGCTGACGGCTGGAGTCCGCTGAATTGATGGCTCCCTTGAGGGCTTCAGTGGCGAGCAGCACCTCGGTCTCAAGCTTGGAGGACTCGGCCAGAAGCCGGTTGAGGTCCCGTCCCTCCGGGTTCACAAGGAGCTCGCGCTCCTCGCGGATCTGCCGTTCCAGTTCACGCACCTGGTCTGTGACAAAGGCCACCTCAGGTGTTGTGGGGTCGCGGAACTGGCGCTTGAGGCTGGCCTCCTGCACCCGCAGGTCCACGAGTTTGCTCTCCAGCTCTGAGATAAAGCTGCTGGATGCGGACGCCGCCTGGGAGAGATTGACCTCGCCGTACTGGTTCTTGAAGCTGTTGAGCGCCTCGTTGGCCTTGTCCAGCCGCTGGCGGGCTCGCTCGACTTCCTGCTCGAAGAACTGTTGCTGATTAAGGCTGATGGTGGAGTTCGAGCGGTTGAGAAAGTCCTCGGCTTCCCGGAGGAGGAGCTGGTTGAGCTTGAAGGAAGCTTCAGGTTGAAGGCCGACGGTGGTGAGGTTGATCACACCACTGAGGTCCTGCGGAACCACCATCACCTGGCGGCGGAAAAAGGCCAGCTGCTGATCCACAGAGGCACCTTCCGGAAGCCCGGCGAACGGATCACCGGGCTTCCTGCCCCAGGAGTCCTCGGGCTTCAGCTGCAGAAAGACTCGCCGCATCACCTCAGGAGAGGTGAGGTACACGGCCAGGAATCGACCGTCCTCGAGAGAACCAAGCATCGTGGGGCCTGCAAGGGTTGTGCCCAGCAGGGTTCCCGTGGTTCCAGCAGGAGCCTGGGGGAGGCGGACGATGAAGCTGGAGTCGACCTGGTAGCGATTGCGACCGATGGAGAAGAAGTAGATCGCCGAAGCCCCCAGCACCAGGCCAGCCAGCAGAACCGGAAGTGGAATCCGCAGGATCGGCTCCAGGGGGGCTTTCAAACGGTCGCGAAGCCGCCGGCGCGGTTCGTCGGGCGAGGCAGCAGGGGCATCGAAGCCTGGCACCAGGTCGCCGCTGCCGGGCAAACCAGGCAACTGGGCACCTGAAATCAGGGACGTCGACCAGCCCCTGGCACGGGCCAGAGCGCGGTTGGCGATATGAGCGGCCAGATCACCAACTGCACGGAGCTCGTCCCGCAGGGAACGCCCCCCTGCACGGGCGCGTCCGTCGCGGATGCGGATTCCTCGGGTCTGCTGAATCATCCCTGACCCTCAGCACAAAGCCGACCCAGCGTATCAGCGAGATCAAGGCTGGTGGAAGGGGCACTCACAGCTCGTCTCCCGGGCGCTCAGTGCCAGCGAGCTGCTCGGGACTGTAGAGCAGCTCTTCGTTGTTGCCATAGATGAAAAGACCAAAGCCTATGGAACCCACAACCCAGACCCAGAAATAGATGGCACTTACGCCAGGAATTGGATAGGCAGGATTAAAGCTTTGGCGAAGGAGCTCGACGCCATGAGCAATGGGGTTCCAGAGAATCCAGTGGCGAAATTCAATAGGAATAATCCGGATCGGGAAGAAAATACAAGAGGTCCAAAGCAGGATGCGTCGCAAGACAGATTTGATTACCCATGCCACGAAAGGGAGGCGATGGCCCACGATTAAAGTGCTGAGTCCAAGCCCAAAACCGAGCATGGCAATTCCAAGGAACTGAAATATTGCAACCCCTGGCGAATAGAGAATTGCACGCCACTCCCATGCGGCAACGCCCAACACAAAAACCAGCATCATCGTACCGAAGATCTGCGTGGTGAGCAGAGCGTTACCCATCAACGAATCGAGAGGACGAAGGCGCCTATAAAAATAAAGATCACCGCCCTTCTGAACCCCCGAAATCGCCTTAATTGCGATATCGGCAAACATGAAGAAAGGTATGAAACCCAGCGCCAACCAAAGGACAACATTTATATAATCACCCTCGCCACTGCTGCGAATCAGGATTCGCAGAGCCAGGAAGGTGGCGATCAGTGCGAGGGGTTCAAGGAACACCCCGGCAACCCCGAAAAGCCCCTTCGCCGAACGGAGCTGGAGCTCGCGCTGAGCGACAGCGCCGACAATTCTGATCTGCAGCAACAGCTGCGAGAGGGCGAGTCCCAAGGACCGGCGAATCATGTCAATGCCGGATCAGCTGCATACCATGCTATCGGACTGGCTAGCCCCCTGCAGCAGACCCAGATCCAGCGGCATGGCAAGTCAGACAGGCCGGTCCTGCCGGTTGGACGCAACGACGGATTCAGAAAACGGCATTGAACTGCTGCCGGGGAACAGGTCAGCATCGCTGTAGGACTCCTGAGCATCCTCCATGTCTGGGTCTTCGGAATCGAAGTCATCTCCTTCCACATCGGCGACGAGGCGGGAAATGCGGGCATTGACACGCTGCCTGCGCTCAGCCTTCAAGCGCTGGGTTTCTTCTTTGACCATCAGCTGACAAACCTCGGGGTCACCTCGATAAGCCAGTCGACCGTCGAGAATCACCATCCCCTCATCACAGTAATCCAATGCCAGGCGGTTCTGCCCTGGAGCTGCAATCAGAAGAGTGCGTCCGTCAATCCTCCGTTCAAACAAATCTCGAATCCGAACAGAAGCCGGATGAACAGCGCGGTGGTCCCAGCCGCTGATTTTGCCGACAAGAGTCACATCGAACTCAAAGGCCAGCGAAACAGCTAGTTCAAGACTTTTCCGCATCGGTACTCGCCATGAGCTCAATGGCTCATGAAAAGTGCGGTCATCGGCACCGGTGAGCTCTTGAATCAGCAGTAAGTCATGTTCGATGCTGCCCGATTGGCTGTAGATCTCTGCGGCGAAACGGGCATTCATGTAGCCGGAAAGCTTTTTGTGAAATGCCTGGTTGGCGCCCAGCGGCCAGGAAACCAGTCCATGATGCAGTACTGAGCCCTGATCAGGTTGCTCGACTCCAGAAAGACAATCCAGCAAAGTTCTGGCTTCATATGGATTGACGCTGAAAATGGCTATGCGCTGACCTCGATGGACATCAAGATCAAGATCCACAAAAGCCTTCTTGACCTCACCCACTCCATGCGCCAAAAACTTTGATGCCTGCCTGGCTTCAAGCACAATGCTGCCATGCGCTGAGGCAACGTTTTGCATCCCAGAAAGTTCGTCCACAACTACAGTATCATGCTAATTTGAGCAGACAGACTGTCAACCCCACACAGAAGGGGACTAGGCCAATGACTCATAAGACATGTCACCAAACCCAATAATCCGGATCTTTTCCTATGTAGTCGAGAAATAATTCAGCATCCGGCTTCAGTAGATTTGCGATTTTGTTCCGCATCTTAGCGGGGAAATCAGGAACCTCGACGAAGGCGCGGCCCTTATCGCCTGCCTCGTTCACGCGAGGCAGGCGTCCATCGTCAAGCAGCAGCTCAGGGCGAGCAGAAGCACCAAGGAACGTCAACAGATCAGAGAGTACGCGGCTAGGGTCCTCGATAAGATCTTCGAAAGTGATGCAGTGAATTTGATCATCGGGAAAGTACTTTCTGAACTCTTCAATTCGAGAAAAATATTTTGAACATCCAAGAAGCAAGTCCCTGGCGCGACGGTTCGACAGGATATCCTGAAAGTCAACATAGTCAGGACGGCGACCTTTAAGGTGGCGCCACTGAGAAACAAGGCGATCAATGGGATGGCGCACAACATAGATTATCTTTACATCAGGAAGATAGCGATGGATCAGCCTTGGTGCGTAACGAAACGATCCCAAGGTGCTGGCATACATCGTGCTTGCTTCTCCTCGGAACATAAACCCGCGGCCCGGACGGAAAATCTTTCGATACCAACGCCAGCCCTTGGCATATCGTCGGCCAAAGAACTTAGGCTCCTTAGGGCGACTCAGAAAGATATCGGGGTGGCGTGGAAGGATTGTAGCTAGAGTTGTAGTAGCTGACTTGGCGGCACCGATAATGATGAAATTGGGAAGGTAGTGGGCTCCCTTGCGCGCCTGATTCTCGTGAAGGCCCCGCAACCCCTGCTCGATCTTGCGATGCACCTTGTTTCTGGGGAGCAATGGAATAAAGCGGGGGAGAAAAGAAGTCTTAGGGAACCTCATTAAGAAAGAGTGAATGGTGAGAACCAGAGATGACGCCAAGCCAGGTTGACTGATGTCGATATTCATGCGCCGGACTGACTAACGACGGCGCTGCAGAGGCCAGGCAGTGGTCGTGAAGCGAAGGAAAACGTGCTTCTCCAGAGGCAGAGGCGCATGCCGACCTAAACATTCAGGCATTGATCCGCTGTCTACAACAGTTGGGAGCGAAGGAAAGCTGGCCGATGCGCTCTTCAGTCAGCACACTCAACATAGCACAGCACTGCAGTCGACTGCCATGGCACTCAGTCTCCCAATTCAAGGCATTTCAATAGCACAGACAATCACTACTAGTCGGCATTAATCCAACCACCAGAGCAGTGATTCAATCACGACACGAGGGGAGGCATTCACCAGAAGCCTCAAGAAATAGCACGCCAGAATCAGCGGAGAGAGATCATCGCCCTATGGGCAGCAACCCATCATTCCCGACACGAATAACATTGATCCAGGAAGGAAAGTGTTTGAGATGGCAGACATTCTGCCAGGAGCACAGATGACCATCATTGGCAGGGCGATAAAAGAATGCAGCAATCGAACCACTGCAAGGAAAACCCTGGTTCATCATCCCATTCAGCGCCTCTGGACTCTCAATCCCTCAGCCAGCAAGCGTTCCGACAGCGCAACAAGTTGGTGGCGTTCTCCTTGTGAGCGAGGCCTAATCGGACTGAGCTGGGGCATGGGGCGATGAAACACATCGCGCCAGGAGCAGCCCCACACCCGTTGTGCAAAGCGATCGTTACTGGCACCATAGCGATTCTCCAGACTGCACAAGACCTGCTCATCAAGTCCTTGAAATGGCTCATTCTGCCAACCCTCCTTGAGGGCAATGGCCTCCAGGGACTGGCGGATTCGCGCCTTGCAGGCAGCATTTCGCCAGGCCTGAGGATGATTTTGACGCAGCTTTCGTGCAATTCGAAGGGCAATCCATACCCCCTTCCAGCCTGGCTGAGGGTTGATCCGTTGAGTCAGAGGCATTAGGCCTGCGCAGTCAACAAGGCCAAGAGCGCTCAGCAACCGCTCACAAGGATCACCTTCAGCGGAAAGAAAGGGGATGAACGTGCAATGCACTCGATCGCAATCCAGAGCCTCTCCAAACAACTCTTCAAAATCACAAGCACTCTCTCCGCTCGAACGCATTACCTGGGCAACATATGACTCAAAGGATCGAGTGAAATAAAGACGCTTGATCAACTGCGTATAGCGCGAATTCAAATAATCGGGCTGGTCTCGCAGAAAGCCAACCAACTTCAGTTGAAAGCCACGCTGATCCAGAAAATCCAGGAAACAAGAGAGTATGCTGCTATTATTGGAGCGGCTAGGCTGGCCAAGCAGCAAGGAAAGAACCTCTTCCGAAATCAGCGGCCGCAGCTTCTTTCTCTCTGCTCGGTCCAACAGTTTCTGCCAAGGCTGCATGTTTCCTTGGCGCAGAGCATTGACCAACTGGAGATGGTCGCGCCGGGTTTTCGGATAAAGCAGCTGGTGCCGAAGCAGAAACGACTCATTCCGCTTAAGCCGATGCTGGATATAGGTTGATGCCGTTTTGTGAATCCCTACATGCAAAAACAGTGAAGGCGCGTTCAAGTGATGGGATCCTGGCGTGACTGAAGCTTAGGGTGCATCGCAGAGCCTGGATCCAGTGTCACCACTTGATTCCTCCATGATCGACCGGGACAGTGATGAGCTGCGCCTCAAGGCAAGCCCATAAAAGGAGGCTTATTGTCGTTCGCAGACCCATCGTGCTGCCCCGCATCTCGCAGAGCATCCGGTCATGGCTTGAATACGTTGACGAGCACGGCGCGTCGTGCAGACGGCGCCTGAGGCAAGCCGCGGTGAGCGCCATGCTGGGCTGAGATCACGAGATCGCCAGGCTCTGCAAAAATCGGCAGCGCATGCTTATCGCTCACCTGGCGATATTCATGCAGGTTAAATTGATGATCTTTATTGAAGGCCTGGTTGCGTCGCCGCAACAGCACATCGAGATGGGATCCTGGGATGTAGCAATAAGGTCCGTCCTCCAGGGATCGCACCGGTGTGAGATACACGAAGGTCTTCACCTTCAGACCTTGGCCATCGCAATGGAAGAAGCGGGTGTGACGCACACCCCGGTTCACGTAGAGGTTGCGGCAGGACACCTCAAGCTTCTGTCCAAAAGCCAAGCCGGCCAGATCAGCCACTAACCGCTCATGCAGGCAGCTGAGAATCGGCTCCCGCAGCTCTGCCGCCAGCTCCTCGGGATGGAATACATCCATCATTCCGTCGTCTTCGCCATGACGAACGTTGATCACCGGCTGAACACTCTCCTCAAGGGCTTTGTACCCCTTCAGCACGCGGTGCTGATCACGGTTGAGCAGCGCCACCGGATGGGACTGACCGGGGGCCAGGGCAGAGACCTCAGCCCAGGTCCGCTCAGCCAGGGCGGCGATCGGTTCCAGGACGTCAGGGTCCACGGCCCGGCGAATCACCAGGATGCCGGTGCGAGCCAGGGTGAAGGCCGCCAGGCGGAAGCGCAGCCGCCGACGTTCCAAGGCCTGAAGTGACACCGTGATCGACTGGATCGCGCGTTCGAGCCCTGCTCCGGAGCGGAGCTTCGGCGGGCCATAGAGCGGCGGTGCCTCCTCAGGCAGGGCCATCGCGGCGGAGACAGTCACGTTGCTGCGATCGCAGATTGAGGTCATTGTGCAACCTCCACGGGTCCAAGCCAGGCCTCAGCCCGGCGGCGCAGGCCCTGGTGGCAGCGACGCTCGAGGCGATCGAGCAGCTGCTGCAGGCCGAGACTGAGCACCGGGCCGGCCACCACGACGGCCGCCGCCGGCAACTCGGCCCACACCAGAGCTTCGGCCTCCAGCACCACCCCACGTTCCGGAGCTCCGGCGTCCAGCTCCCTGGGCCTCAGCCAGGCCTCCAGGCCGAACTGCAGCCGCTCCTGCCACTCCCCCAGGCCCTCCACCCGGCTCTCCAGCTGGCGCAGATGCAGCACCCCCGCCTGCCAGCGCGCCTCCAGACGCACATGGGGCTGCAGGGTCCAGCCGGCCACGCCGTAAGGGCGCGACACGTAGTCGTAGCGATGGGGGCCGGCCTGGTGCAGACGGTCGGGGTGCAGCAGGCCGCGCAGGGGCCGGATGGGACGGGAGAGAAACAGGGCCAGCCGCTCGGTGCTGGCGGGCGGGTCGAGCGCCACCCGGCACAGCCGCCGCCGCTCCAGCCTCATGGCAGGTCGCTGTGGGGGCTGGCGAAGGCCGGCGGTTCCGGCAGCACGTCGGCCGAAGGCGGTACGAGATCCTCCAGCTCGCACACCGGGAAGCGGTTGATCGCCCGCAGGGCGCGGCGGGCGTTGTCGCGCAGCTGCTGGCTCACGGCTTCGGCGTAGGGGATCTGGGCCAGCAGGTCGACGGTGCGGCGCATGATGCGCACCACATCACCCTCATCCAGCGAGGTGTTGGCGATCAGCTCGCTCCAGCCGGTGCCCCGCGCCCAGGCCTCCACCAGACCGGTGAGCTCCGGCTCCCACCAGATCGGGAAGGCCACGTGGGCCCGCTCCTGCTGGCGCCCCAGCTCGCGGCGCAGGCCGCGCAGATCGTGCAGGGCCTCCTCCACCGCCGGCGGCGGCGGCCAGCCACACCACAGATCGGGCCGGTTCACCTCGGTGGAAATCGCCTCCAGCACGGCGGCGAGCTCGGCCGGGTGGAGATCGTCGAGGTGGCCGCTCATCAACGCCAGCCCCAGCCAGAGCTCGTTGTCGCCGCGCAGGGCGGCCACGGTGCGGCCCACCTCGGTGGGCTCGAGGCCATCGGCACCGGCCAGGGCGCCGAAGTGGCGCAGCACCTCGATCAGGGCCAGGAAGGTGTCCCAGTGGCGGTTGGAGCGGAAGTGCAGCAGCCGCCGCAGTTCCTCCAGTTCGGCAGCCAGCTCCTCGATGCGGCGCCGCCGCTTGCTGAGCTGGCGGCGGTCGTCGCGGCGATGGGCGGGGTGCAGTTCGAGTTCCTCCTCCAGCTGCTGCACCAGACGCGCCTGGGCCTGCACCTCGGCGGCCAGGTCGTACTGGGGGGTGGCCATGTCGTGGCGGCGGGCACTGGAGGCCACCGCCAGGGCCAGACCGGCGCTGGCCTCGGTGCCGTGGTGGTGTTCACCGAGGCGCTGCAGCTCCGGCGGATCGATCTGGCTCACCTGCAGGCAGCTGAGTTCGGCGTGCAGACTCACCACGGCGCTGCAGGGCACCAGGATCCAGAGGTTGCTGTCGGTGAGGCAGAGCAGCAGCGGGAACTGACCGGGCCCGGGCACCTTGGACACGATCACCGCCGGGGTGACGCGGCCGTGCAGCGGCGGCGCCTTGAGGCTCACCAGCGTGCCTTCGCTGGCGAACTGCAGGGCCAGGGTGAGCTCGTGGGCGAGGGTCTCCTCGGCCTGGTGCTGCAGTGTGCGCAGCAGCCGGCGCTCTTCCCGCAGGCGGCCGCGCCGCTTCTCGTAGTCCTCGAGGTCCTCCCAGGGAACGGCATCGGCACCGGTCTCCAGGCTCTGCAGGTGCTGTTCGAGCTCGGCGATGCGGGCCTGGTCGTCGGCCAGATCGAGGGTGGCCAGGTAGCGGCCAAAGCTGCGCTCCACCAGCTCCTTCGCCTTGGCGAGGTCGTAGCGCTGCAGCAGGTTGAGCACCATGCCGTAGCTGGGGGTGAACTGACTCACCAGCGGATCGGCCGGCGCCAGCGCCAGCTGACCCGCCTCGCGCACCCCCTCGAAGCGGCTCTGCACCGTGACCACGTAGCCCTGGGAGTCGAGCCCGCGGCGGCCGGCGCGGCCGGCCATCTGCAGGAACTCGCTGCCCATCAGGGGCCGGTGGCCGCGCTCGGTGCGCTTGGAGAGGGCCGAGATCACGGTGCTGCGGGCGGGCATGTTGATGCCGGCGGCGAGAGTTTCGGTGGCGAACACCACCTTGATCAGGCCCTGCTGGAACAGCTCCTCGATCAGCTCCTTCCAGGCCGGCAGCACGCCGGCGTGGTGGGAGGCGATGCCGCGCAGCAGCGGCTCGGCGTGGCCCTCGCGAACCGCCTCCGGGCTGGCGGCGATGAAGGCGTCGAGTCGCGCCTGGATGCGGCCCTGCTCGTCGGGAGTCACCAGGCAGAGCTTGCCCAGATCGCGCACCCCCTTGTCGCAGCCGCGGCGGCTGAAGATGAAGTAGATGGCCGGCAACATGTCGCGCTCGGCCATGCGCGCCACCACGAAGCCCAGGGGGGGCGCCTCGGGCTGGGGCGGCCGGGGCACCTTTGGGCCATTGCGCCGGCTGCCCTTGGGGGCCCGCCAAACCTTGGCGTTGGGGTGCAGGTCGGTGCCGGCCTCGTTGAGCAGGGGGTGCAGGCCCTTGGCGCTGCAGAAGCTGAAGGCCAGCGGCACGGGCCGGTGGTCGCTGTGCACCAGCCGGGTGGGACCGTGCACCCGCTCGATCCAGTCGGTGAGCTGGCCGGCATTGGCCACAGTGGCCGAGAGGGCCACCAGCTGGATCGAGGGTGGGCAATGGATGATCGACTCCTCCCACACGGTGCCCCGCTGGGAGTCGTTCATGTAGTGGCACTCGTCCAGCACCACCGCCTCCACCCCCGCCAGGGGGTCGTCGTCGGGGTGGTCAATCTCCGCGTAGAGCATGTTGCGGAAGATCTCGGTGGTCATCACCACCACCTGGGCCTCGCGGTTCAGGCTCATGTCGCCTGTGAGCAGCCCCACCCGCTCGGCCCCGAACTGCTCGCGGAAATCGCGCAACTTCTGGTTGGAGAGGGCCTTGAGGGGGGTGGTGTAAAACACCTTCTGGCCATGGGCCAGGGCGCGATGGATGGCGTACTCGCCCACCAGGGTCTTGCCGGAACCCGTGGGGGCGCTCACGACCACCGAGTGCCCCTGGTTGAGGGCGTCGATCGCTTCGAGCTGAAACGGGTCGAGGGGGAAGGGGAAGAGGGCCGCCAGGTCGGGCCGGCTCTGGGCGGCGGTGGTCATGTTGAGAATCTAGATGAAAGCCAGAGGAACAGCTGCTGAGGGGGAAGGCTTGAACAGATGCCAGTCTCAGCGATTCAGGGAAGAAGACGCAGGACCGAAGCGCCACTTGAAGAGCAAAAACAAGACCATGCAGAATCAACAACGCCCATGAGAACGCTCAGCCCAGTCATGGCTTAACAGCAACCGGCGCCAAGAACAGAGTGGCAGAGTACAATCAAAAACAGTCCAGAAAGGAAGATCAGGACTGAACGGAAGCAAATGCAGAGGACAGAACTCTGTCTCACAACGACAAGAGGTTTCCGCGAATGCCCATTGCGCGACCAGCCTGCACCATGACGAGAACAGAATAAGGACAGCCAAAATACAGAATTGCCGCTTAGCGGCCTGGCTGCGAAACGTGGCAGGTGAACCCTAACCATGCGCTCCACGCAGGTCGGCACCAAAGGGCAATGAAAACTATGCAAGTCAGATTTGAGAGGCCAGACCAAAGGTTGGAGCGTTGACCAAAGAGAATAGCAATGATAGGATACTTTCAAGCAGCTTTAGAATAGCAGTGGGAAGCTTCGCGCAGGCCGACGTGCCAGAAAAAAGGAGTAGAGCAAAAATCACTACGATTACATCAACAGGACTCCTGAAGGGGATTTTAAGCAATCCGCATAAGCGCAGAATTCCCCTAGAGGCCTGGGTAGCCGACACGCTGATTGGATCTGGAGACATCGTCGCGCAGCAGACGAAGACGCCAGAAATAGATGCTAGAACCATATTTGAGTTTCCTGTTGATTTTGAAAAAGCTCCCACAGATTGGCTGATCTCCCAAGATGCACCAGTATTACTAAAAAGAACAGGCAAGGAAAAGCCTCTGCCGTCGAGCGGCTGGCGTGCAGGACGGCTCGAAGCGGCCGAGTTCCAGGCGATTGGCCTGAAAAGACTGGTCAACGAAGATCGCCTACACGAGCTTCATGCGCTTGCGAAGCGCCGAAATGAGGAAGGATTTCTTAGGAATGCACTCCTGGAAGCACTCGGATACGCACTCGATAGACATATTGGACTTCAAGACGGTTGTATACAGTCATGTACGCGAGAAATATTGAGCTGCGCTGCCCACCTGGACGGGATTGACAAGCTGGTCTTGGAACGATCGGCGCATATGGCCAACATCTTTTGCGCGCTAACGAGTGATAATGGGGAGCCAGATGGCATTGATGCTGGATTCAGGAGGATTGAAAGCGCTGGCGGAATAAAGATGATCAGTGAATGCTTCATTGAAAGCATGTCGACCCCACATCTAGACTCCGAGGGCTTACTTTGGAAAAGCAGGATTGGCCTGCTCACGAGTGCAGTGTCATACCGATTGTTCAAGCATGCAATCGGGACCAGGATGGCGGATACACCCCACAATCCAAGAGGTCGCTGGAACAATCCAGGCCAACCAGAAATTCAAGATCTCTTGAGGCTGATGGCGGAGTACATTTACACAAGCCACAGCCAGTGCGAAGGCAGCACACTCTTCTATCGCTTGACCAATAAACTACTGAGCAACAGTAGATTAACCGAAGAAAGCTATTGCAGCAGCACGAAGGCGTATCTATTGAGGCAGATTAGGCAAAACAGATATCACGAATCAATTGTTACTGCCGTAGAGCATCTCAAAGGCCTGGACGAACAGCAAGTTAACTCAGCAAGGAATGATCTAGACCTAAGTCTAGCACTTTCAGAACTTGAGTTGGTTCTATCGGGTTATGACTTTCAGGATAGCTTTAGGTCGTTCAGAAGATCAGCCAAGCTGGCGATCAAGGCAGCATGGGGCAACCCATATGGGTCCAGACTGAGACATATAGTAGATCAAGAACTCTTTATGTTTTGTAAAAGATACCGCAGCATTGCCAAAAAGCTGGCTAGCAGTGGCATTGCACTTGCCAAAGCAAGATCCTACCAGGATTGTTTAGTTGGGCAGCTAAATCGCCTCACTGAGGAATTCATTGCTTGTCCGGCCCTTAGAACCACGAAGCCCAAATCAACGCTGAAGCGATGGTTGATTATTGGCAACCGAGACTTATTCCAATGCTGGATTTACCGGGTACTCCAGAAGAAAGAGTATCTGGAGTCTCTAGGCCTTGAGACCAGGATCGTATGTCTTCAAACGACAAAGCATGGCCAGACTGCCTGGACTCGCCATTTGTTATGGGCAGATGGCATCATTGTCTGCAGGCTTCCCTACACGTATCAGACGGCAAAGCTTTATGCGCTCGCTAAAAGCATCGGAAGGCCGGTTTTTTACGAGATTGACGACCTCATCTTTTCGAATGCACACTTTCCACCAGCACTGACAAGCTACGGAAATACAATTACAAGAGACACTCACAATAGCCTGGCTTTGGGGACCGGTCTGTTTCGGTACGCTTTAGAACTTAGTGAAGGTTGTATAGTTTCGACTTCCTGCTTGAAAGAGTATGTAGTCTCCGAAGGTCTTCAGCCCGAAGCAAAAACCTTCGTCATTGGGAATCTGATGTTGCCTAGTCTTAGACAGGCACTTGCCAATGACAAGATACAATACACCTGCAAGAGCAAGCCTCACGATTCGCTAGGGATCGTCTTTACGTCGGGAACACTCGCCCACAAAGAATCATGGAACTATCAGCTTGCACCTGCACTAGCCAAGATTTTGCGGAAACACAAACGGACAAAACTATTACTGCTCGGGAGAATTGATCTCCCGTCCTGCCTTGGCCCATACGAAGATAGAATAGAAAGGATTCCTTTTCAGGATTACGAGTTCTATATACAGGCAATGAGCAGGGGCGATATTGGTGTCTCAGTAGTGGAAAGAAATGCTGCAACAGACTGTAAGAGTGCGATCAAATGGATGGAGTATAGCTGTTGTGGACTAGCGTCGATCGTTTCACCTACAGACACACACAAGCGAGAAATTGAAGAAAAACAAAACGTACTTTTTGCAGAAAATACAGAGGAGTGGATTTCTCAGATTGAGTTTCTAATCAACAATCCTCAGGCGCGCAATAAGATAGCACAACGCGCACTGTATGATGCTCAAGACAAGTATGGCAAGGCAAGTGGATTAAGGGTCTATGAGGAGTTCGTAAGGTCCGCAGAACAGTTGGCCTCAGGATCTGAAAGAGAGGCAGGATCGGCTCAGAGTCAGAGAAAGAAGATACTAGTTATAAACGTATTCTTCAGGCCTGACTCACATGGCGGGGCAACGCGTATCGCAGAACAACAAGCGCTAGCTGCATCTCGCCCGAACACACATCATGAAGACTATGATGTGACATTCCTGTGTCAAGAGCAGTGCAACTCTGCCAACCAAGAAATTGGAATCATTATCAACTACGTTGAGAATGTCAGGATTGTTAGAGTTCAATTGCCGGGATTAAAGTGGAGCCAATATTGGAGCAATAAGACCAGTATTCCCTTGCAAGAGATGATGGAAGCCTGGTATACCTCTGAAAGGTTTGACTTGATTCATGCTCACTGCCTTCAAGGCGTGACAATTGCACCACTAGTTGCTGCTCAACGATGCAACATTCCATATATTGTCAGCCTTCATGATGCATGGTGGCTGAGCCCATATCAATTTCTAACTACAGAAGATGGAAACAGCATAGATCCAACTGATGCCTGTTCGCATCTTGGGCGCCATTCATCAAGAACAGCTGCAGCTAAGGCTAGAAAGAGAAGAGATGATCTTTTTTCAGTCCTCAGCGGTGCCGATGAACGCCTAGCCGTGAGCAGTGTGTTTGCAACTATCTACAGAAGCTGTGGACTAGATGATGTAAAGGTTCTCGCCAACAGAGCTGACAGCATGGCTAGAGGAGATGGACCTGTCAATCGAAGAGATCAATCCGAGACCATACGTGCCTGTTTCATCGGAGGCATTTCAGCCCACAAAGGTTATTTTGTACTTCGCGATGCACTGCTTTCTTCTGAGGTAGACAATCTAGTTGTTGACGTTGTTGACCACCGCCTTCATTCCAACAACAACACCATTCGGCAAGTCACATGGGGATCAACATGTACCAATTTTATTCCCATAGTTCCCATGGAAAGAATGTCAGAGTTTTACTCAGGATATGATATGTTAATAGCTCCCTCAATCTGGCCGGAAAGTTTTGGCTTGGTTGTCCGGGAAGCTCTTTCAGCAGGGCTTTGGGTCATTGCCTCTGAAGCCGGAGCATTAGCAGAGGATATCGTTGATGGCGTCAACGGTTTTAGGGTGACCCCCAGAAACAGTAGAGATCTTCAGCAAAAGATTGAGTTGTCTGTTCAGATACTCTTGGGACGGGGCAGATCGGCCAGCCCAGCTGAACACGCTCAAGAGAATGACGATCAAACAAGTCTGGCTGTAGAGCCAACTCATGGGAAGATAGAAACTACATACTACGTCAGCTACCTTCATGAATACTTCCATTGCAAGGGTAATGCTATGCTCTAATGCTGTCTGGCCCCAAGGAAACCCTCATTGGAGTAATCCGGTAATTACGTAGAGGGTCTTAAATGTCTAAACTATCAAGGGACACTTACGGCTGAAGCACCCTTAGGGAAAAGACACAACTACATATTCCATACATGCAAGATAGTGTTGGTGATATGTCGTGCGCAAGCCTGTGCACTAGGCAGTAGATATTTGTGATTAACGTAGAATACATCGACTTCGACAATCTCGCCTCCTCGAAAACGCCTACCCTTGTCATTAAGGATTCGGCGTAGCTCAAAGCCATGGGAGTCCATATAGGCATGAATTCTGTCAAAGAGATCTTCACCTAAATACAGTTCGCGAAAGTGCACCTCTAGCCGCACAGCTTTGACGTCAGTCAGCATGGTTCCCAAGCCTGAAAGAACTAAGCTCTCTGCGCCTTGAATGTCTAACTTGATGGCATCAGGCGTTGGGAGATTCTGTTCCAGAATAACCTCATCAAGTCGACGGACGTTAGTTTTGATTACTTCTTCGACATGAAAGTGCCTTGCAAAGGCTCCATACCTAGCCTCCAAGAGCTGAATATTTGGTTCCAGCAGTGAAGAGCATTGCCGGTTTGTAGTTACGAAGAAATGGGACTCGCCAGATTGGTCTGACAAGGCAATCGGAAGGACTGTCTGCTGGAATAGCGAGTTGCTTCGGGCGACTAGTTTGTTGTATTCATCAAGATCTGGTTCGAAGAGAACAGCATGTATGGGCTCAGGGCATTCATTCCACTCAGCCCCCAGCCCTCCACGAGCACCAATATCATAAACAACAATTGGAAGTTGATTCTTGTGGTCGGAATGGCTAGCAGATTGTGAGGATGAGTCCATTGATTACTGAGGTGGGCTTGAGCAAGGATAACGTAGTCAAGTCTAAGCATTGCCGCCCAGGCCCGACGGCGATGACGGCAGCTGGACTGGCAAGATCACAATAACCGCAAAGACTCTGAGTTATACATGTGAGGAGCAGGTTCCTTCATTGATAACAGGAGCGCAGGACTATACTGAGTTGCTGCCATCACCAAGTGACTAGTAAAGACTCTATTGGTCCAACAGAGGATCTAATTGCTGGCTACCTCGATTTCTGAGCTTGAGGGGAATAGCGTTCAACTCCTGCGCTCGTAAATTAGACGCATTCCTGCGAGGCTGTACCTAGAAAGACTTAAACGCTCAATTAAGTCTTCCTTCATTCATTCAGACTTTCTTATGCACAAAGAATGGAGATGTTCTGAAGGGAACCGCAGAATATGGGGCGCCGAGATGCATGATCATGCAAGGGGTACCTTACCAAGTCCTCTAACTGTGTAGTCCCACCAGGTTGTTCAGCTGACAAGGGGGTGTGAGGTCGCCAGGGTCGGGGTGTCACCGCCCGTCCCAAGACCTCACCCCCCATGCATAGCCACCCCAATGCGCGACTGACACTGATCAGTCGACAACGCCTGATACGTCGGCACCTCGATGAGGGCGTGCCGCTCAAGGCCCTTGCTGCCGCTGCGGGAATCAGCCTCCGCACCGCCTACAAGTGGTTGGGCCGGTTCCGTGAAGGCGGTCCAGCGGCACTGGCGGATCGACGGAGCGTCCGCCGCAGCCAACGGCGGACGCTCGATCCGCAGCAACTGCCGCACGCTGTGGACCTACGGCACCAGCGCTGCACCCTGCGCCGCATCGCCCGGTCGCTGCAGGCGCCCCTCTCCACCGTGGGCAGGGTGCTCAAGGCGCTCGGCCTGGGCCGTCTCCGGAACCTGGAGCCCAGGCCACCGGTGCGCCGCTACCAGTGGCAGCGGCCCGGCGAGATGATCCACGTCGACACCAAACAGCTGGCGCGGTTCCGCCAGGTGGGGCACCGGATCACCGGCGATCGGCGGCTGGGCTCCTCCCGTGGTGCCGGCTATGAGAAGGCCCACGTGGCCATTGATGACGCCACCTGGCTGGCCTACGTCGAGGTGCTCCCCGACGAGAAGAAGGCCACCACCGTGGGCTTCCTGGCCCGGGCAGTGGGCTGGTTCTCCGATCAGGGCATCACCTGCAAGCGGATCCTCTCGGACAACGGTTCGGCCTACCGATCCGGCGACTGGCGAAAAGCCTGCAAGGCCCTGGAGCTCAAGCCGATCCGCACCAGGCCGTACACACCCCGCACCAATGGCAAGGCGGAGCGATTCATCCGCACCCTGCTGGAGGAATGGGCCTACGGCATGCCCTTCCAGACCTCCGAGGAGCGCAACCAGTGGCTGAGCCGGTATCTCGGGATCTATAACGGTCGCAGGTGCCACATGGCCCTGGGAGGCATCACGCCCCGTCAGTCGCTCAAGCGGCTGCAGATCGCTGAATGACCTGGTGAGAAAGCACATCTAACTACATGACCCTTGAGCGTTGAAAGTCTGTTGAGATGCTGAGGAATCCTTGAGTCTATCGCCTTGAGGGTTGTACTCGCTTGAGAGATTGTTGTAAAAAACAACTTGTTGTAGCCCGCCAAAATGGGCTTGATCCTGCGATTTGAATTATCAAGGAAATCAAGAGTGTCTTCCATAACTCCGAGCCAATGGGGATTGGTGAAGTCATCCAATATGATTAGGCCGCCCGGCGAGATAGTGTCGTTAGCATATTGAAGGTCAAAACAAGTATGCTCCCGGGTGTGGCTGCCGTCAATCGATAGGAGGCTATATCGATGAGGCAATTGGGAGTGGCGAATTGAAAAGCTATCTCCATGGATAGGAATTAAGCGGTCAGGCCCTTTGGCTATGGAGGATACATTCTCAATGAAGTTGACTTTGCTTCCTTTCCCGGAAGAATCAATGTTCAGGCTCTGCAGATCCTCAAAGAGATCGTATGCGTAGCATTCAATGGGCAGAGGAGTGACCGCCTCTAAAACAAGAAAGAGCTTACCATGGTGAGCGCCAATTTCAAGAGTAGAAGAAAAATTCTCCTTAAGCTCGTTAATATAATAATCCGCCCAAGCATCTACTGCGCATGGAACGCTGGAGTGCATCCACCCGTTGACTTGTTTGAACGAATCGAGTTCATTTAGAGCGAGTAATCGTGTCATCGCTACGCCTAAGCTACTGCACGCCTAAGCGGCGAGGCCAGACAACATTGATCGGGGAATACGATTTGCAATCATTTTACCAACCAAGCAGGTCGACTGATATCTAAGAAGAAGGAATACTGAGCCCGCTCAGCATACCTTCATGCCCCTCTCCCTCAGGAAAGTTGTTGTCTTCCCTTTCTGGTCACGATGGGGCCTGAGGTGATGAGCAATGTGTCGCTATAGCGAGGCTGTCCAGTAAGAATCACTCTCCTCAATGTAAGATGGCGGATGAACCCACCGCACCACCAGAGTACCGTGACCCCCATGACTGGTTCAGTTTCTCTGAGAGCTGGTGGGTGGTCAGGGCGCTTTCCATTGCTGGAGGATCTCCAGGGGTGTACGGGCCTGGAGGCGGCTCATGCATGACCACCCACTCTCATTAGGCCTGGAGCGACAAAGGGATGCATGTCACTGTGCGGCCTGCTTTCCAGGCGCAGGACTGATTCAAAGTTTCAGCAGGCTCCATTTCGGTCCGACAGTTCTCACGCTTGGTGCGCTGCTTGGCACTGGTCTGTCTTGGCACTGGTCTGCTCGTCATCGCCGAACTCCAACTGCTTGCGGGTCATCACCCTAGTCCGGGCCTATCATCACAGCGCTTATATCCCGTGATCAAGCGGGGGGTTCTAGGTTTCCCCTAGGCGAAGAAGACTGTCTTGGCTTAAGATTGCGCGAGCTGATCAAAAGAAAATGCTAGCCAAAGCTGAAATTGCATCGACTTTTCGTCAGCACTGGAGGAAAGGTTGGGGCTCGGCAAGCATTGACGATTTAGTTTTCATTCAGGACCTGGTCGCCACATACAGTCCCTCCCTTTTTCTTGAAGTCGGGACCGCATCCGACCTAAGTGGAGGGTTTATTGCTAATTTCATGTCTGATCACAATGGGAGACATCTCATAACCATTGACCATGATAATTCATTTTTCGGGGACCCAACCAAACCCAATGGTTTTCTGATTCGAGATATATACGATGGCGGCGAAGTCCATGTCGACTTCAAGCCCTTTACCACCTCCAAGGATGTTCCTGATATTGGGCATCGCTTTGAAATGTGCTTCATCGACGCAAATCATCAGCATCCATGGCCGACTCTAGATTTAATTGCAGTTTTTCCATATCTCGTATCGGGCAAGCTTGTGATCCTTGATGATTTAGATTTATTCAAGAAGCAAAACCCAGTTATTGGCATTGGTCCAAAGTATCTTTTTGACCAGTTTCCGTCTCGGCTCAGACTGCGAAGCAGTCAGGACGATATTGGTGCATTAAGACTGGAGGGGATGCCTGTATCGGAAGTTGAAAGCGCTCTAGCCGATGCCTTGCTGATGCCTTGGACTAATGTCACTCGCCTTACGGAGAGTCAGATCAATGACTATAGTCGGATCATAAAAGCTCACTATAGCGAGAACTTAGTCAATTCTTTTTTGCTAGCAGTTGAGAAGTTTGAGGATTCAGGGCGACGTGCGCACTTCAAAGATGAGACCGTCGGCATTAGAACCTAGGGTGCCTAGTCGTGTTCACAGCGGAAGAAGACATGAGTTCTCATCTAGACGACATCTCATCAGTCAGTTCTTGGCACAAAGACTACATTCGGACTTTTCCTGAGATTAGCAGATATAGCCACCCTGTCTATCTAGCATCTTGACGCACAATACATTTCATAATCTCATCCCAAAGAGTTCGGGCAACTTCTTCTTGGCTTTTCGATACTTACAATTATTCCATGCCATCGGAGCCTATCTATGCTCATAACGAAGAATATCGAGAGCTAGATTAGCCAGTAAAGCTCTTATTGTACGCCGCAGCCATCAATACAGCCTATCCTGGGATTTAGGCGGAACCCGGCAAGACTCTTGATGCAAGAAGTACCTGATTGAACTATAGCGACATTCTCTCAACGTATATCCGAGGTCCAGGGTAGTGCATGCTGAACTTAAGAAGGTTCCCAAGGGCAGATTAGTTAATATCAATTCTTAGGCGATCTGCCCAACAAGCCTTCCCATCTCAGAAGCATTCTTGCGAAGAATTATTTTTCTATACTCCAGAATTTCATTCTTGTAGAATTTTAAATCATCATTGCTGGTTTCAACTATGGCTTTCAACGCAGCAGAGACAGTTTCATCTGTCTCGATTGCGGGGACTCTATAGATGCGAGCAGTCCATCGGTCCACCATGAGTGGCACACCAAATCCCACAGCTGTAGGGATTGCTGATGTGATCTTGTGCTCACGATAAGGGATATTCGCGAGGGGAACCAAAGGAAGCACAATATCTGATTTTCTCAGATCTTTGATATAGGTTTTGTAGCGGACTCTACCTGTAGTACCTAGTTTTGAAAATCTGAAAAAATCACACAGGTCGTTCTCCAGAATAAGCTTTTCAAGGGACTCTCGGTCCGGTCCGCCTCCGAGTATCTGAAACCAGAATCTGATTGGGAAATCACGGTATGAATCAAGGCAGGTTACTAGCTCTCTGAATGCTCGTACGTTAAAGTTAACACCACCAGGTATGGCAACACGTCTACCTTCTTCAGATTGGGTCTTAGATCTAATAGTAGCATTTTCGCCCCAATAAACTGATTCAACAACCCCTGTCCTATCAACCAACTCTAAGCCTATATGCTGATTCAGGAATGCTGCAACATGCGGAGCCAAAAGAAGAACCTGAGCTTGCTTTGCCTGAAAAGACGAAAGACAAGAAGGAGATCTAAGAAAGAGCTCTACATTATGGACTAGACCAATGATTGGCAGGTCAATAGCCGCGGTCCACTTGGCGATACTTTCATGCTGATACGTAGACAACACAATAAAGTTGTAGCCAGATGATTTTATTTTTCTCGCCAGATTCTTCCAATGTTGAGGCTCTGTAATGGAGACATAGCGAATAGTACAGTCCAATGGGGTCTTTAGCCTCTTGAAGATATCTCCCCTTTGCTGTTTGCAACGTTTATTGACGTAGACGTCTGGCTTATAGCCGCAGGCATTCAGTGCCAACACAAGAGAGGGTATAACTTCTTCATGAACACCTTCAAGTTGAATCACGGCACAATGCGATTGCGCCGCTTCTTGCTCATGCCCCTCTTGTGTCATGTCAATGCAGGCAAAAGACATAGTGATTGAATACAGTTCGAATAGTCACTTAGAAATCATAAAACCAGCGATCAAGGTGGCCAAAGTCAGTTTGTACCCTTTGTTGAATCTCCGGAGGGAGCCCAAGCAGGTGCTCAACAGCCACAGATACACTAATACTTTTGCCGACGGTATTGAGATACCGCTTATCTCTTATGCACATATAATTAACTCGAGGCTCGATGTTAACATGTGCAAACATTGATTCAAAAGTCTCTCTAGCCCTGAGGCACAGGTCTTCAAGCCTAATAACGATACACTGATCACTCTGCCAAGCTTCCAAATAACCTTTATAGGCTTTCTCCATATAACCAAGCTTGGCAGGTGCCCACTCCTCATACCATAAATGAATCTCTTCAAGGGGTCTCTTAGAGCGACGAAAGTCCGACCAAAGCAAAGATCTAGGGTCTTTAATCATTACCACAAAGGGAACATCAAGTGTGTCACAGATTGCGGGAAGATTGACGATGTAACGAGGTGTTTTGTCGAATCGTATGCTAGGCTTATTGTCCCGGAAGAGACCTGACGAATTATAGAGACAGTCATAAAAGCCAGTGAAGCTATCTGTAGAGCAAGCACTTTCTAAGTCCTTTTCAGTAATCTGCCAGCCAACGATCATGTTGTTGTAAAACGGCTGCAAGGAAGGGAACTCGCGTGGTGATTCACAAAGTAAAACGCCACACTCAAAACCCGAGTCACATCCCGGAACCTGTCGAAACAGATCGGAAGCCAACGTTGTGCCACTATGCTCAAGGCCGCAGATGACAAAATCAAGACCCACGCCTGCATGGCTTTCAGACATGCCCACAGGAACCCTCTTGGTCAGTCATGCCCATGTGATTGGTACCTACAGAATAGCATTAGGAGAAACGATCAGGCCCATTGCTGAGACGAGCCTACGGTGACGACAAACCTACAGCCTTCGATTGTTGTCATTGAGAACGCACTGCCAGAGTGATCCTGCCCGCCCCTGGAAGGCATAGGCACAATCAAGCCCGCCTTGAAGGGTGACGAATAATTACTTGATTCATAGAAGATCGCAAGCCCCTCAAGATCGACAAGGGAGAAACGACGCCTTTGGGTGAATGTATGCAAGCATTTCCATGTCGAGAAGACTCCCATAGAAAGGGTGCCTTTCCGGTACCTTTCTCACCTCAACCAGACCATGCCTGGCGCCGTCGACCACTTTCTGAAATCCCCTTGGCAGGGACACATCCGACATCCCCTCACCCTCTTAACTCTTGCTCGCCGCCGCAAGTTGCAGCCGATGAGAGCAGTCTCGCAGGCAACCTTCCAACAACTTTCGGAAGCGCCAGACACCCCCCTCCTCGACCTCGCCAGCAACGACTACCTCGGCCTGAGCCGCCACCCCGTGGTGGTCGCCACCGCCCAGGCGGCCGCCGCCCGTGACGGTGTGGGCGCCGGCGGGTCCCGTCTGGTGACCGGCACCCGGCCGGTGCACATGGAACTGGAGGCGGAGCTGGCGGGCTGGCTGGGGCGCGAGCGAGCGCTGCTGTTCCCCAGCGGCTTCCAGGCCAACCTGGCCGCAGTGCTGGCCCTGGCCGACCGCCACAGCCTGGTGATCGCCGACCGGCTGATCCACCACTCCCTGCTCACCGGCGTGGCGGCCAGCGGCGCCCGGCTGCGGCGCTTCGCCCACAACGACCTGGCCCAGCTCGAGCACCGGCTGAGTGAGGCCCGCCGCGCCAGACCCCAGCAGCGGCTGCTGGTGCTCAGCGAGAGCCTGTTCTCGATGGAGGGCACCAGCCCCAACGTGCCGGCCCTGGCTGCCCTCTGCGAGCGCTTCGGGGCGGCGCTGCTGCTGGATGAGGCCCATGCCCTGGGGGTTCTGGGTCCCGGCGGGCGGGGGCTGGGACACGGCGCCGGTTCGATCGCCCTGATCAGCGGCACCTTCGGCAAGGCCTTCGGCAGCGGCGGGGCGTTTCTGGCCGGCGGCGAGCTGGTGATGGAGTGGCTCCTGCAGAGCAGCGGCGCCTTCCGCTACACCACCGCCCTGGCGCCACCGCTGGCCGCCGGCGCCCTCGCGGCCCTGCGGCTGATCCAGCGGCGGGAAAGCCATGCCGCCGCCGAAGGCGACGGCAGCACACCGGCCCTGCCCGATCTGCTGAAGCGGGCGCGGCGCTGGCGCGATGGCCTCGAGGCCGCCGGCTGGCCCCGGCCGGCGGGGGAAGGGCCGATCCTGCCGCTGCTGGTGGGCAGCGACGGGCGGGCCCTGGAACTGCAGTCGCAGCTGGAGGCGGCCGGCCTGCTGGCGGTGGCGATCCGGCCGCCCACCGTGCCCGAGGGCACCGCCCGGCTGCGGCTGGTGCTGCGGGCCGACCTGCCACCGGGCACATTGGAGCGGCTGCTGAGCGCCCTCGGCAGGCCCTGACCGTTCCACCGCCTGCGCACCCGCCATGACCACCCAGCTGCTCGCCATGCACGGCTGGGCCGGCGACAGCCGCGGCTGGGAGCCGTTCGCGCTGGCTGCCCGGGAGCGGGGCTGGCTGTGGCAGGCCCCCGACCGGGGCTACGGCCCCAGCCCAGCCCAACAGGCCCAGTGGCAGCCGCAGGCCAGCCGCCGGGTGCTGCTGGTCCATTCCCTCGGGCCCCATCTGCTGCCCCCTGAGGTGCTGGCGGCGGCCGATGCGGTGGTGCTGCTGGCCAGCTTCGGGCGCTTCGTGCCCCCGGGACCCGGCGGACGCCGGCTGAGCACCGCCCTGGCCGGCATGGCCGAGGCGCTGGCGGGTCCGGAGCCGGAAACCATGCTCTGGGCCTTTCTCGCCGAGGCGGCGGCCCCCCAGCCGGTGAGTCAGCTGCCGGTGACGATCCTCGACGCGCCCCTGGCGCCCGAGGGTCGGCAACGGCTGCGTGAGGATCTGGAGCTGCTGGAGCACAGCTCGGGGCTGCCGGCGGCCCTGCCCGCCGCCATCCCCTGCCTGATCGTGGAGGCCGGCGCCGATCGCATCGTCGTTCCCGAGGCCCGGGAGCTGCTGCGCCGGGAACGCCCTCACGCGGCCGTGATCCACTACGCCGCGGCGGGCCACTGCCTGCTGGGCACCCCCGTCGTGCACGACCTGCTGGCGTGGATCAAAGACCTCTGAGCGCGATGAGTCCGGGCGCCAGCGTTCCAAGCGCCCGGGTGCGGGCCGGCTTCGCCGCGCAGGCCCACGCCTACGAGCGCCACGCCGCCCTGCAGCGCGCCATCGCCTGGCGGCTGGCCCGCCACTGCCGCGACCTGCCCCTGCCGGCGGGCCCGGCCGCCGATCTGGGGGCCGGCAGCGGCCTGCTCGCCCAGGCCCTGAGCCAGCAGAGCCAGAGCGGCAGAGGCTGCAGCTGGCTGGAGGGGCGGGGCCTGCTGCAACTCGACCTCTGCCCCGAGCTGCTGGCCCGCAACCCTGCCGCGCGGCGCTGGGGAGGCCGGCACTGGGACCTGGAGCAGGGACTGCCGGCGGAGCTGAGCGGCGCCGCCCTGCTCTGCTCCAGCTTCGCGCTGCAGTGGCTCAGCCGGCCGGCGGTCCAGCTGGAGCACTGGTGCCGGCACCTGGCCCCCGGCGGCTGGCTGGCGCTGGCGGTGCCCACCGCCGCCAGCTTCCCCCAGTGGCGCCGTGCCGCCGCCCGGTCCGGGGTGCCGTTCACCGGCCTGGAGCTGCCCGGGGCGGCGGATCTGGAGGCGGTCACCAGGCGTGAGCTGGTGGTGCGGCGGCAGCAGCGGCTGCGCTTCAGCCGCCGCCACGGCGGAGGCCACCGCTTCCTGCGGCAGCTGCGCGCCCTGGGGGCCGGCACCAG
Source organism: Cyanobium sp. CH-040 (assembly GCF_024346135.1). Classification (GTDB taxonomy): domain Bacteria; phylum Cyanobacteriota; class Cyanobacteriia; order PCC-6307; family Cyanobiaceae; genus NIES-981. The sequence continues at coordinate 34,859 of NZ_JAGQCJ010000008.1, read as the reverse complement.
CCCCCACCCGCCCCTGAGCGCCCCACAGCTGCGCCGGCTGCTGCAGCATTGGCCCACCGACGAGCCGGTCACATGGGAGCTGCTGCTGCTGATCGGCCAGAGATCCGGATGAGCGCGGCTGCATGGCCGCAGGCGGGCCTGCCCCGCCGGCTTGTGGTGTGCGGCACCGACACCGACGTGGGCAAGACCCTGGTGAGCGCCTGGCTGGTGGAGGGCCTCGGGGCCCGCTACTGGAAGCCGGTGCAGAGCGGACTGGAGGACGGCGGCGACACCGCCGCGGTGCAGCGCCTGCTGGACCTGCCCCCCGAGCGGCTGCTGCCCGAGGCCTACCGGCTGCGCACGCCCGCCTCGCCCCACTGGGCCGCCGAGATCGACGGGGTGACGATCGAGCCCGAGCGGCTGGCGCTGCCGCCCGGGCCCGGGCCACTGGTGGTGGAGACCGCCGGCGGGCTGCTGGTGCCCCTCAGCCGCCAGTGGCTGCAGATCGAGCAGCTGCGCAGCTGGGGTCTGCCGGTGCTGCTGGTGGCCCGCAGCGGTCTGGGCACCCTCAACCACACCCTGCTGTCACTGGAGGCCCTGCGCCTGCGCTCCATTCCGGTGCTGGGGCTGGTGCTCAACGGCCCGCCGCACCCCGACAATCCCCGCACCCTCGAGCAGCTGGGGGGCGTGCCGGTGCTGGCTCAGCTGCCAACGCTCGACACCCCCGCCGCCACGACCCTGAGGAAGCAGTGGCAGCTGCTGGGGATGGAGCGACACTGGCCCCAGGAGCACATGCCATGACCCGCCGCGACAGCCTGGTGACCGGTGCCGTGCTCGTGATCTGCGCCGCCATCCTGGTGCTGTTCACGAACGTGGAGGACCCCCTGGTGCGCTGGTTCAGCTGCGGCGGGATGGGCAGCCCTGCTGGGCGCGACAGCGGGCGCTGCCGCTGAAGCCTTTTGCCCGCACTCCTTCAGGGGCCGGCCAGGATCGCCGCCTCGGTGTCCGCCCGGGAGAGGCCATAGGGAAAGTGGCGCACGCACGCCTGGCCATCGGCATGCCAGCTCACCTTGAGTTCCTCCACCTCCAGCTCGATGCGGGCGCTCCACTCCGGCCGGTGCAGGTCCCACAGGCAGGGCTCCCCGCGCTGCTGCTGGGCGCCCAGCTGGCGCAGCCAGTCCTCCAGGGCGGGTAGCGGATGGTTGTAGAGGGGTGTGTCGGGGCTGGGCAGCTGGCTCATGGAGGTCAGGGTCTCACGCGGAGGGCCACCAGCTCGGCCACTGCACCAGGGCCGCCCCCCGCGCCCAGGCCAGCCCCACGCCGAGCACCAGGCTGAACACCAGCGCCATCCCCAGCAGCAGCAGGGCCAGCCATTCGCCGCCGGAGAGAGCCCGGCGCACCGAATCCGGCGCCGCCGGGGGCGGGGCGGCCGGCGGCATGAGGGCGGCGGCCCGGCTGCGGGCGGCTGCGGCGGCGGCCAGGGCCGCCAGGCGCAGCTGGGCGTCGTAGCGGCGCCGGGCCTCCGGATCGCTGAGCACCGCGTAGGCCTGCTGCAGCCGCTGGAAGGCCTGCTCCGCCTCCGCCACCGGCAGGCTGGTGGTGTCGGGGTGGTAGAGCTTGCTGAGGCTGCGGAAGGCCCGCCGCAGGTCCTGCTCCGAGGCACTCATCGGCAGCTGCAGCAACTGGTAGTGGCTGGCGCCGGACGGCTGGTGGCTGGGGCCGGACGGGGGCGTGCTGCCGGGGGTGGCCAACGGCGGAAAGGCCGATCTGGTGGATCCTAGGGAGCCTCACCCGCCCGTCAGCCCGGATGGATCCATCCCCCGCAAGCGCCGGCCGCCAGGCGCTCTGGCAGCAGCTGGGCTGGCAGCCGAGCGGCGAGCAGGAGGCTCAGCTGGAGGCCCTGCAGGAGCAGCTGCGCGCCTGGAACAGCCGCGTCAACCTCACCCGCCTGGTGGAGGGCGACGACTACTGGATCGCCCAGGTGTTCGACAGCCTCTGGCCCCTGGTGCCGCTGCTCCAGGGGCACCAGGCCGTCAGCGCGGCAGACCCCCTGCGCCTGATCGACGTGGGCACCGGCGGCGGCTTCCCCGGCCTGGCGGTGGCGATCGCCCTGCCCGGCGCCCGGCTCACCCTGGTGGATTCGGTGGGCCGCAAGCTGGAGGCGGTGCGGGCCATGGCCGCCGCCCTGGGGCTGGAAGGGCGCCTGAGCCTGCGCTGCGAACGCATCGAGCGCACCGGGCGCGACCCTGCCTGCCGCGGCCGCTTCGACTGGGCCCTGGCCCGGGCCGTGGCCGGCGCGCCGGTGGTGGCGGAATACCTGGTGCCGCTGCTCAGGCCGGACGGCCATGCCCTGCTCTACCGGGGCCAGTGGCAGCCGACCGACCGGGAGGCCCTGGACGCGGCCCTGCTGCCGCTGCGGGCCCGGGTGGAACGCTGCCAGCCCCTCGAGCTGCCCTGCGGCCGGGGGATCCGCCATGCCGTGGTGCTGCAGCCCACCGGCCCCTGCCCGGCCGCCTACCCCCGGGCGGTGGGCGTGCCGGCGCGCCAGCCCCTGGGCAGCCCCGCCCCCGGCCCCACGGGCCCGACTACTCGGCCATCAGGCGGCGCACGGCCTGGCCGCCGAGGCGCTCCCTGAGCCCCCGCAGGAGCTCCGGGATCCGCCCGGCCCAGGGGCTGGCCGTCAGCACGGCCCGCAGCTCGGCCTCGCTCACCGCCGCGTCGAGGGCGTCGGCGCTGGCGCCGGGGAACCAGTGGCCGCCGTTGCCCAGCAGGCCGTAGCGGGCGCGGGCGAAGCTCTCCAGATCCCAGGCCTCCAGGAGGTTGTGCAGCCAGAGCAGCACCGGCAGGTTGATCTGGCCCGGGGTGTCCTGCCAGGCCGGCAGCCCCCGCTCCCAGCTGGCCAGCCAGTCGGCGCCGAGCGCCTGAAGCCGGGCCGCCTCCAGGCGCTCCAGCAGCGGCGGCAGCAGGGCATCGGCCTGCTCCAGCAGCGCCACCGCCTCGAGGTGGCGGTCGAGATCCTCCGGCCGGGCGGCGCCCACGCTGATCGTGTGGATGCCCGCTGCGCTGAGGCAGAAGAGGTCGTTGAACACGATCGGGTGCAGGGGGGCACACAGCTCGCTGATCCGCGCCGACGGGCTGTGCAGATGGCCGCCCTTGTCGGTGGGGCTGATCACGAACACGCCCATGTCGTGGGCCCTGGCCAGCTCGACGGCGGGCCAGTTGGCCTGGCGGATGAAATACCAGTGCAGGTTCACGTAGTCGAAGGCGTCGCTGGCGATCGCCTCGCCGATCAGCTCCAGGGGGGCGTGGGTGGAGAAGCCGATCGAGCCCACCCGCCCCTCGGCCTGCCAGCGCCGTGCCACCTCCAGACAGCCCCCGGGCCGCAGGGTGTGCTCCAGGTGCTCGGGCAGGTTGAGGCCGTGGATCGCCAGCAGGTCCACCCGCTCCACCCCGAGCCGCTCGAAGCTGGTGGCCAGCTCGGCCTCGAAGGCGGCCGGCTCGGGATGGGGGGGCACCTTGGTCTGCAGGATGCGCCGGGGATCGGGCACCTGCTCCAGCAGCCAGCCCAGCTGGCGCTCGCTGCTGCCGTAGTGCCGCGCCGTCTCGATGTGGTGCAGGCCGTGGCGCACCGCCTTCTCCAGCAGCGCCCGCAGGTTCGCCTGGCTCTCCGCCGTGATCTCCTCGGGCGGCAGATCGCTCCAGCTCTGCTGAAAGCGCATGCCACCCAGGGAGAGCACCGGCATGGGCAGCCCGGTGCGGCCGAACCGCCGGGTGGGGATCGGCGCCGGAGACACACCGGGCATCGGCTTCAGGGTCTTCAGGTGGACTCGCGTCGCGGCAGGGTGCGCTTCAGCCGGGCGGGGGTGGGCAGCCCGAGGGGCTGGATGTCCTGCTGTGCCAGCTGCTCGGCCAGCCCTGGCAGGTCTTCGTAGGCCACCCAGTGAATGCAGTCCACCGGACAGGTGTCGATCGCCTCCTGGATCCGCTCGGTGCTGTCGCCGTCCTGGCGGATGGCACGGGAGCGGCCCCACTCGGACTCCACCACGAAGGTGTTGCAGGCCACGTGGGCGCAGTAACGGCAGCCGATGCACACCGCCTCATCCACCCACACGGCCTTCTGCCGCAGCTCACCGCCGAGCAGGGGTTCGTCGCCGCTGGGACCCTCCTCCCCCGCGGCAACCGCGGTAAAGGCGAGTGCGGGATCCACGGGGCTCACCAGGGGGGACTCCACGCGTCGATCGGTCAGAGGCAGCGCCCCCGGGCTCAGGACCAGCGGGTCACCACCAGCTCGATGCTGCCGTCGGCGCTGTTGGTCTGCTCGCTCACCTGGAAGCCTTCCTCCGCCGTGGCCGCCAGGATGCTGCGCAGGGCGTAGCGCTGGTTGAGCTGGGCCAGGAAGCGCTCCACGGGCACCGGCTGCTTCCACAGCTGCAGATCGGCCACCAGCTCGTAGCAGCCCGTGTCGGCATTGAGACGGAAGCCGATGTCGGTGCCATCCGGCTGGGCGATGGCCAGCTCGGCGGTCTCGGTCTGGCCGCGGTAGCCGCGCACGCTGATGCTGCCCTCACGGGGCTCATGGCCCATATCCCCGAGGGCGGCGCGCAGGGCGTCGAGGTCGCGCAGCTCGGTCTTCACGGTGCTGAAGTGGGACATGGCGCAGAGAGGTTCCGTCAGGGAAGCGGGGTGGACTGGGAGGCCGGCTGAACCAGGCGCTGCGGTGCGCTGGCGGCCTGGAAGGCCTCGGCGGTGGGTTGACGCTGCTGCACGGCGCCGAGGCGAGCTTCGAGTCGCTCGGTGAGCTGCTCGCAGGCCGCACCGGCCACGCCTTCCACCAGCTCCTCGACGCGACCGTCGGGCCGGATGCGGAAGCGGATGGTTTGCTGTGCCATCCCAGGCCAAGGTGGGGTTGGCGGATGCTAGCCGCGTTCAGCGGCGGCTGGGCTGAACGCAACAGACCGGCTCAACTCAGCAGACTGGTTCAACTCAGCAGCCCTTCATCCACCAGGGTCTGGAGTCGCTCCAGCACCTCGGGCCGCTCCAGCTGCTCCAGGGCCAGGCGGGCCTCGTCGCGCACGCCCGACTCGCCGTCGTGAAGCATGGTGTGCAGCAGGGTCTCCACCACTTCGCGCTGGCGGGGCTCCACCAGATCGGGGTACAGCCGCCCCAGTCCCCAGGCGCTGTTGCTGCGCACCGCCGGCTCGCTGTCGATGCGCAGGCTGAGCAACAGCTGCGCGGCGGCGGGATCGGCCTTGGCCGGCCCCGTGCCGCCGGCGTCGGCCAGGGAGCTGGCGGCCCAGAGGCGCACGGCGGCGATGTCCACCTGCAGGGCGCGGATCAGCGGGTTGAGCACCGGCGCGTCGGGGTAGTTGCCCAGGCTCCAGGCCACCGCCTTGCGCACGTAGCCGTTGTCGTCGCCGGCCAGCAGCGCCAGCAGCGCCTCCACGGCCATGGGGCTGGGATTGCGGCCGAGGGCATACACCGCGCTCATGCGCAGGATCGGGCAGCTGGCCGCCAGCAGCGGCAGCAGCAGCGGCACGGCCCGCGGGTCACGGTGCTCGCAGAAGATGCGCAGCCCCTGCATCAGGGCTTCGTGGCCGGCACTGGGGTCCCCCGTGCGCAGCAGGTCCAGGCCCCGGTCGCACTCGGCCGCCACGGCGCCCGGGGCCGGATCGCTGCTGTCGAGTTCGTCGAGGGGATCGCCGAGCAGCTCCTGGGCCAGCTCCTGGGCCAGCACCTCGGGATCGAGGTAGAGCTCCTGCGGGCTCTGCTCGGGATAGGGGCCGCTGGTCACGACCGCGCTCAACCCAGGGGGGCGGGAGCCGCCATGTCACCGGGCAGCCAGATGCGGGCGCTGACGGCCACCAGGGCGAGGGCGAAGAGCAGCACGATCGCCGCCGGCAGCAGGGTGGAGCGGAGAAATTGCACGGGCAGCAGCGGTGCCGGTCACCGTGCCCATCATCACCCCTGCGGCGTCTGGCCCAGTGCCTGGCGCAGCCCGCCCTGAAGCCGGCCCCGCTGACGCAGCGCCACGATCCCCAGCGCCGCCGCCACCAGTCCGCCCCAGCCCCAGAGGGGCAGCTTGAGCAGGAAGCCGCCGATCCCCAGCAGCGCCCCGAACAGCACCGCACAGCTGCAGAGCAGCTGGCTGAGCAGATCGAGCAGCGTTTCCTGGGGTTCCACCCCGGTGCGGCGGCGCCAGCCCGCCCAGCCCGGCCCGGCCGGCCGCACCTGGTGCACGAAGCGCTCCAGCACGGCGGCGCTCTCCGGCGGTGTGGCCAGCATCACCAGGATCCAGAGCACGGCCGTGATCGCGGTGGTCACCAGCAGGCGCAGGCCGTAGTCGTCGATGCGCAGCAGCGGCACCACCGAGGTGGAGAAGCCCACCAGGAAGCCGCCCAGCATCGCCGCCAGCTCGGCGGCGGCGTTGATCCGCCACCAGAACCAGCGCAGCACCAGCACCACCCCGGGGCCGGTGCCGATCGCGATCACCAGCCGGAACACGGTGCCGATGCTGTTGCTCAGCAGCGCCGTGAGCACCCCCAGGGCCACGAGCAGCACCGAGGCCAGCTGACCCACCAGCAGCAGCTCCCGCTGGCCGGCCGCCGGACGCATGAAGCGTTGATAGAGGTCGTGGGTGAGGTAGCTGGCCCCCCAGTTCACCGCCGTGCTCACGGTGCTCATGAAGGCCGCCACCAGCGACACCACCACCAGCCCCAGGGCCACCGGCGGCAGCAGCTTCACCGCCAGCAGCGGGTAGCTCTGCTCCCAGTCGGTCGAGTCGGGCAGGAGCACCACCGCCGCCAGGGCCACCAGGATCCAGGGCCAGCTGCGCAGCAGGTAGTTCACCCCCAGAAACACCCAGCTGGCGATGCGTGCCTGGCGCTCGTCACGGGTGGCCAGCAGCCGCTGGATGAACTCACCGCCGCCGTCGCTGCGGCGGAAGCTCCACCACTGCAGGGCGATGTAGGCGCTGAAGGTGGCCATGGAGATGCCGGCGCTGTCGATCCAGCTCAGCCGGCCGCCCTCCAGCTGCCAGGGCACCAGGGAGAGCAGCTCGGGCCGGTTCAGCTCCCGCAGGCTGGTGAGCATGGCGTCGATGCCACCGGCTGCCTGCACCGCGAACACCGCCACCGCCACGGCGCCGGCCAGGGCCATCACCAGCTGCAGCATGTCGGTCACCACCACCGCCCACAGACCTCCGGCGGCCGTGTAGATCAGGACCAGCAGCCCCACGATCGCCAGCAGCGTCAGCCGCGCCTGGGGTGTGGGGGCCAGCCCCAGCGCCTCGCTCACCTTGGCCATGGCCAGGAAGGCGTAGCCGATGCCGATGCAGTTGATCGGCAGGGCGAACAGGAAGGCTTTGATGCCCCGCAGCCAGGCCGCCGTGGCGCCGCCGTACCGCAGTTCGGTGAAGGCGGCGTCAGTGAGCACGCCGCTGCGCCGCCACAGGGGTGCGAACACCACCGCCATGGCCACGTGGGCCACCCCGAAGCTCCACCACTCCCAGTTGCCGGCCAGACCCCGAACCCCCACCAGCCCGGCCACGTACAGCGGGGTGTCCACCGAGAAGGTGGTGGCGGCCATCGAGGCGCCGGCCAGCCAGCCGCTCAGCTGGCGACCGGCCACGAAGTAGTCGTCCTCGCTGCGGTTGCGGCGCGCCAGCCACAGGCCCAGCAGCAGGCTTGCCACCAGATAGCCGATGAGGATCAGCCAGTCGATCGTGTGCACACCGCGTGCCGCCGGTGGCCGCAGTATGAAGGCTGCACCCAGGCCGGCCCCTTCAGAGAACCTGACGCAGCGCTGCCGCTGCACCGCCCTCCTCAGCAGACCCCATGCAGAACAGCTTCTTTGCCGACTCCCTGGATCAGGACACGGTGAAGCGGCGGATCCTGGAGCTGGAGCGGGGCCGGGTGGGCTTCTACAGCATCGGCCTCTACCCGGCCTCGATGGCCTACAACAGCGCCATGCACGGTGGGGCCGACCGGCTGAGGATGGCCGCCCGGCCCGGCCGCTCCCTGTTCGGGGCCTTCTCCGAGCGCGACCGCCAGGGGATGGACCCGGCCCACGTGGCGACCATGGAACGCATGGCCTGGCACCGGGTGGAGGGCCGGCCGCGGCCCCACAGCCTGGCCTCGCTGATCGAGGACTGCGATCTGGTGCTGCTCAGCGCCAACAGCAACCACATCGAACAGGATCTGCAGGAGGCCTGCGACCTGCGCCGTGAGCTGGGCCGGGAGCAGGTGGTGCTGGCCTGTCTGGCGGGCTCCTTCAGCCACGACCCGCTCAGCAACGACTCCTACGTGCTCTGCGAGCGGCAGCCGAATCTGGCCTTCTTCTCCGGCTTCCACCGCCACGACGCCCTGCGCGATCCGGTGGACAGCTTCACCGCCAACTTCTGCCATCCCAACGCCATCACCGCCCTGCTCGGCGCGCGGCTGCTGGATCGCATCTCGCCGAACATCCAGGTGTCACCGGGAGTGCACAACGTGGAGGCCCAGTACATCAAGGCCGCCAAGAACATCTCCTCAATCTTCGCCGGCTTCGGTTACACATATCACGCCGAAAACACCGGCATCCTGCCCACCCTGCTCACGCTGCTGCTCGACCAGTGCCTCGATCAGGCCTCGTCTGTGTCGATGCGGCGCCGCGACCGCCAGCGGCTCTACGGCCGCCAGCCCTTCCCGCTCACCGAACTGGGCTACGGGGTGCAGCGCATCGAAGCCGCCCTCAACCGCGGCGGCGACATGGAGAAGGTGCGCGACCACACGTTCACCCAGCTCACGGCGATGGTGGCCGACGTGCGCGGCAGCATGATGCTGCCGGTGGTGGGCAAGCCCACCCGCAATTTCCAGGCCGGGCGGGTGCTGGCCGAGGGCATGCGGCGGCTGGGCCGCTGCCCGCAGGATGTGGAGGAATTCGAGCGCTGGTGCGAGCTGGGCGGGCTCCACAAGGGTGGGCTGGAGGGCCTCAAGGCCCTGCGCTACTGGCCCCAGATCCTGCGCAACTACGGCATCCAGGTGCACGACGCCTCGATGGTGAACCTGCTCTACATGGCGATCTTCGGCAAGCGCGACACCAAGGCGATCGCCTTCCGGGTGATGACCGAGAGCCGCGAACTCTCCAACTACTGCCAGGAATCGGTGCGCCCCTCCCACAGCCGCCGCTATTCCGAGGCCCTGCAGAACCTCGATCGCCCCGGCGCCCTCGAGCTGCTGGCCAATGCCGTGGTGGCCGACAACGCCCGCCGGGCCATCCCCGATGACAGCGGCAGCGACGAGAGCGAGAGCAGCGAGGAGATCCCGGCCTACCTCAAGGCCATGAACGTGATCGAGAACGTGTGGTGATCAGCTCTGATGGCGCCGGCGGATGGCGTCCTCCGCGAACTCCTCGCTGTGGGCATGGCCGCTGCGATCCCGCACCCCGAGCCACACCAGCAGCTGGCGGCGCAGGCGGCGCAGGGGCACGCCGATGCGCCGGTGCCAGCGGATCCAGCGGGGCCGGTAGCGATCGAGATCCGCCGGGCCCAGGCCGCACTGCTGCGGTCGCAGGCGGATCCAGTGCTTCATCAGGTGGTAGGTGTCACCGCTGCGCAGCAGCTTGAACAGCGGCCGGCCCAGAGCCCGCCAGGGCTGACGCCGGGCCAGGGCGAAGGACACCTGGAAGTCGATCAGCCAGGGCAGGCCGTCGGGACCCACGAGCACGTTCTCCATCTTGTGCAGGTCCACATAGGCCAGGCCGCGCGCGTGCATCTGCTCCAGCAGCTCCCGCAGAGCCGGAAAGAAGCGGTCATCAAGGTGGGAGCGGCGTGACAGCGGTTCGCCGTCCACGAAGTCATGGGCCACGGCATGGCACAGCAGCCGGCCCTCCGTCGTGATGCGGTGATGGGGCCTGGGCACCCGGCCGGTGGCTGCCAGCGACTCCAGAAACCAGGCTTCCCGCCGGGCCAGCAGCGGCCCCAGCCAGGCCAGCGGCAGACCGAACACCGCCGCCTGACGGTTGAACTTGCATACCAGGGCCGGAGCCGGAGCGGCAGCGGGATCCTGGAACGGGGCGGCGGCGGTAGTGGTGGCGGTCCGCTGAGCGATCCGGTAGAGGGCCGTGGCGGCCCAGGAATCGTGCTTGAACACCCGCTCCAGCCGCCAGCTGCGGCCCTCCACCTCGATCAGCACCGGCGGCTCCTGCCGCCCCAGGGCCCGCAGGAACGGGGGGCGGGGGCGCACCGGGCGCGGCGCCCGCGGCAGCGGCAGCGGCAGCGGGTGGGTCAAGACCGGCCGGCCGGGGCCGGCTCCAGGCTGGCTTCCAGGCGCCGGCGCAGCTGGCCGCAGGCGGCATCGGCGTCCAGGCCTCGACTGGCGCGCACGCTCACGGCAATGCGGCACTGCTGAAGGGCGTGGCGGAAGGCCTCCACCGCCGCCGGGGTGGGGCGCTTGAACTCCTCCTCGGCGATCGGGTTGTAGGGGATCAGGTTCACATGGCTCTGGAAGCCGCGGATCAGCCGCGCCAGGGCCTCGGCATGGCGCGGCTGGTCGTTGAGGCCGCCCAGGAGGATGTACTCGAAGCTCACCCGCCGGCCGGTGATCGCCACATAGCGGCGGCAATCGGCCAGCAGCTCGCCGATGGGATAGGCGTGGGCGGTGGGGATCAGCTCCTCGCGCAGGCGCTGATCGGGGGCATGGAGACTCACCGCCAGGGTGAACTGGGCCCGCCCGAGGCGCTCCAGGGCCAGCTCAGCCAGCCGGGGCAGCGTCTGCGGCACCCCGACGGTGCTCACCGTGATCTGGCGCTGGGCCATGCCCAGGTCGGTGCAGAGGCAGTCGATCGCCGCCAGCACGGCCTCGCTGTTGAGCAGGGGCTCGCCCATGCCCATGAACACCACATGGCTGGGACGGGCGTCCATGGCCTCGCGCACGCTCAGCACCTGGTCGACGATCTCGTGCACCGCCAGCGAGCGCTGCAGACCCCCCTTGCCGGTGGCGCAGAAGCGGCAGGCCATCGGGCAGCCCACCTGGCTGCTGACGCACACCGTGAGCCGGCCCTCGGCGGGAATGCCCACGGTTTCGATCGTGTGGCCGTCGGCGGTGGCCAGCAGCAGCTTGGTGGTGCCATCGCGGGCGACGCTGCGGTGCACCTCCCGGGAGCGGCCGATCCAGTCGGCGGCGCCTGTCGGCGGAGCGGCGGCCAGCTGCTGGCGCCAGGCCCTGGGCAGCACCGTGATCTGGTCCAGGCTGCGGGCCCCTTTGGCATACAGCCAGTCGTGCAGTTGGCGACCGCGGAAGGCGGGCTGGCCCTGCAGCTCCGCCCACGTCTCCAGTTGCTGGCGGCCCAGGCCCAGCAGGGGACGGCTGAGCACAGCGGCCGCCGGCTCGGACGTCGTCACCACACCAGCAGCCCGTGGCCGAGCTTCCATTCCACCGCCACCAGGGCGATGAAGCCGAGCATGGCCAGGCGGCCGTTGAGCCGCTCGGTGTGGGTGTGGAAGCCGAAGCGGGGCAGGCGCCGCTGGGGAATGGGCGTCCCCAGCTCGGTGAGGACGGGCTCAGTCATCGGTGAGCAGACCCTCCTCCTGCAGGCCCTCGAGGGCGGCCGGATCGGCGATCAGCTCCTCCTCCAGGCCCTCCTCCACGCTGGGGCGGGTGAAGGCGGCCAGGTTGCTGCTGCTGGCCTCGATGCCATGGCGGCTGCGGGTGGCCTCGAGATCCGCATCGGAGGGATCGTCGAGCACGGCGGTGGAGGCGGCCGGTGTGGGCATCTCCACGGTGTAGTCGGGCCGCAGGTTCTGCATGCGCCGGTAGCCCATGCCGTCCTCCTCGAGGATGTCGGGATGGGGGCCGGCCTCGGCGCGCAGCTCCTCCTCGAAGCCGCTGAAGCCGGTGCCCGCGGGGATCAGGCGACCGATGATCACGTTCTCCTTGAGACCCCGCAGCCAGTCGCTCTTGCCCTCGATGGCGGCTTCGGTGAGCACGCGGGTGGTCTCCTGGAAGGAGGCCGCCGAGATGAAGCTGTCGGTGTTGAGCGAGGCCTTGGTGATGCCCAGCAGCACCGGCGTGAACTCGGCCGGAGCACCGCCGGTGATCGCCATGGCGCTGTTCACCTGCTCCACCTGACGCAACTCGATCAGCTCGCCCGGCAGCAGGGTGGTGTCACCGGCGTCCTCCACCCGCACCTTGCTGGTCATCTGACGCACGATCACCTCGATGTGCTTGTCGTCGATCGACACGCCCTGGCTCTTGTAGACGTTCTGCACCTCCTGCACCATGCGGAACTGGAGCTTGGAGATCGCCTCCTGGGCCGCCTCGAGGGTGGGCTTGCGGCTGCGCAGATCCTCGAAATAGCACTCCAGCAGCTCGTGGGGATTGATCGGGCCGTCCGTGAGCAGATCACCGGCCTTCACCTGCTGGCTGTCGCTCACCATCACGGTGCGGCCCAGCAGGATCGGATACTCGCCGATGGCGTCATCGGCCTCGATCACCGTGACGGTGATCGAGTCGTCGTCCTCGCCCTGCTTGATCTCCACCGTGCCGCCCCGGCGGCAGAGCACGGCCGAGTCGCGGGGACGCCGCGCCTCCAGCAGTTCCTCGATGCGGGGCAGACCCTGCACGATGTCGCCGGTCTTCTGGCGCTCGAACACCAGCAGGGCCAGACCGTCACCGCGCTGCACCAGCTCGCCGTCGCGCACGTGCAGCACCGAATCGGGCGACACCATGTAGGGCCGGCCGAGGCGGATGGTGACGGTGTCGCCGTCGATGGCCTCCACCTGGCCGCAGCAGGGAGCCGGCACGCCATCGGCGAGGGGATCGCCTTCCACCAGCCGCTGGTCCACGCTCACCAGGGGCTGGGCGGAACCCAGGGACACCCGGCGCGTGTCGCCCTCGCGCTCCACGATCAGCCGGCGCACGGGCTCGGCCTCGTCCACCTCCGGCACCTGCACCACACCGTCCTCCTTGCAGAGGATCTGGGTGGTGGCCACCACATCGCCCCTCTTCACGGAGTCGCCATCGGCCACCTGCAGGTCGGTGTGGGTGGAGCCATGGCTGGCGTCGGAGAGGGTGTCGCGGCGCACGAGCAGCGACTCCAGGATCGTCAGCTGCAGCCGTTCGATCGTCTTGGCGCGCTTGTCCGGCACCACCTCCACGTCCACCGTCATCTGAGGGGTGGTGTCGACGGTCTCCAGGCTCAGCTGGGTGCGCAGCAGTTCCACCCCCTCCACGCTCTTGATCAGCTCGCCGTCCTTGAAGGCCAGCCGCTGGGTGGCCTTGAGCCCCAGCGAGGGCCCGCCGGGCTGCTTCACGGTGCCGAGTTCAGGCAGGTGGGCCTGATCGGGAATGGTGTACTCCTCCACCGGCCGCAGCAGCAGGGCGCCGCCGTCGCGGGTGTCGACCGCCTCCACGAAGGCCATCGCCTCGGCCTTGAGGCCCTTGGCGATCTCCTCGCCCGGCATCACCAGCTTGCCTTCGCCGTACTTGGCGAGGGTCTTGCTGTCGCTCGTGAGGTGCAGGGTGCCCGAGCGCACGATGATCTCGCGCAGGATGTCGTTCTTCTGGGTGACCGTGACGATGCCGGCGGTCTGGCTGAAGATGTCCTTCACCACCTCGGTGCCGGCCTCGATCCACTGGCCGTCCTCGATCATCAGCAGGGAGATGTCCTTGTTGATCTCGTGGGTCTCCTGCGGGATCCAGAGCAGGGTGCCGCCCTTGCTCACCTCGTAGCCGTGCTTGGCGCTGCGCGCCCGCTTGATGGTGAGCCCCGGGGCGAACTTCACCAGACCACCGGTCTGGGTGCGGAAGCGGTCATCGGCCAGTTCGGCGATCACCTCACCGGTGCCGATCTTGCTGCCGGGAATGGTGTTGAGGCGGTAGCGGGTGCCCTCCTTGCCCTCCAGATGCCAGCTCTCACCGGTATGGCTGGATTCGCCCACCAGCTTGAGGTCCTTGAGGGTGAGGCTGGCGGTGACGATCTGCACCTCACGGGAGTCGCCGGCGCTCTCGCGCAGGCGCACGGCCCCGCCGTACTCGCTCACCAGCCGGCTCTCGGCCAGCACATCACCGGATTTGACGGGCTTGTTGCCCTCCACCACCGGCAGGGCATTGGGGGGCAGGTTGTACACATCCCCCGAGAACACCCACAGCCGGCCCAGGCGGGTGGCCTTGTGGGTGATGTTGCCCTGGCGGTCGGTGACCTCCTTGGGCTGGATCACGCTCTCGTAGCGCACCTGGCCGGCCAGGTCGCAGATCACGTCCTTGGTGGCCTTCTCGACGCTCTTCTTCACGGCGGCGCCGGACGAGATCTGGGCCAGGATCGTGTCGCCGGCAACGGTCTCCCCGTCGGCAACGAACAGGATCGAGCCGGGGGTGATGTCCAGCTTCTGCACCTTGCCCCGGCCGCTCGGCTTGAGGGTGAGGGTGAAGTCGGTCTCGGCCATCTGGGCATCGACAACGTGGGTGGTGCGGAAGGGGCGTACCCGGGCCGTGGCCCCGAACTCCACGCTGCCGCCGGCGTGGGAGCGCACCACACCGGTCTCGGCCGTGGACACACCACCGGTGTGGAACGTGCGCATGGTGAGCTGGGTGCCGGGCTCCCCGATCGACTGGGCGGCGACGATGCCCACGGCCTCGCCCAGATCCACCAGTTCGTTGTGGGCCAGGGCCCAGCCGTAGCAGCGGCGGCACACCGAGCGGGAGGCCTCGCAGGTGAGCGGCGAGCGCACCTTGACGGTCCTCACGCCGGCGGCCTCGATGCGGCGGCTCACCGGGGCGTCGATCTCGCCGTTGCGGTCGACGATGACGGTGCCATTGGCATCGAGCACCGGCTCGGCGGCCAGGCGGCCGATCAGCTTGCTGGCGAAGCGGCCGCGCTCATCGGCGTCGATCGGGATGCTGCGGGTGGTGCCGCAGTCCTCCTCGCGCACGATCACGTCCTGGGCCACGTCCACCAGACGGCGGGTGAGGTAGCCCGAGTCGGCGGTGCGCAGGGCGGTGTCCACCAGACCCTTGCGGGCGCCGTAGGAGGAGATCACGTATTCCGTGACGGTGAGCCCCTCACGGAAGTTGGTGCGGATCGGCAGGTCGATGATTTCGCCCTGGGGATTGGCCATCAGGCCCCGCATCCCCACCAGCTGCCGCACCTGGGACATGTTGCCCCGGGCGCCGGAGTTGGCCATCATCCACACCGAATTGAGCGGATCGTTCTCGTTGAAGTTGCGGCGCACCGCCATCACGAGACGCTCGTTGGTTTCGGTCCAGGTGTCGATCACCTTGGTGTGGCGCTCCACCTCGGTGATCTCCCCGAGCCGGTAGCGCTCCTCGGTGGCGGTGATCTGCTCCTCAGCCTCCTCCAGCAGCGCGGCCTTGTCGCCGGGGATGCGCAGGTCGTCCACCGAGATCGACACGGCGGCCTGGGTGGCGTAGTGGAAACCCAGGTTCTTGAGCTCATCGGCCATGGAGGCCGTGGCGGCGGTGCCGTGGTGCTTGTAGGCCCAGGCCACCAAGTTGCGCAGGGCCTTCTTGTCGATCACCCGGTTGCGGAAGGGGGGCGCCTGGCGGGAAAGGGCACCGGCGTTGGCGGGATTGACGGGGGTGGCGGTCATGGCTGCGGGCGAACGGGACAAGACAGAAGAGAAGGGCTGGTCGGACTTCAGGTGGCAGCCACCGCGTCAATGATGGTGTGGTTGATGACCACGCGGCCCACGGTGGTGAGCAGGTAGCGGCTGATCAGGGCGCCGTCCTCGTCGAAGCGATCGCGGCGGTAGAGCCACTGCTCGATGCGGGTGCCGTCGCTGAGAGTCTCCCGGCTCTGGGGTTCGTGCTCCTCGTCGTCGCATTCCACCTCGCCGTTGAAGCGCACCCAGATCCAGTCGTGGAGGGTGAGGTGCTTCTCCTCGAAGGCGGCGATCACGTCCTCGAGACCGGCAAAGGTGCGGGCCCGGTCCCCGAAGGCCGGCTTCGCCGTTCCCGGCTGTTCCGCCGTGAGGTAGTAGGCGCCCAGCACCATGTCCTGCGACGGGGTGATGATCGGCTCGCCGGTGGCCGGCGAAAGGATGTTGTTGCTGGCCAGCATCAGCATGCGCGCCTCGGTCTGGGCCTCGATCGCCAGGGGCACGTGCACGGCCATCTGGTCACCGTCGAAGTCCGCGTTGAAGGCGGGACACACCAGCGGATGCAGCTGGATGGCGCGGCCGTCCACCAGCTTGGGTTCGAAGGCCTGGATGCCGAGGCGGTGCAGCGTGGGGGCGCGGTTGAGCAGGATCGGATGCCCTTCGATCACCTCCTGCAGCACCTGCATCACCTCATCGTCGGCGCGCTGAATGAGTTTTTTGGCGGCCTTGATGTTGTTGACGATGTTCTGGCGGATCAGGCGATGGATCACGAACGGCTGGAACAGCTCGATCGCCATCTCCTTGGGCAGGCCGCACTGGTGCATCTTCAGCTTCGGACCCACCACGATCACGGAACGGCCGGAGTAGTCGACCCGCTTGCCGAGCAGGTTCTGACGGAAGCGACCCTGCTTGCCCTCGATGATGTCGCTGAGCGACTTGAGCGCCCGGTTGTTGGCGCCCACCACGGTGCGGCCGCGGCGGCCGTTGTCGATCAGGGCGTCGACGGCCTCCTGCAGCATGCGCTTCTCGTTGCGCACGATAATCTCGGGGGCGAGGATCTCCTGCAGCCGCGCCAGGCGGTTGTTGCGGTTGATCACCCGCCGGTAGAGATCGTTGAGATCGCTGGTGGCGAAACGGCCGCCATCGAGCTGCACCATCGGCCGCAGATCCGGCGGAATCACCGGGATGACATCCAGCACCATCCACTCGGGCCGGGCGCTGGTGGCGATGAAGTTGTCGATCACGCGCAGGCGCTTGATCAGCTTGGCCCGCTTCTGGCCCTTGCTGGCGGCGATCTCCTCGCGCAGCTGCTCGGCGGTCTCACTGAGATCGAGATCCTCCAGCAGCTGCTTGAGCGCCTCGGCGCCGATGCCCACCACCGGCTCGTTCTCGATGGTGGAGTCTTCGGCATAGATCTCATCCTCGATCTCCAGCCACTCATCCTCTGTGAGCAGCTGCTTGTAGGTGAGGGACTGGTGATCGCCGGCATCCAGCACCACGTAGCAGTTGAAGTAGACGATCTGCTCCACATCCCGCAGGGGCATGTCCAGCAGGATCGCCACATAGCTGGGGATGCCCTTGAGGTACCACACATGGCTCACCGGTGCGGCCAGCTTGATGAAGCCCATGCGATGGCGGCGCACCCGGCTCTCGGTGACCTCCACGCCGCAGCGCTCGCAGACGATGCCGCGGTGACGCACCCGCTTGTACTTGCCGCAGTGGCATTCCCAGTCCTTGGCAGGGCCGAAGATCCGCTCACAGAACAGGCCGTCCATCTCCGGCTTGAGCGTGCGGTAGTTGATCGTCTCCGGCTTCGTCACCTCACCCACCACCTGGCCGTTGGGCAGCGTGCGCTGGCCCCACTGCATGATCCGCTCGGGCGAGGCGAGCGTGATCTTCACGTAGTCGAAGTGATTCTCGGTGCGGAGATTGCTGTTGGACATGGCGGCAGGCGCGGCGGTGAGGAGTGGAGCGGAGAAGACTCAGCGGCCGGGGGCGGGATCGGCATCCCGCCGGCGGTGCGATCCGGAATCAGTCGTCGTCGTAGTCCGCGACGCCGAGGGATTCGTAGGTGGGGCGGCTGGGGGTGCTGCGACGGGGGTTCACGTCCTGCATCAGATCCACTTCCTCGCCTTCATCGGTGTAGACGGCGATGTCGAGGCCGAGCGACTGCAGCTCGCGCATCAGCACCTTGAACGACTCGGGGGTGCCGGGCCGCGGGATCGGCTTGCCCTTGACGATGGCATTGAGGGCCTCGTTGCGGCCCTGCATGTCGTCGGACTTGACGGTGAGCAGCTCCTGCAGGGTGTAGGCGGCGCCGTAGGCCTCCAGGGCCCACACCTCCATCTCGCCCAGACGCTGGCCGCCCTGCTGGGCCTTGCCGCCCAGGGGCTGCTGGGTCACCAGGGAGTAGGGGCCGGTGGAGCGGGCGTGGATCTTGTCATCCACCAGGTGCACCAGCTTGAGGATGTGGGCGTAACCCACGGTCACGGGCTGATCGAAGGGTTCGCCGGTGCGGCCGTCGATCAGCTGGATCTTGCCGGGGTTCTCGGGGTCGTAGACCCAGTCCTTGCCCGGCTGGCCGGCGGCCTCCTCGAGGAAGGTCTGCACCGTCTGCTTCGACTTCTCGGCACCGTGCATCTCATCGAAGGGCACCACCTTCACGCGGCAGCCCAGGTGGGAGCTGGCCCAGCCCATCAGGCACTCGAACACCTGGCCCACGTTCATCCGGCTCGGCACACCGAGAGGGTTGAGGACGATGTCGATCGGCGTGCCGTCGGGCAGGTAGGGCATGTCCTCCCGGGGAAGGATGCGGCTGATGATGCCCTTGTTGCCGTGGCGGCCGGCCATCTTGTCGCCCACCTGGATCTTCAGGCGCTTGGCCACGTAGACCCGCACCACCATGTTGGCGCCGGGCGGCAGCTCGTCGCCCTGCTCGCGGGTGTAGATGCGCACGTCCACCACCCGGCCGCGCTCGGTGCCGGGCACCCGCAGGGAGTTGTCGCGCACATCGCGGGCCTTTTCGCCGAAGATCGCCCGCAGCAGCTTCTCCTCGGGCGGCTGGTCGGATTCGCCCTTGGGCGTCACCTTGCCCACCAGGATGTCGCCGCTCTCCACGAAGGCACCGATGCGGATGATGCCCATCTCATCGAGGTTGCCCAGGCTCTCCTCGGCGACGTTGGGGATCTCGCGGGTGATCTCCTCGGGCCCGAGCTTGGTCTGGCGGGCTTCGATCTCGTACTTCTCGATGTGCACCGAGGTGTAGAGATCATCCGTCACCAGACGCTCACTCACCAGGATGGCGTCCTCGTAGTTGTAGCCCTCCCAGGGCATGTAGGCGATCAGCACGTTCTGACCGAGGGCGATCTCACCGCCCTCGCAGGCCGATCCATCCGCCAGCACCTGGCCGGGGATCACGCGGTCGCCCTGCTTGACGATCGGGCGCTGGTTCAGGCAGGTGTCCTGGTTGGAGCGCTGGTACTTCTGCAGGTAGTGGGTGTGATCGACGCCGTCGTCGTCGCGGATCACGATCGCCGTGGCATCCACGAAGGTGACCGTGCCGGCGACCCGGGTCACGGGCACCATGCCGGAGTCGCGCGCCACCTGGGTCTCCAGACCGGTGCCCACCAGCGGCCGCTCCGGGCGCAGCAGCGGCACCGCCTGGCGCTGCATGTTCGAGCCCATCAGGGCCCGGTTGGCGTCGTCGTGCTCCAGGAACGGAATCAGCGAGGTGGCCACCGAGATCACCTGCACCGGTGAGAGCTGCACGTAATCCACCTGCTCGGGCGGCACCTTCTCGAAGTCCTGGCGGTAGCGCACCGGCACGAGCTCGGCGGTGATGCGGCCTTCGGCGTCGGTGGGCACGTCACCGGGAGCGACCCTGCACTCGTCCTCCAGGTCGGCCGAGAGGTAGATCGGATCACCCTGCTTGAGCACGATGCCGTTCTCCACCTTCCAGAACGGCGTCTCGATGAAGCCGTACTCGTTCACCCTGGCGTGGGTGGCGAGCGAACCGATCAGACCGGCGTTGGGGCCTTCCGGCGTCTCGATCGGGCAGATGCGGCCGTAGTGGGAGGGATGGATGTCGCGCACGGCGAAGCCGGCCCGTTCGCGGGTGAGGCCGCCGGGCCCGAGGGCGCTGATGCGGCGCTTGTGGGTGAGCTCGGCCAGGGGGTTGGTCTGGTCCATGAACTGGCTCAGCTGGCTGGAGCCGAAGAACTCCTTGATCGCCGCCACCAGGGGCTTGGGGTTCACCAGCTGGGCCGGGGTGAGCGATTCGGTTTCGCCCACGGTCATCCGCTCTTTGATGATCCGCTCCAGCCGGTTGAGCCCCACGCGCACCTGGTTCTGCAGGAGTTCGCCCACCGAGCGGACGCGGCGGTTGCCCAGGTGGTCGATGTCGTCGAGGCTGGCCCCGCCCACATCGAGCTCCAGGTTGATCAGGTAATCGATGGTGCTGAGCACGTCCTCGGGTGTGAGGGTGCGCACCGCGTCGGGGATGGTGAGACGCAGCTTCTTGTTGATCTTGTAGCGGCCCACCCGGCCGAGGTCGTAGCGCTTGGGATCGAAGAAACGGCTGTGCAGCAGGCTCTGGCCGCCGCTCACCGACGGCGGCTCGCCCGGACGCAGCTTCTTGTAGAGCTCCAGCAGGGCCTGGTCCTCCGAGGAGATGCCCTCCTCATTGGCCGCCTCGATCGATTTGTGGTAGTACTCAGGGTGACGCAGCTTGTCGAGCACGTCGTTGTCCGACAGGCCGATGGCCCGCATCAGCACGTGGGCGTTGATCTTGCGGGTCTTGTCGACCCGCACGTGCAGCAGGTCGTTCTTGTCGGTCTCGAACTTCAGCCAGGCGCCCCGGTTGGGGATCAGGCTGGCGTTGAAGGTCTTGCGGCCGTTCTTGTCCTGCTCGTCCTTGAAATAGACGCCCGGCGAACGCACGATCTGATTCACGATCACGCGCTCGGCGCCGTTGATGATGAACGTGCCGCGCTCGGTCATCAACGGCAGCTCGCCGATGAACACCTCCTGCTCCTTGATCTCACCGGTCTCCTTGTTGACCAGGCGGCAGGTCACATACATCTGCGAGGCGAAGGTGGCGTCGCGACGCTTCGCCTCCTCCACATCGTGGCGGGGCCGCTTCAGGCGGTACTCACTGCCGATGAAGTGCAGCTCGAGCTTGCCGGTGTAGTCGGTGATCGGCGAGAAGCTCTCCAGCTCCTCGATCAGGCCCTTCTCCAGGAACCACTTGAAGCTCGCCCGCTGCACCTCCACCAGATCGGGCAGGTAAGTGGCGGTCTTGGCGACCTGGATCGCGCTGCTCATGCGGTGAACCTGCAGGAACGGATGGAGGAGACTGGCCTGTCGGCCTGACAGCAGGGAAGGGAGAGGGACGCCGATGCCCACGCGAATAGCCGCTCCCGGCGCGGGAGCGGCTGCCGGCAGGCGCCCTCAGGGAACTCGCTTCAAGGCTGCAGGCTTCGACAACAAGGAGCGGATTCGCTTCCAGGCCAATGGATCATCATACATTGTGAAGGTCGAGTCGGAACAGCCGTGCCGCATTGGCGCTGCTGGTACGCGCCACCGTCTCGATGGACTCGCCGCGCAGGTCAGCGACCCGGGCGGCCACCGCCGCCACGTAGGCGGGTTCGTTGCGCTTGCCGCGGCGGGGCACCGGGGCCAGGAAGGGGCAGTCGGTCTCCACCAGGTAGCGATCCGCCGGCACCTGGCGGGCACAGGCATGGGTGGCGTCGGCCTTGGGGAAGGTGACGACCCCGCTGAAGCTGATGTACAGCCCCAGCTCCAGAAAGCCCTCCATCTCGTCGGGAGTGCCGCCCCAGCAGTGCATCACCCCCCGGGGGCAGCAGCCACGCCCGGCCCGCTCGCGCAGCTCGGCCAGCATCGGCGCGGCCGCATCGCGGCAGTGGATGATCACCGGCAGATCGAGCTGCCAGGCCAGGTCCAGCTGGGGACGCAGCGTGGCCAGCTGCTCCTCCAGGTTCGTCTGGCGGTAGAGGTCGAGGCCCAGTTCGCCGATGGCCACCACCCGTGGATCGGCTTCGGCGGCCTCGCGCAGCACCCGCGCGGTGTCCGGGGCCCAGTGGCGGGTGTCCAGGGGATGCACCCCCACCGAGTAGCGCAACTCGGGGAAACGATCGGCCAGAGCCCGGATCGCCGGAATCTCCGAGGGCTCCACGCAGGCATGGACCAGGGCCCTCACGCCGGCGTCACGCCAGCGCTGGGCGACGGCATCGAGATCCGCGTCGAAATTGCGGAACACGATATGGCAATGGGAATCGACCAGAGGCTGAGACACCCCAGAGGCTTCGACCGGCGGGGCCTCGACCGAAGCCGGGGCGGCGACGCTGGAGCTGGGCGGAGTCATGGCGCAGACCGGCGGGCCGGGGCGGACGACGCCATGGTGGCGCAGCCGCTCAGGCCTTGGCGGCGGGCTCGAGCACGGTCTTGACCGCCGCGCTCAGCCGCGACTTCTGGTGGGCGCCGGTGTTGCGGTGCAGCACCCCGACCTTGACGGCCTTGTCGATCTTGCTGAAAGCCGCGTTCATGCTGTCCTGCACGGCCTGACGGCCCGCGTCGCCGGGCTCCTGGCCGTAGGCGCTGCAGGCGCTGAAGCAGCGCTTCATCAGCGTGCGCAGCGCAGACTTGTAGGAACGGTTGCGCAGGCGATTGCGCTCGGCGATCTCGATGCGCTTCTTCGACGACTTGTTATTGGCCACTGGCTGACGGGAGCTGTTTCGGCAAACGAAGATCCTACCGGCAGGCCGTCGGGCTATCCCCCGCGGCAGGCCACCTACTTTGAGGAGATCTCCCTTCAGGCCCTGCCGTGCTTGCCTCCCCAGCCACCGCGACTGGCATGACGTCCGGCACGGCGACCGGTCCGGAGGCCGGCGCTGCGGCCACGATCACCTGTCTGAGTCAGGCCGAGGCCGCCGCACGGCTGGAGGCGATCGCCGGGCGCACCGGCGGCGATCAGATGGCGGCGGCGGCCGCCAGCGTCGAGGCCATCCTCGAGCAGGTGCGCCGGGAGGGGGACCAGGCCCTGCTGGAGCTCAGCGAGCGCTTCGACGGCGTGCGGCCCGAGCCCCTGCGGATCCCGGCCGAACGCCTGGCGGAGGCCTGGGACGCCTGCGATCCCCAGCTGCGGGAGGCCCTGGAGCTGGCCCACCGGCGCATCCTGGAGTTCCACCGGCGCCAGCTTCCCGCCGACCTGGACGTCCAGGGCCCGCACGGCGAGCGGCTGGGCCGGCGCTGGCGGCCCGTGGAGCGGGCCGGGCTCTACGTGCCCGGCGGCCGCGCCGCCTACCCCAGCACCGTGCTGATGAACGCCGTGCCGGCCACGGTGGCCGGTGTGCAGCGTCTGGTGATGGTCACTCCCCCCGGTCCGGGGGGGGACCCCAACCCCACCGTGCTGGCGGCGGCGCACCTCGCCGGCATCGAGGAGATCTACCGCGTGGGCGGAGCCCAGGCGGTCGCCGCCCTGGCCTACGGCACCGAAAGCATTCCCCGGGTGGATGTGATCAGCGGTCCCGGCAATCTCTACGTGACCCTGGCCAAGAAGGCAGTCTACGGACGCGTGGCGATCGACTCGCTGGCCGGCCCCAGCGAAGTGCTGGTGATCGCCGACCACACGGCCCGCGTGGATCAGGTGGCGGCCGACCTGCTGGCCCAGGCCGAGCACGACCCCCTGGCCGCCGCCATCCTGCTCACCACCAGCGCCGAGCTTGCGGCCGCCCTGCCGGAGGCGCTGGAGCAGCAGCTGGCCGGTCACCCGCGCGCCGGGATCACGCGGACCGCCATCCGCGACTGGGGGCTGGTGGTGGTCTGCGACGACCTGGACACGGCCGCCGCGCTGAGCGACCGCTTCGCCCCTGAACACCTGGAGCTGCTGGTGGAGGATCCCGAGTCCCTGGCCGGACGCATCCAGCACGCCGGCGCCATCTTCATGGGGCCCTACACCCCGGAGGCGGTGGGCGACTATCTCGCGGGGCCCAACCACACCCTGCCCACCAGCGGCACCGCCCGCTTCGCCGGAGCCCTGAGCGTGGAGACCTTCCTGCGCCACACCAGCCTGATCCGTTTCAACCGGCAGGCCCTGGAGGCCACCGGCGCGGCCGTGATCACCCTGGCCGAGAGCGAGGGGCTGCACAGCCACGCCGAGTCGGTGCGACGGCGGCTTGAGGGCTGAGCGGCGGACTCAGCGCTTCACCAGATCGCGCACGCCGGCCACCCCGTCGACCACCTCACCCACCAGCACCTGATCGGCGAGGTTCACGAACAGGCCGTTCTCGAGCACGCCGGGCAGGTTGTTGATCGCCGCCTCCAGGCCCACCGGATCGCCGATGCCGCCGGCGAATTTCACGTCGAGCACCAGGTTGCCCTGGTCGGTGACCACCGGACCGGCCTTCCTCACCGCCATGCGCAGCTGGGCCTCGCCGCCCATCTCCCCGAGCTGGCCCTGCACCTGGCGCCAGGCGCCAGGCAGCACCTCCACCGGCAGCAGGAAGCCCAGGTTCAGCGTGTCGACGAGCTTGGTGGAGTCCACCACCACCACGAAGCGCTCGGCCCGCACGGCCACCAGCTTCTCCTGCACGTGGCAGGCGCCGCCACCCTTGATCAGCTGAAAGGCCGGATCCACCTCGTCGGCGCCGTCGATGGCCAGGTCGATGCGATCCACCGCATTGAGGCTCTGCAGGGGGATGCCCAGCTCGGCGGCCAGCACCTCGCCCTGGAAGGAGGTGGTCACGCCCACGATGTCGGTGAGCTCACCGCTCCTGAGCTTGGCCCCCAGGGCCTGGATCATCAGGGCGGCGGTGGAGCCGGAGCCCAGGCCCACCACCATGCCGCTGCGGATCTGGCCGGCTGCCGCCAGCGCCACCGCCTGCTTCATCTGATCCTGAAGATCCGCCATCCATCCGGGGCCGGGGGCCCGCGACCGTAGCAACGCTTATCCGGCCTGAGGCAAGGGGGCGGGACGAATCGAGAGCTTCAGCTCCCGCTGGCCCCGCAGCACGGTGATCGGCAGCGGCTCGCCCACCGCCGAGCGCTCCACGCGCTGCAGCAGCGCGGCCGGATCGCGCACAGCCTGCTCGGCGACCGCGATCACCAGGTCGCCGCGCCGCAGCCCTGCGGTTTCGGCGGGGCTGTTCTCCAGCACCCGCTGCACCAGGGCGCCATCGCGCTCGGGAAGCTGCAGCAGGGCGTCGGGGTCGCGGTTGTTCTCGCGGGCGCGGCGGGCCGTGAGCGGAACCAGCTGCAGGCCCAGATAGGGATGCACCACCTGGCCGCCGCTGGCGAGCTGATCGGCCACCCGCCGCGCCAGGTTGATGGGGATGGCGAAGCCCAGCCCGGCACCGGGCCCCGAGCGCACCAGGGTGTTGATGCCGATCACCCGGCCGGCGGCGTCGATCAGGGGACCACCGGAGTTGCCGGGGTTGATGGCGGCGTCGGTCTGGATCAGGTCGAGGCGCTTGTCGGAGAAGCCGAGGCTGTTGATGTCGCGGTGCAGGCTGCTGACGATGCCGAGGGTCACCGTGCGCTCAAGGCCGTAGGGACTACCCAGGGCGATCGCCCAGTCACCCACCTCCAGGGCCTCGGAATCCCCCAGCGGTGCCGACTGCAGATCGCGCACGCCCCGCACCCGCACCACCGCCAGGTCGGTCACCGGGTCGGCACCCACCACCTCCCCGTCCACCTGGCGGCCGTCGGCCAGGGTCACCTCGACGCTGTCCACCTGATCGACCACGTGGGCATTGGTGAGCACCAGGCCGCGGGGCGCGTCGATGACCACACCCGACCCCTGCCCGCGCTCCCGCCGGCTACCGGAGGGATCCCCGAACAGGTCCCGCAGCAGCGGGTCCAGCAGCACCGGATCGAAGGGCTGACGCGCCACGCTGCGCTCGATGTCGATGCGCACCACCGCCGGCGCGACGGTTCGCGCCGCGGCGGCCACGAAACTGTGCGGTGCCGCGGCATCGCCCCCTGCCGGTCCGAGGACGTCGGCGGCACCGGCAGCGAGGGCCGGGGGCGGCCCGATCAGCAGCAGGCAGGCCAGCAGCAGCGCCAGGAGCCGGACCGGGAACAGCGACACGGTTGAAGAGAGCGGCCGACAGGTCCCGAGGCTAGGCAGAGGCCCGGGTGGGCGCCGGCCAGCGCAGCAGGCGGTGGTGGAGCCTGCCCCGCCGGTCGATCTCCAGCCAGCGGCCCCCCGGATCGTCAGGACTCCCGAGAGGGCAGGGCTGCACCGGGCCGAAGCCGCAGAGGGTGGAGGGACAGCCCAGCAGCGGCACGCCGGCGCGGCCGGGAAGATCGGCCTGCCAGTGCTGGTGGACATGACCGAAGACGACGCCCACCAGCGAGGGCACCGGCCGCAGCAGCTCCAGCAGAGCCGCGCCGTCGTCCAGGCCGATGGCATCCATGACGGGATCGCCGATCGGCACGGGCGGGTGGTGCACCGCCACCAGCAGCGGGCGGGGCGGCTGCCGCGCCCAGCCCTGCAGCAGGCCGGCCAGCCAGCCGAGCTGACGCCTTCCCAGAGCGCCGCCCGTGCGCCCGGCCTGGTGGCTGGCCAGCAGCAGCACACGGCTGTCCGCACGCTCCAGCACCGCCGGCGCCAGCACGGCCCGCCGGCCCAGGGCGGCGCGCAGCAGCTGGGGATGGTCGTGATTGCCGCTCAGCAACGCCACCGGCGTGGGCCAGGGCTGCAGCAGCTGGCGCAGGTGCAGGTAGCCGCTCCAGCTCTCGTCCTGGCAGAGATCACCGCTGATCAGCAGCAGGTCGGGCGGGGGATCGAGGGCCGCGCCCCGGCGCAGGGCCTCGGCCAGGTGCGCGGCGGGGCGGCGCCCCCGGTAGGTGCCCTCCCCATCGGCCAGCAGGTGCGGGTCACTGAGCTGCAGCAGTCGCATCCGCCTAAGTTGCTGTGCCTCCTTCCTGCGCACCATGGCAGCGATTCCCCCCGGCAGCCGTCAGCGCTGCAGCCTCTGCCAGGTGGAGATCCAGGGCATGGTGGGCGGAAACGACCTGGTGCACTTCAGCCAGGGCGCCCCGGGCACCCGGGCCAAGCTCTGGGCCCGGGTGTGCCAGTACCTGCGCAGCGACGAGCAGCGCGCCCAGTGCCTCAACCAGGACGCGGCCCTGCGCGGCACCGTGGTGCAGAGCGACTACTACGCCGAGGCGCCGCTGCTGGACATGGGCGGTGCCATGGGGCAGACCGGGGGCGGTTCCGAGGCTCCCTAGGTTGAGATCAGCGTCCGCGCCACGCCGTGACCCATCCGCTGATCCCCGAGCTGGAGCGGCTCGCCCGGAGCACCCTGGAGGCGGCGGGTTTTGAGCTGCGCGGCGTGCAGCTGCACACCCACAGGATCCCCATGACCCTGCAGGTGCTGGCGGCCCGTGGCGACGGCGGTGACATCAGCCTCGACGACTGCGCCGGTCTCAGCGCGCCGCTGGGGGAGGCCCTCGAGGCGGCGGGGCTGCTGGGGGAGGCGCCCTATGTTCTGGAGGTGAGCAGCCCCGGCGTGAGCGAGGAGCTGCACGACGACCGCGACTTCCGCAGCTTCCGCGGATTTCCGGTGGCCGTGCGTTACCGCGATGCCAGGGGAGGCGAAACACACTGCGACGGGCTGCTGCTCGAGCGCACGGACAGCGAGCTGCAGATCAACGTCCGCGGCCGCACCCGGAGAATCCCCCGGGAGGCCGTGATCGGGGTTCGCCTGGTCAGCGCCGCCGAGCACGACTGAATCCTTTCCAGACAACCGAATCACCTCAAAACCGAAGACCCATGGCTCTGGTCCTGCTCCCCGGGCTGAACAACCTCATCGAGGACATCAGCGAAGAGAAGAAACTGCCGCCCGCGGTGGTCGAGGCCGCCCTGCGTGAGGCCCTGCTCAAGGGCTATGAGCGCTACCGGCGCACCCTGTACCTGGGCATCAGCGAGGACCCGTTCGACGAGGAGTATTTCTCCAACTTCGACGTGCAGCTCGACCTCGACGAGGAGGGCTACAGGGTGCTGGCCTCCAAGATCATCGTCGAGGAGGTGGAGAGCGACGACCACCAGATCGCCATCGAGGAAGTGCGTCAGGTGGCGGAGGACGCCCAGGTGGGCGACACTGTGGTGCTCGATGTGACGCCGGAGAAGGATGACTTCGGGCGCATGGCCGCCGCCACCACCAAGCAGGTGCTGGCCCAGAAGCTGCGCGACCAGCAACGGCGCATGATCCAGGAGGAGTTCGCCGACCTGGAGGATCCGGTGCTCACCGCCCGGGTGATCCGCTTCGAGCGCCAGAGCGTGATCATGGCCGTGAGCAGCGGCCTGGGCCGCCCCGAGGTGGAGGCCGAGCTGCCCCGCCGGGACCAGCTGCCCAACGACAACTACCGCGCCAACGCCACCTTCAAGGTGTTCCTCAAGGAGGTGAGCGAGGTGCCCCGACGCGGCCCCCAGCTGTTCGTGAGCCGCGCCAACGCCGGGCTGGTGGTGTACCTGTTCGAGAACGAGGTGCCGGAGATCCAGGAGGGCTCGGTGCGCATCGTGGCGGTGGCCCGCGAAGCCAATCCCCCCAGTCGCTCCGTGGGCCCCCGCACCAAGGTGGCCGTGGATTCGGTGGAGCGCGAAGTGGATCCGGTGGGGGCCTGCATCGGCGCCCGCGGCTCCCGCATCCAGCAGGTGGTGAACGAGCTGCGCGGCGAGAAGATCGACGTGATCCGCTGGTCGCCCGATCCCGGCCAGTACATCGCCAACTCCCTCAGCCCGGCACGGGTGGAGATGGTGCGGCTGGTGGATCCGGAGGGCCAGCACGCCCACGTGCTGGTGCCGCCCGACCAGCTCAGCCTGGCGATCGGGCGCGAGGGCCAGAACGTGCGCCTGGCGGCACGGCTGACGGGCTGGAAGATCGACATCAAGAACGCCGCCGAATACGACCAGTCGGCCGAGGACGCCGTGGTGGCCGAGCTGATCTCCCACAGGGAGGAGGAGGAGCGGCTGCAGGCCGAGGCCGAGGCCCGGCTGGCCGCCGAACAGGCGGCCCGGGCCGAGGAGGACGCCCGTCTGCGCGAGCTCTATCCCCTGCCGGAGGACGAGGAGGAGGAGTTGCAGGACGAGGCTGACGTCGTCGAGGAAGCCGGCGTTCTCCAGGAGAGCTGAGCGCCATGGGCGGCAAGCCGGTGCTGCGGCGCTGCGTGGCCTGCCGCCGACTGAGCGACCGCAGCCTGCTCTGGCGGGTGGTCCGCCTGGCCGGGGGAGGGGTGCAGTTGGATCAGGGCATGGGCCGTTCGGCCTACCTCTGCCCTGATCCCGCCTGCCTGGAGGAGGCACGGCGCCGGCGGCGCCTGCAGCGTGCCCTGCGCTGCCCGGTGGACGACGGGCTGCTCGATCAGCTCGAGCAGCGACTGGCGGTGGCTCCACGGAGCTGAATTGCCCCCCCCTGAGGCAAGATGGCCTTTGGCCGCAGAGCGCGTGCGGTTGGTGTCCCCTGGAGCCGCCTGGCGGCCCAGAGGCCGCGTCCTTTGGAGATCTGAATGACCAGCAGCGGCAAAGTCAGAATTTATGAGCTGTCCCGGGACCTGGGCCTGGAGAACAAGGACGTGCTCGACGCCGCCGAGAAGCTGGGGTTGGCCGTGAAGAGTCACAGCAGCTCCATCAGCGACACGGAGGCCTCCCGGATCCGCCAGCTGCTGGAGAAGGGCAGCAACGGCTCCGCTGCCAAGCCCGCCGCCGTCACGCCGCCGCCCAAGGCCATTCTCACCGTGAAGAAGGCAGCCGCCGCTTCCCCCGCCGCGCCGGCCCGGCCGGCCCCACCGGCCCCGGCCCGACCGCAGGGCGAGGTCAAGCCAGCCGCGCCCGCCAGGCCCCAGCCGCAGGTGGCGATGAGGCCCGCGGCCCCCGCCAGGGCGCCGGAGAGGACCGCCGCCGTCAAGCCGCCGGCCGCATCATCCGCAGCCAACGCTCCCGCACCCCCCGCCCCGGCAGCCGCCAGGGCCGTCGCACCCCCGCCTGCCCGCCCGGCGACACCCGCACCCGCCAAACCCGCCGCTCCGGTGCGGCCCGCCGCCGCCGCCCCCGAGCCGCGCCCGGCCGCCGGCCGCCCGGCTCCCTCGGCCAAGCCGCCGGTGGAGATCGCCGCCAAGCCGGCACGACCCACACTCCCCACCCCGGGCCGCAAGCCCGAGACTCCCTCCCGGCCGGGGGGCACGGCCCGGCCCCAGATCGTCGGCAAGCCCATCAGCGGCCCGGCTCCCGGCAGCCGCCCGCCTGCCCCGCCGGTGAACCGGCCTGCGGTGAGCCCGCGCCCCAGCCCGCCCAAGCGCTCGGGCACTCCGGCTCCCAGCCGTCCGGCCCAGACCGGCCGCCCCGTTGCCAGCAGGCTGGAGCTGGTGGGCAAACCCATCCGCCGCGACAGCAGCGCACCGGGCGGCACCCCCAGGCCCGGAGCTCCGGTGCGACCTGGCCTGCCCACGGGCATGCGCAAACCAATGGCGCCCGGGGAGCTGATGCAGCTGCAGAAGCCGTCGGGACGCACACCGGCTCCGCCGCCGCGCCGGCCGGGCGAGCGCGGCGAGGCGCCCGCCGGTGGCACCGAGACCACGGAGTTCGTGCGGCCCACCGCCACACCACCGTCGGCCCCCCGCCGTCCCGGCTTCCGGCCGCCGGTGGGACCCGCCGGCCGCCCCCGCCGGCCCGACTGGGACGACAGCGCCAAGCTGGAGGCCCTGCGCAGCCGCACGCCGCAGAAGCAACGGCCCAAGGTGCACATCATCGGCGAGAACGATGATGCCCTCACCGCCGAAACCAGCGGCTACGCAGGCGAACAGGAAGCGGTGGTGCTGCAGGCCAGCCTCGCCCGTCCGGCCAAGCCCCGCAGCACCCCGGGCAGCGCCGCCAAGCCCACGGTGGCGGTGCGCAAGCGCAAGAAGGAAACCACCCGTCAGCGCCAGCGCCGCCGGGCGATGGAACTGCGCGCCGCGCGCGAGGCCAAGCAGCAGCGGCCGGAGATGCTGATCGTGCCGGAGGGCAACCTCACGGTGCAGGAGCTGGCCGAGAAGCTCGGCGTGGAGAGCTCCGAGATCATCAAGAGCCTGTTCTTCAAGGGCATCATCGCCACCGTCACCCAGAGCCTCGATCTCTCCACGATCGAGACGGTGTCCCAGGAGTTCGGCGTGCCGGTGCTCGAGGACGACGTCGAGGAGGCCGCCGCCAAGACGGTGGAGATGATCGAGGAGAGCGACCTCCAGCACCTGATCCGCCGTCCGCCCGTGGTCACCGTGATGGGCCACGTGGACCACGGCAAGACCAGCCTGCTCGACGCCATCCGCAAGACCCGGGTGGCGGCTGGGGAAGCCGGGGGCATCACCCAGCACATCGGCGCCTACCAGGTGGAGATCGAGCACAGCGGTGAGCCCCGCAAGCTCACCTTCCTGGACACCCCTGGCCACGAGGCCTTCACCGCCATGCGCGCCCGGGGCACCAAGGTGACCGACATCGCCGTGCTGGTGGTGGCCGCCGATGACGGCGTGCGCCCCCAGACCCTGGAGGCGATCAGCCATGCCCGCGCCGCCAAGGTGCCGATCGTGGTGGCGATCAACAAGATCGACAAGGAGGGAGCATCTCCCGACCGCGTGAAGCAGGAGCTCTCGGCCCAGGAACTGGTGGCCGAGGACTGGGGTGGCAGCACCGTGATGGTGCCGGTGAGCGCCATCAAGGGCGAGAACATCGACACGCTGCTGGAGATGATCCTGCTGGTCTCCGAGGTGGAGGACCTGCAGGCCAACCCCGATCGCCTGGCCCGTGGCACCGTGATCGAGGCGCACCTCGACAAGGCCAAGGGCCCTGTGGCCACCCTGCTGATCCAGAACGGCACCCTGCGCACCGGTGATGTGGTGGCAGCCGGCCCGGTGCTCGGCAAGGTGCGCGCCATGGTGGACGACACCGGCAAACGGGTCAAAGCCGCCGGCCCCTCCTACGCCGTGGAGGCCCTGGGCTTCAGCGAGGTGCCCACAGCCGGCGACGAATTCGAGGTGTATCCGGACGAGAAATCGGCCCGGGCCGTGGTGGGCGACCGTGCCAGCGAGGCACGGGCCACCCGCCTGGCCCAGCAGATGGCCTCGCGGCGGGTGTCGCTGGCCTCGATGTCCGGCCAGGCCAGCGAGGGCGAGCTCAAGGAGCTCAACCTGATCCTCAAGGCCGATGTGCAGGGCTCGGTGGAGGCGATCCTCGGCGCCCTGGAGCAGTTGCCGCAGGGCGAAGTGCAGGTGCGGGTGCTGCTCTCGGCCCCGGGCGAGATCACCGAGACCGACGTCGACCTGGCGGCCGCCTCGGGTGCAGTGATCGTGGGTTTCAACACCTCGATGGCCCCCGGTGCCAAGCGGGCCGCCGATGCCACCGGCGTCGACGTGCGCGACTACGACGTGATCTACAAGCTGCTGGAGGACATCCAGCTGGCCATGGAAGGCCTGCTGGAGCCGGAGCTGGTGGAGGAAGGTCTGGGCGAAGCCGAGGTGCGGGCCGTGTTCACGATCGGCAAGAACGCCGTGGCGGGCTGCTATGTCACCGGTGGCAAGCTGCAGCGCAATGCCAAGCTGCGTGTCTGGCGCGGCACGGAGAAGGTCTACGAGGGCGACCTCGACTCCCTGCGTCGCAACAAGGACGACGTCAAGGAGGTGGCCAGTGGGTTCGAGTGCGGTGTCGCCTGCGATCGCTTCAGCAGCTGGCAGGAGGGAGACCGCATCGAGGCCTACAAACTGGTGACCCAGCGCCGCAGCCTCAGCAGCTGAGGCGCCGGCGCACCACCAGGCCTGAGCCCATGCCGGAGCACGCGTGACCGCAGCCCGTCGAGAACCTCTGATCTGGCTGCAGCTGGTCGGACTGGCCGCACTCCCCCTGGAGCTGCTGCTGCTGCTGCTGCTCCTGGCTGGCAGCGACCCCGGTGGGCTGCCTGCCCTGGAACGGTTGCTGGCCTGGGCCATCGGCGCCCTGGCCCCGGCGGTGCTGCTCTGGCGCAGGCCGGCGGATCCGTTTTCCCTGCTGCTGGTGCAGGTGCCCCTGAGGGCCCGCAGCACCGCCCAGCGCACGCTGCTGGCGGCGCCCACCCTGGCGGCCCGCCTGGCCGGGGTGATGGCAGGGGCGGTGCTGCTGCCCGTGCTCTGGTGGATCGATGCCCGGGCTGCCCTTGCCGGGCCCGTGGCCCCGCTCGCGGATGCCAACCGCATGCTGGCGCTGCTGCTCACCACGCCCGTCCTGGCCCTGATGGTGTGGCAGCTGCAACAGGTGCTCCAGGCCGCGGCCCTGCTCTATCTGCCGGATGAGGGTCTCCGGGGGCTCACCCCCCTTACCCAGGAGCAGATCGAGCAGCAGCGGCTGAGCCTCGGACTGCCCCTGCTGCTTCTCGAGCCGCTGCTGAACAACGCACCACCGGCGCCGCTCGAGGACCGGAGCCCCATCGAGCCGGCCGCCGTCGAGGACCCGCCTGAGCCAGCCGAGCCAGCTGGGCAGGCTGAGCCAGCGCAGGCGACTGAACCACCCGAACCGACTGAAGCTGAGTGCCCTGCGCCCGCCGCGGAGTCCACCGGCGCCCACCCGCAGCCGCCGGCCGAGATCCCCGGGGAGAGCGACCCAGCAGACGAACCTGGACAGGCCGAGACCTGAACACCCCCCGAGATGACCTGAGTTTGCGCTCAGAGGCCCTCGTCGTCTCCCCGCCGGGAGCCACGGCGATCGAACCAGAGCAGACCGCCGAACAGCAGCAGGGCCGTGAGCTGGATGAGCAGATCGCCTGAGGCCACGCCCTCTCCAGCTGCCAGCCGCATGGTCATCACGGCCAGTCCGAGGGCAGCCGAGGCGGCCAGGGCAAGCCACAGGCCCCGGCGGAGCCCACGCCAGGGGGTGCGGGCCTCCTGCAGCAACCGGGCACGCAGTGCCGGGTCGAGATCGCTGGAGGAGCGGGGAGCGGCCTTTGACCCCGACTGAGCCGGCGGAGGGGAACCCATGGATGCGGGAGTGCGGGTGAGCGCCGGGGACAGACCGGTGCTCTGAATGCTAGTTTCTTGGCATCGCCGGTGTAGCTCAGCGGTAGAGCAACTGATTCGTAATCAGTAGGTCGTCGGTTCAAGTCCGACCATCGGCTTATTCCTCGACTTAGCCCAACGGGACCTCACAGCAGAAGTGAGAGCTCGCTGGACCTGCGACGCCTGAAGTGAGCTGTCCTATCGCCGAATACCTTGGCCGCCATGGTCGACGCGGGCAACCTGGAATCACAGACGCAGCGACAACGACTTCTGGAGAGATATATGCCAGATACTTCACAAATCATTCTTCTTCAAGCGAGCAGGTAGATGCCATCACCAGCTGGAGGCCGCCGTTCTCAGCGCTCTCCCCTGCATGATGGCGCCGGACATGGCCTACTCCCAGGAATCCGGCGATGAGCTGTACCAGCCGGTCAGGGGCCAGGATGGGAAAAATGTGATCTGGATACCCACTTCCGATGAGATGGTGAAGGAATTTGGCGCTCGTGGCGTGGGCATTGAATCCAATCCAGACATTGCGTCCCTGGCGATGCCACCGGGCACACGTGTCGTGTCCCACTCCTTTGCCATGGGCGACTGGAAGGCGGATGCCGAAATCAGGCCCCCTGACGCCTGAGGCTATTTCTGGGTTGTTCCAGCCCGCGCGGAGGGCCACCCGTCCGGCCGCTGGGACAGGCAATCCGGAAATGTCGTGATGGAGATCAGGCAGCGCTATCAGACCATCGAGGGCACGATCACCATCCGCAGCCACACCACAGAAATTCGCTCAGGCCAGCTTCTCGGTAAAGCCCTGTCGTACTGCACCCTGGTTATGGACCTTTCTGTCCCTCGTCGGTCTGTCGCCGTTCATCCTCAGAGGCCGGCGGCAACCGGGACATGCCAATGCCTTCAGAGTTCCTTTCTATCCGTTCACGTCCATTTTGCTCTGCGCAGCCGGCCATCAGGCGGCGCCCATCTCCCCGGGCGTGATGGCGGCAGGCGTGATCCGCCGGACAGCACAGGTGGGCTTGGAATCATGCCGCTCTCGGCAATGAAGCTCAGCACAAAAAATCCCCCCTCCTCGAAGAAGGAGGGGGGAAGCGGGAGAGACGGAGGTCCTGCGTTGTTGACAGACTGACTGAGCCGAAAAGGCAGCTTCAGCCGATGGCGGGTGCGGTGAGCGCCACCGGGGTGGCTTCAGCGGCCGCCAGGTCCAGCGGGAAGTTGTGGGCGTTGCGCTCGTGCATCACTTCCATACCCAGGTTGGCGCGGTTCAGCACGT
>NZ_JAGQCJ010000007.1 GCF_024346135.1 Cyanobium sp. CH-040 | reverse complement strand
ACCTCTTCAGGGAAGACGAAGTTTTCGTGCGGCTGGTCAGCCGGTGCCATCCAGGCCCGGATGCCTTCGTTGAGAAGGATGTTCTTGGTGTAGAAGGTCTCGAACTCCGGGTCCTCGGCGGCGCGGATCTCCTGCGACACGAAGTCGTAGGCGCGCAGGTTGAGGGCCAGGCCGATGATGCCGATGCTGCTGGTCCACAGACCCATCACCGGCACGAACAGCATGAAGAAGTGCAGCCAGCGCTTGTTGGAGAAGGCGATCCCGAAGATCTGGCTCCAGAAGCGGTTGGCCGTCACCATCGAGTAGGTCTCCTCCTCCTGGGTGGGTTCGAAGGCCTTGAAGGTGTTGGCCTGCTCGCCGTCCTCGAACAGGGTGTTCTCCACCGTGGCGCCGTGGATGGCGCACAGCAGCGCACCGCCCAGGATCCCCGCCACACCCATCATATGGAAGGGGTTGAGGGTCCAGTTGTGGAAGCCCTGCAGGAAGAGCAGGAAGCGGAAGATGGCGGCCACCCCGAAGCTGGGTGCGAAGAACCAGCTGCTCTGGCCCAGCGGGTACATCAGGAAGACGCTGACGAAGACCGCGATCGGACCGGAGAAGGCGATGGCGTTGTAGGGGCGGATGCCCACCAGCCGGGCGATCTCGAACTGACGCAGCATGAAGCCGATCAGGGCGAAGGCGCCGTGCAGGGCCACGAAGGGCCAGAGACCGCCGAGCTGAACCCAGCGCACGAAGTCGCCCTGGGCCTCGGGGCCCCAGAGCAGCAGCAGGCTGTGGCCCATGGCGTCAGCGGGGGTGCTGACGGCGGCAGTGAGGAAGTTGCAGCCCTCCAGGTAGGAGCTGGCGATGCCGTGGGTGTACCAGGAGGTGGCGAAGGTGGTGCCGGTGAGCCAGCCGCCCAGCGCCAGGTAGGCGGTGGGGAACAGGAGCAGACCGGACCACCCCACGAAAACGAAACGGTCGCGCTTGAGCCAGTCGTCGAGGACGTCAAACCATCCCCGGCCCGCCGGCGCGCGCCCTACTGCGATCGTCATGGAGAGAGCGGGATACCGGGCGATGGTAACAACGTTCCCGGGCACTGCGAGCTGCTCTGACACGGGCTGAAATCCCTTGCTGGATCTGGCTTCTGCAGCCCGCCCCCGCTCCTGGAGTCGGCCCCCGCCCCCACCGGCGGGCCCCGCGCCAAGATGGCCCCCACCTGTTCAGCTCCGCCGGATGCCCCCCACCGACCTCACCGACGTGCTGGAGCAGCCGGTGCTCGGCTCCCGCCGCCCGTCCAACCTGCTCGTGGCCCTGGTGGTGAGCCTGGGCGGCGTTGGCTTCCTGCTCACCAGCCTCTCCAGCTACCTGCACCGCGACCTGCTGCCCGTCGGCCACCCGGCCGAGCTGGTGTGGCTGCCCCAGGGGGCGGTGATGGGGCTCTACGGCCTGGCCGCCGTGCTGCTCGCCACCTACCTGTGGTCGGTGATCGGCATCGATGTGGGTGCCGGCAGCAACCGTTTCGACCGCGGTGCCGGCAAGGCCACGATCACGCGGCGCGGCTTCCGCCGCCGCATCGACGTGGAGATCCCCCTGCGCGAGATCCAGGCGGTGAAGGTGGAGGTGCGCGACGGCCTCAACCCCCGCCGCCGACTGGCGCTGCGGGTGCAGGGCCGCCGCGATCTGCCGCTCACCCGGGTGGGAGAGCCGATGCCCCTGGCCGACCTGGAGCTGGCCGGGGCTCAGCTGGCCCGCTTCCTGGGCGTGCCCCTGGAGGGCGTATGAGGCGCCAGGCCTGGCGGCTGGCCGCGGTTCTGGTGGCGGCCCTCACCCTGGGCGGCTGCGCGGGCGATGGTCTGAAGAGCGGTGAGAACGCCTGCGCCACCGCCCGGACCCCCTGTCTCGACGGCAAGGCCACCGTGGCCCTCACCACCAGCCGGGGGGAGGTGCGCATCGAGCTGGACGGCGACGCCGCGCCGCTCACGGCCGGCAACTTCCTCGATCTGGTGCGCCGGGGCGCCTACGACGGCACGGTGTTCCACCGGGTGGTGCGCCAGCCCAGCCCGTTCGTGGTGCAGGGGGGCGATCCGCTCTCCGCCAACCCGGTGGTGCCCACCAGCCAGTACGGCAGCGGCAGCTTCATCGATCCAAAGAGCGGCGAGGAACGGCTGATTCCCCTGGAGGTGAAGCTCAGCGCCGAGGAGTCCCCCCGCTACGGCCAGGAACTGCTCACCCCCGGCGTGACCAGCCAGCTGGCGCTGCCCCACCAGCGCGGTGCCGTGGCCATGGCCCGCTCCGCCGATCCCGACTCCGCCAGTGCCCAGTTCTATGTGGCGCTGCAGGCGCTGCCCGAACTGGACGGCCGCTATGCCGTCTTCGGCCGGGTGAGCCAGGGCATGGAGGTGGTCGACCGGATCCAGCAGGGCGACCGGATCGTCAGGGCCACCGTGGTGAAGGGTGGCGGCTAGGCGGGAACGCGTTTCTCGGAGGCGGTGACCTTGAGGAACTCGGTGTTCACACCCGAGGCCCGCTCCAGGGCCACCTTGCCGGTGCGGGCGATCTCGAGGATTCCGTAGGGCTCGAGCAGCTGCTCGAGGGCCACCAGCTTGCCTGGGTCGCCCACCACCTCCAGGGTGAGGGCATCGTCGGCCACATCCACCACCCGGGCGCGGAACACCTGCACCAGTTCGAGGATCTCGCCGCGCTGGCGGGGCGGGGCCGACACCTTGAGCAGCATCAGCTCGCGCTCCACGGCCGGAACGGTGGAGAGGTCGATCACGCCGAGCACGTTGATCAGCTTGTCCAGCTGCTTGGTCATCTGCTGGAGGGTGCGGTCGTCGCCCTCCACCACCATGGTCAGCCGCGACATGCCGTTCTTCTCGGCCGGGCCCACCGCCAGGCTCTCGATGTTGAAGCCGCGGCGGGCGAACAGCCCCGAGATCCGGCTGAGGGCGCCGGACTCGTCCTCCACCAGCACCGAGAGGGTGTGCTTCATGACACCAGGGCAGAACCGGCAGGTTACCGCCCCGCCTCCAGCACCGGCTCGGCCGCCGGCAGACGGCTGAGCCAGCCCAGCAGGGTGCGGTTGAAGTGCTCCGGGGCCTCGTCATGGGGGCAGTGGCCGCAGTGCTCCAGCACCTCCAGCGGCAGCCCCGGCCGCTGGGAGAGCACCTGGGCGGCCAGGCGCGCCGGCACCAGCTGGTCGCGCTGACCCCAGAGCAGCAGCATCGGCCGCTGCAGGCGGCGCAGCAGCGCCGGGGCGGTGGCCCCATGGGGCCGCAGGGCCATGGCGATGCTCATCGCCCGCAGGGCGCGCACCGCCCCCGGCCGCCGCGCCGGCCGCGCGATCAGGCGGTGCAGCTCCTGGTCGCCGATCACCGGTGTGGCATAGGCCGACTGGATGCCCAGATCCAGCAGCGGCGAGTGGGCGAGCAGCGGCACCAGCAGCTCCAGCGGCAGCAGCCGGCAGAGGCCGATCACCAGCCAGCGCTTCAGCCGCCGCCGCCAGGGGGGCCGCCGCGGCGGCCGCGCCTGGGGGGCGGTGAGCAGGGTGGGGTCGGGCAGCGGCGCCGCCACCACCGCCCGCACCCAGGCCGGGAAGAACACGGCGCAGCTGAGCGCCACCAGACCGCCGAGGGAGTGGCCCACCAGCACGGCCGGCGCGCCCACCACCTCGGCCAGGAACGCCTGCAGCTGGCGGGCCCAGAGGCGGTTGTCGAGCCGCAGGGCTGGCTGACTGGAGGCGCCGAAGCCGATCAGATCGATGCCGTACACCCGCCAGCCGGCGGCCGCCAGGGCGGCGGCGTTGCGGCGCCAGTGGCCGCAGGCCGCCCCGAAGCCGTGCACCAGCAGCAGCGGCGGATGGCCGGGATCGCCGAGCACGCGCCAGTGGCAGCTCTGGCCGCGCCAGATCCACTGGCTGTGCTCACCCCACTCGGCGTTGGCAGGCTGGGGCTTGGCTCGCAAGGCGGCTGGTTCCTGGATACCCGCGCAGGCTCTCACTATTGCGAAGGCGCGGCCCGGCTGCAGCTCGGCGGCGGCTTCTTCCGTCCGGAGTCACGGCCCAGCCGCGATCTGGGGGTGCTGCTGGCCCGCGCGCTGGCCTCCACCGGGCCGCTGCGGCTGCTGGATGTGATGGCCGGCTGCGGCATCCGCGGCCTGCGGGTGGGGCTCGAGGCCGGGGCCACGGCCGTGTGGGCCAACGACGCCGATCCCGATCGCCTGCCGCTGCTGAGCGCCAACCTGGCGCCGCTGTCCGCCGCCGGCTGCGCGCTGCGCACCACCGCCCTCACCGCCCAGCAGCTGCTGGCGGGATGCCTGCAGCGGCGCGAGCGCTTCGAGCTGGTGGATCTGGATGCCTTCGGCTGCCCCACCGCCCTGCTGCCCCTGGCGCTGGAGGCGGTGAGCCTGGACGGGGTGCTCTACCTGGCCAGCAGCGACGGCCGTTCGCCCACCGGCCACGACCGGCCGGCGGCCGTGCGCCGCTTCGGGGCGGCGGCGCGGGCCCATCCCGCCTCCTGGGAGCTGGCCCTGCGCCTGCAGCTCGGCAGCGTTGCCCGCTGCGCCTGGGCCCTCGGCCGGGGCGTCGAGCCGCTGCTGGCCTTCAGCGAGGGCCGCACCTTCCGCACCGCCGTGCGTCTGCGCCGCCGCCCCGCCCGCGGCGAGGAGGGTCAGCTGGGGCTGATCGCCCTCTGCCACGGCTGCGGCGACCAGCAGGTGCAGTCGCTGCTCAGCCTGCGCCAGTGGCAGCCCTGCGCCTGTGCGCCCGGGACGGCGCCGCCGCTGGCGATCAGCGGGCCGCTCTGGATCGGCCCCCTGCAGCACCCGCCGACCCTGGAGGCCGTCCTCCGCCAGGCAGAGGCGGAGGCAGAGGCAGAGGCGGTGCCCCGCAGCGTCGCGGCCGCCAGCCGCCGGCTGCTGGCGGCGCTGCACGCCGATCCCGGGCTGCCCGCCCGCTGCTGGCCCCTGGCCGAGATCGCCCGCCGCATGGGCCGCGGCGGTCCCCCGAAGCTCACGGCCCTGGTGGAGGCCCTGCGCCGGCTGGGCCACGGCGCCTGGGCCAGCGGCGTGATGGCGGGGCAGCTGCGCAGCGACGCCCCCTGGCCGCTGATCCTGGAGCTGGCGGCCCGGCTGGGAGGTGCCGGTGCCGCAGACGCTGCTAAATAGGAGGGCCTCCCACTGCATCGGCCATGGCCTCGGAAATCTTCGGCATCGCTGCCCTCTTCTGGGTGCTGATTCCCGTGGGCCTGGTGGGTGGCGTGCTGCTGCTGCGCTTCGCCGACGCCGACTGAGCCCCCGCGCAGGTCGAGCGGATGGCGCTCTCGGCCCGACGGGCGCACCCCTAGGCTCAGTCCCGCTTGAGCGTGGTGCATGCAGGTTCTGGTCGTTGGCGGAACGGGCACCCTGGGTCGGCAGATCGCCCGGCAGGCCCTCGATGCCGGCCATCAGGTGCGCTGCATGGTGCGCTCCCCCCGCAAGGCCGCCTTCCTGCAGGAGTGGGGCTGTGAGCTCACCCGCGGCGACCTGCTCGATCCCGACAGCCTTGACTACGCCCTGGAGGGCCAGGAGGCGGTGATCGACGCGGCCACGGCCCGCGCCACCGATCCCGGCAGCGCCTACGACATCGACTGGACGGGCAAGCAGAACCTGTTCGCCGCCTGCCAGCGGGCGGGCGTGAGGCGGCTGGTGTTCGTGTCGCTGCTGAACGCCGCCCAGCACCGCGACGTGCCGCTGATGGACATCAAGGCCTGCACCGAGCAGTGGCTGGAGGCCTCGGATTTCGACTACACGATCCTGCAGGGAGCGGCCTTCATGCAGGGGCTGATCAGCCAGTTCGCCATTCCCGTGCTGGAGGGCCAGACGGTGTGGGTGAGCGGCACGCCCACCCCCATCGCCTACATGAACACCCAGGACATGGCCCGCTTCGCGGTGGCGGCCCTGAGCCATCCCGACACCACGGTGCGCCGCTCCTTCCCGGTGGTGGGTCCGAGGGCCTGGACCACCGGTGAGATCACCCAGCTGTGCGAGCGCTACACCGGCAAGGACGCCCGGGTGTTCCGCGTGCCGCCAGTGCTGCTGGGGCTGATGCGCGCGGTGACGGGGTTCTTCGAGGCCAGCCTGAACGTGGCCGAGCGCCTGGCGTTCGAGTCGGTCACCGGCGGCGGTGCGCGCCTGGATGCGCCGATGGAGGAGAGCTACGCCGCCTTCGGCCTCGACCCGGCCGACACCACCACCCTGGAGGCCTACCTCAAGGAGTACTACGACACGATCCTCAGGCGGCTGCGGGAGATGGAGGCCGACCTGGACAAGGACGCCAGGAAGAAGCTGCCGTTCTGAACCGCCCCGACGGAGAGGGGAACGGACACGGGGACAGACACGGGCACTGGTTCACCTGTACTATTGCGGTATTGATGCCTGCCGCCGATGTCGGTCGCCCAGATCAAGAACCTGCAGCGTCGTCTCGCCAACCTGGAGAGCGAGGCCACCGAGGTGCTCAATCAGGCCTGCGGCCATGAGCTCTGGCAGAGCCTGGGCTTCGACGCTCTCGACAGCATCGACGATCCCGAGCGCCGCGCCCGCGCCAACTATTACTACGGCCAGCTGCAGACGGTCCGCGAGCTCCGGGATGTGCTGGCCTGAGGGCGGCAAGCCCCCCTACCCACCGGCCCCGCCCCGGCCGGACTTCCCGCCGCCGGCCCGCCCGCCGCGGCCCGGGGAGTTCCGCTTCAGGCGCTCCAGCCTGGTGCGCTCGGCGGGCGTCACGTCACGCCAGGCGCCGGCGGCCAGGCCCTCCAGGCTGAGCGGCGGCTGGCCGTCCATCAGGTCGATCGCCACCCGCAGCAGCCGCAGGGTGGGATAGCCCACCGCGGCCGTCATGCGCCGCACCTGACGGTTGCGGCCCTCGCGCAACTCCAGCTGCAGCCAGCTGGTGGGGATGGCCCGGCGCATGCGGATGGGCGGATCGCGCTCCGGGATCGCCGCAGCCGTCACCTCCGCGGCCGGCAGGGCCTGGGCCCGGGCCGGCAGGGTGCGGCGGCCCTGCACCGCCACGCCAGCGGCCAGCTGAGCCAGGGCCTGGGGATCGGCGCCGATGTCGCCCTCCACCTGGGCCCAGTAACGCCGCCAGTGCCCGCAGGCCGGGTCGGTGAGGCGGCGCTGCAGCGGGCCGTCGCTGGTGAGCAGCAGCAGGCCCTCGCTGTCGGCGTCGAGCCGGCCGGCGGCGTAGACATCCGGTACGGGGATGAAGTCGGCCAGGCAACGCCAGCGGCTGTTCGCTTCGGGCGTGAACTGGCTGAGCACCCCGTAGGGCTTGTGGAACAGGAGCGTGCGCGCTTCAGGAGCGGCGGGCATTCCAGAGATTCACCGCACCGATCGAGATCAGCAGCAGACCCAGGTCCATCGAGAGGGGTGGCAGCACCATGGAGGACCGGACCCGCAGGATCCGCAGTGGGGAGGCCCGACCCTACCGCCCGTGCGGCGGGGGTGAGGGGGCCACCTAAGCTGGCGTCAGCCGTTACCTGGATCGAGCGCTTCGCTGCATGATTGAGACCTCTGGTGTGATCGAGAAGGAACAGGGCAATGGGTTCTACCTGGTGACCCTGGAGCAGCCCGCCGGTCACCAGTGCCTCTGCCGCGCCGCGGGCAAGCTCACCAAGTTCCGGATCAAGCTGCTCGCCGGCGACAAGGTGCTGGTGGAGATCAGCCCCTACGACCTCACCCGCGGCCGCATCACCTACCGGGAGCGCAACGCCAGCACCGGGCCCCGCCCCGGCGGCAACCGGCCGGGGGGGCCCAGGCGCCGCTGAGCGCACCTCCCGGTGCGACGGCGCCGCTGAGGTCCGCTTGTCTCAGGCGTGCACGCCCAGCAGGCTCTCAATGGCAGCCTTGAATTCGCTGCGCTGCTTCACGCCCTTGAACTGCTGCTTGAGCTCCTTGCGGTGGAACAGCTGCACGGTGGGGGTGCCGGTGACCCCGGCCTGCTGGGCGATCGCCTGATCGGCCTCGATGTCGATCTCCACGCCCTGGGCGGCGCCGCCGAGCTCATCGAGCACCCGCTTGAGCTGGGGCTTGAGCACGTGGCAGGGGCCGCAGGTGGGTGAGGTGTACACCACCAGCAGGGGCCTCTCGCTGTCGTGGTACAGCTTGCGCAGGGCGTAGCCGCCCTTCTGCCAGAGCGCATCGGCGTCGTAGTTGGCCTCGTCGCTCTCGGCGGTGCGCTTCGGTTCGCCCACCTCCTGGGGCTCCACCGCCTCACGCTTCACCTCCACCGCCAGGTTGTGGTGGCTGAGCCAGCGCTCGGCGGCCAGGGCCGCCTGGCAGCCGCTGCCGGCGGCGGTGACGCCCTGGCGCCACTCGGCGTCGGCCACGTCGCCGGCGGCGAACACGCCCTCGATGCTGGTTTCGGGCCGTCCGGGCTGGGTCACCAGGTAGCCGTGGCTGTCCACCTCCAGCTGGCCGCGCACCAGGCGGGTGTTGGGGGTGTGGCCGATGGCATAGAAGAGGCCCCTCACGGGCAGCTCCTCGGTGGCGCCGCTGATGGCGTCCCGCAGGCTGATCGCCTCCAGCCAGTCGCTGCCGCTGCAGTCCACCACCTGGCGGTGCCAGTGCAAGGTGATGGCGGGGTTGGCCAGCACCCGGTCGGCCATGGCCTTGCTGGCGCGCAGCTTGTCGGAGCGCACGATCAGGTGCACGTGGTCGCCGTACTTGGTGAGGTACACGGCCTCCTCGCAGGCGGAGTCGCCGCCGCCCACCACGGCCACGGCCTGGTTGCGGAACTGGGGGGTGGCGCCGTCGCAGATGGCGCAGGCGCTGATGCCGCTGCTCCAGAAGCGCTCCTCCTGGGGCAGGCCGAGGCGGTTGGCGCTGGCGCCGGTGGCCAGGATCACGCTCTGGGCCTGGTAGGTGACTCCGTCGGCGGTGATCCGGAAGGGCCGCTGCGAGAGATCGATGGCGGTGGCGTCGGCCAGCACCAGGGTGGTGCCCCAGCGCTCGGCCTGGGCCTTCATCCGGTCCATCAGATCCGGCCCCAGGATGCCGTCGGGGAAGCCCGGGAAATTCTCCACGTGGGTGGTGGTCATCAGCTGGCCACCGGGGATGCCGCCATCCTGGAAGCCGGTGATCAGCAGCGGATTGAGGTTGGCGCGGGCGGCGTAGATGGCGGCGGTGTAGCCGGCGGGGCCCGAGCCCACGATCACCAGGTTTTCGACCTCAGGTCGAGGTGCGTCAGGACGCGCTGCGGTCACGGCTTAAGCGGAGCGACTATGAGTTGACCCTAGGCGATCGCCGTGACCAGCCGCGGCCGGCGGCCGCCGTGAAGGGATGTGTCCGGCTCCGGCAGAGGATCGGGCGGACTCCTTTA
Source organism: Cyanobium sp. CH-040 (assembly GCF_024346135.1). Lineage (GTDB taxonomy): Bacteria > Cyanobacteriota > Cyanobacteriia > PCC-6307 > Cyanobiaceae > NIES-981. The sequence goes on along the minus strand of NZ_JAGQCJ010000007.1, from coordinate 149,853 downwards.
GATTTTGTTCAGATTTCCAGGAGGCCGTCCGTCTCCAGGTCGCTGGACGGGTTGATCTGCCCAGGGCCTCCGCCGCACCCGCCCAGGTCGCGGGGCACCATCAACACGTTGGCGGCCATCAGCTCGGGGTGGTCCTCCAGGCAGAGCAGCCACTCCCGGAACTCCTCGGTGAGGGCGTAGCTCTCCTCGTACTGCTCAAGGCAGTCGAGGGTGGCCTGACGGGCAAGTGCCCAGCTCACGGCGACGGTGAGGCGGCGATTCCCGATGGGGTCCATGGTCCGCGTCTCCGCGAGTGGCACCACGTTGCCTGGCGATCCGCCGAACTGACGTAGTGGTTGACACAACGTTGTTAACGCTTGAGGGGATTTCGTTTGTGACCTGTGCATCCGGTGCGCTGTGTGCTAAGCACTGCGCCTGGCTTGGGGCAGGAACGGCGGCAGCTCGGGCCCCCGCACCCGCAGCAGGGGGCCCGCCCGTTCGTCGATGGCCTGCAGCGGCAGCTGGCCGCTGGCGCTGCCTCCGGCAAGGGGCTGCGCCTCCGTGGCCGGCCGCGGCCTGAGCAGATAGGGCTCGCTCAGCGACCAGCCGCGGGCATGGCCGATCAGCAGCGGGTCGGCCGGAGCATGCACATAGGAGGGTTCGCGGGGAATGCTCTCCAGGCGCGCCCGTTCGCCATCCATGCGCACCGCCCGGGTGATGGCCTGCAGAAACCGGCTGCGGGTCACCACCGTGGTGAGATAGGCCACCACCCGCACCCGCGGCGCGTCGAAGCCCTCGGCGCACATGTCCACGCTCACCAGCCAGTCGGCCGTGCCGGCGCGGAAGTCGGCCAGCCGCTCGGCGGCGTCTGGGTGCTGGGAGTGCACCAGCAGCACCGCGTCGCCCTGCTCCTCCAGCAGCTGCCCCAGGGCCCGGGCGTGGGCGATGTCGCGCGCGATCACCAGGCCTCCGGCGCCGGGGTGTCCCGGGCGCAGCCGCTCAAGGCGCCGCCTGGCGCCGAGCAGCACCCGCAGGGCGATGCTGCCGCCATCCCCGAGCCGGATGGCCCGCCGCAGGTTGCGCGCCCGCCAGCTCTCGCGGGTCTCGGCGGAGAGCGGTGAGGTTTCCGTGTCGCCGCAGCCCTCGCCATCGGGGCCGGGCCGGCCATGGTCCACCCAGCCGTCCTGGAAGCGGAACTCCAGCGGCCGCACGTCCCCGGCGGCGATCAGCTGGCGCGGCTCCACGCTGAGGTCGGGAACGATGTGCTCGACCACCTGATCCCCGTCCCGCACCAGCTGGCGGCGGGCGGCGCAGAAGGCCAGGTTGTCGGCCCGGAAGGGGGTGCCGGTGAGACCCAGCCGCAGGGTGGCGCCGGCGCACAGACGGCTGAAGGCATGGCCCCAGACCGCCGCTTCCGGTTCCTCCGGATCGAGTCCCAGGTGGTGCACCTCATCGGCGATCGCCAGCCAGGGGCCCGAGCCCGCGCCGGCCCAGCGCTCCTGCAGGGTCTCCAGGTGGCGGGTGGCGGCCTGGTAGCTGAGCAGCAGCCCGTGGCCGCCGGTGCCGTCGCCCAGCTGGGGGTCCCAGCAGCGCAGCTCCAGCCCCAGGCCGGCGGCGGCCAGCTGCCACTGGCGGGCGATGGAGCTGCGGTGGCAGAGCACCAGGAACCGCTCCAGGCGCCCCTCCTGCCGCAGCTGCCGGAAGCTCAGCAGGGCGCCGAGGGTCTTGCCGGCCCCGGGGCCGGCGTGGATCAGCACGTCGTGGCCGCCGCCCGCCGGGCGCACCAGGCGGGCACGCAGCAGCTGGATCAGCTGGCGCTGCCACTGGCGCGGCTCGATCCGCGGGCCGGGCTCCGGTGCGCCCGCCGGGGGCTGGAGCTGGAAGGAAAGCGGCGGATCCATGGCTGTGGCCGGGGAGGCTGGGCCCCGGCTGGCCATTGTGCGCCCGGCGGGCCGATGCGTGTTCTCACCCATGGCCCCGCCGGCTGTGCTGCCTACCGTCGGGCCAGGCGGGCCTGGGGGCCAGCGCCCACCCGCTGCCCGTCGCGGCTGCTTCTCGCCGCTGCCTCTCGCCATGGCCCGCCCGCCCGACCAGCCGCACCGCCAGCCAGGCCCGCCTGCGGAGCGCCGGCGGCGGCACCTCGAGCGCAGCTGGCGCCGGGACTGTGACATCGACCCGATGATCCTGCGCGCCCGCCAGCTGCGCCGCCAGGGGTCGCTGCCCCAGGCCGTCAGCGTGGAGCAGGAGCTGCTGCCCCTGTTCTGAGGGCGGCCTGGTCTGAGGGTGGTTCGGTGGGTAAGTGCCCACATTGGCGCCCGAACCGTTGCCGGCACCGCGTCGGCTGCCGCCTAATGAAGGGTTGACCCGTGCATGCGCCTGCGTTGACCCATCTGCTCATCCCCAGGGAATGGCGTCCTGGGGAGGCCCGCGTGGCGGCCACCCCGGAAACGGTGCAGCGCCTCAGCGCCCGGGGGCTCACGTTTTCTGTGGAGGCGGGCGCCGGGGAGGCCTCCGGCTTCAGCGACGACGACTTCGCCTGCTCGGGAGCCAGGGTCACCGAGCCCGGCAACGGTGTGTGGAGCGAGGTGGACGGCGTGCTCTGCGTGCAGCCGCCGCCAGCGGAGCTGCTGGAGCGGCTGCGCAGCGGCGCCCTGCTGGCCGGCCTGCTCTCCCCCTACCGGGCCGAGGAGCTGGTGGACCTGCTCAACCGCCGCCAGGTGTCGGCCCTGGCCCTGGAGCTGCTGCCGCGCATCAGCCGCGCCCAGTCCATGGACGTGCTCTCCTCCCAGGCCAACATCGCCGGCTACAAGGCGGTGCTGCTGGCGGCGGCCGCCCTGGACCGCTACGTGCCGATGCTGATGACCGCCGCCGGCACGATCCAGCCCGCCCGCGCCCTGGTGCTCGGGGCCGGGGTGGCGGGGCTGCAGGCCCTGGCCACGGCCCGTCGGCTCGGCGCCGTGGTGGTGGTGAGCGACGTGCGGGCCGCCGCCCGCGAGCAGGTTGAATCGCTGGGCGGGCGCTTCCTGGCGCCGCCGGAGCAGGAGCCGGCCCCGGCCGAGCAGGGCGGCTACGCCCAGGCCGCCAGCGAGTCCTTCCTGGCGGCCCAGCGGGAGCAGCTGGCCGAGCAGCTGGCCCAGGCCGACATGGTGATCTGCACCGCCCAGGTGCCGGGCCGGCCGGCGCCGCGGCTGATCAGCGAGGCGATGCTCGACCGGATGCGGCCCGGCTCGGTGCTGGTGGATCTGGCCGTGGCCCAGGGCGGCAACTGCGCCGGCACCGTGGCCGGGCAGACGGTGCTGCGCAGGGGGGTGACCCTGATCGGCGCCGATGCCCTGCCCAGCAGCGTGCCCCACCACGCCAGCGCGCTCTACGCCCGCAACCTGGCGGCGCTGCTGGAGCACCTGATGAGCCTCGGCGAGCAGGCCGAGGGACCGCCGCTGGCGCTGGATCCCCAGGATCCGATCGTGGCCGGCTGTCTCGTCACCCACGCCGGCCGCTGCCGCCGGCCGGATGTGGTGGTGGGAGCCGAGGCGCTCGTGGGGGCCGGATCATGAGCGGCTTCTCCCAGGCGCTGTGGGTGCTGCTGCTGGGCAGCCTGCTGGGGCTGGAACTGATCGGCAAGGTGCCGCCCACCCTGCACACGCCGCTGATGAGCGGCGCCAACGCCATCAGCGGCATCACCGTGCTGGCCTCGCTGACGCTGCTGGCGCGGGCCGATGGCAACCCGGCGCTGCTGCTGCTGGGGGCGCTGTCGCTGGGCTTCGCCCTGTTCAACGTGGTGGGCGGCTTCCTGGTCACCGACCGGATGCTGGCCATGTTCCGCCGTCCCGGCGGCCGCACCCCGGGAGGCCGCTGAGATGGACCCAACCCTGATGGAGTCGATGCTGAACCTGCTGCCCTACGCGGTGGACCTGGTGGCGGTGCTGCTGCTGGCCCTGGGCATCAAGGGCCTGGCCAAGGTGCGCTCGGCCCGCAGCGCCAACGGCCTGGCGGCCCTGGCCCTGGGCCTGGCGGTGCTGGGCCTGCTGATCGAGCTGCAGCCGCCGCCCCTGGCCTGGGCGGCCATCGCCGCCGGCGCCGCCGCCGGCGGCCTGCCCGGACTGCTGATGGCGCGGCGGGTGCCGATGACGGCCATGCCCCAGACCGTGGCCCTCTTCAACGGCTGCGGCGGCCTCGCCTCGCTGCTGGTGGCGGTGGGCGTGGCCCTGTTCGGCGCAGGTGGCGGCGCTGAGGCCGGTGCGGCGCTGGTGGAGCGCCTCTCGATCGCCATCTCGGTGTTCGTGGGCGCCATCACCTTCACTGGCTCGCTGGTGGCGATGGCCAAGCTGGAGGGCTGGATCGACACCCCCGCCTGGACCCAGAGCCGTCTCCGGCACGGCGTGAACATCGCCCTGGCGGTGGCCGCGCTGGTGGGGGTGGTGGCCCTGCCGGCCGACCCCGGCGGGGCGCCGCTGTGGCTGCTGCTGGTGGCCTCCAGCCTGCTGGGGGTGGGCGTGACCCTGCCCATCGGCGGCGCCGACATGCCGGTGGTGATCTCGCTGCTGAACAGCTACTCGGGCGTGGCCGCGGCGGCGGCGGGCTTCGTGGTGGGCAGCCAGCTGCTGATCGTGGCCGGCGCCATGGTGGGGGCCGCGGGCCTGATCCTCACCCAGGTGATGTGCACGGCGATGAACCGTTCGCTGCTGAGCGTGCTCTTCGGCGGTGCCCTCGGCGCCTCCGCGGGTGGCGGGGCCAAGGCTGGCGGCGAGGACGGCGGCTACAGCCGCATCACCAGCTGCAGCCCCGAGGAGTGCGCCCTGGCCCTGGAGTGCGCCGAGCGGGTGGTGTTCGTGCCGGGCTACGGCCTGGCGGTGGCCCAGGCCCAGCACGCCCTCAGCGAGCTGGCCAAGCTGCTGCAGGCCAACGGCACCGAGGTGAGCTACGCCATCCACCCGGTGGCCGGGCGCATGCCGGGCCACATGAACGTGCTGCTGGCCGAGGCCGACGTGCCCTACGAGCAGCTGGTGGAGATGGATGCCATCAACCCCGAGTTCCCCCGCACCGATGTGGTGATCGTGCTGGGGGCCAACGACGTCGTGAACCCCGACGCCAAGACCGACAGCACCAGTCCCCTCTTCGGCATGCCCGTGCTGGAGGTGGACCAGGCGCGGCAGGTGTTCGTCGTGAAGCGCAGCCTGGGGGCGGGCTATGCCGGCATCCGCAACGCCCTGTTCGAGCTGCCCCAGACGGCGATGCTGTTCGGCGACGCCAAGGCGGTGCTCAACGGGCTGCTCAGCGAACTGCGCGAGCTGGGGGTGGGCCGGGTGAAGACGGCCGCCTGAGCCCGAGGGGGCGTCGCGATGATGCTCCGATGGAGCCGTCGTGATGCCCCCGTTCCGCCAGCGCTGGCCCTGGATCGGCCCCGACCTCCAGACCCTGCGCGACACCCTGCGCCCGCCGCGGCTGGGCCCGGATGCCGGCCAGCCGCTGGCGGTGCCCCTGGACGGCACCGGGACGGGGGAGGCTGCGCCTGGCGCTGGCGAGCGGCTGCTGGTGCTGCGCGATCCGCCCCTGGGGGCGGCCGGGCAGACGGCGCCCCGGGGCCTGGTGCTGCTGGTGCACGGCCTGAGCGGCAGCGCCGGCAGCAGCGGCGTGCGGCGGCTGGGGCGCTGCCTGCAGGAGGCGGGCTTCGGGGTGTGGCGCCTCAACCTGCGCGGCGCCGGGGCCGGCCGGGCCCTGGCTCCGGGCACCTACGCGGCGGCCTGCAACCGCGATCTGCTGCCGGTGCTGGCGGCGGCGCGGCGGCAGGCCGGTGGATTGCCGCTGCTGGGGGCCGGGCTGTCCCTCGGGGGGGCGGTGCTGCTCAACGCTGCCCTGGCCAAGCCCGCCTCCCTCGATGGGCTGGTGGCCGTGAGCAGTCCGCTGGATCTGGCCGCCTGCGCGGCGCGCATCGATGCCCCCCGCAACCGGCTCTACCAGCGCTGGCTGCTGCGCGGCCTGATCCGCCAGACCCTGGCCGATCCCTTCGGCGTGTCGGCGGCAACGCACGCGGCCCTGTGCGGCCCGCACCGGCCCCGCAGCCTGCGCGCCTTCGACGCGGCGATCACGGCCCCGCGCTGGGGTTACGCCACCGTGGAGGCCTACTACCGCCAGGCCTCGGTGCTGCCGCGCCTGCGTGCCGGCGCCGCCCTGCCCCCGGCCCTGCTGGTCCACGCCCTCGACGACCCCTGGGTGCCGGCCGCCGCCGCCCGCCAGCTGGCCGCCGATCCGCCGCCGGGGCTGCAGGTGCTGCTCAGCCCCGGCGGCGGCCACAACGGCTTTCACGGCGCTGGCGATGCCGCCGGCAGCTGGGCCGACCGGCAGGTGGTGGCGTGGCTGCGGCGGCGTCAGCCGGATGCGGCCGGAGCCGGGCTGAGGCGATAGCGGCGAACGATCCAGTCCTCGATCGGCACGCCGCCGATCACGTGCTCGCGCAGGATCGGCCCGATCCGCTCGGCGGTGACGCCGCCGTACACGATCCCGTCCGGCCAGATCAGCAGCACCGGCCCCTCGGCGCAGATCCGCAGGCAATCGGCCTTGCTGCGCAGCACCACGCCCGCCGGGCGGGCCGGATCCTCCAGGCCCAGCTCGCGCACCAGGCGCTTGAGGGCGTCCCAGCTGGCGGCGCCCACGGCCGGATCGGGGCAGCAGAGCGCCTTGCTGGGGGTGGCGCAGAGCAGCAGGTGATGGGCGATCAGCCGGGGGGTGGGCTCGGACATCGGCGCGCTGCTCAGGCCGGCAGCGCCGCGGGGGCCTTGGCGTGCAGCCGGGGTGCGGCCTCGCGCACCGCCTGGCGGGCCCAGGCGTCCACGGCCAGCACGTCGTCCAGAGCGGGGTTGGCCATCAGATCCACCCGGTGGCGGTCGCACACCAGCTCGATCAGCCTCGGGATGTCGAGGAAGTGCACCTGCTCCTCGAGGAACAGGGCCACGGCCTGCTCGTTGGCGGCGTTCATCACCGCCGGCATCGTGCCGCCGGCGCGGCCGGCGGCGTAGGCCAGCGCCATGCAGGGGTAGCGCGCCGGGTCGGGTTTGCGGAAGGTGAGCGAGCCCACTTCGGTGAGGTCGAGGCGGCGCCAGGGGGTGGCGAGGCGCTCGGGCCAGCTGAGGCAGTAGAGGATCGGCAGCTTCATGTCCGGCCAGCCCAGCTGGGCCAGCACCGAGGAATCGGCCAGCTCCACCATCGAGTGGATGATCGACTGGGGGTGGATGACGATCTCGATGTGGTCGTAATCGAGGCCGAAGAGATAGTGGGCCTCGATCACCTCCAGGCCCTTGTTCATCAGCGAGGCGGAATCCACGGTGATCTTGCGGCCCATGCTCCAGTTGGGGTGGCTGGTGGCATCGGCCACGGTGGCCTTGTGCAGATCGGCCGGATCCCAGTCGCGGAAGGCGCCGCCGCTGGCGGTGAGCTGGATGCGGCGCAGGCCCGGGGTGGGGGTGCCGGTGGAGAGGCGGGCGGTTTCGGCCCAGGGGGTGCCCTGCAGGCACTGGAAGATGGCGGAGTGCTCGGAATCGGCCGGCAGCAGGCGCGAGCCGCTCTTCTCCAGCTCCGGCAGCACCACCGGACCGGCGGCGATCAGGGTTTCCTTGTTGGCCAGGGCCAGGTCCTTGCCGGCGCGGATCGCGGCCAGGGTGGGCAGCAGGCCGGCGCAGCCGACGATGCCGGTGACCACCAGATCGGCGCTGGGCCAGGCGGCGGCGGCGTCCAGGCCCTCGGGGCCGCCCAGCAGCTCCGGCAGGCGGGCGGGACGCACGGCGGCATCGAGGGCCTGCAGCCGCTCCCGCAGCTCGGCCACCTTGCCGGCATCGGCCAGGGCCACCACCTCGGGGCCGTGGCGGCGGATCTGCTCGATCAGCAGGTCGAGGTTGTTGCCGGCCGTGAGCGCCACCACCCGGAAGCGCTCGGGGAATTCCTCGGCCAGTTCCAGGGTCTGGGTGCCGATCGAACCGGTGGAGCCGAGCACGGCGAGGGCTTTCACGGCGGGGCTCCGGCAGGGGGCCTCCAGTGTCCCACCGGCGCTGCGAAAGCATCGACAGGCCGCGGCGGAAGCATCGACAGGTCTCGAGAGCGTGATCAGGGCCCGATAGCGTGATCGCAACGGGGTTCTGCCCTGCGACCCCTTCATGCACGGGCGCCCTGATCCCAGGCGCGCCCTCCCGGCGGTTGAGAACGGTGGTATGGCGCCCGGCGGGGTGCAGCCCGGCGCGGTGCAGCGTTGAATGGGGCCACCCTGGCCGACGGCGTCCATGACCCCCGACTCAGCCCTGCCGCCGAGCGCTGCCGATGCCTGAGCGTCCAGTGCCCGCATGTTCATCGCCCGCACATTCAGAGCCTGGGCGTTCGGGGCCTGCTGGTCCCGCCAGGCCCACCCCCGGCTGGCCGTACCTGATCGGCTGCGGTCTGGCGATGGGCTCGGCCGATGTGGTGCCCGGGGTGAGCGGCGGCTCGATGGCCTTCATCCTCGGCATCTACGGCCAGCTGCTGGAGGCGGTCTCCGGCTTCGATCTTCAGCTCCTGGCGCTGCTGCGGCACGGGCGCTGGCGGGCGGCGGCGGCGCGGGTGCACCTGGACTTTCTGGTGCCGCTGCTGGCCGGCCTGCTGTCGGCGGTGCTGATCCTGGTGCGGCCGATCACCTGGCTGTACGAAGTCCACCCGGTGTTCCTGTTCGCCTTCTTCTTCGGGCTGATCGTGGGCTCGATCGTGCTGATCGCCCGCCACGCGCACTGGGGTGTCAGCGGTCTGGTGGCGATGGCGGCCGGGGCCGCGGCGGCGTTCGTGTTCGTCACCCGGGTGCCGGTGACCCTGCCCCACGACCCGTTCACGGTGTTCTGGAGCGGCGCCGTGGCGATCATGGCGATGATCCTGCCGGGCGTTTCCGGCTCCTTCCTGCTGCTGGTGCTGGGCCAGTACCAGCACGTGATGGAGGCGGTGAAGGGGCTCGATCCGGCCACCCTGGTGCCCTTCGCCCTCGGCTGCGCCACCGGTCTGATCGCCTTCGTGCGGCTGCTGCGCTGGCTGCTGGAGCGCTGGCACGGCCAGACCGTGGCCCTGCTGGTGGGCTTCATGGCCGGGTCGCTGTGGAAGATCTGGCCGTTCCGCACCGTGCTGGAGAGCACCCACAACGCCAGGGGCAAGCTGATCGTGCTGCGCGACGCCCTGGCGGCTCCCCCGGACGGTGGCTCCCTGGCGGTGGCCCTGCTGCTGGGCGCCGTCGGCGTGGCCCTGGTGGTGGGTCTGGAGTGGCTGCAGCACCGCGTCGGCGTGGCCGAGATGGGCGGCTGACGGCGCGATCGACCTGGTGGCGCCGTGACGGCCCTTGCCAGGCCACGGAAACTGGTTCGATTGCGGTTGCGCTGCGATGCCCCCGTCCCCGGACGCCACACGTCTGTTCACCCGCGGCCGCCCGACTGAGCGCTGGGCCTCCTCGATGGGGTTCGTGCTGGCGGCGGCGGGCAGCGCCGTGGGGCTGGGCAACCTCTGGGGCTTCGCCTACCGCGCCTCCCAGGGCGGCGGCGGCGCCTTCGTGCTGCTCTACGTGCTGATCGTGCTGGCGGTGTGCCTGCCGGTGCTGGTGGCGGAGATGGTGCTGGGCCGCAGCACCGGCCACGCTCCGCTGATCGCCCCGGTCACCGCCGGCGGGCGGGGCTGGAGGCCCCTGGGCTGGCTGTTCCTGGCCTCCGCGGTGGGCATCCTGTCGTACTACGCCGTGCTGATGGGCTGGACCGGCCGCAGCCTGCTGCACGCCCTGATGGATCCGCTGCCGGCCGACATCGCCGGCGCCGAGGCCTATTTCAAGGGCATCAGCAGCGGCGGCGACGCGGTGCTCGGCCACCTGGTCAGCCTGGCGCTCACGGGTGCGGTGGTGGCGGCCGGGGTGCGGGCCGGCATCGAGCGGCTCACCCGCTGGGCGATGCCGCTGCTGTTCCTGATGCTGCTGGGGCTGCTGATCTGGGCGGCCTTCCTGCCGGCGGCCCGGGAGGGCTACGGCACCTTCCTGCTGCGCTGGGATGCCAGCAAGCTCAGCGACCCGGCCACGATCCGCAACGCCTTCACCCAGGCCTTCTTCTCGATCGGCACCGGCATCGGCGCGATCCTGGCCTACGCCGCCTACCTCGACCGCCACAGCGGCATCCCCGGCGAGGCGGCGGCGGTGGTGGGCATGGACACGGCCGTGGGCCTGATGGCCGGCTGCGTCACCTTTCCGGTGGTGGCCAGCTTCGGGCTGGGGGATGTGGTGAGCGGCAGCACCGTGGGGGCGCTGTTCATCGCCTTGCCCACGGGTCTGGCGTCGCTGGGCGCGGCGGGCCGGGTGGTGGCCGTGGTGTTCTTCCTGCTGGCCTACCTGGCGGCGATCACCTCGGCGGTGTCGCTGCTGGAGGTGCCCGCCAGCTCGCTGATCGACCGTCTGGGCTGGAGCCGCCCCCGGGCGGTGTGGCTGTGCGTGGCCGCCATCGCCGTGCTGGGCCTGCCCTCGGCCCTGAACGTGTCCGTGCTCGAGCGCATGGACGCGCTGTTCGGCGGCGTGCTGCTGATCGCCGGCGGCCTGGCGATGGCCCTGCTGCTGGGCTGGCGGGCGCCGCGGCGCTACCGGGCCGACCTGGAGGGCTCGGGAAGTCCGCCGCAGCTGGTGGGGGCGCTGCTGTTCGCCCTGCGCTGGGTGTCGCCGCCGGCGATCGCCGTGGGCCTGGTGGTGTCGGTGATCGACCTGGCCCGCAGCTGGGCGGGGTGAGCCAAGCTGGGACGATGAGCTTTCTGCAGCGCTGGAACTTCATCGAGCGGGCGCGGCTGGAGCGCCAGCTCTGGGACGCCTTCGAGCGGGGCGACGACCTGGAGGCGCTGGTGGCCGGCTGCCGCAGCGCCGTGGAGGCGGGGGATCAGGGCCGGGCCTTCCAGCTGGAGGTGTGGACCACCACCCTGAAGCGCATCCGCAGGATCGAGACGCTCATGCGCGATCAGCAGCGACCGGGCACATAAGCGACCGGGCGGGCAAGAAGCAGGGCCTGCAAGCGTGATATCAGGCGTTGGTTGTGAGTGCAATGGACTCCAGATCAGCCCCGGCCCGATCGAAGCGCCTGTCGTTGCTGATCAGGGCCCTGCAGCCGTGCTGGAGGGCCGTGGCCAGATGGAGCGCATCCGGTGTCTTGAGGCTGTGGCGAGCCCGCAGCTCAGTGGCCAGGGACAAGGTGGCGTCGTTGATGCTCAGCCAGTGAAAGTGCCGCAGCCAGTCCTGGTAGCGGAGGAGCAACTCGCTCTGCTGGCGAGCCAGAGGGCGCACCAGGCATTCCAGTTGCACCAGCGGGGAGATCGCCAGGACCTGGTTCCGCGCCACCACAGCGGCCAGCCCTTGCCTTGCTGCGATTCCGAAGCATGGATCCTCCTCGAGCGCATAGATCAGCACGCAGCTGTCCACATACACCAGATCCATCAATCCCAGCTGTCACGCTCGGCCTGGATCTGGGCCTCGATCTCGGCGTGGCTGCGCTTGAGGTGGGCCGGCAGGGGGTTGGACTCCAGCCAGCGGATCGGGTCAGGTGCCTTGGGCGGGCCATCGATGGGCACCAGCTTCACGGCAGGGATCCCCCGCTGGGCGATCACCACCTCCTCGCCGGCCTGAGCTGCCCGCACCAGGCGGGAGAGCTGGTTTTTGGCCTCGAGAATGTTGACCTGCATGACCAGCGACGACTCTCGACGATCTCCAGGCTAGCCAGGTTGTTGCTGACCTGGCCAGGATGCCGGCCGCGGCAGCAGCTCACCCCCGCAGCCACTCGGTGACGCCGCCGGGTCTGTCGATCAGCTCGATGCCCTGCTGCTTCAGCTCGGCGCGGATGCGGTCGGCGGTGGCGAAATCGCGGGCGCTCTTGGCGGCGCGCCGCTGCGCGATCAGGGCCTCGATCTCCGCGTCTGCGCCGCTGCCGGTGCTGAGGGGCTCGGCCTTCAGGCCCAGCACGGCTGCCAGCTCCAGCAGCAGCGCCCCGCGGGCGGCCAGTTCCGGCGTGGCGGCCTCGGCGGCGGCGGCCGGATCGCCGCGCTCGACGCGGTGGGCCAGGGAGCGCAGCGGCCGGGCCAGCTCGAACAGCACCGCCAGGGCGGCGGAGGTGTTGAGGTCGTCGTCCATGGCCGCGGTGAAGCGCTCGCGGGCGGCGGCCAGCTCGGGCGGGAGGCCGGCGGGATCGCTGGCGGGACGGGCGGGGGTGATGGCGGCCGGATCGCCCGGGGTGGCGGCGGAGTGATCGGCAGCTGAGTGATCTGCAGCTGAGCGATCGGCCGTCTGGGTGGCCAGCGCCAGGGCGGCGTTGAGGCCCTTCCAGCCGCTGGCGGCGGCCTCCAGGGCCTCGGCGGTGAAATCCAGGGGCTTGCGGTAGTGGGCCTGGAGCACGAACAGCCGCAGCGTCATCGGCGACACGCCCGAATCGAGCAGGGCGCGGATGGTGGTGAAGTTGCCGAGCGACTTGCTCATCTTCTCGCCGCCCACGTTCACCATGCCGTTGTGCAGCCAGGTGCGGGCCAGCGCCTTGCCCGTGGCGGCCTCCGACTGGGCGATCTCGTTCTCATGGTGGGGAAAGATCAGGTCGGCGCCGCCCAGGTGGATGTCGATGGTGTCGCCCAGCTCCTCGCGCACCATCGCCGAGCATTCGATGTGCCACCCGGGCCGGCCGGGGCCCCAGGGCGAGGGGAAGCTGGGCTCGCCGGGCTTGGCGCCCTTCCAGAGGGCGAAGTCGAAGGGGTGGCGCTTGCGCGCCTCCTCCTCGTCGCTCACGCGCCCGCTGGCCCCCTCCTGCTGCTCGGACAGCTCACGGCCGGAGAGCTTGCCGTAGCCGGCGTGCTTCATCACGGCGAAGTACACGTCACCGTCGGCGGAATAGGCAGCTCCCCGGGCCTCCAGCTCCTCGATCAGCCGGCGGATGGCCGCCAGCGAACCGGTGGCGCGCGGCATGCGGTCGGCGGGGAGGATGTTGAGCCGGGCCATGTCGGCCGTGAAGGCCTCGATGTTGCGCTCGCTCACCTCCTCCATCGAGCTGCCCTCCTCGGCGGCGCGGTTGAGGATCTTGTCGTCGATGTCGGTGTAGTTCTGCACGAACGTCACCGCATAGCCGCTCCAGATCAGGTGGCGGCGCAGCACGTCCCAGACGATGTAGCTGCGGGCGTGGCCGAGGTGGCAGAGGTCGTAAACGGTGACGCCGCAGCAGTAGATGCTCACCTGGCCAGGCACCAGGGGTTCGAAGGCCTCGAGCCTTCGCGAGAGGGTGTTGGTGAGCCGCAGGGTCAAGGCCGGGCGGGAGCAGCGGGCGGCTCCGCACGGTAGGGCCGGGCCTCAGCGCGAGACGGGGTTGCGGCCGCCCCGGTTGTTACCGCCATCGTTGCCGCTGGCGGAAATGATGGCCGCTCCCGCGGCTAGAGCGGCGAACCCGAGGATCGCCGGAAGCACCCAGGAGGCGGCGCCGGCCGCAGCGGCCCCCGTGGCCGCTGTCGTGGCGGCCTGGGCCGCCTGCGCGCCGGGAAGCGGGGTGAAGGGACACGGTGACGCCTTGCGCTCCCGGGCCACCGCCGGCTGGGCCAGGGCGAAGCGCACCGGCGTCTCAGGTTCCGGCACCACCCGCGGGCCCAGCTCGAACTGCACCGTGGTGATGGTTCCGGGCGGGCGTGGTGTCTGCGGTTGGATCGCCATGAAGGTGCGCTCCTCGGAGAGGAACACCTGGGTCGAGGGGAAGGGAATGCGCTCCACCTCGCGCCCTGGCTCGCCCGGGCCGATCAGTCCGTCCGCCGGTGCAGGCGCCTCCCTCAGCACGACCACGCCGGTCGCGCCTGCGGGCAGGGGGCGGCGGAAGCTGATCTCCAGCTCATCGCCAGGTGAGAGCAGCCAGGTGAGGTTGGTGGGCAGGGGAGCTGCCGCCGCCGGTGAAGCTGGTCCTCCGGGGCCGGCGGCCGGAGCTGCCGTCGGGGCCTGTGCTTGGGCCTGTACCTGAGCCTGAGCCTCGCTCAGCAGCCGGGTCACATCGGGCAGAGGTTTCACCCCCTCGGCGTCGATGCGCACCAGATTCACGCTGGGGCCTGGGTAGGCCCGCACAGGCAGGGTGTGGGTGGAGAAGGCGGCCGCCGTGGCCAGGGCCAGGGGAAGGGCGATGCGCATGCGGAGAACCAGCCCTGGAACGTGGGCGGAATCTAGGGGGATCTGCCAGTGGCGGGTGTCCGCTCAGAACGACATCGAGAAGCGTCCGTAGAGGCGCGGTTCGCAGGGATCGCTGGTGCAGAGCTCCTCGATGCCGCTGGGCACGTTGCCGAGGAAATCGGTGAGGTAGAAGCTCATCGTGAAGGGCACCTCCGGTATCGGTCGCACCGAAACGCCGGCGCCGATGCCGAAGCCGAACCACTCCAGGCCCACCGCCACCTGCGGGCCCATCTGCAGGCTGAGGGAACCGATCGGGCCCCAGTAGCAGTCGGTGCCGTCGGGGAAGCTGCGGCTGCTGATGTTGTTGCCGCTGAGGCAGTCGGTGGCGCCCAGCACGCCGTTGTTGCCGTAGCCGAAGAAGTCGGAGCCGATGCCGGCGGTGGCCACCACCAGCCAGGGGTCGGAGCGCTGCTGGAGGGGAATCGCCTGCGAGACCACCAGATAGAAGTTGCGGCCCAGATCGGTGTTCTCGTCGAGCTGGAGCACGTGCTCGCCGCCGAAGGCCAGGCCGGTGGTGGGGCCGAGGTTGATGGCGGTGCGGAAGCCGAGGCTCTGGGCGGCGAACTGGCCGGTGCCCTGGTTGCGGCCGGAGAGGCTCTGCACGGTCCACTGGAAGCCGAGGCTGCCGTTCTCCCAGCGGAAGGGGATCAGGTCGATGTAGGCCTCGGCGTCGGCGCAGTCCTTCCAGTCGCCGCCCCTGGGCACCTCGCAGCTGCGGGTGCGGCTGGTGGCCGTGATCGCCGTGCTCACGGTGTACTCGGGGTCGGCGGCGAAGGCATTGGGCACCTGCAGGCCGGTGTCGGGGTAGGCCTCGCCGTTCACGGTGATGCCGCGGGCAAGGTTGCGGATCACCGGCAGGGCGGGCGGCGTGGGCTCGGGCAGCTCCGCAGGGTCGGGTGGGCCGCTGGCACCCACCATCTCCGGGGTGATCACCTGGTCGGCCGGCACCTCCTGCCAGCGCAGGGCGCGGCGCTCGCCCAGCGGTTGCCACTGCAGCTCGCCGCCGGACGTCGGCGAAGGAGCGGAGCCGGCCGGCAGCTGCTGCCAGCGCAGTGGATCGCCCGATGGGGCCGGCAGCGTGGCCTGTGCCCGGGCCGGGGGGGCCGGCAGCTGGGGGCTGAGAACAGCCAGCAGGGCCAGGGGTGCCAGGGCTCTGGTGGGCACCGCTAGGGGCAACGCCGGGGCGGCTGAAGGCCCCCAACGTTATCCGCGCTGACCAGGCGGCGTGGGGCCAACCGCTACCACCGCAGCGCTGGATGCGTGGGAGCATGGCGCCACCGTTTCGGGTTGTGCCCCTGACCGCGCCTTCGATGCCCCGCCCCCGCCAGCCGCGGCATCACCGCTGGATCCCCGTCCCATTGGCTCTGGCGCTGAGCGCGCCCCTCTGGTGTACCGCGCTGGCCCCGGCCCGGGCCCAGCTGCAGATCATCGAGCCCCCGGTCAGTCCCGCGGCAGGCCCCCCGGCCACCCCCGGCGCACCCCGACCGGCCTCCCCCGCCGCGCCCCGCCCGGCGTCGATTCCGGTGTCTGCACCGGCTCCGATGCCTGCACAGGAGCCCATGCTCCAGGACGACGTGTACATCCTCGGGGCAGGCGACGGGCTCAACCTGCGCTTCCTGGCGGTGCCGGAGTTCTCCGGTCCGGTGGACATCCTCAACGACGGCACCGTGTCGTTGCCGCTGCTGGGCAACGTGATGCTGGCCGGCCTCACCCTCTCCCAGGCCAGCCAGTGGCTGGAGACCCTCTACCGGGCCCAGCTGCAGCGCCCCAATCTGCAGCTGAGCGTGGTGCGGCCGCGGCCGCTGCGGGTGGCTGTGGTGGGGGAGGTGGAGCGGCCCGGTCTCTACACCCTCACCACCGCCGAGGCCTCGCGTACGGAGGCGGCGGTTGCAATCAGCGGGCCGCCCACCCTGGTGGACGCGATCCAGAAGGCCGGCGGACTCACCTCCACCGCCAACCTGCGCCGGGTGTGGGTGCAGCGGCGGCTGCCGGGCAGCGACCGCCGCTTCAAGCAGGCCCAGGTGGACCTGCTGGCGCTGGTGCGGCTGGGAGACCAGTTCCAGAACCCGCTTCTGTTCGACGGCGACACGATCCGCATCGAGCGGGTGGAGGAGTCGGCCGAGCTGAGCGCCGAGCTGGCCTCCAGCACCCTCTCACCCACCGCCATCACCGTGAACGTGATCGGCGAGGTGAAGGCGCCCGGGCGGCTGCAGGTGCCGGCCAACACGCCGCTGATGCAGGCCATCCTGGCGGCCGGCGGCCCCGACACCTGGCGCGCCAAGACCTCGAAGGTGGAGGTGGTGCGCATCTTCCGCAACGGCAGCGCCCAGCGGCGCACCTATGCGTACGATCCCGGCCAGGACGTGTCGATGGAGAAGAACCCGCCGCTGGTGGAGGGTGACACGGTGATCGTGAACCGCAGCCGCTACGCGGTGAGCGCCGACGCCATCGGCGCCGTGAGTCAGCCCCTCACCGGCCTGGTGAACGTGCTCACCCTCTTCCGTCTGCTCGACGACTGACCTGCTCGACGACTCAAGCCCTGCCCTGATGACCAAGACAGCCCTGATCACCGGCATCACCGGGCAGGACGGCAGCTATCTGGCCGAACTGCTGCTGGAGAAGGGCTACGTGGTGCACGGCATCAAGCGCCGGGCCAGCAGCTTCAACACCACCCGCATCGATCACCTCTACCAGGACCCGCACGAGCGGGGCCCGGGCGGCGAGCTGCCGCACTTCCAGCTGCATTACGGCGACCTCACGGACAGCACCAACCTGATCCGCATCGTCCAGCAGGTGCAGCCCGACGAGATCTACAACCTCGGCGCCCAGAGCCACGTGGCGGTGAGCTTCGAGAGTCCGGAGTACACCGCCAACAGCGACGCCCTGGGCACGCTGCGGATTCTGGAAGCTGTGCGCATCCTCGGGCTCACCGAGAGGACTCGCATCTACCAGGCCAGCACCAGTGAGCTCTACGGGCTGGTGCAGGAGATCCCCCAGACGGAGAGCACGCCCTTCTACCCGCGCAGCCCCTACGGCGTGGCCAAGCTCTATGCCTACTGGATCACGGTGAACTACCGCGAGGCCTACGGCATGTATGCCTGCAACGGCATCCTGTTCAACCATGAATCGCCGCGGCGGGGCGAGACGTTCGTGACCCGCAAGATCACCCGGGGCCTGGCCCGCATCGACGCCGGCCTGGACGACTGCCTGTTCATGGGCAACCTCGATTCCCGGCGCGACTGGGGCCACGCCCGGGATTACGTGGAGATGCAGTGGCGGATGCTGCAGCAGGATCACCCCGAAGACTTCGTGATCGCCACCGGCCGGCAGGAGAGCGTGCGCCGCTTCATCGAGCTGGCGGCGGGCGAGCTGGGCTGGGCTGGGACCGGCGGGGAGGGGCCGGCGATCGTGTGGCAGGGCGAGGGGGTGCACGAGGTGGGCCACCGCGCCGACACCGGCGAGGCGGTGGTGCGCATCGACCCGCGCTACTTCCGCCCCGCCGAGGTGGACACGCTGCTGGGCGATCCCACCAAGGCCCACTTGAAGCTGGGCTGGACGCCCACCACCACCCTCGAGGAGCTGGTGGCGGAAATGGTGGCCCACGACAAGGAGGAGGCGCGCAAGGAGGCGCTGCTGCGCCTCAAGGGCTTCAAGGTGGTGGGCAGCCGTGAGTGAGCTGCCGCGCCCCCGGCCCCTGATCCGCCCGTCCGACCGCATCGTCGTGGCGGGCCACCGCGGCATGGCCGGCAGCGCCATCTGCCGGGCATTGCGGCGCGCCGGCTACGGCGATCCCGCCCGTGGAGGTGAGCTGCTCACCGCCACCAGCGCCGAACTCGACCTGCGCGACGCCGTGGCGGTGGAGGGCTGGTTTGCCCAGCACCGGCCGGATGTGGTGGTGCTGGCGGCGGCGAAGGTGGGCGGCATTCATGCCAATGCCGCCTATCCGGCCGATTTCCTGCTCGACAACCTCAAGATCGAGACCCATGTGATCGAGAACGCCTGGCGCCACGGGGCGCGGCGGCTGCTGTTCCTGGGCAGCAGCTGCATCTACCCCAAGTTCGCGGCCCAGCCGATCCGCGAGGAGGCACTGCTCACCGGCGCCCTGGAACCCACGAACGAGTGGTACGCGATCGCCAAGATCGCCGGCATCAAGCTGGGCGAGGCGCTGCGCCGCCAGCACGGCTTCGATGCCATCAGCCTGATGCCCACCAACCTCTACGGGCCGGGCGACAACTACCACCCCACCCACAGCCACGTGCTGCCGGCGCTGATCCGCCGCTTCCACGAGGCCGCCGGGCGCGGCGACGCGCGGGTGACCTGCTGGGGCAGCGGCACGCCGCTGCGGGAGTTCCTGCATGTGGACGATCTGGGCGAGGCCTGCGTGTTCGCCCTGGAGCACTGGGATCCCGACGCCCCCGATGCCCCCCGCAGTGCTGGTGGCGAACCCCTGAGCTTCCTCAACGTGGGTACGGGCGTGGACCTCAGCATCCGCGAGCTGGCCGAGGCGGTGGCGGCGGCCACGGGCTTCGCCGGCACGATCGCCTGGGACACCAGCAAGCCCGACGGCACCCCGAAGAAACAGCTGGACGTGAGCCGCCTGGCGGCCCTGGGCTGGCGGGCGCGCATCCCCCTGGCCGAGGGACTGGCCGCCACCGTGGCCGATTTCCGCGCGCGGCTGGCGGCCGGCCAGCTGCGGGCGGTGTGATCAGGTTCGGGGCCTGTTGGTGAGGCCGGCAATCGAGGCGGATGAAATTCAATCGAACACGTGGCCGTGGGTGTAGCGCTCCTCGTGGCCGGCGGCTTCGGTGAGGGAGGCCACGTTCTCGCGGGTGAAGAAGCCGTCGTAGCCCTTGCAGCGCTGCACGTATTCGGTGATCAGCAGGGAGTGGTCTGAGCTCTTGGAGAAGATCTGCTTGAGGTTGGGCTGATCGGTGCATTCGCCCACGATGTCGGCGAGGAAGGGAATGCCGGCCTCCTGCAGTTTGCGCACCACATAGTCCACGTTCTGCTCGCCGTCCACTTCGCCGTCGGCCACCTCGATGGCGAGGTGGTGCATGCGCCGGCCGAAGTTGCGCACGAATTCCTCGGTGGGCATCGGCAGGTTCACCAGGGAATTGAGATACGACGGCGTGTTGTTGGCGGTGAACACGCGGGCCGGCGAGAGTTTGTCGTCTGTGACGCTGGGGTTGCGGGTGACGTTGGTGGAGGAATTCATCTCGTGGATGTTGTACGCCCCCCAGAAGTAGTAGGGCACCATGGTGAGGTATTCCAGGATCGCGTCCTCCCGCTCTCCCGCCAGTACACGGGTGGCCATGTGATCGAGACCCAGAATCTTGTCCTCCAGGCCCAGGGCTGCGTGTCGTTCGGCCGCCTCGAGAATGGGGCGTTCGGTGTCGTCGTCGAGCAGCACGCGATCGCCCAGGTCGAGGGGAGCGAGCGAATCGAGCGGCAGGTCGACGTAGCCGACGCGGTTGTAGGTGTGATCGGAGAGGAAGCTGAAGATCAGATGGTCATGGGCGTAGTGCGCATGGGCATAGAAGGGATTGGCGGTGTCTCCGGGATAGAGGAAACGGATGTTCTGGGCCTCCAGGATGTCGCGCACGGAGCGGGCTGAGGTGGTGTGGAACACTTCGCCCACGTAGCGGGCGTTGGGCCGCCGCGCCGAGAGGGGATACATCGCGTTCCAGCGGGTTGTTTCGTCCTCGAAATCGGGATTGAGGGGCTCGATCACGATCAGCCGCGGCCAGGCCGGGTCGGCGGCCAGCAGGTGGATGCGGTGGGTGCGCATCAACCAGCATTCGCGGAAGCGGTAGCGGGTCATCAGCGCCAGTTCGGCCATGTAGGCCACGGCGTGGCCGTGATCCACCTGGATCACCACCGCGGCCATCGACCCCACCAGCTCGTCGATGCCGCTCTGCCGCCGCCGCTCGTAGACGCGGGGCAGAAACTCCTCGAAGAAGGCGGTGTTGCGCTTGTCTCCCTTCGGCTTGTAGGTCGCCAGATCGAGCTGCGAATCCAAGGCGGAACGGGGGGATGGGTGCAGGTTGGTTAGCACAGCCTGCTGCAGCCCGCCCACACTGCCGCTCGCACACCGTTCCGCCGACGGGCTCCACCCGGCCCTGCATCATTCGCCTCGCCGCTCCAGCAGGGAGCAGGGCAGGAAGCTGGCGGTGCTGCCGAACTTCTCCCCGTGTTCGAGAACCGGCACCTGGCGCGGTTCTCGTGCAGGATCAACGGCACGTTGCCGAAGGGGATTTCGTCGCGATCGAGACGGGGGCTCGGTGGGGAATGGTCCAGGACTCGGAGAGGCCATCCCTCCATGCGCTGTGCGGGCACGGTTGAGGTGTTGCGGGCCGCTATTCCGCGTTGCGAGCACGACAGCGACGCGGAAACGGTGCGCTCGGTGATGGACGCGCTGCAGGAGCGGGCCCGGCGGCACGGCCGCAGCATGGAGAAGGAGGTGCGGCTGATCCAGTGCCGGGCGGTGGAGAGGGGGGAGCCGCCGCCGCAGCGGCCGATGGGCCTGGGCAGCCGCATGGCCGCCCTGTTCGCCGATGCCGCACCAGCCGGACCCGGCGGTGGTGCCCTGCTGGCCACGGGCCACAGCCAGCGCCCCAGCGCTCCCGTCAGCCCGGCAACTCCTGCTTGAATCGGCAGGGCCTGAGACGCTCGAGCCCCGCTCGCGTCCGCCCCACCGCCTGCTGCACCGGTGTGCCCGCCACCGGTGCAGCAGGCGGCCGATCATGGAGCGTCGTGCCCCTGCTGCAGCGCGCTGATGCCCAGGCCCAAGGCGACCTTCCGGGTGGACTGGGTGCTGCGCGGGGAGCTGGCGCTGGGGCCGGCGCCGCGGCGGCCGGCGCACCTGCAGCGCCTGGAGGCGGAGGGGATCCGGGCGGTGCTGAGCCTCTGCGCCGACAGCGAGTGGGCGGTTCCCACCGGCCTGGAGGAGCGGTTCCTGCGCGCCCGGCTGGTGCTGCCGGAGCACCGCAGCGGCCGCGACCCGAGCCGTGCCGAACTGGAGGCCGCCCTGGCCGAGCTGGAGCGGCTGCGGCGGGAGGGCGGCGGGCCGGTGTTCGTGCACTGCGTGGCGGCGATCGAGCGCTCGCCGCTGGTGTGCATGGCCTGGCTGATGCGCCGGCAGGGCCTCAGCCGCCTCGAGGCGCTCGACTATCTGATGCAGGTGCATCCGGCCACCAGTCCGCTGCCGGGGCAGCTGCGGGCGCTGGAGTGACACCATGGGCCTCCTCGCGATCACCGCTAAAGTAAGGATTCCTTTCTGGGCCAATGTCCCCAGGGCTGATTTCCATGGTTCTGGCCAAGCGCACCAGCAAGAACCAGCTCACCTTGCCCAAGGCGGTGGTGGAGCAGGTGGGGGCAGCTGACTACTACGACGTGGTGTGCGACAACGGCCGGATCGTGCTGACCCCGATCCATCCCGGTGGGGCCGTGGCCGTGCGTGCGCGGCTGGCTGAGCTGGGGATCAGCGAAACGGACGTGGCCGACGCCGTGAACTGGGCGCGCCATCGGTGAGGCGTGCCCCAGTGCGGGCTGTGCTCGACACCAACGTGCTGGTGTCGGCCCTGCTGTTTGACAAGGGCCGGCTTAGCTGGCTGCGTCCTTGCTGGCAAACGGGTCGGATCACGCCGGTACTGGCTCAGCCCACGGCCATGGAGCTGCTGCGGGTGTTGGCCTATCCGAAGTTCCGGCTGGAGCCGATCGACCGCGATCGTTTACTGGAGGATCTGCTGCCCTGGAGCGAGAGCTGGAGTGCTCCGATACCCAGCAGCACGCAGCGCGTGCGCGACCCCCACGATCAGGTCTTCCTGGACCTGGCCCTGGCAGCGGCAACACCTGTGCTGGTGAGTGGCGATGCCGACCTGCTGGCCCTGAAGGAGTCGGTCGTCCCCCTGCAGATCGTGAATCCCGCCGACTTCCAGATCTGGCTTGGCGCCAGCCTCTGAGCCGCCAGCCTCTCCGGGCTCCCCACCCTTGAGGGCGGCGCGATCCACGCCGCTGTTGACGGATGACCGCACCCCAGACCTGGTTTCAGTGCTGAAATCTGCTGGTTGCTGAGCCAGCCGGCCCTCGCCGCGTGCCGGGCCGTGCCGCTACGACGCCACGTCTGATGCAGCCCAACCTCCGGCCCCGGCGAGCTCCTCTACCCATGCCGCAATCGATTTCCCTCCCCCAGCTCGCCCGCAGCCTGGCCACCACGCTCGGCATCCAGTGGAGCCAGGAACCGGCCTCGCGGCTGATCCGGCGCACGGCGCTGGAGCAGTGGAAGCTGCTGGCGCTGGCCACGGCCAGCAACCTGGGCCGGGCGGCTCTGGAGGGGGCGAGCCTGGCCACGGTGTTTCTGGCGGTGGATCTGCTCAGCGACCCCACCCCCGGGGCGATGACCTGGGAAACCAAGCCGCTGATCTCCCGCCTGCCGGCGCTGGTGAGCTGGCTGGAGGCACTGGAGCCCACGCGGCTGTTTGTGGGGCTGATCCTGCTGGCGGTGGCCCTGAAGCTGGGCCAGGCGCTGCTGCAGTTTCTCAACACCGTGAGCGTGGGCTGGTTCACGGCGCGCTGCAATCGCCGCATCCGTGGCCTGATCCACCGCAGCATCACCGCCCTGAGCTTCGCCTGCGCCAGCGGCTACCGGGTGGGCGACCTCACCGAGCTGGCGGGCAGTGCACCGGAAACGGTGCGGCTGGAGATTGAGGCCAGCAATGCCCTGGTGATCCAGGTGCTGATGGGCCTCACCTATCTGCTGGTGCTGATCGGCCTGTCGCCCTGGCTGCTGCTGGCCGCCGCCCTGATCGCGCTGGTGGTGTTGCTGCTGCAGAAGCAGCTGCTGCCGCGCATCCGTCGCACCGCCAACCGGCTCACGGCGGCCAGCGTGGCGATCAGCAGCCGACTCACCGAAACCATCCAGGGGTTGCGGCTGCTGCACAGCCTGGGCTGGCTGGAGGCGGCCGATGCCGATTTCCACGAGCAGCTGGGGGAGCAGGAGGCGGCGCAGCGGCGCCAGGCCCTGCTGCTGGCGGTGCTCGATCCGATCAGCGGCCTGCTGCCGCTGCTGGCCATCGCCACCATCGCCGTGGTGAGCGTGCTGGCCTTCGGCACCCGCGCTTCTGGGGTGCTGCCCAGCCTGGTGGTGTTCGTGCTGGCGCTGCAGCGGCTGAACATGGCCCTCAGCGGCATCGCCAGCGCCTACTCGATGCTCAGCACCAATGCGGCGAATCTGGAGCGGCTGAACGGCTTCCTGCGGCCCGAGGGCAAGGAGCTGCGCCGGCGGGGCGGCGTGGCGTTCGCCGGGCTGCGCGACGGCATCCTCCTGGAGGGGGTGGGCTTGCGCTATGGGGCCGACCGGCCCTGGGTGCTGCGCGGCATTGATCTGGAGATCCCGCGGGGCCGCACGGTGGCGCTGGTGGGAGCCAGCGGGGCGGGCAAGAGTTCGATCGCCGATCTGCTGGTGGGCCTCTACGAGCCCACGGAGGGTCGGCTCTTGATCGATGGGGTGGATCTGCAGGCGCTGGATCTGGCGAGCTGGCAGCGCCGGCTGGGCGTGGTGAGTCAGGACACGTTTCTGTTGAATGCCACCCTGGCGGAGAACATCGGCTTCGGATGCCTGGGGGCAAACCGCAAGGCGATCGCGGCGGCGACGACGCGCGCTCAGGCGGCCGGCTTCATCGCGAGCCTGCCCGATGGCTACGACACGCTGGTGGGCGAGCGGGGCTACCGGCTGAGCGGTGGCCAGCGCCAGCGGATCTCACTGGCGCGCGCGTTTCTGCGCGATCCGGAACTGCTGATCCTCGATGAGGCCACCAGCGCTCTGGATTCGGCGAGCGAGCGGCTGGTGCAGGAGGCAATCGAGGCATTCGAGCGGCAGCACACGGTGCTCGTGATCGCCCACCGGCTGAGCACGATCGTCAATGCTGATCTGATCGTGGTGGTGGATGGCGGGCGAATTGTGGAGCGGGGTAGCCATTCACAGCTGTTGGAAAGCTCTGATGGCTTCTATCGAGAACTTTGGCTCAGACAAAGCAGGGCAAGGAGCGTGTGTGTGGAGCTACCTCAACGGGCCATGGACTGAGCAGATCAGGCAGAACTTTTGAACGACCAATGAAAATATCGATCATTACACCATCGCTCAATGCTAAGCCGTGGATTCGAGCATGTGTTGAGAGTGTCGCCATGCAGAATGTGCCAGATTTAGAGCATATTGTGATTGATGGCGGATCATCAGATGGCACTTTAGATGAACTAAGCAAGCTTGCACTAGAATACCCACACCTTAGTTGGCAGTCATCCAAAGATAAAGGACAATCTGATGCAATGAATCTTGGATTCTCGGATTCAACTGGATTAATCATAGGCTTCTTGAATTCTGATGACTTTCTGGCCGATAGGGCGCTGCCATCAGTTTTGGAAACATTTGAGTCAAATCCTGATGTAGACATCGTCGTCGGCAATCTAGCAATAGTTAATGGAGAAGATGAGATACTTCTTCAATCGTCAGTCAGAATGATTGATCTGTTGTTTTGTCAGTCATTCAAGTGGCCGCTTAATCCATCGTGCTATTTCTATAAGCGACAGGTCCAGGAGGCTTTGGGGCCTTTCCCCATTGATGAGCACTTTGTGATGGACTACTGGTTCCTCCTACGTCCGTATAGAGATTTTCGAAGAATTAGAATTGACAGGTTACTTGGCTATTTTAGATGCCATGATCACAACAAATCGCGCGTTGATAGAAGTATACGAGATAGGCTTGAGTCCAGAAGAAGAGAGTTTCTTTTGGAGCGAGAATCGCTGCGATGGCTGCTCTTGTGGCGTCTTCTTAGTACGGCTTCTGCTGCAAAAGCGGCGACATTGAGATTGTTATACTACTGCAAAGAGTCGTTGGCAAGTATGTCATCTTAGGCGCGCCGGAAAGTTGTCTTCTTGTGCATTTTACTGTGTGATAATCTTTGCTTAAGATGAGCGGAGTAAAGTTGCCCGGCATGAAGAATCTCGCGTTGATGTATGTTCGACGCTTCGTGCTCCAAATTTTGTTTCAGCTGTCGCCGCAGAGGGCTCACTTCTATGTAAGATATGCAGTGCTGGAAAGGAATATTCAGATCGATGGAACTCTCTTTGTGCTACATAATGCCGGGCTTTTCTCTTGTTTTATGACCACAATGTGGGGGGTAATTGAAGCCACTTACCACGGTCACGCAGTGCAGCAGATTGATTCGCGTCTTGGGATTCAGGCTTTCACAAATTCTTCTAATCAATCGATCTGGAATATCCTCTTCAATGCTCCACCGAAATCAGCCAAGTCCAAGCTTGATCCACTGCCGATCAACATCAATCCATTCTACCACCATGGCACTTATGTTGACATTGTACAAAGACATCTTGGGATCGACTGGATGCGATGGTATTTTACAACGTATATGTCTCCTTCGGAAAGGGTTCTCGAGAGATCACGGTTCTTTGCTGATAAATACTCAATTAGACATGGAGATTCAGCTGCAGTCCTTATCAGAGGAACGGATAAACACACCGAAGTCACTCCAGTTGGCCTCAGTGCTTACTTTGCGATTGTTGATCATCTCTTCGCTGCTGGTGACATTCAGAAAATAATCATCCAAACAGACCAGCGCCAGTATCGCGATGCTTTTATTGCACAGTATGGAGTAAGATGTGAATACCTCTCAGAGTTGCCAGTAACCAAAGGTTCGATTGTCATGCATGATACTGTTGGGATAATTAGCGATCGCGAGAGCTTTGCTGTAGATTTATACGCCATGTGCCTGGCTCTGTCGGAATCCAAGGTTGTAATTACTTGCACAAGTAATGTTGGATTCTTTCTTTCTGCTCATGCGCTAATCCGAGGCTCCAGGGTTATTCAGCTACCCTGAGTTAGTAGTGTTGGTCGTGGAGGTAATAGCTGTCTTGATGCAGTTATTCGTGCCGGTGTCCATGCCTCATTGCGGCTTTATTCAGTGCGAGACCCTTTATCATTGACAATCTTGCTGTAATCTGATGATTGTAAGTGGACTCAAAAACCGAATTAAAGCCGCTGCCAGGGCTTATGGGTATGAGATTCTTCCAAGGTCAGAGCTTTCTCGGCTTAAGGCTGCAGCCGCTGACATTCCGCCTCCTCTAAGACTTTGGCAGGTTTTGTCTCAGCGGCAACGAGAAGCCGTTGGTGGGTTTATGGCGTTTTCCAAGGCTCAACTAGCTCAAGATCTTTTTGTGTTAAGTGAGCTAATTGACAAGCAAGGATGTTCCTACTTTGTTGAATTTGGGGCGACGAATGGCATCTCGTTAAGTAATACCTGGCTGCTCGAAACGATCCTTGGCTGGAAGGGCATTCTTGCGGAACCCGCCCGTATCTGGCATGAGCGACTCCAGTTGAATCGAACTTGCTCGATTGACCTGCGCTGTGTTTCTGATCAGACTGGAAAGGAGATTGACTTTCTCGAGGTGGACTCGCCTGAACTCAGTGCTATTGCTCAATATGCAGACTCAGGCGACTGGGCATCGCAGATTCGTTTGTCCCGGTCTACTACCTACGCAGTTGAAACGGTGAGCTTGAATGATTTGCTTGACTTCCATGAAGCGCCTCCGGAGATTGGCTACTTGTCGGTCGACACGGAAGGCTCTGAGTATGCGATTTTGTCGAGTCTTGATTATGGCAAACGGATTATTCGCGTGATTACCGTCGAGCATAACTACTGCGAACCGGCACGCACAAAAATTTATGATCTTCTCGTGTCGCACGGATATGCGCGAAAACATGAAGAGCTCTCCCGATGGGATGACTGGTATGTCTTGTCATAGGCTATTTGCTCATGCCTGTGGATTGATGGGCGGCGTTTGAAGGTGCGGATAGCATTGTGCTTCTCGGGCCAGGTGAGGTCATTGCGCCACACCCTGCCTTCTCTTCATAAGCATATTCTTAGGCCTCTAAGACACCAGGATTTATTTTTCTTTGGCCATTTTCCAGCTGGTCTTGGTTCGCAAGCTGCATTCCTGCTGCCCTTCCACGACTTCATTCATGAACGTTCGGAGCCTGATCTGACGGATTTTTTTTCGCAGGCTCCAGTTGGTCATGATGTGGAATCACGGGCCTGGACAACCACAGATCCTCTCCTTGGCTATCTCCGCCAGCTCCGCAGTATTCATCAGGTCGATCAGCTGCAGCGCACCTGGGCAGCTCAACAGGGCATCACTTTCGACTGGGTGTTGCGCCTGCGCTTCGACAATCTCTATGTGGTTCCGATCGAGCCGCTGGAGCAACTCCGGCGTGATGTGCTCTATGTACCCGCCCACGACAGCTGGGGAGGGCTCAATGACCGCTTCGCCATCGCCTCCCCCGATCTGATGGCGATCTATGCCAACCGATTCAATGTGATCGCTGAGTATCTTCGTGAGGGCCTTCTGATCCACCCCGAAACTCTGCTTGCCGAGCACCTCGCGAGGCACCATGTTTCCACTGGGCACACCCGTGTGGTGCATCATCTCTATCGGCATGGCCATCTCTGGAAGGCCTGCTTCAAACCCGGAGAGGGCGACGATCCGAGCTATGCCCCCCCCCAGCCCGGCATGCGTTGGCGATTCCAGATCAAGATGCGCATAGGTGAAGCCGCCTATCAGCGGCTTGCATTGCTCTGGTGGCGCTTGGGCATCTGATGCTGCCGCAGATGATCCTGGTGAAATCAAGCCGTGGTGCTGGCCTTGGTGATGCGCTGCGCGTTGTGCTGGCCGCTATCGCGTATGGAGCTGCAACCAAGCGTAGAATCCTGGTGGATTGGAGCGATGGGTCGTTCGGTCCTGTTGGAAGCAACATGTTTCCGGAGCTCTTCCAGCTCCAGGACGGACTCGCTGCAGGCGAATTGCCCGTTGATTTCTGGAATAGGAGGGATGCACACCCGCCGGTCTGGAGCGGACGGCTTGGTGATCCAGTCCATCAACTCTATCTTGAGCAGGGATGGAGCCACTGGGAGAGAGCCCGCACGAAGGCGTTGCTCTCGGCTGATCTTGACCAGGATGCCTATCCCCAGGATGTGATCGTGCTCACAGACTTCACTGGCCTGCCTTCCCATCTCGCTACCGACCCCTTGAGCGGGCCTTTCCACACCATCCTCCAGCCTTCCCCCGGAATCGCTATGGAGGTGAGCCGCTTTGCCGCCGAACACTTCCAGCCACGCATGATCGGCGTGCACCTGCGAGACACAATGGAGCCCGGAGCAGCGGAGAAGGCCCGACGGGATAGCGCTGTGCTTCGTGTGATCCGCCACCTGCGACGGCGATGGCCGGATTCGACGGTTTTTCTGGCCACAGACAATCGCGACACTGAGGCACGGATCCGTGATTGCGTGCCGCGTCTGGTGGTGCGGCAGAAGTTGCTGCCTGCACCTGGCCTGCCGGTGCATCTCAGCGACTTTGGCCCCAGTGCCGCCGAGAAGACGCGTGATGCGGTAATTGATCTGCTGCTGCTGGCGTGCTGCGATGCGTTGGTTCATCCCTCCAACTCCTCATTCAGTGTGGCGGCCTCGATGCTCTCCTCGGCCCCTGCCGATCTTCGCTTTGCGCTTCCTCCAGACCCACTCCCATGGCCGCAGCGCCTGGGGCGTCGTGCGCTTGGCATGCTGCAACCGTGGCGATGAGGGCATCAACCGAGGTGACGCACGATCAACGGACGATCGTTTTCCTGTGCCATCGCCCGCTGAAGTCTCAGATTCGTTTCTACGAGCAGTTTGTCGATCTGGGTTACAGGGTTGATGTTGTCGTTGATGACCCCAACTGGGATGTCACGTCTTCTTCCGACTTGCGGATCGTTAATCTCCTAGATCAACGTTGCCACGATGCTGGTTTTCATCACTTCAATCCAGCTGTGCGCAAAGGTCTCTATTGCAGCGCCTGGGATAAGGCGCTGTTTCATCTCACTCACAGCGCTTCTCCTTTCCGCCACTGCTGGCTGATTGAGGACGATGTGTTTCTGGCTGATCCTGGGGCGCTCCTGAAGCTTGATCGGGCCTATCCCGATGCCGATCTGCTCGTTGGATCCGCTCGCACGGTTCACCATCCTTCTGAAGCAGCAAGCGGGGAGGATGGATGGCCCTGGTTTCATTGCGTTCCGGTGCGCCAGCTACCGTTGCCCTGGGCCCATGGCATGGTGTGTGCAGCACGCATCAGCCAGCGGTTGATCGCCGCCGTGGCTGCATTCGTGGACCAGCACTCGGCCACACTGGAGCGGCGTAACGCCGCTCGGCGACGAGCAGCCGCTATGGCGGCCAGGTTGCGGCTTCCGCAGAGCTGGGTCAATCGAATCGGCCGAGAACGATTCCCCTTCATCGAGTTCATCTTTCACACCCTGGCCCTGCACCATGGCTACCCCGTGGCCGTTGCCGACGAGCTCAGCGGGATCCTGTGGCGTCGCGACTGGTGTTTGGAGGAGATGCGCCCCGATCACCTCTATCACCCGGTGAAAGCCATCGCAGACCACCCCTGGATTCGTGAGCAGCTGCTTCTCCAACATCCAGAGCGTTGACGCCTCGCCGTGTGCTTTTCCTGGCGCCCTCGGCCTATTGCCTCGGTGGAGTGCAGGTGTGGCTCAACGATCTGGTGGCTGCTCTTCAGGCTGAGCCGCGTTGGCATGTGAAGGTTGCGCTCCCCTCCGGTGCCTGGCATCGCCTGGATTGCTACCTCAAGGCCTACCCCCGCCTTCCTGCGGTTCCGCTCGAGAATCCCACCGGCAGTGCCGAGGGGCGAAGGCGCTCCATCACAGCCTTGCTGCTCCGGGAGCGTCCCGATCTGGTGGTGGGGGTGAACATCGCCGATCTCTATGCCGCGGTGCGGCGGGCTCGATCACGCGGATTCAACGGCCGGGTGGTTCTGAGCCTCCATGCTCTGGCCGGTGATCTGATCGCTGATGCGGCAGCCGAAGCGGATCTGCTCGATGGGATGATCGCCACCAACAGGCTGAGCTGCCGCCTGCTTGAGCGATGCACGGCAATGCCGGCAGCCCGTGTGTTGTATGCCCCCTATGGCGTGGCCTGCCCCTCGCCCGTGCGTGCCGGTGCTGCGGCTGTTCTGCGCACACAAGCTCCGCTGCGCATCGCTTGGCTGGGCCGTCTTGAGGCAGCTCAGAAGCGCGTCACCGACCTACCCGGCATCCTGAGGCAGCTGGAGGCGGCCGGGGTTGCCTTCCATCTCACCGTGGCCGGTGATGGGCCTGAGCGTGACGACCTGATCCAGGCTCTTGCGCCATGGCTGGAAGCCGGGCTTGTGTCGATGCCAGGTGCGCTGTCCGGCCTCCAGTTACTGCATGAGGTCTACGCCACTCACCAGGTGTTGCTGATCACCTCCAGCTGGGAAACCGGGCCGATCGTGGCCTGGGAGGCGATGGCGGCTGGGTTGGCCGTGGTGAGCAGTGCCTACCTGGGCTCCGGCCTTGAGGGAGCTCTGGAGGATGGACGCAACGCCTTGCTGTTTCCGGTGGGGGATGTGGCGGCTGCCGCGGGGGCTCTGAAGCGCGTCGTGGATCCCGACCTTCGCGGCCGACTGGTGAGCGAAGGCAGCCGGCTGGTGCAGGAGCGCTATTCCGCTGAGGTATCGCATCGTGCCTGGTGCGAGGCGTTCGAGCAGGTGCTGGCTCTGCCTGCCAGGAGCTCAGCGCATCCTGAACCCCCACTGCCTCCCTCCGGCCGCCTGGAGCGCCTGGTCGGCCCCGGATGGGCCGAGACGCTGCGGCGGTGCCTGGGTCGCGGCTTTCGCCACACCTCTCCTGGCGGGGAGTGGCCCCACACCGCCCATGGAGATGCAGACGAGCAGGAGTTGTTAAAGCTGGCGGCGGAGCTGGATCGCGATGCGTGAATGGCTGGGCGTGTGGATCAAGGACCGCTGGCGCTACGAGCGGGCTCTACTCAGTTCAGACCACCGCTATCTCGCGCTGGCCAACCGTCGCGAACGGTTGGATCCGGCTCCTGACGGCATCGGCTTTGTCTGCGTCTGGGAGTTCACCTCCCGCTTGCATGCACCCACCATCCAGCCGCGGCTGGGCCAGAGACTCCTGCGGCGTTGTCTGAACGACGCGCCCATCCGTCTCATCCATCTGCCCCCGCAGCCCACCGATCAACCCCAGATCAGTGTGCTGATCGGCCATCGCGGCCTTGAGCGCCTGCCGTTGCTGCTGGCGACCCTTGAGTCGCTTGCTGCCCAGACCGATGTGGCCTTCGAGTGCGTGGTGATTGAGCAGGATGAGCAGCCCCGGATCGCCCAGTTGCTGCCGGGCTGGGTGCGCTACATGCACACGAAGCCGCCTCGCCCAGGCGCACCCTATAACCGCTCCAGGGCCTTCAATGCCGGAGCACTTCAGGCAAGAGCTCCGGTGTTGCTTCTGCACGACAACGACATGCTGGTGCCATGTGGGTATCTGAGGAGGATTCTTGAGAAGGTGGCGCTCGGTTACCAGGCTGTGAATCCGAAGCGTTATGTCTTCTATCTCTGCGAACGCCACACCGTTGCTGTGCTGGAGAAGTCAGCCGCGCTGGACGCCTGGCCCGCGGAGAGTATCGTCCAGAACCTCGAAGCGGGTGGCAGCGTCGCCATCACGCGCCAGGCCTATTGGGAGATTGGTGGGATGGATGAAGACTTCGAGGGATGGGGTGGCGAAGACAATGAGTTCTGGGACCGCTGCCAGATTCTCCAATGCTGGATCTGGGGCTATGAGCCGCTCGTGCATCTCTGGCATTGCCATCAGCCGCTTAAACATGCCGCCTGCAACCCTAATCTGGAACGATCCAGGCAGCGCTTAGCCGAGGAACGGGTTCGCCGCGTTGATCGACTAAAATGTAATCGGAGCTGATTGTCTCCATGCACTCACTTGTAGTGTGTAGAAGGAAATTGTCGCTGGCGCGGAGGTTGGCGATTCGCCTGACATTGGCAAGACAGGCTTGGCGCTTTGCACTCTGGAATACTCCAAGATGCAATGGCTACGTACTGTGCCGACCCCGTGGTGGGTTTTCAGATTGCTGCGCACAGATTGCTCGGTGCATGCTTTATGCCCGTGATTTTCGAAGAATTCTTCTCATCGACGGCTCCAGAGCGGGACAGCTTCGGAAGTTGGATCGCTATTTTGAGACCAACTCGCAATCTTTTCCTGTAATAATAATCGGAGCCGATTCCGATATCTATGACAACTTGGATGGGCTTAGCGTATATCCTGGAGCTGTTGCAGGAAACTTGCGTGGGCATGCATCCGTGTACGACACTCAGCGTAAACTGCACATTGATCCAGAATCACGAGTTCCAATTTGCTTTGATTATGTGAGCTATCCTCATGATATTCTCGTTCATGCTCAATGTGGTGGTGGTGCTGGATGGGCTGCTCTCCAGCTTTTTCGTCTGACGCATTTCGCGCGCACTATTGTTAGCGACCGATTACGTATGCTACCATCAAGATATAGGGCTATTCATATAAGAAACACGGATAAACGCATGGACGTACTTGCATTTTTGGATGAGATTGCGCCCAAGGTTGCTGGAATGCCGCTTCTTGTATCCACAGATAATGCCGCGTCAGTTGACTTGTGCAGGTCACGGCTTGTTGGCTGTGATGTATTTACGGTATCTCAAGTGCCTGATTCTCACGGCAATAGCCTTCATGACAATCCAGATTACGCTGGCTTGGGCCTGGATATTGATATTCTCGCCGATCTCATTGCAATGTCTAAGGCATGCGAGCTGATTCTTCCTGCTAAGGGTGGTGAGCCCTTGTCTGGATTTAGTGCGATCGCTGCAGATCTTCATGTTAGGCCTTCAGTTCTTGGCCATATGCTTCGCTCATGATAGGGAAGCCATTCTCGGAACCATATGCAGGCTTGTCTATTGAATTCACTTGGGCGAATGTTCGACTACGTCGCCCTGTCTTATCGTAGAAGCGGCTATGAAATACTGCGTGCATCTAGTATTCACAGCAATTTTCTAGCAGCGATTCGTTATCTTCGAAGAAGGCGATAGCCAATGACTTCTCTGGGTCTGTGTCAGATGTATTTGGAATGAACCTGAAGAAACGGCTTAGCGCTGTTCACATAGCTCTTTCTATGGCATTGCAGGACCGCTGTGCCAGAAGTAGTCAGGTCCATGGCCATTCTGATCTCAGCGAAGACCACAGTAATGCCGTTGAGCTATATCAGCAGCCAATTGCTATTGGCCAAGCCGGTAACGACCTGATTGCAAATTATATCTCTTCAGGCTTGCCTTGCTTGATTACGAGGCTTGGGTTTAATGAGCTCAAAGCGCTTCGTTTCTACCTGGAAACCCGCATCAAGAACCGTTATGTCCCATATTCGTCTTATGTGAAGAATTCTCTAAGGATTAATGCCGGCCTTTTCCCGTCTACCAACCATGTGATTGACCTTATGTGTCAAACATATGTCGAAGCACTTCCCTTGGCTGATGCGATTGGCGTCTGGTTTAATCCCTATGAAAGCAATATCTGCAATACCCTGGGGCATTGTGCATCACTCTGTGAGCTTCGATCCCTTGAATCGTTCCACTTTAAGCGCCCGTGGACTGCATGGCTTAAAGGAAAGCGAGTTCTAGTCATCCATCCTTTTGAGGATACAATTAGAACTCAGTATGGCCGGCGATCCAAGCTATTTCGTGATCAGGACGTCTTGCCTGCCTTTGACCTGAGGACTCTAAAGGCTGTTCAATCAATAGCAGGCGGCAAGCCGTTGTTCCCTTCGTGGATGGATGCGCTTGATGCTATGTGCTCAAAGATTCTAGACATTGATTTCGATATTGCAATTATTGGAGCCGGTGCCTACGGCCTTCCCCTGGGCGCCTTTGTGAAGAGACTGAATAAGCAGGCTATCCACATGGGCGGTGCTACGCAGTTGCTTTTTGGCATCCGGGGTCGGCGATGGGACTCAAGAGAGGCCTATTGCGATCTTTTTAACGATGACTGGGTTTACCCTGCGCCTTCTGAGACGCCCAAGGCAAGTTCCTTGGTTGAAGACTCCTGTTACTGGCGTTAGTACATGGCTTTGATGTCTCCACGTGAAGGCCTGGTCACTACAATCATTCCTTTCTTTAACAGGCCTGGGCTTTTGAAAGAGGCGGTAAATAGTGTGTTGGCTCAGGTTTATCGCCCTATTGAAATCATTCTTGTTGACGACGGCTCTACCGACGATTCTTCGGCCATCGCCGAGATCTTCACTCAAGCTCATCCTGGTTTGGTCGCCTTGATCAGACAACCAAACAGAGGACCTGGAAGTGCTCGCCAAGCAGGCCTCGATCGTGCCTCCGGTGAATTTGTGCAGTTTCTCGATAGCGATGATATTCTGCTCCCGCGCAAGTTCGCTCTGCAGGTGGCAGCCCTACGGGCTTCTCCGAGCGCTGAGATTGCTTACGGCCATGCCTTTGAAGAAAATCACCGGATCGATCCACCCAGTTGTTATGGCCCAATAAGGGCTACCGGCGTCCCACAAAGCCTTCTCTTCCCACGTCTACTGATCGAACGTTGGTGGCCTACCAGTACACCCCTGTTTCGGCGAGACCTGCTTAGCAAAATAGGGCCGATTAAGCCTTGGATCACAGAGGAGGATTGGGAGTATGAAGCTCGCGCAGCTGCACTCTCTCCAAAGCTAGTGTTTGTTGAGGAGAATCTCTCCGTTACACGCATCTTCGCTCACACAACACGCCTGAGTGATGCTGGATCCAACGATCGGCGCAAACTGAGGCATCGCGCCCTTGCCCGCCAATCGATCTTTGCGAGCGCCCTGAAGGGCGGTGTTTCTGAGGCAGCTCCTGAGGTGGCCTTTTTTTCCCGTGCTGCCTTCCTCCTCTCCCGCCAATGCGCGGAGGCGGGATTGAATAGCGAAGCGGCGGATCTGCACGCTCTTGCCTGCCGAGCGGCCCGGCACCAGGGTTTGCCCTGGTCTCTGAGGGCCTATGGCTGGCTTGCAAGGGCTGTCGGCTGGCACACGGCCGCGCGATGGAGCGTGGCTGCCCGGGGGCGTTGGCTCTCATGGACGCGGGCGTGAGTGCCCCTCAGGTGTCGGTGGTGATGGCGGTTCGCAATGGAGGGCCATCGCTTGCGGCAACGTTGGAATCGGTGCTCAGCCAGGGGGACGTGCCGCTTGAGTTCGTCGTCGTTGACGATGGGTCCACCGATCACACGCCGGAGCTTCTGGCACAGCATGCGGCCCGCGATTCCCGCCTCCACGTGATCACCACCGCGCCCCGCGGGCTCACCCAGGCTCTGATCAGCGGCTGCGAGGCGGCACAGGGTCAATGGATCGCTCGCCAGGATGCCGGCGATCAATCGATGCCGGGGCGCCTTGCCCGCCAGCTCGCGCTGGTTCGGGCAGATCCCAGCGCGGTGCTCTGCTCCTCGGCCGCGCGCTTCGTGGTGCCGTCCCGGCCGGGTGCCGGCGCCGAGGAATCCCCTCTGGAGCTGTTTGTGAGCCGGATCCCCGAGCTCCGTCTTCAGAGTGGACTGGAGGGCCCTTCCCATCACGGTTCGGTGATGTTCAGCCGCGCGGCCTACCGCCAGGTGGGTGGTTATCGCGCTCCTTTCTATTTCGCCCAGGACATCGACCTCTGGAGCCGGCTGGTGGAGCTGGGGCGCCATCGTGTGCATCCCGAGGTGCTCTACCAGGCCGATGCCAGCCCTGGCTCCATCAGCGGTCAGCACCGCCGCGAGCAGCTGAACTTTCACGCGTTGATCAGGCGCGCCAGCGCCGCCCGTCGCCGCGGGCTCTCGGAAACCCCCTGGCTGGCGAAGGCGGAGCGGCTCAGCGCGCGATGCCCTGACAGCAGAACCGAGATCCGCCGCAAGGCCCGTGGCGCCTACTTCATCGCCGCCTGTCTGCGCGGGCGGCACCCCCAGGCCTGCCGGGCCTACCTCCGGGAGGCTCTTCGCCTGGATCCCCTTCATCTGCGGGCCCGGCTGCGGCTGCTGTTCACCTGATGGAGCTCAGCATCGCCATCCCCACCTATGGCCGCGAGCAGGTGTTGCTCGACACCCTCACCGCTCTTCTGTCCCTCGATCCCGCGCCCGAGGAGCTGCTGTTGATCGATCAGACGGCGCGGCATGAGGCTGCCACCACCGCGCAGCTGCGGCACTGGCAGGAGCAGGGCGTGCTGCGCTGGATCTCCCAGGGGGAGCCAAGTATCACCGCTGCCATGAACCGGGCGCTGCTGGAGGCACGCGGAGAGCGCATCCTCTTTCTCGATGACGACCTCATCCCCGATGCGGGGCTGCTTCAGGCCCACCGGCGGGCCGCTGAGGCCTGGCCCGGCGCCCTGATCGCCGGCCGGGCGTTGCAGCCCTGGCATGGCGGCCGGGCAGAACCCGAAGGCCTGGAACCCTTCGGCTTCAACACCCTGCGGCATCGCCCCTGCAAGCACTTCATCGGCTGCAACGTGTCGATGCCCAGGCGGCAAGCCGTGGCGATCGGCGGTTTCGACGAGAACTTCACGCGGGTTGCCTATCGCTTCGAAGCTGAGTTCTCCCACCGCTGGCTCCGGGCCGGCCATGGGATTCGCTACGAACCGGCTGCCCTCGTGCACCATCTGCATGCGCCCCGCGGTGGCACCCGCAGCTACGGCGATCATCTGCGCACCAGCCGCCCGGATCATGCCGTGGGCCGCTACTACCACCTGTTGCGCACCGAGCTTCCGGCGGTCGCCCTTGTGCAGGCCTGCGCTGAACTGGGCCGCTCGGTGCGCACCCGGCATCACCTCAGCCACCCCTGGTGGATCCCGCTCACCCTGCTGGGGGAGCTTCGCGGGATGGTCTGGGCGGTGCGCCTCTGGATGCGCGGACCCCGGCTGCTGCGATCCAGAAGCCGGAGGCTGCTGATCGTCACCACCCATCCGATCCAGTACCAGGCACCGCTGTTCCGCCGGCTGGCTGCCACGGCCGGCTTGGAGGTTGAGGTGCTGTTTCTCTGCCTTCCCGATGCTCAGCAGCAGGGCGTGGGCTTTGGGAAGGCCTTTCAGTGGGATGTGCCGTTGCTCAACGGCTACCGCTGGCGGGTGGCCCGCGGTGTACGGGGCAGCGGTGATCTCAGTGCCTATCTGGGGCTGTGGCTGCTCAATCCCCTGGGGGAGCTGGTGTGCACGCCGGATGGCAGGCCTCCCGATGGGGTGCTGATCACTGGCTGGCAATGTCTGGGCATGCTGCAACTGCTCGTGGCTGCCTCGCTCCGGCGCCTGCCGATCCTGCTGCGAACAGAAGCGAACGATCTCCGCAGGCGCAATTGGCCGGTGCGTCAGCTCCACCGTTTCCTGGTGGGCCGGGCGCAGGCCTGGCTGGCGATTGGCGTTGCCAACGCCCGCTTCTATCGCGCCCATGGTGCCGTGGAGGATCAGATCTGGCCCTCTCCCTATTTCGTGGACAACGCCTTCTTTGCCGGCCATGCGAAGCAGCTGGGGCCCCACCGCGAGTCCCAGCGGCGGGCGTGGGGGATTCCGGAAGGCGCCTTCTGCTTCCTGTTCGTGGGCAAGCTCCAGGCCAAGAAGCGGCCGATGGATCTGCTGCTGGCCCTGCAGCACCTCATTGAGCAGGAGCAGCCACCGGCTGTGCATGCGCTGATCGTGGGCTCAGGGAAGCTTGAGCCGATGTGCCGTGCTGCTGTCAGCCAGCATCGGCTTCCGGTGAGTTTTGCCGGATTTCTCAACCAGGGTGAGCTGCCGTCCGCCTACGGGGCTGCCGATGCCCTGGTGCTGCCCTCCGATTCCGGTGAGACCTGGGGGCTTGTGGTGAATGAAGCGATGGCCTGCGGCCTGCCCGCGATCGTGAGCGATCAGGTGGGCTGCGCGGAGGATCTGGTGCGCAACGGGCGAACCGGGCTCGTGTATCCCTGCGGCGATGTGGAGGCCTTAGCCGAGGCCATGCGTTCGCTTTCTCTATCGCGCGATCGAGCCTCCGGCATGGGGGCTGAGGCTCGCCGCCGGGTGATGGAGCGCTACAGCGTGGATCAGAGTGCCGAAGGGGTGGAAGCTGCTCTGAACCGGATGCTAGGGAGTTTGGTGTGAGCACTACTGATCTGCTGCAATCGGTTTATCACCGGATCCTTCCGGCTGATCTCAGGGGGCGTCTCGGGTTCGGGTCTCTACTGAGCCGCTGGCGTGATCGCAGAGAGCATCAGCTGCTGGGCAGGTTGGCTTGCCACGCGCCCTTTTCCTCAGGTGAAGTGCGGCAGCGCTATGAACTGACCCTGGATGCGGCTGCACATTGCTACGACGATCTGCTGCATTTCATTGGGATCCAGAGCCCTGGATGGCTGGAGAATCGAATCATCGCCGTCACGGATGACGGCGAGCTCGATGCAGCGATCTTGGCGAGTGCTTCCGTGCTGCCGGAAGCGACAAGGCATAAGCCCACGCCTAGCATCTGTTGTATGGAAAGGCACTCCAAGACCGTTGCGAAGCATGACTGACTTGTGTGCCCCTGACTGTTCCCGCCTGCCTTTGGGTCTGGCTTTTCTGCGCTCATTGCCACTGCCCCATAAGCTGGGGCTGCTTGAGCGGCTCTATGGCCGCCGTCTGGCGGGGCGGGGGCTTTGCACGATTTCTCTCGCCAATGGCCATCTCTGGATGCTTGATCTCGAGGAGGTAACCCATCGCTGGATGGTGTATGGAGACTACGAAGGGCCTCTGCAGATGGGGTGGCTCAAGCAATGGTTGTCAACGGGAGGTGTGTTTGTGGATAGTGGAGCAAATATTGGTCAGATGGTGGTGAGCCTCTCCTCCCTTCCGGGGGTTCGCACACTTGCTTTTGAGCCTGTGCAGAGTGAACGGCAGTGGCTGGAGCGATGCCTCACTCGCTTCCCCGCGTGGCAAGTGACTGTCGTTCCCCTTGGACTTGGTGAGCAAGAGGGCGGCGCCACAATTCGCCTTTCTGGAGGTCGCTCCACCTTGCGAACTGATTGGTACTCCAATCGTGTGATGAAAGAAGAGCAGATTCAGCTAACCTCCCTGGATATCTATGCGCAGAACCACGGGATCGATCGTATCCGCCTCTGGAAGCTGGACATGGAGGGATATGAACTGCAGGCTCTCATGGGCGCCAAGCGTCTTCTGTCGGAGGGTCGAATCGATGCCCTGATGATTGAAACTCAAGCGTCTGCTCTCCCGGGCATTCAAGATCAGCTCTCCTTGGGTGGATATCGGCTGATGTGCCTTGATTCACCTGCTCAGCTCAGGCCCTTTCAATTGTCTCACTGGCCTGCCGATTACAGCGGGAACCTCATCGCATTGCCGCCCGCTGCGGAGCAGGACTGAGCGATGTGCGGCATCGCGGGTTGGCTCTTCCCAGCACCGATCCATCCTTCCAGTGAATCCGAACTGGCCTGGAACCTCCAGTTCAGGGTGCTCAAGCACAGAGGCCCCGACGACGCGGGCAACTGGGTTGAGGCATCAACAGATGGGCCATTCTCTGTCTTCTTGCACAACCGCCTGGCCATCCAGGATCTCTCCGCCGCCGGCCATCAGCCGATGGTGTCGGCCTGCGGTCGCTACGTGCTGGTGTTCAACGGCGAGATCTACAACCAGCGCCAGTTGCGCTCCGAGCTGGAAGCTCAGGGGCATCACTTCCGCTCCGGCAGCGACACCGAAGTGCTGCTCGAGCTGCTCGCTCGCCAGGGCGAGGCCGCCCTGGCGCGGTTGCGCGGCATGTATGCCTTCTGCCTCTGGGATCGCCGGCTCCGCAGCGCCCTGCTGGCCCGTGATCCCTATGGCATCAAGCCCCTCTACCTCTGGCACGGCCCGGCCGGCGAGCTGCTGTTCGCCTCGGAGGTGCGGGCCCTGCTGGCCAGCGGCCTGATCGAGCGGCGGCTCGATCCCCAGGGCCTGGCTGGTTTTCTCGCCACCGGCAGCCTGCCCGAGCCGCTCACCCTGGTGGCCGGTGTGCGCAGCCTTCCGCCCGGCCATTGCGGCACCTGGCAGGCGGGCCGCTGGACCCAGCGCCGGCATTGGCAGCCCAGCGAGGCCCACCCTGCTGCACCCGTGCCTCCTGTTGCGGCAGCACGGATCACGCGCCAGGCCCTGGAGCGATCCGTGCAGGCCCACCTGATCAGCGATGTGCCGGTGGGCCTGTTTCTCTCCGGCGGCCTGGATTCCTCGGCCCTGCTCGCCCTGGCCCCCGAGCCGCTCACCACCCTGTCGATCGGTTTCCCCCAGCAGGATTTCGACGAATCCCAGCGGGCCGCGCAGCTGGCGCGCCATTTCGGCGCCCGCCATGTGCCCCTGCAGCTGGACGCGGCCGCCGCTGCGGAGTTCTTACCGGGCTTCCTGGCCGCCATCGATCAGCCATCCGTGGACGGCTTCAACACCTACTGCGTGTCGGCTCTGGCGCGTCGGGAAGGCTTGAAGGTGGTGCTCAGCGGCCTGGGCGGCGATGAGCTCTTCGGCGGCTATCCCAGCTTCCGCGCCATTCCCCGCCTGCTGCGGCTGCATCGCGGCCTGGGGCCGGGCCGGGCGTCCATCGCCCGTGTGCTGGCCCGTCGCCGCACGCACCGGGCTCGCCGCCTGGCGGCCTTTCTGGCCGGCCCGGCCACCCCCGAGGCCGCCCATCGCTGCCAGCGGGGGCTGTTCGCCCCGGATGAGGTGCGGCTGCTGCTGCGGTACTGGCAGATCGACGCAGCCGGCTGCCCGGAGGCTGGGTCTGCCGATCACGCCGATGCCCTGCCGGCTGCCGCCTGCCCCACCCTGGCCGACCGCATCGCCTGGCTGGAGAGCAGCCGCTACATGGGGCCCCAGCTCCTGCGCGACAGCGACACCTATTCCATGGCCCATGGCCTGGAGCTGCGCCTGCCGCTGGTGGATGCCCAGCTGTTGGGTGACCTCGCCGCCATCCCCGCCCACCAGCGCCTGGCCCCGGGCAAACGGCTGCTGCAGCGTGCCGTGCCGGAGCTGCTGAAAGCGGTGCCCCTGGAACGCAAGCGCGGCTTCGCGTTTCCCTTCCAGAGCTGGTTCGGGCAGGCCGGTTCGCCCCTGCGCCCTGGCCAGGGTCCTCTCGCCCTGCCCGGCTGTCCGGCCGA
The DNA here is from genome assembly GCF_024346135.1 of Cyanobium sp. CH-040. Taxonomy (GTDB): domain Bacteria; phylum Cyanobacteriota; class Cyanobacteriia; order PCC-6307; family Cyanobiaceae; genus NIES-981. The sequence goes on along the minus strand of NZ_JAGQCJ010000007.1, from coordinate 108,651 downwards.
CATCGACCTCCGCCCCTGGGCTCGGCGCTGGGCGCTGATCGTGCTGCGCCACTGGCTGCACCAGCATCTCGGGCTGTCCCTGCCGGTGGCGTGAGGGTTCTCCATGTGATCCCCTCGATCAGCCCGCTGCGGGGCGGGCCTTCCGCGGCGGTGCTGGCGATGGTGGCAGCCCTGCGCCGCCGTGGCGTGGATGCGGCGATCCTCACCAGCAACGACAACGGGCCCGGCGTCGATCCCTCCCTGCCCCTCGGCGAGTGGTGCGAGCGGCAGGGTGCGCCGGTGCTGGCCTTTCCCCGCTGGAGCCCGCCGCTGCGGCCGCTGCGGGAGTTCGCCGTCACCCCCGGCCTCAACCGCTGGCTGGCCTCCAACCTGCACGGCTTCCAGTTGCTGCATGTGCATGCCCTGTTCTCCTGGCCCTCCACCACCGCCATGGCCCAGGCCCGCCGAGCCGGCGTGCCCTACGTGCTGCGTCCCATCGGTCAGCTCAACCACTGGAGCCTGCGCCGCAGTGCCGGCCGCAAGCGCCTGCTGCTGCGGCTGATCGAGCGCCGCAACCTGGCAAGCGCCGCTGCCCTGCACTTCACCAGCGAGGCGGAGCGGGATCAGGCGGCTGCTCTCGGGCTGGCAACACCCTCCTTTGTGCTGCCGCTGGGTGTGGAGGCCCCCGCCGACCTGCCGGCCGGGCCGCCGGCAGCGCCCCCCACCGTGTTCCTCTTCCTCTCGCGCCTGCATCCCAAGAAGCAGCTCGAGCAGCTGCTCGAGGCCCTCGCCCTGCTGCAGCGCCGCCAGCCAGCCGCCGCCTGGGAGCTGCGCGTCGCCGGCGATGGCGATCCGGCCTACGTGGCGGGCCTGCAGGAGCGCGCCCGTCGGCTGGGGCTGACGGGCCATTGCCGCTGGCTCGGCTTTCTGGAGGGCGAGGCGAAATGGCAGGCCCTGCGCCAGGCCCACTGGTTCGTGCTGCCCTCGGCCTCGGAAAACTTCGGCATCGCCGCCGTGGAGGCCCTCGCCGCCGGCACGCCGGTGATCCTCAGCCCTGAGGTGGCGGTGGCCCCGGCCGTGGCCCAGGCGGGCGCCGGCCTGATCTGCTCCTCCGATCCTTCCCAGCTGGCGGCCGCCCTGGACACCGCCCTGGCCGGGCCGGGCGAGCCGATGCGGGCCGCCGCCCGTAGCCTGGCCCTGAGCCGCTATGGCTGGGCCGGGATCGCCGAACACCTGGAGCACACCTACGCCGCCCTGATCCGTTGACGCTGCTGCTGCTCGCCCTCTTCGCCCTGCTAGCCCTGGTGCTGCTCAGCGGCGACTGGCGCGGCGGCCTGCTGCTCACCCTGGTGATCGGCTTCCTGCAGGATCCGATCCGCAAGCTCACCCCCGGTCAGCCCGGCCTCTACGTGGGCCTGGTGCTGATCGCCTTTCTGGGCACCGCCGTGGTGCTGCTGCAGAAGCGCCGCGGCCGCCTGGAGCTGCCGGCGATGTTCTGGAGCGCCCCGGCGCTCACCCGCTGGGTGCCGCTGTTCGTGCTGCTGATCGCCCTGCAGGCCGCCAACGGCCTGGTGCGTTCCGGCGTTCCCCTGCGCACCGTGGTCGGTGTGGGCTTCTACCTCGCCCCCCTGCTGGGGCTGTGGATGGGCTTCCAGCTCGGGCGCGAGCAGCCCTTCCTGCGCCGCGTTCTGCAGGTGTATCTGCTCGGTTCGGCGCTGGTGGCCATCACCGTGTTCCTCGACTACCAGGGCGTCGACATCCCCCTCTTCCGGGAGGTGGGCGGCGGCATCCTCATCCACTTCCGCTACGGCTTCTACACCTATGGCGCCAGTGGCCTCTGGCGCACCAGTGAGCTGGCCGCCTGGCACCTGAGTGCCTCTGCCGCCCTGGCGCTGGTGATGGCCTCAGCCGCCCGCCAGGCGCAGAGCCGCAACGGCTGGCTGCTGCTGGCAGGTGCCTTCGCCCTGCTCACCCTCAGCACCGGCCGCCGCAAGGGGATCGTGTTCGTGGCGGTGTTCGTGGCCGTGTTCCTCTGGCTGCTGGCCCGCAACGCCCCGGGTCGATCCGCCGGCCGTCTGCTCACCACCCTGGTTTCGGCGGGGGGCCTGGCCCTGGTGCTGGTGTTCCTGCTTCCCGAGACGATCCTCGGCGACGACTTCGGCGAATACGTCAGCCGCGCCGCCTCGGTGCGGGAAGACCTGCTGGAGCGCTTCAACGTGCTTGGCCTGCGCGGCTTCCTGCGGGGGGTGGAGATCTCCGGCGGTCTCGGCCTCGGGGCCGGCGCCCTCGCCCAGACCGGCGAGCTGCAGCTGGGCGTGGGCGGCGGGGAGGGTGCCGCCTTCGTGAGCGAGAGCGGTGCCGGCAAGCTGGCCGCCGAGCTCGGCATCCCCGGTCTGCTGATTCTGGCGGTGCTGGGCCTGGAGCTGCTGCGCGCCCTGGTGCGCAACCTCGCCCTGATGCGACGCCTGCCCACCGCCACCGCAAACCTGGAGCTGGGCCTGATGGCCTTCGCGCTCGCCCAGCTCCCCTTCTTCGCCGCCGCCGCCGGCGTCTACGGGGATCCCTTCGTGCTGCTGCTCTGCGGGCTCAGCATCGGCAGCGTGTTCGCGGTGCCATCGCTGCTCGCTCAGCAGGCCGCCCGCCAGCGCCCGGTGCTCGTGGTGCCGGAGGAGGCACCCCGGCTGGCGGCCCCGCTGGGCCGCGCCCCCTGAGGGCCCCGTCGTTGCCGACCCCCCGGGCCCTGATCAGCACCATCCAGCCCTTCAGCGGTGGCGTGCCGGCCAAGACGCGCTGGGTGGTGGCCGAGCTGGCCGCCCTCGGCATCCCCAGCCTGGTGGCCTGGTATGAGCCCTGGAGCTGCACCCCGCGTCTGTCGGTGCCGCTGCACCGGCTGCTCAGCGGCGCCCGGCCCGGGGCCGTGGATCACACCCTCTGGAGCGGCGTGCCGGGCCAGGGCATCGGCTGCTGGCTGCCGGAGCTGGAGTTCACCCACTACCTGCCCAACCGCCATTGGCGCCATCTGGTGGCTGCCGCTGATCTGCACCTGGCCGTCACCGGCAACCCCCTCTGTGCCCAGCGCTTTCTGCCCTTCCGGATTCCCTTCCTGGCCTGGATCGGCACCCCCTGGCACGACGACCGCGTCGACCGGGTACGGCGCTTCCCCTGGCCCCGCCGCCTGCTCGATGGCGCCGTGAACGCGCCGGTGCTGCGGGCCATGGAACGCCGCGTGCTGCGCGCCCCCCAGGGGCGGATCCTTACGATCAGCGCCCACACCGCCCGCGCCCTCGAGGCCCTCGGTGGCCGGGCTCCGGCCGGGGTGCTGCTGCTGCCGCCCGACCCGGCGCTGTTCCGCCCGGAACCGGCGGCCCGGGTGCCCTGGCGCATCGGCTTCGCCGGCCGCTGGAGCGATCCGCGCAAGCGCCTGCCGCTGCTGCTCGATGCCGTGGCCTTGCTCCGGCGCCAGGGCCACCCCGTGCGCCTGGAGCTCACCGGCGAGGCCGATGCCGATGTCCTGCAGCCGCAGCTGCAGGCCCGTGGCATCGCCGATCGCGTGCACTGCCATCCCCACCTGGGCCGCGAGCAGCTGGCGGCGGTGCTGCGCCGCTGGGACCTGTTCGTGATCCCGTCTCACCAGGAGGGGTTGTGCATCGCCGCCGTGGAGGCGATGGCCTGCGGCGTGCCGGTGGTGAGCACCCGCTGCGGCGGGCCGGAGGATTTCGTGCTGCCTGGTCGCAGCGGCGAACTGGTGCCGGCCGAGGCGGCGGCCATGGCGGCGGCGATCGCGGCGATCTGCGGCGATCCTGGCTGCCGGGGGCGGCTCAGCGCCGGCGCCCTGGCCTGGGTGGCCGCCCACGCCGATCCCGCTGCGGCCCGGCGCCGCTTCCGCGCCCATCTCGGCGCGGTGTATCCCCAGCTGGCGATGGCCCATGCCTCCTGAGCGGCGCCCCATGCCCGAGCACCCCGTGGTCCAGCGCCTCGACACCTACCGCACCCCGCCGGGCTGGTCGCCGGGCAGGCCGTGGTTGGTGCACACTCTCTGGTTCTGCCTGGGCTCGCCCCTGCTGGCCGCCCGCTGGCTGCCGGGCTCGGCCTGGCGCGTGCTGCTGCTGCGCGCCTTCGGGGCCCGCATCGGTGTGGGCTGCCGCCTCAAGCCCGGCCTGCGCGTGCAGCTGCCCTGGCGGCTGGTGGTGGGCGATCACTGCTGGCTGGGGGAGCACGCCTGGTTCGACAACCTCGCCCCGGTGACCCTCGGCGACCGGGTGTGCGTGTCGCAGGGGGCCTACCTCTGCACCGGCAACCACGACTTCCGCTCGCCCGGGTTCGAGCAGCGGCTGGCGCCGATCCAGGTTGGTGATGACGTGTGGATCGCCGCCAGGGCGGTGCTCGCCCCCGGCACCGTGGTGGGCCCCGGCGCCGTGATCGCCCTGGCGGCGGTGGTGAGCGGCACCGTGCCGCCCGGCGCCCTCCTGCGCGGCAACCCGGCGGCGGTGGTGGGGCAGCGGTAGGGGTGCATCACGGGCCACCATGTTTGCCTGGATCTCAATGACTACGATTGGTCTGACTGTTGGACTGAATGTGCAGAAGATCACCTGAAAAGGTGGCCATTGCTACGGCCGATGATGCGAGGGAGATTATATTGAGCTTGCTTAAGGACTAGCATGGCCAAAGCGTCTTCCAGTAGTGTCGATCAAAGCTCGCTTGTCTACGTTGCCGTAGAAATCAGCAAGGATCATCCCACTCCAATGTTCTGGAAGCAGGAGGCGGACGAGGGGAGGTTGGGGATTGATGTTGAAGACGAATCGACGGGCTATGCGCGGATTCTCATCAACAAGGAAACATCCGAAATTGTTCGGATGGAGCTGGAGGTCGACGGGGTTTTTCTGACGGATGGTGGAGATCCGGATAAAAATATTCTGGAGCAGAATCTTGCCACTCGCCAGCCATTTCACTTTCATAATCGATCCCAGGCTAGTCCGTTTTTCTTTGTTCAACAGCTATTCGACTATATCAATGGCGAGGTTGCTACCGCAACGTTGAAAGATACAGATACTGGGTTCTCGTTTGCCATTGAAGAGCCCTATGCCTTAAGAAATCCTGTCAACAATCCCAGTCTTACGAAGGAGTTTGTGATTCAGGAGATTCTTGACGGTGTTTCCTACCTGGGGCTTCACACAAGGCTCTACGGGATTCCGGTCACCCCCCTGGCCGGCCAGCTCATCGTCCTCTCCGACGGCACGATCGACGGCAAGATCGAATGGCTGGATGGCGAGAATGATGTTGCCAATGGTGGACCTAAGAACGACCTTCTCTCTCTTGGCGCCGGAGATGATAAGGGAAATGGTGGCAATGGAAATGACGTTCTTGATGGCGGAGCTGGTAATGACAGGCTCCGTGGCGGCGCCGGTGATGACAACCTGTGGGGCGGCGACGGCAACGACGATCTCGTTGGTGGCTCAGGCGATGATAGTTTGTATGGCAATCGAGGAGACGATAAACTTGATGGTGGCCTGGGAAATGATCTTTTGCTTGCAGGCGCTGGTGCCGACCTTTTGATCGGTGGCAACGGCGACGACATCCTCACTGGAGGGGCTGATCGAGATGTCTTTCAGTTTGGGAGAAACTCCGGAAACGACGTCATCACAGATTTCGTTGAAGATGAGGACGTTTTTAAGCTTGTAGGTGGCCAACAAATCAAAGGCATATCCTATGCCGATCTCGATGGAGCCGGATCGTTCGGCACATTGGTGAAATTGGTTGGTGGCGAAGTTTCCGTGCTCAATGTCGACCTCACATCGACGACAGGCTGGATCATCTAGCAGGGGCGCCACTCCGCCTTCTCCTGCGGCAACGTGAGGCAGCGCATGCCGAGCCTCCCGTCGACACCCGGCCTGTTTCACCGCCATGGCTTCAGTCCGCCCCGCATGCGCACCTGACGGTGTAGCCCGCCGAGGGCGAGCCCCAACGCCTCGATCAGGCCCGGCAGTTGGAGGGCGGTCCGGCCTTCCCGCGGCTGCGGCTCGATCTGGAGGAGATCTGGGCGGCCTGAACGGATTGGCCCAACGGGTTGGTCCAGTTCCGGACTGAGCTGGGTGCCCAGGCGGATCTGCCATGCGGACCGTGAATGTGCACGAAGCCAAAACCCACCTCTCCCACCCCTGAAGGCGGGCGTTCCTGGGCCCTGCCTTCACGGCGTTTCCGTCTCGAACGCTGTGGTGAAAGGCGTGGCGCTGCGAATTACCCGGCTTAAGATCTGGTAATTCAGCCCTGCCCTTCCGGGCCCTCGCCTTCGTCATGCGCAGCACCATCACCGCCCGGGGGCAGACGGTCATCCCCGCTCCGATTCGCGAGCGCTTCTCGCTCGGCCCCTCCCAGCGGCTGGAGTGGATCGTGGAGGCCGATGGGTCGATCCGCGTGGTGCCGGTGGATCCCTCGCCCGTGAAGGCCTTCCGCGGTCAGGGCCGCTGCGGTGGTTCCGCAGACCGCCTGGTGGCCGAGCGACGGGCCGACCGCCTGGCCGAGGGCGTTGCGGAAGCCTGATGGCTGGCCTGCTGCTGCTCGACACCTCCGCCCTGCTCACCCTGCGCGACGACGAGCCCGGTGCCGATCGCGTGGAAGCGGCTCTCGGGGGCATGCCCCGATGCTGCGCCTGCTTCCTCAGCCGCATGGAGGTGCTCGAACGGGTGTGGAAAGACGAAGGCGAGCGGGCTGGCCGTCTGGCCTACGAGCAACTCAAGGCCCTGCCGCTCGACTGGATCGAAGCCAGCGAGCCGCTGCTGGAGCGGGCCGCCAGCCTCAAGGCCCGCCACCCCCTCTCGGTGGCCGATGCCTGGATCGCTGCCGCCGCCCAGCAGACAGGCGCCACCCTGCTGCACAAGGACCCGGAATTCCGTGCCATCGCTGAGCTGGCCCAGGAGTGGCTCGGCTCCGAAGCCCCTTAGTCCTGCCCGAGGAGCAGGCCATGACGATCGGCCATGGGGGTGAAACGATTCTCGTCGCTCCGCCTTCACGGCCGCCTGTGTCGGCGCTCCGATCGGTGGTGCCATCACGCAATCACAGTCGTCTGCCGCACCCCACCGGCACGTCTGATGCGCTGATGCACTGACGCTACGGTCGATCCACAGACGCCTGTGGCATGCGCACCACGCTCGACATCGAGGACGACGTGCTCGCCGCGGCCAAGGAGCTGGCACGCCGCCAGGGCATGTCGGCGGGACGCATGGTCTCGCGCCTGTTGCGGGCCGCGCTGTCGGGCGAACCGCAACAGGCCCGGGCCGGGGAGACAAAGCCTGCTGGAGTGGCGGGATTCCGGCCCTTCACGGCGGCCGACCAGAAGCTGGTGACCAACGAACAGATCGATCAGCTGCGGGATCGAGAAGGCCTCTGATGCGGCCCCTGCTCGACAGCGGCCATGTGCTTCATCCCGCCGCCTGTCGTTGGATGGAGCAGGAGGTTGACCACGGCTGGGCCACCTGTCCGATCACCGAAAACGGTGTGATGCGCATCATGTCCCAGCCCGCCTATCCCAATTCCCGCCCCGCGCAGCAGGTGGCGCAACGCCTGGCTGAGGCCTGCAGGCATTCCAGTCACCAGTTCTGGCCGGAAACCATCAGCCTTCTGCACGATGGCCTCATCCAGTGGCAGCGAATCCTTGGCCCTCGGCAGATCACCGATGCCTATCTGCTGGCCCTGGCCATGGCCCATGAGGGCCGATTCGTGAGTTTCGATCAGCGCATCGGCATCGATGTGGTGCCCACAGCCACCGGGGAGCACCTCGCGATCATCGAGAGCTGAGTGATCCACCAGCTCTGCCGCGTCGGCGGCCCGCTTGGGCGGTGGTGTTTGCGGCTGATGCCAGGCTTACGGCATCTGGCTCTCGATCAGCCCTGGCGCCTCGTGATCGCCGCCCCCGTATCGATCGATCCGAGTTTCGGGATACGATCAGGTGATTGATCTCACAATCGTATCCCCCAAGTATCAGGTCGTCATTCCCAAGCGGGTGCGTGAGCAATTCGGCCTCAGGCCAGGCCAGCAGCTGCAGGTGATCGCCCTGCCCGGCAGGATTGAACTGGTACCCAGTCAGGCGCCGTCGACGCTGCGGGGCTTTCTCTCCGGGGAGAACACCTTCGAGCGGGAGGCGGATCGCCTGTGAGTGTCCAGCCAGCCGTTGTCGACTCCCCGGGCTGGATTGAGGTGTTCACCGATGGCCCGCAGGCCAGTGGGTTTCTCGATGTTCTGGATGCCGAATCCGCCTTGATCGTGCCTGCGATCAGCATCCTGGAGGTGTTCATGTGGGTGTTGCGGGAGCACAGCGAAGCCCAGGCCATCCAGGCGGTGGCGGCCATGCAGAGAGGGCAGGTCGTGAATCTGGACAGCAGCCTGGCCATCGCCGCTGCCCAGCTCAGTCACACCCTGCGTCTACCGATGGCCGACAGCATCATCCTCGCCACGGCCCGCATTCATCATGCCCGGCTGTGCACCATGGACGCCGATTTCCAGGGCCTCAACGACGTGGAGCTGATGGCCAAACAGGGCTGAACGAGTCCACAGCGGCTTCCATCCCCCCAGGGGAATCTGCAGCCGTTCCAGGGCGATTCGATGGTGCTCGGCGGCGTCCGTGCCGTGCTGGGCTCCTGCCTCCACGGCCTGCAGCAGCTGAGAGATGGGAGCATTGGCCTGGGCCGCCGTGAGGCTGCGCATGGCGAACTCTTCTTGGTCACCTGACTAGTTTATTCGTGATGTTTCCGGCCAGCCCCGCCCGCTCAGGTGCCCGATCCCGTGGCTGATCTCCTCGATCAGGTCACCCCGTTGATCCTCACGTACAACGAGGAGGCCAACATCGGCCGCACCCTCGAGGGACTGGGCTGGGCGCAGCGCATCGTGGTGGTCGACAGCGGCAGCACCGACCGCACCCTGGCGATCCTGGCCGGCTTCTCCCAGGTGGATGTGGTGACCCGGCCGTTCGACGACTTCGCGGCCCAGGCGAATTTCGGCCTCGGCCTGATCCGCACCCCCTGGTGCCTGAGCCTGGATGCCGACCACGGCATCACTTCGGCGTTCCGCGCTGCTCTGGCCCGGCTGATCGCTGCGGCGGAAAGGGATGCGGTGGCGGTGCGCACGCCGTTTCGCTACCTGGTGCATGGCCGCCCGCTGCGTTCCGCCTTGCTGCCCCCCCGCATCAACGTGATGCGCCCCGGCTGCGGCAGCTACGTGAACGACGGCCACGCTCACCGCTTCCTCCCCAGCGGCCGCGTACTGGAGCTGGCCGAGCCGATCCTCCACGACGACCGCAAACCGCTCGACCGCTGGATGGAGACCCAGCGCCGCTACCTGCCCCAGGAGGTGCACAAGCTGCGCACCACGCCTCGCCACCAGCTCTCCCGCGCCGACCGCCTGCGCCAACGCCACGTGATCGCCCCCTTCGCGGTGCTGCTGCTCTGCCTGATCTGGCACCGCGGCCTGCTCGATGGCTGGCGCGGCTGGTATTACGCCTTTCAGCGCATGCTGGTGGAGCTGATGCTCAGCCTGATGCTCTGGGAGGCGCGCAACGGAGCCTCGATCGATGATTGAGCGATCGGTTGACCGATCGGCTGACCAATCGGCCGAGCATTCCTTCGTTGATTACGGCTGGGGTGCGTGCACCCCCCACACCCAGGCCTATCTGTTCAAGCCGCTGCTGCACCTGCTGCAGCAGGGCACACCCTCGGGCAGCCGCATCCTCGATCTGGGCTGCGGCAACGGCGCGCTCTGCGACCGGCTCAGCCGCCTGGACTACGAGGTTGTGGGCGTGGACCCCAGTGCCAGCGGCATTGCTGTGGCGCGGCGATCCTTCCCCACCCTTTCCTTTCACCAGGCTGCTGCCACGCCCGATGATCTGCAGGCACTCGCACTGGCACCGTTCGATGTGGTGATCAGCACCGAAGTGGTGGAGCACTGTTATGCCCCCCGCCTGTGGGCTGCCGCGGCCTTTGCCAGCCTCAAACCCGGCGGCCTGTTCATCTGTTCCACGCCGTATCACGGGTATCTCAAGAATCTGGCCCTGGCCCTGAGCGGCAGGCTTGATGCCCACTTCACCGCCCTCTGGGATGGCGGTCACATCAAGTTCTGGAGCCGCCGCACCCTCTCCCGGCTGCTGAGCGAGGCGGGATTCGTGGACCTCCGTTTCGTGGGCGCCGGCCGCTGGCCATGGTTGTGGAAGTCCATGTTGTTGGGGGGGCGCAGGCCCTGATCCCTCAGCAACGATTAGAAGGCGCGCTACGGCAATCTGCCGGCTTCCCTGGCGGATGCCGCGCGAGTGCACCGGAGTGAGAGCATCGATGGTGCTGCTCTGCTCACCATCGACGGCAACGCTCACCTCTACCGTCGCCATGGCCGTCAGTCCGTTCCCGTGATCCACCCTTGATCCTTCGCCCTGCTCAGCACCGGTCTGGTGGGGCAGTGCTGATGCCCGCGTCTGGCTTCCTGGCCCGCTTCTGGCAACGCTGGCGCCACTGGCTGCGCTGGCGCCGCAACCGCTCTGGGGCCGCCCGGCTCACGGTGGTGAGCCAGTTCTTCCCGCCCGACTACGCCGCCACCGGCCAGCTGCTCGATGAGCTCACGGCCCGGCTGGCCACCGGTGGGCTGCAGGTGCAGGTTCTCACCGGCATGCCCGCCTACGCGGGTGAGCAGCAGCCGGCGCGCTCCCTGGAATTCGAGCTCAACCGCTGCATCCGCCGCACCCGGGCATCGCGGCTCTGGCCCCGGCGCATCCGCGGCCGGGCCGTGAACGGCTTCATCTTCTGCCTGCGCATCGGCCTGCGCCTGCTCCGCTACGCCCACCGCGGCGACCTGATCCTCTATTCCAGCGAGCCGCCCTACCTGCCGGTGCTGGCCTGGCTGGTGCACCAGCTCACCGGCACGCCCTACCTGCTGATCGTCTACGACCTCTACCCAGAGGTGCTCATTGAACTCGGCGTGCTGCCAGCCGATCACTGGCTGTGCCGCCTCTGGCGCCAGCTCAACCGCCGCGCCTTCGCCGCCGCCGCCGAGGTGGTGGTGCTCAGCCGGCCCATGGCCGACCGCATCGCCGCCCAGGTGCCGGCCGTGGCCCCGCGCCTGCAGGTGATTCCCAGCTGGGCCGATCCGGAGCGGATCCAGCCGATCCCCAAGGCCGAGAACTGGTTCGTGCGCCAGCACGGACTCGAGCACGCCTTCACGGTGCTCTATTCCGGCAACCAGGGCCGCTGCCACGACCTGGTGACCCTGCTGGCCGCCGCCGCCATCCTCCAGGGCGAGGCCGGCATCCAGTTTCTGATCGTGGGTGGCGGCCCTCAGCACGAGCGCCTGCGCCACCTGGCCCGCGAACTCAACCTGCGCCACTGCCGCTTCCTGCCCTGGCAGGACCCCTCGGTGCTGCCCTTCTCCCTTGCCGCCGCCGACCTGGCGGTGGTGAGCGTGGCCATCCAGGCCGAGGGTCTGGTGGCCCCCAGCAAGCTCTACGGTCACCTGGCCGCCGGCACGCCGATCGCCGCCGTCACCCCCGCCGGCTCCGATCTGCGCGCTCTGGTGGAGGAGAACGGCTGCGGCCGCTGGTTCGCCAACGGCGATGCCGTGGGCCTGGCCGACTGGATCCGCCAGCTGCAGGCCGATCCCGCCCTGGCCGCCCGCCACGGCGCGGCCGCCCGCAAGCTGCTGCTGGCCACGGCCACACCCGAGCGGGTCACCGCGGCCTACCGGGAGCTGGTCGAGCGGCACCTGCCCGTGGGGATGAAGACATCAACGGAACTGGCAGGCATGAGAAAGCCTGCCGGCGCTCCTACACTTCGTTGATCCCGGATCCCTACCCACCCGGTCGACTCCACAAGATGCTGACCCGGTGGATCCGATCGATCACAGCGCCACGGCCCATCCTCTCGGCGTTGGGGGGCGCAGCACTGGCAGTAGGCATCGTGTTGGCCACGGAAGCCCGGGCCTCGGCTCTCACCCTGCCCTTTTCCTTCTCCAATACCACCTTCACAACCACATCCGGAAGCGGAACCCTTTCCGGCCAGTTTTCCCTGAATTGCGGCGCCCAGACAGACGCCACGCAGTGCGTGACCGAGCCGTTCGGTAGCAACCTTGATGGCAACACCGGCACTTTCAGGCCCCTGACCATCAGCAGTATCAGCCCTGTGACCTACACACTCACATCACCCGCTGAGACTGTGGTGTTTCAGACCGGTGTGTATGGCTTCAACACCCAGGCCAACAGCTATTTTCTATCCTTCAGTTTCGACGGTCCTGGAGGCGGCGGCGACCGCAATATCCTGATCTGGCTCACCGGAACACTGCCGACCGAAGGAGGTGGAACGATTCCTGTCACCGCGTCGGTGACGAATAACAACATGACCTTCAACTCCGAGATCTGCACCAATGTACTTCCTCCTTCCGCTGCTAATGCTTGCCCGCCTGGTAAGCGAGAAACGATCACTGGATTCCAGGGTCAGGTGATCAACCTTGTGCCTTCCCCCTTCTCCATCACCCTGCTGATCCCGGCCGCCGCACTTGTGAAACTGCGCCGCCGCTATCAGCCGAAGGGCTGAAACCCCAGCCTGCTCACCCCTCCAGCCACCGCTTCACCGTGCGCCGCCAGCGCCGGCGGTTCGCCGCGCTTGGCAGCAGCGCCGACAGGCCCCGGCCCTGAGTGGGCTCGCCGGCGCCGTCGCCGCGGTAGTAGCTGTAGGCCAGCGCCGGGTCGTAGGGGTCGTCGGCTCCATAGCCATAGCCCCCATAGCGCCCGTTCCCGGAGCCGTAGCCGCCGTAGGGCCGCTCCAGTCCCTCGCGCGCCAGCCGGGCATTGGTCACCACCCCCAGCAGCGGTGCCCCGGCCGCCTGGATGCGCTGCAGGGCCTCGGCGGGCAGGCGCCGGTCCACCTTGCCCAGGCTCACCAGCAGCAGGATGCCATCCAGGTGCTCGGCCACCAGAGCCGCATCGGCCAGGCCCAGCGCCGGCGGCGTGTCGAACAGCACCAGGTCGTAGCCGCCGGTTTCGGCGATCTCGCGCACCAGTTCGCCCATCCGCGCCGAACTCAGCAGCCGCGGCGGATCGGGCGGCCGCTGCCCGGCCGTGATCACGTCCCAGTTGGGGTAGTCGGGCACCGGCTGCACCACCTCCCTCCAGGGGCGCTGCTCCTCGGTGAGCAGGTTGGTCAGTCCCGCCAGGTTGTTCAGCCCCAGCCGGTGGTGCAGCTGAGGCTTGCGCAGGTCGGCATCCACCACCAGCACCCGCTGGCCCAGTTCGCTCAGCGTTTTCGCCAGCAGCACCAGCACCAGGCTCTTGCCCTCGCCCGGCACCGAACTGCTCAGCACCACCGAGCGCACCTGCCGGTCGCTGTTCAGGAAACGCAGGCTGGTGTAGAGGTTGCGGAAGGCCTCCTGGTAGGAAAAACGCTGGTAGCTCTCCAGGCCGCCGTCGGCGCTGTCGAGCTCCCCGAGCAGGAAGCGCCTGTCGCGCCGCACCCCCTGGAAGAAGCTGATGTAGGGGATGTGGCCGAGCAGCGGCTTGCGCAGCTCATCGCGCACCTCGCCCGGGCTGTGGAACACATGATCGAGCCGGTCGTGCAGCAGCGCCGCGCCCGCCCCGGCCAGCACCCCCAGCAGCAGGCCCTGCAGCAGCCCCCGGCGCAGATTCGGCTCCACCGGGCTGGGGTTCACCGCCGAGGGGGCGATCACCTTCCAGGGCACGTTGTTCTGGGCGATCTCCAGTTGGAACTGCTCCCGGGTGCGCAGGTAGCTGGCCAGATTGCCGTCGGCGATCTCCAGCCGGCCCTGCAGGTCCTGAAATTCGCGCAGCAGCGCCGGCTGGGTGCTGAAGCGTCCCTCCAGTTCGTCGATCTTGCGCCGGGTGCCGCTGATCGCCTGGTTCTGCTGCTGCAGGGCCGCGTCCACCGCCTCCAGCTGTTTGCGCTGCAGCTCCGGCAGCAGTTGGTCGCGCGCCCGGATCAACCCCTGCAGCATCGGCGTGCCCGGTTGGTAGGTGGCCCGGGCTGTGGCGATCTTCCCCTCCAGCCGGCTCAGTTCCTCCAGTTCGGCCTGGTTGGGCACATCCACGCTCACGCTGCCGCCGCCCTCGGCACCGCCCTCACCGGCGTTGCTGCTGAAGCCCCGCGCCGCCAGCCGGCCGCTGGCCACCTCCGCCCGCAGCTGTTGCAGCCGGTTGCGTTCGCCCTCCTGGCTCAGCAGGGTTGTGCGCAGGCCCTCCACCTGGCCGCGCACTGCCTGGGCGTCCTCGGCCGGCGCCACCACGTTGTGCCGCAGCCGAAACTGCTCCAGCTCCCCCTGCAGCGCGTTGCTCCGCTCCCGAAGCACCGGTGCCTGCTCATCGAGGAACTTCACCCCCTCGCTGAGCTTCTCGCGGCGCTGCTGCAGGGCCCAGTCGAGAAAGGCGGTTTCGGTGAGCTGCAGGGCCAGGCGCACCAGTTCCGGATCGCTGCCCCGTCCTGACACCGCCAGCACCCCGGCCGACATCACGTTCTGGCCGCCGATGCCGGCGGGCAGCAGCGACACGCCGATCTGCGGCAGGGGCTTGTTGGGATGCAGCTTGCGCAGCTCGCCATACACCTGCTCCATCACCGTGGGGCTCTCCAGCACCCGGATCAGCGTCGGCACATCCACGCGGCTGATGTTGCGGGCCACCGAGGAGATCGCCCCCCCTTCGGCGCTGCCGCTGGCCTGGCCGGCGTCGTTCACCGGATCGGCGATCAGCAGCGTGAAGCCGCCCGCGAACACCGGCGACAGCATCCGCTGCGACACCGCCATCGCTCCGGCCCCCAGGGTCACCAGCGCCGTCACCAGCACGAAGGTGCGCCGCCGGCGCCGCAGCACCTTCCACAGCGTCTGCAGCTGGAAGCCGCCGCCGTCTGCCTCCTCCAGCCCCGTTGCCGGGGGCACGTAGTAGAGGCCCATCGGCTGGGATGCCCCAGCCGCTGCACCGTCAGGGGCGGAAGACCTGGCTGGACCGCTGCTGGTGGCCATCGGATCCGTTGCGTGCCCGCACTGTATGGGCGTCGGGCGGGGTGTGCTGTTCAGGGCTGTCCGTTGCGCACATGCCATCGCGGATAGCCTCAGCGGCGGCGGCCTCGCAGCAGAGCGGATGGACTTCACCGGCCGTCGGGCCCGCAGCCTCGCCCGCCTCGGCGCCTACACCCTGCTGGCGGTGTTCCTGATCAGCCTGCTGAGCGCGGTGCTGCCCCCGCCGCTCGACAACCCCGACCGGGCCATGGCGCTGATCGCGGAGCTGCTGGAGCGCTCCAGCCTGCCGCTGGTGGCGCTGCTGCTCCTCTACGCCGGCCTCGCCGACGACGCCCAGCCGGCGCTCTGGGAGGTGGGCCTGCTGGCCCGCTGGCTGCGGCCGCTGCTGCGCCTGGTGGCCCTGGCCTATCTGCTGCTCGCGATCGCCGTGATCGGCCTGGCCCAGCGCATCGAGGTCACCGGGGTGGGGCAGCTCACCAGCCAGGTGCAGACCTCCCTGCAGACCCTCGAGCGCCTGCGGCAGGGGGTGGATTCCGCCGCCGATCCCCAGCAGCTGCGCCAGCTGCTCAGCCACGACCCCGCCCTGATGGAGGCCATGCGCCAGGCCGGTGTGCCCGCCGGCGAGGCCGGCACCCTCTCCGAGCAGCGGGCCCTGGCCCGGCAGCTGCTGGAGCGCGCCGAGCTCAATCTGCGCGACGCCAGCCAGCGCCGCCGCGCCGACGCCAGCGGCAACCTCACCCGCCAGGCCCTGCGCCTGGTGCTCCTCGCCCTTGCCTATGGGAGCTTTTTCCTGCTGGCCGGCTTCATCTGGCCCCGCTCGGTAGCGGCCACCCTGGAGCGGGCGATCGAGCGGCGTGACGCCCGCGCCCGCGAAGACGATGAAAAAATAGAAGAAGGAATGGAAGAAGACAAGGAGGGCGGCGAGCTGGAGCGTCACCAGCCTTCGCCGCCATGAGCGGCTCCCCCTTGACGCCCACGCTGGCCCGCCTCACGCTGCTGGCGGCCCTGGCGGCCACCCAGCTCACCCTTGCGGCGCGGGCGGGGGTGGGCGATTTCGTGATCATGGCCGGCCTCTCCTGGCTCGGCGGGGGTGTGCTGCTGCTGGAGCGGGAGGAGCAAGTGGCAGTGGAACCTTCAGCCCTGGCTGCTCTGGCCGCTCTGCCTCTGCGCCGCTTCCTGCCCGGCGCCCTGCTGCTGCTCTGGGCACTGCTGGTGCTGAGCTTCGCCGGCCGCCTCTACGACCCCCTGTTCTGGGCGTTGCCGCTGGCGGTGCTCACCGGCCTGGGTCTGCTGGCCGGCGCCTCCTGGCGCTCGCCCCTGCTCACGCGCCTGGCGCTGATCGGCGCCCTGCTGCCGGCCCAGGGCCTGTTCAACGCCCTCTGGCCCGTGGAACCGCTGGCGCTGCTCACCGCCCGCGTCACCGCCCTGCTGCTGTGGCTGATCGGCCGGCCCGCCTACGCCAGCGGCCGGGCCGTGATGCTCGACGGCCAGGTGCTGCTGGTGGATGGCGGCTGCACCGGCCACACCACCCTGAGCTTCTGCCTCGTCACCCTGGCCCTGCTCTGGCTGCTGTTCCCCCTGCGTCTGCGCAGCGGACCGGCGCGCCTGGCGCCGCTGCTGCTGGTGCCGGTGCTGCTGGTGGCGGTGTTCCTGCTCAATGCGGTGCGCATCGCCGTGCTGGCCTACACCGTGCGCGACCCCGGCGATGGCTGGTGGCGGGCCTGGCGCGGCTTCGCCTTCTGGCACGACGGCGCCGGCGCCCAGCTGTTCGCCCTGCTCGCCAGTGGCCTGGTGTGCCTGGTGTATGTGGGCCTGCTGGAGTGGCAGCTGCGCCGCCGGCGGAGGCTGGCCCGATGAGCTCCCGCCTGCCGCCGCTGCGGCTGGTGCTTCTGGTCGCCCTGGCCGGCTGGGCCAGCCTGCTGGCGCTGGAGAGCTGGTGGCGCCTGCCTGCCGCCGGGCCGGAGCAGGGCCTGCCCGAGCGCCTCGTGCTCGACGGTCGCCCCTACCGGCGTTTCTCCGGCGTGCAGGCGCCCTTGCCCCCGAAGCGGGCCCTGCCCATCGGCCTGGTGCTGCTGGAGGCGGCCGACTACCGGCCCGCCCCTGCCTCAGGAGACGGGGCAGCAGACGGGACAGCGGACGGTGCCGCGGCTGTGCTGCAGCTGCGCCGGGTGGTTCACGCCCGCACCGGCAACAGCGGCGTGATGCCGGTGCGGGCGATCACCAGGGCCCTGGCGGGCAGCGATGGCCAGGGCCGCTGCGTGCGGCTCGATGCCGATGGGCGGGTGCAGAACACCCCGGCCGAGAGCGCCGCGTCCGCAGCCCCCACCGCCCCGGAGTCCCCGGGCGGGGTCGAGCGCCTGATCTGGCTGGCGGGCCTGCGGCCCTACCGCGTCAACACCTGCCTGTGGCTGGGGTCTCCGCAAAGCGACGGCCATCCGGCCGGCGCTGGCGCTGCCGCCGCGCCTCCCGCCGGCTGAACTCGCTGACGCTGGGGTTCGGGTTCG
The DNA here is from genome assembly GCF_024346135.1 of Cyanobium sp. CH-040. Taxonomy (GTDB): domain Bacteria; phylum Cyanobacteriota; class Cyanobacteriia; order PCC-6307; family Cyanobiaceae; genus NIES-981. The sequence goes on along the minus strand of NZ_JAGQCJ010000007.1, from coordinate 91,183 downwards.
CCGGATCCACATGGGCCACCTGCTGCCACAGCTCCCGTGGCGCCCAGCGGACCGTGTGCTCGATGCGGTCGTGGCGGGTCACGTGGCACCAGCGCTTCTGGCCGCAGTGCGGGCACCAGAGCTCCTCCAGCCACTCGTTGCTGAGCACCAGCACCGGATGGGCCTGGATCGCCAGCTTCGCCCGCTTGTCGCTCAGGCCCCGCTGCCTGAGCTCCTCAGGGGTGAGCAGGTGCAGGAAATACTTGCGCCCGGTGCCGCTCAGGCGGCTCTCGGGATGGGCCGGACAGCGCAGATCGCGGCGCTTGGGACGCCGCGAGCGCATGGAGGGACCGCGTGCGCCGGTGCTGTCGGCTTCGACGCCTGCAGTGGCGGCGGAACGGTTGGCTGCTCGAACTTCGGCTGCTCGCACTTCGGTTGTTTGAACTTCGGCTGCTTGAACCTCGACATCCGGCTGCAATCCCGAACTGACCATCAGGCATGGGTCGTTTTTCCCACGATCTTCCTGGAGTTCTCTGCCCTTTGGTGCTGGCTTATACCAATTGCCGGCGCGATCGCTCGGGATTCCTCGGCGTACCTCCGCTGCAGTGTCCACCGATGCCTCGGCAACCACACCAGATGTGGTGTCCGGATCCGCCCTGAGCTGGACAGTCCGGCGCAGGTGCCTGGCCTGCCGGTGCTGCCGCGGCGGCCTACTTCGCCTCCTTCCAGTTCGCTCCGCTGCCGGTCTCCACCACCAGGGGCACGTCGAGCTGCACCGCCCCCTCCATCGCCTGCTTCACCACCGCCGTGGTGGCCGCGAGGGCGTCGGGAGCCACCTCCAGCACCAGTTCGTCGTGCACCTGCAGCAGCAGCCGGGCCGGCAGGCCGTCGGCCGCGAGCCGGTGGTGCAGGCGCACCATCGCCAGCTTGATGATGTCGGCCGATGAGCCCTGGATCGGCGCGTTGGCCGCCGCCCGCAGCTGCTGGGCCTCCAGCCCGCCGCGGCGGGCCACGTCCAGGTCGATCTCCAGCGGGTCCTTGCCCCGCAACCGCCCCAGCCCGGCCGGATCGAAGCTGAACGGCCGCCGCCGGCCCAGGATCGTCTCCACATAGCCCCGGCTCAGGGCCAGCCGCTCCTGCAGTTCCAGGAAGGCGAACACCTTCGGGTAGCGCTGCTTGTAGCGACTCAGGAACTCCTTGGCCTCGGCCTGGCTGACGCCCGTCTCGCGTGCGAAGCGCTGCTGGCCCATGCCGTAGATCACGCCGAAGTTGATCGTCTTGCCCAGCCGCCGCTCGTCTGTGCTCACCGTCTCCCCTTCGCCCTTCTCCAGCAGCAGCCGGGCGGTGAGCTCGTGCACGTCGGCGCCGCTGCGGTAGGCCTCCACCAGCACCTCCTCACCGCTGAGGTGGGCAAGGATGCGCAGCTCGATCTGGGAGTAGTCGGCGCTGAGCAGGGTCCAGCCCTCCTGGGGCAGGAAGGCCTGGCGGATGCGCCGGCTGAACTCGGTGCGGACCGGGATGTTCTGCAGATTCGGATTGCTGCTCGAGAGGCGCCCGGTGGCGGTCACCGCCTGGTTGAAGTCGGTGTGCACGCGGCCGGTCTCGGGCTCCACCAGGGCCGGCAGCGCGTCCACGTAGGTGCTCTTGAGCTTGCTCAGGGTGCGGTGCTCCAGCACCAGCGGCACCACCGGGTGGTCGTCCTCCAGCTTCTCCAGCACCGCCGCGTCCGTGCTCCAGCCGGTCTTGGTGCGGCGCGACTTCTTGCGCTCCAGCCCCAGGGTGTCGAACAGCAACTCCCCCAGCTGCTTGGGCGAGGCCAGGTTGAAGTCCACCCCGGCGGCCGCCTTGGCCTCGCTCTCCAGCCGCTCCAGGGTGGCGCCCAGCTCGGCGCTGAGTTCGCCCAGGTAGGCGGTGTCGATGCGGATGCCGGTGGCCTCCATCGCCGCCAGCACCGGCTCCAGGGGCAGCTCCACCTGCTCCAGCAGCGCCGGCAGCGCCGGCCCCAGCTCCGCCAGCTGGGCGCGCAGCAGCGGCGTCAGCCGCCGGGTGAGGTGCACGTCCATGCCGCAGTACTGCGCCGCGGCCTCGACCGGCACCGCCGAGAAGTCGGCACCCTTGGGCACCAGCTCGCCGTAGCTGGTGGGCGTGAAGCCGAAGTTGCGCTCCGCCAGCACCTCCAGGCCGTGGCGGGCGTTGGCGTCGCGCAGGTAGTCGGCCAGCAGGGTGTCCATCACCACCCCGCCCAGCTCCAGGCCGTGGCGCAGCAGGATCAGCCGGTCGTACTTGGCGTTCTGCAGGGCCTTGGGGTGGTCCGGGCTGGCCAGCCAGGGGGCCAGGGCGGTGAGCACCTGATCGAGGGGGAGCTGGGTGGGAGCCGGGGGGGGCTCGCTGAGCAGATCCTGCGGCGGCGGGGGCTGGTGCCCGATCGGGATGTAGGCCAGATCGGCCGGGCCCTCGCCCCAGGCCAGGCCGATGCCCACCAGCTCGGCCCGGAAGGGGTTGAGGGCGGTGGTCTCGGTGTCGAGCGCCACGGGGCCGGTCGAATCGGTGGCGGCCGCATCGGTGCAGGCCAGCAGCCGCGCCACCAGCGTTTCCAGGGCCGAGGCGGTGGTGATCAGTTCGGGCTCCAGCTCGGGCATCGCCGGGGCCGGGTCGGGCGCCTGGCTGCTGAGGTCGGCGTCAGCGACGGTACTGGTTCCCCCTGCGCTGTCGCCGGCTGCACCGCCGCCGCTCGCTGCGCTGGCTTGATTTCCGCCGCTGGTCGGGCCGGCGTCCTCTCCGGCGCCCGGCGGCACGGCCGAGAACAGCTCGGCGAACCGGTCCACCTGCCGCGCCAGCGACTTCAGCTCCAGCTCCTCCAGGCTCTGCTGCAGCGCCTCGGTGTTGACTCGGCCCAGCTCCAGCCGCGGCGGCTCGGGCAGGGGGATGTCCACCAGGATCTCGGCCAGCATGCGCGAGCGGTAGGCGCTGTCCCTGTCGGCCCGCAGCTTGTCCACCAGGGCGCCCTTGAGCACCCCCTTGGGGTCCTTGGCCTTCGGTCCCGCCTGCTCCAACTGCTCCAGGGCGGCGTAGATGCCGTCCACGTGGGTGTAGGCGGCCAGCAGGTTCACGGCCGTCTTGGGGCCCACCCCCTTCACGCCGGGGATGTTGTCGCTGCTGTCGCCGGTGAGGGCCTTGAGGTCCACCACCTCCTCGGGCGTCACGCCCAGCTTGGCGATCACCCCCTCGCGGCGGATCTCGGTGGGACCGCTGTTCCTGGCGTAGGGCCCACCGCCCATGTAGAGCACGGCGATGTCGCGCTCGTCGTCCACCAGCTGGAACAGGTCGCGGTCGCCGGAGAGGATGCGCACCCGCCAGCCCTCAGCGGCGGCCCGGTTGGCCAGGGTGCCGAGCACGTCGTCGGCCTCGTAGCCAGGCGCCATCGCCAGGGGGATGTCGAGGCTCTCGCGCAGGATGCGCTGCAGGTTCTCCACGTCGGCGAAGAACTGCTCCGGGGCCTCGTCGCGGTTGGCCTTGTAGGCCTGATCGGCGTCGTGGCGGAAGGTGGGCTGGTCGGTGTCGAAGGCCACCACCAGGCCCTGGGGGCGCAGGCCCTTGCAGTTGTCCAGCAGGGCCTTGAGGAAGCCGTAGGTCACCGAGGTGGGCACGCCGTCCCTGGTGCTGAGACCGCCGTCGCCACCCTTGGCGAAGGCGTAGAAGCTGCGGAAGGCCAGCGAGTGGCCGTCGATCAGCAGCAGCAGGGGTTTGCCGGCGCCGTTGGTGTCCGTTGCGCCGGTTTCAGCCGCCGAGTCTGCCGCCGCGCTCACTGGTTGTTTTGCTGATCGAGGGCCCAGCCTGGCAGAGCTGGGCCACAGATGATCCGGGGCGTATTATCTGCGTAGGACAATCTGCGTAAGGCAGCGGCCGGGCGATGCGAACCATCTCCGTGCGCCTCGACGACGCCAGCGAGGCCACGCTCGAGCACCTGTGCCGGAGTCTCGGTCTCTCCCAGACCGATGTGGTCAAGGCTGGTCTGCATCTGTTGCAGAGCCAGCGCCAGACCCCCGAAGCCCTGGCCAGGTCGCTGGCGCTGGTGGGGTGCTTCTCCCAGGACGGTGGGGCTGAAACCGTGCTGCAGGCCCGCCATCACTCCGATGCCGTCAAGGAGAAGCTGCGGCAGCGGCAACGGCGGCAACGGCTCTTGCCCAGTCCATGACAGCGGCTCTTCCGGGCCAGCCCACCCTGGTCGATACGGGTCCGCTGGTGGCCTGGTTGGACCGCTCGGATCAGGACCACCTGCTCTGCGCCCGTTACTTCGCCTCCGCCACCGGCCCGTTGATCTCCACCTGGCCCGTTGCCACGGAGGTGTGCCATCTGGTGCCAGCGCAGGTGGCCCCCCGTTTCCTGGAGTGGATTCAGCTTGGCGGTCTGCAGCTGGCGGAGATCCCCACGGCTGCCCTGCTCTCGATCGCACCCTGGATGAAGCAGTACGAGGATCTGCCCCTGGATCTGGCTGGTGCCTCCCTGCTGTGGGTGGCGCAGCAGACCGGCATTCGCGCCATCGCGACCCTCGATCGCCGCGATTTCGCTGGCTATCACCTGCCGGGAGGGGACCCGCTCATCAACGTTCTGGAGCCGCAGCTCTGAGCTGATCTGCAGACCTCAGCCAGGGATGGGCGGCGCCACGTCGCCCCCGGCCAGCGAACCGAAGAGCCACCCTTCGCTGCCTGGGTGGCCGGCCGCCGCCGCCTCGGCACCCAGGCGCAAGGCCTCCAGGCGAGCGCTGTGGCGTTGAGCCCTTGATCAGGCAATACGCATCACGATATCATGATATCAAGGATTGTCTGTCCGAAAAAAACAACGCTCGTCTGTTCCGAATTCAGTGTGACGAATTCAGTGGGATCCGTTCCCAGCAGCGTGATCAGGCGATCCAGTCGGTCGAGAAGGTGGTCACGCCCTCCATCTGCACGCGCAGGTCGGCGCTGCGGTTGCCGCTCACGTCGCCCTGGAGCAGTCCGCCGCTGAAGCGCAGTTCGCCGCGCCGCCCGGAGAAGCCGCGGCTGCCGATGAACCGCCAGCCCCGGTTGGCGAAGGGATCGGGGCCATCGAGCAGGGCCGTGATCGCCAGGCGGTCGCCCTGCCGGCCGTCGAAGTCCTCGATCACGTCCAGCGGCCGGCCGCTCAGGTCGCCGCTCCGCCAGAGGAAGGCGTCGGCGCCGGGGCCGCCGCGCAGGCGGTCGCTGCCCGGCCCGCCGATCAGCACGTCGTTCCCAGCCTTGCCCACCAGCCGGTCGTCGCCGCCCCCGCCGATCAGCAGGTCGTTGCCCTTGCTGCCGCCGAGCCGGTCGTTGCCGCTGCCCCCTTCCCGGCGGCGGGTGAGCGCCGCGGCGGCAAAGGTGCCGCGGCTGCTGCGCAGGGTGAGCTCCAGTGAGCGGGCCAGCATGCGGTTGCCGTTCTCGCCGAAATGCACGTTGTCGAAGTGCAGGAAGCGGCCGATCTGCCGGCGCGAGAGCGTGGCGAAGTTGCGGCTGCCCTGGGCGGCCCGCCGGGTGTCGCCGATGCCGAAGTCGGCGAAGTCGCCCAGGCGGCTGCCGAAGCGACGCCAGGAGTTCTCGAACTCGTTGCGGAATCCCACGATCGCCGCGTAGGGATAGCGCTCGCGCAGTCGGTCCAGGCCGCGGTCGAAGGCGTCGAGCAGCTCCGCGCTGCCGTTGCGGCGGAAGTAATCGGCCCAGGCGCGGGTGTTGCGGCTGGCGCCGGGTCGCTCGGCGCGCCTGACCAGCTCGGTGATGGTGGGGAGCTGGTACGCCACCCCGTTCACCTGGCCCGCGAAGGGCACCAGGGCGGAGGCCACGATCTGGCGGGCTTCGCCGGAGCGCAGCATCACCTCCACGTTGGCCAGCATGCGCTGCACGGTGCTGCGCACCACCTGCTGCGGCCTGCGCTCCTGCCGCACCCCCAGCAGCAGGTCATTGGCGCCGCCCCAGATCACCGTCAGGTCGCCGGAGGTGGGTCGGATCCCCTGGTCCAGGGCCGCGTCGATCTGGCCCTGAAGGCCGCGCCCGCGCAGGCCGGCGATCGCCAGCGGCTGCTCCTGCGGATCGCCGAACTCCGCCAGGTGCTCCCGGCCGCTGGTGGCGCCGCTCACCGCGAAGGAGGGATCGCCGGGGGAGCTGGGGCGCTGGGGCGCCACGAAGCGGTTGGCGATGCGGAAGCCGCCGGCCAGCGGATCGCGCGGCAGGGGCAGGTTGAGGCGCCGCCGCAGCAGGACCTGCCAGTTGTTGGGCGTGTTGTGGGCGGTGACGCCGCTGTAACGGCCCCGGGCTGAGGTCTCGGCGCGCAGGGCCGCCGCCAGGCTGCCGTAGTCGCTGGCGCTGTCGCCGAACACGTAGAGCTGGCTGAAGCTGGCCATCGGGGAGAGACGCGAAGTGAGGGAGGGGCAGACGGGGCCGTGGCGGGCCGAAGGTCCATCCCACCGTCTCCTCAGGGGCTTGTCGAGGGGCTCAGGGCCTCATTGAGCACCAGCTCCTGGCGCGGCAGGCCGAGGCGGATGCCCTCGCGGTCGAAGGCCTCCTTCACCCGCAGCCGGAACTCCCGTCCCACCGGCCACTGGGCCAGGGGCTGGGTCTGGATCCACACCCGGATCAGGCAGCCCGACTGGCGCACCTCATCCACCCCCAGCACCTCCGGGGGGCCGATCACCTGGTCGGCCCAGTCGGGATCGCGGCGCAGGTCCTCGGCCACGGCGCGGATCAGCTCCAGCACGGCGCGCAGGTTCTCGCGGGGGGCCACCTCGATGGTGAAGTTCACCCGCGACCAGTCCTTGGTGAGGTTCTCTACGGCCCGGATCTGACCGTTGGGCAGGCTGGTGAGCTCGCCGTCGATGCCCCGCAGCTGGGTGTTGAACAGGTTCATGTTCTCCACGAAGCCGCTGTGGGGCGGAATGCCCACCACATCGCCCACCGCGAAGCGGTCGGTGCAGATGATCACGATGCCCTGCATGAAGTCCTCCAGCAGGTTGCGCAGCAGCAGGCTCAGGGCCACGGCCACCACGCTGGCGCCGGTGAGCAGCGAGCGGTCGATGCCCAGCACCACCAGCGTGACCACCACGCCGATGGCGATGCACACCATTGTCGCCAGGTTGCGGAACAGCTTGGCGTTCGTCACCGCCCGCAGCTCGTAGCGCCGCGACTGGGGGTTGCGGATCGTGGCTTCGATCAGCCAGTTGTTGACGCTGTGGTCGATCGCCAGCACCAGCAGCCAGCGCAGCACGATCACCGCCAGCCAGGTGATCGGCAGCATCAGCGACTGCTTCATCAGCAGCGTGGCGGTGATGCGGTTGCTGGGGAAGAACGCCGCCATCGCCCCCAGTCCCCCCACCACCAGGGTGAGCTGCAGCAGCGTGCTGCTCAGCATCCCCAGCTCCAGCAGGTTGATGGCCTGGCTGCGCCAGCCCTGCTGCTGCAGATAGGGGATCGGCAGCGATCGGATCAGCCGCCGCGGCTGGCGCTCCACCCGGCGCAGCAGACGGCTGAAGCGGCCGCGGCGTGGGCTGCTGGGGCCGGGGCCGGAGCGCTGCGGTTCCTGTGGTTCCGGCTCCGGTGGTTCCGCCTCCGGTGGTTCCGCCTCCGGCGCGGCGGCGTCCGGAGCGGAGCTGGCACCCGCGCCGGCGTCCGGGCTCTCCCGGTTGCCGGCGTAGGCCGCCATCACGGTGCGGGTGGCCGACTCCCGCAGCTCCTGCTCCTGGCGGCGCAGCCGGCCCAGGGCCGCGCGCATGCTGCGGCGCAGGCCCGACACCAGCAGCAGCACCGCCGTCACCGCGGTGCCCAGCAGCAGGGCCAGCAGCGCCCTGCCGGGGGGGAAGCTGCGGTTGAACTCCATGCCCCACAGCGATTCGCTGATCACCTGCTGCAGCACCGTGCTCCAGCGCTCGGCCAGGTCCCGTTCGTCCGTTCCGGCCGTCACCGCATCCGGCTCGGTGACGGTGAGCAGGGTCACCGGACCGAGGCTCAGCTCGGGGGAGGCCGGCACGAAGATCACCGTGGCCTTGTTGCGGAAACCCACGGTCACGGTGGGGGTGAGGGGGTGGAGCGGCTTGCGCTGCAGAAAGCTCCAGAACTCGGGCGTGGCCATGCCCGCCGCCTGCCGCAGTGCGCGCACCCGCTCAGCCGTGGCCTCCGGCTGCAGGTCGGGCGGCAGGTCGTCGACCTGGCCGCTCACCACTCTGCGCAGCTGCCGCACCACCCCGTCCACGCTCACCTGCACGGTCTGGGCACGCTCCTGCGCCGCCAGCGACGCGGCGGCGGGGCCCATCTCCGCACCGGGAACGATCGCCAGGGTGAGCCGCCGGCGATCCAGCACATCGTGGGGGAACACCACCGCGCTGCACCACATGCGGCCGCAGCGGTAGCCCCGGTTCACATCCAGCCAGGAGGGCGCCGGAGCCGCCGGGGCCGCCGTCTCGCCGCCCGGCACCAGCGACTGGGCGGCGGCGGGCCGGTGGGCTGCGGCGGGCGCGAGCAGCATCAGCAGGCCCAGCACCACGGCCAGCAGTCGCGCCGGGCGGTGTCGCATCGGTCGTCTCCCCGCTGCCCTGGCGGCAGGCTAGGGGGCGTGCCCAGCCGCCCCTGCGGGATCCATGCCCGGCGCTTCCCCCCAGGCCCGCTTCAGCCCCTGCGGCCGCTACCGCTGGTGGCTGGAGCGCTGCTGGGACGCGGCCGCGCCGCGGCTGCTGTTCATCGGCCTCAACCCCTCCCGGGCCGACGGCGCGCGCGACGACCCCACCCTGCGCCGGCTGGTGGGCTTCGCCCGCGCCGGCGGCTTCGGCGCCCTGGAGGTGCTCAACCTGTTCGCCGCCGTGAGCCCCAGCCCGGCGGTGCTGAAGCGCCTCGCCGATCCGGTGGGCGGCGCCAACGACCGCTGGATCCGCCGCCGTCTGGCGGCCTGGCCCGAGGCGACGCTGGGGCTGGGCTGGGGCGCCGGCGGCGGCTGGCGCGGCCGCGACCGCCAGGTGCTGCGGCTTCTGGCCGGCCGCCGGCTGCTGGTGCTGGGGCTCACCCGCGGCGGCCAGCCCCGCCATCCCCTCTACCTGCCTGCCGCCGCCAGATGGCGCGAAGCCGCCCCGCTGGTGCATCCTGAGGACGCTCTCTCGCGATCCGGCGCCCTCCGCCCATGTCAGCCAGTCCACGGCGCTACGCCGTCCACCTGCACATGAGCGGCGGCCAGAGCGAGACGGTGATGTTCCCGACCCTGCAGGCCTTCCAGCAGTGGTATGGCGAGGTGCTCACCGCCTCGGCCCCCGACACCTTCGTGAACGTGCCGATCAGCGACCTGGACGGGGAATACCTGGTGGTGCGCCCCAGCGCCGTGGTGGGCATCCGCGTGGAGCCCCGGTTCAACGCCCTCGACGATGCATGACGCCTGAGCGGCTGGGGCTGCTCTGGGGCGTCACCGTGTTCTCCGGCGCCTTGGCCCAGGCGCTGGCCTGGCTCACCGGCCTGCCCGGCGTGGTGCTGCTGCTCAGCTCCGGCCTGCTGATCGGCCGCGCCGGGCTGGGGCTGGTGGAACCGCTGGATCTGGGCTCCGGGCTGGGCACGATCGTGGGCCTGCTGGTGAGCCTGGTGCTGTTCGACGGCGGCCTCAACCTGCGCCTGCCCGCCGACGGCACCCGCCAGGCGGTGCTGCGCATCTGCGCCGTGCGCCTGGTGCTGGCCCTGCTGGGGGGGCTGGTGCTGGCCCATGGCCTGGCGGGGCTGAACTGGCCCCTGGCGGCGGTGTTCAGCGCCATCGTGCTGGCCACCGGCCCCACGGTGGTGAACCCGCTGGTGCGCCAGATCCGCCTGGCGGCGCCCCTGGGGGAGGTGCTGGAGGGGGAGGGGCTGGTGCTGGAGCCGATCGGCGCCGTGCTGGCCCTGCTGCTGCTGGATCTGCTGCTGGGCACCCTGCAGGGCTGGCGGGAGCTGGCCACCGGTCTGCTGGTGCGCCTCGGCGGCGGCGTGCTGATCGGCGCCCTGAGCGGCTGGCTGCTGGCCGAGCTGCTGCGCCGCATCCCCGCCTCCGCCGGCAACGGCGCCCTGCGCCTGCAGCTCACCCTGGGCGTGCTGTTCCTGATGTTCACCGGCTGCGAGCAGCTGCTGCCGGAATCGGGCCTGCCGGCGGCGGTGGCCGCCGGCGTGGTGGTGGGCCGCCGGCCCGACACCGATGCCAAGGAGCTCGACGAGCTGATCCGGCAGCTGGCCCAGCTGGCGATCACCATGCTGTTCCCGCTGCTGGCCGCCGACGTCACCTTCGCCCAGCTCAGCCCCCTGGGCTGGGGTGGGGTGGCCTGCGTGCTGGCGATGATGCTGCTGCTGCGGCCCCTGGCCATCGGCCTGGCCACCTGGGGCATGGACTTCAGCCTCCCCCAGCTGGCCCTGCTCAGCTGGCTGGCGCCGCGGGGCATCGTCACCGCCGCGGTGGCCAGCCTGTTCGCCATCCGCCTGGAGCAGGCGGGCGTGGTGGGCGCCGGGCGGCTGCAGGGGCTGGTGTTCCTCACCATCCTGCTCACCGTGGGGCTGCAGGGCCTCAGCGCCGGGCCGCTGGCCCGCTGGCTGGGGCTGGTCGAGGCGTCACCCCCGGCCGCCGGATCAGCGGCAGCGGGCGAGGCGGGCGCGGTCGTCGCCGCTGCGGTGCAGCAGCAGCCAGGTGGCCAGTAGGTCGGGGCCCTGCAGGCTGCCCAGCAGGGCGGCGCGCACGCTCTTCATCACCACCCCCTTCTTCACCCCGGCGGCGGTGGCCGCCTCGCCCAGCAGCGCCTGGGCCTGATCGGCGTCCAGCTCTCCCTCCGGCAGCCGCTCCAGCAGCGCCGTCACGGCGGCGCCGGCGCCGGCGGCCTCCAGCTGGGCGCGGGCGGCGTCGTTCAGCTCCGGGGTGGTGAAGAAGGGCTCGGCCTGCTCCACCCCGTCGGCCAGGAGGGTGAGCGAGGGGCCCAGCAGCTCGGTGAGCTGGCGCTGCCAGGCGGGATCGGCGTGCACGGGGTTGGCGCCATCGGCCAGGCCCCAGCCCCGCGCGGCCCACAGCGGCGCCAGCTGCTCCCGCAGGCTCTCGGGGCCCTGCTCGCGCAGCACCTGGCCGTTGAGCCAGTTGAGCTTGTCCCAGTCGAAGCGGGCGCCGGCGCGGTTGACGCGCTCGAAGCCGAACACGGCCGCCGCCTCCTTGAGGCTGAAGCGCTCGCCCATCCCCTCCGGCGGCGACCAGCCCAGCAGGGTCATGTAGTTGGCCAGGGCGGCGGCGGTGTAGCCCATGGCTCTGAAGTCGCTGATCGAGGTCACGCCGTCGCGCTTGGAGAGCTTCTTACCCTCCTGGTTGAGGATCAGCGGCGTGTGGGCGAACACCGGCGGTTCGGCGCCCAGGGCCTCGTAGAGCAGCAGTTGCTTGGCGGTGTTGGCGATGTGGTCCTCACCGCGGATCACGTGGCTGATGGCCATGGCCGCGTCGTCCACCACCACCACCAGGTTGTAGAGGGGGTCGCCGATCCGGTCGGCCGGGGCGCGGCGGGCGATCACCATGTCGCCGCCCAGGTCGGCGCCGCTCCAGCGCATCTCGCCGCGCACCAGATCCGTCCAGGTGATCGTGCGCGCGTCGTCGATGCGGAAGCGCACCACAGGTTGGCGGCCCTCGGCGACGTAGGCCGCCTCCTGCTCGGGGCTGAGGTCGCGGTGGCGGTTGTCGTAGCGGGGGGCCTGCTTGCTGGCGGCCTGCTGCTCGCGCATGGCCGCCAGTTCCTCCTCGCTGGCGTAGCAGCGGTAGGCATGGCCCGAATCGAGCAGCCGCTGGATGGCGGCGCGGTGCTGCTCCAGGCGCTGGCTCTGGATCACGGGTTCCCCGTCCCAGTCCAGCCCCAGCCACTGCAGGCCCTCGAGGATGTTGGCGGTGTATTCGGGCTTGCTGCGCTCGCGGTCGGTGTCCTCGATGCGCAGCAGGAAGCTGCCGCCGCAGTGGCGGGCGAACAGCCAGTTGAACACCGCCGTGCGGGCCGTGCCGATGTGCAGGGTGCCGGTGGGGCTGGGGGCCAGGCGCACGCGGACGGGACGCGCTGCGTTCGCCTCAGCTGCCACGGCCGGCTCTCCTGGAAAGTGAAACGGGACTGACGGGGCTCGAACCCGCAACTTCCGCCGTGACAGGGCGGTGCTCTAACCGATTGAACTACAGTCCCAGGCCGCCGTTGCGGCGCCGCTGCGTGGTGTGCTGCGGCCTGCCGCTGGGGGCGCTGTTGTCGCCTGTGCGACCAGAAAAGTATCCGTCGCCGCCCCCCCTTCCGTCAACTCGGCCGGCGTGCAGCCGGCTCAGCCAGCAAAAAACCCATCCCCGCGGGGATGGGCTGGAGGTCTGCGGCGACGGCCGCAGACGGACGGGCGATGGCGGCCCCCCAGGGACGGGGGGTGCGCTCAGGGACGGAACCCGGCCGGTTCGATCAGGCGCACCTGATTGCCCCGGGCGGTGAATTCGCGGCCCTGGTCGCTCTGAACAACCACGCGGCCACCGGATTTGACCCGGATCACGCGGGCGCGAACCCAGCCCAGGGCTGCGGATTCGAGCACCTTGACCACATCTCCAGGTTGAAGATCCAACTCCATGTTCGGTGAGGAGAAACGGCGAGGCGAGAGCAGGAAGCCGGCAGAGCATGCCGGAGGGGACATCGAGCGCGCCGTGGAGGACTTGAACCCCCGACATCAGGTTTTGGAGACCTGCGTTCTACCAACTGAACTAACGGCGCAGGGTGATGTCCCCTGCTGGACGGTGCCAGACTGACCGGTGCGGGACCGGACTCAGCGATCGAAGCGCTGCTTGACCCTGGTGGCTTTACCCACCCGATCGCGCAGGTAGAAGAGCTTCGCTCGGCGAACCTTACCGCGCCGCTCCACCTTCACGGAGGCAACCTGGGGGCTGTGGAGCATGAAGATCCGCTCCACACCCACGCCCTGGAAGATTCGCCTCACGGTGATGGTGGCGTTCAGGCCGCCGTGGCGCTTGGCGATCACCACGCCCTCATAGGGCTGCACGCGCTCCTTGTTGCCCTCGCGGATGCGCACACCCACCTTCACGGTGTCGCCCACGTAGATGTCTGGCAGATCGCTCTTGAGCTGCTCGGCCTCGAAGGCGCGGATCAGGTCCTGGGCGCTGAGCCGGCCGGTGCGCACGCTGGCTGCGCCGGCTGCGGGCTTCTCCTGCACAGCGGTGGCCGCGACCTGGGTGGCCGTCTCCGGCTGCCCGCCGGGCTCGGGCTGGCCGCCGCTCGCCTCCAGCTCCTGTTCTGCCTGCTTCTCCTCAGCTGCCATCTCAGCTCCGCAACGCCTGGCCAAACCGACAGTGTACCGGCTGGGGGTCACCCCCTCCCCCGGGTCAGGCGCTGCAGGGCCATGGCGCCGCCGCTGATCAGCATCCACAGCAGCCCCAGGCCGTTGAGCAGCACGTACACCGTCTCACCGTTGGGGCCGAACCAGCTGGTGAGCCACTCCCCCTCGTGCAGCACCATCAGCAGGTGGGCCCGGTCGCGGTCCAGGCCGCCCCAGTCGCGCAGCAGCCGGTAGCCCATGCCCGTGGTCACCGTGAGCAGCAGGGGCAGGAGCACGAACGGCGCCAGGCCGGCGTGCAGCCGGCGCAGGCGCTGGGTGAGCTGGACGGGCAGCAGGGGCATCGGTGCGGTGGCCGGTGCGCCGTTGATAGCTTGACGGTCAATCCGTGCCCTGGCCGCGGGGCTGCCGCCCTCCTTCCATGAATCTCTTCGCCGATCTGCTGGCCAGCACCACCGGCGCCCGCCAGGCCAGCGGCCAGCGGCCCAAACCCTCGCCGCTGGTGGAGGCCGGCCCGCGCATCCAGAAGAGCCGCCGTGGCGTGGAGGTGAAGAGCGCCCGCGAGATCGAGACGATGCGCCAGGCCAGCCGCATCGTGGCCACGGTGCTGCGCGAGATCATGGAGATCGCCGCCCCGGGCCTCACCACCGGCGACCTCGACGCCCACGCCGAGAAGCGCATCCGCGAGCTGGGGGCCACCCCCAGCTTCAAGGGCTACCACGGCTTTCCCGCCAGCATCTGCGCCTCGATCAACAACGAGGTGGTACACGGCATCCCCAGCGCCAAGCGGGTGATCAGGGCCGGCGACCTGCTCAAGGTGGACACCGGCGCCTACTACGACGGCTACCACGGCGACAGCTGCGTGACCATCTGCGTGGGCGAGGAGACCCCCGACGAGGCCCAGCGTCTGGCCCGGGTGGCCCAGGAGTCGCTGATGCAGGGCCTGGCCCGGATCAAGGCCGGCAGCACCCTGCTCGACATCGCCGGCGCCGTGCAGGACCACGTGGAGGCCCACGGCTACGCCGTGGTGGAGGACTACACCGGCCACGGCGTGGGCCGCAACCTGCACGAGGAGCCCTCGGTGTTCAACTACCGCACCCGCGACCTGCCCAACATGACCCTGCGGGCCGGCATGACCCTGGCGGTGGAGCCGATCCTCAACGCCGGCAGCAAGGCCTGCCGCACCCTGCGCGACCGCTGGACCGTGGTGACGGTGGACGGCAGCCTCTCGGCCCAGTGGGAGCACACCATCGCCGTCACCAGCGACGGCTGCGAGATCCTCACCGACCGCGAGTTCTAGGTGCGGGTGAGCACCTTGTAGTAGAGCCAGCGGCTGAGGGTGGCCAGCGGCATCAGCGCGTAGGTGAAGGGATTGGGGGTGACGATGATCAGGTTGAAGCCCAGGCCCGCCTGGCCCATCACCTGGCCGGCCACGAAGTCGGCGCTCATCACGCCCACCGGGTTGAGGGCCGAGCGGAAGGGCCCCAGCACCAGCCGGCGGATGCGCAGCTGCGGCCCCGCCAGATCCAGGGCCCGCAGGCTCACCAGCTGGCCCAGCAGCCGCTTGCTGATCTCGTAGAGCGGGCTGAGGGCCGGCTGGATCTCGGCTTCCGAGGTGTTCACCCACACCTCAGCCTGGGGCCGGCCCGGCTGCTCGGCCCGCTGGGCCACCTCGGCGGCGAACAGCTCCAGCAGCCGCCAGCCGCTGAGGGCGTTCACCTCCAGCGAGCGCACGCTGGCCTCGCCGCTGCGCTGGCCGTGCACGTTCAGGCCGTGGTTGAGCACCAGCACGTCCACCTCCCGCAGCAGTTCGCTCAGCTCCTCCTCCTGGCCCACGCACCAGGTCACGTCCCGCAGCGGGATCGGCTGACCGCCGGCGTCGCGCAGATCGAGGTTGCGGGGGCCGCAGCTGAGGGCGATCAGCCGGGCGCCGCGGCGGTGCCAGCGCCGCAGCAGGGCCTGGCCGAGGCTGCCGCTGGCGCCGGTGATCGCCACGCAGGGGGAGGAGGTCATCGGCGATGGGCGGGTCAAGGGGCCGGCGGGGGAGGGCGATGGTGGGTGACGGCGGCGGCATGCGCCTGGCCCGTCCAGGCTGCGGGACCTTGGCTGGGTGCATGATGTGCCGGGCGGCCGCTGCACCGGCGGTCGCCAGCAGAATTGTGCCTGCCCTGGCCGTCCCGCCACGACGATGTTTCCACCGCCGCCGCCGCCAGGCCCTAGCGATCCAGGCCTTCTGCAGACCCCGTTCGGGTTCGATTCCGAGGGGATCCTCGAGCCGCTTGTGCCCCTGTTTGCGCCCTACTGCGGCGGGGTCACCCGGCAGCTGCTGCTGGAGGCCGCCGTGGGCCAGCTGCTGATGGGGGAGTGGTCCGGGGAACGGCGGCTGGATGGGGATGTCAGCCGTGCCTTCACCCTGCGCTGGCACGGGGAGCCGGCGCCGCTGGAGACGCTGCGCTGCGAGCTGCACTTCCCCGATCTGCCCTCGGTGAACTACGAATTCACCCTGCCGGCCTACCGGCTGGTGCTCTGGCTGATGCAGCGCCAGGACCACCAGCTGCCGGTGAGCTTCTGGCGCTGGCTGCTGCTGGGCGAGCTGCCCGGCTTCCACGGCGGCCCCGACGCGGGCGACCAGGCAGCGGTTGCCTAGCCTGGGCCCGCGGCGCGGTTGACCCATGGCCCCCACTCTGCTGATCGGCTCGTGTCAATCGTTCAGCGGCAAGTCGGCCGTTGTGCTGGGCCTGGCCCGCCAGCTGCTGCGCGCCGGCGTGCTGCTGCGCTTCGGCAAACCCCTCGCCACCGTGCTCGAGAACGAAGCCCCCGCCGCCGATGACGGCGAGCTGTTCGACGCCGACGTGCGCTTCGTGGGCGCCAACCTGCGCCTCTCCGCCGGGCAGCTGCTGCCCTCGCTGCACTCCCTCGATCTGGCGGAGGTGCGCCGCCGCCTGCTGGCCGGCGAGCAGGACCCCGGCGACGGCTACACCCGCCTGCAGGCACTGCTGGCCGACCCGCCCGCGACCGAACCGGCCCTGGCCGGCGCGCTGCGGCTCAATCTGCTGGAGGCGGCCGGCAGTCTCGACGAGGGCCTGCTGCACGGGCTGAGCCTGGCTCAGCTGGCCCGGGAACTGGACGCGCCGGTGCTGCTGGTGCATCCCTGGAGCGATGTGCGCAGCGTCGATCCGCTGCTGGCGGCCCGCGCCGCCCTGGGCGAGCGGCTGGCCGGCGTGGTGCTCAACGGCGTCGATCCCGACGGCCTGGCCGGCGTGCGCCAGGAGATCGTGCCGGCGCTGGAGCGCTTCGGCCTGCCGGTGCTGGGGGTGATGCCCCGCAGCCCGCTGCTGCGCAGCGTCACCGTGGAGGAACTGGCCCGGCGCCTGCAGGCCGAGGTGCTCTGCAGCCGCGACCGCCTCGACCTGCTGGTGGAGACCCTCTCGATCGGCGCCATGAACGTGAACTCCGCCATGGAGTTCTTCCGCCGCCGCCGCAACATGGCCGTGGTCACCGGCGCCGACCGCACCGACATCCAGCTGGCGGCTCTGGAGGCCTCCACCCAGTGCCTGATCCTCACCGGCGCCGGCGAGCCCCTGCCCCAGCTCGTGACCCGCGCCGAGGAGCTGGACGTGCCCCTGCTGAAGGTGGAGCACGACACCCTCACCACCGTGGAGGTGATCGAGCAGGCCTTCGGCCATGTGCGCCTGCACGAGGACGTGAAGGCCACCTACGCGGTGCGGCTGGTGGAGGAGCACTGCAACTTCGAGCCACTGTTTCAGCGCCTCGCCCTGCCCCTGCCGGTGGCCTGAAACCCCTTCCACCACTGCTAGTTTCGGGTTGCCGCCTGGGGTTTGGTGTGACCCGGTCTCTGGATATCGCCTCGCTGGATCGGATCGACACGCTGGCCCAGGAGCTGGCGATGCTGCAGGACCGCAGCAAGCGGCGTATCGCCATCCTCGGCAGCCGCCACGTGCCGGTGGTGTCGGTGCATCTGGTGGAGCTGGTGGCCCGCTCCCTGGCCCAGGAGGGCCACAGCCTGATCACCTCCGGCGCCCAGGGTGTGAACGCCGCCGTGATCCGCAGCGTGCTGGAGATCGACCCCGGCAAGCTCACGGTGCTGCTGCCCCAGAGCCTGGACCGCCAGCCCAGCGAGTCGCGCGAGCAGCTCGAGCAGGTGCTGCACCTGGTGGAGAAGCCCGAGCACGACGAACTGCCCCTGCCGATGGCCAGCAGCCTCTGCAACCAGGAGATCATCAGCCGCTGCGACCAGCTGATCTGCTACGCCTTCCACGACAGCGAGACGCTGCTGGCGAGCGTGCGCGTGGCCGAGGACATGGGCAAGGTGGTGAGCCTGATGTACTTCGACTGAACTGGCGTGCAGGCTCAGCCGGCCAGCATCGCCTGCAGCCCCGCCAGGTAGAGGATGCCGCTGCAGGTGAGGCCGCCGGCCCAGCACAGCCCCCGCAGCGGCGGCACGTTGCCCAGATAGGCGCCCATGTAGGCCAGGCGCAGGGCCGGGTGCAGCCAGGCGGCCGCCACCGCCGCCTTCACCGCCAGCGGCGCCCCCTCCGTGGCGGCACCCACGCCGGCCAGCAGGCAGAGCAGGGCCGCCGGCGCGTGCAGCGTGAAGGCCTCGAAGCAGTTCTGGTGCGCCCAGGCCGCCCGCTTGCCCCAGGCCGGCAGGCGCTCGAACATCGCCCGCGGCGCCGCCAGGTCGGCCATCTGGAAGTTGGCCTGGGAGCGCGCCGCCCCCAGGGGCACGGTGCTGAACACCACCACCCCGGCGGCCAGCAGCAGCGACCAGGCGAAGGGGGCGGCGGCCGCGGCGGGGGCGGCGAGACCGGTGGCGAGTGCCATGGCGGGCTGGGTGGATGCTCTTTTCTAGGCTGCCCGAAGCCCGTTCCACCCGCGCCGCCCCGCCCCATGGCTGAGTCCTTCTCCTTCGACGTCGTGTCGGATTTCGACCGCCAGGAACTGGTGAACACCGTGGATCAGGTGCGCCGCGAGCTGGTGCAGCGCTACGACCTCAAGGATTCCGGCACGGAGATCGAACTGGAGGAGGCCAGCCTCACGATCACCACCGCCAGCGACATGACCCTGCAGGCGGTGAGCGACGTGCTGCGCCAGAAGGCCACCAAGCGCAACCTGTCGCTGAAGATCTTCGACTTCCAGGACCCCGAGGCGGTGGGCGGCAACAAGGTGAAGCAGGTGGTGAAGCTGCGCAAGGGGCTCAGCCAGGAGCTGGCCAAGAAGCTCAGCAAGCAGGTGCGCGACAGCATCAAGAAGGTGACGGTGGCGATCCAGGGCGACAGCCTGCGGGTGACCAGCAAGAGCAAGGACGATCTCCAGCAGGTGATCGCCCTGCTGCGCGAGCAGGAGAAGGATCTGGAGGTGCCGCTGCAGTTCGAGAACTACCGTTGAGCGCCCCCCGTTGAGCTCGCCGCTGCTGTTCGGCAAGACGCACTTTCTCGAGGCTCAGATCGATGAGTTCCTCGACAAGGTGTCGGAGGGTGGGATCTACTTCCAGCGCGGCATGGAGCTGCTGCTCGATCGCGGCGTGGTGCCGGAGACCGAGCTCAAGCTCGACCAGCTGATCCAGCTCAAGGAGCGCGCCAACGAGCTGCGCCGGGCGGTGGTGAACACCCTCTACAGCGAGATGCTGATCCCCGACTTCCGCGGCGATGTGCTGCGGCTGCTCTCCCATCTCTACGGCCTGCTCGATGCCACCAAGAATGTGTTCCAGGAGCTGCTGATCGAGTACGCCGCCGCCTTCGAGGGGCTGGAGACGGGCGCCGACGTGCGCGAGCTGGTGGCGGTGGTGGACCAGAGCATGCAGGCGGCGGTGCGGGGGGCGCGGGCGTTCTTCCGCCAGCCCGAGGCCGTGCGCGACCACATCAACCACATCCGCGTCTACGAATCCGAGGCCGACGCCATCACCCTGCGCCTCAAGAAAGGCCTGTTCGGCAGTGCCCTGCCGCTGGAGAGCAAGCTGCTGGCCCGCGACGCCCTGGCGGTGATCGACGGCCTGGCCGACCGGGCCGAGGAGATCAGCGACGAGCTCTCGATCCTGGCCATCAAGCGGGTGCTGGAGTGATCGCCAGCCTGGTGTTCCTCTCCAGCGGCCTGTTCCTGGGCTGGTCGCTGGGGGCCAACGACGCCTCCAACGTGTTCGGCTCGGCGGTGGGCAGCCGCATGCTGCGTTTCTCCACCGCCGCCGTGCTCTGCAGCCTGTTCGTGATCCTCGGGGCGGTCACCGCCGGTGGGGCCGCGTCCGGCGGGCTGGGCGAGCTGGGGGCGGTGAACGCCATCGCCGGCTCCTTCACCACCGCCCTGGCGGCGGGGGTGACGATGACCTGGATGACCCGCGCCGGCCTGCCGGCCTCCACCTCCCAGGCGGTGGTGGGGGCGGTGGTGGGCTGGAACTGGTTCAGCGGCTCGATCACCGACCTCAGCCAGCTCTCGCGCATCGCCTTCGCCTGGGTGGCCTCGCCCCTGCTCGCCGCCCTGCTGGCCGCCGGCCTGCACCGGCTGCTGGTGGCCGCCATCCGCCGCGGCCGGCCGCACCTGCTGAGCCTGGACGCGAACCTGCGCCTGGGGCTGATCCTGGCGGGGATGTTCGGCTCCTACAGCCTCGGCGCCAACAAC
The DNA here is from genome assembly GCF_024346135.1 of Cyanobium sp. CH-040. Taxonomy (GTDB): domain Bacteria; phylum Cyanobacteriota; class Cyanobacteriia; order PCC-6307; family Cyanobiaceae; genus NIES-981. Next base: position 71,261 of record NZ_JAGQCJ010000007.1, on the reverse strand, counting down.
ATCGGCAACGTCATGGGGGTGTTCGTGAACGCATCCCCGTTCGCCGAGCTCACCATCGCCGGCGGCCTGCACCTCAGCGGCGAGCAGCAGCTGTTCCTGCTCGGCGCCATCGCCATCGCCGTGGGGGTCGCCACCTACTCCCGCCGGGTGATGCTCACCGTGGGCGGCAGCCTGATGACCCTCTCGCCGGTGGCGGCCCTGGTGGTGGTGCTGGCCAACGCGCTGGTGCTGTTCGTGTTCTCCTCGCCGCAGCTCTCCGCCCTGGCGGTGGCCCTGGGGTTGCCGCCGATTCCCCTGATCCCGGTGTCCAGCTCCCAGGCGGTGATCGGCGCCGTGCTGGGCATCGGCCTGCTGCAGGGGGGCCGCGGCGTGCGCCAGATCCGCTGGGGGGTGCTCGCCCGCATCGCCTCCGGCTGGATCACCACGCCCCTGATCGCGGCGCTGGTGGCCTTCGTGCTGCTGTTCGTGGTGCAGAACGTCTTCGGCCAGCAGGTGTTCCGGCCGGTGGCCTACCAGCTCTCGCCGCCGGCCCTGGTGCGGCTGGCGGAGGAACGCCTGCCCAGCGAGCGGCTGGCCATGGATCTGCAGCCGGTGGTGGGCTCGGTGCGCTTCCGCGCCTGGCTGCGCCGCCAGGTGCGCCTGGATCCCGCCCAGGAGGCGCAGGTGCTGCGGATCGCCGAAACCCGCCCGCTCACCATCGATGCCCGGGGCCTCGAAGCCCTGGAGCGCACCAGCCTGCCCGCCCCCTACCGCGAGGCGGTGGCCGGCCTGGAGGGCCGCAGCTTCCTGCATCCCTGGCAGCTGGCCGAGGCCCTGGCCAGCCGGAGTCCGCTCTGGGCCCCGGCGCCGGATGCGCCCAGGGCCGAAGCCGCCCGCCGTGCCGCCCGCCTGGCCCTGGTGCTCGATACCTTCAGCCGCAGCCCCCCGGACCGCAGCGCCCAGAACCGCGGCGCCCAGAACCGCGGCGCCGGACCAGTGCCGCCGACCTCCCTACGCTCGCCTGGGGCGGAGGGTTGATGGTGGGGGCTGACGGCGGCTGGAGCTTCTGGATCGATCGCGGCGGCACCTTCACCGACGTGATCGGCCGCGACCCCGCCGGCGCCCTGCACGTGCGCAAGGTGCTGTCGGTGCAGCCGGAGCGGCCGGGTGATCCGGCCGTGAACGCCATCGCCGATCTGCTGGGCTCGGCGGATTCGGTAGCGCCAGGTGCCGGCTGTCCCCGCTCCGTGCTGGAGGAGGTGCGGCTGGGCACCACCGTGGCCACCAACGCCCTGCTGGAGCACCACGGCGCGCCGGTGCTGCTGCTGATCAACCGCGGCCTGGCCGATCTGCTGCAGATCGGCGATCAGCACCGTCCCGACATCTTCGCCCTGGCGATCGAGCGGCCCCGGCCCCTGGAGGTGCGGGTGCTGGAGGTGGAGGGCCGCCTCGCCGCCGACGGCAGCGAACTGGAGCCCCTGCGCCTCGATGACGCCCTGGCGGCCGCCCTGCGGGCCGCCATGAGCGAGGGCTACCGCAGCTGCGCCGTGGCCCTGCTGCATGCCTGCCGCAATCCGGAGCATGAGCGCCGCCTGGCCGCCTGGCTGGAGCCCTTCGGCTTCGAGCGGCTGGCGCTCTCCCACCAGCTCAGCCGCCAGCCGCGGCTGGTGCCCCGGGGCCACACCACCCTGGTGGAGGCGGCGGTGGCGCCGGTGCTGGAGCGCTACCTGGAGCAGGTGCGTGCTGCGCTCGGCGAAGGGCCGCGGCTGCGGGTGATGCGCTCCAGCGGCTCCCTGGCGGCCCCGGAGCTGCTGCACGCCAAGGACACGATCCTCTCCGGGCCGGCCGGCGGCATGGTGGGGGCGGTGGCGGTGGCCGAGCAGGCCCTGGCGGCGGCGGGCGAGGCGCCGCGGCCGGTGGTGGGCTTCGACATGGGCGGCACCTCCACCGACGTGTTCCACTTCGATCCGGCCCTCGGCGCCCTGGCCTGGGAGCGGCAGGCGGAGACGGAGGTGGCGGGGCTGCGGCTGCAGGCGCCGATGCTGCCGATCCACACCGTGGCCGCCGGCGGCGGCTCGATCGTGCGCTTCGACGGCCAGCGGCTGATCGTGGGTCCTGAATCGGCCGGCGCCGACCCCGGCCCGGCCGCCTACCGCCGCGGCGGGCCGGCCACGATCACCGACGCCAACCTGCTGCTGGGCCGCCTGCCCGCCGCCGCCCTGCCGGCGGTGTTCGGCCCCGGCGGCGACCAGGCGGCGGATCTGGGCGCCGCCCGCGAGCGCTTCGCCGCCCTGGCGGCGGCGATGGCCGTGTCGCCCGAGCGGGTGGCGGCCGGGGCCCTGGCGATCGCCATCGAAACCATGGCCGGCGCCATCCGGCGCATCTCCATCCAGCGCGGCCACGACCTGCGCGGCGCCCTGCTGGTGAGCTTCGGCGGCGCCGGCGGCCAGCACGCCTGCCGCCTGGCCGAGGCCCTGGGGGTGAGCCAGGTGCTGCTCCATCCCCTGGCCGGCGTGCTCTCCGCCTACGGCATCGGCCGCGCCGAGCAGCGCCTGCTGCTGGAGCGCTCCCCGCGCCTGCCCCTGAGCCCGGCCGCGCTGGCGGAGCTGCGGCGCCAGGCCGGGGAGCTCACGGACCGCGCCCGCGCCGATCTGCAGCGGGCCGGCGATCTGGCGGCAGGCGAGCCGGGGCGGGTGTGGTGGCGGCTGGAGCTGCGCTTCGCCGGCAGCGAGCAGGGGCTGGTGGTGGCCTGGGATGCGGCGGACGAGCTGGAGGGGCTGCTGGAGGCCTTCGGCTGCAGCCACCAGCGGCGCTTCGGCTACCGGCCGGCCCTGGCGGCCGCCGATCTGGTGGTGGAGCGCCTGCTGGTGGAGCTGGCCGAACCCCTGCGCCCGCCGCCGCCGGCCCGGATCAGCGCGGATGCCGGCGGCGAGGGCCCTGGCAGTGGGGGCGGCGAGCCGGCCAGCGTGCCGGTGTGGCTGGACGCGGAGCGGGGCCCCCAGCCGGTGCCCCTGTGGCGGCGCTCGCAGCTGCGGCAAGGCCAGGAGCTGCAGGGGCCGGCCCTGGTGCTCGACCCCACCAGCACCACCCTGCTGGAGCCCCACTGGAGCGGCCGGGTGCTGGCGGACGGTGCCCTGCTGCTGCGTCACCAGCCACCGCCGCCACCGCCAGCTCCCGACGGCGCCGCCACCCCAACGGCCGCCGCGGCTCATCAGGAGCCCGATCCCACCCTGCTGGAGCTCTACAACCACCGCTTCTCCGCCATCGCCGAGCAGATGGGGGTGCAGCTGCAGCAGAGCGCCCGCTCGGTGAACATCCGCGAGCGGCTGGATTTCTCCTGCGCCGTGTTCGACGGGCGCGGCCGGCTGGTGGCCAACGCCCCCCACATCCCGGTGCACCTGGGCTCGATGGGCGAGAGCATCGCCGCCCTGCTGGCCGCCATCGCCGCCGGCCGCCGGCCGCCCCTGGCCCCCGGCGACGTGGTGCTCTCCAACAACCCCTACGACGGCGGCACCCACCTGCCCGACATCACCGCGATCACGCCGGTGTTCGTGGCCGACGCAGCGGGTGCCGATGCGCCGCTCTTCTACGTGGCCAGCCGCGGCCACCACGCCGATGTGGGCGGCATCACCCCCGGCTCGATGCCGGCCTTCAGCCGGCGCATCGAGGAGGAGGGCCTGCTGCTCGACAACGCCTCCTTCCTGCGCGCCGGCCGCCTCGATGAGCAGGCCTGGCTGGCGCGCTTCGCCGCGGGCGAGCATCCGGTGCGCGATCCGGCCCAGCTGCTGGCCGACCTCAAGGCCCAGGCGGCGGCCAACCGCCTCGGCGAGCGGGAGTTGCGGCGGCTCCTGAAGCTGGCGGGCCGGGCCGAGGTGGAGGCCTACATGGGCCATGTGCAGGCCAACGCCGCCGAGGCGGTGCGCCGCACGATCGAGCGCCTCCGGCCCGGCAGCGCCGCCGTGGAGCTCGACGACGGCAGCCGCATCCGCGTGGCCGTGAGCCTCGATCAGCGCCGCCGCCGGGCCCGCATCGACTTCAGCGGCACCTCCCCCCAGCAGGACGGCAACCACAACGCGCCCCTGGCGATCACCAAGGCCGTGGTGCTCTACGTGTTCCGCTGCCTGGTGGGGGAGGACATCCCGCTGAACGCCGGCTGCTTCGAGCCCCTGGAGCTGGTGGTGCCGGAGGGCTCGCTGCTGCGGCCGCGGCCGCCGGCGGCGGTGGTGGCCGGCAACGTGGAGACCTCCCAGGCCCTGGCCAACGTGCTCTTCGCCGCCCTGGGGGTGCAGGCGGCGGCCCAGGGCACGATGAACAACCTCAGCTTCGGCACCGACCGCTTCCAGTACTACGAGACGATCTGCGGCGGCAGCGGCGGAGGCCGCACCCCGGCCGGGGTGGGGTTCGCCGGCGCCTCGGCGGTGCAGACGCACATGACCAACTCCCGCCTCACCGATCCGGAGGTGCTGGAGCAGCGCTTCCCGGTGCGTCTGGAAACGTTCGCCATCCGCCGCGGCTCCGGCGGCGCCGGCCGCTGGCCCGGCGGCGATGGCGTGGTGCGCCGCCTGCGCTTCCTGGCACCGATGACGGTGGACCTGCTCACGGGCAGCCGCCGCGTGCCTCCCTTCGGCCTGGCGGGCGGCGAGCCGGGCCTGCCGGGCCGCAACAGCCTGCTGCGGGCCGGCAAGGCCGGCGAATTCCTGGGCGGTGCGGCCCAGATCGAGGTGGCAGCCGGGGATGTGCTGGTGATCGAGACCCCAGGCGGCGGCGGCTTCGGAGCGGCCGATGCGGCGGTCGATGCGGCAGTCACTCCGGCGGGCTGAGGCCGCATCGCGACACATTCGTGGTCGGGCCCGGGGATCGGCCGCACACTGGATCAGAGCCGCCCCCGGCCGGGATGAGCATCCTGATCAGCTATTCCAAGGTGCTCGAGATCGCCGGCGACATCATCCGCGTGGAGGTGCCCGCCGGCGGCCACGACAGCGACGCCGCCCCGCGCTTCAACGATCTGGCGGTGGTGCAGACGGCCGGCGGCGGCCAGTCGCTGGCCCAGGTGATCGACCTGAAGGAGCGCTCGGTGGCGCTGCAGGTGTTCCGCGGCACCAAGGGGGTGTCCACCGATTCCCAGGTGCGCTTTCTCGGCCACCCGATGACGGTGACCTACTCCGGCAACATCCTCGGCCGGGTGTTCCGCGGCACCGGTGAGCCGATCGACGGCGGTCCCGACCTCTCCCAGGATCCGCGCGTGACCATCGGCGGCCCGTCGGTGAATCCGATGCGGCGGGTGCTGGCCTCGAAGATGATCCGCACCAACGTGCCGATGATCGACGTCTACAACACGCTGGTGGAGAGCCAGAAGATTCCGATCTTCTCGGTGTCCGGCGAACCGTTCAACGCCTTTCTCGGCCGCATCGGCATCCAGGCCGACGCCGATGTGGTGGTGTTCGGCGGCCTCGGGCTGATCTTCGACGACTACTACGCCTTCCGCAAGACCTTCGAAGAGGCCGGCGTGTTTCACCGCACGGTGATGTTCGTGAACCTGGCCTCCGATCCGATCGTGGAGCGGATGCTGATCCCCGACATGGCGCTGGCGGTGGCGGAGCGCTTCGCCGTGGAGGAGGGCAAGCGCGTGCTGGTGCTGCTCACCGACATGACCGCCTTCGCCGACGCCCTCAAGGAGGTGAGCATCGCCATGGACCAGGTGCCGGCCAACCGCGGCTATCCCGGTGATCTCTATTCCCAGCTGGCGCGCCGCTACGAGAAGGCCGCCGACTACGCCAAGGGCGGCTCGGTGACGGTGCTCACCGTGACCACCATGCCCGGCGACGACATCACCCACCCGGTGCCGGACAACACCGGCTACATCACCGAGGGGCAGTTCTATCTGCACAACGGCGTGATCGACCCCTTCGGCTCCCTGTCGCGCCTCAAGCAGAACGTGATCGGCAAGCGCACCCGCGAGGACCACAACCAGGTGATGAACACCACCATCCGCCTCTATTCCGGCGCCCGCGATGCCCAGCAGAAGCAGGCGATGGCCTTCGAGCTCTCCGACTACGACCAGAAGCTGATCCGCTTCGGCGAGCTCTTCCGTCAGCGCTTCATGGACATCAACGTGGACATGCCCCTGGAGGCCGCCCTCGATCTGGCCTGGCGGACCATGGCCGAGTGCTTCGAGCCCCAGGAGCTGCTGATGAAGCAGGAGCTGATCGACAAGTACTTCCCCCGGCCGACGCAGCAGGTATGAGCCGGATCTCCCTCACCAAGGCCTCCCTCAGCCGCCAGAAGGGGCTGCTGAAGACCTACGGCGCCGTGCTGCCGTCGCTGGATCTCAAGCGCCGCCAGATCAGCGCCGAGCGGGCCCGGGCGCGGCACGAACTGCAGGAGCTGGAGCGGCGGGCCGGCGAGCTGGAGGCGGAGGTGGCGCGGCTGTGCCCGATGCTGGCCCACGAGCACATCCGGCTCGAGGGTCTGGCCCGGGTGGTGGACGTGCGGCTCGGGGAGGAGAACCTGATCGGCACCCGGCTGCCCCGCGTCGAGGAGGTGCGGGTGGAGGTGGCCGACTACGGCCTGCTCAGCCTGCCCTTCTGGGTGGACCACATCGTGGCCTGCCTGCGCGAGGCGCTGGACACCCAGGTGCGGCTGCAGGTGGCACGGGAGCGGATCGAGCGGCTGCTGCGGGCGGAGCGCACCGTGACCCAGCGCTTCAACCTGTTCGAGAAGGTGCTGATCCCCCGCACCCGCCAGCAGATCCGCAGCATTGCCATCTACCTGGCCGACGCGGAGCGGGCCGGGGTGGTGAACTCCAAGATCGCCAAGCGCAAGAAGCAGCGGGCCGGGGCGCGATGACGATCGTTCCCCTGCGCAGGCTCACCGTGGTCGGCCTGAGCGCCGACAAGCAGGACCTGCTCGATGGCCTGCAGCAGCTCGGCTGCCTGCACCTGATCCCCTTCGAGGAGCCCTCCGGCGACGACCAGCCGTTCGTGAGCCGCCGGCCGATCGAGGACGCCCGCAAGGCGCTGCGCTACCTGGGCGACGTGCGCCGGCGGCGCCACCAGACCCGGGTGGATGCCGCGTTCGACTTCGACCGCCTGATCGCCGCGGCCCTCGCCAACCGGCGGGCCAAGCGCCAGGCGCAGGACCGGTTGCTGGCCCTGGAGGCGCGGCTGCGGCTGCTGGAGCCCTGGGGCGACTTCGTGCTGCCCGCTCTGCAGGAGCTGGGCGGCCAGCGCCTGTGGTTCTACCGGGTGCCCCATGCCCGGGCGAAGGCCTTCCAGCAGGCCCTGGCCCGGCTCGACACCCCCTGGCAGCAGCTCTACGAGAGTCCGCGCCACATCTATGTGGTGCTGATCGCGCCGGAGGAGCCCGACCCCGCCGCCCTGCCGGTGGCCCGCTCCCGCCTGGGCTCCGAATCCCCGGCCACGGTGCGCCGTGAGCTCGACCTGGCCCGTTCCGCCCTGGAGGAGGTGGAGGCCGAGCACGAGGCGCTCAGCCGCTGGATCTTCCTGCTCTCGCGCAACCTGGCCCGCGCCGAGGACGCCCAGGCCCGCGCCGAGGCCCAGACCATGACCCGCGACGACCACGGCCTGGTGCAGCTGCAGGGCTGGATCCCCGCCCGCGACCTGCCGCGCCTGGAGGCCTTCGCCGCCGTGCGGGGTCTGGCCTGGCTGGCGGAGATCCCCGATCCCGGCGATGCGCCGCCCACCCTGCTGGAGAACCCGCCGGTCCTGAGCGGCGGCCAGGACCTGGTGACCTTCTACGAGACCCCCGCCTACCGCGACTGGGATCCCTCGGCGCTGGTGTTCTTCTCGTTCGCGGTGTTCTTCGCCATGATCCTGGCCGACGCCGGCTACGCCCTGGTGCTGGGCGTGGTGGTGGGGTTGCTGTGGAAGGGCATGGGCCGCACGCCGGGCGGGCGCCACTTCCGCGTGCAGGCGGTGACGGGGCTGGCCTTCGCGTTGATCTACGGCGTGCTGGCGGGCAGCTACTTCGGCGTGGAACCGGCCGCCGCCTCGCCGCTGGCGGCCCTGAAGCTGCTCGACCTCAACGACTTCGACGCGATGATGAAGCTCGCCCTGGTGGTGGGCGGGCTGCACCTGCTGCTGGCCAACGGCATCGTGGCGGTGCGTGCCACCGGCGTGGCTGGCCGCGCCCGACCCCTGGGCTGGATGGCGGTGATCCTGGGGGGCTTCGTGCTCTACCTGGGCGCCGCTTCGCCCGGGGCCCGGCACCTGGGGCTGGGGCTGGCCGTGGGCGGTCTGCTCACCGTGCTGCTGCTCAGCAGTGAGCGTCGCATCGCCCGGCCGGCCGATCTGCTGCTGCGGCTGGTCGACGGCCTGGGCGCCCTCACCGACATCTCCAAGCTGTTCGGTGACGTGATGAGCTACCTGCGGCTGTTCGCCCTGGGGCTGGCCAGCGCGTCGCTGGCCGTCACCTTCAACCAGCTGGCCAGCCAGGTGGTGGAGTCGGGGGTGGTGCTGGCCGTGCCGATCGCCCTGCTGATCCTGATCCTCGGCCACGGCATCAACCTGCTGCTGGCCGTGATCAGCGGCTTCGTGCACGGGCTGCGGCTGAACTTCATCGAGTTCTTCAACTGGGGGCTCTCCGGCGAGGGCATTCCCTTCAAGCCATTTCTCAAAAAGGAGCCTGTCTCGTGAACGACCATCTCTCCCTGCTGGTGCTCGGCTGGATCGGCATCTACGCCCCGGTGGCCCTGGGGGCGATCGGCGCCTCCGTGGGCTGCACCATCGCCGGCCAGGCCGCCATCGGGGCGATGATGGAGGTGAGCAGCGGCTACGGGCGCTTCGTGGGGCTCTCGGCCCTGCCCTCCTCGATGTCGATCTACGGCATCGTCGTGATGTTCATCCTCAACCGGCCGGTCACGCCCGCCAATGCCGGCGGCCTGTTCGGCATCGGGCTGCTCTCCGGTGTGGCCTTCCTGATCGCCGCCATCTACCAGGGCCTCTGCTGCGCCTCGGCGATCGCCGGCTCCAAGGCCAAGCCGGAGATCTTCGGGCTGGCGCTGGCACCGGCGGCGATCGTGGAGGGCTTCGCCGTGTTCGCCTTCGTGTTCGCCCTGGTGGCGGCCGGCGGCATTCCCAGGAGCTGACGCCTTCGCTCCCCGCACCCCGCTCTCCGCACTTCGCACCCCGCACTCCGCCCCCGCGATCTCGCCGCTTCCCCCATGGCCCAGCCACACTCCAGCCGCAAGAACACGCCGGTGCAGGTGGCCGCCGGGGTGGAGGCGCTGATCGCCCGCCTGCGCGATCAGGGCGTGGAGGCCGGCCGCCGCCAGGCCGAGGAGATCGTGGCCCAGGCCCAGGCCGACGCCCGCCACACCCTCGACCAGGCCCGCCAGCAGGCCGAGCGGATCGTGGCCGACGCCCGCCGCCAGGCCGAGAACCTGGAGCAGTCGGGGCGCGAGGCGCTGGAGCTGGCCCTGCGCGATGCCGTGCTGGCCCTCAAGACGCGCCTGATGGAACGCTTCCGCGGCGAGGTGCGCCAGCTTGTGGGGGAGGAGCAGCAGAAGCAGGAGCTGCTCGAGAGGATGGTGCTGGAGGTGGTGGGGCGGGTGCGCGACGAGGCCGACCGCGCCGCCCAGGTGGAGGTGCTGCTGCCGCGGCGGGCGGTGGGTCTGGCCGAGCTCAGCCAGGATCCCGAGGAGCTGGCCCGGGGCGACCTCACCGAGTTCGTGCGCCTGGTGGCCGCCGGCATGCTGCGGGAGGGCGTGAGCTTCGCCGTGGCGCCCGATCAGGCCGCCGGCCTGCGGGTGCGGCTGGTGGACCGGGAGGTGGTGCTCGACCTCAGCGACCGGGCCGTGGCCGACGTGATCCTCGAACACCTGCAGCCCCGCTTCCGGGCCCTGCTGGAGGGGGTGGTGAAGTGAGCCCCCGCTACACCACGCTGATGGCCAGCCTGCCGCCGCTGGGGGGGCTGTTCGAGGCGCGGGAGCCGGCCATCTCCCGCCTCCGGCTCACCAGCCGCATCGGCCTGCTGCACCCCGACGACCGCGCCGACCTCGACCGCGCCGCCGGCATCCTCTCCCAGTCGCTGCTGCCGGAGGCGGGCGAGGGCGACGGCCGCAGCGCGGCGGCAGGCCCGCCCGCCGGCGCCGATGCCCTGCTGCTGGAGGAGGCGGCCCGCTTCTTCCGGGAGGTGCGCCAGCCGCTTCTGCGCCAGCTGGTGCGCCAGCGCCTCGACCGGCGCACGATCGTGGCCGCCCTGCGCCGCCGCCACCGCGGCGAGGCCGAGCCGCCCCGCGGCCAGGTGTGGGGCTTCGGCGAGCTGGTGCCCACGATCGAGCGCCACTGGCGGGAGCCCGCCTTCGCGCTGGCCGGGGTGTTCCCCTGGATCCCCGAGGCGGTGCGGCTGCTGGAGAGCGGCGACCTGATCGGCCTGGAGCGCCTGCTGTTCTCCCTGATCTGGCGGGAGCTCGACCAGCTGGGCCAGGGCCACCACTTCGACTTCGAGGCGGTGGTGATCTACCTGGCCCGCTGGAGCCTGGTGGAGCGCTGGTCGAACTACGACGCCGAGGCCGCTTCCCGGCGCTTCCGCCAGCTGGTGAGCGACGGCCTCGGCCGCTTCACCGACACCCTCGCCGTCTGCCCCGCCCGATGACCGCCACCCCCGCTCCCGCCACCGCCAGCGCCACCAACAGCACCGCCGCCGCCGACGCCCGCTTCAATCCGGCCCGCGTGGTGGCCGTTCAGGAGGATCTGGTGACCATCGCCATGGCCCCCGAGCGGCCGCGGCCGATCCTCAAGAACGAGGTGATCTACATCTGCCCGCGGCGCCTGGACGGCGACCGCCAGGAGCGGCTCAAGGCCGAGGTGCTGCGGGTGCAGGGCAGCACCGCCGACGCCCAGGTGTTCGAAAGCACCCGCGGCGTGGGCATTGGCGATCCGGTGGAGCAGACCGGCGAGCTGCTGTCGGTGAGCCTGGGGCCGGGGCTGCTCACCCAGGTGTACGACGGCCTGCAGAACCCCCTGGCCGGCCTGGCCGCCGGCTACGGCACCTTCCTGCCCCGGGGGGCGGCGGTGGCGCCGCTCGATCCCGACCGGAAATGGTCATTCCAGTCGGTGGCGCGGATGGGCGACAGCCTGCGCGCCGGCGACGTGATCGGCACGGTGCAGGAGGGGCGCTTCAGCCACAAGATCATGGTGCCCTTCGACCAGCCGGGCACGGTGCGGCTGGACTGGATCCAGCAGGGCACCTTCACGGTGCACACGGTGGTGGCGCGCATCGTCGACGAGCGCGGCCAGGCCCGCTCCCTCACCCTGGTGCAGGAGTGGCCGGTGCGCCGGCCCCTGCCCCAGCACCTGCTGGAGGCGCGCAGCAGCGAGCGCCTCTATCCCCAGGAACCGCTGATCACCACCCAGCGGATCATCGACACCTTCCTGCCCATCGCCCGTGGCGGCACCGGCTGCATCCCCGGACCCTTCGGCGCCGGCAAGACGGTGCTGCAGAACCTGATCTCCCGCCACTCCGACGTGGACATCGTGCTGGTGGTGGCCTGCGGCGAGCGGGCCGGGGAGGTGGTGGAGACGATCACCGAATTCCCCAAGCTCACCGACCCCAAGAGCGGCGGGTCGCTGATGGACCGCACGATCATCATCTGCAACACCTCCTCGATGCCGGTGGCGGCACGGGAGGCCTCGATCTACACCGGCCTCACCCTGGGCGAGTACTACCGCCAGATGGGCTACGACGTGCTGCTGATCGCCGACTCCACCTCCCGCTGGGCCCAGGCGATGCGCGAGACCTCCGGCCGGCTGGAGGAGATCCCGGGCGAGGAGGCCTTCCCCGCCTACCTCGATTCCTCGATCAAGGGCATCTACGAGCGGGCCGGCATCATCCGCACCAACGACGGCAGCATCGGCAGCCTCACGATGATCGGCACCGTGTCGCCGGCCGGGGGCAACTTCGAGGAACCGGTCACCCAGTCCACCCTCGGCACCGTGAAGACCTTCCTGGGGCTGAGCGCCGAGCGGGCCTACAAGCGCTGCTACCCGGCGGTGGACCCGCTGATCTCCTGGTCGCGCTACTTCGGCCAGCTGGAGGACTGGTTCGCCCACCATCTGGCGCCCGGGTGGGTGGCGCGGGTGCGGGAGCTGAGCGAGCTGCTGCGGCGCGGCGATGCCGTGCAGCAGATGATCCTGGTGACCGGCGAGGAGGGGGTGAGCCTGGAGGATTTCCTGCTCCAGCAGAAGGCCCAGTTCCTGGACATGGTGTATCTGCAGCAGGACGCCTTCGATCCGGTGGACGCCAGCTGCCCGATCACGCGCCAGCAGCGCAGCCTCGATCTGGTGTGGGACCTGATCCAGCGTCCGTATCACTTCGCCGACAAGGCCGCGGCGCGGGAGTTCTTCACCCGCCTCACCGGCCTGTTCCGGAACCTCAACTACGCCCCGGAGGACTCGCCCACCTACCAGGGGTACCGCAGCCAGATCGAGGAGCTGGCGGCCTCCGCCTGCGTCTGATGCGGCCGCTGGCGCTGCCGGCCCTGCTGCCCGCCCTGGCGCTCTCCGCTGCGGCGCTCGCCGCCTCGCCCCCCCAGAACGCCTCCCCCCTGCAGGAGCGCGAGCAGCGCTTCCATGGCGTGCCGTCGGGGGGCGGGGTGGTGGCCGCCCAGGACCGGCTGGCGGCGGAGGTGGGCACGGCGATGCTGCGCCGCGGCGGCAACGCGGTGGATGCGGCCGTGGCCAGCGCCTTCGCCCTGGCGGTGACCCTGCCCCAGGCCGGCAACCTCGGCGGCGGCGGCTTCCTGGTGCTGTGGCTGCCGGGGCCGTCGCCGGCGGCCGCTCGTGGCTGTGCCACGGCGGCCGAGCTGCCCATCGGCGGCGGCACCGCCGTGGCCGTGAACTTCCGCGAAACCGCCCCGCAGTCCGCCACGGCCGGGATGTTCCTGGCCGCAGACGGCACGGTGGATCGCTGCCGCGCCACCCGCAGCCTGCTGGCCACGGGGGTGCCGGGCACGCCGGCGGGGCTGGTGCTGGCCCAGCGCTGTTACGGCCGCCTGCCGCTGCCGGAGGTGCTGCAGCCCGCCATCGGCCTGGCCGAGGACGGCTTCACGGTGGATCAGCCCCTGGCTGAGTCGTTGCGGCGGGCGGCGCCGCTGCTGCAGGCCGATCCCACCTCCCGGGCGCTGTTCTTCCGGCCGCCGGCGCAGCCGGGCGGGGCGCCGCGGCCCTACGGGGCGGGCGAGCGGTTGCGCCAGCCGGAGCTGGCGGCCACGCTGCGGCGCATCGCCGCCGAGGGGGAGGCGGGCTTCTACGCCGGACCCACCGCCGAGCGGCTGGCGGCGCTGATGCGGCAGGGGGGCGGGCTGAAGGGAGGGCTGATCAGTGCCGCCGATCTGGCCGCCTACCGGGCCCAGCTGGTGCGGCCCCTGGCGGGGAGCTTCCGCGGCCACCGGCTGCTCACCATGCCGCCCCCCAGCGCCGGCGGGGTGGGCCTGCTGCAGCTGCTGGCGATCCTCGAGCCCCTGCCGCTGCGGGAGTGGGGCCTCAACGGCGCCGCCTCCCTGCACATGCAGGTGGAGGCCATGAACCTGGTGTACCGCGACCGCTACCGCTGGCTGGGGGATCCCGATCAGGTGGCGATGCCGCTACAGCGCTTGCTGAGCCGCGCCTATGCCGCCGAGCTGCGCGCCCGGATCGACCCCCGCCGCCACCGCCCCGCCGCCGAGCTGGATCCCCAGCCCCCGCCCGCCGGCGGCGGCGGCGGCGGCGACAACACCACCCACCTGTCGGTGGCGGATCGCCAGGGCGGCCTGGTGGCGCTCACCACCACCCTCAACTTCGCCTACGGCAACGGCATCAGCGTGCCGGGGGCCGGCTTCCTGCTCAACAACGAGATGGACGACTTCAGCGCCGCGCCCGGCCGCCCCAACGCCTTCGGGCTGGTGCAGGGGGAGGCCAATGCCATCGCCCCGGGCCGGCGGCCCCTGAGCTCGATGACGCCCGCGCTGGTGTTCCGTCCCGACGGCCGGCCCTGGCTGGCCACCGGCACTCCCGGCGGCAGCCGCATCCCCACCACGGTGCTGCAGGTGCTGCTCAACCGCATCGTGCACGGGCTCAACCTGGCCACGGCGGTGGCCAGCCCGCGGGTGCACAGCCAGCTCTGGCCCGACCGCCTCAGCCATGAGCAGGGCCTCAGCCCCGACACCCTGGCCCTGCTGGCCGGGCGGGGCCACACCCTGACGGCCGGCAGCGCCATGGGTTCGGCCAACAGCGTGGAACTGCTCTGGTCGCCGGGGCCGGCTGGAGCGGCGGGGAGCCCGGTGCTCGCGGGCAGCCTGGGGGTGGCCGACAGCCGCCGGCCGGAGGGGGCGGTGGCGGTGGAGCGTCCGCCCGCCGCCGGCATCAGCGAACCCTGATCGGTCTGTGGCAATCCGTCACAGCCCCGCGCGCCGCCGGCGACGGCTGCCGAGGGTGGGAGGCGGTTGCCTGGTCGTCCAGCGCACCACCGGGCCGCTGCGCCTCACCCACACTTCACGCCACCTCACTCCACTTCACGCCCCCGAGCTCAACCCGCCCCGATGCTGGAGCTGCTGCCCCCGCTCAACGACCGCAACCTGCCGTGGATGGACACCATCCACCCGATCGTGGTGCACTTCGTGATCGCCATGGCGCTGATCAGCGTGGTGTTCGATCTGATCGGCCGCTTCGGCCGCCGGCCGGCCCTCTATGAGGTGAGCTTCTGGAACCTGCTGGTGGCCACCATGGCCATCTTCGTGGCGATCATCTTCGGCCAGATCGAGGCGGGCCTGGCCAATCCCTACGGCGAGGCCAGCACGATCCTCAACCTGCACAGCACCCTGGGCTGGTCGCTGGCGGGGGTGCTGGCCCTGCTCTCGGGCTGGCGCTACGTGATCCGAAGCCGCGACCCGCTGCGCCTGCCGCCGGCCTTCCTGGGCGCCGGCGCACTGCTCAGCGTGCTGGTGGTGGTGCAGGTGCTGTTGGGCAACCAGCTGGTGTGGGTGTACGGGCTGCACACGGTGCCCGTGGTGGAAGCGGTGCGCGCGGGGCTGGTGTGATGGCTGCTGTTGCTGCGCTCAGGGCGTTCACGCCGGTGACCGACCAGCTGGGCCCCAACCAGCTGCCCTATTCGATGCCCGTGCACCCCAACCTGGTGCACTTCACGATCGGGCTGTTCGTGATCGCGATCACCTTCGACATCGCCGGCGCCCTGTTTCCGCTGGAGAAGCGCCTGTTCCGCTTCCTGGCCCTGCCGGTGACCCGCGCCGGCTTCCACGACGTGGGCTGGTACAACCTGCTGGCCTGCGCCGGCGTGAGTTTCCTCACGGTGGCGGCCGGTTTCTACGAGATGCTGCTGGCGGTGCCGATCGCGGGCGGGCGCAGCGACTTCGGCCTCGGCAGCATGGCCACCATGCTCTGGCACGGGGTGGGCGGGGTGCTGCTGCTGCTGCTGATCGTGGCGATGACGGTGTGGCGCGGGCTGCAGCGCTTCCGCTGGCGCCGCGACCTGGGCCGCCAGGTGCAGTGGAGCTACCTGCTGGCGGGTGTGGGGCTGTTCGTGCTGATCGGCGTGCACGGCACCCTCGGCGCCCAGCTGGCGGGCGAGTTCGGCGTGCACATCACCGCGGCCCAGCTGCTGGCTGGCGGCGTGGATCTGCGCGAGGCGCTGCCATGACCACCGCTTCTCCATCTCCGGGCCGCTCCCCCCGGCTGTGGGGCGTGCTGCTGGTGCTGCTGGCGGTGCTGGCCGATCTGGCCGCCAGCTTCTGGATGGCCGCCGCGTCGCACCACTGGCTGCCGGTGCCGGCCTCGGCCGCCGCCGCCCCGGTGGACAACCTCTTCGCCCTGGAGGTGGGCATCGGCAGCTTCATCTTCTTCGGCTGCAGCGGCGTGATGCTCTGGACGCTGCTGTTCAACCGCGCCCCCAAGTACGACCTGGACAACGGCGATCCGATCGAGGGCAACCTCAAGCTGGAGATCGTGTGGACGCTGATCCCGCTGGTGATCGTGATGCTGATCGCCTGGAAGGCGATCGACGTGAGCACCACCCTCTCCACCCTGGGGGGCAAGGTTCGCGTCACCGGCGGCCATGGGGCGATGCACGGCGCCGAGGGTCCCGCTGCCGCACTGGAGGCCGCGGACGATCCGGCGGCAGCTGAGCCGATCGAGGTGATCGGCCGCCAGTGGAGCTGGGAGTTCATCTATCCCAACGGCGTGCACAGCAGCGAGCTGCACCTGCCCGAAGGCCAGCGCAGCTACCTGCGCCTGAGCGCCACCGATGTGATCCACGGCTTCTTCGTGCCGGCCTTCCGGCTCAAGCAGGATCTGATTCCCGGTAGCGTGATCGACTACAGCCTCATCCCCACCCGCGCCGGCCGCTACCGGCTGCGCGATTCGATGTTCAGCGGCGGCTACTTCTCCTCCAACCAGACCGACGTGGTGGTGGAACCGCCGGAGCAGTATGCGGCCTGGCTGGAGCAGGCGCTGGCCCAGCCGCTGCGGCCCGCCGCCAATGCCGCCACCGACCTCTACGCCCAGCGCCTGGCCCGCGGTGACCGGGGCTGGGCCACGGTGCCGCCGGCGCCGCCGCCGCTGGTGCACGTGAGCGCCGATCCCGCCGCCAGCCACGAGGGCTGAACCATTCCGCCACCACTGCCCCCGCCATGACCAGCACCGCCCCCGCCCCCGCTCCCTCCTTCGACCCGCGCGTGCTCAAGGCGCCCCATCCGGTGCCGGGGGCGCCGAACAACTGGCGGCGCTTCCTGAGCTTCAACACCGACGCCAAGGTGATCGGCCTGCAGTACATGATCACCTCGCTGTTCTTCCTGCTGGTGGGCGGCCTGCTGTCGATGATCATGCGCGGCGAGCTGATCACACCGGCGGCGGATCTGGTGGATCCCACCGTGTACAACGGGCTCTACACGATGCACGGAACGGTGATGCTGTTCCTGTTTCTGTTCCCGATCCTCAACGGCTTCAACAACCTGCTGATCCCGCCGATGATCGGCGCGCCGGACATGGCCTTCCCGCGCCTGAACGCGGCCGCCTTCTGGATGGTGCCGGTGTTCGGCGTGATCCTGATGGCCAGCTTCCTGGTGCCGGGCGGACCCTCGGGAGCGGGCTGGTGGGCCTATCCGCCCCAGAGCATCCAGAACCCGCTGGGGCACTTCCTCAACGGCCAGTTCCTGTGGATCCTGGCGGTGGCGCTCTCGGGCATCTCCTCGATCATGGGGGCGGTGAACTTCATCACCACGATCATCCGCATGCGGGCGCCGGGCATGGGCTGGTTCCGGATGCCGATCTTCTGCTGGACCGCGGTGGCCGCCCAGGCGATCCAGCTGATCGGCCTGCCGGTGCTCACCGCCGGGGCGGTGCTGCTGCTGTTCGACCTGAGCTTCGGCACCAGCTTCTACCGGCCGGAGGGCGGCGGCGACCCAATGCTCTATCAGCACTTCTTCTGGTTCTATTCGCACCCGGCGGTGTATGTGATGGTGCTGCCGGTGTTCGGCATCTTCTCGGAGCTGTTTCCGGTGTATGCCCGCAAGCCGCTGTTCGGGTATCACGTGGTGGCGATCGCCTCGTTCGCGATCACCTTCCTCAGTCTGATCGTGTGGGTGCACCACATGTTCTACAGCGGCACACCGCAGTGGATGCGCAACCTGTTCATGGTCACCACGATGCTGATCGCCGTGCCCACCGGCATCAAGGTGTTCGCCTGGATCGGCACCCTCTGGGGCGGCAAGCTGCGCCTCACCACGGCGATGCTGTTCTGCCTGGGTGGGGTGTTCAACTTCATCTTCGCCGGCATCACCGGCATCATGCTTGCCACGGTGCCGGTGGACATCCACGTGGGCAACACCTACTTCGTGGTGGGTCACTTCCACACGGTGATCTTCTCCACCATCACCTACGGGGTGTTCGCCGGCATCTACCACTGGTTCCCGAAGTTCACGGGCCGGATGATGTATGAGGGCCTCGGCAAGCTGCACTTCGTGCTCACCTTCATCGGCAGCCAGCTCACCTTCCTGCCGATGCATGCGGCGGGGCTGCTGGGCATGCCGCGGCGGGTGGCGTCGTACGACCCGGAGTTCGCCTTCGCCAACGTGCTCGCCAGCCTCGGCGCCTTCCTGCTGGGGGTGGCCACGATCCCCTTCCTGCTCAACCTGGTGAGCTCCTGGGTGCGGGGCGAGAAGGCGCCGCCCAATCCCTGGCACGCCATCGGCCTGGAATGGCTGCTGCCCTCGCCGCCGCCGGCGGAGAACTTCGAAGACGACGTGCCCACGGTGATCAGCGGCCCCTACGGCTACGGCCTCGGCCGGCCGCTGGTGGAGGACGAGCAGCGCTACGTGGCCAAAGCCGCCAGCGCCGCCAGCGCCGCCACGGGGGGAGCCTGACGCCATGACCGCCACCACGCCCACCCCGGCCGACCTGCCCGCCCAGCCCGCTGCCCACGGCCACGGCCACGGCGATCACACCCTCACGGGCTTCGTGATCTTCCTGCTCTCGGAGAGCGTGATCTTCCTGGCGCTGTTCGCCGGCTATGCCATCTACAAGACCTCCTCACCCCTGTGGCTGCCGCCGGGGGTGGAGGGGCTGGAGGTGGCGATGCCCCTGCGCTTCACGGTGGTGCTGGTGAGCAGCAGCGGCGTGATTTACCTGGCCGAACGGGCCCTGCACCGGGGCCGGCTGGGGGAGTTCCGCGCCTGGTGGCTGCTCACCATGGCGATGGGCACGGTGTTCCTGGTGGGGCAGGGGCTGGAGTGGGCCGGGCTGCCCTTCGGGCTGGGGGATGGCGTGTATGGCGCCAGCTTCTACCTGCTCACCGGCTTCCACGGCCTGCACGTGCTCACCGGCGTGCTGCTGATGGGGCTGATGCTGGCCCGCTCGTTCCGGCCGGGCAACTACGACGCCGGCTCGGTGGGGGTGACGGCCGTGTCGCTGTTCTGGCACTTCGTGGATGTGATCTGGGTGGTGCTGTTCGTGCTGATCTACGTGTGGCAGCGCTGAGGAGGCCCCGGCGATGATCATCGACGACACGCTCTACGACGTGGTGGTGATCGGCAGCGGTGCGGCCGGCGGCACCCTGGCGGCGGAGCTGGCTGAGGCGGGGCGCAGGGTGCTGCTGCTGGAGCGGGGCGAGCGGCTGCCGCTGGTGGATCAGAACGTGGTGGATGTGGACCTGTTCCGCAAGCAGCGCTACCACCCGGAGCAGCCCTGGTTTGGCAGCGACGGCGATCCCTTCAAGCCGCAGATGGTGTATGCGCTGGGGGGCAACACCAAGATCTGGGCGGCGGTGCTGGAGCGGCTGCGGGAGGCGGAGTTCGAGGGCGTGGCGATGCAGGACGGCCGCTCGCCGGCCTGGGGCCTGCACTACGGCGATCTGGAGCCCTGGTACGACCGGGCCGAGGCGCTCTACCGGGTGCACGGCCAGGCCGGCGAAGACCCCACGGCGCCGCCGCGCGCCGGGGCCTATCCGTATGCGCCGCGGCCGATGGAGCCGGTGCTGGAGCAGCTGCATGCCGACCTGTCGCGCCAGGGGCTGCGGCCGTATCACCTGCCGCTGAGCTGGAGCGAGAACGCGGCGGATCCCACCGGCGATGCCGAGCTGTTCGGCGTGGAGCGGGCCCTGGCGGCGGCCACACCGGCGGCGGTTCGCAGCGGGGCGGAGGTGGAGGCGCTGCATGTGGACCCCTCCGGCCGCCAGGTGAAGGGGGTGGAGGCACGGATCGGCGAAGACCGCTGGCTGTTCCAGGGGCACCAGGTGGTGCTGGCGGCGGGGGCGGTGAACACGGCGGCAATCCTGTTGCGTTCGGCGGGGGAGCGGCATCCGCGCGGGCTGGCCAACGGTTCGGATCAGGTGGGCCGCAACCTGATGAAGCCCCAGCTCACGGCGATCCTGCAGCGGGCCAGCAGCCCCAATTCGGGGCGCTACTCACCGGCCCTGGGCCTCACCGAGTACTACTGGGGCGACAAGAACGTGAACTATGCGCTGGGGTCGATCCGCAACGGCGGTGGGGTGCTGCAGGATCCGCTGTTCGCCGAGTCGCCGCCGCTGCTGTCGCTGGTGAGCCGGCTGCTGCCGGATCCGGCGCTGGAGTGGTTGGCCGACCGTTCGATCACCTGGTGGGCGATGACGGCGGTGCTGCCCGATCCGGAGAACCGGGTGACGGTGCGGGGCGAGCGCATCGATGTGGCCTACATCGCCAACAACCGCGAAGCCCACGACCGGCTGGTGTACCGCTGGCTGGACACGATCCAGAAAACCGAGGCCGACCCCGCCACCACGGTGGTGCAGCGGGCCCCGATCTACCCCCGCGGCGAAGCACCGCTGAGCGTGATGGGCCTGGCCTGCGGCACCTGCCGCATGGGCAGCGATCCGGCCACGTCAGTGGTGAACCTGCAGGGCCGCTGCCACGAACTGGAGAACCTCTGGATCGCCGATGCCAGCGTGTTCCCCAGCTGCCCGGCGGTGGGGCCCGGGCTCACGGTGATCGCCAATGCCCTGCGCGTGGCTGGGGAGGTGCAGGGGGTGTTGGGGTGAGGTTTGTTTCCACGCTTGAGACATCGCCCCGGGTGTTCTGTAGCCCTCTGCACCATTGGTTCTCGGGTCCGATAACCACCCCTACTCTTTTGAATGTCGAAGCGAGAAGCGATGCCCTAGCTGGGTTTTGTGGATCACTGAGCCATGATTGCGGTGTGGTTATCGGACAGGGGGGAGGCTCTTCCCTTGGTTTACGGAACCGTCCAATGACTAGTTGGGCGGAATGGAAGCGAGCGCTTCCCCTGCCTGAAACCGAGATTTTGAGGCAGGCAGTCACCATAGACCGACCCTAGGCTCCATCCCAGGTAAGATCCCATCATCTGAGGGCATTGCATGCGCGGTTTCGTGCCCACGCAATCGACCACCGTTGATCTGATGGTGGAACTACTGTTTAGGGAGAAATGGCCGGACGAGACCGATAGGATACTTGATCCTGGTTGTGGACCCGGTGCCTTTATTGACGGAATACTCAGGTGGTGCGAGGCCAACAATGTAAAGACGCCTCAAATCACAGGAGTTGAGCTTGACGTTGAAAGAGCAGAGAAAGCAAGAAAGAAGTTCGCGGCTATACCACAGATTGAGATCATCACCAGTGACTTCTTGCTTGACAAAGTAAAGGGGCCTTTTGAGTATGTCATTGGAAATCCTCCTTACGTGTCAATACTATCCCTCACAGAAGCAGAGAAACGGCAGTTCCGTAACCACTATAAATGTGCCGTAGGCAGATTTGATCTGTACATGCTTTTCATTGAAAGGGCAATCTCGCTTTGCAAAAAAGATAGTACGCTTGTTTTTATTACACCTGAGAAATTTACCTACGTGCAAGCAGGTTCGGAAGTGCGGAAGCTCCTGGCATCACACGCTATTACTGATATTATCCTTCTCCAAGAAAATGAATTTCCTGGGCGAACCACGTATCCGACAATATCAAGAGTAAGAATCTCAGCAACAACTGACAATACAGTCATCCGGAGTCGAGACGGCGCAAGGTTTACCACTGTATTGCCGAATACTGGTGAGAGTTGGCGCCATCTCTTGTCAAGCAGAAAACTATCTGAAGTTACGGGGACTCTTCGTCTAGTCGATTTTTGCCATCGAATTAGCTGTGGCATTGCCACAGGCGCTGATGCCGTCTTCGTGAAAGAGCTCAATGAGCTGCCTGAGAATCTTGCGCAGCATGCTTGGCCCACGATATCAGGCAGGCAATTGCAGCCCACAACATCTACAGTCAAGACATCTTCTGTGATTCTTATTCCCTATACGATAGAGTCTCGGCTGCAAAGTCTAGAGGATATTGGTGAGCTAGGCACTTATCTTAGTCGATCTGATATTAAGTCGAGACTTGCCATGCGTTCTTGCACACAACGCAAACCATGGCATGCCTTTCATGATGCACCGCAGATGAGCGACTTGCTACGCCCAAAGATACTCTGCAAGGACATCTGTGATGATCCTGTATTTTGGATAGATCAAGAAGGCCTTGTAGTTCCACGGCATTCAGTCTACTATATCGTTCCAAGTAATCCGAGGCACTTATATCTCTTGGCTGAGTTCCTAAACTCAGATCCAGCTAAGTCATGGCTATCGTCCAACGCTCAACGGGCTGCCAATGGCTTTTTGAGAATCCAAAGCTCAGTGCTCAAGCGCCTCCCCATACCCGAACATTTGGCTCACAATCTCTTAGAAGACCAAATTACAAATCTAAGCCTTCGGCGAGTGCAGAAGTCAATGAGGGCTGAGGTGCTGAAAGTAGCATGATCACGCCAGCCGACCGAGTAGTAGAGCGAATTCAGCAAGACAGGTACCATGATCATAGATCGGCACGTCATTCAGACATCATCTGCAATCACTTCATCTTGGATCTCCTTAAGGAGTGCCCAGCCCTTGCCAATGATATTGAGAACGCCAAAGTAGAGTATCGCCTTAATGTGGATGTGCCAGGACTAACTCACAAGGTCGATCTGATGATTTATGAAGTAAGTGATGCCGATGGCGACCCAGCGCTTGAACGAGCCAGATTGTGCATGGAAAACAAGTCGGTTATTACGGCACATGGCAAAAACAGAAAGAATAGACAGAGCGACTTGTCTGACTTTGTCAACCTCTTGCAAACAAAGAAGCCTGAGGCAATTGTCTTAGGGCATGTTCTCGTAGGGACTGGGATTCAATACGTTAATATTCCTGATGCCGTAAAGCGCAAGTGCCAGATTTTGGGAATTGACTTCGACCGTGATGTCTTGCCCAGGCTTTCGTCGGGTGACCAGAAGCTCTGGGAAGAGTTTGGAACAAAACCGAATTCGCTTGATGCCGCGACTAAGACTATAGAAATGATGCGAACGCTGCCGGTCAAAGAGAGGGGATTTACTCACGAACTAGGTTTTGACTTTCTTCTCATTGAACCTGTCTTCGTCGATAATGTAAATCCTCCGCGAGTCGAGCGAGAAAATCCATTTGGCATTAACGTTGATGGACAGTACGAAGAGATGCTTAGGCGCACCTGCCGAGCTTATACTTCTAGGTGGCATACTTTAGCAGGATAGCCACCATCCTCCCAACATCAAGATGCAGAAGACGGGTGCAGAGAGCTTAATCTATGCGAAGCATCCTGCCCGCTTCTGATCTTGAGCGTTAGACAGACAGATGCAGGACTTGATAGGTTATCAAGAATACTCAAGCTCTCAGTAAGTATTGGCATGCCAAGTCGACCGAATAAGCTCTGCAAGCATTGCAAGCAACTAAAGCCGATTGAGGAGTTTGTCAAGGCCAACGGCCTCCATAATCCACGCGGCAATAAATGCCATACATGCTATGCGACTGGAATTAGAAAGACAATCTTTGAGCTGCTGGAAGGCAGGGACAGCTGTATATACTGTGATGTTAAAATTCCAATCCCCCCGGCTGGCAAGGCATTCTCGCATTACCTAGAGAGAGATCATATGGACCCAAGAGCACGAGGGGGATGGGATCATCCAGACAATCTTATCTGGTGTTGCAGGAAGTGTAATCAAAGAAAGAGAGATGCACTGTTTGTTGACTGGCTCAATACGATTCCGCTAGCCTACAAAGAAAATGCAAGACAGGTATACATAAAAAGGCACTGTTACCAGCCAGATGAGTTCTTTCCATTTGATCTGGGAGGAACCGGGATCACAGTAAGTGTTGGGCTCTTGGGGAAGAGGGATAGGGATGAGCTCGAGATTGGATGTGAGTGGTATGACTATACCGATGATGAGAGTAACCCAGGTGGCTGGGAGCGCTGGTTCGTAACTTGCCCCATTTAGCGCAAGTGTGCGACTTAGATACGCCCCCAGCATTTTAACTGTCGAAACTGTCTTGTCTACGCGAGCGCCTTTACGGAGCCGATCTTTATCTTCAACGGATGATTGTCTGCCAATAAGCTACGGAGGTGGTCTATCCAGCCCCTGGGGTGGACAGTCCTCCATCAATTGACTGCCTGCGCTATTTATTCCTTGCTTGCCACTCAGGGCAGCGTTAGATAAACAGCGTCTACTTTCTGAAGTGCCTGCCTAAGCGGTTGCCTGCTTATCTCGAACAGTTCGTCAAGGATCACCAGATCCTGCTGGAAGCCGTCGAGCCAGGACGGTTCGAGGCCCTGGTGGAGCAGGATCTGTAAGGTGGACACCCGCAGCGAGCGCCTCTCCACCCATCGAACCCACCCTCCCTCAGGCCGGAGCGAGCGTGGGGTAGTCGGTGTAGCCCGCCGGCCCGGGGCTGTAGAAGGTGGCCGGATCGGGTTCGTTGAGCGGAGCGCCGCGGCGAATGCGCTCGGGCAGATCGGGATTGGCCAGGAAGGCCGTGCCGAAGGCCACCGCATCCACGGTGCCGGCGGCGATGGCCGCCTCGGCCTCGCTGGCGTCGTAGCCCATGTTGCTCACCAGCACGCCGCGGTAGTGCTCGCGGGCGGGGCTGAGCACATCACCCTGCTGGCGGCCCAGGAAATCGCCGCGCATCAGGTGCAGATAGGCCAGGGGCAGATCGTTGAGGCGCCGGGCCAGCCAGGTGATCAGACCGATCGGATCGCTGTCGGCCATGTCGTTGAAGCTGTTCAGGGGCGAGAGGCGCAGGCCCATCAGCGGCGTCTCGCCGGCCACCGCCTCCAGCACCTCCAGCAGCAGCCGGGCGCGGTGCGCGATCGGCCCGCCGTAGGGGCCGCTGCGGTGGTTGTTGCCGTCGCGCAGGAACGCATCGAGCAGGTAGCCGTTGGCGCCATGCACCTCCACGCCGTCGAAGCCGGCGGCCATGGCGTTGCGCGCCGCCAGGCGGAAGCCCTTCACGATCGCCGGAATCTCGTCGTCGCCCAGTTCGCGCGGCACCACATAGGGCTGCTTGCCCTCAGGCGTGCGCACCGTATCGCCGCTGATGGCGATCGGACTCGGCGCCACCGGCACCCGGCCGCCGTTGAGCAGCGGATGGCAGGCGCGACCGCCGTGCCAGATCTGCAGCACGATGCGCCCGCCGGCGCGATGCACCGCATCGGTGGTGAGCCGCCAGCCATCCACCTGGGCCTGGCTGTGGATGCCGGGCTCATGCCAGAAGGCCGAATGGCCCTCCATCGCCATGGTGGCCTCGGCGATGATCAGCCCGGCGCTGGCCCGCTGCGCGTAGTACTCGGCCATCAGCGCCCCGGGCACATGGCCCTCCTCCGCCCGGCAGCGGGTGAGGGGAGCCATCCAGATCCGGTTCGGGAGCTCCAGCGAGCCCAGGGCCATCGGCGAGAACAGACTGGACATCGGGGACGGTGCGGGCGGCAGGGCCATGGGCATTGTGCTGCTGCTAGGCCGCAGCGGCCTGAAGACGTCGATCGACACCCACACGCTGAATCGTCGCTCCCTGGGCGTCTCCAGCCCAGCCGATGAGCGCTGACTGTGGATCCGAGCAAACCGATGGTGATCGGATCCGCATCAAATCCTCTCAAACGCAGGGAGGAGCGGTGGAAGCTGGAATCTCCCATGGAGCGTTCTGCGGCACAAAGCGCTGCGTTGCTTGGCGCGTGGGAATGGCCGCAGCATGGACGGCCTGAGTAGAGTACTGAAATTACCCTGGTTCGACAGCAACCGGAGGAGCAATCCATGCATACGATCAAGTACGTTCATTGGCATGAGGATGATTCCTGGTTTGGCTACCTTGAGGAATATCCTGATTACTGGACGCAAGGCGACACGCTCGCTGACTTGGTTGAGCATCTCAAGGATCTCTACCTGGACCTCTCAGGCGGACATATTCCTGGTGCTCGCAAGGTCGGTGAATTAGTCATGCCATGAAGCGGGCTGAAGTCATGCCATGAAGCGGGCTGAAGTCATGCCATGAAGCGGGCTGATTTGATTAGGACGATCGAGCAGGGTGGATGCGTCCTCGTGCGCCACGGAGGCAAACACGATTGGTATCGGAATCCCGCTTCAGGTGTCTCACAGCCAGTGCCCAGACATCGAGAAATCAAGGAGCCACTTGCACGCCGGATTATCCGCCTTCTGTTGGATGGCTCGATAGAACCTTCCGCTTGAGATCAGTGACTGACCGCAGAACATTGCTACCCACCAGACCCGCTACCATGATGATCTGGTCTCACTATTGCCACTTTGCGGGCTGGTGATGTCAAGCGTTAGGTAGCGCATTGACCGAGGTGCGAGATGCCAACTGTTGACACTGGCGATATCGTCACGTACTACGAAGAAGCAGGATCAGGTGAGCCCCTGATTCTGATCTGCGGGCTGAGCGCGGATCTGCAGGTGTGGCGATCTCAGGTTCCCGACCTGTGCAGGCGCTTCAGGGTCATCTGCTATGACAACCGCGGCGCCGGGCGCACGAGCGCGCCCGATCAGCCTTACAGCATCGCCGGGATGGCCGATGACCTGGCGGCCCTGCTCGATCACCTGCAGATCAACTCCGCCCATGTCCTCGGCTGGAGCATGGGCGGGCTGATCGCCCAGCACTTTGCGCTCACGCGGCCTCAGCGCGTGCGCAAGCTGATTCTGCTGTCGACGACATGCCAGGCCGACGGCTTCTTTCGCCTGGCAATCCAGAACTGGATGAACATCCGGCGTTCCGACATGCCATTCGAGCAGATCCTCCGCTTCGTGTCGCGCTGGGGCTACAGCCCCGCTTTCTATGACAACGATGCGGTCTACGAGAAGCTCATTCAGGTGCTGGCGGCGAATCCCTATGCACAGGAGGCCCACGCCTTTCTCAGGCAGGCCGAGGCTTTGCTTGCGTACAACACAGGGGAGGCTGCAAGTGAAATCCGGGCGCAGACGCTGGTCATCGCGGGCATCCACGACAATCTGTTGCCGCCGTATCACGCCGAGGTTCTCGCCAAGACCATTCCAGGGGCAACCTTGAGGATGCTGGGCGGCGCGCACACAGGCTTCGACGAGTTTCCCGACGCGTACAACCGAGCGATCCTCGACTTTCTCCAGTGACAGCTGCTGTGCCGGTGATCGGCATCGACGTGGGCGTTTACGCCGCCCAGCTGAGCAGCCGCGAGCGGGCCGTTGGCTATCCCGGCAACGTCTACGGCTGGATGCTCCAGGGCGGAGCCCTCTACCGGGAGCTGGAGGCCAGCCAACCCCTGCTCACCGGACTGCCGGCCATCGGCTGGCCAGCGGTACCCCTTGCCGGGCCTACGGCGAGGTGGTCACGGGGCTGATCGTGGTGCCGGAGCAGCCGCACGGCACGGAGCAGGTGCCCGACTGGAGCGACTGGACCGGATGACGCCGGCGGCTGGAGTCCAGCTACTGGTGGACCTGGACCTGGCCCTGCGGGGCTGGCTGGAGCTGCCCAGAGAGGTGCTCACCTTTTCCGGCATCCGACTGCCGCCTTTTCATGCATCCAACAGCCGCTCTTTCCTGCATTAGAGTTCCGAGATTTCCTGCATCAGACTGCTCGGAGAGACGCCTTCGTGGCTTCCAGCGCTGGCTCTGCCTACCGTTCCCGCATCGCCGATGCAGAGCTTGAGGCTTGCCTGGCCTCCGCCGGCGCGGTGGTGATCGAGGGGCCCAAGGCCTGCGGTAAGACCTGTATGGCACAGCAGCTCGCCGCCTCCACCGTGCTGCTGGATGTGGACACCGCTGCCCGCCAGGCGCTGGCGGTGGATCCTGCCCTGGTGCTGGCGGGGGCCCGGCCGCGTCTGCTTGATGAATGGCAGGTGGAGCCCGCCCTCTGGAATCTGGTTCGCCGGGCGGTGGATGCGTCCCCTGAGCCTGGGCAGTTCCTGCTCACAGGCTCGGCGGTGCCAGCCGATGAGGCCGATCGCCACACCGGCGCCGGCCGCTTCTCCTTTCTGCGGCTGCGTCCCATGACCCTCTGCGAGAGCGGTGCCGGCCAGGGCGGTGTGTCGCTGGCGGCGCTGCTGGAGGGGCAGCCCCCCAGCTGCGCTGATCCGGGGTTGGCGCTGGCGGATCTCGCCGAGCTCGTGTGCCGTGGCGGCTGGCCCGCCCAGGTGGATCGGCCCCTGGCGGCCGCCTGCCGCGCCGCCCGCGACTACTTGGAGCAGGTTCGTCAGGTGGATGTGCAACGCGTGGATGGGCGCCGCCGCGATCCCCAGCGTCTCGGTGCCTTGCTGCGTTCCCTCGGCCGCAATGTGGCCACAGAGGTGAGCCTGTCCACCCTGGCGGCGGATGCCGGCGGTGCCGATGGCCCTCTCGATCCACGCACCGTGGCCGACCATCTGCAGGCTCTGGAGCGGCTCATGGTGATCGAAAACCAACCCGCCTGGCGGCCCCATCTGCGCTCCAAGGCCGCCCTGCGCCAGGCTCCACGTCGCCACTTCTGCGATCCATCCCTGGCGGTGGCTGCCCTGGGCGGTAGCCCCCAGCGTCTGCTCAACGATCTGGAGTGGCTGGGGTTGCTGTTTGAATCGCTCGTGGTGCGCGATCTGAGGGTGCTCGCCCAGGCTCTCGATGGCCAGGTTTTCCACTACCGCGACAACTACGGCGTTGAGGTAGACGCGATCGTGGAGCTGCGTGACGGCCGCTGGGGTGCGATCGAAATCAAACTGGGGCCTGGGCAGGTGGAGACTGGCGCTGCCGGCCTGCTGCGCTTCCGCGAGCAGATCGACAGCCGACGCACCGGCAAGCCTGCCTTCCTGGCGGTGGTGTGCGGCAGCGGCTATGGCTACCGGCGATCCGACGGCGTCTCCGTGGTGCCGGTGGGGGCGCTGGGGCCCTGATCAGTGACATCCCCGGACACCGGATTGCCGGATTCGGTGATCGCGGCCATCCAGCAGTTGCTCGCCAGCTACCCCGAGGTGGAAACCGCGATGCTCGATGCCTCCATCACCCACCCAGCTCTGCAGGCTCACATCGAACGTGTCGGCAAGGTGCTGTACCGCCGCGCCGATCTGCTGCCCTCACCGGAAACCGCCCTTAGCGTGAGTTCATCCCCGAGCCAGGCCCCGCCATGATCCGAAACCCCGTCAACTGGTTCGAGATCGCCGTCGCCGACATCGAGCGGGCCAAGCGGTTCTATGAGGCCGTGTTCGCCCTCACCCTCACCAACATGCCCAGCCCCGAGGGCGGTGACTACTGGACCTTTCCCATGTGCGACACCCTCATGGGAGCCGGCGGCGCCCTCACCACCATGGAGGGCATGAAGCCCGGCCCCGGCGGCACCCTGATCTACTTCGCCTGCGACGACTGCGCCGTGGAACAGGCCCGCGTGGAGCCCGCCGGTGGCAAGGTGCTGCAGCCGAAGATGAAGATCGGCGAGTATGGCTACATCGCCGTGTGCATGGACAGCGAAGGCAACCCCATCGGTCTGTATTCGCAGAGCTGAGCGGGGCGCAGCCATGCGGGCCAGGTTGGTGAAGATCGGCAATTCCCGGGGGCTGCGCCTGGCCAAGCCGCTCCTCGAGCAGGTGGGCCTCAGCGACGAGGTCGACATCCAGGCCGCTCCTGTTGTTCTGACGATCAGACCGGTGGCCAGGCCGCGGCCCCAGATCCGAAGACCAGGCCATGGGTGATCCTCTCCCCGAGCCCTGAGGGCAAGGTTGGTCATGTGGTGCCCGATCAACTGCGCACGGTGGATCGCGAGCGGCTGATCAGACGCCTCGGCGTCCTGTTCGAGTCCACCCTGTTGGAGGTGCTTGGCGTGCTGCAGGAGATGTTTGCGGTGTAGGGGGCTGAACCCAAAAATGCCCACTAAGGTGGATCAATGGACATTTCTGTGACCGAGTTCCGCGCCCAGTGCCTGGAGTTGATTCGGCAGGTGGAGAGCGGCGGCGAGGTGGTGGAGATCACCCGCCACGGCAAGCTGGTCGCACGCCTCATGCCGCCTTCCCTCGGCTCCGGCCCAGGTCCCAAGCCCTGGGCGGCTCTGCGCGGTTCCGGTGTCCTCCACGCTGAACCAGAGGAATCCGTGCTCGATGCCCAGGCCTTCGATGCCTTGCGGTGAAGGTTCTGCTGGATACCCATGTCTGGCTTTGGTGGCTGCTGGGCTCCGAGCGCCTCAGGACCCAGGAACGGCATTCGCTGGATCGCCTGGCTGCCGCCGGCAGCACGCATCTCTCGGCCATGAGCCTCTGGGAAGCGCAGATGCTCCATGTCAAGGGCCGGCTGGTGCTGGATCGTCCCTTCCCGGGCTGGCTTAGGGAGGCCGCTTCTCCTGGGGTTGTCCAGCTCCTGCCGCTCGATGTGGAGGTGGTCATCGCGCTCCAGCAGTTGCCGGAGGGGTTCCACGGTGACCCTGCCGACAGGCTGATCGTTGGTACAGGGCTGGCCTACGGCCTGCAGCTCGCTACCCATGACCAGGCCATTCGCAGCAGTGCAGTGATCCCGATCTGGAAGGGATCGAGGGAGTAGAGCGCCCCTGGCCTAGTCTGGTCTGGTCCAACCCTGTGCGGCCATGGCGTCCCGTCCCGGCACCGGTCCCAGCCGGGTGGTGAACATGCTCGAAGCCAAGACCCACCTCTCCCGGCTGGTGGAGGCGATCGAATCCGGCGCCGAAGCCGAGGTGGTGATCGCCCGCAACGGTCGGCCCGTGGCACGGCTCACGAGCCTGGAGGCGCCGCAGCGACCCCGCCGGCTGGGCATCGCCCGCGGGCAGTTCGTGGCGCCCGACTCCATCGATGACGCCAATCCTTTGATCGCCGACCTGTTCGAGCAGGGCTGATGCGCCTGTTGCTCGACACCCACACCTTTCTCTGGGCCCTCACCGACGATCCCAGGCTGGGGCCCCTCAGCAGGGAGCTGATCACCCGCCAGGCCAGCGCGGTGCTGCTCAGCCATGTGTCGCTCTGGGAGATCGCCATCAAGCATGCCCTGGCCCGTGCCGACATGCCCCTGTCGGCGCGCCAGGCCATCCCCTGGGCGGACCAATCCGGCTACGACGTCCTCCCCGTCGACCTTCCCCATCTGCTGGCGCTCGAGCAGCTGCCCCTGCACCACCGCGATCCCTTTGATCGTCTGCTGGTGGCCCAGGCCATCTGTGGCCCCTTCACCCTGCTCAGCGCCGATGCGGCGTTCAGCGCCTACGCCTGCCCTCTGCAGGATGCGCGCGTCTGACGTGGACGAGGCCGTGCGGCCAGATCACCCAGGCCACCCAGGCCCCATGGCAAACGCAGTCATCCGCTGGCGCCAGCGGCCCGTGAGCGAGCAGGCCTAGGCGATACCCCGAGACGTGATCAATCGCTTTACGGCGACACTGCGGGCTCTGGATTTCCAGATTTGGCTATCGCATCCCTCCGGCAGGCGCTTGCCAGCTACCCCGTGGTGCGATCCGCGATTCTCTATGGCTTATGCGCCCTGGGCTGCCACTTTCCCGCCTTCGATTTCGACGCACATTGATCGGTTCTGGAATGAGCTCCAGCACCCTGGCTGGCGTTGATGACGAGCTCCATGATCCGCTCCTTCCCTGGATGATCGACCTCTTCTGTTTCGCTGCCATCACCCACTGGGCTCTGCTTGCTGACATCGAACGAGTCGGTAATGTTGTGATCGTTGAAGCCTTGGGTTATGGCCCTTGGTGGAAATGCCGCCCCGTGTTTCTTGTTGAGACTGAAGATCATTAGCTGGTGGCATGATTAAGAAGCGCAAAGGCAAGTTGACTGGCGGTTGCCGCCACTCATGATGGAGGCATCGGCTTCGGACACCCTTTTTCCTGATTGACGCATCCTGATCGATGCCAATCAGATCCGAGCAGGGATTCCTTTGTTTTTACCCGCCTTTACACCCGTTTAATCCCAGCAGGACGATCTTTGCGTCCCGGCTTTCTGCTGAGACTTTTCATCTGACAACTGGCAGGAAATCCACGAGTCGTTCCCACGAAACGAAAGTTCTCATGAAGTCACCTCGCCTTTCGTTCGGGACGCTCACAACGCTTCACCTTCCCCGGCTTGACCCTGTCGCTCTGTCGCTGGCCGAACGGCGCGGGGACCCGAAGCAGGGGTCCTTCGACTGGCTCGCAGGGATGGCCGAAGTCTTCCTCGGTCCGCAGCCCGAACGGGTTGAGACTCAGGAACTGCCGCTGCCAACAGCCCAGGGACCGCCTCTCCAATTCCTCACCCTCGGGCCCTTCTCGCTTGCCTACAACAACCGCCAACTGACCTTGCGGGAGCAGGGGGACAGCCAGTTCTGGCACCTGGCGGTCTCCTGGTTCGGTGGCACCCCCACTCTTTCCGTGGTCCAGAAGGATGGCGGCGTCGACATCAGCCTGGCGGACGCCTACTACCCAGGAACCACCATCCCAGCTTCGCTCAGGGCCGCCATCCGTCTGGTGGAGGGCGAGTGGACTCTGCGGCTGCGGCTCAAGTACGCCAGTTTCGACGCCGCCCTTCCTCTGTCGCCCTGGCTGAAACGCACCGACTGGGCCATCTCGCCGGTCCACCTGGATCTGGACTGCTGTCCCCTGGGCCTCGCCTCTGCACTGGTGGCCCACGGACCTGGAGTCGCCGCCTTCACCCCGGACTGGCTGCTGGGCACGCTCAGCTTCGGTGGCTTTCGACTCCAGGGATTCCCCGGCAGCGTCTCGGCTGACGCGGCGCTGGTGGCGCTGCTAAGGCCGGGAAGTCAGCAGTTCTTCCTGCCGAACTCCCAGAGGCGCACCGGCATCGCCTTCGCCGACAACCAGCAGTTTCCGCTCCAGCCAGAGTTCGGTACATCCGCCCCGACCATCCACCTGGGGGACTTCCGCTTCGACGGGCTGTTGCTGGAGGCGGGCCTGCTGCCCAACGCAGAAGCCATTCGCTTCCTCGTTGCCCACTCGCAGAACGATCCCACCCCGGCGGGACTTGAGACCGGAGGCGGCCTTCGCGGCAGCGATGGCACCCCATTCCGGATTCCGCTGCGCAACCCCCTCTACGCCCAGCTGTTTGACGACGATCGGCAGCGGCTGGCCGCCGGGCTCGTTGCCCGGGTGGAGAACGAGCCCTTCTGGCTTCACAGCCCCGGCGTGAGCCTGCTGCTGGCCCCGTCACGTCAGATGCCCTTCACCGGGATTCTTCAGGTCGGGGAAATGCCTCCCGGCATGGTCTGCCGGCTGAGCCTCCTGAAGAGTGCTCCCAGGGTGGAAGGGATGCTGGTCCGCCCCGAAGCGGCGCCACCCCGCTCAGAACTCCTCATCACCTGGCGGCCCTTACCGGGGTCGATTCAGCCCGCGTTCGGTCATGTGGAAGTCGACGCTGCCAGCGACAGCGCGACGGTGCGGCTACCCGGCAACACGACTCTGGCCGTGGTGCGGCGCGACGACTTCCTCCACCTGGGATATCACTGGACCAATCTGCGCCTGGTGAGCGAGGGCGCGACACGACGCCTCGTGCCGCTGACAGCGGGCCCATCCCACCTGGCGGTGATCTTTCCGCCCCAGAGCATTGGCGAGGAGACCTTCTTTGAGGCCGATGACAGCTACGAGGTAGAGAAATCGGACATCCCCTCAGAAGGTGACCAGCACGGCGAGAGTCAGCTCGAAAAGGCGCAGAAGCTGGAGGCAGAAGCGAAGGGGAAAAAGAATGATCCCAGCTATCCACCACCACCGCCGGTGAAGGCTCTGCTGGCCAAGCCGAGCCGCCTCGTTTTCTTGCTGCCCCAAGGAGCCCCAGGATTCCTGTTGGACAGCTCCACGCTTCTTGACTGGCAGAGCCTCACCCCTTCCCTAGCCGTCACGGCCCTGCCCGGAGCGGTGATGTTGGAGCGGCCTGGCTTTCCCAACATCGTTCTGCCCGGCGCCGAGCCAGTCCTGCGGCTCTCGGACGTCATAACGAGCCAAGTCGCGCCCGATTCCACCAATCGCGTTGCGTCAATATCACGGTTCAGCACAACCTTCAGGCGTCGCGGGGTTCTCGGGAACCTGCGTCCCATCGACAGGATCTCCGTCCTGCCGGGATTGTTAATCAAACCCACACCCCCTCCTGCCACCACCACCCAGATCGAGATCCCCTTCCGGCTCCTGCTTTCCCCTAACCGTTACGGCACCTGGGTCCACGCCGCCGAGCCGGTGACCAGGGCGGGCAGGAGCGAGCTCTGGCACACCCGGCTGGCGGTGCGATCCGGCCATGCCCTCAGCGAAAACCCCCACGCCTTCCGAACGGTGCGGGCCATCTGGTCGCGGGACCACGACATCACAGCCGCCTTCGACAAGCCGTTCCTGATGCCCCTGGATCAGGACGACCGGCGCCAGATCGTGCATCTGACCTCCGACTTCACCATTCAAGACTTCACTCCACCACCAGTAAGGATCAACAGCCTGATGCTGTCCTCACTGGGTGGATGGCTCGACAGCGACCTCCAACTGCAGCCGCCCAGTGGTTATGCCGTGGAGCAATGGCGGCATCGGGCCACCATGGGACGCGACCACTACGTGCGGGTGGTCTACAAGGGGTTCCTGTTCCCGTTCGGCCATCGGGCGTCTCTGGTGAAGATCAGCGAACGCAAGGTGGAACCCTCCCCCAGTGGCGACCCGGTGGCTTACATCCGTCAGCGGATGTTCCTCGTCCTTCGCGAGCGGGAGCGTACCTACGGTGGCGGCGCCTATGAGCACGAGGGCCGCGAGACACCCCTGCGGAGGGTGCGGATCACGACGGTCGTCACCCCCAACCTGGACCCCCCCCAAGACTCGCCCCTAAGTCCTCCCGAAGGCTCCGCATGGGCCCCCCAGGCTGTTTCTCCCATTGCTGCCTTCTGGCCCAGCGTCGGGGAGCGCGATTTCAGCTTTCATCTCAAAGGATGGGACTGGGAGGGGCACGAGCTCGATTTCCTGATGCCCCTGGCCTTCGTCCGCTCCGATGTGCTTGTTGAAGAGAACGAAGAGGGCGAAATTCTCTGGATTGGCGAGGCGGCCAAGGCCTACAACTGCGCAGAGGAATCTCGTCGGACGACCTCTCTCGGCGGGCAGCAACTGGCCCTGGCAGACGCTGACGGGTATGACGGGAAGACCACCTTCGACGCTCTGGAGCTGAGCTTCAAGGCCCTCCCACCTGCCGACGGTTCCAGAGAACCCCCCTGCTATCCGGAGCTCGAGCAGGCCAAGATCGCTCTCGCCGCCCTGCGGCAGATGAGCGGCGCGAACGATGCAGCCACCATCGTGCTGGCTTCTCAGTACCTGGACGACGGCTTCCACCCTGACAAGAACAAGGCCGGTCTGTTCGCTGAGATACCGTCTCCCCCCTCCCTGGACTACTCAGCCGGCAACAGCGCTGACCGCTGCGGTGGAGTTGCCACACCCAGCCTGATGATCCGGGGCCTCTCCCGGGAGCTGGGCACTGTGGGAGACACAACCGACGATTTCGTGGCGGGTCGCTTTGATCCTGCGAGCTTCTTCGCCGGACTTGATGCCAAGATTCTTGGAGGAATCAGACTGGTCGAGATTCTTGAAACTCTTGCGCCCGCTGATTTCGCCTCTCAGACGCCAGCGCTCGTCACGACCAACTCAAGCACTGAGCTCACCACAGCTCTTCACTGGGAAACAACGAGTTTGAAGGATAGTGGCTCCTTCATCAGAGGAGGTGCACCAAAACTCGCCATTGACAGTATTCTCAGGACACCCAAAAGCCAGGATGGTGATCAGAGAACCTTTGAGCTGACTGGCAGTATCTCTGATTTCACCCTCAACCTCGCCAATGTGGTGGAGGTGGAGTTCGAGACATTTTCCTTCACCTCCAAGGACGGCAAAAAGCCCGACGTTCACGTGGCGATTGCCGACATCCGCTTCACCGGGCCCCTGGCGTTTGTGGACACCCTGCGGGAGTACTTGGAGCCCGGCAACTTTGCCGATCCCCCATACCTGGAGGTGACGACGCAGGGAATCACAGCTGGCTACTCCCTCACCATCCCGGCAGTTTCTGTTGGGGTGGTCTCCATCGCCAACATCGCTCTCGGTGCACGGCTCTGCCTTCCCTTCACCGGGGAACCGATGCGGTTGCGATTCAACCTCTCGGAGCGCCAAAGTCCCTTCGTTGTTTCGGTGGCTCCGTTCGGTGGCGGAGGGTTCTTCGCTCTGGCGGTGGGTCTGGACGGTGTGGAGACCCTGGAGGTCTCCCTCGAGTTTGGAGGCTGCGTAGCCATCGACCTGGGTGTCGCGAGTGGCGGGATTTCGCTTATGGCCGGGATCTACATCAAGATCGAGGTGACCAGCAAACAGTCTCAGCTCACTGGCTATGTGCGCGCTAATGGCTGTCTTGAAGTGCTCGGACTCATCGCCATATCTCTTGAGTTCTACCTGGGCCTCGATTACGCCATAGATTCTGGCAAAGCGTGGGGTGAGTGTCGGGTCTCTGTGACTGTGGAGGTCCTTTTCTTCAGTGCCAGCGTTACCGTCACCATGAGAAAGCAGTTTGCAGGGTCCAGTGGAGATCCGCCCTTCGGGGAGATGATGCCCCAGCCACGCTGGGAAGCTTACGCCGCAGCATTCGCTTAGGGTTCGATGTCATGAAACAGGCCATCATCTGGACTGCTCTTCCCAAGGGAATCAGCGACAACGGCAACCTTCTCCATCTGTCGGTACTGGTGTCGCCACGGCTCGACACCGGCGGCGCGCCCTTGAAGCTCAGCGACTTCCCGGCCTTCGTCAACTGGCCGGGTCAGCCCCTCGACATCGCCATCCAGTTCAGTGGGCAGGGGGCGGTGAATGCCACCATCATCAGTTCTCCCGCCGATCCTGCCATCTGGGAGGCCCTCTTCCCCGCTGAGGAGACCACGGTGCGCTCCTATGAGGAAGCGAACAACACAACACAGCTGATCCACTCCTATCCGGTGGTCCACGTGGTGGAGCACCTGCGCAAGTTGTACGCCGCTGTGGGAGTTTCCTCCCCCACGGAACTGCCGCTGCTCGCCGAGCTGGATCAGAAGGGAGCGACAGAGATCGCCACGATTGAGGGTGGTGGAAAGGAGTGGGACAATAAGGATACCAAGTTTGAGAATGATCTTCTAAATGAATACAGGAGGCTGAACCTCACCGCACTGCCGCCGGGCCCACCTAAGCCGGTCATGGACTTCTTCCGCGCCAAGCATTTCCACCGCTTCAAGGGTGGGAAGTTCGACAGACCGGTGCCACTTCCGGAGTTGGATTTCCATCAGGCCCTCTCCATGCTCGGCAATCACCCCCTGCTCCTGCGCAAACTTGGGCTCCTGCTCGATGTGAGTGTTCCCCTGGCAGGCCAGGCCGCCGGCGGCACGGTGCAGGTGGCAGGCGTGGAGCACCCGTTTGACAGTGACGATCAGCCCGTGCGCGTCCAGTACCTGCTCGACATGGCGAAACGACGCTTCTTGGCGGCCCCGAAGCCGTCGTCAGATCTGGCGGATGGCTGTCTGCGGCTCAACACCAGTGAGTTTTCGCTGCTGCAGGTTGATGCGGACGGAGCGGCCCTCAAGGCCATCGACTTCGCCAACCAGCTCAAGATGCGCCGGGGGGGGCGCTTGAAGAGCGCCGACTCGCCAGACGAGGATGGGCTTCCGGCCCTGCGCTCCGGTGGAATCTCGATGGTGCGCACCGGGCGGGCAGTGCGGATGGCCCACACGTTCAAGACTGTCCACGAGACCAACAAAGCCCTGAATCCCCAGAACCCGCCGAAGCTCTTCGCTGACGACGTCACGTCCGGCTTCCGGGTGGACATTCAGGACGGCTCGGGGAGCTGGTATTCGCTCTGCAGGCGCGAGGTCACCTATCGCGTGGGTCGCCTCTCCGCAGAGCAGGCCACCATCACCAGCTCAGACGAAGGTTCCGTCACCGCCGCCGCCATGCAGGATGTGGACCCTGCGAACACCGACTTCTATCTCCATGAGGCCATGTTCCATTGGGACGGATGGAGTCTGGTCGCCCCCCGCCCTGGCGAAGCGATCCAGTCCGATGGCCTCAACCACAAGGAGAATCTCGGCCCCGATGGCAAAGCGCTAAACCCCTCGCAGACGTCCCTCGACCTGGAGACCACCGCCGAACCGACCCCAGGCTCCCTGCCGCGCCTGCGGTACGGAGGCACTTACCGGATCCGGGCCCGGGCGGTGGATGTGGCCGGCAACAGTCTTCCCTTCAACGACCCTGATCCTGGCCAGGCCTCTCCGCAGATCACCTACCGCCGTTTCGAACCCGTGGAGGCGCCGGCCGTGGCCATCGTCTCCACGGTTCAGCCCGAAGACCTTCCGGGAGAATCGGCGGCACGCCTGGTGATCCGCACCTACAACAGCACCCCTGCAGAAGACGCAACCATTTCCCCGGAGACATCCGTGCGGCTGCTGCTCCCTCCACGCACCGCTGTAGCCACCATCGAGCAGTACGGCCTCCTGGACACCCCTGGTGGAGTCGATGCCAGCCCGTCCACCTGGCAACTGCTTGCGGATAAGGATCAGCCTGAGGAGCTGGATGATCCCACTGGGAAGGTTTGGCATTATTCCGACCCGACCGATCTGCCGGCCGAAGTTCCTTATCTGGCAGATCCCTTTGCCAGCGCTGCAGTGCTGTGGGGCCTACCCGGCATGGCGCCCGAAACGCTCCAGGTCATCAACTTTGACGCAGCCCCCGGCTGGTGGCAGGCAAAGCCGTTTCAGCTGTCTGTTATCGAAGGGAATGGCTCCCCAAGCTGGGATCCCACGGCACGGGTCCTCACCGTGGAACTCCCCAAGGCGGCGATGGTGAATGTGCGCTTCAGCTCCAGGGTCACACCCGAGGATCTCGAGAAGCTGGCCGTGTGGAAGTGGATCGAAGAGGAGGCCTTTGACGACGACGATCGGGTGCGTCTGAGGCAACTGGCCCTTGACGGGCTGCACTGGATGCTCACTCCCTTCCGCGAATTAACCCTGGTCCACGCCGTCCAGCAGCCCCTGGCGGCGCCGGTGATTGAGACACTCAACCCCCGCAAAGAGCGTCTGGGTGACACGTTCGCGACTGTGGAGGGAACGGTGGGTGTTCACGCCCCGAGCACAGACAAGGTCGACCTGAGGGCCTTCTGGAGTGAGCCCACCGGCTTTGGATTCAACCGGAAACAGGGCGAATCCCACGCCTTCGACCTCCCCGTAATCTCACCGGACACTCCGTCGGTTCCCTGGGGGAGGCGTCGCCATGAGTTCGGCGACACGAAACACAGAAGGGTGAGCTACTGCGCCATTGCCACCACTCGGTTCAGTGAGTATTTCGACCCCAAGCTTCCTCCTGCCGCGCTGACCCGTCCTTCTCAGGACGAGCTTCCCCCCGCTGCGAACCTTCATCTGTTCGAGGCTGACGTGCTGAACTCCGCAAGGCCCCTGGCACCGAACCTTCTCTACATCCTGCCCACCTTCGAGTGGGACGAAGGCACCGACGAGCGGGGGGCCTTCAGCCGCCGCTCTGGAGGGTTGCGTCTTTACCTCGAGGAGCCATGGTTCTCCTCAGGTGACGGTGAGCTGCTGGGGGTGGTGATCTGGCCTGGCGAATGGGATTGGTGCGTTGCGGGCCACCCCATCGGGGATGGCGGCCAAACCAATGCCATGGTGCCCGACCAACTCAAGCCCTACGCCACCCAGTGGGGTCGAGATCCCATCTGGGTCTCTGGGCCCACCCAGCAGGTGCCGTCACTCCAGAATTTCACCAGGGCCGTGGCGGTGCAGACCGGTCTTCTCCTCGAGGAGCAGGGGGGCGAGCCTGGCGACGTCCCGGTGGCCGTGGCTGGCCATGCGGTGGGCTACGACGAAGAGCGCCGTCTCTTCTACTGCGAACTCGATATTGACGCCGGCGACACCTACTACCCCTTCGTGCGGCTGGCGCTCGTGCGCTACCAGCCGAAATCCATTCCCGGCGCCGAGCTCTCTCGCGTGGTGCTGGCCGACTTCGCCCAGTTCGCCCCGGACCGGATCTGCTGGGTGGCCCGGGACGCCGACGACCCGGCCACGCTGCGAATCACCGTCTCGGGTACAGGCTACCGCCGCAACGCGTCCTTCAGCTGCACCAGCGAGATCGAGGCCCGCCTCGAGCGCTGGCTCGGCCCCGTGGAAGGAGACCTGGGCTGGGTGCCGGTATCGACTGATCCGGTCGCACTCCTCAATGCGCAGGCTCTGAAGACACTCTCCGTCTGGCAAGGATCCCTCACCGTTCCGGTCGATGACCCCGAAGCCCGCTTCCGGGTGGTGGTGGAGGAGTACGAAGCATTCCTGGGAGACATCCCCCAAGAGGAGTACGGAGATCAGTTCGGCTTCGGGCGAGAACGACGCCTCGTCTACTCCGATGCGGTTGAGGTAGGGTCAGTGTGAGATAGGCGTCGGGGCTGGATCATCGTGAGGCGAGGCATCGAGCTTGACTCGGGAATCTGGCAGATTGCACTGGGCATCTTCAGTGACACGTCTTGTTCAGTCATTGATATCTTTCTGTTGTCTCCCTGAGGGTAGGGCACTTGTTCGGGTCAACCGGAATTCTCTCCAGGAATCTGGACTGACGATATGGCATGACTACTGAGATGTCCTGGATCATCATGTATGGGCAGGAGTTGGCAGAGATTCGATCGGTCATTCGAAGGCAATGATCATCGCTCCATCTTGCCGGTCAAGCAAAGGAGGGCAACTGCTAGCAGGGATCCAATTGATTCTCGATTTGGTGTTGAATCAGTCAGCCAGTGAAGCAATGATGATGTCTGCAATCCTAGATGCCTGTGCAATTCCCCGGTCCCTGTGACCCTTCATCGCGATGCTACTTATAAGCATGATGACTTCTTGAGGCTGTAGTCAATGTTGATCTATTGTGGCCATTCTGGAACATCCATCTATCATGATGCTGTCTAGCATGCGGAAAAGATGGCTTGAATAAATTGTTCAGTGATCTATGCTGCTTCAGGCTTGAGGATGAGGAGCATGATTATTCGACGCGACCTGCTTGGTTACATGTCTACATTTTCCGCTTCAATAGATCTCCAGTCTCCAACAGATCTGATCGCAATGAAGAGGGCTACCTAGGGTCATAGTGACCAAGACCAAACAATGCAATGCAAGCGAAAGCTGTCATCGTTGTGATCATGGCCAAGAGCGTAGCCAGAAGAGACCAGCCTGTCGATCTTTCTCTCCTTGCGATGCTTAGAAAACACAAGAGCAGCGAGGTCGACAGAGTAATGCTGCCGGCTACGAGCAGTATTTCTGTGATAAATGCTGACCACATCGCATCAAGGCCAGAGGTGGCTTTAGTGACGGCATATTGCTCATAAGTGAACCCGACTACAATGAGGATGTGAACCAATGCAGCAATAAAGTTTGCCACAGAGAAAAGAGGTCTCGTCTGGCTGCGAGCCTTTGGGAGGTGCATCTTTATAGACTTCCTAGGGGGCATCACATTGAGGGAGCCAGGACAGTATGCTCTGTAATTGACGGGCCAACGGCTGGCTGGGCTGAGACTCGATAGTGATCCTGGACTCCTGTCTTAATGTTTGGAAGTTGAATTGGCCTTGCTACTGGCAATTATGCGGTTATTGTCCGGCGGGAGACCTTGCTTGAAGCTGAACATTAGCGAGTTATCATAGGTTGAGCCCCCCGTTTCGCTGCGGCTTGTAACTGTTATGCGATGGGGGTCTGCCACTCATCATTCGTAGTTATTTCTCCGTCAACCCAAGTCCAAGTAATCCTTCGATAGCTGAACGAAATGTGTTCTCGCACAGCATGCGGGACATTATCTGGATACTTGTTGTTAAGCATCTCTTGGCTGATTTCGATGATCGCAGCATCTTCGAGTTGAATTGTATAGTATTGCATCTCCTTTCCAGATTTGCTTGGTTGCCAAAACATCAGTTCCCATTGCGGAAGATTCTCGTTGTTCACTAGTGCTCTAGCCAGGAGAGGCGTCGAACGATCAATCTCCTTGGTGATCGTGAGAGGTTGGTGTCGGTGCTTTCCTGTCGGTAGACCGCTAGCCGCGTCACGTGGTGAGAGGACTCCGTGGGAAAATGCTATAACCAAAATCTGATTCTCGCGTCCCGGTTGGTCCACGGAGCCCTGAATCGATCCTTGGATTGACCCCGCGATTTGCAGATATGCATTGAGTGCCATGCTCTCGGCTCCAACGGTTACCCTCAACCCCTAGTGTGGCGCTCTCGTGTGCGAGTGTGAATTGATTGAAGCCTCTCT
Organism: Cyanobium sp. CH-040; assembly: GCF_024346135.1. Classification (GTDB taxonomy): domain Bacteria; phylum Cyanobacteriota; class Cyanobacteriia; order PCC-6307; family Cyanobiaceae; genus NIES-981. The sequence continues at coordinate 29,253 of NZ_JAGQCJ010000007.1, read as the reverse complement.
TCGCAGTACGCTGCATGTGTCAGGTGCAGATGGGCTTCGGGCCGCCCAGTCGACCGAGATGTAGGCTTTCACCCCCACCCGGAACAGCGACCTGTTTGATGTGCTGCCCAAGTGCTCTACGCCATGCCCCCTGTTTCCCGAGAGACCCGTACCAAGCCTTTCCTCGATGTTGTGCTGCAGCACGACGTGATCACCGGTGTGCAGCAGCTGGCCCGTGAGAAGGTTGTGCCACTGATGCGTCTCCGCTAGCACAACTTGATCCCAGATGCCTTGGCCGAGATCGGCCAAGGCTTTAAGCGGTATCTACATGCGCCGCAGAATGTGCCGCAGACTTACGGATACGTTGGCCCTGATTCATTCCCTGCTGCACCCACCCCATGACGACCATCACCGAGATCGCTCCCGACCTGTTTCGCCTGTCGATTTATGTGCCGGAGCTGGATCTGCAATTCAATCACTTCCTTGTGCGAGATGAGCAACCGTTGTTGTTTCATGCAGGCCTCAAGGGGATGTTTCCCAGCCTGAGCGAGGCGGTCGCCACACTCATCGACCCTGCATCGCTTCGCTATGTGGCCTGGAGTCACTTTGAGTCGGATGAAATCGGTGGTCTCAACCACTGGCTTGAGCTGGCGCCGGACGCTGAGCCTGTCTGCACCTTCGTCGGCAAGGTTGTGAGTGTTGATGACTTTGCCATCAGGCCCGCACGGGGTATGGGCCCAGATGATCTTCTCGTCACGGGTCAGTACCGTTTTCAGTTTCATCCCTCCCCACATCTTCCGCACGGCTGGGATGCGGGCCTGTTGTTCGAGGAAACCCAGCGAACCTTATTCTGTTCAGACCTCTTCCATCATTTTGGAGCCGCAGTCCCGGTCACATCCAGTGATCTTGTGGGCCCGTCTCTCGAGGCGATGCGGCAGATGCAGCAGGGTCCTCTCTCCAGTTATCTGCCGTACACCCGCCAGACCGATCGCTTGCTGGCTTCATTCTCTGAACTAGATCCCAGAACACTGGCTGTGATGCATGGATCGTCGTTTTCAGGTGACAGTCGACGACAGCTGCATGATCTGGCGCTGGCCGTGAAGGAGGTCTTTGCCGCGGCTTGACCAACCCCTTGAATCGCCCGGCCTCACGTTCTGGGAACTGGTGGCAGTCCTGCTCCTCGTCGTGGAAGGTGCCCATCCGCCAGCTCTCCCAGGCCTCAAGGGCGTTGTTGAATTCCTCGAGCGTGATGCTGATCCGGGTGCGGGCTGCCTGGGTCACGCCTGTTTTGCTTCCCTGGGGCCGGCGGCTCAGCGGTGGGTGGGCACCACCTGCATGCCGATCGGCGCCAGGGCGATCAGTGCCAGCTTGATGTGCTGAATCCCGAAGGGAATGCCGATGATCGTCACGAAACAAGCCACGGCTGAGCTCAGGTGGCCGATCGCCAGCCACCAGCCGGCCACCAGAAACCAGACGATGTTGCCCACCAGTCCCAGCGGGCCGGTGCCGAAGTCCATGTGCCCGGTGAGCTCCCGCCGGCTCACGGCCTCGTAGCCGAAGGGCCAGAAGGAGAAGTTGCCGATCACGAAGCAGGCCCTGGCCCAGGGGATGCCCACGATCGTGATGGCGGCCACCAGTCCGGCCAGCCACCAGCCCAGGCCCATAACAAAGCCGCCGAGCACAAACCAGAGGACGTTGAGCAGGAATCGCAGCATGGGCCCGGCGGTGCTGCCACCAGCTTGCTCACCCCCCGCGCAGGGTGAGGGCGAACAGCACCACGAACACGCTCAGCACCACCAGGCCCAGGCGCGCCACCGCCAGCAGGCCGGGGCCGAGCCGGTCGGCCGGGGCCACCTGGCGGCCCTGGATCACCCGCAGGTTCATCCAGGCCAGCACCGGCGTCGTCACGAACGACACCACCATCGCCAGCTGCACCAGGGTGCCCATCGAGCCGGGCCACAGGCCCAGCACGGCGCCGGCCAGGGCGAAGTGGAGGAGCATCCAGAGCTGGTGGTCGCGGCGGTCGTGCACCGCCGGCCCCGCGAAGCCCCGCAGCAGCCGCACCCCGGCCGAGGCCGCCCGCGGGTAGCCGTCCAGGCAGGTGATGCTGGTGCTGAACATCGTGGTGAAGGCGGCCGCGGCGATCAGCGGATAGGCCCAGCCCCCCAGGCTGGCGGTGTAGAGGCCGATCAGCTGCTGCGAGAAGGCGGCGCCGGCGGGGGAGAAGCTGTCGCCGGTGCCGTGCATCACCCAGGCCCCCAGCAGCAGGAACAGCACCGCCATCACCACCGTCACCAGGTAGCCCAGGTTGAAGTCGGCCTCCACCTCGGCCAGGCTGCCGCGGTGGCCCGAGTCCTCCTGGCGGGCGTAGATCCACAGCGACGACCAGGCCGCCAGATCCAGCGGACACGGCATCCAGCCCATGAGCGCCACCAGGAACGGCAGGGACGCCAGGGTCCAGGGGCTGGGGCTGAACCACTGGGGATCGTCGGCCACCGGCCCCTGCACCAGCATGGCGCCGGTGGCCAGCACCGTGCTGATCACCAGCACCGCCACGATCAGCTTGCTCAGCCGGTCGAGGCTGCGGTAGTGGCCGAGCAGCAGCAGCAGCAGGCAGACGCCGAGCAGGCCCACCGCCAGCAGGTTCGGTGCCCCCGGCAGGAAGCTGGTGGCCAGGCTGCCGGTGACGGCGGTGACCGCGGCGATGTTGGCCACGCCGGTGGTGAAGGTGATCAGCAGATACACCGGCAGATACCAGCCCCGCTGGCGCCGGTAGCCCTCCAGCAGGCTCAGGCCCGTGGCCGCCGTGAAGCGGCTGCCCACCAGCAGGAACGGGTACTTGAACAGGTTGGCCAGCAGCACCAGGCCCACCAGGCCCAGGCCGTAGCGGGCGCCGGCCTGGGTGGAGGCCACCAGGTGGGAGCCGCCGATGGCGGCGCCGGCCAGCAGGATGCCGGGCCCGAGGGCCTGGCGCAGGCCGGCGGGGGTGAGACGCTCGCCGGCCATCGTGCCGCTCTTGGGGTGCCTGTCAGGCCACCGCCGCGAAGCAGTCGCGGAAGGCGGCGATGGTGGCGTCGATGTCTTCGTCGGAGTGGGCCAGGGAGGTGAAGCCGGCCTCGAAGGCGCTCGGCGCCAGGTAGACGCCGCGCTCGAGCATGGCGCGGTGCAGCTTGCCGAAGCGGGCCGCGTCGGCCGCCTTGGCCTCCTCGAAGTTGCGCACCGGCCCCTCGCAGAGGAAGAAGCCGAACATGGCGCTGATCGAGCCGCCGCAGATCGGCAGGCCCGCCGCCTTGCCGGCCTCGAGGATGCCGGCGATCAGGCGCTTGGTGATCGCGTCCAGGCGCTCGTAGGTGCCGGGGCGCTTGAGCAGCTCCAGGGTCTTGATGCCGGCGGTCATCGCCAGCGGGTTGCCGCTCAGGGTGCCCGCCTGGTACATCGGGCCGGCCGGCGCCACCATCGCCATGATGTCGGCCCGGCCGCCGTAGGCGCCCACCGGCAGGCCGCCGCCGATCACCTTGCCCATCGTGGTGAGGTCGGGGGTGATGCCGAACTTCGCCTGGGCGCCGCCGTAGCTGATCCGGAAGCCGGTCATCACCTCGTCGAACACCAGCAGGGCGCCGTTCTCCTTGGTGACCTCACGGATGCCCTCCAGGAAGCCGGGCACCGGTGGGATGAAGCCGGCGTTGCCCACCACCGGCTCGAGGATCACACCGGCGATCTCGCCAGGGTTCTCGGCGAACAGCCGCTTCACCGCCTCCAGGTCGTTGTAGGGGGCGGTGAGGGTGGCGGCGGCGGTGGTGCGCGGCACCCCCGGCGAATCCGGCAGGCCCAGGGTGGCCACCCCGGAGCCGGCCTTCACCAGGAACATGTCGGCGTGGCCGTGGTAGCAGCCCTCGAACTTGATGATCTTCTCGCGGCCGGTGAAGGCGCGCATCAGCCGCAGCACCGACATGCAGGCCTCGGTGCCGCTGTTCACGAAGCGCACCATCTGCACGCTCGGCACCGCCTCGATCACCAGCTCCGCCAGCTGGTTCTCCAGCTCGCAGGGGGCGCCGAAGCTGGTGCCCTTGTCGAGGGCCTCGTGCAGGGCGGCGATCACCTCGGGGTGGGAATGGCCGCAGATCGCCGGGCCCCAGCTGCCGATGTAATCGATGAAGCGGTTGCCGTCCACGTCCCAGGCGTAGGCGCCCTTCACCCGCTCGAACACGATCGGGTTGCCGCCCACCGAGCGGAAGGCGCGCACCGGCGAGCTCACGCCCCCGGGCATCAGCTTCTGCGCGGCGCTGAAGAGGTCCTGGGATCGGGTCGTGTTCAAGGCGGGGGCCGAAACGGGTGCCGAGGTCAAGGGGATTCCGCTGGCGATGGAAAACCGTGGCCCATCCTGACCCAGAACGGCCCCACCCGCCGGCACCGGTCACCACAGACTGTGATCCAGGGGCCCGGTGCGGGAGCAGACTTGAACCGCGCCAGCACCCGCAGCCCCTTGATCCGCGCACCCCACGGCCACCCTTCCGGCAGGGCCTGCAATCCCGGCACCCCCCGCCCGTGAGCCGCGACTGGGCCGAGCTGGAACGCGGCCTGCGCCGCCTGCTGCCGTCCCGGGCGGTGGTGGCGGCCCGCCAGGAGCTGCTCGCCTACGACTGCGACGGCCTCACCCTGCACCGCCATCAGCCGCCGCTGGTGGTGCTGCCCGAAACCACCGAGCAGGTGGCGGCGGTGCTGCGCTTCTGTCACGAGAACGGCGTGCCCTTCGTGGCCCGCGGCAGCGGCACCGGCCTCTCCGGCGGCGCCGTGGCCGAGAGCGAGGCCCTGGTGATCGCCACCAGCCGCATGCGCCGGGTGCTGGAGGTGGATCTGGAGAACCGGCGGGTGGTGGTGCAGCCCGGCGTGATCAACAGCTGGGTCACCCGGGCCGTGGCCGGCGACGGCTTCTACTACGCCCCCGATCCCTCCAGCCAGGTGGCCTGCAGCATCGGCGGCAACGTGGCCGAGAACTCCGGCGGCGTGCACTGCCTCAAGTACGGCGTCACCAGCAACCACGTGCTGGCGCTGGAGGTGGTGCTGCCCGACGGCACCGTCACCACCCTCGGCAGCGACCTGGACGAAACCCCCGAACTCGACCTGCGCGGCGCCTTCATCGGCAGCGAGGGCACCCTGGGCATCGCCACCGCCATCACCCTGCGGCTGCTGCGGGCGCCCCAGAGCGTGGCCGTGCTGATGGCCGACTTCGGCTCCATGGAGGCCGCCGGTGAGGCGGTGCGGCGCGTCACCGCCGCCGGCGTCCTGCCGGCGGGGATGGAGATGATGGACCGGCTGGTGATCGAGGCCGTCAACGACTACCTGCGCGGCGTGGAGGGCTTCGAGGAGTACCCCGCCGACGCGGCGGCGGTGCTGCTGATCGAGCTCGACGGCCAGGAGCGGGAGGTGGTGGCCGCCGCCGAGCTGGCCTCCGCGCTCTGCCGCGAGGCCGGCGCCCGCCAGGTGCGCCAGGCCTGGCAGGAGGAGGAGCGCGCCCTGCTCTGGAAAGGCCGCAAGTCGGCGATCTCGGCCCTGGGCCGCCGCTTCCCCAGCTACTACCTCCAGGACGGCGTGGTGCCGCGCAGCGCCCTGCCGCGGGTGCTGGCGGCGATCGAGGCGCTCAGCGAGCGCTTCGCCCTGCCGGTGGCCAACGTGTTCCACGCCGGCGACGGCAACCTCCACCCCCTGATCCTCTACCGCGACGGCGAGCCCGGCGTGCGCGAGCGGGTGCAGGAGCTGGGGGCCGAGATCCTGCGCCTGTGCGTGGACGCCGGCGGCAGCATCACCGGCGAGCACGGGGTGGGCAGCGACAAGCGCTGCTACCTCGACTGGATGTACGGCCCCGACGACCTGGCCACGATGCAGCTGCTGCGCGACGCCTTCGATCCCCAGCGCCGTGCCAACCCCGGCAAGATCTTCCCCACCCCGCGCAGCTGCGCCGAGTCGGCCCGGCGGGTGCAGGTGCTGAAGGCCGAGGGGGTGGAGCTGCCCGCCGAGGCGGTTGTGTTCTGAGCGGCGTCACCCCTCCTCGTCGTCGGGCGGCCAGGCCAGGTGCACCACCACCGGCGCGTGGTCGCTGGGCTGGGTCTGGCCCCGGGTGTCCCGGTGGATCACGCAGCCGGTGGCGCAGGCCAGCAGCTCCTCGCACAGGTAGATGTGATCGATGCGCCAGCCCTGGTCGCGGTCCCAGGCGCCGCTGCGGTAGTCCCACCAGCTCCAGTGGCCGCTGCCGGGTTCGAACATGCGGAACGCGTCCTGCAGCCGCTCCCCCAGCAGCTCGCGCAGCGCCCGGCGCTCCGGCTCGCTGGCCATGATCCCGCCGGTGAACCGCACCGGGTCCGGCAGATCCCGGTCCTCCGGGCCGATGTTGAAGTCGCCCAGCATGCACAGGGGCTCGCCCTGCTGCTCCTGCGCCTCCAGGTAGCGCCGCAGGCAGGCCAGCCACTCCAGCTTGTAGGCGTACTTGTCGCTGCCCACGGCGCTGCCGTTGGGCACATAGAGGTTGAGCACGCGGATGCCGTCGATCCAGGCGCTGATCACCCGCTTCTGCTCCCCCAGCCGCTCCGCCTCCGCATCGCCGCCCAGCAGGGCGCTGAAGCCGATCTGCACGTCCTCGAGCGGCAGGCGGCTGAGGATGGCCACGCCGTTGTAGGACTTCTGGCCGCTGATGGCGCAGGCGTAGCCCAGGGCCTCGAAGGCCTCGGCGGGGAAGCGCGCATCCTCCACCTTGGTCTCCTGCAGGCAGAGCACCTCGGGCCGCTCCTGCTCCAGCCAGGCCAGCACCTGGGCCAGGCGCGTGCGCACCGAATTCACGTTCCAGCTGCCGATGCGCATGCCGCCCCCTGAGCGCCCTTAGCATGCCTTCCAGTCGAAGGAAGGAACCCCATGACCGCCCGTTCCCGCTCGACCACCTCCCGGCCCTTGGGCACCGTCCGCCCCTCGCGTGCCGGCAGGTCGGCGCGTGCCACGGCCCTCCTGGCCGCCGGTCTGCTGCTGGCGCCCTTCAGCCTCGGCGTCGGCGCGGCCCGCGCCCAGCAGGGCGGACTCGGCCAGAGCATCACCACCCCCCAGCAGCAGCAGCAGCTGGATGACGGCATCGGACCCAGCCGCTCCGGCAGCATCCTCGATGCCACCAACCCGATCGACCTGATGAACCGCATCCGGCGCGCCACGGCGCTGGACAACGCCACCCCTCCCGGCGACGCCATCGACGCCGCCCTCAGGGACTTCGAGGCGGGCTCCCAGCCGGCTGGTCGGCCTGCGGCTCCGGGGTCGGCTGCTGGGTCTGGCCTGATGCAGGCTCCCTGAGCGAGGCCAGCCCCCAGGCGGCGGCCAGCCGGTCGAGCTGCTGCTGCTGCTCCGGATCGCTCTGACGCCGGCGCGCCTCGCTCAGGGTGGCCTGGGCCGCCGCCACATTCCCCTGGCCGTGCTGCAGCAGCGCCCTGGCCAGCAGGGGCCGGGGATCGGCGGGAAACAGCGTGGTCAGTCGGATCAGCTGCGCCTCCGCCTGGCCGGGCTCGCCGAGCCGCTCCAGCACGTTTGCCAGCAGCAGCCCGATCGGCAGGGCCTCGGGCCTGAGCTTCGGTGCGATCGCCCGCTGCAGCGCCGCTTCCAGCTGGCTGCGGGCCTCGGCGCCGCGTCCCCCCTCCAGCTGCAGCAGCGCCATCAGCTGCAGGGCCTCCACCTGGTCGGGCCGCTGGCGCAGGATCTGGCGCAGCTCCCGCTCGGCGCCGCTGCGGTCGTCCTGGTCGCGGCGCAGTTCCGCCAGCAGCAGCCGCAGTGACCAGCGCTGGGGATCCTCGTCGGCCAGCCGCTCCAGCAGGGCCGTGGCCTCCTGCTGCTGGTCGAGGGCCACCATCAGCTCCAGCAGCCGCTGCTGTTCCTCGGCGCTGGCCGCGCCATCCTCCACGCGGCGGCGCAGCTCACCGGCCTGCTTCACCAGGGCCGTGCGTGCGCCCGCCTGGCCGCCGGCCAGCTGGCGCTGCCCCAGCCACCAGCCCGTTCCGAGACAGAGCACGGCCAGGGCGCCCGCGGCCAGTCCCAGCCACAGGCCCTGGGGGGCGGAGGATCGGTTCGGGAGGCGGGGCATTCGGAGCGCCGTTGAACCTGCGTGCGCTGAGTCTGCCGGTCCGCTGCCCCTACATTGGCGCCATGCGCGACCACCCCATCCCCCCGGTCACCGAACCGCTGCAGTACCGGGCCATCGGCCTGGTGCGCGGCACCTACGTGCCGGCCGCCGACGATCAGATCAACCGCGGCGCGATCCACACGGCCGACGGTGAGCAGCTCGAGGCCGTGGTGCTGGGACGGCTGCTGACCCTGCTGCGCCGTCACGTCGACCTGGCCGAACCCCATCTCTGGGTGGTGTACCCCCGCAGTCGTGAGGAGGGTGGCCTGCATCTGCAGATGGTGGGCATCTGGGAGCCCAGCACCCTGGCCGCCACCGACGCAGAGGCACCCGCCGAGGCGACCTCCGACGCGACTCCCACCGAGCCTCCCGCCGGCGATGCCCTGCCCGAGGGTGACGACTACTTCTCCGTGCGCGGTGAGCTGGTGTTCACCAAACCGGAGACCGGCGATCTGGTGGTGAAGGTGCGCCAGCGTCCCCGGGGCGACGGCCAGCGGCCGGCCCCCTTCAAGCTGCAGCTGCGCGGGGAGGTGCCCCTCGAGCATCTGCGCCACTTCGTCTCCCTCGACCTGCGCCGCCAGGGCCAGGCGCTGACGCTGGAAGGTCTGGAGGTGATCGGCCCGGTGGCCCAGCGCGGCAACCGTGGCGGCAAGGACCGCCGCAGGCAGCCCGACAAGCGCCCCCGGGGCGGTCACCAGGGCGGGCAGCCCCGCGGCCCGGAGTCCCCCCGTCGTACCGCCGTGCTGCGTCCCGGCCGCTGAACCATGGCCCTCTGGGAGGCCACCAGCGGCACCTGGATCAACCTGCTGGCCGTGGCCCTGGGCACCGCCGTGGGCGCTGCCCTCGGCTCCCGCATCAGCCTCGATCTGGCCCAGCAGTGGCGCCGCTGGCTGGGGGTGGTCACCCTGCTGCTGGCGGTGCAGATGGTGCAGCCGCTGTGGCAGCTGCGTCTGGGGGCCTTCCCGGCGGTGCTGCCGGCGCTGCTGGCCCTGGTGCTGGGCGTGAGCGCGGGTGAGGCCCTGGCGCTGGAGCGCCGCCTGGGGGCCTGGTTGCGGGCCGGCGGCAGCGCCGTGGCCGGTTCCGGGCCGGGCATCCTGGCGGGCACCTTCGTGCTCTTCTGCGTGGGGCCGATGACCCTGGTGGGCTGTCTGCGCAACGGCGCCCTCGGCGACGCCGACCTGCTCCTGGTGAAGGCCGCCCTCGACGGCGTCAGCTCCGCCCTGCTGGCGGCCGGCGTGGGGCTCACCCTGGCCTGGGTGCTGCTGCCCATGGCCGTGTTCCAGTTCGCCCTCTCCGCCGCCGGCGCCCTGATGGCGGCGGGCCTCTCCGATCCCATGGCCAGCCCGGTGCTGGTGTTCAGCGCCGCCCTGGGCGGCCTGCTGGTGCTCAGCCTCGCCCTGGAGCTGCTGGAGCTGCCCCATCCCTCCAGCGTCAATGCGTTGCCGGCCCTGCTGCTGGCGCCCCTGCTGGGCTGGGGGATCCAGCCATGACCTCCGCCCTCTCCGCCGGCGTGGCGGTGGCCCTGATCAGCCTGCTGGCGGTGATCGGTCCGCTGCTCGGCCTCTCGCCCGCCTGGATCGCCCTGCTGGCCGGGCTGGCCCTGGGCGGCCTCACCGTCGATGCCGCCGGCTTCTCCGGCCGCGGCGGTCACCTGCTGGCCGAGGCCCTGCCCGGCTGTCAGGCCCGCCTGCGCCGCATCGCCGTGCATGAGGCCGGCCACGTGCTCGTGGCCGCCGAGGAGGCCCTGCCGGTGCGCCGCGTGCTGGTGGGCAGCCTGGCCTGTCTGCAGGCGGGGTTGCCGGCCGGGGGCAGCACCGAGTTCGACCCGCCGGACCACGCCAAGCTGCCGCTCGAGGAGCTGCGCCGCTGGAGCCGCGTGTTGCAGGCCGGCATGGCTGCCGAGGCCCTGATCTACGGCGACAGCATCGGCGGCGCCGATGACCGGGCGCTGCTGGGGCGTCTCTGGGGGCTCTCCGGCCACGACGTGGCCACCGCCCAGCGCGAGCAGCGCCGCGCCCGCCGCGAGATCGACCAGCTGCTGCGGCGCCGCCGCGGTGATCTCGAGGCCGAGGCCGAACGCCTGCTGGCGGCGGCGCCGCGCCTGGGGCGGGTGCGTCTCCAGGAGGCCTGAGGTGGGCCAGCTGGCCCTGCTCGACTGCCCCACCGGCCTGGCCGGCAACATGCTGCTGGCGGCCCTGTTCGACCTGGGCGTGCCCCGGGCGGTGGTGGAGGCCCCGCTGGCCGCCCTCGGCCTGGACGGTGCCTACCGGCTGGAGCTGGAGGAGCGGCGCAGCGGCGGGCTGCGCGGTCTGCACCTGGCGGTGCGGGGCCTGGAGCCGGAGCCGCCGGCGCGCCACTGGAGCCGGCTGCGCGAGCAGCTGCAGCAGGCCCCCCTCGAGGAGGCCCTGCGGCAGCGGGTGCTGGCGGTGTTCGGCCTGCTGGCGGAGGCCGAGGCGGCGGTGCACGGCCACCCCCCCGAGCGGGTGCACTTCCATGAGGTGGGCGCCGTGGATGCCCTGGTGGATGTGGTGGGCGTGTGCGCCGGCCTGCTGCACCTCGGCGTGGACCGGCTGGTGTGCGCGCCGCCGCCGGCGGGCCACGGCACGGTGCGCACGGCCCACGGGCTGCTGCCGCTGCCGGCGCCGGCGGTGCTGGAGATCGCCCGCCGCCGCTCCGTGCCCCTGGCCGCCGCCGAAGGTCTGCCGCCGGCGGAGCTCACCACCCCCACCGGCCTGGCCCTGGCCGCCTGCTGGGCGGACCGCTTCGGGTTGCCGCCGGCCCACGTGCCGCGGCGGGTGGGGGTGGGGCTGGGCAGCCGTGAGCTCGACCGCCCCAACCTGCTGCGGCTGGTGCTGGCCGATGCCCTCGGGTCCGCTGACGCTGGCGGCTTGGAGCCCAGCGGCGCTGGCGCTGCGGAGCCGGCGGAGCCGTGGCTGGAGACGGTGCTGGTGCAGCAGGCCCAGATCGATGACGCCACCCCCGAGGACCTGGCCTTCCTGATCGAGGCCCTGCGCCAGGCCGGAGCACTGGAGGCGTTCAGCCAGCCGCTGACGATGAAGAAGGGCCGGCCGGGCTGGCTGGTGACGGCCCTCGGCCGGCCTGATCCGGCCGCCGCGGCCCGCCTGCGCCAGGTGTGGTGGCGCCACGGCACCAGCCTGGGGCTGCGGGAGCAGCAGCAGCGGCGCTGGGTGCTGCCCCGCCGCAGCCTGGAGCTGGACACGCCCCTCGGGGTGGTGCGGGTGAAGCAGGCCCGCCGCCCCGATGGCCGCTGGAGCAGCAAGCCCGAACATGACGACCTGATCGCCCTGGCCCGTCGCCACGATCTGGCCATCGACCAGGTGCGTGCCACTGTGCAGCACGCGCTGGACAGGCTTCCCCCTCCCCCGCCGTGACGTTCCCTTCCCTGAGGCTCCCTCCCGCACTGCAGCGGCTCCAGCAGCAGGCCCTGCGGCAGTGCAGTCAGTGCCTGCGCGGCCTGGCCGGTTCCCTGCGCCCCCTTGTCTCTGCCCTGCCGCCGCTGCCGCCGCTCCCCGGTGGTGTGTCGCTGTGGGTGAGCCTGCTCAGCTTCGGCTTCGTGCTCGCCGCCCTGGTGGGCAACGGCCGGCGCATGCTGCAGCTCAGCCTCGACCCCCAGGGCTGGTGGTGGCTGGTGCTGGCGGTGGGGGTGAGCCTGCTCAGCCTGGTGGTCAACGCCCTGGGCCTGGGGGTGGTGCTGCGCTGGCTGCGGCTGCGGCCCCGCTGGCCCGCCCTGGTGAGCCTCTACCTCGACACCAACCTGCGCAAGTATCTGCCCGGCGGCATCTGGCATCTGGCCGGCCGGGTCGCCCCGCTGCGGGCCGCGGAGGGTCCCCTGCTCACGCCGGCCCCCCTCACCCTGGCCCTGGTGGCGGTGGTGTTCGATCCCCTGGTGGCGGCCGTGGCGGCCCTGGCCCTGGTGCCGCTGGGGGGCATGCAGGGTGGACTGGGCCCGCTCTGCCTGCTGCCGCTGCTGCTGCTCTGGCCCCGCTGGCTGGCCCCGCTGCTGGAGCGGCTGGAGCGGCGCCAGGCCCGGCGCCTGCGGCTGGAGCCGGAGGCGCTGGAGTCGCTCAACCGCTCGCTGGGCGAGGCGCTGGCCGGCTATCCCTGGCCGCCGCTGCTGGTGCAGCTGCTGTTCGTGCTGCTGCGCTTCGGTGGTTTCGTGTGCTGCGTGCTGGCCTTCGACCTGCACGCCTCCCTGCCCTGGACCAGCTGGCTGGCGGGCTTCGCCCTGGCCTGGGCCGTGGGCCTGCTGGTACCGGGGGCGCCCGGGGGCCTGGGGGTGTTCGAGGCCACCCTGCTGCTGCGTCTCGGTGGCGCCGTGCCGGAGGCGCCGCTGCTGGCGATCGCCCTCAGCTACCGGGTGGTGGTGACCCTGGCCGATCTGGCGGCGGCCGGCTGCACCCGCCTGGACGGCTGGATCGACCGGCGTCTCGCCCAGGCCGGCTGAGGCTGTTTGCAATTGCGCCTATTGTTGAGAGCGTCTGGGATCGTGCGGTGCCGGCTCCCTCCTCGTCCCGGGCACCGCTGTCCGCTCCGCTCAGCTCCTCCGGCTCGCCTGGCGACGGCCTGCGCAACAGCCTGCACCACCGCGGTCAGCGCCTCACGCCCCAGCGCCAGCGGGTGCTGGACCTCTTCGAGCGCATCGGCGAGGGCACCCATCTGAGCGCCGAGCAGGTGCACCAGCGCCTGCTGCGCGACCGGGCCCGGGTGTCGCTGGCGACGGTGTACCGCACCCTGCGGCTGCTGAGCACGATGGGACTGCTGCAGGAGCTGGAGCTGCCGGAGGGCGGCCGGCGCTTCGAGCTGGCCAGCGACGCCCACCGCGACCACCACCACCTGGTGTGCATCCGCTGCGGCTGCACCGAGGAATTCGAGAATCCGGCCGTGCTCGAGGCCGGCCAGGCGGCCGCCGAGGGCCGCGGCTTCCGGCTGCTGGAGTGCGTGCTCAACGTGCGCGCCCTCTGCCCCCGCTGCGCCGCCGAGGAGGCCCTGGAGCTGGGAGGGCCGGCCTGAGCAAGCCCCTCTTTCTTTGGTGGCAGCCCCCGCACTCTCCGGGGGCTGCTGCCCAGGGAGATGGCCGCCGCTGCCACCGCCGGCCTGCCCGCTCAGCAAAGCTGGCGCCTCCCTTCGTGCATCAGTTCGGAGGGGCGCAGCCCGAAGTGAGCACTGAAGTCGCGGCTGAATGACGCCAGGTTGCCGAAGCCGAAACGGGAGGCGATCTCCCCCACCGTGTCGCCGGGCTGGGGACGCAGCAGGGCCTGGCGGGCCAGTTCGAGCCGTTGACGACGCACCCACTGCACCGGGCCACAGCCGAAGCGCTGCTTGAACGCCAGTTGCAGGGTGCGGCGGGAGTAACCGCTGCGCCGCTCCATCTCGGTGAGGTTGATCGGCGTGTGCAGATTGGCGCGGATCCATTCCAGGAGATCCTCGAAGATGCGCTCCCGGGGTGCCACGCCGCCCTGTCGATGCACGGCCAGAACGGTGTCAAGCCGCGGGTGCAGCAGCAGCGCGAAGACGCGGTAGATCAGATCGTCAACCTGGAGCACATCCTGATGGCCATGGGTATCCAGATCGGGGTTGTCGAGCAGCGACAACGTTCGCCGAAACACCTGGATCAGTTGCAGGCTGCGTCGGTTTTCGCACCCGAAAACCCTGGCCACCTCCAGATCGCTGGCGAAGCGCTGCTGGGAAACCCCGAGCCCGGCGATGGCGGCGGCCGTGCTCCTCAGCCGCTCCAGATCCAGGCGCATCACCAGGGCATTGAGGTGATCGGTCGTGAAGCGGTAGGTGGCCCCTGGTGAGAACCAGAGGGGCCGCGACGGGGTGATCGCCTGGCTGAGGCCCTGGGTCTGATAGCGGATGCTGCCGGCCAGGCAGAGATTCACATAGGCGTTGCCCTTATCCTCACCCATGGCTCCCTCGATCGGCGAGCTATAGCCGCTGGTGAGGAGCAGGGAGCCCGCTCGGATGGTGTTAGTACGGTGCACGAACCCTGCTTCATGGCCGCGCCGCGGCGCGAAGTCGAGCACCGGGTGGTGCCGGGCCAGGCGTTCGCCCAGCGCCTGCGGGTCGCGATCGTGCTGGGTGTGCTGGTCGTGGAACAGAAGCGGCACGGCTGCCGCGGACCCGCCGGGCTTGTCGAGCACGTCCGTTCACGCAGCCGCTGGTGGGCGGAATCTAGGTCTCTCGCGGCGGGCCGCCATCCCCGTCCGGAGCCTTGCGGCAGCTACCGCAGTCAGCTGCCGGCGCCGAACTTGACGGTTCACGCAGCAACAGTGCGGTAACGGAGCGCACCCATGGGCTGACGTTCCTGAGAATCATTCACAGGATGGACGGAGTGCTCCCTGCATTCCCAGCCATGCCGAACGGCAAGCCCAACATCCTCATCCTCTGGGGGGATGACATCGGCCAGAGCAACCTCAGCTGCTACAGCGACGGTCTGATGGGCTACCAGACCCCCAACATCGACCGCGTGGCCAAGGAAGGGGGCCGCTTCATCCACTACTACGCCGAGCAGAGCTGCACCGCCGGCCGTGCCGCCTTCATCTCCGGCCAGAGCGTCTTCCGCACCGGCCTCAGCAAGGTGGGCCTGCCCGGCGCCGAACTGGGCTACCGCACCGAGGATCCCACCATCGCCTCGCTGCTGAAGCCGCTGGGCTACCGCACCGGCCAGTTCGGCAAGAACCACTTCGGCGACCGCGACGAGCACCTGCCCACCAACCAGGGCTTCGACGAGTTCTTCGGCAACCTCTACCACCTCAACGCCGAGGAGGAGCCGGAACTGCCGGACTATCCCAACCCCGAAGACTTTCCCAACTTCCGCCAGAATTTCGGTCCTCGCGGCGTGCTGCACTCCTGGGCCAATCCCGACGGCACCCAGCGCATCGAGAACACCGGCCCGCTCACCAAGCAGCGGATGCAGAACTGCGACGAGGAGTTCCTGCGTGAGGCCAAGCGCTTCATCCGCGAGGCGGTGGCCTCCGGTGAACCCTTCTTCGTGTGGTTCAACACCACCCACATGCACTTCCGCACCCATGCCCGCCCGCAGGATGTGGGTCGCTCAGGGCGCTGGCAGTCGGAATACCACGACGTGATGATCTATCACGACGAGTGCATCGGCGAGATGCTCGATCTGCTCGACGAGCTGGGCGTCACCGACGACACGATCGTGATGTACAGCACCGACAACGGGCCGCATATGAACAGCTGGCCCGATGCCGGCATGACCCCCTTCCGCAACGAGAAGAACTCCAACTGGGAGGGGGCCTACCGGGTGCCCGCCCTGGTGCGCTGGCCCGGCAAGATCGCCCCAGGCACCCTGTTCACGGAGATCGTGAGCCATCTCGACTGGCTGCCCACCCTGCTGGCCGCCGCCGGTGAACCTGAGATCAAGGAGAAGCTCAAGGCCGGCCACCAGGCGGGCAGTCGGCACTACCACGTGCATCTCGACGGCTACAACATGCTCGACTACTGGACGGGCCAGACCGACAAGAGCCCGCGAGTCGAATTCTTCTACTTCTCCGACGACGGTGACCTCACCGCCCTGCGCTACGACAACTGGAAGATCGTGTTCATGGAGCAGCGGGCCACCGGCACGCTGCAGGTGTGGGCCGAGCCCTTCACCGCCCTGCGGGTGCCGAAGATCTTCAACCTCAAGACCGATCCCTACGAGCGCGCCGACATCACCTCCAACACCTACTGGGACTGGATGCTGGATCACGCCTTCATGCTCGTCCCCGCCCAGAGCATCGTGGGCCGCTTCCTGGCCACGTTCCAGGAGTTTCCGCCGCGTCAGAAGGCCGCCAGCTTCTCGCTCGAGGAGGTGATGGACAAGATGGCCAGCACCACCGGGCACTCATAGGCCGTTCCGGCTGGAGGGTGCGAACACCACCCTCCAGTCCCGGGCCATGTCCACCACCAGCCAGCCCCGTTCCGGGGCCTGGCGCAGTGCTTCCACCAGCCGGCCGCTGCTGCGGGGATTGGCGTCGTAGGCATACTCCCGCTGCGGGTCGGTGTGGTGGACGAGCAGGCCGAGGGAAGGCCTGGGATTGGCGATGGTGGTGTACTGCAGCATCTCCAGATCGCCATCGGAGTTGCCGAAGGCGGCGATCGGCTGCCGGCCCAGGACGGCATGGATCCCCACCGGCTTACCCCCCTTGTCGTCCACGAACAGATGATCGAGCCCTTTCACCAGCACCGGCCGCCCGTCCCGCAGTTCGAAGCGGGTGAGGGCCGTGCTGCCCACCACCTGCTCCGGCGGGATGCCATACACCCGTTCCGCCCACACGCGCATGAAGTCGGCCCCGCCGCCGGACACGATCACGGTGCGGAAGCCGTGGCTGCGCAGCAGTTGCAGCAGCTCCAGCATGGGCTGGTAGGCGAGTTCGTCGAACCGCCGTCCGAAGCGGGGGTGGCGCGCCGTCTCAAGCCAGCGCAGCACCGACGCCCGGTAGTCCTCGCTGCTCATGCCCGCGTGGGTGAGGGCCAGGATCCGCAGCAATCCCTCGTGGCGGGGGCCCGCCACCAGGGCGGCCACGTCGTTGCGCAGGGCCGCCTGCACCATCGGGTCGCGGCGCAGTTCCGGCTGCTGCTTCACCGCTTCCCGCAGCCTGTCCAGCGCATAGAGCAGCTGGAACGGCAGGGGATTCTCCGGCCACAGGGTGCCGTCGTTGTCGAACACTGCAAGGCGCTCCGCCACGGGCACGAAGTCCGCAGAGTCCTCCCGGCTCACCCGGCGCACGAACGTGAGCAGGCCCTGCTTGAGCGCCCCGTCGTTCCAGGACGGCAAGGCATCCGGCTCGGCGGCCCTGGCGGGGATCCAGCCAGCCAGCGCCATCACGACCAGCACGGCAGCGGCCCGGCGGGAAGGTTCCACGAGTCAGCCCCGGTGCGTTGGCTTCCGATCCTGACAAGTCCACAGGCACCGCGGTGATCCGCCCATGACCATCGATCGCCCCAGGCCCCGCCCCGGCATGTCCCCCACCATCACCGCTCCAGAGGTCTCCGCCCGCCCGCCCGGGCGGGCCCCGGCCCGGGACATGGTGTGGATCCCGGGTGGGACCTACACCATGGGCTCCGATCACCACTATCCCGAGGAGGCGCCCGCCCACCGGGTGCGGGTGGAGGGGTTCTGGATCGACCGGGCCCCGGTCACCAACGCCCAGTTCCAGAAGTTCGTGAAGGCCACGGGGTATGTGACCCTTGCCCAACGGCCTGCGGATCCCGCGGATTACCCCGACGCCCGGCCGGACCTGCTGGCACCCGCCTCGATCGTGTTCGTACCGCCGGCGGGGCCGGCCGGCACCGCCGATCCCTACCGGTGGTGGCAGTACGTGCCCGGTGCCGACTGGCGGCACCCCGAGGGCCCGGGCAGTTCCATCAAGGGCCGTGACCAGCATCCCGTGGTTCATGTGGCCTTTGCGGATGCCGTGGCCTACGCCGCCTGGGCCGGCAAGACCCTGCCCAGCGAAGCGGAATGGGAGCGGGCCGCCCGGGGCGGACTCGAAGGGGCCGAATTCGCCTGGGGCGAGGAGCTCCACCCCGGCGGCGTTCCCATGGCCAACACCTTTCAGGGCGACTTTCCGCATCACAACAGCCGCCGCGATGGCTTCGAGCGCACGTCGCCCGTGGGTTCCTTCCCGCCGAACGGCTTCGGGCTGCTCGACATGATCGGCAACGTGTGGGAGTGGACCGAGGACTGGTATGCCGACCACGGCCGCGTGGTGGCAGACCACAAGGCCGCCGGGGGCTGCTGCACGATCGACCATCCCCGCGGATCCACCCGCGAGGCCAGCATCGACTCCTCCTCCCAGCACGGCACCATCCCCCGCAAGGTGGTGAAGGGGGGCTCCTTCCTCTGCGCGCCGAGCTACTGCCGCCGTTACCGCCCGGCTGCGCGCATGGCCCAGGGCATCGACACCTCCACCTGTCACATGGGCTTCCGCTGCATTGTGCGACTCCCCCGATCCGCCTGAAGCCGATGGAAGCAATCGAACAGCTGGACGTTGTGCTCATCACCGTTGTCGGGGTGATGCGCTTCGTCCTCGAATCCCTCTCCGTTCTCTGTGTGATCACCGGCCTGGTGGCGGTGGTCCGTCTGGCCTCTCCCTTTCCCCTCAACCACCGGCGTCGCCACCGGCCCACCAGCGGCATCCGCCTCACCTTCGGCAGCTGGCTGTCGATGGCGCTCGAGTTCCAGCTGGGGGCCGACATCGTGGCCACCACCACCGCGGCCACCGGCCAGAACCTCATCCAGCTGGCTGTCGTGGCCGTGATCCGCACCTTCCTCAATGTGTTCCTGGCTCGGGAGATCGAAGCGGAGCAGAAGATGGAGGCAGCGCTGCAACAAGCAGGAGCACACGAATGACCTCCCAACCCGTCAGGAACCTCAACAACGAACTCGCCAAGCAGCGCAACCGGGCCGCCGCCGAGCGCACGCTGATGGCCTGGATCCGCACCTGTCTCTCGCTGATCAGCTTCGGCTTCGGTCTCGACAAGATCATCGGCGCCATCAACCGCACCCGCCTCGGCGACGGCAGCCATGTGGATCTGAGCGTGCGCCTGATGGCGATGGGATTCGTGCTCATCGGCATCCTGGCGATGGGGTCGGCCATCCGCCAGCACCGCAGGGATCTCCGCCAGATCCGCCGCGACGATTATGTCTACATCGAGGAGACGTCGATCTCAACGGCCACCGCGGCGGCGCTGATCGTGATCGGCGCGGTCGCCTTCATCATCCTGATCCTCGGTGCGCTCTCGGCTTGAGCGGGTTCACAAGCTCTGCCCTCGATTCCTGCTCTTTCCTTCCTTCCCATGGCCCAGGCCGCCGCGCTTCTCGTTCCCGCCACGCTGTTCGCGATCATGTTCGCGCTCGGCCTGGGACTACCGGTAGGGATCCGCGAGCTGATCAGGCGCCGGCGCGCCCTGCTGCTGCGGGTGCTGCTCGGCAGCTGCGTGCTCGTTCCCCTGGTGGCGGTGCTCCTTCTCCAGTTGCCCCTCAGTGAGCTGCTCTCCCAGCCCGCCCGCTTCGGCTTTGCCCTGATGGCGGTGTGCCCCAGCGCGCCGCTCACGCTGCGCAAGGCGGACAAGGCCGGCGGCAGCAGCGCTCTGGCGGCAACTCTTCAGGTCAGCGCCGCTCTGGCGGCCATCGTGTCCATCCCCTTGATGGCCTACCTGCTCACCACGCTGCACGGCGTGGAGGGGTGGGACATTCAGCCCCGGCAGGTGGCCCTCCAGATCGGCCTGGCCCAGATCCTGCCGCTTTCCCTCGGCATGCTGGTGCGGCGGCGATGGCCGGTCTGGGCTGCCAGCCAGACCGGCTTCTTCGACCGGCTCGCCAACGTGCTGCTGCTGATCCTGGTGGTGGCGGTGCTGCTGAAGACCGGGCACCTTCTGATCCCCTTCGTGAGCCGGAATGTCCTGGCCCTGGCCTTCATGGCGGTGATGGTGCTCGCCTCGATGGCGATCGGCTTCCTGCTGGCCGGAGCGGACCGCGAGGACCAGACCACCGCGGCCCTGGTGACCTCGATGCGCAATCCCGGTCTGGCGCTGCTGTTCGCCGCTATCCACGGCCCCAGCATCGAGGGCCTGAAGCTGGCGATCCTCGTCTACCTGCTCGTCACCGTGGTGGTGCACATCCCCTTCCTGCGCTGGCGGAGGCAGTTCGCTGCCGCCTGATCAACCCTCCTGATCAACCCTTCGGCTCCCGGGCTCCGTCGTTGGGGGCTGCGGGCACCGTGCTGGCGTTGCCGTTGCGGATGGCGTGGTACCCAGGGGAGAGAATTTCCACGTTGGCCCTGGCGAACTGATCCTGCAGAGCAGCCAGCACCTCCGAGAGCGTCTGCCGGTAGGTGCCGGCATCGCGCACGAAGGCGTTCAGTTCGTAGCTGATGTGGAAGTCGTTCAATGACGTCTGCAGCACGAAGGGTTCGATCTCATCGGTGATGCCCGCCACGCTGCGGGCGGCGCCGAGCATCAGCTCGTGCACCTGCCGCCAGGGCACGTCGTAGCCGATGGTGATCGTGGTGGCGAGAGCCACCGGCTGCTGGATCTCCCGCCGCGAGAAGCTGTAGTTCACCACGGAGGCGCCGATCACGGTGGCGTTGGGAATGCTCACCAGCTCGTTGCGCGGCGTCTGCAGACGCGTCACCAGCAGGGCCCGGTCCTGCACCACCCCGAGAACGCCATTGATCTCCACCCTGTCTCCCTCGCGGAAGGCCCGGGTGTAGATCAGCATCAGGCCGCTGATGACGTTGGTGGCGATGGCACTCGAACCGAAGGCCGCCAGCACGCCCACGAACAGGCCGGCTCCCTGGAACACCTTGCTCCCCGAGCCGGGGATGTAGGGGAAGGCGGCCGCCAGGCCGACCAGGGTGAGCAGGATCGCCGCCAGGCGCGCCGTGGGCAGGGCCCACTCCTGATAGAAGCCGGGGATGCGGACCCGTCCGCGATCCAATGCCTGGAACCAGGCATTGCTGGCGCGGATCACCAGGATGGTGATCGCCAGGATCACCAGAATCGAGAGCAGGTTGGGAATGGCCTGTACCACCCCGTTCAGGAAGCCCATCACGAGATCCCGGATCTGACTCCGGAGACCCGCGGCGATGCCCTGGGTGGGAGGGAACAGGCCCAGCAGCAGCGGGATCAGCAGGTAGCTGATGAGGATCAGCACGCTCCAGTGGATCACCTGGCGCAGGCGTTGCATCAGCCTGCGCACCTGATCCACCTCCACGAACCCGCTCAGGCCGAGCCGGCTCAGGCGTTGCAGGATGAACCGCGGGCGCTCGGCAATCCGCCGGCGCAGCCGCTGGTTGATGTTTCCCTGCACCCGCAGCCAGAGGACGTAAATTCCCAGCACCAGGGCGGCCAGTGCCGTTCCCGTCAGCCAGGTGGAAAGGGTGCGGCGGTCGCGGAACGCGCTGATGGCTGTGCGCAGGTTGTCGCGGTAGCTGTTCGCCAGCTGCTGCCGGCTGAGTCCGAAACAGGACGCCTCGCGGTCGTCCACGGCCATCTCGGGCGCGAAGTGCCCGTCCTGCTCAAGGATGCCGATCACGGAGAAGGGAGGTTCCTCCTGCACGACCAGCTGGGAGGGCTGAACGGCCAGGTCCTTCGCCAGCTGGAGCAGCCGCCCCTCGGCACGACGTACGTAGGCATCGAGTTTCTGGGCCCCCGGTGCACGCCGGATCTCCAGCACCTTCTGGCCGTCGAGGGTGATGAAGCCCGGCTTCGCGGCACATCCCGGCTTGCCGGTCACCTCCGCTGGCGCCGCATCCTTGGCCGTCGCGGCCAACGCGTCACTCCCAAGAGCCCCCACGGGTGTCTGCGTGGTGAGGAGAATCCCAAAGGTGAGTGCGAGTGCCAGGCAGAGGGAAAGGACGGGTCCATGCCTGTGGATCCGATCACGGCTCCTCCTTGCCAGCTCCGGCATGGCCGCACTCCTCACGGGTCAGGGCTGGCATCCTGGCCTAGGCCCCCTCGCCCATCTGCCCTGGGGGTCACCCCTTCCTGGCTGTGTCTTCTCAGGAGCGGAAGGGGTCGGAAAGGGGCGCGTGGCTTCATGGGTGAGGGGCTTCAGAAGAAGAACGTCAGTCCCACCTCGATGCCGTTCTGGTCGAGGTTGAAGCCACTGCTGGGTCTCTTGTCGTTCCGGTACTCCAACCCCACGTAGCGCCAGGAAAGATTCAGCTGGGTGCTGTTGCCGATGGCGTACCCCAGGCCCACCTGGGCATTGCCGGAGAGGTCCCGATCGCCGCTGATGCCGAAGCCGCCGATGTCGGCCCGGGCGAAGGCGCGCAGCCGGGGTGAGAGAAACACCTGGCCCTGCACGCCCACCAGCGGCTGCGCCCAGGTGCGCCCGAAGGTGCCCTGCCGTTCGAACTCCAGCCCCAGCGGCCCGTTGCCCTGCACTTCCGCATCCACGTCGAGAGTGGCATCGATCAGCCGCACGCCGGCGTAGGGGACCAGGGTGAAGGCGCCCGGTTTCGCCAGCGCGGTTTCCGGTTCGCCGATGCGGTACCGCACGGCCAGGTCGTAGATGCCCAGCTTCTGGGTCACCTCCGCCTCGCCCGTGAGGCGGCCTCCCGGGCCGGTGCGCGCCCCCTGGGCGCCGAGCCGCACGTAGCTGAGATCGGTGAGCAGCCCCCAGCGGCCGCGCTCCACACTGCCCCTCACGAAGGTGGCCCACTCCAGGGCGTCGAGGATGTCGCCCAGGTCCAGGTCCACGTCCGCCTCGAAGCCGCGGACGCGGGTGGTTCCGGTGGCTTTCAGGGGAGTGAAGCCGTAGAGCTCGAGGGTGCCGCGCCACACAGCCTCGCCATCACCGTCGCCATCGCCTTCGCCATCACCACCTGCATCGGTGTCGCCAGCGGCATCGGCGGTGGCCGGCGCCGGATCCGCTCCCGCTCCCGATTCCTGTGCGGCCTCCAGCGGGAGACCCGGCATCGGTCCGCCCGCCTGGGCGAGCGGCTGCGCGGCGGTTTCGGGGGCGGTCGACTGGTCCGTGGAGGGCTCAGGTGCGGACTCGGCCCTGGCGGCGACAGGGGCGAGCAGGCACGGAACAACTCCAAGGACCGCGGCGATCCCAGCGAGGTTGCTGAACACAGGCTGCATGGTCGAATCCTGTCGGGTGGCGAGTTGATCGATCCGGGGCACCCGATCGGAAGAGGTTGCGGCCAAGGTGGTCGCCCGTCGCGGAATGGACGTGAGTTTTATCACCGTTCGTTGCGGATGTCGAGGGCGAAAAGCTGTGTTCAGCCAACTGGTGAAGGCGCGGCCAAGGAATCACCGTCAAGCGAAAGATTGTCCGACTTGCGCATCCATCCGGTGCGGCGGCACCGGTCTGTCCAGTTCAGGCCCCTGATCGCAGATCACGGCCGGTTGTGACCAGGCCACCGCGGGGCGTTGGGCTGGGGGTATTGGATAGTCATCTGATATCCAAGGGTTCACTGAGCCGTGCTGGCTGGTTCGGCCCAGGCAGCTCTCCAGCAGGCGGAAGCAGGCCCGGTAGAACAAGTCATGGGGTGCAAGGTTGGCAGCGGTTGAGTTCCGGCAGTCGTCTGTTCAGTCCCACCCTTTTCACTGCCCTTTGGAGCCGAGGTTGCGATTGGGTCTTGCAGCGAGAAAGGATCCTGCTGGAAGACCCGAAGCTCAGACCGAACCGAACGCCACCTGGCAGGCGGCGTTCAGCAATTCAGCCTCGCTGGCACTGCTGGGATTGCGTCCGTTCAGTGTGCCGCGGTTGCAGTCGGCATCGAAGTAGGTTTCGCCGCTGCCTGCCTCCACCGCAAACCGCACCGCCTGATCGTTGATGGGCTCCACCGTGCCGTACAGGAGTCGATAGTCGGTGTTGGGCACCACCACATAGGTGGTCTGGTTCGACACCGCGTTGTCCACGGCGGAGTTGATGATCGCGGCCGTGGTGAGGGTGGTGAGGCCCCAGGCGGCGGCATTGGCGCCCCACCAGCCCCAGTTCGACGACCTGTAGCCGCTGTCGTACCAGCCGTAGTTCCAGGGCCGTGCGTAGCCCCAGCCGGGCCGGGCCCAGCCGGGATAGCGATCCCAGCGGTCATCCCAGCGGTCGTAGCGCTTGTCCCAGCGCTTGTCGATGTTCCTGGCGCGCTGGTCCCAGCGATCATCGATGCGGTCGGCACGCTTGTCGAGATTCTTGTCCCGCCGGTCCAGCCGTTCATCCCGACGATCCGCCTGCTTCTCCCGTGTGTCGAGCTTCTGCTCGCGGCGGTCCTGCTTCTTGGATGCCTGGTTCCTGGACGTCTGGTTCTTGTCCTTGCTGCTCTGGCTCTTCAGCGAGGGGCCGTTCTTGCTGTCGGATTTCTTGGCCCAACCGCCCTTGGGTTGCTTGTTGCCCTTGCCGAGCCCCGACCCCGAGCTCTTGAATCCGCTCGAGCCCTTGGACGACGACGTCTTGCGGGAGACGCTCTTCTTCCCACCACCTCTCTGGCCACCTTTCTTGGCGAGCCACTCCCCATCGCTCCCGTGCCCCATGGACGGTGCGTCCGGCAGGTCGGCCATCCACGCTGCTCCGGCGGGAAGGCCCGGCAGGCAGAGGCAGCCGGCCAGCAGGAGGGCGAAGGGCCGCAGAGGGCGTTGATGCAATGCCTTCATCACTGCAACTCCTCGCAGCCTTCGTCGTAGCAGGCGAGCTTCACACGACCGTCGACTGCGAACAGCACCCGCACCAGGTCGCGGCCATCCATAGCCTCCGGTCTTTCTTCGCGGATGCTGTTGAGGTAGTTGGGATTCACCACGCACAGATCCCTGCCGTTGAAGCAGATGGTGTTGGTGGAGAACTGCACCGCGGCCGAGCTGAGGTACAACCAGCTCCTGGTGGCCTCATCGAGGCGGCCCATGCGCACCGGGTTGTCGGCGATGCGGATGGTCTCGGTGACCGTGCCGATCCTGTGGCGGTAGGTGGTGAAGGTCTCCTCTTCGATCGCTTCAACCACGCAGGGCTGGGCGGCACCGCCACGCAGGGAGCAGGTGGTTTCGAGGGTGTACAACGCTGCGCTCTGCGCCTGAGCCGGCGAGGCGGAGAAGGCGGCGCCGAGGCCAAGGGCAAGACAGGCGCCTGGCAAGAGCAAGGAGAGAGGGCGTGGCATCAGGGGACGGTCCCCGCGCGCGGGCCAGAGCGGCCGCGGGCGACTGGATGGAGTGACGGTCTGATCATGACCATGCCCACCTCAGTGCATCCATGGATCCACGAAAAGCTGTGCCCCCTGCGCAGAACCCGTTACACATGCGGGTTGCATCGGGCACACGCAATTGAGAATCGCTTGCAAAAGCGCCGCGATTCCTCCTAGGTTCTGGCTCTCTCCCACAGGCCAGCCAGCCAGCTGATCTCCATGGCCCAGCCCCTAGGCACCGCCACCTCCGACCACCCCAAGCTCTGCCCTGGCGTCCGCCAGTGCCCGGTTCTCAGCGCCGGCAAGAAGAAGGGCTGCAAGCAGAAGAAGTGCTCCAACTGGAAGGGCGGCAAGTGCCGCTGCGGCCGCGACTAGTCGCGGCGCTCCAGGGTGGGAATCAGGGCGATCGAGGCGGCCAGGCCCAGCACCATGATCAGCAGTGCCGGGCCCATCGCCGCCTCCACCCGCTCGTCACTGGCGTACTGGTACACGCGCACGGCCAGGGTGTCGAAGTTGAACGGCCGCAGCGCCAGGGTGAGCGGCAGCTCCTTCACCACGTCCACGAACACCAGAAGTCCGCCCACCAGCAGCGGTCCCCGCAGCAGGGGCAGGTGCACCCTCCGCACCACCGCCAGCCAGGAGTGTCCGAGGCTGCTGGCGGTTTCATCCATGGACGGAGGCACCCGCTCCAGGGCCGCGTCCAGGCCCTGCTTGCTCACCGCCATGAACCGGTCGCTGTAGCCCCACACCAGCAGCAGCAGCGGACTCAGCAGCAGCGGCCCGCCGAGGATCAGCAGCCCCACACCCAGCACGCTTCCCGGCACGGCGTAGCCCAGCCCGGCGATGAAGCTGAGCTGCCGGATCAGGGGCTGGGGGCTCCAGCGGCGGATGATCGCCAGCAGCAGGGCGCCGGCGCAGGTGATCACGGTGGCCGCCAGCGCCAGGATCAGGCTGCGGCCCGCCAGCCGCAGAAGTTCGTCGAGGGGTTCAGCCCGCAGGGCCGGCCAGCCTTCGCTGATCCACAGGACGGGAATGGCCACCGCCAGCAGCGGCGGAGTGGCCGTGGCCAGCTGTGCCAGTGCCGCCCGCCACCCCCGCAGGGGCCAGCTGAACGGACGCTCGCTCTGGCTTTCCAGGTTCCAGCGCTTGCTGCGCCGTCGCAGCTGCCGCTCCAGGGCGATCAGCACCCCCACGATCGCCAGGGCCACCAGCGACAGCAGTGCCGCCCCCTGGGGATCGCCGTCCACCTGCCAGCGATCGAGTATGCCGGCCGACAGGCTGGGCACGCCCAGCAGCCGCACGGCCCCGAGTTCATTCACCACTTCCATGGCGCTGAGGGCCACGCCGGCCCCGATCGCCGGCAGGGCGATCGGCAGGGCCACCCGCAAGAAGCTCGACCAGGGGCCCAGCCCCAGGGAGCGGCTGGCTTCCACCAGCCGGCGGCCACCCGCTGAGAAGCTCTCGGTGGTGAGCAGAAACACGTAGCTGTAGTTGGCCAGGCTGAGCAGGGCGATCGCCCAGCCCAGGCCATGGATGCGCAGGCCCTGGTGGCTGCCCCAGTCGATCAGGCTCGCGGCCAGCAGGTAGGCCGGGAACGCCATCGGCACCAGCTGGGCAACGCGCAGCAGGCGCCGGCCGGGGAAGCGGCACACGGCCGTGAGCCAGCCGATGCCCGTGCCCAGCGCGGCTCCCACCACCCCTTCGCCGAACACCAGCAGCAGGGTGCCGCGGATCTGCTCCGCCCCGCTGAAGCCCAGCCCCAGTGGACTGGGCTGGGCGGCGAAGAGGGCGTCCCAGAACAGGGCCAGCAGCGGCAGCAGCGCCAGCAGGCCGATGCCGAGGCCGCCCACGATGAGGCCCCGGCGGCCGTTGCCGACTGCCGGGGACGCTCCTGCGAGGTTGTGGTCTGGACGCGCCGTGGACTCCATCGCAGCTGGTGCCGAGGCTCCGCTCTACTTCCAGCCAGCCTGTTGCATCAGCTGCACGGCCTCGCGGTTGCGCTGACCCAGCTGCTTGATCGTCACCGGTGTGGCCGTGAACGTGCCGAAGCTCCGCAGGGTGGGGTTGTTGCCCCATCCCTTCACCGGATATTCGTTGTTGGCCCCGGCGTAGCCCTCGCCGGCGGTGGGGGAGGAGAGAAACTCCAGCAGTTTGCGGGCCCCTTCCGGGTTGCCCGAGCTGCGGGTCACACCGCCGCCGGTGACGTTCACGTGGGTGGGATTGACCCACACCACCTTCACCTTGCGGGCGTTCGCCTTGTCGGTGGCGTTGTCGGAGTTGAGCAGACGGGCCAGGTAATAGGTGTTGGCCACGGCGGCACCGCACTCACCCTGGCCCACCGCGCGCACCATGGTGGTGTCGGAGGTGAAGAAGGGCTGCTTGACGTTGGCCACCATGCCGGTCAGCCAGCGCTCGGTGGTGGCTTTGCCGGCCCGCTGCAGCACATCGGCGGTGAGCGACTGGCTGTAGACGCTGGAGCGATCGCGCATGCAGAGCTTGCCCCGCAGTTCTTTGCGCGAGAGATCGCCGTAGGTGCGGATCAGATTCGGATTCACCTGGGCCGGGTTGACCATCACCGGCCGGGCCCGGCGGGTGAGGGCGAACCAGTGGCCGCCGGGATCGCGCAGATTGGCGGGCACATCGCGCTTGAGGGCGGCCGAGTTGATCGGGCGGAACAGATTCATCTCCTGCGCTCTGATCAGACGGGCGGCATCCACCGTCACCAGCACGTCGGCGGGGCTGTTGGCGCCCTCGCGGCGCAGGCGCTCGATCATCTCATCGTCCTTGCCCTCGATGAGGTTCACCCGGATCCCGGTCTGGCGGGTGAACTGGGCGTAGAGCTCCTTGTCGGTGTTGTAGTGGCGACCGGAGTAGACGTTCACCACCTGGTTGCGGTTCTGGGCCTGGGTGACGGTGGTGACGGCACCCAGCAGGCTGAGGCTGCCCGCGGCAGCCAGGCCAAGGCGGAATGCCCTGGCGTTGAACAGGGACTGGATCATGACGGAGTGGAAAGGAAGGCCGGGAGCTGAAGCGGTTCGGCTCCCGGGCATGAGGACGTGTGAGGAGGTGTGAGGCGCTGGACTGGCTCCCGGGATGGTTCCCGGGTCTGGATCAGAACCGGAAGGTGGTCTGAATCACGCCGCCCCAGGCGTCGTTGAACCTGTTGGTGGCGGGTTCGTCGGCGTAGAAGAGGGCCGGGGTGATGCTGATGTTGTCGGTGACCTGGAAGCGGTAGAAGATCTCGTAGAGCATCGAGTTGTTCTCGCCACCGGTGAAGGGCGGCTGGCCGACGGCGAAGCCGGCGGCGTTGCCGGCCCAGCCCACATCGCTCCACTGCAGACCGGCCATCCAGGACTGGGAGTCATCCAGGCCGCCGCTGGCCCAGTTGTAGCCGTAGCCGAGGCTGATCGAGGGGATCCAGTTGCTGTCCACCGGGCTCCAGTAACCGGCGATCGAGAGGCTGTTGGTGTCACCGCCGTCGGGCACCCGGCTGCTGAAGTTGGCGTTGCGCTGGCTGGAGTTCTCCGTGCCGTAGCGGTAGCCGAGGGCCAGGCCCCAGTTCTGGCCGCGGTAGCCCAGCTGGGTGAGGGCGTTGATGCCGCTGTCGGAGCTGAAGGCACCGATGCTGGAATCGGCGAAGCCGTTGTTGGCGACGTAGTTGGCGTCAAAGGTGAGGTAGGGATTGCCCTTCTCCACCTGCTGCCGCCAGCTCACGCCCACACCGGCGCCGGTGGCCTTGTTGTAGGTGCCGGACGCGCCGGCCAGACCGAAGTAGTCGAGGATGTCCGACTTGTAGGCGCTCGGGATGAAGGAGAGCATCTCGGTGTTGCGCACCAGGGCGCCCACCGTCACGTTGAAGCTGTCCGCCACCGGGAAGCGGTAGAAGAGACGGTCGATGTTGACGCTGTCGGCGGTGCCGGTGGCCTTGTCGAGGGTGAAGACGCCCTCACGGAACGGCAGGCTGGAGAAGTTGCCGGCGCGCAGGCGGGTGCGCAGCAGGTCCTTGCCGGTGAAGCTGGTGTCGAAGCTCAGCCGCACGTCGTAGTTGACGGTGGTCTCGTCCGGGTCGGCCGGGCGGGTGCCGTCGCTGTTCAGGCGCGGGCTGGTGAAGTCGGGCGAGCCGGCCAGCATGAAGCTGGCCTCACCGCGCAGCTTGGTGGTGGTGGAGAACTGGGAGGCCTCCAGCTCACCCACCTTGGCCTCGAGGCCATCCACGCGGCCCTTGAGCACGGCCAGTTCCTTCTCGAACTCGGCCATCAGGCGCCTGAGCTCGTCGGTCACCTCGGTGACGCGGTCGAGACAGGCATTCAGGAGAGCGGCGGCCTCGAAGCGGGTCATGGCCCGCTGGCCCTTGTAGGTGCCGTCGGGGTAGCCGGCGACGCAGCCGTAGCGCTCGATCAGGTTGGAGAGCGCCTGGTAGGCCCAGTCGGTGGGCCGCACGTCGGAGAACTGGGAGATGCTGGTGACCTGCTC
>NZ_JAGQCJ010000006.1 GCF_024346135.1 Cyanobium sp. CH-040 | reverse complement strand
ACCGCGAACGGCGCCATTCAACGATCGGTTACCTCAGCCCAATCGACTACGAGCAGCAGTTCGTCGCTGCCCGTACACTCACCCTTGTGAACCCCTGAGGCCTGTCCACGAAATCGGGGGAACCCCAAAGCCACTCCAGAAGGCCGCTGGCGCCCCTACAGCTACGAGGAGATCCTCGCTCGCGACAAGCTCAGCCTCGATCTCTTCTGGCTCCGCGACGAGAGCCTGGAGGACTCCGCCAACCTCCCCGAGCCGCATGTGCTGGCCCAGGAGATTGCCGACGACCTTCGCTCCGCCCTGGCCCAGATCGAGGACGTGCTGGGCGACCTGGAGCAGCGGGTGCAGGCCGGAGCGCTGGAGGAGGCGTAGCGGTGATGGCTGGTTCTCAGCTCGACCGGCTTACTGGCGATTGGCTGTCCAACATTCAGATGCAGAAGACGGGTGCAAGGGTTCTTCTCTCAGCAGAGAAGCCGTGCCGGCTTCTGATCAGGCACGGTTAAGGCACTCACCTCGATGCGCCTGTTCGACAAGGTGCGCCGCGCAGAACGAGCAGGCCGAGATGGCCGCCCTGGGGCTCGACATCACCCCCCACCGCAAGCGCCTGGTGGAGTCGAACCCCAGCCTCGAGGAGCGCTTCAAGAAGCCAGACGATCCGCTGGGGCTGGTGTTCGTGTGCGCCATGTGGCTCACCGGCTTCGATGCGCCGAGCTGCTCCACGCTCTACCTCGACAAGCCGATGCGCAACCACACCCTGATGCAGACCATCGCCCGGGCCAACCGCGTGTTCCCCGGCAAGCACAGCGGCCAGATCGTGGACTACGCCAATGTGTTCGCCTCGCTGGAGAAGGCCCTCTCCCTCTACGGCGTCGGCCGTTCCGGCCACTCCCCCGTGGAGGGCAACGACGTGCTGATCGGTGAGCTGCGCCAGGCCATCGCCGAGGCGCGCCGCTTCTGCCTCAGCCAGCAGGTGGATCTGGCGCGGATCGAGGGCCTGGCAGCCGGCGGCATGGAGCGGATCGCGGCGATCGCCGATGCCGTGAATGGCCTGATCTCACCCGATGGCGTGCGCAACGACTTCCTCGCTGCCCAGCGCCTGGTGCACACGCTCACCACCGCCCTCAAGCCCGATCGGGCGGCCGTGGAATTCACCGGCATTGAGGCCCTGCTGGCCCTGCTCGCGGCAGAGATTCACCAGCAGCTCCATCCCGAGGGGCCCGCCGATCTCAGTGAGGTGATGGCCGGGATCAGCCAGCTGCTCGATGCCTCGATCACCGGCGTGGCCATTCAGGAGCGCAACCTGCCGCCGATGGATCTCTCCCGGATCGATTTCCAGGCCCTGGCCGAGAAGTTCAAGAACTCCAAGCGCAAGAACATCGATCTCGAAACCCTCAAGGCCCAGCTCGCGGCCCGGCTGAACCGTCTGGTGCAGCTCAATCCCACCCGCACCGATTTCCTGGAGAAGTTCGAGCAGCTCATCGCCGCCTACAACGCCGGCAGTCTCAATGTGGAGCAGCTGTTCAAGGCCCTGCTGGAGCTCTCCGCCAGCCTCAGCAGCGAACAGCAGCGCCACATCCGCGAAAACCTGAGCGAAGAAGAGCTCACCCTCTTCGACATCCCGCTCAAGCCTGCCCCGGATCTCACCGATGCCGAGCGCAGCAAGGTGAAAGCCGTAGCCCGGGAGCTGCTGGAGAAGGTGAAAGCCCTGCTGGTGCTGAACTGGCGCGCCAAGGCGGCGTCCCGCGCCCAGCTGAAACTGGCGATCGAAGATGCGCTCGACCTGGGCCTCCCGCGGGCCTACACACCCGAGCTCTATCAACAGAAGTGCAACGCGATCTTCGAGCACTTCTATGTGAGCTATCCCGAGCGGGATGCGAGTGTCTACGCGGGCTTGGGCTCATGATGCGGCGATTGCGGCCAACCTGCAGGAGCCGTGCTACGGATGAACGCGATTGAAGGGAGAGGTCTATGAAGAGGTCTGTTTTGCTGATAGCGTGATAGCCAATGCAAACCGTCTTGATCAGATGCAGCACAAGGCACTGAAATGACTCGTCGATGCTCTGCAGGCGATCCGGGCCATTGACACCTTCACCTCCGGTCAGTCGCTCGCGACTTTTCGGGATAACGAGTTGGTTCAGGCTGGCGTTGAGAGAAAGTTCGAAGTCATGGCAGCGGCACTGATGGCGGCCCATGCAGCAGATCCAGCTGTCATGGAACTGGTGCCTGAACTACCAAGAATCACGAGCACCCGCAACCGCATCATTCATGACTACGACAGCGTGGATCACGTGGTTCTCTGGGATGCGATCCTCAACGAACTGCCGAGCCTGAAGGCAAGACTGGAATCACGACTGGAGCCCTGATGCGCCATCCATCAGAACGCCGCCGGCAGATCCGCTCGGTGCGGCTGCAACGGCAGGGCGGGGTGATCCAGGCAGAGCACTTCCAGCGCTGGCATCGGCACTGGCGGGAGCCCTACCGCTTCATGCTGGCGATCCCCTGGCCGGGTTTTCTGCTGGTGATCGCCGCCAGCTTCCTGCTCCTGAATCTGGGCTTCACCCTGCTCTATGGCCTGGATCTGGGCGGCATCGGCGGCACGCCGATGGGGCAGAGGGTGACGCTGCTGGATGCCTTCTTCTTCAGCGTGCAGACGCTCAGCACCATCGGCTACGGCCTGCTCCACCCCACCAGCCTCTGGGTCAACCTGGTGGTAACGGTGGAAGCCTTCGTGGGGCTGTTGTTCATCGCCGTCACCACCGGCCTGGCCTTCGCCCGCTTCTCCCGCAGCCGGGCACGGCTGCTGTTCAGCCGTCTGGCCACGATCGAACCCTGGCAGGGCTGCCCCACCCTTACCTTCCGCGTGGCCAGCGTGCGCCAGAACAGCCTGGTGGACGGCCGCATCCAGGCCTCGCTGGCCATCGACGAGGTCTCCGCCGACGGCCGCACCATGCGCCGCATCGTGCCTTTGCCGTTGGTGCGCGACCAGTCGATCACCCTGCAGCTGATGTGGACGGTGATGCACCGCATCGACGCAAACAGTCCCCTCCACGGCCTGAGCCGGGAGGATCTGGAGCGTCACCACGGTGAAATCGTGGTGGCCTTCCAGGGGATCGACGAGATCCTGCTGGCACCGGTGCACTTCCGCTGCAGCTACGGCGCCGGCGACCTGCGCTTCGGCGAGCGCTTCCGCGACATGGTGCGGATGGAGGGACCGGACAGCATCTGCCTGGATTTCAGCCGCTTCGATGAGACCGAACCGATTGATCAGTTGATCACATCCACCGGCGCAGACCGCCTCTGATCCCCACAGGAATCAACCACGCAGTTTCTCTCGGCCATGGGGAGCAAAGAAGTCGATCTCCGGACCCACCGGCACCACCCCGGTGGGGTTGATGGTGGCGTGGCTCTCGTAGTAATGCCGCTTGATATGATCGAAATTCACCGTGTGCGCCACACCGGGCACCTGAAAGAGATCACGGGTGTAGGCAAAGAGATGGGGATAATCGACCAGGCGCCGGAGGTTGCACTTGAAATGCCCCACATACACCGGATCAAAGCGCAGCAGGGTGGTGAACAGGCGCCAGTCCGCCTCGGTGAGCGCTGAACCCATGAGATAGCGCCGGCTGGCCAGCCGCTCCTCCAGGGCATCGAGGGTGGTGAACAGCGGACCCAGCGCCTCCTCGTAGGCCGGCTGGCTGGTGGCGAACCCGCAGCGGTACACGCCGTTGTTCACCGTGCGGTAGATCCGCTCATTCAGCCCCTCGATCTCCTCGCGCAGCGGCGGCGGATAGAAGTCGCCCTCCCTGGCGCCGAGGTGATCGAAGGCGCTGTTGAACATCCGGATGATCTCCGAGGATTCATTGCTCACGATCGTGCGCCGTTCCCTGTCCCACAGCACCGGCACCGTGACGCGGCCGGAGTAACGGGGATCGGCGCGGGTGTAGAGCTCGTGCAGCACCGCCACCCCCTCGTTGGGGTCCGGCACCACCCCCTCTCCCTCGCGGAAGGTCCAGCCCTGCTCCCCCATGAACCAGTGCACCACCGACACCCCGATCAGCTCCTCCAGGCCCTTGAGGGCCCGGAAGATCAGCGTGCGGTGAGCCCACGGACAGGCCAGCGACACGTAGAGGTGATAGCGACCGGGTTCCGCCGCAAAGCCGCCCACCCCGCTCGGGCCGGGCGAGCCGTCCGCCGTGATCCAGTTGCGGAAGGCAGCCCGGGAGCGCTCGAACCGCCCGCCGGTGCTGCTGGTGTCGTACCACTGATCCGTCCAGACCCCATCCACCAGCAGGCCCATCACGGTCGGCAGCGATTGGGCGGACCCTAATGGGGATCAGCAGGAACCCAGGCGGGCACCCAGCTGCGCGGCAGACGCCGCCTACCGGAGCCGGTTCGGGCGTGGGACACTACGGGGATTGCCGGTGGTGAGCGGTGGATCCGAACGCTTCCGTCGCCGGCCTGGCCCGTGCCATTCAGTTGTCGGTGGCCCCGGTGTTCCTGCTCACCGGCATCTCGGGCCTGCTCAACATCTTCACCGGCCGGCTGTCGCGCATCATCGATCGCGTCCGTGTTCTTCAGGACGCGCAGGATCGGGTGGATCCTTCCCAGTCCGACTCGCTGGAGCGTGCGTTGAAGGTGCAGCGCCGCCGCACCTTTCTGATCAACCGCGCCATTCTCTGCACCGGCATCACGGCACTCCTGGTGGCCGGTGTGGTGGCCGTGCTGTTCATCAGCGCGGTGGCGGCCCTCGATCTGGCGGTGATCGTGGTGCCGGTGTTCGTACTGGCGATGCTGTTCCTGATCCTGGGCCTGGTGTTCTTCCTGCTGGAGGTGCAACTGGCCATCCGCCAGAACCCGCAGCGCTATTACTGAGGCGCACCACGGGCAGCTCCCCTTGCCGCTCCGAGCCTCAAGCCATTGATCACCCCCGCGGGCAGGGTGACCCCGGAGACGATCGCCGAGGCCGTGGCCCGATTGGCGGAGGCGGCCTCACCCCAGCAGCTCGGCAGCGACCAGGCCCAGATCCCGGCCCTGTTCACCACCAACGCCCGCTGATCGCCTGCGACGGCCGCCTGATCCAGAAGCTATCGGGCTATCACCAGTTCCATGCCGTGAACGAGACCCGGGGCCAGACCCTGCGCGCCGCCGCTGGCGACCGGGCTGTCGCTCAGGGAGGAGCTCCAGGGTCAGGCCAGCGGCGCTGAACTGTCTGAAATCCTGATCCAGGCTGATCAATCGATAGCCCCCGGCTATGGCGAAGGCGGCCAGATCCACCTGGGGCAGAGCCATGAAACTCTCACAGCGCCATCCATGCCTCGCGGTTCTTGGCCCGCGGCACCGCATTCACGTCAAGCAGACAAGCCGGCACGTCTGCGGTCCTCCTGCAGCAGCGCCTCCTGCTCCAGCTGCAGCGCCGTGACCAGATCCGGGGAAGAGCGGGTGATCCTGGGGTCACGACGGAACACCGGCAAGCCGTCGGTGGTCTTCACCGATCCCATGAGCAGCCAAGCCTGCTTCCTGGGTCAGGGGGCATCAACCCGCGGAGCAGCTTGCCCCCCAGAATCACCCGGTTTGCCCCTCCGCCTTCAGAGGCCCTGCCGATGCCGCTCGTTCCTCGCTGGCGTTACATGACCGATGAGGCCAAGGCGCTCACCAAACGAACCGCGGTCTCCGCCCTGGTGGTGCTGGTGGTGCTGCTGCTGTTCAGAGCCCTGTTGCCCTGGGTGCTGGTGGCCGTTGCCGCCTGGTGGATCTGGAAGGCGATCAACCGGTAGGGTCGCCGGCAGGCCAAAAAAAAGCGGACCCGTCCAGGACCCGCTCGATGACCGGCGCCATTCTATGAACTTCTGTAACGGCAACGTGAGCGTGTCGGCGCGGAAGCGGCTCACACGCTCCCTCACGCTTGCTGCTGATCCCTCTGCCAGCTCCGCTCCAGCGACGCCCTGACGTACTCCAGGTCGGCTGGCTTGGGCGGCAGATGCTGCCGCACCAGGCGCGTAAAGCGCCAGACCTTCAGTGCCACCGCCACCAGGAGGATCGCCCAGGGAATCAGCGATCGCATCAAAGGGGGATCCAACCAAATCTTGGTCATTCTACTAGGGCGAACCGGTTGCACAGTTCGTTCTGATGAGGCATGCAGAGTCTCAGAGACATGAGCGAGATCGCAATTCGATCTTGAGTCTGGCAAACGTGGCTTGTGCGTGCCTGTGTGTGGGCACGCCGAAGAGGGGACCCATCCCCTTGATGCCTTGCCTGTCGGACTGATCGTCACTCAGACGGCGCTTGATGGATCCTGGAAGGCTCCGGCCACGCGAGTGGCACTGGAAGCGTTGATGTCCACCAGCTTCCTGCGCATATCGCGTCCAATTCCCGCTTCCAGCACAGCTGCAACAGCAGGGTTCTGGACCCTCAGGCGGTCCAGTCTGTCGGTGGGCAGCTGCCACACCCTGACTGGATCCTCCACCAGCACAGTGGCGGAAGCGGGTTCTTGATCAAGAACCGACATCTCACCGATGTAGCGACCTGAGCCGCAACTGGCGATGCGCTGCTGATTCACATAGACACCGACAGATCCAGAAACGATGTACGTGAGCTGCAGCGGTCGCTGATTCTCGTGGGTGAGCACGGTGTCTGGAGGTAAATCCCTCCACTGACCCTGATCGAGCAAATGCCGAGTCTGCCTGGGTGACAAGCCCCGCAATCGGCTGACAGCAAAAGCCCGCTCTTCATCACTGAACCGAGCAAACCTATCATACCACAAGATAAGCACCAGCTGAGTAACGGTCATCACGAACAGAACCACTTCCCACAAGAGCAGAACAGGATCGCGAACCCACACCACAATATAGATAATGTCGAGCAGCAAACTGCAGCCAAAGAAGATGCGTAGCGCCACCATCTTGCGCATCAGCATCGACAACAACAGAAAGACGTATGCCAGATGCCCGACAAGGCCTCCAGGCGTCAAAAACGAGTTGAGGATCGCCTCCATGACTGCGGCTGCGAGCGTTGGCTCGCGTCAATTGCCAGACCCTGCTAACGGTATCCAGCGTTCGATACAGAGCCAAGCTTTCCGTTACGTTCTTGCATTCAGCAGCAGCTCTCTGGATTCACACATCACGTCGTGCGATTTGCACTTTGAGAAGCGATGGTGCACAGCGGATCACGCCATGTGTGTGCGCTGCAGGCACTGACGTTGCCTGTGGATCGGGTCTTCCGGGTTCAACAGTCTGTGGAGAACTCCCGGCTCGCTATCTGGCCGTTGCCGCTCCAAGCCAGAGGCCCTGCCGAAGCCAGGGCCCTCACCAGGAGACTCGATGGCTTGGCCCTGGTGGTGTTGACACCGCTGATTTCTACGGCGCTTCGTGAGCAGCGTGCTGTGCAAGCGGCGACGCCCCCATCTGCTGGCTGATGGCCCAGTTGGTGGCCGCCTTCTGGGTCTGCCAGGCCTGCAGCAGTTTCTTGGCGATGTCGCGCAGCGCCTCGGGATCGGCGGTGCCATCGATGGCACGGCTGAAGCGCTCGATCTCGAAGCGCTGGCTGATGGAGAGTTCGATGGACTGGCCCATGGCTCCGGCCGACGGATGGCGGAACGGTATCGAGTGGATACCGATTGGACGTAACAAAGGCTACCCAGAGGGTCCCGTGTCAGTGTTTCGTGTTGTAACGGCCTTCGCTGCGGTCCCTTTCCCCGCCCAGAATTCAATGAATTGCGGCGTCACGACATGCGACTCAGCTGGCCTGAGCATCTGCAGACCGCCCGCACGCTCGAACTGAGCGGCGACGACCAGCGTGGCACCGCCCTGGCGCTGATGGGCGTGGCCCTGCTGCTGCTCGCCCAGGACCTGCTGGCCCAGGAGCTGGAGCAGCCGGCCTAGGCGTTCTCGCCCAGTTTCTCGCCGAAACTCAGATCGCCGGCGTCGCCCAGGCCCGGCACGATGTAGAACTGCTGGTTGAGGCGTTCATCGATCGCGAACGTCCACAGGTCATAGGGCACGCTGAGATTCTCCTGGATGTGGCGGATGCCTTCAGGCGCCGCCACCAGTGCCGCCAGATGCAGATGCTGCGGCCGCTCGTCCTGCAGCAACTGGTTGCACACCCGCACCACCGATTGGCCCGTCGCGAGCATGGGATCGATCAGCAGCACCGTGCGGCCGGTCAACGGCGGCAGAGCTGCATACTCCATCTCAATGGCCAGTTGACTGTCACTCTCCTTGCGGTAGGCGCCGATGAAGCCACAGTCGCTCTGATCGAAGAAATACTGAAAGCCCGAGAAGTAGGGCAGGCCTGCCCGCAGGATCGTGAGCAGCACAGGTGGATGCTGCATCACGGTCACCGCCATGGCCGACAGGGGCGTTTCGATCGTGCGCTGGGTATAGGGCAACTGGCGCGAGATTTCGTAGGCCATGATCGCCCCCAGGCGCTCCAGGTTGTGGCGGAAACGCGCCCGGTCGCGCTGCAGATCCCGATCCCGCAATTCGGCCAGAAAGCTGAGGGCCACCGAGTGCGTGTCGCTGAGGTTGTGAACCGTCATCGGGCAAGCACTGGCGGGGCCGGATCATCCACACAAGCAGAGCGGCCACCTGCGGGTATCCGCGCCCCAGTGCCCATCCGGCACCACAGGGCTGGCCAACGTTCTCATCCATGGCCTCCATCAGCTCCTGCCCGGCATGGATCCGCACCGGCACGTGCATGGCGCCGCTGCGCGGCAGTTCCCGGCGGCAGCTGTGCCGCCGGATTCAGTCGGCGGTGTCCATCACGTCGCTGCCGGCAACACCTCCATGCTGGTCGCAGGCGCCGGGCGTCAGGCGACCACCCCGGCCTCGTGCCGCTGGGGGTGAGGCGGCGTGTCCGTTCAACACCGGCAGTGGCGTTCCACGCCCACCCTGCCTACCTTCCCCGGATGACCTGCCCTCTCCCCCGCGCCATCGGCACCTTGCTCAGCGCTGCGGTAGCCCTGGCGCCCGGCGCAGGCCTGGCCGAAGCTCGCACCGGCTCGGGCCGCTTCCAGCCCGACGTGCCGGCCAAGCTCACCACCCCCGACAGCCAGAACACCCGCATCGGCCCTCTGCGCTTCAAGGACGGCGCCCCCGATCCGGCCACGGTGGAGCGGGCCTACGACCAGCTCGACTTCAGCCGCGGCATCGAGGCGTTCCTGCGAGGCATGTCCGCCACCTCCGTGGTGGCGGCCTGCCGAGGGCTGGAGCAGGCGGGCGTTGCCCGCAACCGCGCCATCGGCATCGCCGAGACCCTGCTCGATGCCCGCTCCCTGTTCCTCACGCCCAACACCACCACGGTGTACGTGATGGCCTGCCTCGACCTGCGCGAGGGGCCGATGGTGCTGCGGGTGCCGCCGCGGGTGCTGGGGCCGGTGGATGACGCCGACTTCCGCTGGGTCACCGATGTGGGCCTCACCGGTCCGGATCAGGGCCGGGGCGGCGACTATCTGTTCATCCCGCCCGGCTCCAGCGCCAGCGCACCGGCCACGGGCTACCACGTGCTCAGGCCCCGCACCAACACCCTGCTGATCTTCTACCGCGCCTTCGTGGAGAAGGGCGATGTGGCGGCGGCGACGGCGGGGGTGAAGGCGAAGGCGGCGGTCTTTCCCCTGGCCAGCGCAGCCAGCCCGCCGGCCACCGCCTTCGTGAACCTCTCCGGGCAGCGGTTCAACACCATCAGCGCCAACGACTTCAGCTTCTTCGAGGAACTCAACACCGCCGTGCAGACCGAGCCGGCCGACTGGGTGGACCCCGACACCGTGGGCCTGTACGGCGCCATCGGCATCCGCAAGGGCAAGCCCTTCGAGCCCGATGCCCGCATGAAGGGAATCCTCAAGGAATCGGTGGCGGTGGCCAACGCGATCGCCCGCTCCAACCTGTTCGCCTCCCGCGATCCCCGCACCCGCATCTACAGCAACCGCCAGTGGCTGACGCCGTTCGTGGGCGGCAGCTACCAGTTCCTCGACGGTGCTGAGCGCCTGCTCGATGCCCGGGCGATGTTCTTCTATTACGCCACCGGCATCACCCCCGCCATGAGCGAGGCCCGGCCGGGCTCCGGCTCGGCCTATGCCGGCGTGTTCCGCGACGCCAGAGGCCAGTACCTCGATGGCGGCCGCACCTACAGCATCACCCTGCCGGGCCCGGTGCCGGCCAAGGACTTCTGGTCGTTCACGGTGTACGACAACCAGACCCGCTCGCTGCTGCCCACCGACCAGAAGCTGGCGGGTGTGGACAGCACCCTGCCGGGCTTGCGCACCAATCCCGACGGCAGCGTCACCGTGTGGTTCGGGCCCACCGCGCCGGCGGGGCGGGAAGGGAACTGGGTGCAGACCCTGCCGGGGCGGGGCTACAATGTGCTGCTGCGGCTCTATGGGCCCCTGGAGCCCTGGTTCAACCAGAGCTGGCGGCCGGG
This sequence comes from Cyanobium sp. CH-040, assembly GCF_024346135.1. Taxonomy (GTDB): domain Bacteria; phylum Cyanobacteriota; class Cyanobacteriia; order PCC-6307; family Cyanobiaceae; genus NIES-981. The sequence continues at coordinate 153,363 of NZ_JAGQCJ010000006.1, read as the reverse complement.
CGATCTGGTGCCGCAGCGGTAGGCGCAGGCCAAGGTTGCACGGGCAATGGAACTGACGGAACAGCAGCAGCGGTTTCTGGCCCGGCGTGCCGGGTTCCTGTCCGCCTGGCCTGCGGTGGGAGCCGGGCTGCTGGCTCTGCTGGGGGCGCTGACGCTGTGGCTGTGGTTCAGCAAACCCCTACTGGCCAATCCCCCTGCAGTGCTCGCACGGCTGGAGCGGGGTGCGATCGACACCTCCACCCTCACGCTGATGGCGGGCCTGCTGCCGCTGATGACCCTGCTCTGCCTCACCCTGGCGGCGGCGGTGGTGATCTTCGGGTTCGCGGCCGCCGCCAACGAACGGCGCTATCAGCGGATCATCCGCGGCCGCTGATGCGAATGATCGTGCACGGCGGCGCCGGCCGGTGCCTGGAATGTGTGGGTTCGGGAGCATGCGCCGGCCGCCAATCTCCCAGCGGTGGGCATGAGATTCCGCACGGTCAATGCGGGCAGCTGGTTATTCCCTGACCTCGGCTATCCTCCGCAGGCCTGCCGTGGTTCCGGATGCCCAGCTTTCACCTCTGGCCGGAAAGCCGCCTGCGCGTGGCGCGCTGGGCCCTGCTGTCGGGCTGGATCCTGCTGATCGCCATGCTGCTGCTGCCGGGGCTGACGCCCTGGCAACCAACGCCGGCCTGTGACGGCCTGGGCTGGTGCCGGGGGAACTGGGGCAACGACCTGTTCTGGAACCTGGGCCTGCCCCTGGTGCTGCTCACGATCGTGGTGAGCCACGAGCTCTGGCGGCGCATCTGTCCGCTGTCGTTCGTGTCGCAGGTGTTCAGCGCGCTGAAGCTGCAGCGCATGGTGAGCGGGCCCAAGGGCAAGCCCAGGCTGGTGCTGGTCGAGCCGGCGTCCTGGCTGGGCCGCCACCACATCCAGCTGCAGTGGAGCCTGCTGCTCACCGGCCTCAGCCTGCGCATCCTGGTGGCCAACAGCAGCGCCCTGGTGCTGGCCCTGCTCTGCCTCTCGGCCCTGATCGGCGCCCTGGTGGTGGGCTGGGCCTACGGCGGCAAGAGCTGGTGCCAGTACTTCTGTCCCCTGGGGCCGGTGCAGACCGTGATCACCGGCCCCCGCGGCTCCCTCGGCACCCCGGCGCACCTGAGCGGCTCGACGCGCACCACCCAGTCGATGTGCCGCACGGTGTCGGCCGAAGGCAAGGACGTGAGCGTCTGCGTGGCCTGCGCCACGCCCTGCATCGACATCGACTCGGAGCGCAGCTACTGGGCCCACCTCACAGGCAAGCGCGGCCTGAACTGGGCCTGGTACTCCTACCCCGGCATCGTGCTGGCGTTCTACCTGCTGATCCTGGCCACCAGCGCCGGCACCGGCGTGAGCGCCTGGACCTACCTCCACGACAGCTTCTTCACCTACGACTCCCGCCTCCAGGAGCTGGTGCTGCAGCCGATGCCGGCAGTCGGCTCCCTGTCCATCCCCCGCCTGGTCGCCATCCCGGCAGGACTCTCCCTCGGTGCCTGGGGCTCGGTCCAGCTGTTCGGCCGGCTGGAGCGTCTGCTGGAGAGGCGGCTGGGCAGCGCTGATCCCGAGCGCAGCCGTGGCATCGCCATCCACCGCACGCGGTTGATCGCCACCCTGGTGGCCCTGAATCTGTTCTTCTTCTTCAAGAGCAACGTCTTCCCCGTCGCCGGCATCGCCGGCGAACGCACGCTGCAGTTCTTCGTGGCCGCGCTCACGGCGGTGTGGCTGTTCCGCTCCTGGTCTCGCGACGAGGGCCTCTACCGGCGCGAGAGCACCAGCGAGAGCCTGCGGCGGCAGCTCACCAAGGTGCCGGGGCTGGATCAGGCCCTGGAAGGGCGCCAGCTTGCCGACCTCTCGCCGCTGGAGGTGTTCACCCTGGCCAAGGCCCTGCCGGTGATGTCGCTGCAGCGGGCCCGGGACGTGTACCAGGGGGTGCTCAAGGATCTGTTGCGCACCGGCCGCATCTCCACGGCCAGCTCCATGCTGCAGCTCGACGAACTGCGCCGGAATCTCAACCTCGAAGAGCAGGATCACCACGCCGTGGTGCGCCAGCTGGCCGAGGAGGATCAGGGCCTGCTGACGATGGACGGCCTCGACCAGCAGCGGCACACCCTCCGCCAGGACGCCGCCCGGGAGGCGCTGCATCAGCTCATGAGCATGGCGGGCCTGGAGGTGCTGCAGCCCGAGGAGCTTTCGGCACGGCAGCGGGAGCAGCTCGAGCAGGTGCGCAAGAGCAGTGGTCTCGACGACGGCGAGTGGAGCACCGTGCTGGGCGAATTCGGCCCGCACGGTGCTCAGGAGCAGGACCGGCTCCTGGAGCGCTGGCAGCAGCTGCGGCGCGAGCGCGGTCTGGCCCTGCTGCTGCACCGCGAGGCCGAATCCCTGCCTCTGCTGGCGCCGCTGGCGCGGGCGATGGCCGATCGCACCAGCTGCCTGAAGGATCAACTGGCGGAGCGCTTCGCGTCAGCGGACCTCTCCATGCCCACGGAGACTGACCACGCCGAAGGCAGCCTCGACGAAGCACTGGATCTGCTCTGGCAGGATCCAGACCCCGACACCGCCGGCTGGGTGCTGCTGGTGGACCGGCAGCGGGGCGACGGCAACGGCTCACGGCCCCTGCGCCAACCGCGCCAGGGTCTTCCCAGCTCACCCTTCCTCGAATCGGCGCTGCGCGGAGAGCGGACCGAGGACATGGACGAACTGCCGATCCTCGCCGACAGCGAACTGTTCACCGACCTCCCGCCCTCGGGCCTGATCCAGGTGGCGGCCCGGGGCGAAGTACGCCGCTGGGCGCCGGGCGACACCGTGTTCCGGCGCGGCGATCCCTGCGACGGGCTGGGCGTTGTGCTCCATGGCCAGGCCGTGGTGCACACGGCGGATGGACAGACGGTGCAACTGGGCGGCAGCAAGATCTTCGGGGAGATGGCCGTGATCAGGAACTCCCCCCGTTCGGCCGATCTGCAGGCCGGCGAGCAGGGCCTGCAGGCCTTCTGGCTCACCACCGACGCCTTCGACATGCTGCTGCACGAATCCCGCGACTTCAACCACGGGGTGATGAAGCAGCTGGTGGAGAAGATCCCCACGGCAGGCGTCTGAATCTCAGCGCCTGCTGTTTCCTGCATCACCCGCAACCGTCAACATCCGCTCAGGCAGCGGTCACATCGGTCAGATCCCCTGCAATCGCACTCCATAGGGTTTAGTGGCCTTCACAAGGTCCTCATGCAGTCCTATGGCAATCCAGCCCCCACCTATGACTGGTGGGCTGGCAATTCCCGTTTCGTCAATCAGTCCGGCAACTTCATCGCCGCCCACGCCGCCCATGCCGGCCTGATCATGTTCTGGGCCGGCTCGTTCACCATGTTCGAGCTGAGCCGCTACACCGCCACCCTGCCTCTCGGCGAGCAGAGCCTGATCCTGCTGCCCAATCTGGCCCGCCTGGGCATCGGTGTGGGCGAGGGTGGCGCCATCACCCAGCCCGAGGGAATCGTGGCCATCGCCGCCTTCCATCTGGTGAGCGCCGCGGTGCTCGCCGCCGGCGGCATGTGGCACCTCTTCCGTGCCCCCATCGATCTCGGTGAGGCCGAAGGTGCGGCCCGGCGCTTCGATTTCTCCTGGGACGATCCCCGGCAGCTGGGACTGATCCTCGGCCACCACCTGATCTTTCTGGGGCTCGGCGCCACGGCCCTGGTGGAGTGGGGCAAGCACCATGGCCTCTACGACCCGGCGCTGCAGACGGTGCGCACCGTGGTGCCGAACGTGGATCTGCTCACGATCTGGTCGTACCAGACCCACTTCCTCTCGATCAGCAGCCTCGAGGATGTGCTCGGCGGTCACGTGGTGGTGGCGCTGATGCTCACCGCCGGCGGTCTCTGGCACATCCTGGTGCCGCCCCTGCCCTTCGCCCGCCGGCTGCTGGTGTTCTCGGCCGAGGGCATCCTCTCCTACTCGCTGGGCGGTGTGGCCCTGGCCGGCTTCGTCGCCAGCCTGTGGTGCGCCAGCAACACCACCGTCTATCCGGTGGAGTTCTATGGCCCCGGCCTGTCGCTGCAGTTCGGCCTGGCCCCCTACTTCGCCGACACCACCGACAGCCTGCCCTACCTCGCCCACACGGCCCGCGCCTGGCTCGCCAACGCCCACTTCTTCCTGGCCTTCATGTTCCTGCAGGGGCATCTCTGGCACGCTCTGCGCTCGATCGGCTTTGATTTCAGGAGGGTGAACCGGGCCCTGGCCGCGATCGAAACGGCCTGAGGATCAACGCCTGCTCAGCCGCGATGGAGGCGGTGTTCGATGGCGCGATCCTGCCTCCCCGGCTCCACCCTCGCCGCAGCCGTGCCCACAGCCCTGATCGCAGCCCTGGCGGCAACGCTGGCCTGCCTGGCTGGCGCCCCCGCCGCCCGGGCCGGCGGCACCCTGGCCTTCACCGAGCTGCTGCCGCTGCTGCGCGGCAAGCCCCAGCTCAGCGGCGTTCTGTTTCAGGCCTACCGCCTGCCCGCCAGCGCCTTCGCCGCGGTGCGGCTGGGGCCGCACTTCACCCACCTGGGGGGGCGGCGGCTGGGGCCCTATCTGTTCGAAGCCCAGCCGCTCAACCCCGCCACGGGCGGTGCGGTGCTGATCAGCCTCTGCACCCAGCCCCAGTTCCTCGACCGCGCCGGCCGGCCCCTGCCCGCCGGCGAGGATCCGCCGATCGAGGCCAGGGACGTGCGCGAAGACCTCACGGCGATCGTGATCCGCGAACCGTCGGCGATCAGCGCGGGGCCTGGCTGTCCGTAGCGGCAGCAACCCGCCTGAGCAGCAGCTCCCCAGGCGGATCACCGCCATCGAGCCGCAGCTCGAATTCCGCCTCCGGCGACAGGGCGATCCGCAAAAGAAGCCATCCAATCAGAATCTGTGGAAGTTCAGGTTAATGACGAGGCGCACTTTTTGATCGGTACAGCTAGTGCCAGTATGCCTGACAGACGAATCGAAAATCACAATTCTATTCTCGACGCTCTCAACCGTTCGACCATCCTCAAAAACCGTCAAGCCATTGTTGGTATTAAGGTAGTAAACCGCAGTCCAGCAGTGCTGACTGGTATCCGTATGGAAGTGGTATTGAGTGCGGCGCTCTGTACGGGGATTGAGATTCGCCTTGATGCGGACGGCCCTCTTGATGCCAAGCCTGCGCGTCAGAGGCAACAACAGCGGCATTTCAAGACTGAGACGCCCACGAGGCGAGCCATCTTCACCACGAGCAAGATAAAAGAGGTGCGTGAACTGGTAATCATCAAGGTTTGCAGCATCATGACCTGGATGCCCCGGCAGATAATCAACACTGTCGTTGAAGAACCAGGGAAAATCCGATCCCATGATCCGCGCACGGATGCAGCGCAGATCGTCCTCCGGCAAGAACTGATCAACAACCTCCATCGAACAGCTGCCTCCTATCGTTGCCATGGACAACCGCACACATCATCGAACGCTGGCGTTGGCCTTGCCCATGGCAGTCAGGGAACACCCAGCCCTGTCGCCACTCCCCTGAGGCCGGACCCGTGAGCAGAACCAGGCCCCTGCTGCTGGCGGTGCTCTGCGCAGCCGCCTGCCTGCTGGGCGGGGTGGCGGGACGGGCGGAACCGGGCCCCCTGCCGCCCTTCACCCTGCGGGGCGTGGCCCTGGAGGGAAAGTCGCTCAGCTTCGCGCCCCGCGGGCAGCTGGAGCGCCCGGCCGTGATCCGCGTGGACGGCCTGGTGGCCAACCCCCTGGGCCGCTACTACCTCTACTACTCGGCGCACAACCACGCCGGCATCGGCCTGGCCTATGCCGACAGCCTCGATGGCCCCTGGCGGGAACACCCGGACAACCCCCTGATCCGGGATGTGGCCATCCCCGATGTGCTCTGGATCGAGGAGAGCGGGCGCCTGCATCTCTGGGCCCATGGCGACAACTCCCGCACCGATCTGTGGACCAGCAGCGACGGCGTGCGGTTCAGACGCCAGGGCACCAGCATCCGTGCCGACGCGGTGAACACCCGCAACGCCACCTACACCCGCGCCTACGACCATCCGCTGCAGCGGTTCGGGTCGCGCTACGTGATGCTGTATTCGGGATGGAGCGAGCGCCGGGGTCTGCGCGCCATCTGGCTGGCCACCTCCACGGATGGCAGCACCTGGACCCAGCTGCCCACCCCCCTGGTGGAGTCCGCGGAGGGTGAGACCCGCAACATCTACGACCCCGCCCTGCTGCGGGTGGGCGGCAGAGCCTTCGTCGTCTATCAGGACCAGAGCGCGCACCGGGGCGGCGCCATCCGCTACGTGGAGGTCGATCCGGAGCTGCATCCCATCGGCGGCGGCGGCCGGCGCTTCGTGCTGCTGGAGCCCGATCCCGGTCAGCCGCTGCAGGGCCGTTTCCGGGGCACCACCTTCCACCAGGACGGCGACAGGATCGTTCTGCTCTCCGGCGCCGCGTCCAGGCCCGGCATCATCGTGTATGCCACAGCCGACCTCACCACCGTTGCCCCACCTCCCCGAGCCGGCGATCCGCCGTGATCCGCGCGTGATCCGCCGGCTGATGCCGGTGTGGGAGTGGTTCTACCGCCACTACTTCCGGGTGCGCACCAGCGGCTGGGAGCACATGCCCAGCCGGGGCCAGGTGCTGCTGGTGGGCTCCCACAACGGTGGTCTGGCCACCCCCGATCTGCCCATGTTCCTGGTGGACTGGGTGCGGCGCTTCGGCACCGACCGGCAGGTGTTCGGCCTGGCCCACGCCAAGGTGTGGCAGGCCTTTCCCGTCGCCGCCGACCTGGCCGCCCGGGTGGGCGCGGTGCCCTTCCATGCCCGCCAGGCCCTGGCGCTGCTGGAGCAGGGCCACAGCGTGCTGGTGTATCCCGGCGGCGGTGAGGACGCCTTCCGGCCCCACCGCCTGCGCGACCGCATCCACTTCGGCGGCCGCACCGGTTTCATCCGCCTCGCCCTCTGGCACGAGCTGCCGGTGATCCCGCTGATCTCCTGGGGCGGCCACGACACGCTGGTGGTGCTCGAGGACTGCACCGCCCAGGCGCGCCGGCTGCACGAGAAGGGCATGCCCTGGCTGCTGGGCATCGACCCGGAGGTGTTTCCGCTCTACCTCGGCCTGCCCTGGGGGCTGGCCTTCGGGCCGCTGCCCAACCTGCCGCTGCCCGCCCGCATCCACACGCGGGTGTGCGCACCGGTGGTGTTCGAACGCACGGGCTACGCCGCCAGCCGCGACCGTGCCTACGTGCAGGCCTGCTACGCACAGGTGGTGAACCACATGCAGGCCGAGCTCGACCGGCTGGTGGCGGACTGCGGCGGCCGCGGCTGACGGGCCTACACCAGCACCGCATCGACGGGCCGGCGCAGGGATCGCGGCATCACTGGCCCGCGGCCGAAGCGGATCACCAGATCGGGTCGGCCGCCGGCCACACCCAGAAACCGGGCGAACCCGGCCCGGATCGGAGCCACCTCCACCGGCTGGTTGAGGTGCGATGTGCGCACGCCCAGCGCGGTGGCCTGGAGCGCGAAGCGCTGGAAGGCGCGGCCGGCCTCGATCCAGTGGCGCTGATCGTCCCGCTGGGAGACGAACACGGCGATGCCGGCGGAGCTGCGGATCTGCCGGGTGTAGCGCTCATTCTCCTTGCGCTCCGACAGCACCAACGGGAAGAGCGCCCGGCCCAGCCACGTGGGCAGGCCGGGATTGCCGGTGCAGGCGGAGAACAAGCCATCCCCTGTGCGCACCGCCTCCCGGCCGTTGAAGCGGATCCAGTGCCTCAGCTCAGCCACAAAGGCCTGGTTGCGCAGCTGGGCGGTGTTCGCCTCCACCACGAACTCGCCCACCGCCTCGATGGCCTGCCGGCCGGTGAGCAGATGCACCTGCACGCCGGGGCCTGAACCGGCAGCCTCCAGCAGCTTCAGCTCCTCCGTGGAGAGGGGCTGGGCGTCGAAGTCCGCCCGCGTGGTCTGCCGGTGGGGAATCGCCTCGAACAACGGCGTGCGCAGCGCGACCGTGGGCAGCAGCGCCAAGCGCAGCGATGGATCAGCTCCCCCGTGGAAGACCGGCTCACAAAGCCACCCGTGGGCGAGCGCGCTGTGGACCAGGCTCTCGGCGGCACAGCCCAGGCTCACGAACAGATGGTGATCGTCCGGATCGACCACCGGACAGCGGCGTTGAGCATCGGGCAGCAGCGTGATCGCGCTGTCCTCCAGCCGGAAGCGCCAGCACTGGGTGTTGTGGCTGGAGGGGGCCAGCGTGGCGTCGTGAACGAGCGCGCGCAGCACCGCCGAGGCGTCGGGCGAGCCAGGTTCGGCGTGACGCCAGATGCGCCGCACGGCGGCCTCGTAGCCGCCACCCACGCGACTCCGGCCGGCGTTCTGCGGGGTGGTGTCGTGGACGTCAGAGATGGACCATCCCACAGCGCATCCCCTTGAGAACCGCCTGCAAGCGATTGTGCACTCCAAGGGTGCGCAACAGCCGCTTGGTGTAGGTGCGCGCAGACTCCTCCGAGATCACCAGGGCCTCTGCCATCTCGCGGTCGGTCATGCCACTGGCGAGCAGATCGAGAACCTCGTATTCGCGGGGTGTGAGACGCGGGCAGCTCAGGTAAGGCAGCCTGCCGCTGCGCAGGGAGGGGCTCCTGTAGGCATGGTGGCCCATCACCGCCAGCACGGCCGCCTGGAGGGGATGCTGATCTTCGACGAAATCCGCCTCGGCCACAACGGCATCCAGCCAGGGAACATCAGCATATTCCGTTGGGATGACGTCACCAAGAGCAAGCACAATGACGCGAAGATTCGGCCTGATCTGCTTGGCCTTGCAGGCCAGCTGAAAGCCATTTCCCTCTTCAAGGAAATCGGTGCAGATCAGCAGATCGAACGCTGACTCCGTGATGTATTCAAGGCAAGATTCCTCATCAGTCACTGCACAGCCGATCTGAGCAGGATTGCTGAAGTTGGAACATATCGACCTCAGGAACAATCTGCCCTTCATCGCCAGGGCAACCCGTCCATCCAGCTTCAGTGAGAGCAGCCTCTCGTCTGAGTCGCTCGCTTCCAGACCAGTGAGATAGGGGGTGAAATCCATGGCGACGCCTCTGCTCCAGGCAACCCGGAGCAACACCCTGCCGTCTCAGGGGGAAAGCCTCAGCCTACTCCGATCTGTGCGTCCACCTGGCCAAGGCGCTGCAGAATGAGCTGAACATCCTGAGCCGAAAGTTCCCCGTCGGGAGTCCATTTCAAACAGGTGCGTCCCAGGCAGGTGGTGGGCTGCAGGCTCCCGGCGACTTCAGGCTGTGCGCAGGGCTGCGCACCAGTCACGGAATGGGTGTCCAACGTCTTGCTTCGGTTCTGAATGCAGCCTAGGAACTTCGAGGTTGTCACCGATGTCCCCATCTGCGGGCAATGCGAGCGGCCAGGGTCACACGCTCTGAGCCTCCCACTCCCGTTTGAGCAGAACGTAGAGATGCTCCGGATCCCGATAGCTGCGTGGCAAGCAGGCATGAAGCGTCTGAAGCCGGGTCCAGCAGACGGTTCGCTGAACCATCTTCAGAGATTTTCCCTCCCGAATCAGGATGCGCAAAGCCTTGCAGTACAGCGGATAACCGGCCTCAAGCTCACCGACAGTCAGGGATGTCGTGAACGATGTCGTGAAGGTGGACATGTCAGTCGTCGTAGACGCGGCAGTTGATGTCAGAGGGATTGAGATCGCAGAACACTTCGAAGGGCGAGGGAGCCACGACCTCCTCGGGGTGACGCTGCTGAAACGCCTCCAGTTCCCTGATCTGCTGCTCAAGCTTGCGCACCAGTGCCGGCTCACCGTTGCTGCGGGCATGTGCCAGCAAGGTCCTGTAGCCATCAAGCCTGGAAGCGATGGTTTCCACCTTGTCAGTCGACACAACTGTCCTTGGAGATCGATGGTGACGATGCCGCATGAACAGACCACCAAGAGCTCCAGATCTGACTGGAGTCCTTGGGCTGGAATTGGGCTTGAACTGCTGGCTCCGAAAAGGCTATGAACCTCCACTTGCCTGCGTCTACCCGCAAATGGGGACAACGGCCTGAGGGGATGTCATGCGTCAGGGTGGGGCATTGCCGGATCTGCTCCCCATGGCTGACGCCCCCTATCTGATCGCCATGGCCTTCCTGGAGCAGAACGGCGGCCGGGCCCTGCCGCTGGCGGGCAAATCCCTCGGTGCCGCCGCCGGCGGCAGCGAGGATCCCGGCGAGGACGGTCGCGCCCTGGCGCTGGAGCTGCTGCTGCGCGTGTGGCAGCGCAGCGACGAGGGCCCCCTGCGGCGGGCCGCCGCAGGCGCCAGCCTGCTGCTGGTGGTGATGCCGATGGAGGTGATGAACGACCAGTTGCCCGCGCTCAAGGCGGCATGGATCGCCGGGGGGGACACCGAGACGACCGTGCAGCGGCTGCAGAGCCTGGCCGTGCGGGCCTGGACGGTAGCGGTGAGCAAGTACGAACCTGTCAGCTTCACCCCCCTGACAACCCCATGAGCAGCGTTCTGATCACCGGCGCCAACCGCGGCATCGGCCTGGAGTTCTGCCGTCAGCTCAGCGGCCGCGGCGCCTCGGTGGTGGCCGTGTGCCGCCACACCTCGCCGGAGCTGGAGCAGCTGGACGTGCGCGTGGAAACCGGGATCGACATCACCGACGCGGCAGCGGGCGAGGAGCTGCGCGGGCGGCTGGGGGATCTCAGCCTCGATCTGCTCATCCACAACGCCGGGCTGCTGGAGGCCGACAGCCTCGAGAGCGTTGAGGCCGACAGCCTGCGCCGCCAGTTCGAGGTGAACGCGGTGGCGCCGCTGCTGCTCACCCGCTCCCTGCTGCCGTTGCTGCACGAGGGCTCGAAGCTGGTGCTGATCACCAGTCGCATGGGCTCGATCGCCGACAACGGCTCCGGTGGCTACTACGGCTACCGGATGTCGAAGACGGCCCTGTGCATGGCCGGTAAGTCGCTGGCGATCGACCTGGCGCCCCGCGGCATCGCCGTGGCGATCCTGCATCCGGGCATGGTGAGCACCCGCATGACCGGATTCACGTCCTCGGGCATCTCACCGCGCACCTCCGTGGAGGGCCTGCTGCAGCGCATCGACGCGCTCACACCCGCCAGCAGCGGCCGCTTCCTGCATGCCAACGGCGAGGAACTGCCCTGGTGAAACCCGCACCGCCCGCGGGTGTGTCCACCGTGCCGGCGCCGTCGCTCTCGATCGTGATCCCGGTGCTGAACGAAGAGGCCTGGCTCGGCCGCACCTTGCGTCAGCTGAGCGTGCTCGATCCTCCGGCACTGGAGGTGCTGGTGGTGGATGGCGGCAGCAGCGACCGCACCACCACCATCGCCGCCGCCGCTGGAGCCACCGTGCTGCAGGCGCCGATGGCGGGACGGGCGGCGCAGATGAATGCCGGAGCCGCCCGGGCCCGGGGCGAACTGCTCTGCTTCCTGCACGCCGACACCCTGGTGCCCGACGACCTGGTGGCGGTGACGGCGCGGGTGCTGGCCGATCCGGCGGTGGCCGGCGCCGGCTTCGTGTCGCTGATGGCCGGCGACACCGGCACCCGCTGGTTGATCTCGAGCCTCAATGCCGCCAAGACCTCCCTGGCACCGCTGCTGTTCCGGCCCCATCTGTTTGTGCGCGGCCTGCGGCTGCTGTTCGGCGACCAGGTGATGGTGATGCGGCGCAGCAGCTTCGAGGCCTGCGGCGGCTTCAATACCGAGCTGCCGCTGCTGGAGGACGGCGACCTCTGCCTGCGCCTGGTGAAGCTCGGCCGCATCCGGCTGATCCAGCGGGTGGTGATCAGCTCCGACCGGCGGGTGCGCCGCTGGGGGCCGTGGAAGGCCACGGCGCTCTACCTCTGGATCGGTGTGCTCTGGGGCCTGGGCGTGTCCCCCCGGCGCCTGCGCCGCCTCTATCCCGATGTGCGCTGAGAAAGCTGCTGATTGAGGCTCCAGTCGTAGGGCAGGAAGCGCAGGGCCGGGTCCGGCTGGCTGGATTCGCCGGGCGCGCCGGCGGGGATGGTGGCCAGGCGCGGCAGGATGTAGGCCGCCAGCGACGGCGCCACGGCCTCGAAATCCGCCCGGTACCAGCGGAAGATCGGGCTGCAGTGCAGCACGTTGGCCGCCGCGTCGTAGCGCACCTTGGTGGGGTTGCGGATGAAGCGCCGGGCGTCGTCCTCCAGCTGGTCCTCCAGCCGCTCGGGCCTGTAGGCCTCATTGCGCAGCAGCGGGCAGCCGATCGACGCGCACACGATCGCGAAGTGGATGCGGGGGTCGCCCAGGGGACGCAGGATGCGGTGCTCGATCTCGCCGAGGCTGATCGGCCGCTCCCCGAGCCGGTGCTCCCTGCGGGAGAAGAAGCGCAGCAGTCCCAGCAGGTTGGGAACGCCCAGCAGCCGCGGGCGGATCGAGTCGATCGGGTAGCGGCGCAGCACCGCCTGCACCGTGAAGGCGTTGTAGAGGTTGATCCAGTGGGCCAGGGCGTCCTGGCGGCCGTCGGTGCGGTCGCTCTGACGGCTCAACCAGTCGGCGAGCAGGGAAGCGTCGCGGCCGGCCCAGGCCGCGTAGTCCACCCGGCCATGCCCATCGACATGGCGGCGCAGCAACTGATCCCAGGTGTCCGGATCGTTCAGGCCCGGCTCGCAGTGAGAGCCTGCAGGGCCATGTGGGCGTGGGCCCGCAGGGCACCCATGGCCATCAGCTGGCGGGGGGTGCGGCCCCGGGCGAGTTCATCTCCGGCCCCTTCGAAGGCCTTGAGCAGCCGCACGCTCAGCTCGCCATAGGCCTGGAGCAGGGCGTCCAGCTCAGGGCTCGAGCCACCCTCGACCCCATCCCCGCCGCTTGCCTCGGCGGCGGCCGGATCAGCCACGGCGCTCTGCAGCAGATGGGCGAGCTGGCGGTGACTGATGGCCTCGGGAACGGGCTGGATGGGGTCCATGGATCGTGACGGTTGCAGCGGCAGTGCAGCAAGCCTATGGAGCCCGTTCGTGCTGGCACAGGGCGGCACAGGTAGGGATCACCAGACTTCGAGCGGTGCGGCTCCTGCCGGTTCAGGGGTGATCCCCAGCGAGGCCTCCAGACCCGCCAGCACCACATCGGCCACGATCATGATGCGGTAGCGGCAGGCCTGGGTTTCGGCACAGTCGAAGGTGCCGTGCTCCCAGTACTTGTTGCTGCCGGCGCCACCGCCGCACAGCCCGAAATACTCACAGGTGGCGCGGCAGCGGTCGATGCCGGCCTGCATGTCGTGGTGGATGCGCTGGAACTTCTCGGTGGCGCACACCGATTCGAGGGAGTCGGTGAGGATGTTGCCGAGCACGAAATCGCCGTACTCCTGGGTTCGTACCGCCAGAAGTTCCGGATCGAAGGTGGAGAAATTGCCCTGATGGTCCACGTTCAGGATCACGAACGGGCGATTCATGTCGGTGCGTTCAAGCCGTGAATCGCTGCAGGCGAGGGCGCCGGTGGTTTCGAATTCCCGCAGCCGGAAAAGGCCCTGGCTCCGTTCACTGAGCTCCCACACCCGCTCCAGAAAGGCGCGGTAGGCCAGCTCGGCGCCGGCTGCCTCCAGGCTCGAGCGGCTGTTCACCCCTTCGGTTTCCTCCATGTTGAAGCCCACGTCGGTGATGCCGTTCTCGAGGAAGAACTCGACGATGGCGTCGGCATGATCGAGCGACTCGCGGGTCAGCACCGCGATCACATGGAAGGGAATGCCGTTGCGCTGCAGGTGGGCGATGCCGCGCATGGTGGCGGTATGGGTTCCCAGGCCGGTGCGGGTGCGCCGGTGGGCGTCATGCAGGAAGGCAGGCCCGTCGAGGCTCACACCCACCTGGATGCCGTTGCGCAGGAAGCAGTCGCACCAGGCCTGATCGATCAGGGTGCCGTTGGTCTGGATGCTCTGGCCGATGGCGAGCGAATGGCGCTTGTAGCGCGCTTCCGCCTCCCGCAGCAGCCGCGTCGCCTCGTCGTAGAAGCGCACCGGCACGGCCAGCGGCTCCCCCGCGTGCCAGAGCACGGTGAAGTCGCCGCCCACGAAGGGGCTGGTGAGCACGGCCCTGAGGATCGGATCCACCAGCTCGAGCGGCAGGCGGGCGCGGTTGCCGCGATCGGGCAGGTAGCAGTAGTCGCAATCGAGGTTGCAGAACGGGGTGGGCTGGATCACCACCAGACCGATCGGCCCGAAGCCAGGTGCCAGCACCGCCGCTCACCAGTTCCGGAAGGCGGCGCCGCCGGGGCGCGCATTGACGAACCCACCGCCGCCGTTCACGAAGCCGCCGCCGCGGTAGGCGGCATTGACGAACCCGCCCCCTCCGTTCACGAAGCCCCTCGCAGGTCCGCCGTAGTAGGGGTGGCCGTTGACGAACCCGCCGACCGGTCGAGCCACGGCAGCGCCCCGGGGATCGTTCACGAAGGCGGCCACGGGTGTGCCGGCATCAGCCAACGGGCCTGCCGCCTCCCCCAGCCGGGCCTGCCGCTCGCGTACGGCTGCGGCGATCCGGCTCAGGCGGGCTTCGATCGAGGTCGGCGCAGCGGGGATCGCGGCCTCGGCGGCGGGCCGACTGGCGGCGGCACCAGCTGGCTGGGTGAAGGCCGCCAGCGAGACCAGAAAGCCCAGCATGCCGGCGCGGGAGGTGATCGTCATCGGTGACCTGGGTTGTCTAGCGGGTGGTGGGAACGTTGATCTGCTCGTGATTCAGCAGCACGGTCTGAAAGTAGGCCTTGATCAGATCCGGCGGCAGTTCCAGCACGCCACCGGGCCCGAGCCAGCGGTTCACCGTGGCGGTGGCGGCCGGATCGTCGATCACATACCCCTGGATCATCTGGGCAATGGCCAGGTTCACCAGGTTGCGGAAGGTGGAATTGTTCTCCGGCATCATGCAACCCACGGCGTAGCGCACCAGAGGGTCCTGGGGCACCAGCGCCAGCCCGTGGGTGCCGGCCGCTCGAGCGGCGCCCGCCAGCAGGATGCTGTCGCCCGCCACCCCATCCACCCTGGCGGAGCCCAGGGCCGCCAGGCCCTCCTGCAGGCCCGGCACCGCAACCCGGATGGCCTGGGGCGTGAGGTCACGGATCGCCCTCTCCCCGAGCGACCCAGGCACCACGGCGATGCGCTTGCCGGCCAGCGATTCGGCGGTGCCGTTCAGCCCCTGCGCCCGGGTGAGGATGCGGATGCCCGAGAGGCTGAAGGGGATGGAGGTATCCACGAACATCTCCCGCTCCCAGGTGAACTGCGATCCGCAGGCCAGGGCGATCTCACCGCGGCTCACCTGCCGGAAGAGGGTGTCGGCATCCGCCACGGACTCGAACTCCACCCGCACCGGCCGGCCGAGGTAGCGCGACACCTCGGCCGCCACCAACTGGGCCACGTCGATCCCGTAACCCACCAGCTCCCCCCGGTCGTTCCGAAAGGAGTAGGGACTGAGGTCGGCGCGGGTGCCCACGCTGATCACACCGGTGCGGGCGGCGCGCTCGATCACGGTTTCCGCCCGGGCCGCCTGCCCGGACGCACCCATCAGAACACCGGCCAGGGCCAGGAGGAGGATCCGCAGACGCGGGCGCGGGCGTTGGCGCGGGCTGCTTCCGGAACCGGGCCGGGGAGAGGGGTGCGGCAGCGCAGGAGCCAAGGGGGATTCGCCGGGATCGGATGCGCCCCCACTGTGAGCCCCGTGGTGCAGCAGTGGAGCGCCGCTGGGGCCCAGGCGGTGAAAGTGTCACGACCGCCCCGGCTGCCATGGGAAAATTCAGCTGCCGCGTCGCCGTTCCCGGTGCCACGGCCCCACCCTGGAGGGGTGGTCGAGTGGTTGATGGCTCCGGTCTTGAAAACCGGCGACCCGCAAGGGTCCGTGGGTTCGAATCCCACCCCCTCCGTTCCCTTGCACCCCAGCTCTGGGTTTTGGGCTTGCAGAGCAGGTCCGCCGAGAAGCCCCCGCAGGGCCCGTCACCAGGCAAAGGGATCAGGCAGATAGGGAGCCTGGCTCCGCCCACCCCTGGCTGCGCGGCCGGGAGGGGATGGACAGGGCAGAACAGACCAGCGCGCACGAGGGAGCGATGGCCTCACAGACCGGCACACCGGTGGATCTCGAGCGCTACCCCCGCTGCCGGCCGTTCGAGTGATTCAGCAACCACCAGGTGCCGGTATTCTCCATCAGCAGCCAGATCGACATCAGTGGCTTCGGGGAGTTCATTGCGGCCCGCGATCTGTGCTTCTACACCACCCTCTGCTGCCTGATCTGCCGGTCCATCAACGCCAGCTCCTGCTTCCGCCATCGCATCGGCGATGCCCTCCACTGCGGGAGCTTCGCGGAGGCCTGGATAACCGTGATCAGCACCGGCCGCAGCTTCCGGAGTAAGGGGGCGGAGCTGCTGCCGATCGCCGTGCAGGCCCATCACGCCCTTGTCGATGGCGCACACGTAGCCCGGATGCTGGAGCACCTGTGCCAGTTCTGCCGGCACCCTCAGGAGGTGGTGGGCTGAGGCTGGTCGGTAATGGGCACCGCGCAAGCAGGGGTGGTCGCGGTAACAGATGGTGCGGATCCAGGAAGGGCTCCCAGAACCCATTGATCCCGCTCCACGGCATGAGCATGCCGCGCAGCACCAGTAGGTCAAACAGACGCTGGGCTTGGGCGTAGGACGTGGGAGGGCCCAAGCGCCATGCCAGGTAGTCCACCATGGATTCCAGCGGAAGGAACGATGCCATTGGGAAGCTGGGAGACTTCGTCTAAGTCTGCCAATCCAGTTTCAGCTCGTTATCAACGAGTACGCAAAGCTGAAAGCTCACTTAAAGAGGCAACTAAATTACATGCCTTCTGGAAATGGAGTCAAACGAATCTCTTATCCCCAAACTTGCGCCCGATTATCCTCTGCAATGTTAAGACGTGTTTCCTCTTCTGCGCTTGTCGTCTGCTTCGCTAAGGTAGGCAATCATGGTCCCAACAAAGTGTCTGATCCTATTCGATATCTCAAGTGTGGCAAACGACTTTTTGACGAACAAGATGAGAACCCCATTAGAAAGCCACTTCAAAAACTTTTCGACAAGCTGATCGAGTACCAAGTCGCTTCAACTGGGGGCCAGCCTTCTGAGATTAAGGTTAGGCAGACTGACCTAGAGATCAAGAGGCGAAAGCTGGGCATGAAGGTTGGCGCCGATCTGATCACAGAGGGGGGTGAAACGTATGGCCTAGTCTTCTTTGCAGTCTTTGAGGGCAAGGCCCTAAGAAAGGCCAACAAAGCCACCGACTTCCTCGTGGATGAGGCAGAAGCGCGCACGAGGATCTTGCCTACAGACGGCGGCTCAAGTATTGATGCAGATTTTCAGGTTGCAATGACTACGCCACTCAGCACATGCCAAGAGATCTTCAAAGGCAGAATACAATCAATGATCTCGAAGGTTGATCTTCAGAACAGCGCTATCACTGACGCCTTTCAGTCCAATTTCTTGGACTACCTTAATAATCAGATCTAAGCGCTAGCATCCTTTGGTCTTGAGCATGCACAGGCTAGTGCTTATGCAGTTCACATCAGTAGCAGAAGTCTAATCATTTTGCGCCAGTACTCTTCTGCTCATGTGTTCTAAAGCTGGAGGGTGAAGCTCCCGATAGTTGCTTGACGAGCGCTCCATCGCTGCCTAGCATTGTTTTATTGTGTTTAGCTCTAAGATCATGAGCAAAGACATCATCACCGGCAGATGGAGTGCGGACGGGAACAAAGGTCGATGGAAAGTTCGAGCCGATGGTGAAACATTCAGAGGATTCTATGCATACACACAGATCAATCGATTTAAGGGTATTGCCAAGGCTCCCTTGATTTATGATGCCAATAGGAACCGCCGGCTTGACGCCAGAGACTTTGTAATAGGTAGGTTTAGGGCTGACTTGGATGACCTCATTAACAAGATACCGCCAAGTGCATCGGGGTCATTCAGCATTAATCTTGAGACAGATAGGTTAAAGCTCTTCTACAATGGGAATCGTTTTGGCTCCGGGATCGTCTTCGATGCCGATAGCTTCTTCTCGTAAATAGGCATTATGGAGTCTTGCACTTAACTCATAAGTGCAAGCTTTGCCATTGCAAGGTATCGCTGGCGTTCTACCTGTAATGGCCGCTGGGTTCATTACAAGATCCAATGTCGCCTGTCTCCCTGAAGTGGTCTGGTATTTCAGGACAGGCTCTATCGCTAACCTCTGAGGCGGGGCACCACCCCGAGAGAGGGGCCACTATTGGGGCAAAACCGAACCCTAGAGCCCGGGTTCAAAGCCAGCGTCGCTATTGAGGAGATCTCTGCCCGGTGTCGTAAACAATTCGACCACGCTGGCCAAGGGCTTCTCCCGCGTGGCCTGCCTCTTGGGGGTGGTCTGCATATTATCGCTAAATCCCATCTGCTTATCGCCCATGCACTGGCAGCCCCTTGTCGTGTTGGCAGGCATCTTCTTCGCGGTCTGTCTCCCCAACATGCGCCGTAAGGATGAGTCGTTATCTCGTTACGACAATTTTGAAGCCTATCGCGAGCGCTCTGGGTTGTTGCTTCCGAAGATCGGCAGCTGATGCCATACAGCCAGCACTGATGGCCATGGCGTGATCCCTCCTGAGCTGTCCACGACCTCAGGGGAACCCCGGATCAGCGCCTGACGGCCTCCTGCTGGCCGGTCTCGGCCTTCCACAGCCGCCAGCGCACCTGCAGATGCTTGGGCGCGTAGATGACGATCGGCAGGCTGGCGTTGTAGCGCACCAGCGTGGGCTCTCCGGCCAGGGGCACGAAGGAGCGGCGCGGGGGCTGATCCGGCGGGCAGGCCATCAGCGTGGACAGTCCCCGCTCGCCGCCGCTCACCCGGTAGACGGTGTAGCCCCAGCCGGGCACGCTCTCCGGGGTGATGCGGCCCTGCAGCAGCTGGCGGTTGCAGTCCACATCCAGCTCCTTGCCCACGATCAGCTCCACCCGCCAGTCGGCGGGATCGGACGACATCGCCGGATCCGCACTGGACCGCAACACCCCCGGCAGCTGGATCACCCAGCGCGTTTCACCAGCTCTTGGAGCCGGGTAGGGCTTGAGGTCGAGCCGGGGAATGGCCAGGGCTGGGGCAGCGGCAGCAGCGATCAGCAGGGGCAGGATCGCAAACCGGAGAGTCCTGCCTGTCGCGCAACTACCCATGGATCTCCCACCTGCATTGAGGCCATCCTCGCTGGATCGCCCCCACCGATCCGGAACAGGTGGACATCTCGCAAGGGTGCCTGAGGGAGCACCCACCAGCCCCGTGAGCGCGGCGGGCCTGTCCTCGAAGAGGCAGCGCAGCCAAGCCCTCAGGTCTGACAAGGGTTCAGCGATGCAGCACCCAAAGCCTTGAGGATGAGGGGAATCCAGATCTCGTGGCGGGTGTCACCAGCCGGCAGAAACAACGTCCGCTCAGGACCGAGGGTGACACAGAGCCCTGAGTAGAGGCTGTGGATGCGGGTTTTCGGCAGCACCGCCACGATCCGCTCCCGGCCCATGTCGTTCTTTGAGGGCTGAAAGGACCAGTCACTGAGGGGGGTCACAACAATCAGATCGAGGCTCTCGAGCTGTTGCTTGGTGAGGTCCAGCAGGGTCTTAAACCACTCCTCGCCTACTCGATCGAAAGGGGGGCGCAACACCCGAGCCAGCACATCAACAGCGAAGCGATCACAGATGAAGCCTGGCTGCTGGGCGAATCGTGTGTTCTGGCGTTCGATGTGCTCCTGGCAGAGCGCGGCATGGTTGGAGAAGTGGGAGCGCCTGAGCTTGCCGCGCCCCGCAAGGCGGCTGAGCTCAGCCTGGGCATCCAGGAGTTCGCCGATGTCCTCCTTGATGAATGGCAGGGCAAGCCGCTCGGACAAGGCGCGACCGAGAGTGGTCTTGCCCGTGCCGCTGGCGCCGGTGATGGCAAGTCGCCAGGGTCGGGCCTGGGACGGCCCGACCTCTGCTGATGGCTTAGCCACCAAAGAACTGGAACACCGAGGAATCCGAGAGATTGAAGGCTCCGGAGCGTTGTCCCTGGATGACGCCGATCAGATCGTCGCGCTTCCCGCCCTTGAGGGCAATGCCGACACCTCGGATGCCATCGACCCTGACATTGGAGAGCACATAATCTCTCCGCTTGCCATGCAGGAAGATGGTGTCGTTCTGACGGAAGGAAAAATCCCTGATGACGCCATAGCTTGATCGGCCGCCACCCCGATAGTCGTCGTCGTAAAAGTCGCGCCTGCGGTTGCCAAGCAGGAAATTGTCATCCCGCCTGCGGCCGACGAAGACCTCCACGCCCCTGCCCGAGCCAATCAGATTATCGCGACGGCGACCACCCTGATAGAGACGGTCAGTTGACGAGGGCAGGAAGCTGTAATCATCATCCTTGAGATCACGCTTTCGAATGCGCTGCCCCGTGATGTAGTCGTCATCCCTGAACAGACGACGCGCGTAATCGTCATCGACAAGTCCTAGCGAGCTTGTGCCTCCCCGGTAGTCATCATCGTTGCCGCCGGACCCGCGATAGTCGTCGTCATCGTCGTCGTTGCTGCTGCTGGAGCCCGACGGCGCAGGCGATGAGCCAATGTAATCATCGTCCTTGTAGTCGTCGTCACCTTGGTAGTCATCATCGCGATAGTCGTCGTCCATGCAGCCCCCATTGACAAGCTTTGCTAGACCCTAGCAATAAGCCCCGTGAACGAGCATGCATAACCTGTTCGGAGGTGTGACAGGATCTTTCCGGGTGCCATCCCCGGCGGGCCCCGACCGGACGGTCACACCCATGCAATCCACTGGCTCACCTCGAGAACCCTTCCTGGCGGCGCGGTGACCATGAAAAAGGCGCCCCGTTGCGGGCGCCTTTGGGCCGGTTGCCGGGTTATGGACCTGCACCGCCCGGGTCGTGGCCTCTGATTCATGAATACATCCGCCGGAGCTGGGTGTCAGTGCGGCAAACCGACCGGCATTTCTGCCTGTCGCGGATCGGGAGGCAGCCTGCAGCCTGCAGGACCATGGAGGTTCCCCCAAGCTGCCACCGATGCTGGTCCCGAAAACCGGTTCCGCGCTCGTCCTCGCCGCCATGCTCGCTGCGGCCCCCGCTGCCCCGGCGGCTGAACGCCTGAACCAGATCCCTGCACCATTTCAGGGGCTGTGGATGGCAGAGCTGCGCCAGTGCCAGAGGGGGCCGAGCGACGAGTCGTGGCTGCGGATCGAGGCCGGCCGGCTGAGCTTCTACGAGAGCAGCGGGCCCGTACTCGCGGTGGTGGCCCGGGGCCGCGATGAGATCGCCGTGATCACGGAACTCTCCGGGGAGGGCAGCACCTGGCTGCAGCCGCTGCGCCTGCGGCTGGAGGGTACGGGTCAGCGGCTGGCCGTCGAGACGGTGGGGGTGGAGGGGGTCATGGGCCGGGTGCGCTGCCCGGGCCCTTAGGCATGGCGGGGGAGAACGGATGGAGCAGGCATCGCCAACAGAAAACCCCCGCCTGGCGCGGGGGTTCTCCGGAGCTGCCGTGGCGAAGGGACGGCGCTCATGCCGGCGTCGGTGGAACGCTGACGCCTGGTTTCCAGTGTGCAGAAGGAGCCCGTCGGGCGACCCCAGCCTTCACGAACGATCATGGCCTCGGCGGCCGGCCGGGCCCGGACGTGGTGGTGCTGCACGACTAGAACATGGAGCCCTGGAGGGGCGGCGCCTTCACCAGCCTTCCCACTCCCGCTGCCTGCGGGAGCGTCAGAAGCAGAAGGGCAGGAACTGGGTTCGGCAGGCGGCATAGCCGTCCACCAGCGGGCCGAGGCCGATCTGGTGGGCAATACCGAAGCCCGTGAGGCCCTCGACGATCACGCCGATCACGATGCCGAGCATGGCGGCGCGGCCGTTGAAGCGCTCAGCGCGCCTGAGCTGATCCATGTGGATCTGCTGGGTGGCGCGGTCCTGGAACCACTTGTCGTTGGCAGGGGTGTTGGTCATCGGGGTTCGTAGGGGGCGAGGTCGCTTGGGCGGGAGAGAACGAAGGCCACCATCCCGGTGAGCAGGATCACCAGGGCGGTGACGCCGGCGATGGCCGCGGTGTAGTCGGTGCTCATGGCGATCAACCCAGTCCGATCTGGGAGAGGATGCCCTGGCCGGTGAGCAGCTCGGTGGCCAGGCCGATCACGAAGCCGAGCATGGCCAGGCGGCCGTTCCAGGTTTCGGCGAAGGCGCTGAAGCCGAAGCGGGCGGAGGAGTCGGACACGTTTGTTAAGCGGTGTTAAGAGAACTGTAACAGTCTGTTGCGGCCGGGTGCGGCAGGGCCTGGAACAGCCGCTGAAGGGCGGCATGTCGCTGGTGCCGGGATGGCCGCGCTCTGCGCGTCGATGGGGCCGTGCGGCTGAGTGGTTCTGCTCATCTTTCACCGATCTGGCCCGAATGGCCCGCTCATGGCCGGTTTGCATCGTCCGCCGAGGCAGCCGGCGTCCTTGAGTGAAGACATCCCACAGGAGTGCTGCGGCATTCCGCGATCGCATGGAGTCAGGACCATGACCACCACAACCACCCCAACCAGCCGTCAGGTGAACGGCGTCGATCTCGACACCCTCATGGCGACGGTGCAGCAGATCAAGGACGATCCAGGGCTCGGTGCCTGCCGCTTCCGGGCCCGCAACGCCTGGCTCGGCGGTGCCCACAACCGCACCACCGTGACCGACTTCCACGGCGCCCGCCAGGACATCCCCCACCGCCAGACGTTCCTGCTGGACGCGGACGAGCCGGCGATCCTGGCCGGCAACGATGAGGGCGCCAACCCGGTGGAGCACCTGCTCCACGCCCTGGCCTCCTGCCTCACCACCAGCATGGTGGCCCATGCGGCGGTGCGGGGCATCGTCATCGAAGCCCTCGAATCGGAACTGGAGGGCGACATCGACCTGCGCGGCTTCCTCGGCCTGGCCCCCGAGGTGCCCAAGGGCTACACCGAGATCCGGGCCCGGTTCCGGGTGAAGGCCAGGCCCGAGGACCTGCCGCGCATCCGCGAGCTGGCGGCGTTCTCGCCGGTGTTCAACACGATCAGCAACGGCGCCCGCGTCGTGGTGGACGTGCAGGCCGGCTGAATCCCCAGGCCGGGGGCTCCAGCCCGGGGCTCCCGGCTGCCGCCTCAGGACCAGGGCATCTCGGCGAGGTCGCCGAGATGCGGCATCGCCACCCAGTGCATGCGCGGTCCGTCGTAGCTGAGGAAGCACTGGCGGTGCTCGGCCCGGCCCAGCTCGCCATCGCGTTCGTCATAGCCCGCCACCCACTCCAGCAGAAAGGGCAGCCGCGCGTTCTGCTCGGCGGCCGAGGCGTACTTGTGCGGTTCCCAGGGCCGCGAGCGGCAGTTCGCCAGGCAGACCTCGACCCCGGGATCCAGCCAGATCAGCCGCGGGTGGAACACCAGGGCGGCGCGCACCAGGCTGGCGTAGCAGCCCTCC
The DNA here is from genome assembly GCF_024346135.1 of Cyanobium sp. CH-040. Lineage (GTDB taxonomy): Bacteria > Cyanobacteriota > Cyanobacteriia > PCC-6307 > Cyanobiaceae > NIES-981. The sequence continues at coordinate 129,959 of NZ_JAGQCJ010000006.1, read as the reverse complement.
ACCACCCAGTGCTCGTGGCTGCGGCAGAAGCCCTCCACCTCGGCCCGGGCCCGTGCCGGTTCACGGGGCACCGCCACCTGGCCCGGCTCCCAGGCAACGGTGTCCAGATCGAGGCGCTCCGCCCTGGATCTCTCCGCCAGCCAGCGGGCCAGGGTGGTCTTGCCGGAGCCGGCATTGCCGAGAATCACCACCCGCATCGGCTGCGAGCACCAGGGCCGTGGCAGTGATTCTCAGGGATCGGGGGCTGTCCTGATCAGGACCCTCAGGTGCCCCGGACCTCACTGGACCCGATCGCATCGAACTTCGCCGCCAGCACCGCATCCGCCCGCGTCAGCCCATTCGCCTTGTGGGTGAAGACATCGACATCCACATAGCCCCACCCGACCCGGAAATCACCATGGTGCCCCTGCTCCTCGCAGATGGCACCAGCGCGGCTGAGCCAGTCCAGGGCGGTGCGGAAATCGGCGAACTCCAGGTGCTTGTGCAGGTGATGACCATCGATCACCTGCCATCCAGGCAGTTCGGCCTTCAACTCCGCCAGCTCCTCGGCATCCAGTGTGGGACCGCCATCACGGCAGGGGATGCAGGTTTCATCGCGCAAGGCCACCGCGTCGCTCTCCAATCCGATTGGCTTCATCCTGCAACTCAAGGAGGCTGACAGAAACCCCGGCACGGATTCTTTACAGTTGGTGTGCCTGCGCAAGCGTGACCAGGCGATGGGGCGAAGCCGGATCTCCCCGGGGTCAACTGGCCTCCATGATGGCTGTCCTGAGGTGAGGGCTGCTCAGGGGTCTTGGCAGCCACTCTCAGGCGGACTGGGGCTGAGCACTTGTGTTCACGACGCCCAGGCAACGATTCTCGTCACAACAGTCAATCATGAACTCCGAAAAAGGCTATCTTGTTCTCTGCACGTTGAGCTATGGTGATATTTATGGGCAGATTCTCATCTGGCTCCTCGGCGTCTTTCTGAGTCTCGGCGCCGGGCTTGCGCTGCTGGCGGCTTCCCATCCTGTGGCAGGCATTGGCGTGATCGTCCTGATCTTTGTGCTGTCTCTGCCCTTCCTCCTGTTTGCCTTCGTCACCACGCTGTTCAGCCACATCAGCCTCGTGGAACAGACTTAGGCGGATCAGTCTGCCTGGGAAGCCGTCGCCACGAGCGCCTCCAGGCGCGAGCGAAACAGGTCTTCCGGCAGACCGCCGGAGATGTCGCCGTGGATCGTGAAGTCGCCCTCCGGATCATCGACAAGAAGATAGGTGGGCAGCTTCAGCTCGCGCTTCAACGGATACTTCTGGAGCAGAATTCCTCGGTAGCGCCGGTAGATTTCAGGGGACGTGAGGTCAACGACCACATAGGCCACAGCCAGCTCTTCCGCGACCCTGGCATCGAAGGTGGCCATCGTCCGGCAGACCGGGCACTCCGGCGTGCTGTATTTCAGCAGGGTGAGCATGGGCCTGATCCGTCCCTCTGGTTCCGTTCTAGCGGTGAACCGCGAGTGGGCCCCCTCAGACCGGGGCAGCGGCCTCACCGCCAGGCCCCTCCACCCGGATCTCATGGTGGGTCTCGGCCAGTTCGAGCGCTCCGTCCCGCCAGGAGTAGATGGAGCGCGCCCGATAGCGGTCCTGATCGATCAGTCTGATGTGCTCAAGGATGTCCCATTCCTGGTAGTGGGACGCGAAGCCCATCTCGTGCTCATCCACCTGGCGGATGTGGCTGCGGGTCGGTGAGCCGCAGAGGTAGCCGCGGCTGCGCCGCAGTTGGTGCCCGAACAGATAGGCCTCCATCGTGCCCTCGGGGACGTAGCGGGGCTTGCGCTGGAAGAAGCCATGCTCCTCTTCGGGCCACCAGCTGAACCGGTAGGCCGACTCGCCCTCGGTGGGTTCATCGAAACTCTCCACGCGCAGCATCATGTCCACCCGCAGCACCTCCTCATCGGCGAAGAAGTAGAGCCGGCGCGAGCGCCAGAGGCCCAGATTGCGCGAGAACCAGCGCCGCAGGCTGTTGTCATGGCGGAGTGGTGTCGCCGGACCCGTGAGGGGCAGCGGCGTGGACCTGACCAGCAGCGGCACACGACCGGTGGGGACAGCCTCATTCATGGCGTGCAGGTCCTGGCGTGGAGGTAGATGGCATCGGGCTGGGACGGCATCCGATTCGCCGCATCCCCCATTCACCATCGATAGCCACCGGCGCGATGGATGGCAGCCCCGGCCGCCCGCTGGCGTCGGCCAGCGGGCTGGAAGCAGGCATAAACACCGATTGCGTTTCGATCCCGGCGGATGGAGCCTGTGGTCATCGGGATCAGGAGGCTCCAGTTGATGGACGACACCCCACCCCAGCAGGCCTCAGGAGCGAACTGACGTTCGGACCCTGCTCCAACAATCTCAAAGGATCCCTGGTTTCCCCGGCGTGTCACACAGTCGCCGTCCATTGCACCGCCCACGGCTCAGCCACCATTCACGGCCCAGCCACAGGTGCCCCGGACCGAACGGGAAACCCCGCTAGAGCCATGGCCCCAGGGCCATCGCCAGGCAGCTCCGCCCACAACTGAAGACCCTGCAGATCTGGCCATCAAGATCTGACGATCCCACCGATCGCAAAGGCAGCCATCCCAGGGGCCGACCCCGCTGATGACCTGTTGAGCGAAGCCAAGCCCGGGGCCCGCGCCCCGGGCTTTGTTCTGTCCACCGGCCCAACTACCCTGGGCCGAGACGGAACACGGACCGCGCCATCGCCATCGGATTCCTGGAGCCCCTGCCTGATGCCCTGCCGGCACTGGAGGTGATCGGGCGGTGGGGGGCCTGGCAATCCTTCGGTGCCGACAGCCTGGCGCTGTTCCTGATCATCCTTGCCCGCTATTTCCTGGCCGCCGGAGGCATCTGGTGGCTGCTGCGGGTGTGGCGTCCGGGCGCGGCAGCAACGGCCTCGGAGCAGCGCCGGCGCCGGATGCGCGCCGGCATCCTTCATGACATCCGCCTGTCGGTGCTCTCCGCCGGGGTGTTCGCCCTGGCCGCCGCTGCCGTGCTGTGGTTGCAGGCCCAGGGCCTCACCCGCCTCTACGCCAGGCCCGACAGCCACGGCTGGTGGTATCTCGGCGTGAGTTACCTCCTGGTGCTGATCCTGCAGGACGGCGTGTTCTACGCCACCCACCGCCTGTTTCATCACCCGGCGCTCTACCCCTGGTTTCATCAGGGTCATCACCGCTCGCACCGGCCCACACCCTGGACCTCCTTCGCCTTCGACCCACCGGAGGCCGTGGTGCAGGCAGGGTTTCTGGTGGTGGTGGTGATGCTCATCCCCCTGCACCTGATCACCCTGCTGGCCGTGCTGAGCACGATGACCGTGTGGGCGATCGTGAACCACCTCGACCTCGACTGCCTGCCCCGGCGCTTTCCCCACCACCTGCTGGGCCGGTGGGTGATCGGACCGGCTCACCACTCCCTGCACCACCGGCGGCCGGCGCTGCACCTCGGCCTCTACTTCACCTTCTGGGATCGGCTGTGCGGCACGGAAGACGGCAGCTACGCAGCGGGGCTGGCCAGGCCAGCCGCCACCACCTGAGGCCGCACCGCCGGTGCGGATCACTCCTCCTCGTCGGACGCGCCGATGGGAATCAGCTTGATCTGCTTGCGGCCGAGCTTGATCTCGAACTCATCACCGGGCTCCAGGCCCAGCTGGGCGGTGTAAGCCTTGCCGACGAGCAGGTTGCCGTTGAACTGCACCTTGGTGACGTAGCTGAGCTTGCGGCCGGCCTTGCCGCGACCCTGGCCCGTCTCGCCGAGGCTCACACCCTTGGCCTCCAGCAGGGCCTCATAGAAAGCGGTGAAGTTCAGCCGCTCGGTGCCGTCCTTCTTGGTGCTCACGTAGCCGCACTCGCGCACGAGTTCGGACTTGCTGGCATCGCCGAGTTCCTTGACCTTGGCGAGCAGTTCGGAGCCAGTGAGCATGTGGAGTTGTGCATCAGCCCTCAACCTACCGCATAGCCAGCACCGGGCAATCAACATCTGGTGAGGAATCTCTTGCGGCCCAGCTCATGGAGGGTTTGGTCTCAGGTTCGCGGCCAAGGATGCCGCCGTGTTGTTTCGTCGTGGGGTTCCCATCTCGACGTCCGCCCGCATGGCTATCGCGCCCGGGGGAGGAACGGGGCGGCGACGCGGTGCGGCGACGCGGTGTGGCAACGCGGTGCGGCAACGCGCTGCCTACGGTGAAATCCGATCTCGCCCGCCGCCGGTATCCGCACTGACCGGCCCTGCCCGGACACCCTTCACCGACCGGACATCCTCCGCCGTCCTTCCGCCATGGCGTATTCATCAGCGCTCAGCATCGCGATGCTGCCGGCCTTCGGCATTCCCCCGGCCGGCGTGGTGGCTCTGCAGACCGTCGACTGGTTCTGGCTGATCCATCCGGCGGCGGCCGTGGTGATCGTCTACCCCCTGCTCGGCATGGTGCTGCGGCTGGGCCTGCAGGCCCGTGCCCGGCGGCTGGGGCAGACGAAGCTGCCGGTGACCTCGGGCCGGGATCACGCCGACCTGGGCCGTTGGCTCACTGCGGCGGTGGTGGCCGCCGTGCTGGTGGCCCTGGTGGTGGTGATCCTCAGCAAGGTGCTGCTGGGCGACGGCCCGATCGACCTGGCGCGGATGGCGCTGCTGGCGCTGGTCACCGCCGGCACGGCCGTGAGCTTCAGCTGCCTCTGGCTGGTGAAGCGCGCCGTCTACCGCGGCAGCTTCGCGCTGCTCTGCTGGATCGGTCTGATCGGTCTGGGCCTGCAGCCGGAGGTGTGGCGGCTGGGCGACAACCCCTTCCAGCCTGCCTTCTGGCAGTCGCATTTCTGGGGCGGCATCGGCCTCTGCGGCCTGATGCTGTTCTCGATGGCGGCCAAGCCGGAAACCCAGCGCAGCCTGCGCTGGCGCCGGCTGCATCTCTCCGCCAACGTCCTCGCCGCGCTGGTGTTCCTGGCCCAGGGCATCAGTGGCCCGCGCGATCTGCTGGAAATCCCCCTGCACTGGCAGAAACCGGCGATCTACGCCTGTGATTTCGGGGCCCGGCAGTGCCCGGCGGCCGCCCCGGCCCAACCCTGAACGCTCAGGAGATCGTGATGCTGAGCACCGTTCCCCAGGCCATGCCTGGGCGTCATCCGAGCGCGGGCATGGCCTCGCCGCTCCGGTGCGGAGCCTGGGCCCTGGCCGTGCTGCCTTTGGCGGCCGTCGGCATGGCCGCTGGCCTCTCGCCTGACGACGGGATTCTGGAGGTGGTGCCCGCCCTGCTGGTGGGCGTGTGGGCCTGGCTGCTGCGCCGCCGGCCGCAGGCCGCCCGGACGGTCGGGACACGCCGGAGCGCGATCGCCATGGTCACCCTGCTCAGCGGGCACTATCTGGCGTGGCGGGTCGGCGCCACGCTCAACCTCACCAGTTCCAGCGCCGCCGCCCTGAGCCTGCTGCTGCTGGCCGCGGAGTTCAGCCTGCTGGGCCATGGACTGCTGCAGCTCTGGCTGGCCTGGTTTCGGGAGCCCCCCGTCGCCGCGGAGGCCGACCAGGCCGCGCGTCAGCTCGAGCAGCGGATCGTCTGGGATCCCCGGCGCCTGCTGGCAGTGGATGCGTTGGTGCCCACCCGTGGCGAACCGCTGGAGCTGGTGGAGCGGTCCCTGCGGGCCTGCCTGGCTCTGGATTACCCGCGCGTGAAGGTGTGGCTGCTCGACGATGCCGCACGGCCCGAGCTGGCTGAACTGTGCCGGCGGCTGGGTTGCCGTTATCTCGCCCGGTCGGAGTGTCGCCATGCGAAGGCGGGCAATCTCAACCACGCCCTGCCCCATCTGCAGGGGGATCTGCTGCTGGTGCTCGATGCCGATGTGATGCCCCAGCGCCATCTCCTGCGGCGAACGGTGGGCCTGTTCGACGATCCGCGGGTGGGCCTGGTGCAGACACCCCAGAGCTACATGAACGCCGATCCGGTGATCCGCAATCTGGGCCTGGAGCGCTGGCTGATGCCGGATGAGGAACTCTTCTACCGCTGGATCGAACCCACCCGGCAGGGGGTGGGCGCGGTGGTGTGCGCCGGCACCTCCTTTCTGATGCGCCGCGCGGCGCTGGAGCAGGTGGGCGGCTTCGAGACCGCCACGTCGTCGGAGGACCTGGCCACCGGCATCCGGGTGACGGCCGCCGGCTACCGCGCGCTGTACCTCAACGAGAAGCTCAGCGCCGGCCTGGCCCCCCCCAGCCTGGAGGCGATGGCCCGCCAGCGCTGCCGCTGGGCGAGCGGCACCCTGCAGACCCTGCGCACCACGGCCAGCCCGCTGCGCATCGCCGGACTCAACCCCCTGCAGAGGCTGGCCTTCCTCGAGGGCATCCTGCACTGGCTGAACGTGATTCCGCAGCTGGTGCTGCTGCTGATGCCGCTGAGCTACGGCCTGCTGGGGGTGTCTCCCCTGCTGCTGCGTGATCAGGGGGCTCTCACCGTGGCCCTGCCGCTGCTGCTGGCCCAGCTGCTGCTGGTGCGGTGGTTCAGCCAGGGCTCCCGCTCGGCGCTGATGCCCGAGCTGTACCGCTGGGTGTTCCTGGTGCCGCTGCTGCTGGCCGTTCTCAGCACCGTGCGGGGACGCCCGAGGGCGTTTCAGGTGACGCCCAAAGCGGCGACGGCGGGCCGCCCGCGACCTGCCCTCTCGCTGCTGCTGCCCCTGGTGATGCTGCTGGGCCTGCAACTGCTCAATCTGGCCCTGCTGTTGCGCGGCCCGAACCCGCTGCTGCCGCTGTTGTGGAGCGCAATAGCCGTGCTCAGCCTGATGGCCGCCCTGCGGGCCTGCTGGGATCGTTCCCCCGCCGATGCCGCGGTGTGGTTCCGCCCGGAGGCTGTGGGGGTGGAGCTGCAGCAGGGCGCCAGGCGCTGGCCCGCCAGGCTCACGGCCATCAGCGAGGGTGGTGTGGAGGTGAGCTGGCCTGAGGCAGCCCAGGCCGGCGATGGACTGGAGCACGACCGGCCGCTGCGGATCCACTCGGCCTGCCTGGGCCCTCGGCCGCTGACGCTGCGGCCCGAGCAGGTGAGCCGCTGGCGCGGACGGGTGCAGCTCGGTGGGGTGTGGCTCTGGCGAAACCAGGGTGAATGCCTCCAGCTCCAGGCCCGGCTCTACCGGCAGCCGGGTGCCTGGCCGCTGCGTCAGGCGCCGCCGGACCTGCTCGCCATCCCGGCCCTGCTCAAGCGCCTGGTGCGGTCGCCGCGGCCCGAGCGATGGTTCGACCGCAGCACCCTGCCCATCCGGCTGGAGTGCCGGCCCTGCAGGGCCGTACTGCCGGTGCTGGTGGACTGAGGACGCAGTCCTCGAGGCCATCCGGTTGGCCGGGTCCAGGCGTTCGCTGAGCTTCAGCAGCAGGAGCCAGTCGTGGCGGAGGTGGTTGCGGAGGTGGTTACGGAGGTGGCTGCTGGGCTCGGTGTGGCGGCCCCGTCGAAGGGGATGGTGGTGCCGCAGCCCTCGAACAGGCCGTAGTGGCGGCTGAAATCGCCGATGAACTCAAAATGCGGTGCCAGCCGGCTCTCGGCCAGCATCCGAAACGTGTTGCCGCACACCGGAAACACCTTGCCGGCCTCGATCCAGTGGTGCTTGTCGAAGGGCAGGGCGTGGGGGTGCCCGGCGATCGTGCCGCGGTAGATCACCGCCTGGCCGTGGTCCTCGCAGGCGTCCTCCAGCTCGGGGATGGAGAACAGCCGGTAGGTGGCGGAGAAGAAGCGGATCGCGCCGGTGCGGGCGGCGAGTTCCGGGTCGGTGATCTCCAGGGGCCGGTCGCTCACCAGGCGGGGATCGGCGAAGCCGGCCCGGCGGGACAGGCGCAGGAAGTCGTTCCAATAGAGGGCACCGCTGAGGCATTCGCCGTAGAGCACCGGATCGTGGCGCAGGGCCTCGGGCACCCGCCGGTCGGCATAGACGTCGGCGAAATAGAACTCGCCGCCGCTCCTGAGCAGGCGCCGCACCCCCTTGAGCACGGCCAGCTTGTCGGCCGAGAGGTTCACCACGCAGTTGGAGATCACCAGATCGAAGCTGCCGGGCTCCAGCGGCAGATCCTCGAGCTGCTCGATGCGGCCCTCCAGGAACGTCACGTTGGCGAAGCCGAACTGGTCGGCGTGGTGGCGCTGGTGCCGCCGGGCCACCGCCAGCTGCTCGGGCGTCATGTCGACGCCCACCACCGCGCCGCTAGGTCCCACCAGCTGGGCCAGCAGGACCACATCACGGCCGCTGCCGCAGCCCAGATCCAGCACCCGCAGGCCCTCCAGCAGCGGCGGCACCACCAGCCCGCAGCCGTAGTAGCGCGACAGCACCTCGGGATGGATGCGGGCCAGCAGCGGACGCAGGGCCGCCGGCACGCTGCTGGCGTCACAGCAGGCGTCGGTGCGCAGGTCGGCGCTGCTGCTGAGGGTGGCGCCGTAGTACTCCTGCACGCCGCGGCTGACGTCGGTGCGGTTGGTGTCAGGGGTATCAGGGGTGCTTGTGGCCGTCGGGCTGCAGCAACTGGTGTCGGTGGAGGTGGTGATCTTGGTGCTGCTGGTCATGGGTGTTGGAGGAACGTGGTAGGCGAACGGCCTGCTGGCGACGATGCTGGCGCGGGGGGCTCAGCCGCGTCGCCGCCAGGCGTGGTAGCGGCGCAGCCAGGGCATCAGGTGGTGGGGCACGCGCTGCTTCTTCCAGACGCCGGCGGCGTATTTGTTGGCCTCCGCTAAGGTGGGGTAGGCGTGAATCGTGGCGAAGATCCTGCCCAACCCAAGGCCCCACTTCATCGCCAGCACGATCTCGGCCAGCAGCTCGCCGGCGTGCTCGCCCACGATCGTGGCGCCCAGGATGCGGTCGCCGCCGGGCTGGGTGAGCACCTTCACGAAACCCTGCTCGGCGCTTTCCACGATGGCGCGATCCAGGTCGTGCAGGGGGAACCGTGTCACGTCCACCGCCACCCCCTGCGCCCTGGCCTCGGCTTCGGTGAGCCCCACGGTGGCCACCTGCGGTTCGGTGAAGGTGGTGCGGGGAATCACGCGGTCGTCGACCTTGAAGGCGCGCAGGTTGCCGAACAGGGCATTCACTGCCGCATACCAGGCCTGGTGGGCGGCGGTGTGGATGAACTGGAACGGTCCGGCCACATCGCCGGCGGCGTAGATGTTCGGGTAGTTGGTCTGCAGGAAGGCGTTGGTGGTGACCGTGGCGCCGGTGGGGATGCCCAGCTCCTCGAGGCCGTAGCCCGTGAGCCGGGCGCGGCGGCCGAGGGCGCAGAGCACGGCATCGCAAGCAATGGCCCGCTCCTGCTCCCCCTGCCGCACCCGCACCGTCACCGCCCCCTGGGGGCCGGACTCCCGCTCGAAGCCGAGCACCGTTGCCCCCATCAGCAGGGTCACGCCGTCGGCCTCCAGGGCCCGCTGCACCTCGGCGGCCGCGTCGGCGTCCTCCTTCTTGAGCAGGCGTTCGCTGCGCTGGATCTGGGTGATCGGCAGGCCCAGCTGGGCGAGGGCCTGGGCCAGTTCGCAGCCGATCGGCCCGCCCCCCAGCACCGCCAGCCGGGGCCGCTCCAGGGCGCAGCTGCCCAGCCAGCTCCATACGGTTTCGCTGGTGAGCAGGGGCACGGCATCGATCCCCGGCCAGTCGGGCACCACCGGCTCGGCGCCGGTGGCGAGCACGATCGAGGGCGCCGTGAGCTTCCGCTCCTGCCCCTCGGGGTCTTGGATCGCCACGGTCCAGGGATCGAGCAGGCGGGCCTGGCCGCGCAGCACCTCCACCCCCAGGCCCTCGTAGCGCTCGACGCTGTCGTGGGGCGCGATCGCCTCCACCTTGGCGGCCACCCGCGCGAACACCTGGCGCACGCTGAGGCGCGGCTCCACCGGCTCGAGGCCGTAGCGGTCGGCCCGGCGCATGCGGGCCGCCAGCCGCGCCGAGCTGATTAGGGCCTTGCTGGGCACGCAGCCGGTGTTGAGGCAGTCGCCGCCCATCGCGGCGCGCTCCACCAGCGTCACCCGCGCCTTCACCGTGGCAGCGATGTACGAGGTCACCAGCCCCGCCGCGCCGGCGCCGATCACGATCAGGTTGCGGTCGAACCGTCGGGGCCGCCGCCAGGGTCGGTAGAGCCGCCAGGTCTGCCAGCGGCGCGTGGCCGCCTTCGCCAGCCAGGGGAACAGGGCCAGCAGCAGCAGCGAGCCCAGCAGCGGCGGGCTGAGGATGCCACCCAGGCCGCGCAGCTGGGCCAGCTGGGTGCCGGCGTTCACATACACCAGCGTGCCGGGCAGCATGCCGAGCTGGCTGGTGAGGTAGAAGCTGGCGGCGCGCATCGGCGTGAGCGCCATCAGCAGGTTCACCAGAAAGAAGGGGAACACCGGTGCCAGCCGCAGGCTGAGCAGATAGAGCACCCCGTCGCGCGCCACGCCCGCCTCGATCGGCGCCAACTGGCGGCCGAAGCGGCGCCGCACCAGATCGCGCAGCAGGGTGCGGGCCACCAGGAAGGCCAGCAGGGCGCCCAGGCTGGAGGCGAACGACACCAGCAGCGTGCCCAGCCCCAGTCCGAAGATCGCCCCGCCGGCCAGGGTGAGCACCGCGGCCCCCGGCAGCGACAGGGCCGTGACCAGCACGTAGATCGCCATGTAGGCGGCAGCCACCGGCAGGGGCGATTGCGCCCGCCGCTCCAGCAGGGCGCTGTGGGCGCGCTGAAGCCCCTCCAGGGTGAGCTGGCGGTGCAGGCCCAACCCGAAGAACAGGGCCACCACCAGGGTGATGGCGGCGATGAGCAGCAGCTGACGCCAGCGGGCGGGCCGGCCGGTAGGTTCAGACAGGGGTGAGGCCATGCAACAGGGTCGTTCCCGCTGGTACCCGTGAAGCCTCGCCACGGATTCCCTGCCGGCGAGCTGAAAACCAGCAGCCTTGCTGGCGGGTATTGCCATCACTCGCGATCGTCATCTGGCGCCCTTCCGGCACTGGCAATCCGCGCGCAACTCGCGATCGGCCATGACCACGGATCACTCGCAACCGGATCACCCTCCGGGAGGCGCCACCCTGGCCCTGCTGGACAGCATTCAGGTGGTGATCCCGGTGCGGGATGAGGAACACACCCTCGCCCATGTGATCGATCAGCTGCAGGGCCAGGGCCTGCGCCGCATCCGGGTGGTGGACAACGGCAGCAGCGACCGCAGTGCCGCCATCGCCCGGCGGCTGGGGGCGGAGGTGCTCAGCGAACCGCGCCCCGGCTACGGGCGGGCCTGCTGGCGGGGCTGCAGCAACCTCGATCCGGCGGTGCGCTGGCTGCTGTTCTGCGATGGCGACGGCGGCGATCCGCTCGAGCAGCTGCCCCGCTTCCTGGAAGTGCTCGGCGACCACGACCTGCTGCTGGGCGACCGCACCGCCACCGCTGCCGGACGGGCGGCGCTGACACCTCTGCAGCGCTGGGGAAACCGGCTGGCCACAGGGCTGATCGCCCTGGGCTGGGGATTCCGCTACCGCGATCTGGGGCCCCTGCGGCTGGTGCGCCGGGCGGCCTTCGAGGCCATGGGGATGCGCGACCGCGGCTACGGCTGGACCCTGGAGATGCAGGTGCGCGCGATCGAGCTGGGGCTGCGCATCCGCGAGATTCCCGTCGCCCACCGCCCGCGCCTGGGCGGTGATTCGAAGATCTCCGGTCGCTGGGGCGCCAGCGTGCGGGCCGGGAGCGTGATCCTCACCACCCTCGGCCGGTTGTGGCTGCGGCAATGGCGCGGATGATGCACGAGCCCGTTCAACGGCAACCTCCTGCCCGGTCGTGCTGGCGCCGGGCGGCGGCTGGCCTGCGGCCGGCGGTCAGCGCCCTGCTGCTGATCGGCGGGGCGGTGCTGATGGCTCCCCACGGCGATCTGTTCGACCCTGCCCAGCTGCTGCCGTTCTGGGGGGCGGCGGCGGTGATGGGGCTGGGCTTCGCCCTCTCCTGGACCCTGCCCGCCATCCCCCGGGGCCTGTTCTGGGCCGTGGCGGTGCCGGCGCGGCTGGCGCTGCTGCCCATGGATCCCGGCGATGACATCTGGCGCTACCTCTGGGAGGGAGGCATCCAGCTGCAGGGGTTCAGCCCCTATCACCTGCCCCCCGATGCCCCGGCCCTGGAGGCGCTGCGCACGCCCTGGTGGATGCAGATCAACCATCCGGGCACCACGGCGATCTACCCGCCCCTGGCCCAGCTGCTCTTCCGGCTGCATGCCGCCGTCGCCCAGCAGGTGCTGCTGTTCAAGGCGTCCTTCCTGGTTGCCGACCTGGGCATCTGCGCTCTGCTCGCCGCCCGCTTCGGCGCGACCCGCGCGGCCCTCCATGGCTGGAATCCGCTGGTGATCTACGGCATCAGCGGCGGCGGCCACTACGACAGCTGGTTCCTGCTGCCGCTGGTGGCGGGCTGGCTGCTGGCCGAGCGCGACCCCCCGCCCCGGGGCGCCCGGATCCAGGCCTGCATCGACCTGCTGCTGGGCCTGAGCGTGGCCCTGAAGTGGATCACCCTGCCGCTGCTGGCGCATCGCGCCTGGAACCGCTGGCGGCAGTTGCAGCGGGCCGGGCCCGTGCTCAGCACCATGCTGCTGGGGCTGGCGCCGCTGCTGCTGGGGGCCCTGGCCTTCTGCCGTGGGCCGGCCTGCCCGCTGCTGCCCACCGGCTCCTCATTCATGCGCTACGGCCGCAGCGCCGAGTGGCTGCCCCACTGGATCGGCCAGCTCTGGCCCTGGACCCTGCGGATCAACGCCGTGCACGGGTTGCTGCTGCTGCTGGTGCTGGTGGTGCTGCTGGCCACCACCGTGCGGCTGGGGGTGTTCGCCTGGCGCTATCTGCTGGCGATGCTGCTGCTCTCGCCGGTGGTGCACGGCTGGTACTTCATCTGGCTGATGCCCTTCGCCGTGCCCAGCCAGAACTGGGGGGCGCGGCTGGTGAGCCTCTCGGCCTTCGTGTACTTCGTGCTCCCTTCACGGCTGCCGGACTGGCAGCTCACCACCGCCGAGCGCCTGCTGCTGTGGCTGCCGCTGCTGCTGGGGTTGCTGCTGAGCGGCGTGCTGCAGCGCCGGGCGCGAACCGATCCGGCGGTTCAGCGGTAAACCCCGCATCCGCCACCGGCCCTCACCCCATGCTCCCTGCCCGCCACCGTTCCCTGCTGGTCCTGATCTGCGGCGTGCTGCTGCTCGGCGCCGCGGGCTGCAACCGCGGTCCGGAGGCCTTACTGGCCCGCATCACCAGCGCCACCCCGGCGGCGACCCAGGCCCCACAGCCACCCCTGGATCCAGCCGATTTCAACGCCGTGCTGGAGCGGGTGGTGGATGACGGTGGCATGGTCGACTACGAAGCCCTGCAGCGCGACCCGGCCCGGCTCGATCGCTACCTCCAGACTCTCGCCGACCTCCCCCCCGAACGCTTCGCCTCCTGGTCCGAGGCCGAGCAGATCGCCCTGCTGATCAACGCCTACAACGCCCTCACCCTGCGCTCGATCATCGATCACGATCCGATCCGGCCGAGCATCAAGGCCATTCCCGGGGTATGGAAACTGCGCCGCCACCCGCTGATGGGCCAGCGCCTCACCCTCGATGGGATCGAGCACCAGATCCTGCGCAAGGAGTACAACGAGCCCCGCATCCACGCGGCCCTGGTGTGTGCCGCCATCAGCTGCCCGCCGCTGCGCCGCGAGGCCTACACGGGCGCGGAGCTGGAGCGGCAGCTGGAGGACCAGACCAAGCGCTGGCTGGCCAGCCCCGTGGGTCTGCGGATCGACCCGGCCGCCGGAGAGGTGGCCATCTCCCAGATCTTCCAGTGGTTCGGCGAGGACTGGCCGCGGGCCAACCCCGATGCCACCCCCGTGCCGGGCCACGAAAAGGACAGCGCCGTGCTGCAGTTCATCGCTCGCCACCGCCCCGCCGGGGAGAGGCAGCTGCTGCTGGGGGGCGGGTACCGCCTCAGTTACCTCCCCTACAACTGGGATCTCAACCGCCAGAGCCGCTGAGCGCGCCGCCGCAGCTGGAGCCGGCACCGGCGGTGCAGCCGAAACAGTGTTCGGCCACGGCGATCGGCTCCTCCGTGGGGTCGTGCTCCAGCAGCTCCCGCAGGTGGCGCCAGGGACCGGGCATCGGCAGCGCGAGCATCTGGTTGAAGTCGCAGTCGTAGAGCAAGCCCCGCCAGTCCACGCTGATGGTGGAGCGGCACATCACCTGATCCAGGTTGGCGGGGTTGTGGCTGGCGCGCAGCAGCTCCATGTAGCTCTCCAGCCGGCCCTGCTGGCGCAGCACGGCCGCGAACCGCTGGATGGGCATGTTGGTGATCGTGTACAGCCGGTTGAAGCGGATGCCGAAGTGGGCGGCCAGCTCGCGGCGGTAGTCGGCCTCCAGCGCCGCCTGGGGCGGCGGCAGGCTCGGGCCCTGGGGGTTGTACACCAGATCCAGCTCCAGGCCTGAGCCCTCGGCCCCGTAGCCGAGGGCGTTGAGGCGGCGCAGACCGGCGATGCTGCGGGCGAACACGCCGTCGCCGCGCTGCTGGTCGACGTTGGCGGCGCTGTAGCAGGGCAGCGAGGCCACCACGGTCACGCCCTGATCTGCGAGGAAGTCGGCCAGGTCCTCCTGGCCCGGTTCGCTGAGGATGGTGAGGTTGCAGCGGTCGATCACGGTCACCCCCAGCTGTCGCGCCGCGACCACGAGCTCACGGAAGCCGGGATGCAGCTCCGGGGCCCCGCCGGTGACATCGAGCGTGCCCATCCCACGCGCCCGCAGCACGGCAGGCACCAGGGCGAGGGTGGCCGCGTCCATCATCTCGGTGCGGCTGGGGCCAGCGTTCACGTGGCAGTGGCTGCAGCTCTGGTTGCAGCGGTAGCCCAGGTTCACCTGCAGGGTGGCGGGCCGGCCACGGCGCAGGGCCGGGAACGCCGCCGGGGCGGGCTCCGAACCGCCGCTGGGTTCACACGCTGGTGAGCAGCTGGGCGCCGGAAGGTTCGCTGTCATCGGGGCGGAGGGGCTCGAGGGTGATGGTGAGGCTCTCGGCCTCGCTGGAGGGCTGGGTGGGGATCGGCATCGCCACGCTGCCGTCGGCATCGGGCACGAAGCGCACACAGCCCTTCGTTCTGCCGTTCACGTTCGCCCACAGGCGGTAGACATGGGTGGGCGGCGCCGGCGGCAGCCCGCGCACCAGCAGCAGGTTGTGATCCTGGCCCGGGTTCACCACCACTTCGCCGGAGATTCCGGCATGTCCTGCGGTGCCGCGCAGCGCCAGGGTGCGGCTGGTTGTCGCCGGCGGGGGAGCCTGCCGCAGGCTGGCCATCTCCCCGCGCAGCAGCACCACCTGGATGCCCAGCGCCACCAGGGCGCAGGCCATCGCGGCCATGCCGAGCTGGGCGGGCCGCAGCGGCCGGCGCCGCGTCTGCTCCTCGGCCTGCGGCTGGCGGCGGCTCTGTTCGGTGCGCAGCAACCGCCGGCGCAGCCGGGCGGGCGGGGGCGCGGCATCGGGCAGGGCCATCGGCAGCAGCTCCAGGGTGAGCCGCAGTTCATCGAGCTGGCGCTGCAGCCGAGGGTCGCCGGCGAGGGCCTCCCGCAGTTGCCGCCGCTCGTCTTCATCGAGGTCGCCGAGCACGTGGCCGGCCAGCAGTTCATCGATGCGGGGATCCGGTCGGTTGGGTTCGGGGCGGTGGGGATCAGGGGCGGCCATGGCGATCGGCGGGAGAGGGGGAGATGGCGAGGGCTTCGAGGGAGCTGGAGGCGAAATCCAGCAGCTGGCCGCGCAGGGCCAGCAGGCCCTGGCGGGAGCGGGTCTTCACGGTGCCCAGGGGGATCTGCAGGTGTTCGGCGATCGCCGACTGGCTCATGCCCTCGTAGTAGGCCAGTTCCAGCACCTGGCGCTGGTTGGGGTGGATGCCGGCCAGGGCGCTGCGCATGCGCTCGGCCAGATCGCCCAGCTCGGCCCAGTCGTGGGCGCTGCGGGCAGGGCCGCCCAGCAGCTGGGTCGACCAGCGCTGCAGCAGCTGCCAGCGGTTGCGCTGCTGGCTGAGGCGGTTGATCGCCATCGAGCGGGTGAGCAGCAGCAGGTAGGCGAGCACCGGCCCGCGGCTGGCGTCGTAGCGCCCCTGGCGCCAGTAGCGCAGGAACACGTCCTGCACCAGATCCTCCGCTGCGGCGCTGTCGCGGCAGAGCCGCAGCGCCAGGCGGTAGACGGCGGGGCTGTAGGCGTCATAGAGGCCGGCCAGATCGTCGGGCTGTGGCGGCGGGTCCGGATCGGCGGCGGCCATGGCTGAGTGGGGAACCATGCCGGGGATACCGGCAACGGAGCGGATCGGATTGCGGCAGTCCCGCCGATTCCTAGGCTTGGCCCCCATGATCCGCCTGGAGGCGGCTCTCATCAGCCATGGCCAGATCATCCGCGGCCAGATCATCCACAGCCAGAGCATTGACTTCCGGATCGTTCGCGGAGTTCCTGCACGGCGGACCCGTGATGAGCGATGACGTTGAACGGGTGCGCGACACGCTGGTCTTTGACGGGCCGGGCCTATGGCCGAAATTCTTCCGATTCATTGTTCTGTTGGTGCTGGCGTCCTGCATCGCCACCTACGGACTGCTGGGCGATTCGGTGGCCGTGGTGATCGGGGCGATGATCGTGGCGCCGCTGATGCTGCCGATCATGGGGCTGGCGTTCAGCGTGAGCGTCGGAGACCGCAGTGGGATCGGCAGAACGTTGATCGTCAGCCTCGTGGGCATCGCAACGGCCGTGACGGTGGGATTCCTGCTCACCCTGCCGATCGCCCAGATCATCAAGCCGGATGCGATCCAGCAGATCACGATCCGCACCGCTCCCCATCTGCTCGACCTGATGGCGGCGCTGATGACGGGCCTGGCCGGTGCCTTCGCCCTGGCCCGCAAGGATGTGTCCGACACGTTGCCCGGCGTGGCGATCGCCGTGTCCCTGGTGCCGCCGCTGGCGAATGCCGGGATCCTGTTGGCCTGCGGCGAGTCCCGACTGGCCTCCGGCAGCCTGCTGCTCTTCGGCACGAACTACGTCGCCATCCTGCTCACCGGCGCCCTGGTGTTCGCGGTGATGGGGTTCCGCAAAGCCGTCCTGTCGCCCTGCGATCCACGGGCGAGACGCCGGGCCGTGACCGTTGCTCTGCTGGCCCTGGTGATCATCGCCATTCCCCTCTCGCTCACCAGCTATCGCCTGATCATCACCAACAAGATCGCCGTTCGAACGGATGCCATCGCTGAGGACTGGGTGAGGGGATCCGGATACCGGTTGCTCTCGGTGGATGCGGAAACGGCCGATGGATCGGTGAATCTGATGCTGGTGGGCGAGGGCGAACTCCCGTCCCTGAAGGTGCTGGACCAGCGCACCCGAGGGGTTCTGTTCGGCCGCACCCTGCGGTTGAAGGTAGTGGAGTCACGCAGCCTCTATCCGGGGCGGAAGGAGCCGGGAAGGGCACTGGATCCGTTGCCGCGCGTTGCCTTGCCGCCGGCCTATCTGCCGTAGTTCTCCAGCTGTTCGAGCCCCTGACGCAGCAGCCGCTGGCCCCCCTCGATCATCCGCTGCTGATCGTTCTTGAACACACAGCTCGCCGTGCGGAACTGCACCGTCCTGCTGAAGGGGACGTACCAGATGGCGTCCAGCCTGCAGAACTCACGCCCCTTCCTGGCCGGCACGTCCTGCAGCAGCTCGCCGCTGAGGCAGCGGTAGCCGGCGCGGTCTTTCCCCTCCCGGCGGCAGGTGCCCAGGTTCTTCACGAACACCCCCTTGCCCTGCCGCTTGAAGGTCTCGTTGGCGAACCCGGCGAACGACACCGGGTCGAAGCTGAACGGCGCGGCCTGAACAGCCTCGCCCCACACGGTCACCCCGTTCAAGACGGCCACAAGGAGCAGGGGGCGGAACAGGTGTGGCACGGGGAGTGCGCTGGTGCGCGCGGGCAGCTCCCCATCATCACCCTCTTCATGTGCTGCAACCCGGGCCCTGGAGCGGGCGTGGGGAGAGGCACCGGGTCGAGGCTGCAGAATTTCCTGACTGTGCGAGCCCTGTTCGTGTCCGGCTTCCTGGTCAGTGCTGTGCAGATCGTGGCGGGCATCGCCCTGCTCTTCGGGGGCGGTGAGCTGTTCGTGTCGGGCTCGGTGGCGCTGTCCCTGCTGCTCGGCATCCCCCAGATCGTGATCGGTCTCACGGTGGTGTCCCTGGGCACCAGCGCGCCGGAGCTGTTCGTGAGCCTGATCTCCACGATCCAGGGAAACCTCGGTGTCGCCGGGGCCGACAACCTGGCGGTGAGCAACGTCGTGGGCAGCAACATCTTCAACGTGCTGGTGGTGCTCGGTCTCAGCGCCCTGATCGTGCCGCTGCGCGTGCAGAGCCGGCTGGTGCGGCGCGATGTGCCGCTGCTGCTGGGGGTGTCGATGGCGGTGTGGGGCATGGCTTCGGGCGGCCGCGTCACCTGGCAGGCGGGCGCTGCCCTGCTGGTGGCCACGGTGATGAACCTCGTGTGGGAGGTGCGCACCGCCCGGGAAAATCCGGAGGACGCTGACGCGCTCGATGCCTCCGACGAGATCGAGGCCTCGGAGCGCAGCACCCCCCTGGTGGCCTCGATCAAGCTGGCGGCGGGGCTGCTGTTGCTGGTGGGCGGTTCCCAGCTGCTGGTGCGGGGCGCCACGGCGGCGGCCCTGGCCCTGGGCGTGAGCACCACCGTGATCGGCCTCACGATCGTGGCCGCCGGCACCTCGATGCCGGAGCTGATCACCTCCCTGGTGGCGGCCTACCGGGGCAGGGCCGACCTGGCCATCGGCAACGTGATCGGCAGCAACCTGCTTAACCAGCTCGTGATCCTGGGGCTCTGCGCCACCGTGTCCGGCAGCCGGGGCCTGGGGGTGGATCCGGTGATGATCCAGCGCGACCTGCCGATCATGGTGCTCACCACCATCGCCTGCCTGCCGATCTTCTGGACCAAGGGCGTGATCACCCGCCTGGAAGGAGGGGTGCTGGTGCTGCTCTATGGCGCCTATCTGGTCGAGCAGCTGCTGCTCAACATGGCCCCGGGCTATTCCGACGAGTTCCGCCTGCTCGTGCTGGTGGTGGTGGCGCCCACCGTGATGGTGTTCCTCGCCTGGCAGATGCTGGCCTGGCGGGAGCAGCGCCGCTTTTCCTAAGGTTCCGCATCCTTCCGCCCCCGTCCCCATGCCCGCGCTCAAGCCCCCGCTCCGGGCCCTGGGGGTGGCGGCCACAGCCCTGGTCCTGGCGTCCTGCGGTCCTGCCGATCCCCGGGCCCTGCAGCGCCTGGCCTGCGAGCAGGCCGGCGCCAACCTCGACATCCAGTCACTGGGGCAGCTGGACGCCCTGCGCAAGGCCCTGGGCGTGGCCCCGGATGTGGATCCGATCGCGGCCTGCAGCGCCGTCGGCGTTGACCTGAATCAGTCCCCGGATCCGTCTCCGGCCAGCCCTCAGCCTGCGCAGGAACCGCAGAGCGGGTCCACCCCCCAGGAGTGAGGGATCCCGCCAGACCGGCATGGGGATTGGCTGACACGCTCCCGGCGCCGCGCCGCTTCCACACCCAGATTTGCCGACATTCCCCCAGGACCGCGATCCGATGGTTGCCCGTTCCAGGCTTTCCCTGCTGACCCCGCTGCTGGCCGCCGTCGCCCTGGTGGGTTGCGCCGGCGACGGCGGCGGCATCCAGAGCCAGAAGATGGCGGCCATCAAGGCCCGCGACAAGCTGATCTGCGGGGTGGAGGGCAAGCTGCCGGGCTTCAGCTTCGTGAATCCCGACGGCTCCTACACCGGCCTGGATGTGGATGTGTGCAAGGCCGTGGCCGCGGCCGTGCTGGGGGACCCCACCAAGGTCGAATACCGCGACCTCAACTCCAGCGAGCGCTTCGCGGCCCTGGCCAGCGGCGAGGTGGATCTGCTGTCGCGCAACACCACCAAAACCCTCAGCCGGGATGCGCCCGGCGGCAACGGCCTCAGCTTCGCTCCGCCCGTCTTCTACGACGGCCAGGGGGTGATGGCCCCCACCACCAGTGGGATCAGGAGCCTCGCCGATCTGGCGGGCAAGCCGATCTGCGTGGAAACGGGCACCACCACCGAGCTGAACCTGGCCGACCGCATGCGCGAGATCAAGGCTCCCTATACGCCGCTGAAGTTCCAGACCAGCGACCAGACCTACGCCGCCTACCTGCAGGGCCGCTGCGCGGCCGTCACCAGCGACCGCTCCCAGCTGGCGGCCAAGCGCACCAGCTTCCCCGATCCCACCGCCCACGCCCTGCTGCCCGATGTGCTCAGCAAGGAGCCCCTGGCGCCGGCCACCACCAATGCCGACCCGGCCTGGGCCGATGCCGTGCGCTGGATCGTGTTCGCCCTGAAGCAGGCGGAGGAGTCGGGCATCACCCAGGCCACCGTGGACGCCAAGGTGGCCCAGGCGAAGGCCGACACCAACCAGGCCGACCTGCGCCGCTTCCTGGGCGTGGAGGGTGACTTCGGCAAGCACCTGGGCCTGCCGGCCGACTTCGCGGTGCGCGCGGTGAAGGCGGTGGGCAACTACGGCGAGATCTTCGAGCGCAATGTGGGCGCGGGCTCACAGCTCAAGCTCGAGCGCGGCCTCAACCGCCAGTGGAAGGACGGCGGCCTGATCTACTCGCCGCCGTTCCGCTGATGGCCGTGGTGGTCACCCCCTGGTGGCGCAACCGCCGCCTGATCCCCTGGCTGGTGCAGGGCAGCGTGGGCCTGGCGCTGCTGGTGCTGATCGCCTTCCTGCTGGGCAACCTGGTGCGCAATCTCACCGCGGCCGGGCTGTTGCTGAGCTGGGGCTGGCTCGACAACCCGGCGGGCTTCGACATCTCGGAGACCCTGCTGCCCTTCGATGCCGGGCTGCCCTACTGGCGCGCGCTGCTGGCGGGGCTGGTGAACACCCTGCGGGTGGTGCTGGCGGGGTTGGTGGGGGCGACGGTGCTCGGCACCCTGGTGGGGGTGGCGTCCTTCAGCGGCAATGGCCTGCTGCGCCGCCTGGCCCGGGTCTACGTGGAGCTGATCCGCAACATTCCACTGCTGCTGCAGCTTCTCTTCTGGTACTTCGTGGTGTTTCTGGCCCTGCCCGGCGGCGCCGAGGCGATCCAGCTGCCGGGGGTGGTGCTGGCCAAGTCCGGCTTGTATCTCGGCAACCCGGAGCTGGTGAACGGCGTGTGGCAGGCGCCCCTGCGGCTCACGGTGGAGTTCAGCGCCCTGCTCACCGGCCTGGTGGTGTATACCGCCGCCTTCATCGCCGAGGTGGTGCGCGGCGGGGTGGCCTCGGTGCCCGGCGGCCAGTGGGAGGCCGCCCGCTCCCTGGGCTTCACGCCGGCCATGACCCTGCGCCGGATCGTGCTGCCCCAGGCCCTGCGCGTGATCGTGCCAGCCCTCAACAGCCAGTACATCTCCCTGGCCAAGAACTCCTCCCTGGCCGTGGCCTGCGGCTTCACCGACCTCTACTCGGTGGCTGAAACCACCCTCAACCAGACCGGCCGGGCTGTGGAGGTGATCCTGATCCTGCTGGGCTCCTACCTGCTGCTGGATCTGCTGATCTCCGCCCTGATGAATGGCCTCAACGGGCTGGTGCAGCTGAAGGAGCGCTGATGGATCGAGCTCTGATGGACACGACGATCCGCCGTCTGCGCCGGGAGCTGTTCGCCACGCCGTTGGACGGCCTGGTGTCGATCGCCCTGATCGCCCTGCTGCTGGCGGCGGCCACGGCCTTCCTGCGCTGGGCGTTCCTGCAGGCCGAGTGGGCGGTGATCCAGGCCAACAGCACCCTGTTCGCCGTGGGGCGCTATCCCTTGGAGCAGCAGTGGCGCCTCTGGCTGCTCACAGCCCTGCTGGCTGCGGCCACCGGCCTCAGCTGGGGTCTGCTGCGGGGCCTGCCCCACCGCGGCCGCCTGGGCCGCCCCTGGCCCCTCAACGACCGCCTCGCCGCCCTGGCTCTGGCGACCCTGGCCCTGGTGATCCCGGCGGGCCTGGGCCTGCAGCCGGCCATCCAGCTGCGCTGGTGGCTGCTCACGGCCCTGCTGCTGGGCGTTCGCTGGGCCGCCGGCCGCTGGGCCCGCCTGCTGCCACCGGCCCTCCGCCGCTGGATTCCGCTGCTCTGGCCGGTGCTCTACCTGCTGGGGATGGTGCTGATCAGCGGCGGCCTCGGCCTGATCCAGGTGGGGCCCTCGGAGTGGGGCGGCCTGCTGCTCACCCTGGTGCAGGCCAGCTTCGCGATCCTGCTCTGCTTCCCCCTCGGCATCCTGCTGGCCCTGGGCCGCCGCAGCGAGCTGCCGCTGCTGCGCTGGGGTTCGGTGCTCTACATCGAATTCATCCGCGGCGCGCCGCTGATCACGCTGCTGTTCCTCGGCCAGAACCTGCTCGGCTTCCTGCTGCCCGGCGGCATGGCTCCCGACCGGGTGTGGCGGGCCGCCTGGGTGCTCACCCTGTTCGCCGCCGCCTACGTGGCCGAGGCGGTGCGCGCCGGTCTGGCGGCCGTTCCCGCCGGCCAGCTGGAGGCGGCCCGCACGCTTGGCCTGCCCTTCCCCCAGGCCCTGATCCACGTGGTGCTGCCCCAGGCCCTGCGGGTGGCCCTGCCGGCCACCGTGGGGCAGTTCATCAGCCTGCTGCAGGACACCACCCTGCTGTCGCTGATCGGTCTGCTCGAACTGCTCGGCACCGCCCGGGCGGTGATGGCCAACCCGGCCTTCCTGGGCCGCAATGCCGAAGTGTACCTGGTGCTGGCGGTGCTGTTCTGGTGCTGCTGCGCCGCCCTGGGACTGGGCAGCCGCGCCCTGGAGACCCGCCTCAACCCCTACACCAGCACCAACGCCACCACTGCCACTCCCGCCGCTCCCGCTCAGGCATGACGACGTCTTCTTCCTCCAGAGTGATGATCGAGGCCCGCGGGGTCGAGAAGTGGTACCCCAACGGCTTTTACGCCCTGCGCGGTGTGGACCTGACCGTGCACAAAGGGGAGGTGGTGGTGATCATGGGCCCCTCGGGCTCGGGCAAGAGCACCTTCATCCGCACCTTCAACGCCCTCGAGGACTTCCAGAAGGGCTCGATCGTGGTGGACGGCATCGCCCTCTCCGACGACCTGCGCCAGATCGAGGCGATCCGCCGCGAGGTGGGGATGGTGTTCCAGCAGTTCAACCTCTTCCCGCACCTCACGGTGCTGGAGAACCTCACCCTGGCGCCGGTGCTGGTGCGCAAGCGGGCCCGGGCCGAGGTGGAGCGCCAGGCGCTGGAGCTGCTGGAGCGGGTGGGCATCCATGAGCAGGCGCGCAAGTATCCCGGCCAGCTCTCCGGCGGCCAGCAGCAGCGGGTGGCGATCGCCCGATCGCTCTGCATGGAGCCGCGGGTGATGCTCTTCGACGAGCCCACCAGCGCCCTGGATCCGGAGATGGTGCAGGAGGTGCTGGAGGTGATGCAGGAGCTGGCCCGCGAGGGCATGACCATGGTGGTGGTGACCCACGAGCTGCGCTTCGCCCGCAGGGTGGCCAGCCGGGTGGTGCTGATGGCCGACGGCGTGGTGGTGGAGGAGGCGCCGCCGGAGCAGTTCTTCACCAGCCCGAGGCACGAGCGCAGCCGCCAGTTCCTGAGCCAGATCGGCTGAGCTCCGCGGCCCGGCGGCCGATCCGGATCAGGAGACCAGCACGCTCAGCTGGTGCAGGCCCTCCAGGCCCTGCCAGCCCAGGTAGATCCCAAGCACCAGGGCGAACACGCCCACCAGCCACTCGGCCCGGTGCACCAGCCAGTCGTTGAGGCGGGTGAGCGGGGCGCGCAGCCGTTCGCCGCTCGCCAGCCAGAGCAGCGGCGGCAGCAGCAGGGAGGTGGTGATCGCCACGAACACGGCCCCCACCTCCAGATCGCCACGCAGGCCGGTGTGGCTGGTGAGCAGCATGCCGCCCTCCTTCACGTAGAACACCAGGTTTTCCGGACTCACCAGGGCGCAGCCGGCCCCCAGGGCCAGCAGGGGCATGCCGCCCAGCTCCGGCAGCCGGCCCATCAGCTGCATGGCCCAGTTCTCCTCCCCCAGGGCCACCGCCGGGGTGAGCTGGAACAGGCCCAGGCCCAGGAGGGCGCCGGCGCCGATCAGATCCATCAGGATCTGGCCGCGGCTGCCCAGCTGCGCCGCCCAGCTGAGGCGGCCGCCCACCGCCACCACCAGCCCCAGGGCGCCGCCATTGGCCAGCACCCAGCCGGCGAGGAAGGTGCAGCAGCGGCGCAGGGGACGGGCCCCCAGCAGCAGCAGCGACACCAGGGCGATGTTGATCGGACTGAAGGCGATGCCCAGACCGAAGGCGACGGTCTGGGTGAGCCAGTGGAAGGGCAGCATCAGGGGCTCGGGCCGGCAGCGGAGATTCGGGGGGTCTGGTGGCGGCAGACGTCAGCGCCACCGGCCGAAGGCTCACCGCCTCCGCCCAGCCCGCTCCTGCTCACCACGCCGGCGATTCTGCTGTGACCCCGGAGCTGGCCGCGATGGACCGGCCGATCGGCGTGGGGGTGAGCCTGCGGTTCTTCGGGGTTCCGGAAGCTGACAAGCTGCTGCGGCTGTGGTGGCGCCGTTCCAGCGCCGATGCCCCCGCCCTGCGGGCCTGATTCCCTCCATGCTCCAGCCCATCGAACAGCTGCCGCAGCTGATCCAGGCGGCGGTCGAGACCACCCCCCTGCTGGGCTACGGCGCCATCGCCCTGGTGATGCTGCTGGAGAATGTGGTGCCGCCGATCCCCTCCGAGGTGGTGATGCCCCTGGCGGGGTTCCTGGTCCAGCAGGGGAAGCTGGAGCTGGTGCCCGCCGTGCTCGCCGGACTGCTGGGCACGGTGCTGGGGGCCTGGTTCTGGTACGGCATCGGCAGGCTGGTGAGCGAGCGGCGCCTGGAGCGCTGGCTGCACCGCCATGGCCGCTGGTTCGGCCTGAGGCCGGAGGATCTGGCCCGCAGCCGCCGCTGGTTCAACCGCCATGGCGTGGCGGTGGTGTTCTGGGGCCGCATCATTCCAGGCGTGCGCACCTTCGTGTCGCTGCCTGCCGGCATCGAGCTGATGCCCCAGCCGCTGTTCCTGGCCTGGACCACCGCCGGCAGCCTGATCTGGATCGTGCTGCTCACGGTGGCGGGCCAGGCACTGGGGGCGGGCTACGGGCAGGTGGCCGACCTGCTCAAACCCTTCGCCCGCATCCTGGGAGTGGTGATCGGGGTGGCGCTGCTGGGCGGCCTGTGCTGGATCGCCCTGCGGGCCCTGCACCGGCGGCGGTGACCCTCGCAGCTGATCCCCGGTCCCGGGCTGTGCTCAGGCCCTGCCGCGGTTGAGCCGCTGCATCTGCCAGGTCACCAGGGTTCCCACCGGGCTCCAGAGCAGGTAGGGAACCAGCAGCAGGGCCGCGATCCGGCTCACCGCCAGCACCGCCACCGTCAGGGCCACACCCCACAACCAGCCCATGAAGGCCACAGCCGTGCCCCTGGCCAGCCGGCGGCTGCTGCAGATCTGCCAGGTGTAGCTCTGCACCAGCAGCAGCAGGACCAGATAGCCGGCCATCAGCGCCCAGCTGCCGCTGGCGTTCCACGTGAGCAGCGCCGCGGCGTAGAAGCAGCCGTAGATCGCCAGCCAGATCAACGGAATCCAGCGCTCGAAGGTGAGCCAGGCCGGCCGGCGCAACGCCAGGAACCAGGCGAAGTCCTCCCGGCGGGGATTCAGCACCGCGGCCACGGCCACGATCACCACCAGGATCAGCAGGGCCGCAACCATCGGAAAGGTGCCGCTCAACCCAGCCTGACGCTTCGGCGCCCGTGCCGCCTGGATCGGTTCCCCGTATCCGGCGGCACCCCCGCAGCGATGCCGGCCCGCCAAGGATGGGAGGCCCATTCCCTGATCGATCTGCATGCGTGAGGTCGTGTTCCGCGTTCTGGCCGAACGGCCCGGCCACGTGGAGGCCGCGGCCACCGATCCCGTCCTGCGCATTGCCGCCCCATCCCTCGAGGAACTGCACCACGAGGCCCGCGAGGCCCTGATCCAGGCGCTGGGCGCGGCCCACTGCGCCTACCGGGTGCGGATCCGCCGCAACCTGCCGGCGCTGTGCGGCTGAGGGTGCCGTCCGCCATCCACCTCAACGCCCTCGACCTGCTGCTGATCGCCCTGGCGGCGGTGGCAACCGGCCTGGTGAACGCGATCGCCGGCGGGGGATCGCTGATCGGCTTTCCGGTGCTTACGGCGGTGGGCCTGGAGCTGGCGGCCATGGGGCCGGTGTTTGTGGCCTCGATCTACAGCGGTCACTTCGGCGCCGGGCTGAGCGTGATCCTGCTGGCGGTGCCGGGGCTGGCTCAGGTGCAGCCCTCCACGGACACGCGATAGCTGAAGCCGATGGAGCCGGGCATGGTGGTGGAGCCAACGCGCACGTTCACCTGGTTGGTGCGCCGGCCGGGCACGGCCGGGAAGGGGCCGAAGCTGCGGCTCTGCTCCGGCTGCAGGGTGACGTTTTCCCTTAGCAATCGAAACTCCGTGTTGTCGCTGAAGCGCAGAAATACCGCCACCGGGAATACGCCCTATTCGCTGGAGGCCGACTGGAGATGGATGCGGTAGCTGGCGAAGGATCGATTCACCGCGAAGTCGGTGTTCCAGTTGCTGCGGGTGAAGATTTCACCAGGAGGGCTGATGCGCTTCTCCACCACTGCTTCCCCGCCGCCGCCGATGGGCATCAGGAACTGGCAGCTGGCCTGCGCTGATCCCGAGCTGGCGGTCACGCCGAGGGCGGCGGCGATTACTCCTGTGGCTACTGCTCAGCATCAACAAGTACGCCATCCAAACCTGCACCCTCCCTCACAACTGGGTTGAGGTATCAGGAAACCTGTTGTCTGCGGTGGATGCGGAAACGGCGGCTGAATCGGGGAATCCGGTGCTGGTGGGCTAGGGCGAACTCCTGGCGCTGGAGCCGCTGGACGATGCGCCCGTGAGGGTCCGTTCGATCGGATACGGCGTGGGAAGGTCGTGGAGTCACGCACCCCGGCCGGCCCCTGTCAATGCCTCTCCCGCTCCTCCGGGGATGGGAGCACGACCCCAGTTCCGGCTCGGGCAGGGGCCGCCCATCGATTTCGCCAGCCTGCTGCGGCTGTGCGCCGCTCTGGCGCTGATCGCGGCTCTCTACGGCAGCGTGGGCCAGGCCGGGGCCTCCGGTTTTCTGGCGGTGATGGGGCTGTTCGGCCTGGCACCGGCCACGATCAAACCCACCGCCCTGGTGCTCAACCTGCTGGTCTCCAGCGTGGTGGCGGTTCGCTTCGCCCGGGCAGGCCACTTCTCCTGGCCCCTGCTGCGGCCCTTCCTGCTGCTCTCGATCCCCGCCGCCTTCCTGGGGGGCTGGTGGAGCCTGCCGGCGGCGGCGTTCAACCGGCTGCTGGGGGTGCTGCTGCTGTTCGCCGGGGTGCCCTTCCTGGACGGCCGGGCGCCGGCCCTCGGGCGCGTTGTGCCGCCCTCAGCGCCCGCCGCCATGGCCGCGGGGGGCGTGATCGGGCTGCTCTCCGGCCTCACCGGCATGGGCGGCGGTGTGCTGCTCACGCCCCTGCTGCTTTACCGCGGCTGGGCGGAGGTGCGCACGGCGGCGGCCCTCTCGGCGGTGTTCATCTTCGTGAATTCGCTGATGGCCCTGCTGGGCCTGCTGAGCGTCTCTCCCCAGCTGCCGGCGGCGCTGCCCTGGCTGGCCCTGGCGGCCGTGGGTGGTGGCGCCATCGGCGCCCAGCTCGGCAGTCGCTGGCTGCCGGCCGCGGTGGTGGTGCGGCTGCTGGGGATCACCCTGCTGATCGCCGGCCTGCGGTTGCTCTGGTGAGGCCGCCCTCCTCGGCGGATCATCCCGCCGGGCCCAGGTGGCGGCAACCACACCGGCTGTCACGGACGGGGTACATGCTCGGGAGCACCGTCTGCGGGATTGCCGTCCCCGATCCATGGCCCTCTCCGCCCAGCTCAGCGCCCTCGACCTGCTGCTGATCGCCCTGGCAGCGGTGGCCGCCGGCCTGGTGAACGCGATCGCCGGCGGCGGCTCGCTGATCAGCTTTCCGGTGCTCACCGCCGTGGGTCTGCCGCCGGTGATGGCCAACGTGACCAACACCGTGGCGCTGCTGCCGGGCTACGGCGGAGCGGCGGCCGCCCAGCGGCGGGATCTGCGCGGTCAGCGCCGCCGTGCCCTGCTGCTGCTGCCGGCGGCGGCCCTTGGCGGACTGCTGGGCGGGGTGCTGCTGCTGGTGAGCGGCGAGAAGCTCTTCGGCAGCCTGGTGCCCTGGCTGATCCTGCTGGGCACGGGGCTGCTGGCGGCGCAGGAGCCGCTGCGGCGCTGGCTGTTGGCGCACCAGCAAGCGGGCCGCGACGATCACCTGGAGCTGGCGGCGGTGGGGCCTGTGTTCCTGGCCTCGATCTACGGCGGCTACTTCGGCGCCGGCCTGAGCGTGATCCTGCTGGCGGTGCTGGCGGTGCTGCTCAGCGACACGCTCACCCGCCTCAATGGGCTCAAACAGGCCCTGGCGCTGGGGGTAAACCTGGCGGCGGCGCTGCTCTTCCTCGGCTCCGACCAGCTCCACTGGACTGCCGCCGTGGTGATGGCGGTGGCGGCCCTGGCGGGCGGCGCCCTGGGCGGGCGGCTGGCCAGCCGCATCAACCCCGCGCGGCTTCGGGCCGTGGTGGTGGTGCTGGGGCTGGCAGTGGCGCTGTCCTTCTTTCTGCGCTGAAAGGCCTCGGGCTGGCCACCGACGATTCAGCCAGCAACGGTTCACCCAGCACCGATTCAGCCAGCGCGGATCTCGATGAATCCCGGCCGCGCCTCGATCAGGGCGCGACAGCTGGGGGCCCTGCGGCGCACCACCTCCAGGGCCACCCGCTCGAGGATCTCCGCCCGGCGGCCGGCCGCCCAGGGAACCCGGCTGTTCCAGTGCTCGGCCGCGCCCACCCACAGGCTGGCGATGGCGTCGCCGCCGCTGAACTCCCAGTGGAACGCCACCTGACCCGCCGCTTCCTGATACACCACCCTGCCGCTGCGGCCGTGTTCCACGATCTCCACCCGCCAGGGGCTGGCCGGATCAGGGGTCATGGACCGCCCGGCTCCAGCAGGCGGGGGGATGGGATGTCCTGGAGCGCCATCAGGCGGCGTTCCACGGCGGCGCCGTTCGTCTCCAGCCAGGCCTGCATGGCCGCACCGGCGGCGCGCCCGTGGATGCGGTGGCTGACGATCACCGCCATGCCCCGTCCGTCGGCGAGGCGAAAGCGGGCGAACACCGCCTCAATCGACTCGGGCCGGGGGAAGAGCGCCACGATCAGGTGCTCGGCGGGTCCGGCGGCACTGCGCGGCACCGACGCGGTGCGCAGCACCCTGCCGTCGTTTCTGGTGTAAGTCGCAAGCACCTGGTTGGCCACCTCCGCCAGCCCTTCCCCATCGCGCACCCCCGGATAGGTGTTGATCGTCACCATGTCCGTCCAGCGACTCAGGTCCTCCTGGCCGGGTGGTGTGAATTCGTGCTGGTGCGGGCCCGACCAGCGCCGTTCGTACACCCGCTCGCCGAACCGCAGCGACAGTGGCGGGCCAGGCGGGCCAGGCGGGCCACCCTGGGCGTGCAGGGGCGTGGGGAGCGTCATCAGCAGCACCAGCAGCAGGCGTCGCATCACACCGTCACCTCAGCGAGCCCGAACCGCATCCGTCACCGGCGTGCCGCTGGGGCGGGAATCGAACAGGTTGAGGCCCAGCCGCTCGGAGAGGAACTGGGCGGTGAGCTGGCCGCGCACGCTGTTGCCGGCCTCGTCGAGCGGCGGCGACCAGGTGGCCAGCGCCCCCTTCCCCGGCGCCACGGTGATCATCCCGCCCGACACGCCGCTCTTGCCGGGCAAGCCGATCTGGTACAGCCAGTCGCCGGAGGTTTCGTAGAGCCCGGCGGTGACCATCACCGCCAGCACGCGGCGGCAGATCAGCGGCGCGATCACCTGCTCGCCACTCAGCGGCTGGCGGCCGCCGTTGGCCAGGGTGCAGGCCATCAACGCCAGATCCTGGGCGGTCACCAGCAGGGAGCACTGGCGGGTGTAGAGCTCGATCGCCGTGGCCGGATCGCACCACAGCTGCTGATGGGCGCTGAGCAGGCTGGCGATGCCCTCGTTGCTGCAGTTGGTGGCCTGCTCGGAGTGATACACCTCGGCGTCGAGCATCAGCCGGCGGCCGGCGAAGCGCGACAGGCCGTTTTCAATGAACCTCCATTTCGCCTCGGCGTCCTCGCCGGGCACCAGGCTGGTGGTGGCGATGGCGCCGGCGTTCACCATCGGATTGGAGAGGCCCTCCACCGTGCGCTCCACCGCCAGCACGGAGTTGAACGGCAGCCCCGTGCTGTTCACCCCCAGGGCGTCGCGCGCCAGCTGCTCGCCGATCGCCTCGCACACCAGCGCGAACAGGAACGGCTTGGAGAGGCTCTGGATGCTGAACGGAACCGTGCTGTCGCCGGCGTTGAAGCTGGCGCCATTGGTGGCGGCCACGCAGATGCCGAAGCTCTGCGGCGAAGCGGCCGCCAGGGCGGGGATGTAGGTGGCCACGCACCCCTCATCCACCGCGGCGAAGTGGGCGTGGGCCTCCTGCACCAGCGACTCCACCACCTCGCCGGTGGGCAGGTGTCCGGTGGAGACCCAGGGGCCTGTCATGCCGCCTGCCAGGGAAAGGGCGGCAGGCGGTAGAGCGCCTCGCGCTGGGCCTCGCTCCAGATGTCGATCATGCTGTCGAGCATGGGATCGTCAGCCTCCAGCCTGATCCGCCGGGCGACTGTGAGGCTGCCGGTGGGAATCACCGCCAGCTCGAAGGGCGGGCCCACGGTGAGATTCGAGCGCTGGGTGAGCACCTGCGACATGATGCAGAGCTTGGCCGCATCATCCAGGCTGAGATGAGTGTGGCCCACATTGTCGAGCGGAGGCTTGCCGTATTTGCTCTCGCCGATCTGCAGATACGGAGTGTCGCGGGTGGCCATGATCGCGTTCCCCTGGGGATAGATCAGATAGAGGCCGTGGGGTTCGCCGCCGATCTGGCCGCCGAGGATGAAGGTGGCCTCCGAGCTGGCGCCCACGCTGCGCAGCGCCTCCTCGTTCTGCTTCTGCACCGCCACGCTCACGCGGCCCACATAGGCGGCGGCCTCGAACAGGTAGTCGCAGTGACGAAGATCACTGTGCCCCTGATCCCCGGCCTCCACGTGCTGGTCCAGATCCCGGCGGATCCAGCTCACCACAGCCTGGGTCGTGGCCAGATTACCGGCCGCCAGCAGCACGAACAACCGGTCGGGAGCCGGCTGGAACACATGCATTTTGCTGTAGGTGGAGATGTAGTCCACCCCGGCGTTGGTGCGGGAGTCGGACGCCATCACCAGCCCTTCCTCGAGCCAGTAGCCGACGCAGTAGGTCATCGCGGGAATCCGATGCATGGGCCCTGCCGGTTGGGCCACCGGCGCTGCCAAGTTTCGCACTCTTCGATGCGGCACCTGAAACGGCACCTGAAACTGAGATGGCGTCGATGCTCGGCAGTTCGACGGTGCTGCGGGCGTGCGGCCATGGGCAGACCTCCGTGACTGGGTGATGGGTTCGCGACGGCAAGGTCTGCGATGTTTCCTCGCTTGCCCCCTTTCTGGAAGCAGTGCGAGTTAACACAACTTAACCTGGCAAAGAGTGAAGAATGTGATCGGCCCTGGGATGCTCGATTGACGCTTGCCATCCCGAGTTGCATACTAAAGTTTCAAGCTTCCCTTGCAGAAGGGCTTTCATGAAAGCAGTCAGCTTCTCCTCCGTTCTTGTCATTGCCGCACTTTGCGGACTTTCCTCTGGGGCTCACGCGCAAAAGCACCGTACCGGATCTTACAGATCTGATCGGAGTACGGGGTTCTTCTGCTGAAACTGAAGTCCAATCTCGTGGCTATCAATTTACCGGCAATCTCGGCTCGTCTGCTTTGTGGTGGAATCGCAGGACAAAAACCTGTGCATCCATTACAGTGGATCAAGGCCGTGTGGTGTCGATCATGAAGTCGCCAGCGGCAGATTGCGGCAAGAAGGCGGACGCCGGTGCTGACCTGAGTGACCTGATCGGCGTGAGGGGATCGTCGGCGGAGTCCGAACTGAAATCTCGTGGCTATCAATTTTCCGGCAATCTTGGCTCATCGGCCCTGTGGTGGAATGCCGGGACAAAGACCTGTATGTCAGTTACCGTCGGCGACGGGCGGGTGGTATCGATCGTGAAGTCACCCAAAAGGGATTGCCGTCAATAGAAAGTAGGAACCAGTGCTTCTCCTCTCGGAAACGGGAGGAGAAGCACTGCTGTCTCAACCCCGAGCAGCAGGCCTGTACCGTCAAGACAGCGGTCTCGCCGTCAGTCCTCGAAGGCCGGCGAGATGGCGGCAACCCTGTCCCTGTTGATCGGGCGACCACTGCTGCTCGTCTTGCGCGGCCCAGGTGTGGGCCTTGAGGGTCCTCTTAAACCACTCGTGCTGCTTGCTGACCTCACAATCCAGGCCTACAGTCCAATTGATCTGCTCACCCTGTATCTTCAGGAGGAAGCTGATGCAGAATTTTGCAAGGTTTGGTCGCCGCTGTGTCCCTGTTCTGAGTCTTGGCTTTCTGAGCGTTGGAGGGCTTCTTGCCGGAGTTTCAGCGCTGGCTGACACGGTCAAAGCACGTTGTGATGTGTTTCCAAAGGGCGAGGATCGGGCCACTTCCTCTGGGCTGTGCACGTTTTCACAGCGACAGGGCTTTGTGAGCATCCAGCTCAAGAATGGCCAACGGGTTGAGCTGGCCCCCGACGGCAACAAACCCAATGCCTATCTCGATGCCGATGGCAAGCCGGCAACGCGTCAGCTTGAGGACAATGGCAATATTCATATCTACCGTCTCGCCAAGCAGTCAATCTTCGTCTACTGGGATACGACCCCTGATCAGTGAACCCAGCTCTCCATCCCTGAACCTGCAAGGAGGACAGTGGCGTCTCCCTGATCATGGGCAACCACACCGACCATGGCCATCCACACCTTGCTGGTTGCAGAACAGCCTGGCGTTTGGAAAAACAGCTGGACGCTTGCATCAGGATGGCCCAAGCGACGGACATCGCTCAGGCCACTGATGCCGCCGACCGCCCCAGGATGATCGCGTTGGAGCACTCTCGTTCAATCACCATGCTGATCAGACTCTACAGATCTTTCGCCTTGGCCAGTGCGGCATTGTGGTCTGGGACTGGATTCGTTGTGATTGGAAGCATTGCGATGAGTGTCCGCAACTGGGTGGTCAACCTGGTGATGGGACAGCTGTTTGTCATTGCCGGCTTGTTTCTGTGTCTGAGGGCTAATCAGTTTGCCTGTTATTATATGTCTATTCCGTGCGATATGCAGCGGAATCCTGCTTGTATGCGCTTCCTGCGTCTGGACTTCCTGCTGGTGCTGATCACATGCCTTGTGGGTGGTCTTCTGTTCGCGGCGTCTCTGAGCCGAGTGGTGGGGGAGGGCTATGCAGTCTTTGGCTGAAGGTCGCTCAGGCAACCGAACGTGCGCAGGGGCAGCCCCTCAGCTGCGGGCGGCACAGCCCTGGCGTTCGGGGCTCATCATCAGGTCCACCAGCGTGGGGCCCGTCTGCCCCGCCTGCTCGGACAGCTGGGTGATGGCCGCGAGCGTGCGGCCGTCGTAGCGGGCCAGGTAGGAGTTGGCGTAGCAGTTGCAGTAGTTGCTCTGGTTGCGCACCCCCTGAGTGCGGCCGGAGAGACAGCCGCGCAGGAAGTTCTCCCGGAACTGCTGGCGCAGCTGGGCGTCGGTGAGCTGGGGGGCCTGGGCCGGCGCCCGCTGACCACGCGTCTGGGCGACGGCGGGAGCAGTGGTGAGCAGCAGGGCGAGGAGCAGCGAACGGAGCATCGGGCTGGTGGCGGGTGAATCAGCGGTGAGTGGGCGTGGGCTGGGGATCAGCGGGAGGCCTGAGGACCTGAGCGGCGAGACGGTGACGCCTGCGGGTTGCTGACCGGGATGGTCTCCCCGCTGGGATCCGGTGCTGCCGCCGGTTGCGTACCGCCGGGCATGAGCGCCCGGAACTGCCGCATCATCTCGGCGAAGCGGGCTTCCTGCACCGCCAGCTGGTTCTGCAGCTTCTGGATCATGCCGTTCTGGCGTTGATCCTCCGATTCGCTGCGATTCCGCTCGGCCTCGAGTTCCTCAATGCGCTTCTGCAGCAGAGCCACCAGTTCCCTGCTGCGGTCGTCACCTGGACGGGACTCGACCAGGGCCTGCAGCTGACGCTTGAGGTCTTCGATCTGGGCATCGCGGCGGGCCAACTCGGCCTCCACATCGTTGAGTTGCGTCTGCAACGCCAGCACGGCGGTCTCGTCTTGACCCTCCTGGCTGCCGCCTTCGGGCGGTTCGCCCTCGGTGCCCTGCGGGGCGGGCTGTGGGGACGAGCTGATCGGACCGAGGGGGAAGGAGAAGCCGAGCCGGCCGGCGACACCCGAGGTTTCGCCGTAGCCGTAGTTGATCGACGGGGTGTAGCTGATGGCTCCATTGAGCTGGAGCCGCTCGCCCACCTTCACGGCGCAGCCACCGGCAATGGCGAATTCCGATCCTGAAACGCCGGTGCCGATCCCGCACCGGGCCTTCTCGTCGGACTGGGGCACGATCTCGGGCACGGCGGAGAGCGCCGCCCCCATGGCCATGCTGGAGTCGACGGCCCGGCCGAGATCCTTGATGGAGTTCTCGATGCGGGGGATGGTCTGGGTGATGGCCTGGCGCACCTGGCCGGTGCTCAGGTCGGTGCGGGTGATCGTGCCGTCGGGGCGTGCCTGGAGCAGGCCTCGCCCTTCGCCGGACAGGCTGGGAGCGGTGATGCGGCTGCGCTCGGTGCCGAGCACAATCTGGTTGGTGCGGGTGGTCACGGCGCCGGCACCGATGGCGGTGGAGCCCCGGAAATCGGCCTGGGCGCCGGCACCGAGAGCCGTGGCCCGGGGTGCCGTGGCGCTGGCGCCGCCGCCGAGCGCGGTGGACTCGCGGCCGCTGGCGGTGCTGCGCTCACCCACTGCCGTGGAATCGGTGCCGCTGGCCGTGGCACCTGGGCCAAGGCAGGTGCCGTCGGCACCGGTTGCGCCAGGGCAGCGCAGGGCCGTGGGATCGAAGATGGGACCACCACCTCCGCCGCCACCGCCACCGGAGGGTGGGGTGCCGCCATTGGGGATGGGTGGCTGGGGACCGCCATTGGGGATGGGCGGATTGTTGATGGCGTTGGAGAGCTGGGAGTAGGTGAGGTCGCTGCGCAGCAGGGTGCCGTCGCCATTGGCCAGGATCACCGCCTCGCTACCTAGCAGGGCCGACCCCCGGGCCAGGTTCGGAATGGTGACGGTGTCGACGCTGCGGCCGAGCACGATCTGGCTGGCGCGGGTGGTGACCGCACCGGCGCCGATGGCTGTGGAGAAGGGGAACACCGCCTGGGCATTGGCGCCCAGCGCCGTGGCACCGGTGCCGGTGGCCCGGGCGCCAGCGCCGAGGGCGGTGGTGAAATCGCCGTTGGCGACGGCATTGGGCCCGAAGCACACGGCATCGGCGCCGGTGCCGGTGCAGTTGAGGCCGGCGATGGCGTTGGGGCTCACCGCGGAGCGGGCCAGGGTGCCGTCGTCGTTGGCGACGACCAGGCCTTCACCGGTGCCGGAGAGGTTCGGCACGGTGACGGTGTCGGTGGAACGGCCGAGCACCACCTGGTTGGGGCGTGTGGTGACGGCGCCGGTGCCGAGGGCGGTGGAACCGGTGAAGTTGGCTGAGGCCCCCGCACCGAACGCGGAGGCTCCGGCTCCCCTGGCGGTGGCCCCAGCGCCGATGGCGGTGGTGAAGTCGCCGTCGGCGACGGCGTTGGGGCCGTAGCAGACGGCATCGGCGCCTGTGCCGACGCAGTTGAGGGAATTGAGGGCGTTGGCACTGACGTTGGCGGAACGGATCAGGGTGCCGTCGCCGTTGGCGATCACCAGCCCTTCCCCGGTGCCGGAGAGGTTGGGAACTGTGACTTCATCGGTGCCGCGGCCCAGCACCACCTGGTTGGGCCTGGTGGTGACGGCACCGGCCCCGATGGCGGTGGAACCGGCGAAGTTGGCCTGGGCGCCGGCCCCGAAGGCGGAGGCATCGGCAGCCCGCGCCGCAGCGGAACTACCGAAGGCGGAGGCATTGGTGCCGGAGGCGGTCGCCAGCTGGCCTGCGGCTGTGGCGCCGGTGCCATTGGCGCTGGCCTGGGATCCGAAGGCTGAGGCGCCTAGGCCCGAAGCGGTGGCATTGGCGCCCAGGGCGGTGGCGCGCTCGCCGATGGCATTGGCATCGGAACCGATGGCGGTGGAGAAGTCGCCGTTGGCGACGGCATTCGGCCCGTAGCAGACCGCGTTGGCACCGCTGCCGGTGCAGTTGAGGCTGTTGATGGCGGCGCCGGAGACGGCAGAGCGAGCGAGGGTGCCATCGTCGTTGGCGAGGATCAGGGCACTGCCGGCGCCGGAGAGGTTGGGAACGGTGACGGTGTCTGTTGAACGACCAAGGACGATCTGATTGGCGCGGGTCGTGGCAGCGCTGGTGCCGATGGCAGTGGATCCTGCGAAATTGGCCTGAGCGCCGGCACCGAAGGCGGAGGCATTCTCAGCACGGGCCGCCGCGGAGCGACCGAAGGCGGAGGTATTGGAACCTGTGGCGATGGAAAACACGCCAATGGCTGTAGCTCCGTTGCCGCTGGCGTTGCTGAAGAAGCCGACGGCCGTTGCCACGCTACCTGAAGCCTTAGCGTCAAACCCGACGGCGGTCGAGCCGCCTCCCGAGGCATTGGCGTTACGACCCAGGGCCGTGGCGCTCCCCAACGCCCGGGCGTTGGCTCCGAGGGCGGTGGCACCAAGCTCGCTAGCGTTGGCTTCCACCCCGACGGCTGTGGCCCCGATCCCTGAGGCAATGGACTTGCGGCCAAGCGCCGTGGCGCTTTCAGCATTGGCCGTTGCTCCCTCGCCCAGGGCTGTGGCCCCGATCCCTGAGGCAATGGACTTGCGGCCAAGCGCCGTGGCGCTTTCAGCATTGGCCGTTGCTCCCTCGCCCAGGGCGGTGGCGCTGATGCCCTCGGCGATCGCATTGCCTCCGACTGCCACGGCTGTGATGCCATTGGCGTTGGCGTTCCGGCCGATGGCGACCGCGCCGGACTGATTGGCGTTGGCAAACTCACCCACGGCCAGCACCCCGACACCGTTGGCAGTGGCGTTGCGGCCCAAGGCCGTGGCGCCGATGCCATTGGCGACGGAATTGGCACCGATGGCGGTAGAGCCGTTCTGGTTGGCGAGGGAATCGGAGCCGATGGCGGTGGTGAAGTCCCCGCTGGCGACGGCGTTGGGTCCGTAGCAGACGGCGTTGGCGCCGGTGCCGATGCAGTTGAGGGAATTGAGGGCGTTGGGGTTGACGGCGGAGCGCTTGAGGGTGCCATCGCCGTTGGCGAAGATCAGGCCGCTGGCATTGCCACTGGCGGGATCGGCCAGGTTGGGGATGGTGACCTCATCAGGACCTGGTGAAGTCCCGGGCCTCCCGAGCACGATCTGGTTGGCGCGGGTGGTGACGGCACCGGTGCCGATGGCGGTGGATTCTGCAAAGTTCGCCCTGGATCCAGTCCCCAACGCCGTGGAGCGCAGGGCCGTGGCCTCAGCACCGGACCCTACGGCCGTAGCATCGGTGCTGGAGGCGCGAGCGCTGGCGCCGACAGCGGTGGAGCCGGTGGCGTTGGCGACGGAGGCCTGCCCAAGAGCAGTGGCCCTGTCGCCGGTGGCGTTGGCGGCCTCACCAAGCGCCGTGGCGGCAAGGCCCTCGGCGCGTGCGTTGGCGCCGACGGCCGTGGAGAGGGCGCCGGTGGCGACGGCGGACTCACCGAGTGCGGTGGCACTGACGCCGGGGGCGTTGGCGAAGGCGCCGAGCGCCGTGGCGCCGATGCCGTTGGCGACGGAATTGGCACCGATGGCGGTGGTGAAGTTCCCAGTGGCACTGGCACCGCGTCCGAGGGCGGTGGCGCCGATGCCGTTGGCGACGGAATTGGCACCGATGGCGGTAGAGCCGTTCTGGTTGGCGAGGGAATCGGAGCCGATGGCGGTGGTGAAGTCCCCGCTGGCGTTGGCGCCCGGCCCGTAGCAGACGGCGTTGGCGCCGGTGCCGGTGCAGTTCAGGGAGTTGAGGTTGACGGCGGATCGGGCGAGGGTGCCGTCGTCGTTGGCGACGATCAGGCCTTCACCGGTGCCGGAGAGGTTCGGCACGGTGACGGTGTCGGTGGAGCGGCCGAGCACCACTTGGTTGGCGCGGGTGGTGGTGGCACCGGTGCCGAGGGCGGTGGAACCCTCGAACAACGCTGAGGCATTGGAGCCGATCGCCGTGGCAGCAGTGCCGTTGGATTTGGCAAAAGTGCCGATTGCCAGGGAGCCACCGCCAGAGGCATTCGCAAAAGAGCCAACGGCGGTGGAACGGAATCCGTTGGCCAGGGCGCTTTCGCCAAGTGCCATGGCGTTGCTGCCAATGGCCCGGGCGCCTACACCGATGGCGATGGCGCGGCTGCCTTGTGCCGAAGCATTGCTGCCCAGGGCGGTGGCACCGATGCCGTCGGCGAGGGAATCGGAGCCGATGGCGGTGGTGAAGTCGCCGTTGGCATTGGCGCCCGGCCCGTAGCAGACGGCGTTGGCGCCAGTGCCGGTGCAGTTGAGGCTGTTGAGGGCGTTGGGGTTGACGGCGGAGCGTATGAGGGTGCCGTCGCCATTGGCAAAGATCAGACCGCTGGCATTGCCGCTGGCGGGATCGGCAAGGTTGGGGATGGTGACCTCATCTGGGCCTGGTGAGGCCCCGGGCCGCCCGAGCACGATCTGGTTGGCGCGAGTGGTGACGGCACCCGTACCGAGGGCGGTGGAGCCGGCGTTGGAGGCGCGAGCTCCGGCACCGAAAGCGGAAGCGTTCACACCGGTGGCGTTGGCCCCGGACCCCACGGCCGTGGCATCGGTGCCGCTTGTTCGGGCCAAGGCACCGATCGCGATGGAGCCACCGCCCGTGGCATTGGCTTCAGAGCCCAGCGCAATGGAGCGCTGGGCCGTGGCTTTGGCATCTGTGCCGATGGCGGTTGCGTCTTCTGCCGTTGCGTTGGCAGAAAGCCCGATCGCGATGGAGCGCGATCCGGTGGCCTGGGAGAGGGCACCTACCGCGGTTGACTGTGTGCCGTTGGCGATGGCCCCGGAGCCAAGGGCGGTGTCAAAGCCGAGGGCTCCGGTTTGCGCTCCAGCACCAAGCGCCGTGCCGTTCTGGCCGCTGGCGATGGCCTGCGAACCAACTGCCGTGGTGTTGAAACCGAGAGCTCCGGCCTGTCGGCCGAGGGCAGTGGAGCCGTTGCCTTGGGCATTCGCTGCTTCACCAACGGCGGTTGCGGCGTTTCCGTTGGCGACGGCCGTGGTACCAAGGGCGGTGGCGTCGTTGCCGAAGGCTCCGGCAAGGACGCCAAGGGCGGTAGCCCGATCCCCGATGGCCCTGGACTGCTCGCCCAGAGCGGTGGCGCTGTTGCCTGAGGCGTTGGCTAAGTGGCCGAGGGCGGTGGCGAAAAGGCCGCTTGCTCTGGAACCTTGCCCAAGAGCGGTGGAGTTATCGCTGAGGGCGCTTGCCTGTTGACCCAGTGCGGTGGCGCCGAGGCCGTTGGCCAGGGCATTCGAACCGATGGCGGTGGAGAAGTTGCTGTCGGCCTTGGCGAGCGATCCCAGGGCAATGGAATCACGGCCGACGGCTTCGGCGACGCTGCCGATGGCAGTGGAGCCGTTGCCTCTGGCCTGGGCGCTGTCACCGAGTGCGATGGCGTCGATGCCGTTGGCGGTGGCGCCGTTGCCCAGTGCGGTGGCGCCGATGCCGGAGGCATTGGCATCGGCGCCGATGGCGGTGGTGAAGTCACCGGTGGCACTGGCACCCGGTCCATAGCAGACCGCGTTGGTGCCGGTGCCGACGCAGTTGAGGCTGTTGAGGGTGTCGGGGTTGACTGCGGAGCGCTTGAGGGTGCCGTCGCCGTTGGCGAAGATCAGGCCGTTGGCGGTGCCGCCGGCGGGATCGGAGAGGTTGGGGATGGTGACTTCATCGGGGCCGGGTGAGGCCCCGGGCCGTCCGAGCACGATCTGGTTGGCGCGGGTGGTGACGGCGCGGGTGCCGAGGGCGGTGGAGTTGGCGAAGCTGGCGTTGGATTCAGCTCCAAGGGCTGTACTGAGGAACCCGGAGGTACTGGCCCCTTCACCAAAGGCAGCACTGCCAGCGCCTTGTGCGTTGCTTGCCACGCCAATTGCGACGGCACGGTCTCCCAAGGCGGAAGCATTGCCACCCAACGCAACGGCTCCGAAGTTTTCGGCTCTGGCGCTCACCCCGACGGCGGTGGCTCCATTACCGGTGGCGTTTGCGCCAGGGCCGATGGCAACGGCATTGACATTGGTGGCGTTGGCCTGGAAGCCCACCGCGATGGCCGCGCTTCCGGTGGCATTGGCGCGGGACCCCAAAGCGGTGGCTAGCACGCCGTTGGCGATGGCCCTGTCACCCACTGCGGTGGAGAAGTCGCCGGTGGCACTGGCCCGGTTGCCCAGTCCGGTGGCGCTGGCGCCGCTGGCCAGGGCATCCGAGCCGATGGCGGTGGAGAAGTCGCCGGTGGCACTGGCGCCGGGTCCATAGCAGACGGCATTGGCGCCTGTGCCGGTGCAGTTCAGGCTGTTGACCGCCGCGCTGGAGATGGTGGAACGGGAAAGGGTGCCATCGCCGTTGGCGATCACCAGGCCATTGCCGCTGCCCGAGAGGTTGGCGATGGTGACGGTGTCGGTCGCACGGCCGAGCACGATCTGATTGTCGCGGGTGCTGGTGGCACCGGCGCCGATGGCGGTGGCGAAGTTGCGGCTGGCGTTGGCTCTGTCACCTAGTGCCGTGGCGCTGATCCCGCTGGCGACCGCGCCTTCCCCCAGAGCAACGGCATTGTCGCCACTGGCGATGGCATTCCCGCCCACTGCCAGCGCATCACGCCCGCTGGCATTCGCCCGCTCCCCGATGGCGATCGCTTCGAAGCCGCTGGCGTTGCTGGCGGGTCCGATGGCGATCGATTGCGTGCCGCTGGCCGTGGCCGTGGAACCGATGGCGGTGGAGCCTTGGCCGGATGCAACCGCTTGAAAGCCCAGGGCTGTGGCGCCTGTGGCATTGGCAATGGAAGACGAGCCCAAAGCTGTGGCGTTGACGGCGCTGGCTCCACCGGCCTGGGCATTGGTGCCGACCGCCGTGGTGCCTTGACCAGTGGCATTGCTTCCGGTGCCCAGTGCTGTCGCCTGCTGTCCGTTGGCCACGGCAGCACGGCCAATGGCGAGGGCCCCGTCGCCAGTGGCACTGGGGTTACTCCCAGCTCCGGTGAATCCGCTGAAATCGGCGTCACCGATGTCATTGGGCCCGGCATTACCCGCGTTGGTTGGGATCGACCGGTCCTGGGCCGCTGCTGGGCCTGCAGGCAGGGCTGCACCCATGATCCCCGCCAACGGCGCCAGCTGACCCGCCACCGCCCAGGCCCCGAATGCCGCCTGGGCGGCGCGGCTCCAGCGCCTGCTGCGGCCCATCCGCCTTTGGCTGACCCCGCTGCGGCGGAATCCCGCCGTCTTGAGCACGAGAGCCAGAAGCCAAGAGTTCATGCGGCGACTCGCTCCTGCAGAGCAAGCAAACGGGATGCCACCGAAAC
Source organism: Cyanobium sp. CH-040 (assembly GCF_024346135.1). Taxonomy (GTDB): domain Bacteria; phylum Cyanobacteriota; class Cyanobacteriia; order PCC-6307; family Cyanobiaceae; genus NIES-981. The sequence goes on along the minus strand of NZ_JAGQCJ010000006.1, from coordinate 88,321 downwards.
CTACTCGCGAGTGAGTAGGGGTGCACTCTCTCCGTTGTAAACTTTTGGGTGTCGCTGACGCACTCCCCATCTAGGATCGGCGTTGCCCTTGTGCCTTGGGTTGAGGGTGATCGACGTTCTGGTGGTGGAAGACGACCCGATCCTTCGCGACTTCCTGGTGGAGGAAGTGGCGCGTCTCCCCGTGCCGGGGGGCCACCCCGTGCGTCAGGCCGCGACCCTCGCCGAAGCCCGCCGCGCCCTCGAGCAGCGGCCACCTCACTGGGTGCTGCTGGACATTCGCCTGCCGGACGGGTCCGGCCTGGATCTGTGCCCACAGCTGCTCCAGGCCCGACCCAGCGCGCGCATCCTCGTGCTCACGGGCTGTCAGGGCCACAGTCAGCTGCCGGCGCCGCTGGTTCCGCACGTCCACGCCCTGCTCAGCAAGGCCAAGGGGCTGGAACCCCTGCGGCGGAGCATCTGGTCGCTCAGCCGCGAGTTCGACCGCGAGCTGCCCGACCTCAGCTGTCTCTCCCCCCGCCAGCGGGAGATTCTTCTGCTTCTGGGTGAGGGCCTCGACACCGCCGAGATCGCCGAGCGGCTGGGGATCACCTTCTCCACCGCCCAGACCCACCGTCGTCAGATCACCAGCCGGCTCGGCCTGAAGGGATCGCGGCTGATCGCGATGGCCCGGGAGCTGAGCCGCAGCTGTGCCTGAGTGCATCCGCGGGATCAGCAGAGCGCTGGCCCTCAACCTGGCCGCCGCCGGTGCCTATGTCGCCCTGTCGAAGCAGGCCGAGCTCAGCTTCGCCTGGGAGGGGGTCGCCGTGACGCTGTGGCTGCCGGCGGGCCTGGCCAACGCCGCGGTGCTGCTGCACGGCCCGGTGCTGGCGCCGGCCGTGGTGGTGGGCAACCTGCTGGCCAGCGCCTGCGATCCCGCCGGAACCTGCGCTGCCAGCCCCGCCATGGTTCCGGTGGCGCTGGCAGCCGCCGCCCAGGCGCTGCTGGTGCGCTTCGCCCTGCGTCGACAGCGGCTGCTCAGCGACCCGCTGGTCCGCACACCCCGTCTGCTGCGCTTTCTCCTGTGGGCCGGGCCGGCCGGGTGCTGGCCGGCGGCGGTGACCTACGTGCTGGTGTTCCATGCGGCCGCCGGTTTCCCGGCGGCCGGGCTCACCCGCGGCCTGTTCTGGTGGGTGGGGGATTCGCTCGGGTCGCTGGTGCTGCTGCCGCTGCTGCTGGTGCTCCTGCCGCTCGGCCAGCCCCTCTGGGCTGAGCGCCGCGGCGTGCTGCTCGGTCCACTGCTGGCGCTGATCCTCCTGCTGGGCGTCGTCACCTTCCTGGGCCGCGAGCTGGCTGAGGGGATTGCCAGCGTGCCCGAGCTGGTGGAGCCCCTGCAGGTGCTGCGCCTGGTGCTCAGCCTCACCCTGCTGCTGGTGGCCGCCGGCGGGGTGGGGTTGCTGCTGCACGTGTCCGGGATGGTGCTGGAGCAGGAGAAGCTGCTCCGGCGCTCGCGGCTGGCGGCCGACGCCGCCGGCGCCGTGCTCCACGAGGTGGGCCAGCCGCTGCTGAGGCTGCACCTGCTGCTCGATCGCCTGCGGGGCCGGCTGGCCGCCCCCGCCACCCAGCCCCCTGCAACGGACGAGCTGATCGCCGATGTGTCCGCCGGCCTGCAGGAGCTCGATCGGATTCAGTGCATCACCAGCGCCATCCAGGACCTCACCCTGGCGGGGCTGCGCGACACCCGGCATGCCGACATGGGAGCGGCGATCCAGGCGGTGGTGAGCCAGCTGACCCCCACCCTCGATCCCCTCGACCAGCAGCTGGTGGTGGACCCCGTCCCCCCTGGGCTGCTGTTGCAGGCCGGCCGGAACCAGCTGGAGGTCGCCCTGCGCAACCTCCTCCTCAATGCCAGCCATGCGGCGGGCGAGAGCGGACTGATCCGACTCAGCGTGGAGCGCGCTGACCATGAGGTGCTGCTGCGCGTGGAGGACAGCGGCGCGGGGTTCGATCCGCGGGCCATGCCGACGGGGGCGGACCGGATGGCCTCGAGCTGGGGCGGCCAGGGACTGGGCCTGATGATCGTGCGCCGGGTGGTGGACGAAGCCGAGGGCAGCCTCAGCGTCGCGCGCAGCGCCGGCCTCGGTGGCGCCTGCGTGGAACTGCGCCTGCCGCTCGCCGGCACCGGCCCGGAGCGGATCTGACGAGACCCGGGCTCCCGGTGTCCTTACCCTGGCCTCTGGCCCCCGCTCGGCTCATGCTGCCCTCCGCCACACTCAGCCAGGCCCTGCTGGTGGTGCAAGGGGCCCGCTGGCTGCTGTGTCCCGTACCCAAGGCAGCTTCCACGCTGCTGAAGCGGCTTGCCGTGATCGCCGACGGCCGCACGCCCCCCGAGCAGGCCGCCTTCGGCGAAACACGCCCGGCCCTGGCGGTGCACCACCCTGCCCTGCACGGGCTGCCCAGTCTCGCCGCCCTCGATGCCGGCACCGCCCAGCAGGCCCTGCACGGTGACGACTGGCTGCGCCTGGCGGTGACCCGCCACCCGGCCGAGCGGCTGCTCTCCTTCTGGCACGACAAGCTGCACCTGGCCGAGCCGGCCTACGCGCCGCTCAACGCCTCGATCCAGCAGGCCGCCGGCGAACCAGCCGAGCAGCCCTGCCGCTTCCCCGCCTTCCTCGCCTTCCTCGACGCCCACTGGGAGCAGCTGCGCGGTGACGGCCACCTGGCTCCCCAGGTGACGCTGCTGGAGCCGCAGGCCATCGCCTGGCAGCCGCGGCTCGATCGCGACGAGCTCGCCGCCCGCCTGCCCGATCTGCTGCAGAACCGCCTGCCGCCCCGGCGCCTCGCCGCCATCCGCGAGGAACTGGCCCGCCATGAGCGGCTCTACCGCCAGCGTCTCGGCCGCCGCTGGCAGGAGGCCTTCTCCGCCGAGGGCCTGGCGATCGTGGAGCGCCGCTACGGCGACGACCTGGCCGCCTTCGGCTACGACCTGCCGCGTCGCGGTGCCAACAGGGTGAAACCGCTGGCCGCTGCCGACGATGACGCCCTCGTGGATCCGCTGCAGCAGCTGCGCGACCGCAACCGCCAGATCGCCGGTCTCCAGGCTGAGCTGGCCGCCGCTCAGCAGCAGCTGGCCGAGGCCCGCGCCGAGCTGGCTCGGCCGCCGCTGCCCGCCATCCCCGCCGCCACGCCCCCCGAGCCGGGCGGCTGGCCGCCCCACAACAGCCCCGGGGCGGGCCTCGGCCACCTCTACGAGGCCCTCGGCCAGCGGCGCTTCAAGGAGGTGATCGGCCAGGCCGATGCCCTTGCCGGCCACCACCCCCACGCCGGCGAGCTCCACTATCTGGCCGGTGTGGCCGCCCACATGCTGGGCCGCCACGACGAGGCCATCGGCCGCTTCGAGACCGCCCAGGCCGCTGGCTTCCTCACCCCTTATCTGCTCTTCAACGCCGGCAACGCCTGCCGCAGCCGCGGCGACAACGTCGAAGGCCTGCGCCTCTACGGCGAGGCGCTGGCGCTGTTCCCGGGCTTCCCCGAGTGCCGCCACAACCTCGCCCTTGGCCAGATGGAAGCCGGCCAGCCGGAGGAAGCCGAACGCACCCTGCGGCTGCTGCTGCGCGATCAGCCCTCCTGGCATCAGGCGGCCTTCCAGCTGGGCAACCTGCTGCGCAGCCAGCAGCGCGAGGCCGAGGCGGTGGAGGCCTTCCGCCTCTGTATCCAGTTCGCCCCCGCCTACCCCGACGGCTGGAACAACCTCGGCCTGGCCCTCGCCGCCCTCGGCCAGCGGGAGGAGGCGATCGCCGCCTACCGCCAGGCCCTCAGCATCGACGCCGCCTTCCGCCCCTCCCGCCAGAACCTGGCCCAGGAGTTGGTGCGGGCCCGGCGCCACGAGGAGGCGCTGGAGGAGTTCCGTCGCTTCCTCGCCCTCGATCTGGACGTGAACCTGAGGGTGGTGGGCATCCAGGGGGTGCTCGGCTGTCTCTGCGAGCTCGACCGCATCGAGGAGGCCCTGGCCGCGGCCGATGCGGAGGCCGACGAGAGGGTGCGTCTGATCACTCGTCTGCACGTGCTGCCGATCCTCTACCGCTCCGACGCGCAGGTGGCCGAGACCCGGGCGCGCTGGGCCGCCGACGTCCGAGCCCTCCACGCCGCCCTCGAGGGGATCACCGGCGAAGACCCGTCCTGGCCCGTCCTCTACGCCCACACCTGGGCGCTCACCAACTTCTACCTGGCCTACCAGATGGAGGACGACCGGCCCCTGCAGGAGCTCTACGCCGGCGTGCTCGACCGCATCCTGCGCCCCCGCCTCGGCCGCTTCATGGAGCCCCTGCCACAGCGCGACCCAGACGATCCCTCACCGTTGCGCGTGGGCGTGATCTCGCCCCATCTGATCAACCACAACGGCGCCATCTGGGCGCTGGGCTGGCTGGAGGGGATCGCCGACAATCCCGCCTTCCAGATCTTCTCCTACAACCTCGCCGACAGCGAGGACTCCGGCACCCGCCGCTTCGCCGCCCTCGGCACCTACCGCCACCTGCCCCTGCGCAGCGACGATCCCGGGGCGATGCTGCAGCAGATCCGCGACGACCGCCTCGATCTGCTCATCTTCACCGACATCGGCATGCACCCGGCCAGCAAGGTCACCTCGGTGCTGCAGCTGGCGCCGGTGCAGGCCCAGGGCTGGGGCCATCCGATCACCAGCGGCTCGCGCACGATGCACTACTTCTTCGGCGCGGCGGGTATGGAGCCGCCCGGCAACGAGGAGCACTACAGCGAGGAACTGATCCGCCTGCCCGGCACCGGCCTCAACTACGAGGTTCCCGCCGCCGTCCACGACGGCCAGCTGCTGTTCGACACGTTCGAGCTGCCCCGTGAGCGGCCGCTGCTGGTGTCGCTGCAGAGCACCTTCAAGTACGTGCCCCGCAACGACTGGACCTACGCCGAGATCGCCGCCCGGCACCGCGAGGCGCTGATCCTGCTGGTGGGTCCGATGGGCCATCCGGCCATGGCCCGGCGCCTTGCCGACCGTCTGCGGCCCCACTTCGCGCAGCGCGGGCTGGCCATGGACGACCACCTGCGCATCCTGCCCCGCCTCGACTACGGCGACTTCATGGGCCTGTTCGACATCGCCCACCACACCCTCGACACGATCGACTGGAACGGCGGCAACAGCTCCTTCCAGTCGTTCAGCCGCGACTGCCCCGTGCTCACCTGCCCCACCGCCTTCATGCGGGGCCGCCACACCGTGGCGATGCTGCAGGAGATGGAGATCCCCGAGCTGATCGCGGCCGACCGCGACGCCTACGTGGCCACCAGCGTGCGGCTGTTGCAGGACCCCGGTTTCCACGAGCACGTGAAGGGCCTGGTGCGCGAACGCAAGGGCCGCCTGTTCAAGGACCGCCGCGTGGCGGAGGCCTTCCAGATCGCGGTGGAGGACGTGTGCCGCAGGCCGCCCGCCCGCGGCCAGGCCCCGGCCCCCGGCCCCCGCCCCACCGCCGCGCACGCCGCCCCCGGCGACGCCCTGCCTGCCGCCGTGGCCTCCGCCCCGGAGCCCGCCACCCCTGAGCCGGCCCTGCCCCATGCCGTCGATGCCGCCTGAGGTCTCCACCCACCTGGGGGCTGAAGCGCCGTTGCTGGCCGGCCGGCCGGAGGCTGAGCGGCAGCAGTGGGCCCGCTGGGTACTCGGCAGCCACAGCGACCAGTTCATCCCCGAGATGGCGGCGGCGGTGGCCGAGCTCGACCGCGATGATCCACTCCATGTCGGCGTGCCCGTGGCCAATCCAGGCCCATGGCCGGACGATGTGGTGGTGGTGGCCTGCCGCCGAGGCCGCCATTGCCTGGTGGTGGATCACCATCTGCCCTGCCGCATGGTGCTGTTCGACTGGAGCGGCGAGGGACTGGAGCTCGGCACCAACCCCCACGGCTGGGAGGTGCTGAGCGTGGCCACCGAGTGCAAGGGGCAACTGATGGAGGAAGCCTGGCGGCGTCTGGCCCTCCCACCTCACGGCCACTACATCGGTTTCGTCGATGACGACGTGTTGCTCAGCACCAGCGCCATCGCCAGGCTCCTGGCGGTCGCCCGCATTCACGGACTGCCTGCTGCCCAGCCCGCAGTGAGCTACTCCAGCAGCCTCTCCGCCGAGTACGGCTGGCTGCGCCAGCGGCCCGGCCTGCACCTGCACCGTGTGCCCATCGTGGAGATCATGGCCCCTTTCCTTCGGCGTGATCTGCTCGATCGCGCCATGCCCTTCGCCGTTGGCATCCGCAGCGGTTATGGCCTCGATCGCTTCGCCCTGCCGCTGGCGGCTGCCGACCTGGGGATCTGGCGCTTCGGCGCGGTGGACCTGACGCCGATGAGCCACGTGCGCGGCGTCGGGTCCCTCGATACGCGCTTCTCCAACGGATTGCTGAGCAAGGAGGAGGAGCTGCTGGTGCGGATGCGGCTGATGCAGGCGATGGGTTTCCCAGTGGACGAACCCCTCTGGCGGAGGCTGGAGGGGGCCGTTGCCGCCTGAGCTGTGTGCTCACCACGCACTTCATGGATCGCGAAATGGACAGACGAACACTTTCCGTTGACCTCGGTAGTGGCCCTGATCCCGCCAACCCCTTCTCCGCCGACGACGTGATCGGCATCGACAGCCAGAGCTTCGGCGACGTCGTGCTGCAGTGCTGGATCGGCTTCGAGCCCCTGCCACTCGCAGACAGCTGCGCTGATGCCGTGACGGCCTTCGATTTTCTCGAACATCTGCCTCGTTGCATCTGGAAGGATGACCGGCTGATCAATCCGTTCGTCGAAGCGATGAATGAGATCTGGCGGATTCTCAAGCCTGGTGGAATCTTCCTGGCCCGCACCCCGGCCTTTCCCCATCCGGAAGCATTTCAGGATCCCACCCATCTGAACATCATCACCGATACCACCGTGAGCTACTTCGCCAGACGGATATCTCATGACGGCACCCCTGTCGATCCCTGGGGGCCAGAGCTGGGGCGCCGCTATGGCTTTGTGGGGTCATTCGACCTCCTCCATCAAGCCTGGGATGGCAGCCATCTCATCTGGAAACTGCAGGCCTGCAAGCCGGTCGAAGCGATCAGAGCGTGACTTGAGAAAAGCAACAGATAGCGCACCAAGTGATTGACGACTGACTGCTTTGCCATTCAGTGATTGGGCAATGTGCTCCTGGCCACTTATTCGGACAGCTCCACAGTCCAGTCCTTGTCCTATGGTCGAGTGCAGCTTTTCTGGTTGAAGTCAATGCGCTTTCAATCCATTAGGATGGCGATGCTGCTTGCCACAGCCCTGGCGGCTGGCACAGCCGCCCCGGCCTTTGCTCAGAACCAGGCTCAGGGCAGTCCGATTCGCTCCTTGCTCGAGAGTGGCGCCGGCAGGCTGCTGTGGATCTACGACGGCATCCGGCATGTGGAACTGCCCTTGGCCGATGGCAAGGCGGTGATCGGCCTCAGTTGCGAGCGGCAGACCTGGACCCTGTTCCGCATTGAGCGTGACGGCCGGGAGATTTACAACTTCGGCAACGATCCGAACTGGGGCTATCTGCCGGCTGGGCCGATCGCCGCCTCCACGCTCTGCGCCGCCCCGGTGCGCGTGGCTGAATGATGACGGGTGGAGGCGCTTGCAAGGCCGGGATCACAGCCGCGCCCTGAGCAGAACAATCAGAGCAACGGGTGCCGTCAAAAGCAACTGCAGCATCGGCACCACGATCACGGTGAAGCGCTGCACCATCCGGTAGTCCTCCATGGTGTGGAACGTCCAGCTGTCCAACGCGAAGCACCCCACTCCGGCGAGGGACAGCGCAGCGGTGAAGCCGAGCAGGACCCAGGCCCGTCCCTGGGCACACCGCAGCCTGGTGCTCAGAGCCCCAAGAGCCAGGTAGGGCGACAGGGCAAAGAGCAGGAACGGCGCGTCGCTCGCCCGCCAGCGGGGAACGCTGGTGAGGGCGAGCGTGAGGGTGAGCAGGGCAGCCAAGCCGCACAGCCTCCGGTTGATCCGGCCTGGATGCACGCCGGGGCTCCTCAGAGCTCAGCCGGCTTCAGCACGATCCCCTCGGTATAGGTGGGATTGCCGGAGAGCAGCGCCAGGCCCTTCGGGATGCCCTGTTCGGCCGGGATCCGTTCTCGTTCTTCATAGCGTTGACCGTTGAACACGTGGCGCACATAGGTGGCCGGGGCCCCGCCGCCGGACTCCAGCCGCCAGAGGTCACGCCAGCCATTGGTTTGGGTGTCGGCGGCCACCACCGGCAGGCGGCTGATCGGACAATCGTTCACCAGCACGTAGCCACTCGGAGTGAGGCGGTACACCTGCAGGATGCAGCCACAGGTGCCGCAGAACGGCGAACCCATCAGATACACGAGCAGCTCGTCGCGGCCGTCGCCATCGAGGTCGCTGGCGGCATGCACATACCGTGCCCAGCGCTCCGGTGCGTCACCCACCACCTGGCGGGTGTAATCAGCCACGTTGCGCAGAATGGCTGCTTCCAGCTCGGGATCGGGGTCGTTGCTGTAGCGCACCTCGGCGCTGGGTAAGGGCTCGAACAGCAACACGCCGCCGTCGGCCAGGAGGCTCAGGCTGAGCAGCCCGCCCCGCAGCATGTAACCCCGTACGGCCGGCAGCTGCGCGCTGAGCGTCTCGCCGAGGGTGGGCGGCGGGCACAGGGCGCTGGTGGTGGCCAGCGGACCGAACCGGAAACCGCCGTTTGTGGGGTCGCTGCTCGGCCGGGCGGTCCAGGAGCCCATGGCCCGGTTGCAGTCGAGTTGCAGCGCGGCGCGGCCCTCGCCCTGCAGCCGCAGGGTGTAGCGGGAAGGATCCGCCGGCCGGCGGGGTTCTTGGCTGACATCCATCGAGCGGATCTCCACCAGCCGCCAGGCGGTGTCGCGCAGCAGGGGAGGTTTCTGCTGTGCTCCTGCTGGCCCGCCGGTGAATGCGCATAGTGCCGCCCAAGCCAGGAGGAAGACCGCGCCCCCTGCAGGGGCCTGTGCTGACTGCTTCATCGCTGCCACCTCGGCCTGGGGAGGGGATGGGATGTGTCAGGGGCACCGCATCGAGCCTGTGCGTCGTTGACCAAGGCCCCTTCGAACCATACCCTCGGATGAGTAGGGCCTGCTGGCGCCACCTCACGCATTGCCGCTCTGCTCCCTGCCAAGCATCACGACCGGACGACTCTCCACATGGCATCACCTCTTCGCTCCCTCGGATCCCTCGCCGGCTCCGGTCTCTTCCTGCTCACCGCTGTGTCTGCGTTTCCCTCGGCTGCGGTCGCCGAGGTTCTGGTGCAGGCCCAGGGCCGCTGCAAGCTGGTGAGCGGTGGTTACGAGGCCTACAACGGCCACTGCACCTTCAAGCACAAGCAGGCCGGCAACACCGACGCCTACGTGGTGAAGTTCGATGACGGAACGGATTTCGTCTTCAGCGGACCCAGCCCGCAGGCCCTGTCGGTGCAGACCTATCGCGGCATCGTCAATGTTCGACACAGCGAAGAGGCCGGCCACGACGTGTTCGTCTGGGATGACGGTGAGAAGCGCCGCCTTTCGGTGAAGCTGGACACCGTTCAGAACCCGAATGCCAGGTTCGAGGACAGCTCCAACACGGCCAGCGTTGCCGCCATCGCCGGTGGTGCCGCGGCAGCAGCGGTGATCGGTGCGCTCATCGCCGGCCAGAACAGCGCCGCCGTCACCGAGCCGGCGCGGGTCGGAGCTCCGGTGAGTTCGCTCCAGTCGCTGCTGGGTGTGAAGGGTGCCAGCGCCGAGAGAGAGCTCACCGGCAAGGGCTACACCTACCGCGGTGGCGAGCAGATGGGCGACAGCGCCTTCACCTACTGGGAGCAGCCACGCACCAACAACTGCGTGGCGGTGCGCACCACCGACGGCCGCTATCAGGCGATCACCTACGCCGAACCCCAGAAGTGCCGGTGACGGCCTGAATGCCCAGGTGATCCTGAAGGGCAATTCCTCACAGGATCACCCGGGTGGATCCATGGAGTGGTCACCGTCTCTTCCGCCACAGGATCGCTACCAGGCCCCACAGTCCGAGCCCGCTGAGCAGGGGGGTGATGAGCAGCAGATCCACCCGGATGTTCGCCTCCGGAGTCACGGCCTGCACCAGCGCTTCCCAGACGGCGAAGGTGATCCAGGCCAGGGAATTTGTCGTCAGGGCACGGCGGCTCCCGGGCAGTCCAAGGGCTGCCAGTGCCCAAAGCCCTGCAATCAGCAGGATCACCGGGGGCCGTCCGATCAGCCAGCCGAAAGTCGTCCACATGGTCCCCGATCCTTCGCTGCCAGGTGTGCGGACACCATCATCACCCGGCACCGGAAGCAGCGTCGGGTCTGCGCAGATAGACGTGTCTCAATCATCCTTGAATCGAAGGCATGCTTCCTGAAGCAGAGAACTGTGAACTGCTCTTGCATGCGCCGAAACCGAAGATAGAATTCGCTCGAGAAAACCTCCTTTGTCAGATGACTGTCGGCGACATCTTCCGCATCATTCTTGCCTTCATCGTGCCGCCTCTGGCCGTTGCCACCCAGGTGGGCTTTTCCGGTGCTTTCTGGCTGAATCTGGTGTTCTGGCTGCTCAGTTTCGGTGCGCTCGGTCTGCCGGTGATGGGCATCATGTGGCCCGTGGCGATCGCCCATGCCATCTACATCATCATCACGCGGAAATGATGGTGCAGATCTGAGGAGTGAGCATCACGGCGCCCGCTGGATCTGCGTCACCCGCTCCACCAGCGCCGGCAGCAGCGGCGCCGCCAGCTGGCGGCGGATGCGCCAGTGGCAGTGCTGCAGGATCTGGCGGGCCACGTTGGCGCCGGTGGCGGCCTCGAAGCCGCTGAAGCCCGGGGCGCTGTTCGCCTCGCACACCCGGTAGCCCTCGCCGTCGAACAGCAGGTCGATGCCGGCGATCTCCAGCCCCAGGGTGCGGGCGCAGTCACGCGCCAGCACGTCGATCGCCTCATCCACCGGGAAGTTCTCGCCCCGGCCGCCGCGGGTGATGTTGGCCTTGAAGCTGCCGTCGGTGCTGCACCGCAGCATCGCCCCCACCACCCGGCCGCCGATCACCCACACGCGCAGGTCCTGCCCCGGCCGGTCGCCGATGTATTCCTGCAGGATCAGCGACTTGCCCGCATCCAGGCTGGCCACCAGTTCCATCAGGTCGCGGAAGCTCTCGCGGTTGCGGCTCAGGTAGATGCCTTCGCCGTAGGAGCCCGCCAGCACCTTCACCACGCAGGGGAAGCCGATCTGCCGCTCCACCAGCTCGCTGTCCACCGGAAAGCGCACCAGCATCGTGCGCGGAATCGGCAGGTTCACCTGCGCCAGCAGCTGCTGGCAGTAGAGCTTGTCCTTCACCGTCTCGATGGCGCTCGAGGAGTTGATCACCGGCACACCGAGGTGTTCGAACTGGCGCAGGATCGCCAGGGTGAAGTAGCTCGTGCCGCTGCCGGTGCGCGCCAGCAGGGCATCGGGCAGGTCCACCTCCTCCCCCCGCAGCCGGATCGAGCGGCGGCCGCCGCGCGTCACGATCAGGTCGATCTCATCGGGGGTCACCGGCTCCAGGTCGATCCCCAGAATCCGCGCTTCCTCCCGCAGCCGCGCGTCCTCGTAGGCGGTGAGGCCGGAGGACGCCTTCTGCAGGATCCAGAGTTTCATGGCGGTCGCCGCCCGGGGGGCCTCACCCTCGTCACCCGAAGGCCGCGGCGGCGGTCGCCGGGAACACAGCCCCCTGGTGGCCCCGCGGGGGTTTCGCCAAGAATCGCCCTCTCCCCAGAGGTCGCTGCGCCAGCAACGCCCGCCCATGAACCACCAGCCCCCGGCCGCCCCGCCCAGCCGACTGTCGCGTCAGCTCACCACCGGTGACGCCGTGATCCTGGGCCTGGGGGCAATGGTGGGCGCGGGCATCTTCGCGGTGATCGGCCCCGCGGCAGCCGCCGCCGGCAGCGGTGCCCTGGTGGCGCTGCTGCTGGCCGCGGCGGTGGCCTACTGCAACGCCACCTCCTCGGCCCAGCTGGCGGCGCTGCATCCGGAATCGGGCGGCGCCTACGTGTACGGCCGGCGGCGGCTGGGACCGTTCTGGGGGTATCTGGCCGGCTGGGGGTTCGTGGTGGGCAAGCTGGCCAGCTGCACGGCCATGGCCCTCACCTTCGCCAGCTACGCCGCCCCGCAGCTGGTGCGGCCCCTGGCGGTGGCGGCGGTGCTGGTGCTCACGGCGGTCAACCTCTTCGGGGTGAAGAAGACGGCGCTTCTCACCCGCTGGATCGTGGCCGTGGTGCTGGCCTCGCTGGCCGGCGTGATCCTGGCGGTGCTGCTGGGCGGTGCGGTGTCACCGGCCCGTCTGGCCGAGGGGGCCATGTGGCGGCCCGACGCCATCCTGCAGGCGGCCGGGCTGTGGTTCTTCGCCTTCTCGGGCTACGCCCGGCTGGCGACGCTGGGGGAGGAGGTGGTCGACCCCCGCCGCACGATCCCGCGCGCCATCCCCCTGGCCCTCGGCATCACCCTCGTGCTCTATCTCCTGGTGGCGCTGTCGGCGCTGCTGGCGGTGGATGCCGGCGCGCTGGGCCAGTCGGCCGCACCCCTGGTGCTGGCCGTGCAGGCCGGACGCTTCTCCGCCTGGAGTCCCCTGGTGCGCTTCGGCGCCGCCGTGGCCTCGCTGGGGGTACTGCTGTCGCTGATCGCGGGCGTCAGCCGCACCGTGTTCGCGATGGCGGCCAACCGCGACCTGCCCCCCTGGTTCGCCAGCGTGGATCCGCGCCACCGGGTGCCGCGGCGGGCGGAGCTGGCAGTGGGGCTGATCGTGGTCGTGCTGGTGGCGCGCGGCGATCTGCGCGCGGCGATCGGCTTCAGTGCCTTCACGGTGCTGCTCTACTACGCCGTCACCAACGCGGCCGCCCTGCGGCTGGCGCCGGCGGAGCGGCGCTGGCCCCGCGCCGTCGCCGTGGCCGGACTGCTGGGTTGCATCCTGCTGGCCTTCAGCCTGCCGGCGGCGTCGGTGCTGGGCGGTGTGCTGGTGCTGCTGATCGGCGCGGCGCTGTATGGGCTCAGCCGCGCAGCGGCGCCCAGGCCATGGTGGCGTTGAACTGTTCGCACCAGACCAGCACCGATCCCTGCCGGCTCAGATCGATCGAGGCCGGCACCACGTAGGTCTGGGCGCCCGAGGCCGATTTCAGCGGCGCCAGCACGGTGTAGGTGCCGGGCTTGAGCGGATAGGCCGGCGGCTTGCTGCCGGCCAGCGGGGTGCTGGAGGGACTCACGGCCACCTTCAGATCCGGCGCCGACTCGCTGGTGCGGAAGTCTCCGCTGAACACCAGCAGCGTGCGGTCGCCGTCCCGGCGGACCGTGACGCTGCCGCGCACCGGTTTCTCGGCCTGGCGGAAGGCGTGGGTCGTCGTCTCGGCCGCCCGGGACGGAGGGGTTGCGGTGGCCTGCAGCACGACGGGCGCGGCGCCGAGGGCGGCCAGGGCCAGGGACCAGGCCAGGATGGAGGTGGTGGGTCGCATGGTGGATGGATGCCGACTGCAGGCCTCTACCGGTGAACAGGCCTCGCGGATTGGGGGATGGCCTGCGGCTGCCGGCAGTGGCGCTGCCGCTGGGGCTGTACGTGCTCCTGCGCGGCCTTGATGCCCCCGTGCTCAAGCGGCTGCAGGAGCTCGGCCTGCAGCACACGGTGAACGGCGAGAACCCGATCAGCTTCTGCAACGTGTTCTTCTTCGCCCAGCTGGTGGTGGGCGTGGCGGCGCTGCTGGCGGGCCGGCGGCAGCTGGGTCCCGCCCTGGCCGCCCTGACCACGCCCCAGCGCTGGCTGCTGGCGGCGGACACGCTGCTGGGGCGCTTCCTCGCTCCGGTGGCCTACTTCACCGCCCTCCAGTCGCTCTCGGTGATCAGCCAGACGCTGCTGTTCGCCCTGGTGCTGCCGCTGTCGGCCCTGCTGGCCCGGGCCCTGCTCGCTGAGCCCCTGCCGCGGGCCTTCCTGCCCAGCCTGCTGCTGATCACCGCCGGCCTGCTGCTGCCCCAGTTGGCTCCCACCACCTCGCCCGGGCCGATGGACGATCCCTCCGGGCTGGTCTGGGCGCTGCTGGCCGTGCTGGCCTTCAGCGCCGCGGCCCTCACCGGCCGCCGGATCGCGGCCGCCGGCACTCCGCCGGTGCTCAGTGTGGGCGTGGGCTCCCTGGTGTCGGCGCTGGTGTTCGCGGTGCTGGCGGTGCTGCTCTACGGCCCCGGCCACTTCCTGCTGCTGCGGCTGTGGTGGGTGGTGGGCGTGATCCTGATCTATGCCCTCAGCCTGTCGCTGGGCAGCGAGCTGGCCCTGCGCCACGCCTACCACCACGCCGGGGTGGCCACGGTGTCGCTCTGGGGCAGCCTCACGATCGCCGTGGCGGTGCTCGCCGCCGCCCTGCTGCTCGGGGAGCCCCTCGATGCCGCCACCGTGGCTGGCGTGCTGCTGCTGCTGGCCGGGGTGGCGCTGGCGCGGCGCAGACCCCCGGCGGCTGTGACTGAGCTGCCAACCTGAAGAAGCCAGCCAGGCCACCCCGCCGGCTCCGCCACCGCCACGACGCCATGAAACCCGCCGCGCTGGCTCTGCTCACGGCCCTGCTGCTGGGCGGCGGCTGCGCCCGCGCCGACGCGCCTGCCGATGCCCCGACGGCTGACACAGCATCGGCCCCCGCCGCCGTTGAGGCCGTCGATCCCGCCCGGATCCCGGAGGCCACCGGCTTCCGCCGCACCGTGCTGGTGCGGGGCCTGGAGCATCCCTGGGGCCTGGCGTGGCTGCCGGACGGCGACCTGCTGATCACCGAACGGCCGGGCCGGCTGCGGATCGTGCGCGGCGGCGTGCTGGATCCGGCCCCGATCCTGGGCGTGCCGGAGGTGCTGGCCGCCGGTCAGGGGGGCCTGCTGGATGTGAGCCTGCACCCCCGTTTCGCCGAGAACCGGCTCGTCTACCTCACCTATGCCGCGGGCACGCCGGAGGCCAACCACACGCAGCTGGCCCGCGCCCGCTTCGACGGCCGCGCCCTCAGCCCGCTGGAGGTGATCTACCAGGTGCCGCAACGCAAGAGCGGCACGCAGCACTTCGGCTCGCGGCTGCTCTGGCTGCCTGACGGCACCCTGCTGCTGGCCATCGGCGATGGCGGCAATCCGCCGCTGCAGCTCGAGGGCGCCCTGATCCGCGAGCAGGCCCAGAACCGCAGCAGTGCCCTGGGCAAGATCCTGCGCCTCAACGCCGACGGCAGCCCGGCAGCCGGCAATCCCTTCCAGGGCGATGCCGGCGCCCTGCCGGAGCTCTGGAGCCTGGGCCATCGCAACATCCAGGGCCTGGCCTACGACCCGGAGGCCGGCCGGGTGTGGGTGAGCGAGCACGGCGCCCGCGGTGGCGACGAGCTCAACCTGGTGAGTGCCGGCGCCAACCACGGCTGGCCGCTGGTGACCCACAGCCGCGAGTACTTCGGCCCGGAGATCACCAGCCGCCGCACGGCGCCGGCGATGGTGGATCCCCGCCGCGTCTGGACGCCGGCGATCGCCCCCTCCGGCCTGGCCGTGGCCAGCGGCCGGGTGCCCCAGTGGCGCGGTGAGCTGTTCGCCGGCGGGCTGGTGTCCGGCGATGTGCGCCGGTTGCGCCTCGATCCCCAGGGGCGGGTGACGGCTGAGGAGCGGATCCCGATCGGCCAGCGCGTGCGCGACGTGCGCGAGGGCCCCGACGGCTTCCTCTACGTGCTCACCGACGCCGCCGATGGTCAGCTGATCCGGCTGGAGCCGGGTTGAACGGGACCGAAAAGCCGGGCCAGCAGCCACAGGCCACCGACGACGACAACCAGAGGCAGGACCAGCACTCCCGCCACCAGCAGTGCCACCCCCGCAACCAAGGACGTGAGCGGTGCGATCAGCACCCGCAGCACGGCATGCCAGCGGTACGCCCATCGCCCGGCATAGGGAATGAACACCTTCCGGAAGCCATCGCTCACCAGCACGTAGGGCAGGCGTCGGACGATCAGCTGCAGGAGGCGCGGGCCATCGATGAGCAGCTGCAGCCCTCCGCGCCGGTTGCTGGGGAGATAGTCGCCGCGGGAGCCCCTCAGGAGGCTTGTCAGCTCAGGGCGGATCGTCCCCTCATCCACCAGCCCAGCGTTGAGCAGCCAGGCCAGGGCTGAGAGACGTCCGATCAGATAGTCGTGCCGGCGGTAGTCGGGATGGAAGAAGCCCCCGAAGGCAAAGAGGAAGTCGCTGGCCAGGAGCTCCGCCGCCGAAAGGGGTTCCTCCGGCTTCACCTGGCTGCCCCCCAGAAGCATGGTCTCGAAGGCCGCCAGCACCGCCCCCTCGCTTGCGTCCGCGGCAGGTTCTTCATCGGCGCGGCTTCCCGTGGCTGCCATCTCCGCCCTGACCTCTCGCGCCACCTCCAGCAGGAGGCTGGCGAAGGGACCGGGCCGGAAGGGCAGCACCGGGTGGATGGGATCGAGGGTCACATGGCGGTAGGGCAGCACCTGCCGCAGGCGCGCCTCCTCCTCGGGGCTCGTGGAGGACTCAGCGATCAGATCGTCTCTGCAGCGCACGAGCCGGTTGATCTCCTCGATCTCCCGCAAGCGCCGGTGGTCGTGCTCGGCCTTGGGATAGGTGAGGCCGGCCAGGCCGTTGGCCAGCAGCGGGAAGAACCGACGCAGCAGGGACCTGGGCGCCTTCAGTCCCGTCACCGGAATCGGTTGCACGTAGAGGTAGCGCCGCAGCTCCTCCTGGGGCGGAGCGTTGCCCCAGGCGAGAGCGAAATCGTGGAGCTCCTGATCGTCTTCCCTTGCCACCCCTCCCTTCGCTGGCTGCGCTGGCTGCGCTGGCTGTCCTTGCTGCCGGTCCGCCGATCCCTGAGCCTCGGCGGCGTTGATGCGGTCGATGGCGTTAAGCAGGTCCAGGCCCTCGAGGATCGGCAGTCCGTCGAGAACGCCGCCGTCGGTGTAGTCGAAGCGCAGGCGCAGGCGGCTGGCGTCCGGCAGCGGCCCGGACGAACCCTGAGCCGGAGCCGGATCCATCACCCGGCAGATCCAGTCCGGGTCGTGGCGCTGCTCCTGCGCTGCGGCCCAGTACATCTCCAGCGCCTCCCCCTTCAGGGCGATGTTGGGGCTGCTGGCCTGGCTGATGTCACTCAGCGGCGGGAAGGCCACCGGGAAGGCTCCCGAGGCGCGCGCCGATGCCTTCGCCTTGTCCCACCGCCGGGAGAGGGCCGCGGCATCGTTCACCTTCAGCTCCGCCATGTCCCTGTGAAAGAGGAAGCGGCGGGTTTCGCCATGGCTCACCGTCCAGGGATCGTCGCCGTTGCCGGCCGTCTGCGGACGGGCCAGCAGGCCCTGGAGATTGGTCACCGTCATCAGCACCGCCAGAGGGTTGCGCGTGAGGGCCTTGCGCATGCCCGTCAGATCCGACGCCGTCCAGCCGCCGGCCACCTCTTCGGTGATCCCGGCGATGCTGGTGCCGCTCAGCAGGCCCAGCCGCGGCCAGCGCGGCAGGTCGGGATCCTCGCTGAAGTAGCCATCCAGCTCTGCGGAGTAGGACGTGAGCGCGCCGATGTCGGCCCGTTGCACCCAGGCCCGGTGGAAGCCGTTGCGGGGTTGCTCCTCCCCGTCGTCATCCTTCAGCTGCGCCAGGGCCGCCGGGGGATCCTGCAGCAGGTACCGGGCCGCGATCATGGCGGTCATCGCTCCGGCCGAGGCCCCGGTGATGGTGTCGATGCGGATCGCGGGGCCCTTCCCCTGGGCTCGATCCCTGAGCGCCGACTTCACCAGTTCGCTGAACACCCCGGCCATGTAGGCCCCCAGGGCGATCCCGCCCGAGCAGTTGAGGGTCACCGGCACGGTTGCAGTGGCGCCCTGCTCTGCCATGGCCCGATCGCGGCTTGCTCTGCCGCCACTCTGCGGTGGCCGCATGTGGATGTCAGCCCTGACCGCGTGCCTAGCCTTCCTTCAGGCTCCCCGTTCAGGAGCGCCGCATGACTCCGGGTCCGCGGTTGACCCTTCGCACGCTGTCCAGACGCCGGTTCCTGGCCGCCATCGCCGGCGGGGCTGGAGCCACCGCCGCCGCGCGCTGGGGCCCGGGACTCCGCCCATCCCTCACCTCCCCCCAGCCCCGTCCCCAACCCCGCATGACCTCCACACCCAGCTCCGCGCCCGCCGACATCAACGGCGTGCTGATGCAGGCCTTCCACTGGTACACCCCGGCCGATGCGGGCCACTGGCGGCGCCTGGAGCAGCAGGCGCCCGCCCTGGCCGAGGCCGGCATCACGGCCCTGTGGCTGCCGCCGGCGGGCAAGGGCCTGGCGGGTCGCCTGGATGTGGGCTACGGCATCTACGACCCCTACGACCTGGGCGAGTTCGATCAGCGGGGCACGGTGGCCACCAAATACGGCACCCGCGCCGAGTACCTGGCCGCTGTGGCCGCCTGCCGCGGCGCCGGCATCCAGGTGATCGCCGATGCCGTGTTCAACCACCTGATGGGGGCTGACGCCGAGGAGGAGTTCAACGCCACCCCCTACGACCCCCACAACCGCTTCCATGCCCTCGGCGAGGAGCGGCGGATCCGCGGCTGGACCCGCTACACCTACCCCGCCCGCGCCGGCGCCCACTCCGCCATGCAGTGGCACTGGTGGCACTTCGACGCCGTCGACTACAACAGCCTCGAGCCCGGCTTCCAGGCGGTGTGGCGGATCGAGGGCAAGGCCTTCGACGACAACGTCGATCTGGAGCGCGGCAACTACGACTACCTGATGGGCTGCGATCTCGACATCGACCATCCGGAGGTGCGCGACGCCCTCAAGCACTGGGGCACCTGGATGCTCGACACGGTGGGCGTGGACGGCTTCCGCCTCGACGCCATCAAGCACATCGGCGGCGGTTTCTTCGCCGACTGGATCGACCACGTGGAGGCCCACGCTGGCCGCGACCTGTTCGTGGTGGGCGAGTACTGGACCACCAGCCTGGCCACGCTCAGCTGGTACGCCTCCCACACCGGCGGGCGCATCCATCTGTTCGACGCGCCCCTGCACCACAACTTCCACGTGGCCAGCCGGGCCGGATCGGGCTACGACCTGCGCCGCCTGCTGGACGGCACCCTGATGCGCCACCTGCCCCACCTGGCGGTGACGCTGGTGGAGAACCACGACACCCAGCCCCTGCAGGCCCTGGAATCGGTGGTGGAGCCCTGGTTCAAGCCCCTGGCCTATGCCTTCATCCTGCTGCGCCGCGAGGGCTATCCCTGCCTGTTCCTGCCCGACTACGAGGGCGCCCACTACCGCGACCGCGGCCATGACGGCCAGCAGCACGATGTGGTGCTGGTGAGCCACCGCTGGATCCTCGACCGCCTGCTGGCCGCCCGCCGCGACCACGCCTACGGCGAGCAGCACGACTGGTTCGACCACCCCACCTGCATCGGCTGGACCCGCCTCGGCACCCCCGCCCATCCCCGCGGCCTGGCGGTGCTGATGAGCAACGGCGGCGAGGGCTGGAAGTGGATGTCCACCGGCAGGCCGAACGCCAGCTACATCGACATCACCGAGCACCGGCGCGAGGTGATCCGCACCAACGAGCACGGCTGGGCCGAGTTCCGCTGTCCGCCCGGCTCGCTCTCGGTGTGGGTGGAAACGGCGGTCTGATCCTGCTGGCCCTGGTGGGCTGGCCGCTGCTGCACGCCGCGGTGCTGCCCGAGCCGCGCGCCGCCCTGGCGCCGCTGCCGCCGCCACCGCCCGGCCCCTACCGGCTGCTGGTGGTCGACTGGGGGCTGCACACCGCGATCGTGGTGGAGCAGCCGCCGGGCTGGCGCCTCGGTCCCCCCGGCGCCGAGACGGCGCCGTTTCTGGAATTCGCCTGGGGCGACCGGCGCTACTACGCCGCCGGCGAGCGGCGGCCCCATGCCGTGGCGGCCACCCTCTTCCTGCCCACCGACTCGGTGCTGTTCCTGGCCGCTCACCCCGATCCGCCGCGGCTGGCGGGGGCCGTGCGGGTGCTCGAGCGCCGGGTCGACGCCCCCACCCTGCAGGCCCTGCTCACCAGCCTGGAGCGTTCGCTGCGCCGCAGCCCCGGCGGTGGCCGTCAGGCGCCGCTGGCCTGGCCCGGCAGCCGCTCGGCGCGTTTCTTCCCCGCCCACGGCCCCTATCTCTGGCCCCGCAACTGCAACTGGTGGACGCTGCGGCGGCTGCGGGACGCCGGCCTGGCGGCGCGGCCGCAGGGCGTGCTGTTCAGCCGCCAGGTGCCGCCTCGTCTGCTGGGCTTCAGGTCGCCGGCAGCAGATCCTCCAGGGTGAGGTCGGGGCGCCGCAGCAGCGCGAAGAGAGTGCCGGCATTGCCGCGGCAGAGGCGCAGCTCCGGATCGAGCACGGTGATGTCCAGCCAGGCCGGGAAGGGCTGCCGCACCCCGCGCAGCAGCTGCAGGCGCCGCTCGCCCAGCCGCGGGCCCAGCCAGCCGCCGCGCTGGAAGCGCACCTGCACCCGCTGCCTGCTGTTCGCCCCGGTGGTGGTCGCCTCGGTGGAGTTCACCGTGATGGCGGCCTCCACGGCGATGCCGGCCAGGGGAGCCAGGGGCCCCGGCAGCCGCAGCAGGTTCATCGCCCGCCCCTGGGAGGGAGCCAGCAGCTGCAGGTTCTCGATCCAGGGCGCCACCGCCAGGTAGGGCTGGTTGCTGCTGCTCCAGCGCAGTTCCCACACCCCCTCCAGCAGTTGCAGGGCTCCGGGGGCGGTGAGATCGGCAGGCGTCGCCCGCTCCAGCGCCAGGAACAGCTCCCGCACGCGCGCCGCCTGGCGGCCGGCGGCGCCCCGGCCCCCCTCGCGCAGCAGGGCCAGCAGCTCGAGGCGCTGGGCGTCGGGGCCGGCGTCCGGCGGGGCGGATGCGGTGGTGCTGGTTTCTGCTGACACGGCCAGGCGGCACACTCCGCGGGCATGCTGGCGGGTGTGAGCCGGCTGTGATGCGCGTCCACTGGTTTCAGCACGTGCCCTTCGAGGGCCTGGGCAGCATCGAGCCCTGGCTGCTGGAGCGCGGCCACCAGCTCAGCGTCACCCGTTTCCAGAACTGGCCAGCGGGCTCTGAAGCGCTGCCCGATCTCGACGCGGTGGACCTGCTGATCGCCATGGGCGGGCCGATGAGCGTCAACGACGAGGCGGTCCATCCCTGGCTGGCGGCGGAGAAGCGCTGCCTCGCCGAGGCCATCGGGCGCGGCATCCCGGTGCTGGGCATCTGCCTGGGCGCCCAGCTGATCGCCAGCGCCCTCGGTGCCCGCGTGCTGCGCAACCCCCAGCCCGAGATCGGCTGGTTCCCGGTGCAAGCCATTCCCAGTGCGTCACCCGCTTCCGCGCCAGCCACCGCCAGCGCCGACGGTTTCGCCTTTCCCCCGACCCTGCCGGTGTTCCACTGGCATGGCGAAACCTTCGAGCTGCCTGCCGGGGCCGTGCCCCTGGCCCGCAGCGCCGCATGCGCCAACCAGGCCTTTCAGCTCGGGACCCACGTGTTCGCCCTGCAGTGCCATCTGGAAACCACCCCCGCGGCGGCCCGCGCCCTGGTGGAGCACTGCGGCGACGAGCTGATCGCCGCTCCCTTCGTGCAGTCCGCCGAGGAGATCCTGGCGGCGCCGCCCGAGCGCTACGCAGCCGCCCAGGCTGTGCTGCAGCGGCTGCTCACGGCGCTGTGCGCTCGATCCGGCTGATCAGCACCACCGTGGAGCGCGGCTCCACCGTGAACGCCGAATCCCCCAGTCGAACCAGGTCAGGGGGTCATCCCAGCAGTAAGCGTTGTCGTTGCCCCGCTGGCTGCGCAGCACCTCATCGCCCATCGAGAGCATGGGGGTACCCACCGCCAGCAGCAGCATCGTCAGCAGCAGCATCGTCAGCAGGTTGCGCACCTGGCGGCGCCGCAGTTCCAGCACCGCCGGATCCTCCGTGGGCCCCTCCACCCCGCAGTTCCAGCTGGCGTTGTCGTCGCTGCCGTCGCGGTTGCTCTCGCCGTTGGCCTCGTTGTGCTTGTGGTTGTAACTGACCAGATCGGCAAGGGTGAAGCCGTCGTGGCAGGTGATGAAGTTCACGCTCTGCTCGGCTTCGCGTTCCTCATGCCCGTAGATGTCGGGGCTGCCCAGCAGGCGCAGCGCCGCCATCGGCACCTGCCCGGCATCGCTCTTCACGAAGCGGCGGATGTCGTCGCGGAAGCGGCCGTTCCACTCCTGCCAGCTGTCGCCGATGAACGACCCCACCTGGTAGAGGCCGGCGGCGTCCCAGGCCTCGGCGATGAGCTTGGTGCCGGCCAGCACCGGATCGGTCTCCAGGTCCCAGAGCACCGCCGGCAGCCTGGCCATCTGGCCCTGCTCGTCGCGAGCCAGCACCGATGCCAGATCGAAGCGGAAGCCGTCCACGTGCAGGTTCTGCACCCAGTGGCGCAGGCTGTGGCGGATCATCCGGCGCAGCATCTGGTGGTTGGCATTGAGGGTGTTGCCGCAGCCGCTGTAGTCGGCGTAGCCGCCGCCGGGAAGCAGGTGGTAATAGGCCTCGTTGGCCAGACCCCGGAAGCAGAAGCCGGGGCCCCGCTCGTCACCTTCGGCAGTGTGGTTGAACACCACATCCACGATCACCTCGATGCCGGCGCGGTGCAGGGCCTTCACCATCGTGCGGAACTCATCCAGCGCCTCCAGGGGCTCGCCGCTGCAGCCGTAGCCGCTGTGCACCGCCAGCAGCGACACCGGTGCGTAGCCCCAGTAGTTGCGGCGGCCGGCGGGCGCGTCCAGAGGGTCGAACTGCTGCACCGGCAGCAGCTCCACCGCCGTGACGCCCAGCTCCTGCAGATAGGGGATCTTCTCGATCAACCCCAGATAGGTGCCGGCCCGATCCGCCGCCACCTCCGAGCTGGGATGGCGGGTGAAGCCGCGCACGTGCAGCTCGTAGATCACGGTTTCGCGGCGCGGCCGCTGCAGGGGCCGGTCGCCCTCCCAGTCGAAGGCCGCCAGGTCGGCCACCACGCTCTTCATCGAGCCCGCCAGGCCGGTGGCGCTGGAGCGTCCCGGGCGGCGGCGGAAGTCCTTCGGCACCAGCACGGCCGGGGCGTAGGGATCGAGCAGCAGGTTGGCGCCATCGAAGCGCAGGCCCCGCTCCGGCTGCCAGGGGCCGCTCACCCGGTAGCCGTAGATCTGGCCTGGACCGATCCCCTCCACGTGAACATGCCAGTAGTGGTAGGTGCGGTGCCAGCAGGGATCGAGTGGTAGCACCAGGCTGGGAGCCGCCGCCTCGCCGTGCTCGAACAGCAGCAGCTCCACGGCCGTGGCGTATTTGGAATACACGCTGAAGTTCACCCCCTCCAGCGTCACCGTGGCGCCCAGGGGGGAGGCGTGGCCCGGGCTCAGTCTCGGTGGAGTGCTGGCCGGAGCCATCGCGGACGGGCCTCTGCTCCCATGCTCGGGCCGCCGGTCCCGGCTGGCCACAGGGATCGCTTGAAGATCCGGTTGACGCCGGAGGCCCCTGCCCCGAGCCCCCGGCCAGTCCGGCGAGAAGCCGCCGAGGGGCATCCCGGAGGCTTTGCACGCCATCGAAAGGAGTTGCCTGTTCCAGGTGCGGTGGCTAGAGAGATGGAGGGTCGTGTTCCCATTGCCCATCGTCAGCCATCTTGCCCAGCAAGAAGAGATAGAAGGATGAAAACTCCTCCTGAAAGCACCAGAGACTCCGATGAACGCCCTGCAGTGCACCAGAGCATCGGCTCTGCAGGTCGAGATGCGACACAGGCTGGCCGAGACTATGTTTCAGGATCCAAGAATCGAACAAAAATAACTCTGATGATCACTCTCATGGTGGTCTTTGGTGGGATGGCGGCGGCATTTGGCATCAACAAGATTCAGGACTTCGTGAACTCACAGCGAGACCGCCCTGCCGAGACGAACACCGCCAAGTAAGGGCTTTCAGTATTGACTGGCATCCTCAGGAGATCAATTCTACTCGCCTTTATCCAATGGAATCTCCGGAAACAATGCCTAGTCCAGAGATTGTACAAAGGGCGATCGCTGGTCGAGACATTATTCAGGCGGGCAGAGACTACGTTCAGTACATCAACTACAATGCCCAGCGGGGAAACTGGAGTGTGGTTATTGCCAATCTTGGGCTGATTGTTTTTCTGCTGTCTTTGCTCTGTAGTGGGTTTTATGCCATGTCAAGGGCGGTTGCGGTGCGACTTGGCGACGAGGTGAGCACCCGCGAGCTTTGCTCTGGAGTTTCAAGCGAAATCGAGGCATTGCAGACAAGGATCGAAGAATCAGGGGGCATTCCGGGTCGGCCTGGTAGAGGGATATCCAGCATCTCTGGGACTGAAGACAATCAGCTGTTGGTGGTCTATTCCACCGGCGATCGTGAGGTGGTCGACATTGTTGTTCCCAGAGGAGACCAGGGGCTACCCGGTCAGCCTGGACCTCCTGGCCCCCCTGGTCCGGAAGGTCAGCGGGGCAGCCCTGGACCCCAGGGGCAGAAGGGAGAGCCTGGAGTGCGCGGTCCGGAGGGGCTGCGTGGCGAGGTAGGGCCTCAGGGCCCGCAGGGGGAACCCGGGCCACGTGGACTGCAGGGGCCGCGCGGCAGTGATGGGCGAGATGGAGTCTGTCCAGCCAATTGCCCTGTGGGTCCGAGGGGCCCCCAGGGTCCCCAGGGTCCTCCGGGTCCCCAGGGGCCTCCCGGGCCCGCCGGCAGGATTGATCGAATTCCTGGAGTTCGGATCTCGCCGGATACGCCGACTCTTCGCTGATGGTGCTCACCAGATAGGACTTCGTTGGGGGGAGCGTGGCTCCGGCTCACCGCACATGGCTCAGAGCACATGGCTCAGAGCACATGGCTCAGGAATCGGCTGGCAGCTGCCTTGTAGCCCTGGCTGGTGGCGTGCAGCTCATCGGCCCACTGGCTGGGCAGGATCGATCCGCGCAGATTCACATACACCCCTCGCGCATACGCTGCGCAGACGCGCTCGGTGAGGCTGTTCAGACGATCCAGGAGTTCCCTCAACACAGCGCTGCCGAAGGCGTTGTCGGTAAACCCCTTCGCCCGTAGGGGGCCTCCCGTCCAGTCGCGGGCCCAGACCGGCCTATGGGGATCGCCGTCGGGCAGGCTGCGCACCTGCACGTAGTCGTAGCCATGGACATAGATCTTCAAGCGCGGATAGGCGAGCACCGAGAACACCTCTTCGACGCTGTCGAACAGGCGCCGGTAGGCCGATTCGATGAACTCCAGCCGCTCCCGGCACTCCGGGGTATCCAGGTGCCAGGCGGGCGTCTGGGCGGCGTCGAAGGGGCGCACGAGAGTCTCCAGGGCAGGCACTCCATCCTTCCCCTCGCCGATGACGTCATTGCCGGCACCGGAAAAGAAGAAGCCGCGCACATCCAGGCCACGCAGAAAGATCAGCCGCTTGAGCTCGGTCAGATACTCCGGCCTGTCGAACAGCATGTTCTGGAGGGTGTCGCCGGCGGTGCTGGTGCAGTGAATGTTGAACTGCGCGCCGAGATGGTCGATCAGCTCCTCGATGAACACAGGGAACTGGAACCAGGAATCCCCTTCCGCATAGATCGTGGGCAGCGCCGGGCGGCGGCTCAGATCCCGCTCGAACTGGCGACGCCGCCGTTCCTTTGCCAGCCGGTTCACCACATCGCCCAGCAGCTCCGCCCGGATCGCCGGTCCGCCCAGCGGCGGTTGCAGGTCCACGCTGTCCGCCCGTGGGGCCAGGGCGGGGGCGAAGGGTCTTGAACGCTCCGGCCGGATCTCCACGTAGTCGGCGAGTTCCTGCTCCGGGATGTCCAGATCGAGGAATTTCTGCTCCAGGTCTCGAAGGCTGATCGGTTGGGCCATGGCGGTGTGCTCAGCGGAAGGTGATGCGCTCAGCCCATTCGGGCCGGTCGATGAGAGGATTGCGGTTGCCCTGGGCGGCCTGGATGGCCGCGTTGCGGTGGCGTTCGTAGAGGTCCGGCGGCTCCTCCCGGTGCCAAGCGATCAGGGTGGGAAGCCGCTCAAGGGGCATCTCGCCCGGCTTGTCGCCCACCATCCCCGGGTAGCGGAGCAGGAAGTAGAGCACCGCCCGGGCCACGGTGCCACGCCCGCGCTGGGGCTCGAAGTCGCGTCCCTCCCGCCTGCCGCACTGGTCCATCACGGCCTCCCGAGGGTCCGCGAAGCTGATGTAGGGACAGTTGCCTCGGAAGCTGTTGCAGCGCATCTCGCAGGTGAACAGGTGGTGCAGGTCGCCGCGCATCGGTTCCCGCCGGTCGAACCAGGACTGCGGCACCACGTGCTCGCAGTTGTAGGGAAGCGCCGTCTCCAGGAGCGCCTCCTCCAGGGCCAGCTGTTGCTCAGACAGCTGCTGCTCCCTTGCCCTGAACTCCTGCAGCCTCAGGCTGCGGGCGGCTTCGATGCGGAAGTCCTCGCGGATGATCGTCTCCGGGTCGAAGTCCTGGCCTGAGTAGATGCTGCGCAGACGCAGGTCGGGATGCAGATCGATCCAGGGATAGAGCTGGCGAGCAGGCGCATAGGACACGGGCCGCTGGTGGGTGCTGCGCACCAGCTCTCCCAGGGCCGTCGCCAGCGCGCCGGATCCGGCCCCGGCATCGATCGGCCGGTAGTAGGCCTCGATCGCGGCGGCGTCCGCCTCCTCGTCGTAGTAGGGCCGCTGCCGGGCCTGGGCCAGCTCGCCCAGCGCCTCCCGCAGCTGCATGGAGGCGGATGGTTCGACGTCCGCCGGCGGCAGCTCGGGAGACTGGGGAGCCAGGTGCCCAGCCAGGTCGCCGGCCCGAGCTGCACTGGTGGGGGGCCGCGGGCCGCCGTCCGGGGGCCAGGCCAGCCGCACACTCACCTGGAGCGGAATCGTCCAGGTGGCCGCCTGCCCCTGGTCGGCTTCCGGAACGCCACCCGTGGGCGTCGATGCCGGTTTGTTCTGCACCGTCAGGGGGGCCTGCGCGGGCGGCGGCGTTCTGAACAGGCTCCGGACCTGGGACTCCCAGGGAGATCCCGGCGTGGCCCGGCTGCGGATGTGGGCCACCAGCTGGCTGACCCGCACCCCTTCGTTGGCGACCCACTTGATGCGGTGCTCCCCCATGTACGGCTCCCAGGGGCGACCATCAATGGCCACGATCCCGCCACTGGCATCGGTTGCCGGAACGCCGGAACGGTGCAGCGCCACCACTTCCCACTGGTCGTTGAACACCGGCGAGCCGGAGGAGCCGGGGGCCGTGTCGGTGAGGTAATGAAGATGGCGGTCGAGTTCATCCACCACCCGGTTCTCCCGGATCGCCAGTTGTTTCGGTTCACCGTTGGGATGCTGGATGATGTTCACCCATTCCCCCACCAGCAGTTTGCCCTGCTCTTCGATCAGCGGTATCCACCCGAAGCTGGCCAGTTCGGGATGATCCCTGACGCCGACCAGGGCATAGTCGAGATCGCGGTCGCTGAGATAGAAACCGGCGGGATCCAGCTCGACCAGGGTGCCAGGCCTGAGCTGGCCATCGAGGCGCAGCTGATAGTCGAACTCCGCCCGGCTGATGGCCGCCAGCTCGGCGCTGGGCAGCACGTGATGGTTGGTGAGAAGCAACCTTGGCCCCACCAGGAAGCCGGTGCCGTAGCCGCCTCCGGCCCCGCCCGCCTGGCCGATCTGGATGCGGGCCACGGCCCGCGAGGTCTGCCAGCCGTCCTCCAGGAAGCGCACGCTCATCAGGTCATTGCGGCCCAGCACCCGCTCCAGTCCGCGCTCCACCGAGGCGCTCGAGGCGCCCCGGCCGCCGCGGATGCGCGCCAGCCGGGCCTCCACCAGCGAGGTGGGATTGGCCTTGGCCACCTGCCCCTCCTCGATCAGGGCGATGTGCCGCTCCCGCCGGCTGCGGGACTGGTCGTAGCGGGCCCGTGTGTCATCGAGCAGCGCCCTGAAGGTCGGGTCGATCGTCATGGTGTCGCTCGCAGCTTGATCATGGTGTGCGGAGATGCTGAGCGGATTGGCACGGCCGGGCATGAGCAGTGATCCCTGCACCAGGAGCCGAATTCAAGCCAGGCTGATGTATTCCAGATCACCGTCTCCTGTGTTCCATTTCTGGGGCGGATTAGGCGGGATGGATTCTGCCGGGACCCTTTGCTTGTTGTGCCTGCAGGTGACTTGACGTTGTCCTCTCACCATGGCTAGGAGCTGAACATCAAGCAAGGCTGGTGGTGTCGACGCATGAGTACTTCACAGGACTTCATTCTTCTTAGGGATCTCAATCAGGGGCGTCGCGCCAGTGGTCTCTCGGTTCCGTCACGGCCGTATCCGGGGCTGGAGAGTTTCGGGGTCACGCCCTTCGCCGATCTGCCCCCCGAGCCCTCGGTCACTCTCGAGCGGCTCGACGCCGCCGACCTCCGGGAGGCGGCCCGGGATCCCGACGTGCTCAGCGTGGCCCGCGCCATTCCAACCCGGCTGATCGAGCCCGCAAGCCGCTCCACCGCAACGGCAACCGCCGCCACGGCCGGAGCCACCTGGGGGGTGCGCGCCGTGGGCGCGGACCGCAGCCGGTTCGACGGGGCCGGCGTCACCGTGGCGGTGCTGGACACCGGCATCGACCGGGCCCATCCCGCCTTCTCCGGCGTGACCATCACCGAGGAGGACTTCTCCGGTTCGGGCAACGGCGATGCCAACGGCCATGGCACCCACTGCGCCGGCACGATCCTCGGCCGGGATGTGGACGGGCAGCGGATCGGCGTGGCTCCGGGAGTGACCACGGCTCTGATCGGCAAGGTGCTCGGTGACGACGGCGGCGGCAGTTCCGAGATGCTGTTCAACGGCATGGAGTGGGCCGCCCGCAACAACGCCCAGGTGCTGTCGATGTCCCTGGGATTCGACTTCCCCGGCATGTCCAGGCGTCTGGTGGACTCCGGCTGGCCGGTGGAACTGGCCACCAGCGCCGCCCTGGAGGCCTATCGCATGAACCTGCGCATGTTCGACCAGCTGCTCGGCATGGTCGAAGCCAGGGCCGCCTTCAACGGCGGCACCGTGGTGGTGGCCGCCAGCGGCAATGAATCCCAGCGTCCACGGTACGAACTCTCCGCGGCGGTGCCGTCGGCTGCCCAGGGGGTGATCTCCGTGGGTGCGCTGGGGGAAGGCCCCGCCGGTCTCTCGGTGGCGTCGTTCTCCAACACCAACCCGGTGCTGGCGGCGCCGGGGGTGGATGTGGTGTCCGCCGCCACCGGCGGCGGGCTGGTGGCCTTCAGCGGCACCAGCATGGCCACGCCCCACGCGGCCGGCGTTGCCGCCCTCTGGTGGCAGGCCATCCGTCAGATGGGCATTCCCGTCAGCGCCGCCGGGGTGAATGCCCGTCTGCGCGCCAGCTGCACCCTGAATGGCCTGGCCCCGGGGGTGGATGTGCTCGACCGCGGCGACGGCCTGGTGCAGGCCCCCTGACGGACCGGGGCTCTCACCCTGGTCCGTTCAGCCCAGCCATCCGCTCAGCCCAGCCAGTTGATGAAGCGCTGGATCACCAGCGAGTTGCTGATGTCCACGAAGAAGCCTGACACCAGGGGCAGGATCAGGAAGGCCTTCGCCGCCGGCCCGTAGGTCTGGGTGACGGCGGCCATGTTGGCCATCGCCGTGGGGGTGGCGCCCATCGAGAAGCCGCCGAAGCCCGCACAGATCACGGCGGCCTGGTAGTCGCGGCCCATCACCCGGAACACCACCAGCAGGGCGTAGGCGAAGGCGATCAGGAACTGCACCGCCAGGATCGCCAGCAGCGGCCCACCCAGTCCCTGCAGCGTCCACAGCTGCAGGCTCATCAGCGACATCGCCAGGAACACCCCCAGCGCCGCATCCGACACCACTGCCAGGGCTGCGCTGTGGGCCGGCCAGGGGATCCGCACCAGGCGCGGGATCGTGTTGGTGAGCAGGATGCCGGCGAACAGGGCGCACACGAACAGGGGCAGGTTGCGACCCATCGCCTCCAGGGCGTCGTGGATCAGCTGGCCGAGGCCCAGGCACACATTCAGCCAGAACAGGGTGGCCATCAGCCGGAAGCTGGTGATCGGCGGCCCGGGCTGGACGGTTTCCGCCATCGGATCCCGGAGCGGATCCCGCCCGGCCTCCGGCACGGGTGGAGCGCGGCGGATGAGAATCCGGGCGATCGGCCCGCCCATCAGGGCCGAGAGAATCAGCCCGAAGGTGGCGCTGGCCGCACCGATCTCCACGGCGCTCTGCACCCCGTGCAGCTCGGCGAAGCGCGGCCCCCAGGCGATCGCCGTGCCGTGGCCGCCCACCAGCGACACCGAGCCGGTGAGCAGTCCCACCAGCGGATCCAGCCCCAGCAGGCTGGCCATGGCCACACCGGTGAGGTTCTGCACCACGATGTAGGCGACGGTGACGGCCAGCAGGATCAGCAGCGGCCGCCCGCCGGCCCGCAGGGTGCGCACGTCGGCGTTGAGGCCGATGCCGGCGAAGAAATAGAGCAGCAGGAAATCCCTGGCGGCCAGATCGAAGCCCACCTCAAGGCCGCTCACGGCATACACCAGGCCCAGAAGCAGGCTCACCAGCAGACCGCTGGCCACGGGCTCGGGGATGTTGAACTCCCGCAGGGGCTGGAACCGGCGGTGAAGCAGCTTGCCCGCCGCCAGCACCATGATCGCGATGTTGAAGCTGGCGAAGGCGCCGATCTGGATCTGCATGGGCGTGCTCAGCCCTCGTCGCCGGCGTGGTAGCTGGAGCGTACGAGCGGCCCGCTGCGCACCTGGGCGAAGCCCATCTGCCGGGCGATGGCGCCCAGCTCATCGAACTCCTCCGGCCGCCAGTAGCGCGCCACCGGCAGGTGGTCGAGGGAGGGCCTGAGGTACTGACCCAGGGTGAGGCGCTGGCAGCCAGCGGCGCGCAGGTCGGCCAGGGTGGCGATCACCTCGGCGCGGCTCTCCCCCAGCCCCAGCATCAGGCCGCTCTTGGTGGGGATCCGGGGCGCCAGCTCCCGGGCTGCCGCCAGCAGCCCCAGCGAACGCCGGTAGGTGGCGCCGCGGCGCACCTCCCCCTGCAGCCGCTCCACCGTCTCGAGGTTGTGGTTGAAGCAGACCGGTTCCGCCGCCAGCACCGTGGCCAGCCGCTGCCGCTGGGCCCGCTCGCCCGCGGCCGGATCGCGGTGGCCGCCCCAGAAGTCGGGGGTGAGCACCTCGATGGCCACGGCCGGGTCGCGCCGCCGGATCGCCGCCATGGTGGCCGTGAACAGCCCGGCGCCGTGGTCGGCCAGGTCGTCGCGGGCGACGGCGGTGAGCACCACATAGCGCAGCCCCAGCACCGCCACCGCCTCGGCCACCCGCTCCGCCTCAGCGCCGTCCACCGGCACCGGCGCCTGGCCCTTGTCCACCTGGCAGAAGGCACAGCTGCGGGTGCACACCGGCCCGCCCAGCAGGAAGGTGGCGGTGCCGCCGGCGTAGCACTCGGCGCGGTTGGGGCAGCGCCCCTCCTCGCAGATCGTGTGCAGCCGCTGCTGCTTCACCACACCCTGCACCGCCGCCAGCCGGGAGGCGTTGCCCACCGGCCGCTGCAGCCAGGGCGGCAGCCGTTCGGCGGGGGGAATGGCGCTGTAGCGGGAGCGGCTGGGTTGCATCGATCCGGGTGGGGGTGTCAGGTGAGCAGCAGCAGGTCGATGAAGCGGCCCCAGCTGAGGCTGCCGCCCTGGGCGCCGAAGAGCCGGCGGCGTTCGCCGGGCTCCAGGGGCCGCTGGCCCACACTGGCGAGCAGACGGTCGAGCTCGCCGGCATCGAGCCGCTCGTTGCCGTCGGCATCCACCGGAGCCAGGTAGGTGAGCAGCCGCTCATGGCCCTCGTGGAGGCGCTGCAGGCGCAGCATCAGCTCGGCGAACTCCTCGGCATCCACCCGGCCGTCGCCATCGAGATCGAGGCGCTGCCAGAGCTCCCCGAGCTGGGCAGCGGTTGGCCTGCCGGTGCCTACGGGGCCGGCTGGCGCCGGACTGCCCAGCAGGGCGGTGTGCAGCTCGGCCAGGCTCAGACTGCCGTCGCCGTCCCGGTCGAGCGCGGCGAACAGCGCGGCCAGCTGCCGCCGCTGCTGCCGGGCCGCCTGGGGCAGCAGCGCCAGCCGCCGCCCGTTGCCCACGGCCTGGCGCAGGCGCTGGCGGAAGTCGCCCAGCAGCGTGCGGGCCACCAGAAGCCGCCGGCGGTGTTCCTCGGGGGTGAGCTGCGCATGCAGCGCCACCGGCAGCAGGGATGGCAGCAGGCGGTGCAGGGCCAGCATGGTGGCCATGGTGGCGAGCACGAAGGGAAGCGTGAGCAGCGGCAGGTTGATCGTGGCCAGGCCGCCGGCCAGCGCCGGGCTGATCACGCTGGTGGCCGCGGCGGCCGGCAGCGCCACCAGCAGGCTGGAGCGGCTGGTGGCGTAGAAGGTGCCGCCGATGGCGATGGCGGTGAGCACGCCGTTGTAGCTGCCCAGCCCCTGGTGCACGGCCCCCGGATCCATCCCCCCCGCCAGGGCGGTGAGGGCTGAGGCCAGTCCCCCGGCCAGACCGGTGAGGGCCGCCAGGGGGCTGGCGGCGGCCACGGCCAGCAACACCAGGCTGCCGCTCGCCAGGGACGGACAGAGAAACACCTGGCCGAAGCCCCGCACCACGCCCGCCAGCAGGGGGGCCAACTGCGGCGCCGAGGCGGGGATGGCGGTGCTCTCCACCAGGGCCAGGGCGGGCTGCCCCCAGCCCGCCACCATGGCCAGCAGCAACCAGGTGACCAGGCAGAACGGCAGGGTGAGGGGCGGCAGCCCGAGGTGCCGCACCAGCCAGCGCCCCTGGTGCTCCACCAGCAGCGTGGTGAGGGCGGCGCCGGCGGCCACCGGCAGCGACCACACCAGCAGGGCTGGGGCGCTGGCGATGGCGGCGAAGGCGCCCAGCGCACAGCCCACCAGGGCACCGTTGAAGCCGTAGATGCCGTTCCGGAGGACGCTGCGCTCGCAGCCGATCAGGCCGGCCGTGAGGGTCGCGGCAACCACCCCGATGGCGGCGAGCAGGCCCATGGCGGCCGACTGCCAGCAGAGCGCCAGCAGCAGCAGCAGGCCGCTCAGCGGATTGTTGATGAAGATCACCTGCCCGAAGCTGCGCAGGGCCGTCACCAGCTCCCTGGCGCTGCGCCCACCCCCCAGCCGCTGGCCGAAGTCCGGCAGGGTGCCTGCCGTCGGCGGCCAGGAGCGGCCCCCGGACCCGGACGGAGGGGCCGGGGGGCCGGCGAGAAAGCCCGCCAGCAGCTCGAGGGTGGTGGGGTCTGCTGCCGCCATGGTCACTCCACGGGCCGGCGCCCCTCCAGGGCCCGCGCCAGGGTCACCTCGTCGGCGTACTCCAGCTCGCTGCCCATCGGCAGGCCGTAGGCGATGCGGCTCACCCGCGTGAACGGCCGCAGCAGGCGGGCCAGGTAGAGGCTGGTGGTGTCGCCCTCGACGCTGGGGGTGAGGGCCAGGATCACTTCCTCGATGGAGGAATCGGCCGTGGGGGGATCGGCCGTGGGGGAATCGGGGAGCGCCGGATCGGCCTGTCCGGCCACCCGCCTCACCAGGGACTGGATCTGCAGCAGCTCCGGTCCGACGCCGTCCATCGGCGAGATCAGACCGCCCAGCACGTGGTAACCGCCGTGGTACTCGCGCGTGCGCTCCATGGCCAGCAGGTCGCGGGAGTCGGCCACCACGCAGAGCTGGCCGTTGGCCCGTTCGGGGTTGCGGCAGATCTCGCAGAGCGGTTCGGCCGAGAGATGGAAACAGCGCCGGCAGTGGCCCACCTGGCTGCGGGCCGCCAGCAGGGCCTCGGCGAAGCTGCGGGTCTGCTCCTCGGGCTGGCGCAGCAGGTGCAGCGCCAGCCGCTGGGCCGTGCGCGGCCCGATGCCCGGGAGCCGCTCGAACTGCTCGATCAACCGGGCCAGGGGGCGTGTGTAGCCGCTCAGCGCTGTGCTGCCGCTGTGCGGAATGTAGGTGGAGCGCCGAGCAGAATGACCGCTGCTCCCGCCACCGTCCCGCCCCGAACCGCTCCGCCATGACCCTCACCGCACCGCCGCCGCCACCCGCCACCCCGACGCCGACGCGGCCCGCTCCGGCGCTGCGGCCCCAGGCCATGATCCGGGGCCTGGTGGCGCTGCTGCTGGCGGTGTCGCTGGTGGGCTGCAGCGCCGCGGCCGCGGGCCTGAACAGCTTCCAGAGTCCCGATGGCCGCTACGCCTTCCTCTACCCCACCGGCTGGACCCGGGTGCAGGTGAGCGGCGGGCCGCAGGTGGTGTTCCACGACCTGATCAACAGCGACGAGACCCTCAGCCTGGTGGTGTCGCAGGTGGATGCCGACGATGACCTCAGCGACCTGGGCAGCGCCGTGGCCGTGGGCGAGCGCCTGCGCCGCACGGTGATCGCTCCGGAGGGCAGCGGCCGGGCCGCCGAACTGCTGCAGGCCGATGAGCGCCTGCAGGGAGGACGCCGGTTCTACGACCTGGAATATGCGGTGCACCTGCAGGACCGGGACCGCCACGAGCTGGCCACGGTGGTGGTGGACCGCGGCCGCCTCTACACCTTCGCCGCCAGCACCAACGAGATCCGCTGGCCCCGGGTGAAGGATCTCTTCCACCAGGTGGTGACCTCCTTCACCCTGCTGGTTTGAAGCCGGATCCCGGTGCCGGTGCCGCCGTCGTCGTGGTGGGCGGTGGGCTGGCCGGCGCGCTGCTGGCCCTCGCCCTGCGGGAGCGGGGCCTGGCTACCGAGCTGATCGATGCCGATCTGGCCAGCGCCACCGCCCTCAGCTACGGCGCCATGGCGCCCTGGGCTGCCTCCTTCGCTCCCATGGGGCGTCTCATCCGCGGGGCGCCCCGCCGCTGGCGGCAGCTGCAGCGCCGCCACGGTCCCCTGGGCTGGCACCCGGCCTGGTTCCGCCCCATCGGTCCCGGCGCGCCCCTGGGCGGGATGCTGCCCCTGCCCTGCAGCCGGGTTGAGGCGCCGCTGCTGGTGCGGCGGCTGCCGCAGGTGCTGCGGGCCGCCGGCGTGGAGCTCACGGCGGCGAGGGTGAGGTCGCTGCAGCCCGCCTCCGACGGGACAGGCGGCTGGAGGCTGGAGCTGGAGTCCGGCGAGCGGCGCCGGACACCCCAGCTGGTGCTGGCCGCCGGTGCCGGCTGCCGCGCGCTCTGGCCCGGGCTGACGCAGCGGCTGCGGGTGAGCTGGGCGGGTGTGCTGGAACTGGAGCCCGGGTCCGGGCCCGCACCGGCGGGCGGCGGCCTGCGCCTGCCCGCCCGGTTCGGCCGCCTGGCCCTGGAGGCCCGCGCGCCCGAGCTGGAGGAGGAAGCCTGGACGGTGGATCCTGGCCTGCTGCCCTGGGATGGAGGCTGGCTGGCGGGCCAGATCAGCCTGGTGCGGCCGGGGCTCGAGCCAGGTCCTCCACCCGATGCCGGGCTCCAGGAACGGCGCCTGCGTGACGCCCTGGCGCCACTGGACCGGACCCTGGCCAGCCGGCCCGGCCGCTTCCGCCAGGTGCCCGTGACCTTCTGCCCGGGGGGCCTGCCCCTGGTGGGCCCGCTGCAGCCCGAGGGGTTGTGGCTGTTCAGCGGCTTCAGCGGCGCCTTCGCCCAGGTGCCGGTGCTGGCGCCGCTGCTGGCCGGCTGGATCGCCGCCCGCCATGACCCCGGGGATGGTGGCGCTGATGCAGGCCGGCAGAACAACGGGGCCCATGCCGGCCGGCGCCTGCTCCGCCTGGGGGTGGTGCCGGATGCTTCGCTCTGTCCGGATCCCTCGCGCGGCGATCAGTAGGTGTAGCGACCGTCGTCGTCGCCGCGGCCCCGGTCCACAGGATCGGGCCACACGGCATCCCAGTAGCTGATGCCGTCCAGATCGAAGGGACGGCCGTCGAGCCGTTCGATCTCGAGGCGGGTGGTGCCCATGGCGGTGACCAGCCCGCCCAGCTCCATCGGCCCCAGATCGGTCTGGACGTCGGCGCTGACGGCGGCCAGCACCATCGGCAGCCGCACCAGCTGATCGGGCCGGGTGAGCTTGCGGAAGAGGGCGTGCAGGGCCAGCTGCTGGCGCTCGATGCGGCCGATGTCGCCCATCTCGTCGTGGCGGAAGCGCAGGAAGCCCTCCAGATCCCGGCCCTTGAGGGTCTGCAAACCCGGCTGCAGATCGATCGAGAGGCCCTGGGTGTTGTCCACGTAGTACATCCGCTTGGGCACATCCACCTCGATGCCGCCGACGGCATCGGACATGCGCCGGATGGCCCTCAGATTCACCACCAGGTAGTGGCTGATCGGGCGGCCCAGCCGCTGGGAGAGCTCGCGCTTGGCCATCGTTGGCCCGCCGATGGGGTAGAGGGCATTCACCTTCTGGGGGCCGTAGCCCTCCAGTTCGATGTAGGTGTCGCGCGGCACCTGGGTGACCCTGGTGGTGCCGCCGTCGATGCGCACGCTGGCGATCACGTCGGTGAGCCCGCCCTCCTCATCGGTGCCCAGCAGCAGGATGTTCTGCTCCCCCACCCGGCTCCAGGCCGCGAAGGGGTTGATGATGCGCTGGTTCTCGCCCAGCGGGTTCTCGCTGAGCCACTCCGAGAGCGGCATCGACAGCAGCAGACCACCGCCGAGCCCCAGGACCATCGCCATCAGCACGGGACGCAGCCGTCCCCGCCTCTGCTTCCGTCGGGCTGGCATCCGGCTCATGCCGCCAACGCTATGGCAGGGGATCTGGATGTCATAGGGCCAGCCGCTCACCGCTGCGCAGACCCGCCTGCACGCGCCACAGGTTCGCATAGGCGCCATCGGCGGCGATCAGCTGCTCATGGCGGCCGCTCTCGACGATGCGGCCATGCTCCATGACCACGATGCGATCGGCGTGGCGCACGGTGGAGAGGCGGTGGGCAATCACCAGGGTGGTGCGCTCGGCGGTGATCAGATCCAGGGAACGCTGGATGGCGGCTTCGGTCTCGTTGTCCACCGCCGCGGTGGCCTCATCGAGGATCAGCACCGGCGGGTTCTTGAGGATGGCGCGGGCCAGGGCGATGCGCTGGCGCTGGCCGCCGCTGAGGCGCTGGCCCCGCTCGCCCACCACCGTGTCGTAGCCCTGGGGCAGCGCCTCGATGAAGCCGGCGGCCTCGGCCAGCCGGGCGGCCCGCTCGATCGCCGCCCGGGGGGCGTCGAAGCTGCCATAGGCGATGTTCTCGGCCACGCTGCCGTGGAACAGGAACACCTCCTGGCTCACCAGGCCGATGGCGCGGCGCAGGTCGTCGAGGCGCAGCTCGCTGATCGGCTGGCCGTCGAGGCGGATGCAGCCCGCCTGGATTTCGTAGAGCCGCAGCAGCAGCTTCACGATGGTGCTCTTGCCCGAGCCGGTGGCGCCGACGATGCCGATGGTGCTGCCGGCCGGCACCTCCAGGCTGAAGTGGCGCAGCAGGGGCTGGCGGCCGCTGTAGGCGAAGCTCACGTCCTCGAAGCGGATCTCCCCCTTCACCCCTGCCAGTGGCAATGCCCGGTCGCCGCCGGGAATCGCGATCGGGGTGTCGAGCAGATCGAGCACGCGATCGGTGGAGGCCATGGCCCGCTGGTAGTCGTCGAGGGTGCGGCCCAGGGTGGTGAGCGGCCACAGCAGCCGCTGGGTGATGAACACCAGGAAGGCATAGCTGCCGGTGGCGATCTCGCCGCGCCAGGCCTGCAGTCCGCCGATCACCAGGATGGCGATGAAGGCGAACAGGATCGCGTAGCGGATCAGGGGCACGAAGGCGGCCGAGAGCCGGATGGCGCGGCGGTTGGCCTGGCGGTAGGCCTGGCTCTGGTCCCGCAGCCGGCCCAGTTCGTGGCCCTCGGCCACATAGCTCTTGATCGTGAGCATGCCGCCGAGATTGGTGCTCAGCCGGCTGGCCAGATCGCCGGCCTGCTCGCGCACGGCGGCGTAGCGGGGCGCCAGACGCTTCTGGAAGCGCAGCGACCCCCAGAGGATCACCGGGATCGGCAGAAACGAGACGCCGGCCACACCGGGGGAGAGCACCACCATGGCGCCGCCCACCGCCAGCACCGTGGTGATCAGCTGCAGGATCTCGTTGGCGCCGTGGTCGAGAAAGCGCTCCAGCTGGTTGATGTCGTCGTTGAGCACGGCCATCAGCCGGCCGCTGCTGCTGGCCTCGAAGAAGGCCATGTCGAGCCGCTGCAGGTGGTCGTAGGCCTCCAGCCGCAGCTCGTGCTGCACCGTCTGGGCCAGGTTGCGCCAGAGCACCCCGTAGAGGTACTCGAACAGCGATTCGGCGCTCCAGATCAGGAAGGAGAGCACCGCCAGCACCCCGAGCTGGGAGGGCACGTCCGTGAATCCCAGGGCCGCCAGCCAGGAGGTGTCCTGCTGCACCACCACATCCACCGCCAGGCCGATCAGCACCGGCGGCGCCAGATCGAACAGCTTGTTGAGCACCGAGCAGCCGGCGGCCAGCCACACCAGGCGGCGGTGGGGCCGCAGGGTGGTCAGCAGGCGGCTGAGGCCGCTGGCCCGGGAACCGGCCCGGGGATGAGTCCGCTGGAGGGCGGGCGCCATGTACTGCAGATCAAGGGGGAAGCTGGGTGTGCCGCCGCGGTGCCGGGCGTGCAGCGAGAAACCCCCGGCCGAGGAGTGCTCCGCCGGGGGCTGGGGCTGACCGGAGTCAGAGGCTCAGGGACGGTGAAGGATCACCAGCGGTTGCCGCGGATGATCACCAGCGGTTGCCGCCGCCACCACCGCCGCCGTAGCCGCCGCCACCGCCGCCACCGCCGCGGTAGCCACCCCGGCCGCCGCCGCCGCCACCGCCTTCGCGGGGAGTGGCCTTGTTGACGCGGATCATGCGGCCCATCCACTCCACGTCCTGGAGGTCATCGATGGCCTTCTGCTCATCGGCCTCCTGGGTGAGTTCGACGAAGGCGAAGCCCCGCTTGCGGCCGGTCTCGCGGTCGAGCGGGAGGCTGCACTGACGGACTTCGCCGTACTGGGCGAAGAGATCAACAAGATCCTCGCGTTCGGCCTGGAACGAGAGGTTGCCGACGTAAATGGTCATGAATGAAGCAAA
Source organism: Cyanobium sp. CH-040 (assembly GCF_024346135.1). Taxonomy (GTDB): domain Bacteria; phylum Cyanobacteriota; class Cyanobacteriia; order PCC-6307; family Cyanobiaceae; genus NIES-981. The sequence goes on along the minus strand of NZ_JAGQCJ010000006.1, from coordinate 49,378 downwards.
ACCTGGAACGGGTCGCTGGAACGGGTCGTTGGGATTCGTCTGATGCCGTGGTTCCTAGGGATTGCCAGATGGACCTGAACGACAGATGGAGCTGAGGAACAGATGGAGCTGATCGACAGTCGGACCTGATCGGCCGATTGACCTGGATGTGCCGCAGGGAGCCTGCACGTCATGGAATCGGGGCCAATCCTACGTGGCGGCGGGGGCGCACATGGAGAAGTTTGAAGCGCTTGGGAAGAGACCCTGAAGAAGCTGGGGCGATCCCCGGTACCGTCCCATTGTCAGCGGATCCTGATCCAAGCGATCCCCGCTGTCCCGCTTTCCCTTCCCCCTCGTTCCCCGCGTTCCCATCGTGATGACGGCCCCTGTCCCCTGGAGCCTCGCCTGGAGCGAGGATGGCGAACTGGCTCCGCAGGATCGCTTCGATCTCCTGCAGAGCCTGGTGCAGACGGAATGTCTGGAGGTTCAGACCTCCCTGATCGCCGCCGTGGAAACGCTGGTGGAGTCCGTGTCGGTATGCGAGATCACCTCCGTCTCCGTCGGCGACGTCACCGGTCTGTGTTCCTGAGCCGGCTGATCTGCAGGGGCTTGCTCAGCACCCGCAGCTCGCGCAGGCTCGTGAACACCTCTTCCGGCATGCCCCGCGGCAGATCCACGGTGCTGTGGGTGTCGAAGATCTGAATGCGCCCGATCGACCTGCCATCCAGGCCGGTTTCGTTGGCGATCGCCCCCACGAGGTTGCCCGGCTTCACCCGGTCCCGCCAGCCCAGCTCCACCCGGAAGCGCTCCATGTCGGCCTCGGGCGGCCCCTGGGGTCGCTCCTCGCGCCCGCCGCGGCGGAGCGGCCGCCCCCCCCGGTCGCGCCCCTGACCGTCCCGGTCGCGGTCCCGGCCGGGGCCGTTGGCCCGCACCGTGGTGAAGTCGTCGTTGCCCTGCAGCAGCAGCGGTTTGCCCGCCAGGCTCAGCTCCAGGGCCGCCAGGGCCAGCTGCTCGGGACTGCAGTCCTGCTCCCGGGCCACCCGCTGCAGGATCTCGCTGAGCAGGGCCCGCTCCTCCTCGCTGCAGCCGCTCTGCTGCAGGGCGCCGGTGAGGCGCTGGCGCAGCCGGTCGAGCCGGTGCTGGTTGATGGTGGCATTGCCGGGCACCTCCATGGGCTCGATCGGCTTGCCCGCGGCCCGCTCCAGTCCGCCCAGGAAGCGCCGCTCCCGGGGGGTGAGGAAGAGGATCGCCTCGCCGCTGCGGCCGGCCCGGCCGGTGCGGCCGATGCGGTGCACGTAGGCCTCCCCGTCGAAGGGGATGTCGTAGTTGATCACCAGGCCGATGCGGTCCACGTCCAGGCCGCGGGCGGCCACGTCGGTGGCCACCAGGATGTCCACCTGGCCGCTCTTCAGCCGCTCGATCGTGCGCTCCCGCTGGGCCTGGGGCACGTCGCCGTTGAGCACGGCCACGTCGTAGCCATGGGCCTCGAGCGACTCGGCCACGGTGAGCGTGATCGCCTTGGTGCGGGCGAAGATGATCACCCCCTCGCCGCCCTCGCTCTCCAGCACCCGCTCCAGGGCTGCCAGCTTGTGGGGCGCCGGAACGGTGAGGTAACGCTGACGGATGCGTCCGGCGTCGGCGGCCTTGGTGCGGATCGTGATCTCCGCCGGGCTGCTGAGGTACTGCTGGGAGATGCGGCGGATCTCGGCCGGCATCGTGGCCGAGAACAGCACCACCTGGCGCTGTTCGGGGAGTTGCTCCAGCACCCACTCCACATCGTCGATGAAGCCCATGCGCAGCATCTCGTCGGCTTCATCGAGCACCAGCGCGCGCAGGCCCGAGAGGTCGAGGGTGCCCTGGCGCATGTGGTCCATCACCCGGCCGGGCGTGCCCACCACGATCTGGGCGCCGCGCTTGAGCTGGTGAATCTGATCGCGGAAGTCGGCGCCGCCGTACACCGCCACGGTGCGCACCCGGCTCAGGCGGGCGGCGTAGCTGTTGAAGGCATCGGCCACCTGCAGGGCCAGCTCACGGGTGGGGGCGAGCACCAGCACCTGGGGGCTGCGCTGCTCGGGATCGAGGCCGGCCAGCATCGGCAGGGCGAAGGCAGCGGTCTTGCCGGTGCCGGTCTGGGCCTGGCCCACCAGGTCGCGACCCAGCAGCAGCTCGGGGATGGCCGCCTGCTGGATGGGCGAGGGCTCGCGGTAGCCGATCTCCGCCAGGGCCTGGAGGATCTCCGGGGGGAAGCCGAAGCGGGCGAAGCCACTGGCCTCGGCGGTTGGCACTGCCGTCGCCGCTGCAGCTTGTTCTGCGGTTGGCGTTGCAGTTGGTTCCGCGGTCTGTGCTGCGGTGGCGGGACTGCTCGCGCTGCTGTCGCCGGCGCAGGGGACGGTGACGGCGGTGGCACTGGCCACGGCGCCGTCGTTGAATTCGTTCAGGGACGTCAAAAAAGTTGCCTCGGGTGTTGCGTGCAGGCCGGAACCCTGCGCCGGGGACGGTTCAGCCGTCCGGCGGGTGTCCCTTCAACGCAGGCCTGGCAGCCACCCCGTGGGACCTAATGGAGCCCCGTGAACCTTTCTGCCTTGCCGTTGTCTGGCTTGCTCTGAAAACAGCAGCCCATGCAGCGGGCTGATTGCGAATCGTATCAGCAGCCCAGGCCAGCTGCGCTGCGGCCGTAGTCATCGGCCAGGCGCTCGATGTCGTCCTCCCGCAGCGGCGAGCCCCGCTGCACCTCCACGATCACCAGATCGAGGTCGCCGGCCGTGGCCCGATGCACCGCTCCCTGCGGGATCCACAGGCTGGTGCCCGGTCCGGCCGCCACCCGTCTGTCCTGGCAGTCCAGCCAGCCGTCGCCGGCCACCACCACCCAGTGCTCGCAGCGGTGGCGGTGGCGCTGCAGGCTGAGGCGCCGGCCGGCGTTGATGCACAGCCGCTTCACGAGGTAGCCCGGGCCGCCGCCCAGGGTCTCGAACCATCCCCAGGGCCGTTCCACCCGGACGTCGTGCCGCTGCGGCGGTGGCTCGGATGGCGGCATGGGATCTCAGCCGGGGGTGATCAGCCACGCCCGCTGGCGGGCACGGGTGAGGCCGGTGTAGAGCAGCCTGGCGTCCCAGTCGCGGCCCGGCGGCAGCAGCAGCCACACGGTGCCGTACTGGCTGCCCTGCGACTTGTGCACCGTCAGGGCCAGGGCCGGTTCGGCCTGCCCCAGCAGCGCCGGATGCAGCAGCCGTCCACCGGGGAACAGCACCCGCCGGCCGTCGGCTGCGGCCACCAGCACCCCCACATCACCGTTGGCCAGACCCTGCTCCGGCAGGTTGCGCCGGTTGAGCACCGGTGTGCCGAGGGGCCAGTGGGTGATCGCCCTCCCGGCGGCATCCCCCAGCAGCTGCCGGTGGATGCCCGCCACGCCCCACTGGCCCAGGCGCACGGGGGTGAGCAGCACGCAGCGCTCCAGCTCCTCCAGCAGTGCCCGGGCGCCCGCATCCGCCAGGGCCGCCGCCAGGGCGCCCAGCCGGCGCTGGTGCTGCCGCAGCGCCGCCAGGGCCTCGGCCGGAGGCTGCCGGGGTGGGGCCTGGCGCCACTGCAGGTTGGCGTCGGCGCCCAGGGCCCGCAGCCGGGGCTCCAGCACCTGCAGCGGTGTGGCGCCGGCCTGCCGCAGGTCGGCGGCGATCGCGGCGATGGCACCGGCGTTGCGATAGGCCGTGCGCAGTTCCACGGCCGCAGGGCCGAGCTCCGCCAGCCTCCGGGGGCGCATCAGCTCCTGCAGCACCGCGCCCGGGCCCACCGGCGGCAGCTGGCCGGCATCCCCCACCAGCACCAGCCGGCAGCCCGCCGGCAGGGCTTCGAGCAGGGCCGTCATCAGCGGCAGGTCCACCATCGACACCTCGTCCACCACCAGCAGATCGAGCTCCAGCGGCCGGCGGGCATCGCGGCCGAAACGCTCCCCGCTGCTCTCCAGCAGCCGGTGCAGGGTGGTGCAGGGGGCCGCCAGCAGTGCTGCGGCAAGGGCCGGTTCGAGCCCCGCGCTGCCGGCCGCGATCGCCTCCCGCAGCCGCGACGCCGCCTTGCCGGTGGGGGCCGCCAGCTGCAGGCGCAGCCCGGGCTGGTGGCGCTGCAGCGCCAGCAGCAGCTGCACCACGGTGCTGGTCTTGCCGGTGCCCGGCCCGCCGCTGAGCAGCAGCAGCGGCTGGCTCAGGGCCGCCGTCACGGCCTGCTGCTGGGCGGGATCCAGCCCCGCAGCGGCGGCCTCGCGGCGCGCCGTCTCCAGCTGATCGGCCAGGGGGGGGCGGGCCAGGGGCTGGCGGGCCCGCCGCACCAGCGCGGCGAGGGTGTGCTCGAGCTGCAGGTGCCAGCGGCGCCAGCGCAGCCGCTCACCCGCCAGCACCAGCGGCGCCTGGGGCGCGCTCTCCAGGGCGTCGGCCGCCACCACCAGCCCTGAACTCTGCAGGACCTTGCGGTAGCCCTGCGGCCAGTGCCGGGCATCCAGTGTCTCGGGGGGCGGCGCGCTGAGATCGAGCTCCAGCGCTCCCCCCTCCAGGGCCTCGGCAAGAGCCCGGATCAGCTCGCCCAGCCGCGGATCCAATGCTGTCTGCGGGGTGCACAGGCGCGGCAGCGCCTCCACCAGGGCATCGGCCAGCGCCAGACCGGGGCTCATCGCCCCCCCTCCCGCAGCAGCGCATCGAGCGCCTGCACCCGAGCCGGCGGCGGCTGTTCAACCAGCACGCCCGGCACCGTGCCGCCCGCCCTGGCCAGGGCCTCGGCCCGGGGCTCCGGGCCCGGCACCCCGCGCAGGAACACATACACGTAGCCGCCCAGATGCTGCTCCGGCGCATAACCCGGCAGCCGCCAGCGCAGGTAGCGGTGCAGCGCCACCAGATAGAGATGGGCCTGCAGGGGGTAGTGGCTGGCACGCATCAGCTCCGCCATCGCCCGCTCGCCGTAGTGGGCCGGGCCGCAGGCCATCGGGGCCCCGGCGGCATCCCGTTCCCCCAGCCAGTTGCTCTTCCAGTCGAGCACCCACCAGCGTTCGCCCTGGCGGAACACGAGATCGATCGAGCCCGTGAGAAAGCCCCGCCCGGCGATCTCCAGGCTCTCCAGGCGGTCGGCGTAGCCCGTGCCGAACAGGCCCCCCGGGTGCGTGCGGAAACAGCGGGCCAGGGCGGCGCTGCGCACCTGTGGCGGGGCCTGGCGGTGGGTGGCGTCCCGCCGACCGTCCGTCCCGGTCGGCACGGCCAGGGGCAGGTCGAAGTTCATCTCGTTCAGCCGCTCCTGCGGGGCCAGCTCCGCCAGCCGGAAGCGGCCGAGGGCGCCCCCGAGCGGGGTGAGCCGCAGGCGCTCGAGGCCCAGGGCCAGGGCCTGCGGCTGCTCCTGGGCCAGCCCGGCCCGTTCCAGCTCGGCTTGGATCAGGATCTGGGGTTCCGGCTCCAGGGCGCTCCGGCCGTAGTCGAGCCGCTCCAGGATCCGGTGCAGCGCCTCACCGGGCCCGGCGCCCCGGGGGAAGCCGGCCAGGGGCCCCTGACGGTCCCAACCTTCCGCGCAGCCTTCAGCATCTCCAGCTGCACCCTCATCTGCCGATGCACCCTCGCCGGCATCGGCGCCGCTGTCGTCGCCGGCTTCGTCGCCCGTGTCCCGTCCCTCCTCCAGGGCCGCAGGGGGGGCATCGGCGCCCCCGTGCACCCAGCTGGAGTAGCTGCTGCGGCCCCAGCTGGTGTCGAGGCGGTGGCCGGGCAGGGGGCCGGCCTGCAGCGCGCCCTCGGGGGCTGGTGGCCGCCAGCGTTCCCCGGCCGCCGGCAGGCGCTGCGGATCCAGCAGCGCCAGGGGCAGCGACGCGCCGCTGCGCAGCTGCCCGCCGGCCAGCAGCCAGGGGGCGAGGGGATTGGCGCTGTGGCGCTCGTCGTCACGCCAGCCCAGCACCAGGAGGTGGCGCGCCCGGGTGGCGGCCACATAGGCCAGGCGCTCGGCTTCCTGCTGCGCCGCCGCCAGGTCGGCCTGGGCCGCCTGCCGGCCCCGGCCCCAGTGGGGGGAGCGGTGCAGATCCAGCCGCGGTGCGCCGGCGCCGGGCGGCAGCCAGCGCCGGCCCAGTTCGCCGGCGCTGCCGGTGGGAGCCGCAGTGGCCCGCCACAGGTAGGGGCAGATCACCACCGGATACTCCAGCCCCTTGCTGCGGTGCACGGTGACCACGGCGATGGCGGCATCGGCAGCCGTGCTGTTGAGCTGGCGCTCCTCCGGCACGCGCCGCTCCGGCTCGAGCCGCTGGTGGCGCAGCCAGTCGGCGGCCGCGGCCGCCCCCAGGCCCAGCTGATGCATGCGCTCCTGCACCAGTTCGGCGGCCTGCTGCAGATCGGCCAGCAGCCGCCCTCCCAGGGACAGCCGGGCCAGCCCCTCGGTGCTGAGCAGGTCGCCCAGGCAGGCGAGCAGCCCGTCGTGCTCCAGCCGGCCGGCCAGCTGCGCCAGCCGGTCGGCCAGGCGCTCCCAGTCCGCGGCGGGGGCCTCCGCCAGCTGTGCCGCGACCCAGCCCAGCAACGGCGAGGCCGCCAGCAGGCGCTGCCGCCCCCCGTCTCCCGGATCGGCCAGGGCATCCAGCAGCCGCTGCAGGGCAGCGGCGGCCTCGCTGGCCAGCACATCGCCGCGGCTCACCAGCCGGCTGGGCAGGCCCCGCTGCTCGAGGGCACGGCGCAGCAGCTCGGCCTGGCGGTGGCTGGTCACCAGCAGGCCCAGTTCGCCCGGGCCCAGGGGCCGCCGGCGCAGCTCCCCGGCCGCCCCCGGGATCTGCAGCTGCAGATCCCGCTGCAGCAGCTGCAGACAGAGGGCGGCCACCTGGGCCGGGATCTCCTCGTCGTCGCCCAGGGGCAGCAGCTGCAGGGGCGATTCATCCGGCTCCAGCAGCAGCTCACCCTTCTCCGCCCGCGCCAGCACCGCCGGCACGGGCAGCCGGGAGCGCTCCAGGCCGGGGGCCATCAGGGCGTTGAGGGCCGCCACCAGGGGCGCCGAGGAGCGCCGGTTCTCGCGCAGCCCATAGACGGCATCCGCCCGCTGACGTGCCTGGCGGTAGGTGGCCAGCTCGCCGCCGCGGAAGCGGTAGATGGCCTGCTTGGGATCCCCCACCATCACCAGCAGGTGGCGGGGGGGCTCGCCGGCGGGGGCCACGAAGGCGCGCTCCAGGATCCGCCACTGGATCGGATCGGTGTCCTGGAACTCGTCGATCAGGGCCACCCCGTAGCGGTCCGCCACCGCCGCCAGCAGGGCCTGCTGCCGGTCTCCATCGGGGCCGGGATCGAGGGCGGCCAGCAGGTCGCCGAAGCTCATGCGGCCGCTGGCCCGTCGCCGCCGCGCCAGCTCGGCGCGGCCCCGGTGCAGGGCGTGGAGGAGCACCAGTTCGGCCGGGCCGTCCACCAGGGCGGCGATCGCCTCCAGCAGGGGCCGCTCCGGCAGCGTCACGGCCTCGCCTTCGCAGCCGGCGGCCCGCCTGGTGAACGGGGCCGGATGGAAGTAGTCGCGCAGCAGCTCCTGCTCCAGCACCTCCCCGTAGCCCGGCACCGCCCCGGCGGCCTCGCAGGCGCCGATCCAGGCGTTGACCTCCGCCACCCGGTCGCGGGTGGGTCTGGCCGCGTAGGGCTTGGTGTCCGTGGCGCCGCGGGAGCGCAGGTCGGCCGCGGCCTGGCGGAAGGCCTGCTCGAGGGCCTCGGCGCGCTCCCCCCAGGCCGCCCTGAAGGTCCGCCAGCGCTGCTCCCACAGGGCCGGCAGCCGGTCGGCCAGCTCCGCCGCGGGGCCGAGCTCCGCCGGCAGGGGGTCGAGCTCCAGCGCCGGATCGCCGTCGAGGCGCAGCAGCAGCGTCTCCAGCAGCTCCGGGGTGATCCCCTGCCGCTCCAGGCCCGCCTGCAGTCCCGGAGGCAGGCGCAGCAGCTGCTGCTGCCAGAGGTCGTGGATCACCTCGGCGGCCCGTTCGCCGTCATCGCTCTCCAGCTCCGGCGCGGGCCCCAGCCCCGCCTCCAGCGCCTGGCGCTGCAGGGTGCGGCGACAGAAGCCGTGGATGGTGGTGATGTCGGCCCGGTCGAGGGCCTCGAGCGCCAGCAGCAGCAGCCCGCGCAGGCGCTGCCGCTGGTGCCCGTCGCCGGGCTGCTCCGCCAGCCACTGCCCCAGCAGGGCATCCACGGCCGGTGCGCACGGAGCCCCGGCCTCCACCTCCAGCGCCGCCAGGGCCTGCTGCAGACGCCGGGCGATGCGGTCGCGCAGCTCCGCCGCCGCCGCCTCGGTGAAGGTCACCACCAGCAGGCGCTCCAGGGGGAGGGGGGCGGCGGGGCGGGTCACCAGCCGCAGCACCAGGTGGGCCAGGGCGAAGGTCTTGCCGGTGCCGGCACTGGCCTCCAGCAGCAGCACCCCCGGCTCCAGGGGCAGGCCGTTGGCGTCGAAGTCCGGCAACGCCTCGCTCGCCACCCCTGCGCTCTCAGCTGTGCTCACCGCCTCCGGCCTCCCGTTTTCTCCACGCTGCGCTGCTCCAGCAGCGGGGTCAGCAGCTGCTGGGCGGCCGGCCCGCAGTCCCCGCCCAGCAGCTCCCGGGTGGTGGTGCCGCTGCCGAAACAGAAGGCCATCACCTCCTCCTCCCGTTCGCCCGGCCCCCCGAAGCCCCCTTCCCAGGCGCCCACGGCCGCCCTGAAGCCGCTGCCCGGCCGGCGCCACTCGGCCTCGGCCCAGGCCCAGCCCGTGAGCGGCGGCGCCGGCCAGCAACGCTGGCGGTGCCGCTCGCGCAGCTCCCGCAGCTGCTCCAGCCGGACGGCGGCGGCGGCGGCCGGCAGGGGGGTGAGGGTCTCCAGCCGCCGGAACGCGTGCCCGTCGCGGCCCACCAGCAGGGCTTCACGGGGCTGCTGATCGGCGGCGCAGGCCAGCAGCAGCACCAGCCACAGCTCCAGCCGCTTGGCGGGCCGCGGCCGGGCGGTGTGCACCAGCACCAGCCGGCCGCCGCGCCAGCTCAGCGTGGCCGCAAGACCGGCCGCGGTCGCCTCTCCGGATCGCTCCTCGCCCAGCTCCCGCAGCACCGCCTGCAGGGAGAGCCAGCGCTGATCGAGCCGGCCGGCCTCCAGGTGCGCGGCGGCGCCGGCCGGCAGGATGCCCCGGCCGCGCTGCTCCGCCACCCAGTCCGGAGCCATCTCCGGCTCGGGCCGCTGCAGGGCCTCGCGCAGCAGACGGGCGCGCTGCCGCTCGTCCAGGGCGAGGGCCTCGCGATCCAGCACCTGCTGGGCCCATTCCCGGGGCCGCAGACCAAGACTCTCCAGCCACGCGGCCTGGGGAGCCTGCAGCCAGGCCAGCAGGTCGGCGTGGGCGGCCTGCTCGGTGGTCGGCATCACGGCGCCGGCCGCCGCAGCCGAAGGCTGTCGGGCCAGGGGCGTCGGCGGCGCGAAACGCCCCTCCTCCAGCAGACGGCGGGCCTGCAGCAGGCGCCGGTCGCTGCAGATCGGCGGCCGCCCCGCCTCGGTGAGGAAGTTGCGCCGCTCCAGGGGATTGGCGGCCGGTTCGCGCAGCACCCGGGCCATGGCCTCGGCACCCAGCTCCTGCTCCAGCAGCGCCAGCCACTGGCGCACGGGGGTGCAGGGCATCAGGTTCTCGCCGGTGCGGCTGTCGCGGCTGCTCCAGGTGATCAGCAGGTGCTGGCGGGCCGAGAGCAGGCTCTCGAGCAGCACGTAGCGGTCCTGGTCGGCGGGGCTGGGATCGCCGAGGCGGCGCCCGTGCTCCATCAGGTGGAACCCGGGCCGCTCCCGCTGGCGGGGAAAGCTGCCGCCATCGAGGCCCATCAGCACGATCACCCGGTGGGGAATGGCGCGCATCGGCTCCAGACCGCTCACCGTGAGGGCACCGGAGCGGTGGCCGAAGCGGCCGCTGTCGGCGGCCAGCCGCTCCCCCAGCACCTCGGCCACCACCGCGGCCGGCAGCTCCAGGGCGCTGGCGCCGGCCGCCGCCAGCCAGTCAGCCAGGGCGTTGTGGACGGCCTGCAGGTCCCAGGCCCGCTCGCCCCCGTCGCCGAACAGCTCCGGCAGCAGCTGGCGCAGCAGAGCCCCCCAGCCGGCGGGGGTGCGGGGTTGCTCCAGCTGCGTCAGGGCCCGCCGCAACCCCAGCAGCAGGGCGAGCCAGCGCGATTGCTCGTCCAGGCTGAGGCCCATGGCCAGCGGCGCGGTGTCGGCCGGCGCCAGACCCGGCTGCTCCGGCAGCACCAGCCCCAGCACCAGCCGGTCGATGGCCCAGGCGAGGCTGTGGGCGGGATCGCCGCCGCGGGCGCGGCCGTCGAGGCCCCAGCGGAACCCGGCCCGCTGCAGCAGGGCGACGATCGCGCCGGCCTCGCCCGGGTCGATGCCGTGGGCCGCCAGCAGCGGCGTGCAGGCCAGCAGCCCCTCGAAGGCCGAGGCGGTGAGCCGCTCGCCACCGAGCTCCAGCAGGGCGAGCAGCCCCTGGGCGATGCCCGGATCGCTCTGCTGGCTGCGGTCGGTGAGGCGCCAGGGCAACGCCACGCCGGTGGCGGCCCCATCGCCGAACACGGCCGCCACCAGCGGCGCGAAGGCATCCACCTGGGGCGTCATCACCAGCACGTCGCGGGGGGCGAGGCTGGGATCGGCGGCCATCAGCTGCAACACCCGGTCGCGCACGATCTGCACCTGGCGCAGGAGCCCCGGGCAGGCCAGGAATTCCAGCGACTGGTCGTCGGCGCGCAGCTCCAGCGCCCGCCGCAGCTCCGGATCCACCAGCTGCTCCTGCAGCTGCTCCAGCAGGGTGGGGCTGCGGCCGGCGTGCTCCGCCGCGCTGGCGGCACCCACGAACAGATCCCGTTCCTGCCACCGGCCCAGCTGCTCCGCGCCGGTGCCCTCCAGCAGCTGCTGGAACTCGGCCCCCAGGCGGCCGAAGCGCGCCTCCAGCCGCGGCGCCTCCAGCAGCCAGTCCTCCCCCAGGGGCGCGCCGGCGGCCCGGTCGCCGCGGCGCCACAGCTCGCGGCAGGGGGTGAGCAGGTAGAGCTCCACCTGCACCAGGCCGGAAAGCGCCTGCAGAAGCTCCACCTGCACGGGCGCCATGCTGCTCAGGCCGAACAGGCGCACGGGATCGGGCAGCGGCCGCGCCAGGGGGACGGCACCGGCGGCGGCCTCCTGCAGCCTGCTGATCGCCGTGCGCACCTGCAGCCCGAAGGGCGGCCGGCCGAGCCGCTCGGCCAGGGCCCCGAACAGCAGCGGCTGCCAGCGTTGCGCGGCGGGCAGGGGCTGCCCCCGGTCGTCGAGCGCCCGGCCGTCCAGCCAGGCCGCCAGCAGCTCCGGGCGGTAGAGGGTGTAGTCGTCGAAGGCGTCGGCGATGGCGCGGGCCAGCTGCCAGAGGGGCCGATCCAGGGCCAGCCGGTCCCCGGGCGGTGGCGCTCCATCCCCCGGGCCCCGCTGTGCCAGCCAGCGCCGCAGCGCCGCGGCTTCCGGACGGGCGATCAGCGCCGGCAGCAGGTCCAGCAGCGGCCACACCAGGTCGGCGGCCCGCCAGGGGTCCCGGTCCGGGGCGGGCGCGGGCCCGGGCGCATCGGCCAGCAGCTGATCCACCAGCTGGCGCAGGTGCGTGCCGGGAAAGGGGAAGCGCAGGTTGGCGGCCACCCCATCTGCGAAGGGCGCCTCGGGATCGCCCAGCCCCAGGGCCAGCTGCTCCCCCAGCCAGCGGCTGGTGGGCCAGGTGTTGACCAGCACCTGCACCTGCTCGAAGGGAGGCGGTGGGGCCAGCCGCAGCTGGGTGGCCAGCACACTGGCGAGAAGTTCGGCCCTGTTGCTGCGGAAGACGGTGAGCAAGGCTGCAGGCCTTCAGCGCGGAGCGCCCAGCAGGGGCGGCTTGGCCTGCAGGGATTCCAGCTGGGCACGCATGGCGGGGGGCAGCGCCGGCGGCAGCGCCGGTTGCGGCCCCGGCACCCGCACCAGGGCGGAGGTCTCCGGGCAGTAGGCGGTGAGTTCGCCGCCGTAGCAGGCGCCGGTGTCCACCATCACGATGGCGCCATGGCGGCGCACGCTGAGGCCAGGCGTGTGACCCACCACCACCTGCCCGTAGCGGCCGTCGTAGGCGTGCCAGAACGGGGCCCTGATGTTCAGGTCGGGCTGCCAGCTGTGGGGATCGAAGCCGGCATGGGTGGCCACCCAGCCGCGGCCCGGATAGACGCTGGGCAGGCTCTCGAGGCGGCGCCGCCAGAGCCGGCAGAGAGGACCACCCAGCTGCCGGTAGGTGTCGCAGCCGGCCAGGCGGGTGAGGCTCTGGGGGTCGTCGCGGCGGAGGTCGGCCACCAGATCGGCCTCGTGATTGCCCTGCAGCCACACGGCACGGCCGCTGCGCACCAGGTCCCAGGCCAGCTCCATGGCGCGGCGGATCTGCGGGCCGCGGTTGATCACGTCGCCACAGAGCACCAGCCGGTCGTCGGCCGGCAGCAGGCTCACCAGCCGGTGCAGGGATTCGGCGCAGCCATGAACGTCCCCGACGACCCAGTGACGGGCTGGACGTGAGCGGGGCTGCATCGGATTGTGGCGATGAACACAGTCTGAACGCCGGCGGGTCACCTGTCATCCAACCCCTGGTTTCGTCGCCCGCCCTTGGTACGGTCGGCCCCAGCTGCCCCGGGCATGGCCCATGGATCCTCAGTCGATGCCGGTGACGCAGCGGGTGAAGGCCCTGGTGAAGGCGCTCAACGGGGCCAAGCGCACCAATGAGGCCCTGGCCCGCTGCAGCGACGGCGAGCAGATGCTCGATGTGCTGCTGGATGCCTCCGCCAAGCTGGGCCTCGGCCTCACCCGCGAGCAACTGGCCAACACCCCCCCCATCCGCGACTGGGTGTGGTGGAAGAACAAGGAGGCGCTGCTCACCATCGGCGACAACAAGCCCCGCTACCAGCAGGACGGCGGTCAGGGGCGCCGCAAGCCCGACGCCGAGACGGAGAGGGCGGATGGCGAGCAACCCCGTCGACGCTTCTTCGGGCTCTTCTGAGGGTGGGCGCCGTTGCGGGTCGGTGCGGTTGAGGGACGGTGCCGGTCCGGGCGTGGGGCTCAGGCGCTGGCCAGGGCGTCGGGAATGGCGGCGCTGGGGGCCTCGAAGCTGCCCCTGAACACGAACTCCAGGCGCAGCTTGAGGAAGGTGATGAACTTCTCGTCCGTGGACACCACCGCGGCGGCCGGCCGGGGAACCGTCTGCGTGCGGCCCGCCAGCGCCGCACTGTCCAGAAAGGCGGGCCGGCGCACCAGCCAGAAGTCGATCGCCTTGCCCTGCTCCCCGTAGTGGCGCACCCGCTCGCGCAGCACCTCCTCGAGGGGCTCCTCCTCGGTGAGGAAGCGCTCGCTGGCGGCCACGAAGTGGTAGGTGGTCATGGGCGGGTGCTGCCGAACAGGGGGTCGCGGCGGGGATTCTGAACCAGCGCCTTCATCTCCCGCACCGCCTGCTCCAGGCCCACGGCCAGGGCCCGGGCCACGATCGTGTGGCCGATGTTGAGCTCCTCCATGCCCTCGATCGCCGCCACCGGCTCCACGTTCTGATAGGTGAGGCCGTGGCCGGCGTTCACGCGCAGGCCCAGGCTGCGGGCGATGAAGCTGCCCTCGCTGAGGCGGGCCAGTTCCCGCGGCTGCTGGCTCCAGGCGGCTTCGGCGTAGGTGCCGGTGTGCAGCTCCACCCAGCGGGCGCCGCTGGCGGCGCTGGCCTCCAGCTGGGCGGCCTCGGCATCCACGAACAGGCTCACGGCGATGCCGGCGCCCTGCAGCCGGCCCACCAGCGCGGTGAGGGCCGCCTGCTGGCCGGCCACATCCAGGCCCCCCTCGGTGGTCACCTCCTGACGCTTCTCCGGCACCAGGGTCACCATGTCGGGACGGATGCGCAGGGCGATCGCCTCCATCTCGGACGTGGCGGCCATCTCCAGGTTGAGGCGGCTGCGCACGGTGGCCCGCAGCAGTTCCACGTCGCGGTCCTGGATGTGGCGCCGGTCCTCGCGCAGGTGCACGGTGATGCCGTCGGCGCCGCCCAGCTCCGCCAGCAGGGCGTAGGTGACCGGATCGGGTTCCACCGTGCGCCGGGCCTGGCGGACGTTGGCGATGTGGTCGATGTTGACGCCGAGGCTGGCCATCGCTCCCGCGGCCAAACCCGGATCCTATGCAGCGCGGCGGCTGCACCCGGGCTGCGCCGGAATGGCAACTGCCCTCGGCGGGCCGGCAGCGGCGGCGGCGCTGCCTACCGTTCGAGTCCCGCGTCCACCGATGCGCAGGGCGTCCGGGAGTCTGCCCGTGCATCCCGTCCCATCGATCACGCCCCGATCACGCCCCGGTGCTGCCGGCGTCCTTCACCCGGTGCCTTCCCCCATTCCCCACTCCGTTCCCATGGGTTCAGCGGTGGGCAGCAACGTCCTGAACAGCCGGTGAACACCCGTCCGTGACCAGCAGCCGCATCAGCCCCTGGCTGGCCCCGCTGGCGAGGCTGGTCACCCAGGACATCACCCTGCCGCTGTGGTTTCGCGCCATCAGCGTCGAGGGCATCGAGCGGGTGCCGCGCCGGGGGCCGGTGCTTCTGGCGCCCACCCACAGGGCCCGCTGGGACGGCCTGCTGCTGCCCCACGCCGCCGGCCGCCGCGCCACCGGCCGCGACTGCCGCTTCATGGTGACCATCGACGAGATGGAGGGCCTGCAGGGCTGGTTTCTGCGCCGACTCGGCTGCTTTCCCGTCAACCAGCTGCGCCCGTCCCTGGGCAGCCTGCGCCATGCGGTGGAGCTGCTGGAGGCGGGCGAGCAGCTGGTGGTGTTCCCGGAGGGGCGCATCCGCCGCCACGCCGATGAGCCGATGCTGCTGCAGCCTGGCCTGGCCCGCATCGCGGCCCTGGCCGGCAGCCGCGGCGTGCCCGTGCAGGTGGTGCCGGTGGGCATCGCCTACGGCCATCCCTGGCCCCGTCCCTGCGGCCGGGCGGCGGTGTGCTTCGGAGAGCCGATGCGCATCGACACGGCCGGACGGGAGGCCGCCGCCCTGTTCACCGAGCAGCTGGCGCTGGCCCTCCTGCAGCAGGAGCGCCGGGCCGAGCTGCGGGTGCGTCCCGCCCCTGCCCCCGCCGCCCTGGTGGCGCGGGAGGCGGGGGAACAGTCCCCTTAGAGTTCGCCCGCCGATGATCCTCAGGTCGCCCGTGCTTAGCCCCAACCGCTGGTCAGGCGGCAGCCCACGGCCGTTTCGGCTGGGCACCCGCTCCAGGCTGTGCTCCCTGGCGCTGCTCACCCTGGCGGCCGTGGGGATGGCCGGCGGGGCCGGGGCTCTCCAGCCGGTGCAGGCCCAGGGGGCTCCCGCCGGCGCCGCCGTCGCCAATCCCCTCAGCCTGGAGGCCGTGCGCGGCCTGCTGGCCCGCGGCGACGCCGCCGCCGCCCGCGGCGATCTGGCCGAGGCCCGCCGCCTCTACGACCAGGCCCGGGATCTCTCCCGCCGGCTGCTGGGGTTCTACCGCGATCTCAGCGGTTCCTTCCGCGGTCTCGATGCCCGCATTCCGCGGGAGATGGATCAGAAGGGGCGGGAGACCCTGCAGGTGCTCTCCCAGACCAACCTGCGTCTGGCCGCCCTGTTCCGCCGTCAGAACCAGCCGGAGGTGGCGGTGCCGCTGCTGGTGGAGGTGGTCAAGGTGATGACCCCCACCAGCGAGGAGGGTCGCCAGGCCTACCAGAGCCTGGTGGAGATCGGCTTCGCCAGCACTCCCTACACCGCCGGCCAGGCGGCCGCCGGCGGCTAGCCAGTCGGGCCGCCACGGCATCTAGATTCCCGCCATTCCCCCAACTGCCCGATGGTCCAGCCCGACCAGGTCAAGGCGGCGATTCATCGCGCCATGCCTGACGCCGCCGTGGAGGTGGAAGACCTCACCGGTGGCGGCGACCACCTGCAGGTGAAGGTCGTCTCCGGTGCCTTCGCGGGCCTCTCCCGCATCCGGCAGCACCAACTCGTGTACGGCGCCCTGCGCCAGGAACTGGCCAGCGAGGCGATCCACGCCCTGGCCCTGCAAACATCCACCCCCAGCTGAAGAGTCATGGACGCCAGCGTCAAGGAACGCATCGAATCGCTGATCGCCAGCAGCCCGGTCTTCGTGTTCATGAAGGGCACCAAGCTGATGCCCCAGTGCGGCTTCTCCAACAACGTGGTGCAGATCCTGCATGCCATGGGCGTGCCGTTCGAAACCTTCGACGTGCTCTCCGACATGGAGATCCGCCAGGGAATCAAGGACTATTCCGAGTGGCCCACCATCCCCCAGGTGTATGTGAAGGGCGAATTCATCGGCGGCTCCGACATCCTCATCGAGATGTACAACTCCGGTGAGCTCCGTGAACAGCTCGAGGTGGCCCTGGCCAGCTGAAGCTGGCCGCCATCGCCCGGTCCGGAACCGCGATCAGAGGTTGCGGCCGGGTTCGTAGAGGCTGCGCGGGTCGCCGTCGGCACCGATGAAGCTGGAGGGGTCGAGGATCCAGCGCTCCACCAGCTCCTCCAGCCGGCGCTGCGCCAGCGGGTCGAGCACGGCCGTGCGCCGCAGGGCATGCAGGTAGCCATCGGCATAGAGCCGCAGCTCGGCCGGGCCGTGGTGACGATGCGCCAGTTCCTGACAGGCATCGCACAGCGACTGGAAGTGGCGGATGGCGTCAGGGTGCTGCAGCGCGGTCATCGGGGCCAGGGTGCTGGGAAGCATTCTGGCGAACGGACCGGGTGGGGCCACGGCCAAAGGCAGCGGCTGATACCCGTACCGCCGCTGGGGTCCGTTAGGTTGTGCAGATCAGGGGTTCCAGATACCTGGCACCCGCCGGCCATGTCACCCATCGACTCCTCTCCGCCCCCCCTGCCATCTGCTGAACCGCCAGGGGGTGCTGACGGAGTCGCCAAGCGGGTGCTCGTCGTCGACCCCCACGCCACCCTGCGCACGGTGCTGGCCCAGCGGTTGCGTCAGGACGGCCATCTGGCGGCGGCGGTGGCATCGGCCCGGGAAGCGCTTCAGCTCTGCCGCGACCAGTCGCCCGACCTGCTGGTGAGCGCCGAACTGCTGGACGAGAGCAGCGCCCTGCGGCTGGCGGCCCAGCTCCATTGCCCGGTGATGGTGCTCACTGCCCGTTCCGGCTCCGAGCCGGTGGTGACCCTGCTCGATGCCGGCGCCGATGACGTGCTGCGCAAGCCCTTCGGTCTCGAGGAACTGGCGGCCCGCTGCCGCACCCTGCTGCGCCGCAGCGGCACCGGTCTGCAGGAGCGGGTCTGCGTCGGCCCTCTCGAAGTGCACCTGCTGCTGCGCCAGGTGACCCTGCGCGATCAGCCGGTGGAGCTGAGCCCGCGGGAGTTCGCCCTGCTCTGCGCCCTGCTGATGCCTCCGGGGGTGGTGCGCACCCGCCAGGAACTCCTGCGCATGGCCTGGCCGCCCTTCAGCGGTGGCCCCCGCTCGGTGGACACCCAGGTGCTCACCCTGCGCCGCAAGCTCGAGCAGGCCGGCCTGGGCGAGGGTGGCGGCATCGAGACCATGCGCCAGCAGGGCTACCGCTTCAGCCTGGAAACCCTCTCCGACGGCGAGTCGGCGGCCCCGCAGCGGCCGGCCCCTTCGCTGCGCAGCCTCAGCGCCTGAGCTGGGCAGCCTCAGCTCCCGAGCAGCGTCAGCCCCCAGCCCAGCTCACCCGCCAGCATCAGGGCGCTGAGGGTGGCCAGCAATCGGTAGGTCCAGGGCGGGCTGATGCGGCCGATGCCGCTGGTGTCCAGACCCGTCTCCCGGCTCAGCCGCTCCAGGAACGCCTCGAAGCGGGCCACGCGCTGGGGCAGGAGAAACGAGCCGTCGCCGCTGCGCAGGTAGAACACCCGGCCCCCCTGGCTGGTGGTGACCGGTGTGATCGCGGTGATCGCCTGCCAGGGCAGCTGCCAGCCGCGCCGCAGCCACCAGGCGCACCAGGCCGGATGACCGACGCGGATGCCGTCGGCGTCGACTTCCACCCGCTCGCTGGTGAGGGCCAGCACCAGCCCCAGGCCCAGCACCACAGCGGCCCAGAGCGCGGGCTGCAGGGCCGCCGGGGCCTGCCAGGGCAGGGGCAGCACCAGGGCGAGGTAGAGGGCGAGCAGGGTGAGGCGGATCAGCGGCGCCATCGGATGGCGGCTGGTGCCCGTCGGCTGGGGAGGGGGAACGGCGCCGGACACCGGCATCAGGCGGGCCTCAACGGTCCTCAGGTGAGCCGGGCAGGGGTTCGATCAGTTCGGAGGGCCTGTAGCGGCCACCGAACACCTCCTCTTCCCGGCCCTTCCAGAACTCACCGAGCCGCATCAGATCGGCGAGGGCTTCCTCCAGCCTGTCGAGGTACTCATGGGGGTCCATGGAATCCTTGGCCTCCCTGAGCTTGGTGAGGCGCAGCAGCTGCAGCAGCCAGGGCTTGCCCAGCTCGCCGCGCTGCTCCAGGTAGCGGGCCAGCTGCTCGGAGCTGGGCTGGGGCGCGCCGCCGGGGGGCGCGTTCTCGGGGTGGGGGGTGGAGGCCATCAAATCAGCCTATCGACGCCGCCGGGGTGGCAGCGACCCGCCCTCAGGCCGGCAGCTGCCAGGGGTTGAGGCCCAGGTCGGCGCCGATGCGGTGGGCGCAGGCGAAGCCGCTGAAGGCCACCGCGTTCAGCCCCTGACCGGGGAAGCAGGAATCGCCCACGCAGTAGAGGCCGGGGACGCCGGTGCGGTTGAAGGGCATCGGCAGCAGACCCGGCAGGCGCAGGGCCGGGATCGGCCCGTAGCTGCCGCCCATCCGCCCCAGGAAGCGGCGGTGGCTGCGGGGGGTGCCGATCTCCCGGTGGCGGATGGCGCCACTCAGCCCCGGCAGGATCGCCTCCAGCCGCTCGATCAGCCGCTCGGCATCGGCCTGCTTCTTGGCCCGGTAGGCGGTGGGGTGCAGGCCCTGCCAGTGCTCCATGGAGCTGGGGGTGAAGCTGTGCAGGATGTGGCGCCCCGCCGGCGCCAGCGAGGGATCCAGCAGGGTGGGCATCGACACGAACACCACCCCCTGCTCGGCCTCCATGTCGGCCCAGTCCTCCAGCAGCAGGTGGTGGCAGTGGAAGCCCTCGGGCACGACCGCGGCGTCGATGCCCAGGTGCAGCGACAGGAACGACGGCGAGGGCCTGTAGCGGCGCCGCCAGGTGGCTTCTGCCTTCGGGGTGTGGGCGGCATCCACCAGTGCCGCGGAGCGTGGGCGGCGGATGTCCGCTGCTTCCTCCGGCGTGGCGAAGGTGTCCCAGCGGGTGGCGTTGCTCACCACCCGGCGGGCGTGGATTGTCTCGCCGCTGGCCAGCTGCACGCCCACGGCCCGGGCGCCGCCCCCCTCCCCCTCGATCAGCACCCGGGTGACGCGGGCGCCGTAGCGGATGGCGCCGCCGTGGCTCTCCAGCCCCGCCACCAGTTTCCCGGCGATCACCCCCACCCCGCCCTTCGGGTAGTTGATGCCGCCGGCGTGGCGGTCGGAGAACACCATGCCGGCATTGATCATCGGCGTGAGGTCGGCCGGCATCACGCTCCAGCAGAAGCACTCCATGTCGATGAAGCGCAGCAGCTGTTCATCCCTGATGTGCCGGCGCGCCACATCGCCCACGTTCACCGGCAGCCAGCGGGCCAGGCCCAGGCACGCCAGCGGCGCCCTGAAGAACACCTTGGCCAGATAGGCCGGATCCTCCAGCGAGAGCAGCGGCATCGCGTCGAGGCAGCGGAACACCTGCCAGCAGGTGGCGTAGAAGGCGCGGATGCCCTTCGCCTCGTGGGGGAAGCGGGCGGTGAGGTCGGCGATGAAGCGCTCGTAGTCGCGGTCCACGGCCACATTCAGGCCGCCGGGCAGGTGGTACTCGAGCTGGGCCGGGTCGGGCACCGTGGCGCAGTGCTGGCCCACGTCGGCCAGGGCGCGGGTGAGCAGGTTGGTGTGGCCCTTCTCTCCGAAGCCGAAGATCATCGAGGCGCCCACATCGAAGGTGTAGCCCTCGCGTTTGAAGCTGCCGCCACTCCCCCCCGGGATCAGGTAACGCTCCAGCACCAGCACCTTCGCGCCCTTGGCCGCCAGCTGGCTGGCGGTGACCAGGCCGCCGATGCCGCTGCCGATCACCACCACGTCCCAGCTGCCCCCGTCCGGCGATCCGGCGGCAGGGCTCGCGCTGCGGGTGGGGGCCTCTGGGGTTGGCGTCACCGGTGCGGATGGCGGGGCGTGCGGCGACCCTAGGGTTCGGAGCCGTCCACCAGCCAGCGACAGCTGAGCGGTTCGAGCTGGAGGCGACCGTCCCGCAGCGGCGGCGGTGCTCCGGCGGCCAGCAGGTCGCGGAGCTCCCCCGGCAGGCCGGCGTGGCGGGGGAGCTCCGCCTCGATCGACTGGGGGCACTCCTCGACGTTGGCCAGCACCAGCACCGTGCCCTCCGGCCGCTTGCGGGCGTAAGCCAGCACGTGCTCGTTGCCGGTCCAGAGCGGCTGAAACAGGCCGAAGCCATGGAACAGGGAGGTGGCGCGGCGGGCCTCGATCAGCCGCCGCAGCCCGCCGAAGAGCCGGCCCGGAACGGTGCGCCCGTCGTGGCGCTGGCGCGCCCGCTGCCAGTCCATCCGGGGCCGGTTGAGCCAGCGGCTGTCCCCGGCGCGCAGGGGATCAGCGCCGTAGGAGGGGTCATTGGTGAGACCCAGTTCGTCCCCCATATGGATCACGGGGATGCCGCCGGCGCCGAGGATCAGGGCGTGGAGGAGCAGGATGCGGCGGATGGCGCGCTCGATCGCCGCCTCGTCGCCGCGCTCCAGCGCCGCCTCCAGGCCGGCCAGGGAGGCGGTGGTGCCGGTGACGCGCGCGTCCCCGGTGTCGGGGTTCTCCTGGAACAGGGCGCCGCGGGCGAAGGATCCGGGAAAGTCGCCGGTGTAGAAGGCGTTGAGGAATCGCCGGTGCAGATGCGGGGTCTCGCCCACCGCGGCCAGGTCCTCGTCGGTGATCGCCCAGCCGATGTCGTCGTGGTTGCGCAGGTAGTTCACCGGCGCGCAGCCGATCAGCAGCTGGGGTGCCCGGTGCAGCGCCTGGGTGATGAGCGTCGTCCTGCGGGTGGCCAGAGTGCTCCAGAGCAGCGCCATGCGCTGGTTGTCGTAGGCCAGCTCGCACTGCTTCTCCACGGTGCTCTTCACCCCCAGGTAGCGGATCAGCGCATCGGGCGGAACGATGGCCTCGGCCTTGAAGATCACGCCGGGGGCCACCACCCGCAGGATCGCGCGGAAGGCCTGGATCAGCAGGAACACCTCCGGCTGGTTCTGGCAGTTCGTGCCCATCCGCTTCCACAGGAAGGGTGCGGCATCGAGCCGCAGCACACCGGCGCCGAGGTTGGCATAGAAGAACATCAGATCCACGATCTCGTGCACCACCTCGGGATTGCCGTAATTGAGATCCCACTGGTAGTCATGAAAGGTGGTCCACACCCAGCGCCCCCCGTCCGCCATCTCCGGCACCCAGGTGAAATTGCCGGGTGCGTCGTCGGGAAAGATCTCCGGCAGGGTGCGCTCATAGGCATCCGGCAGGGAGCGATCGGCGAAGGTGTGGAAATAGCCGAGGTAGCGCTCCTCCCCCGCCAGCGCCCGCCGGGCCCACGCGTGCTCACGGGCCACGTGGTTGAGCACCAGATCGAGGCAGAGCGTGATGCCCCGCTCCCGCAGTTCCGCCGCCAGCTGGCGCAGGTCGTCGATCGTGCCGAGATCGGGGCGCACCCTGCGGCAGTCGGCCATGGCGTAGCCGCCGTCGTTGGCACCCGGCCGCGGCTGCATCAGCGGCATCAGGTGCAGATAGGTGACGCCGAGCTCCTCCAGGTAGGCGATGCGGCGCCCTACACCCTGCAGATCAGCGGCGAAGTGATCGGCGTAGCAGGTGTAGCCCACCATGTGGGTGCGCTGGAACCAGCGGGGCGTGAACTGCCGTTCCAGGTCGAGCACCTTCAGGGCATCGGGGCGCTGGGCGTAGGCCTCCACCATCCGCCCGAACAGGCGGCCGAACTGCTCGAGGGCGTCGGAGCGATCGCCGTAGAGAGCCTGGAGGGAGTAGTGGAGGTCGTCGAAATAGCGCTCGAAGCGCAGCCAGAACACATCCACATCGCGTGGATTCATCCAGCCTTCGAGGCGGTGGCTCTCCAACCGGCGCACGTTCTCGAAGGCGGCCCGCACCTCGGGGGCCATCACGAAGACGTTGTGCACGGGCTCAGCCGTCGTCCTCGGCAGGGACGAAGGGTGGCTGGGCGGTGGGAATCACCTCGCAGAACAGGAGAGAGCTCAACAGCGCCTGGCAGCGTTCCTGCACGCGTTCGCGCAGGTGGTCGAACGCGGCGGCGTCCAGGGGGCCTTCGGGGTGGACGTAGACCACCGCCAGGTAGGTGCGGCCCGTCTTCATCACCGTGAGGTCGAGCAGCCGCACGGACATCGTGCTCAGCAGCTCCTCGATGCCGGATCGGACCTGGGCGATCAGCTCCGGTGCACAGGCCGCGCCGGCGGCTTCGCTGATGGCCGCCTGGAAGGTGAGCAGAGGGTCGCGGATCACCGCCAGGGCCAGCACCAGCACCAGCAGCGGATCGAGGATCGGCACGAGCGGCGCCAGCACGGTGGTCTCCAGCAGGGGTGCGCTCAGCAGGGCGAGGCCTGCCGCCAGGGTGAGCTTCAGATCCAGCACCGCCGCCTGGTACTCACTGCGCAGCACCTCGCTGCGGCGCCTGGTGAGGATCCAGTCGCGCCGATGGCGCCAGGCCAGGCCGAGGCACAGGGCCGACATCCACACCACGTACCAGGCCACCGGCGTGAGCACCAGGGGTTCCGCCGGCGCCCCCCGGAGGTGGGAGAGGATCGCCAGCGAGGCCTGCACCACGGCCACGCCGATCACGCCGATCAGCACCAGCGAGCGGAAGAGCACGTAGAGGGTTTCCTGGCCCGCGTAGCCATAGGGGTAGGCGCGGGTGGGGGGGCGCACCGCATTGGCGCTGACCTGCATCGCCACCAGCCCGGTGCCGCACATCACCGCTGAATAGAGCCCATCGAGCAGCAGGGCCTCCGACCGCGACATCTGGAAGACGGCGATGCCGGCGACCGCGCCGAGCACATTGCCGATCACCCCCACGCTGAGGGAAGCCCGTTCGATCCGGCGCGACGCCTGGGTCATGACCGGAAGGGCTCGAGATCCGCCAGGGCCCGGTCGCGGTAGGCGCCGTAGCGCTCGCGCTTGCCCCTGATGCGCTCCGGCAGCTCGGGCAGCAGGCCGAAGTTGGGCGGCATCGGCTGGAAGCCACCCCGCTTGCCTTCGCCGCCGCAGGGGGCCTCGGCGATGAAGTGGGTGAGGGCGCCGATCATCGTGGTGGGCGGCAGGCTGATCGGCTCCAGCCCCCGGGCCAGCCGGGCGGCGTTGGTGCCGGCCAGCCAGCCACCGGCCACGGCCGCCGCGTAGCCCTCGGTGCCGGTGATCTGGCCCGCCGCCAGCAGCGTGGGCCGGCGGCGGAACTGCAGGGTGGGATCGAGCAGCTGGGGCGATTCCAGGAAGGTGTTGCGGTGCATCACCCCGAAGCGCACGAACTCGGCGGTCTCCAGCCCCGGAATCAGCCGCAGCACCCGCTTCTGCTCGCCCCACTTGAGGTTGGTCTGGAAGCCCACCAGGTTCCAGAGGCGGCCGTCCTTGTCTTCCTGGCGCAGCTGCACCACCGCATAGGCCCGGTTGGCGCGGCGCACGTCGCGGTCGTTCACGTCGCCCCAGCGGGGATCCCACAGGCCAATCGGTTTCAGCGAGCCATAGCGCATCGTGTCCTCGCCGCGGCGGGCCAGCTCCTCGATCGGCAGGCAGCCCTCGAAGAAGTGGGCGCTCTCCTGCTCGAAATCCTTGAGTTCGGCCTGTTCGGCCGCCAGCAGGGCCTCGCGGAAGGCGAGGTACTGCTCCCGATCCATGGGGCAGTTGATGTAGTCGGCGTCGCCCTTGTCGTAGCGGGAGGCGCGGAAGGCCACGGAGAGGTCGATGCTCTCACCCTCCACGATCGGGCTGGCGGCATCGAAGAAATGGCAGTCGGCGCGGCCGGTGAAGGCGCGCAGCTGCTCGGCCAGGGGTTCGCTGGTGAGCGGACCGGTGGCCAGCACGGCGATCTCGCCGGGGCCGGGCAGCTCGGTGTGCTCCCGCCGCTCCACCGTCACCAACGGGTGCTGCTCCAGGGCGGCGGTGAGGGCGGCGCTGTAGCGGCCCCGGTCGACCGCCAGGGCGCCGCCGGCGGGCACCGCGTGGGCATCGGCGGTGCCGATCACCAGCGAGCCCAGCCGGCGCAATTCCTCCTGCAGCAGGCCGGCGGCCCGGTCGCTGCTCAGGGCGCCGAAGCTGTTGCTGCACACCAGCTCGGCGAACTCGCCGCTGTGGTGGGCGGGAGAGCGGCGCACCGGCCGCATCTCCACCAGGCGAACGGGCAGGCCGGCTTGGGCGATCTGCCAGGCGGCCTCGGTGCCGGCGAGGCCGGCACCGATCACCAGAAGGGTCAAGGGAGCGTCAGGCGCGGGCCCGCTTGATCATCAGCTGCACCTGGCCCACGGCGGCCCGGCCGATGTGGAACACGGCCCAGCCGGCGGCCAGAACGATCGGAGCGGCAACCAGCACCAGCCGAAGGTCCATGGGGAGCGCGGGAGAAAAGGTGGCGCGATCCTACGGACAGCAGCCCACCGGGCGGTGCGCTTCGCAGTGTTTGGCAATCAGGCCGGGGCCGTCGCCGCCGATCCGGCCGGTGGGAAGCCCGGATCGGCGCTGCGGCCGGCATGGGCCATGGCCAGCTGGCGGTAGCGGCGGGCGTGCTCGCGCTGGCCCGCCACGGCCTCGGCGCTGAGCTCCCGCTTCACCTGGGCCGGGGCCCCCATCACCAGGGCTGCGGGGGGCACGTCGCGGGTCACCACCGCCCCGGCCGCCACCAGCGCCCCGGCCCCCACGGTCACCCCGTTGAGCACCACGGCGCCGATGCCGATCAGGCAGCCGTCCTCCAGGGTGGCCCCGTGCACCACGGCGCGGTGGCCGATGGTGACGTCGGCGCCGATCAGCACCGGCTGGCCCGGATCGCCGTGCAGCACCGCCCCGTCCTGCACGTTGCTGCCCTCGCCGATCACGATCGGGCACACGTCCCCGCGGGCCACCGCCGTGGGCCAGAGGCTGGCGCCAGCCGCCAGGCGCACGTCGCCGATCAGCACCGCCGACGCGGCCACCCAGGCGTCCGGGTGCACCTGCGGGTCCGGCCAGGGGGCGGCGTGACCGTCGCTGGACGGAGCATGGGACATGGCTGGCGCGGGCGGCTGGCGGAACGGCAGGCCATTGTCCTCGCCCCGGTGCGGCACCCGGCCGGGAGCGTTTGGAGACGGCCGCCTCCGGGTGATACGGTCACCCGGTGCCTGATCGGCGCGGGTCGCTAGCTCAGCGGTAGAGCACTCGGCTTTTAACCGATTGGTCCTGAGTTCGAATCTCAGGCGACCCATTTCGTCAGAGATAAGGATTCCCGGTCGGATCGCTTGTGGCAGTTGGCCCGGGATCGCAACCCGATTGCTTGCTTTCAGGGTCTGCTTTCGCGACACGGGGATCTTCGGGGTGAGGGCATCAGCATCGCCACGGCCGCCAAGGCCAGGGCCGCCACGCCGCGTTGGATCCCCAGGCCATACGGAGTCGTGCAACCCAGCTCCGGCCGGCCTGGAAGCGCTCCTACCTTCGGGAGGCCAATCCCCTGGTTCGAGGCGCCGTGCAGACCTGGCAGCTCTGGGCCGCCGCTGCGGCGTTGTCTGCAGCAGTCACAGCGGTGCTGATCAAGGTGGGTGTGCAGGGGATCGATGCGGGGCTGGCCACGCTCTTCCGCACCCTGACGGTGGCCGTGGTGCTGGGCCTGCTGCTGCTGGCCAGCGGCCAGCTCGCCTGGGATGAGCTGCGGCAACTGGCTCCCCTGAGCCTGGGCGCACTGGCCCTCTCCGGCCTGGCGACCGGTGTGTCCTGGACCTGCTACAACCGCGCGCTGCAGCTGGGGCCGGTGGCGGGGGTGGCGGCGATCGACAAGCTCAGCGTGGTGCTGGTCGCCCTGCTGGCGATGGTGCTCCTGGGCGAGCAGCTGGACCTCAAGGGCTGGCTCGGGGTGGTGTTGATGGGGGTGGGCGCCGCCCTGGTGGCCTGGGCGTGATCCGGGGCCGCTTCCGGCGGCGGAGGTCAGCTGAGGGAGCGGCCCAGCAGCAGATCCCGCGCCCCGTTCACCAGCTGCATGGTGCTGTGCTCGCCGCCGCGGTCGGGGTGGTGCTCACCGGCGCAGCGCTTCCAGGCCTGGTTCACCTGCGCCTCGCTGAGCCGGCCGGAGAGCGGCAGGTGCAGCCGCTGGCGGGCGACGATCGCATCGAGGTCAGGGTGCTTGCCCAGCGGGCCCCAGTCGGCCTTGCTTAGGGCATGGCTGCGCTTGCTGCCCGCCTTGCTCTTGCGCTTCTCCCCGGCGCCGGCGCTGCTGAACCCCCTGGCTCCCCCAGCATCCGCGCTCTGCCGCTGCTGCCCGGCTTCGCGTCTGGCGGTGGAGAGCACGACGGCCGGCCGCTCCAGGGTCGTTGTGGACATGACACACCTCAGTGATCTCCAGCTTGGTGCAGCGTCAGGGCCGCAGCTCGGCGCCGCTGAACAGGATGCCGTAGGCCATCAGCGCGCCTCCTGAACGGCCAGGCAACCAGAACGGTTCCATACTGGTGGCACCGCCGTTGATCAGCTGGATGCCATGGCCAAGACCCTCACCCTCAAGAACCTGCCCGACGCGTTGCACGCGCGGCTTGCCGCAGCCGCCAAGCGGCATCGCCGCAGCCTCAACAACGAAGCGATCGTCTGCCTGGAGGCAGGCCTTGGGGCGCCTTCTCCATCCGTTGAGGAAGAGCTGGCGGAGATCAGAGCCCTGCGCGAAACCCTCGCCCCCCGCATCTTTGATCCTGAGGAGATCGATGCCTTCAAGCATGAGGGGCGGCCTTGATCGTTGTTGACACCAACGTGGTGGCCTATCTGCTCCTCCCCTGCCCCCACACCGAGCTGGCAGAAGCGCTGCGCCGGCAGGATCGCCAATGGGCCACGCCGCCGCTCTGGCGCAGCGAGTTCCGCAATGTTCTGGCGCAGCACGTTCGGCGAGATCTCCTGCAACTGGCTGATGCCATGGCCCTGATGCAAACAGCTGAGTCTCTGCTTTCGGCGCATGAGCATGCCGTGGCATCGGAGCAGGTTCTGCAACTGGTGAGCATCAGCAACTGCAGCGCCTACGACTGTGAGTTCGTTTCCGCGGCGCTCCAGCTCGAAGTGCCGCTGATCACGGAGGATCGGGCCATCCTGAAGGCGTTCCCGGCGATCGCGAAGCCCCTGCATCAACCCACCTCCTGAGGCCAGGGGTGGATCGCACCTGCCGGCTCCACCCGGTGGATCTGCAGCGCGAAGGTGCGGCGGATGGGCTCGGGTTCGCGCTCCAGATCGCTGTCGATGGTGAGCAAGCGCTGCCCCCAGTACTGACGGTTGTCCTCCAGCTGGGGGCGTTCACATGCATCAGTTCCTGGCTGTTCCTCGCCCGCAGCTACCGCAACCAGCGGCCCGCGGGTACAGACCAAAGCGGGCCCTATCTGTTCGCCAACGCCTGCTATCCCAACGCCACCCTGCAGGGCGGCCTGGGGATCGGGATGCAGAACCAGGCGAACACGCTCTACAGCAATCCCTACCTGCGCACACCTCGCTCACCAACGCGCGCGACTGGGGTGTGCTCACGCCAGGCGGCAGTGGCCCCCGGCTGCACTACCTGTCCTGCATGGTGGCGGGAAGCATGACGACGACCGCTACCGCTGCTCAGCCCTTCCAGGGAAACCGGCTGAACTTCCCAGGCTTTCCCACGCTCTACCAGCTCGGCACCTTCAGCACGGTCAACACCTCGCTGAGCAGCGATGACGTCCTGTTCTGCTTCCTGCCGGAGGAGCACACGGTTCCCGCCGACTGGCTGCCGATGGCTGATGCCTTCCCCTGGGGGGCACCGGTGGCCTTCGGCTGCACGCTGCACGCCCAGCCGCGAGCGGAGCGGATCGGTCAGCTCTCAGCCTTCACCCCCGACGGGCAGACGGTGTTCTGGCCGCAGATGGTGAGCGCGGCCGAGGCGGCAAGCCACCCCTTCTACCTGCGCTTCGCGCCGCAACTGGTTGGTGGCGGCGGCGGTGGAAGCGGCGGGTCCAGCCGCCCCGTGCTGGGGTGCTGTAGCCACGGCGGGGTGAGCTGCTGGCTGACGCGCCGCTGAGTGCAGGCGCGAGTCACCTCCGCGCGCCGACGAACGCTGCTGAAGCTGGCTCAGGGCTTGCGGCTCAATGCCCGCTCCACAGCCGCCTCAGCATGGATCGCCATCGTGTCAAAGGTCGGAACGGAGAGATCCTTCTGATTGATCAGCAGAGGAATCTCCGTGCAACCGAGAACAACACCCTGTGCTCCGGACTCCTTGACCAACCGCTCTGAGATCTCGATGAAGCGTGCTTTCGCCTCAGGAGTGAATTTCTCCACAGATAATTCATCAAAGATTATCCTGTTAATGTATTCGCGATCAGCGAGATTCGGCGTAACCACGTCAATTCCAAAGTTGCGCTTCAGGTGATCACGGTAAAACGGCGCCTCCATGGTGAACTTGGTGCCGAGCAGCACGACTTTTTTGATCCCCGCCCGGCGGATTTCCTGGCCAGTGGTGTCGGCAATCTGCAGCACGGGAATGCCAACGCTACTTTCGATCAGGTCGGCAGTGGAATTCATCGTGTTTGAGGCGATGACGATGAAGTCTGCGCCACCACGCTTGAGGCGGCTGGCGGCGTCGAGCATGATTGATCGCAACGCAGTCCAATCACCCGCTTCGGCTAGTCGCTCATTTCGCGAAAACTCGCCGAACTCGATGGAATACATCAGAACACGTGCTGAGCTGTTGTCGCCAAAGCGTTTCTGGACGCGCTTGTTCATCATTCTGTAGTACTCAATCGATGACACCCAGGTGATCCCTCCGATCAAACCAATTGTCTGCATGCCGGCGGCAGGCGCAGGCGCAGGTGCCACGGCCGTTGGCGCACTGGCTGCAGGTTGCACAACGGACTGAGCCCTAACGACAGATGGCGCCAGAGGCCACAGTGTCAATGCCACCAGGAGCGGGGCGAGACCGGCAGAGCAGAGGGGAAGCGGGCTTGGTTTCATCGGCCTTCCTCGTGTTGAGTCGCCTTGGGCAATTCCTCAGGCGGTGATCCAAAGCTGTCGTCGCCGGTGCAGATCTCAGCACCTCTCTCTAGCATTGGCACGCGTGTTGCTTATTGGCTCACTGCTCTTCTTGAGAGAAAGTTCTGAAACGTCCCTTCACAATGCGCAAGGTGGTGGACAGCGCACAAGGCAGCTGGTCACAGCAGCTCCAGCCTGCTGGCCTGGGCTTGATCCTGCAGGCAGCTCCAAAGCCAGTGCCGATGGCGGCGGATGTTGCCGATTCGGGGATCTGTTGAAGCCTGGTGAGACTTCACTGCGGGCGAACCGGCAGCGGCCCGGGTTCAGTCGTTGAGCAGATCGAAGATCGCCTTCTGCAGATCCTGCGACTGCTCCAGTTGATCGAACACCCAGGCCATCGCGGTGGCCGGTTCCTTGAATCCCAGGGCGGCGCAGAGCCGCTGGATGACCTCTGAATGCTGCTCGTAGAGGGCGAGATCACCCACCGTGCGCACGCTCAGGTGCCGGGTGATCAGCGATGCGGTGGGGAGATCGGAAGCCTCCATGGCAGCGGCCGTTCAGGCCTCAGCGGGGCAACAGGCACTCTA
Organism: Cyanobium sp. CH-040; assembly: GCF_024346135.1. Taxonomy (GTDB): domain Bacteria; phylum Cyanobacteriota; class Cyanobacteriia; order PCC-6307; family Cyanobiaceae; genus NIES-981. The sequence continues at coordinate 19,626 of NZ_JAGQCJ010000006.1, read as the reverse complement.
ATTCCCGTAACCGCTGCTCCAGTGCCTCGATCTTCTCCAGGTAGGTGAGGGCCAGGGCCATCCCGGGTGGATTGAGCCCGAAGGCGTCCCGCAGCTTCACCACGCGACGCGCCTGGTGGACCACGCGGGAGTGGAAGCGCCAGCCTGTCTCGCCCTGGCTGGTTTCAAAGACGCCGAACTCCACCAGCTCCACCAGCTCCTCATGGGCCAGTCCTGAGGCCGCGAGCAGTTCTGCCGTCTCCACCGGCGTCTCATCGTCCGCGGGGGTGAGGAGATCGTCAGCCATGGCTCGACCCTCCACTGAACTGCGCGCGGGGCTGGAAGGAGGACGCTGTCGCCAGTTCACGATAGAGCTCCTGTTCACGCTCGCTGATCTCCTTGGGAACCACGATCTGCAGCACGGCGTAGAGATCCCCCGCACCCTCACCCCGCCGCGGCAGGCCTTTGCCGGCCAGCCGCAGTTTCTGGCCCGCCTGGGAACCCGGCTTCACGGTCACCTGAACGCGGCCATCGAGGGTTGGAAGCTCGATCTGGCCCCCCAGGACTGCTTCCCAGGGGGCCAGCGGCAGCTCCAGATAAAGGTCATGGCCGACCGGGCGGAACAAGGGGTGGGGCAGCAGCTCGATGTGGAGGTACACATCCCCGGCCGGACCGCCGCCGATGCCGGGACCGCCGCGCCCGGGGATGCGCAGCCGCTCACCATCGACCACTCCTTTGGGCACGCGGATGCGCACATTGCCGCCCGGCCGCTCCAGGGTCACCTGGGTGCCGCGGCACACCTCGTCAAGACTGAGCTGGGCGACGGCCTCGATGTCGTGGCCGCGGATGGGGAAGTCCACCCCACTGGGGCCGCTTCGCCGCTGGGAGGAGCGGAACCCCATCTGCTGGAACAGATCGGAGAGGTCCACCTCCTGGTGCGGCTGGCCTTGCCAGAAGCGGGTGTCCCACTCCGGGGGCGGACGGAACTCCTCGCCGGGACGGTGGCGACCGAGGTCGTCGTAGGCCTGACGCTTCTCCGGATCGGAGAGGGTCTGATAGGCCTCGCTGATCTCCTTGAAGCGCGCCTCGGCTCCCTCCTCCTTGGAGATGTCGGGGTGGTACTGGCGGGCCAGGCGCCGGTAGGCCTTCTTGATCTCCTCCTCGCTTGCGCCCCGCTCAAGGCCGAGGCTCTCGTAGTAGTCCTTGAACTTCATCGAGGGGTCACACCACGTGGCCGCGGGTTCATGGCCCCATCCTCACGCGAGCCAGGGGGGAGTTCTGCGCCATCGACGGGCATCGTGATCGGAGCGGCGACCACTGCTGCCTGAGATTGACTTGGCGACATCGGTCCCGAGGAGGTGGATGGTCCTCCGGCTGAACAAACTCATTGCCTGCATGCAGGGTCTGCGGGATCTCTGCTTGCTGAAGGCCAGGTTGGCCCTGCTTCCGCAGAGCCGGGGCGCCGCAGATCGTGACCGGAACCATGCGGAAATTCCATTGACGTGCTTCTTCGCAGGTGGGCTGGCGCCCAGGGCCGACACAGGCCATAGCTTTTCTGGCATCAAACCGGCTCAGCAACAAGCGTTTTGGCTTTCACGGCCACCACCCCAGTGCCAAGATCAGCCAGGAGCCGCTTGCTGATCGTCTTGGCCCGTCCAGCCGAGAAAGCTCCCCGCTACTGCCTCAGTTTCACGGCGGCAGGCCTGCGGCCTGAGTTGGCTGCCGTGATCGCGGGCATCCACCTGGAGGAGCAAGGCGACTGGGCTCGCACCAAGGCAGCGGTGCTGGAGCGCAACGCTCTGCAGGTCCGCTCGGCCAGCACGGGCAAGCGACTTGAGTCTGAACTGCGCCAACGACTGCAGCGGCTCACCACCCGCCAGCTGGAACTGCTGGCCCGGGGAACCAGCGATGATCGCAGCGCCATGGCCTGGCTGGCTGTCCTCAAGCGCATTCAGATCGCGGCGGACCTGACCAGACAGGTGTTGCTGGAAAAGCTCAGCGGCCTGGATCCGATGCTGCGCCGTTCGGACATGGCGGCTTTCTATGAGGCCTGCGAGCGCGCCCACCCCGAACTGGCAGCCCTGGCACCCTCGTCCCAGCAGAAGGTGCGATCAGCGCTGCTGCAGATGCTGCGGGATGCCGGTTTGCTGGCCGGCAAGGCGGGCAAGGGCGGAACGCTGGGCTGCGTGCAACGCCCGCTGGTGTCACCGCAGGTGCAGGGGGTGTTGGAGGACGACGATCCGGCTCTGCTGGCAGGCTTCCTGCTGAGCCCCGCTACTCGGATTTCGAAGGCTGCAAAGGCCAAAGCGGTGAAACCCAAGCCCTCAGCAACAGCGGCCTCCAAGCCAGCGCCAAAAGATGCAACCAAGCCTGCAGCCATGCCCGCGGCGAAGGCTGCACCTAAGACCTCACCCAAGCCTGCTGCCAAAAAGGCAAGCACCGCTCGGAGGAAGGCGGCATGAGCAGCGTGAGCGGCCTCGACAAGCGCCTGCAGGAGATCCTCGCGCGGCCCGAGTTCCTGGAGATGCGGGGCGTGGCCAAGGAGGTGCCGATCTTCATTCAGACCTACAGCCCCGCAGATGATGACCAGTTGCGGTTGGTGGTGCGGGGTGTGGAGCAGCACCTGCGCAAGCAGGGCCTGCGGGTGAAGCACGTGGACCTCTTTGAGCTGGTGCTGCAGCTGCTGGAGGCCAAGGGCTACCTGGATGTGGTGCTGCAGGAGGAGGCGAGCTGGAGCAAGAGCGATCTGTTCGACACCCTGCAGAACGTGGCTGAACCCACCAGCGCCCTGGTGCCCAAGTTGATGGAGGAGCTTGGGGATGCGCAGATCAGCCTGATCACCGGTTCAGGGCGGGTGTACCCGTTCCTGCGCACCCACACCATCCTCGAAGCCCTGCAGCCCGCGATGGTGCGCCATCCGGTGGTGATCTTCTTTCCGGGTGAGTACTCGCAGGACGCCGACGGCGGCTCCTACCTGCGCCTGTTTGGCACCAGCACCGCCAGCAAGATCGAAAACCCGCATTACCGCGCCACCAACCTCGCCTACTTCGACATCAAGAGCTCATGACTACCACCACCATCCGCGAGCTTTTCGCCAAGCCGGTGGATCGCCCGATCGACGGAGTGATCAAGGCTGACGACCAGCGTCATCTCGACGTGGAACTCGACGAGTACGTCGTCACTCGGGAGGTGAGCAAAGGGCTTGGGGCTTTTGCTGATGCGTATCTGCATAACCCTACCGCCAATGGCGTCTGGATTTCGGGCTTTTACGGTTCAGGAAAGTCTCACATTCTTAAGATGCTTTCCCTGATGCTGGATAGTGAGAAGCGCGTTGGCGAGCAGGGCACCAGGCCGGCTGAAATCCTGCTACCCAAGGTGGAGGATGAAATAATACGTGCAGACCTCAAGAAGGTGGTGGCGATCCCGGCCCGCAGTATCCTGTTCAACATTGATCAAAAGTTTGATGGTATAGGGGGGCAAAACAAGTCGTCAGTACTAGAAGTTTTCATGAAGGTGCTGAATGAGTTGCAGGGCTACTACGGCAACCAGGGCTACGTGGCCCAGTTCGAGCATGACCTCAACAGGCGCGGCCAATTCGCGGCATTCAAGCAGACCTATGAGCGCGTCAACGGCCGCAGCTGGGAGAACGATCGCGATGCCCTGGCCACGGTGACCAAGCGCAGCTTCGCGAAGGCCTATGCCGAGCAGTTCGGCGGCAGCGAAGATGATGCGGTGAATGTGATGGATGACGCCAAGGGCAGCTATCGCCTCTCTATCGAAGGCTTTGCTGCTCGAGTGAAAGACTACCTTGACAGCCAGCCGCAGGGCTTCCGTCTCAATTTCTTCATCGATGAGGCTGGTGAATTTGTAGCTCAGCACCGAAGTCGACTACTCAATCTACAAACTGTGGTGGAGAGCCTCGCCACCGCCACCGATGGACGGGCCGCGGTTTTCATTACCTCCCAGGCTGACCTAGAAGGGATTCTGGGGCAGGTAAGGTTTGAGCAGGCTAATGACCTGAGCAAGATCCAGGGCCGCTTCAAGACCAAGATCACCCTGGCCAGCGCAGATGTGCAGGAGGTGATCCAGCGGCGCCTGCTGGCCAAGACCCCGGATGAACCGGAGCAGTTGGTCACGATCTATGAGCAGGAGAAGGAGAACTTCACCACCCTGTTCCGCTTCGGGGATGGCTCGATCCAGCTGAAGGGCTGGAGCGACTGTCAGGCCTTCTGCGGGCTCTACCCCTTCCACCCGTATCAGCTGAGCCTGTTCCAGCAGGCGATCCAGAGCCTGGCGACCCACAGCATCTTCGAGGGTCGAAACATGGCCACAGGAGAGCGCTCAATGCTCTCGGTATTCCAAGAGGTGGCCAAGGCGATCAAGGAACTGCCGGTGGGGCGGCTTGCGAGCTTTGACCAGCTCTACGACGGCATCCGGGATGTGATCCGGGCCGACAAGCAGCAGACGATGGTGACGGCCCAGAACCAGGTGGCCGCGCTAGAGCTGCGGGTCCTCAAGGCCCTGTTCCTGCTCAAGTGGGTGCCGCAGTTCAAAAGCACGGCACGCAACATCGCCATCCTGCTGATCCAGGAGCCCAACTTCGACATCCGCGCCCATGAGCAGGCGGTGAAGGATGCGCTGATCAACCTGGAGAGCCAGAGCTACCTGCAGCGCAACGGTGAGGTCTACGAGTTCCTGACCGACAAAGAGAAGGATGTAGAGCAGGAGATCAAGCGCACGGAGGTGTCCGACTCGGAGGTGATCAAGGCCCTGCATCGGATCGTATTTGACGACGTGCTGCGCAGCAACAAGATCCGTTTTGAGGACAACGGCAACGACTACTCGTTTGCCCAGAAGATCGACGACGGCCTGATTAAGGGCAAGGACACCGATGTGGCCGTGAACCTGGTGACGCCGGAGCACCCCAACTATGGCAACGAGGCGATCCTTCACAGCCGCAACTTGGGCGGCACTGAGCTGATGGCGGTACTACCGGGCAAGGAGCGATTACTGGAGCAGATCCGCAGCCAGCTGAAAACCGATCTCTACGTCCGCCAGAACAGCGGCAGCGAAGACGAAGCCTTGAACGCCATCCTGGCGATTCGCGCCAAGCAGAGCGGTACTCGCCGCCAGGAGATCACCCGCCTGGCCGAAGAGCAACTGCGCACGGCCGCGCTCGTGGTGAATGGTCAGACCCTCTCGGTTGGGGAAGGCGATCCGAGAACCCGGTTCAGCAAGGCCTACCAGGAGCTGATCCGCTCGGCGTTCCCCAAGCTGAAGATGGTGCATGGGTCGTTCAGTGAAATCACCGTGGCCGCGGTGGTGAAAGATCAGGACGATCTGCTGGATGGCCTGGCGGTGCAGCTGTCGGAGGCCGAGCAGGAGGTGCTGGTGGAGGTGGAGCGCCAGCAGAAGCTGGGCGAGCGCCAGAGCGCGGAAGACCTGGTGCGCAAGTTTGAGGCGCGGCCATACGGCTGGAGCAACTGGGCCACGCTCACCTTCATCGCGCGGCTGTACCGGCTCGGAAAGCTGGAGCTGCGCGAGAAGGAACTGCTGAGCAGCGTGGAGGTGATCGATGCGCTCACCAACAGCCGCAAGCTGGGCGGCGTGAGCGTGCGCAAGCAGGAGGTGTACGACACCAGCACGATCAATGCGCTCAAGAGGTTCCACCAGGACTTGTTCAACGTGCAGAGTCCCGGCACCGATGCGCGCAGCACCTGCGAAGCGTTCCGGATGGCGATGCGTGAGGAAGCGCAGGACCTGCGCGACCTGGCCGCACAGGCGGGCACCTATGCATTTCTGGCTGCGGTGAAGCCATGGGCCGAGGAGGCCGAGGCGATGGCCAAGAAGGACGACGGCTACCTGCTCAACCAGCTGGACACCTTCAAAGACAGCTGGCTCGATGCGGAGGAAGACCTGCTCACCCCCCTGAAGCAGTTCCTCAACGGCAACCAGAAGGCGGTCTACGACCAGGTGAAGGCATTTGAGTCCCGCTACGGCGATGAGTTCGCCGATCTGCCGGCCGATCTGGTGCAAGCCCTGAGGGCATTGGTCAGCAGCGAGAAGCCCTATGCCGGCGGCCTGATCCCCCAGGCCAACAACGCCATGGGCGAGCTGCAGAAGCAGCTGGAGCAACGGCTGCAACAGGCCAAAGCTGACGCCCTTCAGCAGATCACTGAGCAGGAGGCACGTCTCAAGGCCGACACCGACTTCCAGAAGCTGGATGAGGAGCAGCAAGCCCAGGTGCTCGCCCCCACAGCTCAAGCCAAAGCCGATGTGCAAGGCGCCAGCAAGCCGGGTACTGCGCTCTTGAGGCTGAACCGGTATCGGGCGGACGAGGTGCCCAAACAGCTGCAACGCATGGCGGCTCTGGCAGCTCCCAAGGACGCTCCGGCGCCTGCAGCGATCACGGTGGTAGCGGCCTCATCCCTGAAGGTGAGCTGTCCGCTGAGCCAGATCACCACCAGTGTCGAGCTACAGCAATGGCTTGATGCCTTGCGCGCAGCCGCCCAGGCCGAGCTCGATCAGGGCCACCGGATCAGCCTCTGATCGCAACCGCAGTCTTTTCTCCAAACCTCCCACCGATCCACTCCTGATCCATGCCCGTCAACACCGCCGCCCTGAAGACCTTTGCCCCGGCAATGCGCCGGCAACTCCTGGAGGCGGTGGGCCGCAAGCTCGATCTGCTGCTGCACAGCCAGACCCCCGACACCCTCAGCACCTACGCCAAGCAGATCGCTGAACTGCGCGAGCAGGAAGCGGAGAACCGAGAGCAGCTGCTTGAGCGGGTGGCCTACACCTGGTTCAATCGGCTGTGCGCGCTGCGCTATCTGGATGCCCGGGGCTGGCACCCGTTTGGTTGCAAGGTGTTGATGCCCGCAGGTGACGGAGAAACCCAGCCGGAACTGCTCAAGCTGATGCTCGCGGGAATCCTCCCTTCTGAGCTGAAATCACACACAGTCGAAGATCGGCTATGTAGTCTGCTGGATGGCCAGATCCCCACCGCAATCAATGGTGCAGATCCACAGGCGGAGGTATATCGAGAGCTCGTACTGGCCAGTTGTCGATTCTACCACCAACAGTTGCCTGATCTGTTTGAGGAACTGGATGACGCAACTGAGCTCTTACTGCCCGACGATGTGCTAACTGATGCCTCAATTACTGCTGAGCTCAAAAACTCGATCTCCGATGACGATTGCCAAGACGTAGAGATTCTGGGTTGGTTGTACCAGTTCTATATCTCGGAAAAGAAGGATGAGGTGATGGCTCGCAAGAAGGCAGTGCCCAGTGAGGACATCCCTGCGGTCACCCAGCTCTTCACCCCGCACTGGATCGTCCGTTACCTCGTCGAAAACTCTCTAGGCCGTCTCTGGCTGCGCTCTCGGCCGAACTCCCGTCTCAAGGAGCACATGCCTTACTTCGTCGAGGATCCCGATGGGCAAGCACCGGAGGATAGTCTCACCGTTGCCTCGCCCCAGGACATCAAGCTCCTCGACCCCGCCTGCGGCTCCGGCCACATGCTCACCTACGCCTTCGATCTGCTGGTGAAGATTTACGAGGAGGAAGGGCATGCACCCAGCGAGATATCGGAACAGATACTCAGCCACAACCTTTTCGGCCTCGAAATCTGTCCCCGCGCCTCCCAGCTTGCCAACTTCGCGCTCCACTGCAAGGCCCGCGAGCAATCTCGCCGCGCTTTCCGCAGCCCCCTGAAGCCTCAGGTGATGTGCCTGCGTAATGTCGTCCTCACCCCGGACGAGGTCAAGGGCTTCACCGACGCCACCGGCACCCGTTTCAGCCAAGACGAACTTGCTCAGATCCACCAGTTCCGAGAAAACACCCAGACTTTCGGCTCCCTCATCCAGCCCGTCCTCGATGGGGAGAAACTCGCCGCACTGAAGGCGAAGATCGGCGAACAGGCGCCGGCCGAAGACTTGCTTGCACAGACAACCTACCGCAAGCTTCGACGCGTCCTCAGTCAGAGCGAGATGCTCAGCCAGCGATATCAGATTGCAGTCCTAAATCCACCATATCTAAGCCGGCTTCCCTCCGCTCTAAAGACCTTTTTGGAAAGCAACTTCACGCACTACAAGAGCGACCTTTTTGCCGCATTTATCGCGCGCGCAAAGGCTGCTACCGACAAGCGAGGCCTTCTCGGATTTATGACGCCATTTGTTTGGATGTTCATATCCTCTCACGAGAAACTAAGGTCGCTTATTTTGGAAGAAAGCACTTTGACGTCTCTGGTTCAGCTTGAATATTCCGGATTCGATGGCGCGACAGTTCCAATATGCATTTTCACCATAGAAAATCTTCCTCGCTCCACCTACAGCGGCGGGTTTATAAGGCTTGCTGATTTCAGAGGATCTCAACAACAAGGCCCACGAGTCCTAGAGGCAATCCGGAATCCTGAGTGCGGGTGGTTTTATCGTGCGTCTGCGAACGACTTCAGAAAGATACCTTCGTCTCCTATTGCATATTGGATAAGCGACTCAGTTCGAGATCTATTCAAGAATCCTCCGATCTCCTCAAAATATAAATGCAAAGAGGGAGTCGGTACGCGCAATGACGATTTATTCCTAAAAGTCTTTTGGGAAGTGGGAGCGAATAGCATCGGGGAAGAAAAGCGATGGATTTTAAGCGACAAGGCCGGCGAATATCGGAGGTGGTTCATGGGGATGTCCTATGTGATGGACTGGGAGGACAATGGAAAGCGCATCAAGAATTACAAGAACCCGGATGGGTCGCTTCGCTCAAGACCGCAGAATCTTCAGTTTCTCTTTAGAGAAGGAGTAAGTTGGGGGAAAATTGGAAGCGGAATTTCAAGTTTTCGGTTTCGCCCTAAAGGATTTTGCTTCAATGATGCAGCTCCAACTGCGTTTGGCGAGCGGCTCCCAGAATTGTTAGCGATGCTGAACTCAAAGTTAGTTCGCCACTTGCTAACGATTAGAGGAAGTACATTGAACTTGACCACGGGAGTCATTGATGATTTGCCAATTCTTTTCGACCGTCTTGACGAGTCCAAATGCAGCGCTTTGACTCAAACAAGTCGATTGGCCATATGTCTGTCTTCAGATGACTGGGACAACTTTGAAACCAGCTGGGATTTCCGAGATCTGCCGCTGCTGCGCTTCTGCGATTGGGAAGTCGAGTCAGGCCTACCCGGCGGAGCATGGAAAGGCCGCACCCTCGCCGAGTCGTGGGCCAACTACCGCGCCTACTGCAATGCAGCCATTCGGCGCATGCAGGAGCTGGAAATCGAGAACAACCGCTTCTGGATCGACGCCTACGGTCTGCAGGACGAGCTGAACCCCGAAGTCCCCGAGGACGAGATCACTCTAGCCCGCGCCGACCAGCGTAAGGACATCACTGCCTTCCTCTCCTACGCCATCGGCTGCATGATGGGCCGCTACAGCCTGGATCAACCTGGCCTGATCCTGGCGGACTCCCACGACAGCCAGGCCGCCCAGCTCGCCGCCTACGAAGAAAAAGTAGGCAGGCCCCTCTCAGAAGTCCAGTTCAAGCCGGACGCCGACGCCATCCTCCCCGTTCTCGACGACGAGTGGTTCGAAGACGACATCGTCGCCCGCACCCGCGAATTCCTGGAGGTCACGTTCCCCGAGAGCACTGTCACCGAAAACCTCCGCTTCATCGAGGACTCGCTCGGCAAAGACATCCGCAAATACTTCTGCAGCGAGTTCTACAAGGATCACCTGCAGACCTACAAGAAGCGGCCGATCTACTGGATGGTACAGAGCCCCAAGAAGGGCTTTGCCTGCCTCATCTACTTGCACCGCTACACCAAGGACACCCTCAACCAGGTGCTCAACAACTACTTCCGGCCCTACCTGCAGAAGCTGGAAGCTCGCCTGGCTCAGCTCGGTCTCGACCAGCTCAACGACTCCTTGCCCACCCGCGAACGCACTACTGCCCGCAAGGAGGCCGAAAAGATCACCAAGGTGCTCAAGGAGTGCCAGGCCTGGGAGCAGGACGCTCTGTTGCCCTTGGCCCAGCAACGCATCGAGCTCGATCTCGATGACGGCGTGAAAGTGAACTACCTCAAGCTGCAGGACGTGCTGGCACCGATCCCTGGGTTGGCGGCGAAGGAGGACTGAGGACTAAACTTCAAATGAACTGGAGCCCATTGAGCATCTTTACTTCTTGCCCTTCATAATGTCGTGAAACTCAAAACCGTCAGCCTTGAAAACTTTAGGTCCAAAAGCTCTTCTACCATGGAGCTTGGATCACGGTTAACCTTGCTGATCGGTGAGAATGGATGCGGTAAGACTTCATTCTTAGACGCCATTGCAATCGCTTTTGGTGAGGTTCTAACATTCCTTCCTGAAGTCAAAGGCAAGGGGTTTAGCGCCCGCGGTGATATTCGCCAAGTAAATGGCAAGCTATCCCCTTACGTGAGAGTCAAGGTGGTAGCGGATAATGACTTGACGTGGGACCGCGTCCAGAGGCGAGACAAGAGTCAACGAACCGCGAAGCAAGTCCCAGCGGGGATTGGAGTTAAGCTTCTTCACCAATATCTACAGGAATCAATTCTTGATCCCTGGAATGCCGGGGCACCTTTTAATTTGCCGGTCATTGTTCAGTATGGAGTCGGGCGGGCCCTGCTTGATGATCTTCCCATGAGGCGAAGAGGATTTCCCAAGCAATTTAGCCGCTTTGAAGCATTGGCAGATGCTCTTAACTCTACGAGTCGATTTCGATCTGCTTTTATCTGGTTCTACAACAAGGAAAATGAGGAGCGACGTCTTCAACAGGAACGCAGAAGCTTTGATATTACCCTGCCAGAGCTTGATGCAGTTCGAAGGTGTGTATCTACATTATTCCCCGACTTGTCAGATCCACACATTGCCATCAACCCCCTTCGATTCGTAATAACGCAAGATGGCGAGAAACTTGAGATAGACCAGCTCAGTGATGGTTATAAGACTATGCTAGGGCTAGCGGTAGATCTCGCTAGGAGAATGGCAGCCGCCAACCCTCACATGGACGATCCATTGGCCGCCGAGGCAATTGTCATGATTGACGAGGTTGATCTTCACCTTCATCCTGCATGGCAGCAGCGCGTTATTTCTGATCTCTTGAATTGCTTCCCTAATACTCAATTCATCTTGACTACGCACAGCCCGATCGTGGTTGAGGGCGTAAATAATCTACTAATGAGATATTGCGTCAATGATCTTATAAATGAAGATGAAGCTAATGATGACATCAAGACGATTCGTGCGCTTTACCCCTTGGATCCGAGCGAGACGAGAACTTATCAGATTACGAGGGATGGCGAAACGGCACTTATGGATATGGACGAACTTCTTACGGCTGACAGCTTGATTGACTACTTCAACCAAGTCTCGGGTCTATTTGACAAGATGCGGGACCTGGAAACTGGGGCAGAGAAAACTGGTGGCGACGAATAATTAAGCCGATGGCAGGTTTAATTCCACAATGCATGTCCGATTGCATCTGCACCTCGAACGGTATACCTTGTAAGCTGTGCTGCGACAGTCTTTGCTTTGAAGAAAAAGGGAAGCACGTAAAACTGATTCCCAGAAAAGCCGAACGCGCTATCGCCTTGGCGCTTGACCAGTGCATCTTTCGGGACAATGACTTGAAATGCGACGGTCTTTTCGTACTATCTCAACCTAATAAGTCATATGTCCTTCTTGTTGAGCTCAAGGGAGTCGACATCCCGCATGCTTATGAGCAAATTGCCTATGTACTTAACAGCAGACCGGAATACCGGAAAATTCTCGATCACGTACGAACAAATACTACTGGAAGGCTGGTGCAAAAGTCGTTCATCGTCTCAAACGGAGTTCTTGGCGCAAAAGACAAGCGGAAGCTTGAAAGAAGCTGGAGCATCCGCCCGGTTTTGATTGCAGGCCAAAAGCCCGCAGACAAGGCTCCAGATCTACGAGATCAAAAGTATTTGGGGTGATGATATGAGATTGGGGCACATTTATGAGGTTGGCATTTGGTTCTGGCGTCCTTACCGCCAATACCCAAGCACTCCCTTCTTATTGCGGTTTATCTAGAAGTTCTGATCTATGGGTGCCTCCTCCCTCGCCACCAGCCGCATTCACGAGAGCCTCGACGCAGCTCTCGCGCGTAAGCGCGTGGTGCTCTGGTATGACCCCAACGGCGAGTGGGCCTCCGAATTCGATGACTACCAGCCTGCACAGGCCGAGAAGCTGCGGGTGGAAAACAACGAGTTCTCCGTGAAGGTGGCGATCAGCCGCGCCCCCCTCGACCAGCGCTTCCTCTTCTATATCCCTTGCGCCAAACCAGCCGAACCCGATAACTGGCTGCTGGATCTGCTGCTGGCGGGCCATGAGTTCACGGCCGATCGCGCCTCCCTCGACATCCAGGAAGCGGGCCTGACGCTGGAGTTCAAAGAGCTGGCCCAGGAGCACAAGGCCTTCTTCCGCTCGCCGGTGCGCACCACCAAGCTCAAGGACCTGCGGCGCCCCAACGACGACAAGACCGCCGTGCGGCTCAAGATGCTCGCTGTGCTGGCCAAGCAGCCGCCCGACATCGACAAGCTCTTGCTGCATGCCTTCGGGCAGCTGGATCCGGCCAACCCCGATGGCGATGACCCGGTGGAGGCCCTCTATGGAAGCCACCAGCTGAGCCGCTATTTCTGGAAGGCGGTTGGCGAGAAGTTCGGCTACGCCAGCCCCGAGCCAAACCTGCGCGACTTCGCCGTTGCCCTATTCAACAGCGTGAGCTCAATCGGGCCGGATGGAGACCTGCTGCCCCACGCCCGGGTGTTTCTGAGTATCTGGAAGGACAGCCTCAGCGCAAGGAGTGCCTTTGAGCAGTGGAGCGATCACCTCGCCGGAGTGCTGCGCGTGGAGGAGCAGCTCAACGACGCGCCAGATGGGTACGACCCAGACGATGACGACAGCTACGAGCTGATCGAGCGCTTTGTGCTCAGCCGCCTGCTGCAGCGTTTCCAGGGCGACGCCTCAGACGCTGAGCTGCTGGATGCGGTCCGTAACCGCAGCAGCTCCTGCTGGTTCGAGAAGCACCTGCACGGCTACCGCGCCCTGGAGCAGGCCATCACCTTCCGCCAACTGCAGGCGAAGGCTGATCTGCAGGTGCCCGGTTTCGAGGAGGGTCTGCAGCGCTACTGCAACAGCTGGTGGCGGCTGGATCAGGCTTACCGGCGCTGCATCTTCCATGCTCGCACCTACCAGCAGCCCACCCTGTTCAAGCCATTGCGGGAGTGGCTGGAGAACCAGTACGTGAACAACGTGCTGCTGCCGCTCACCAACCGCTGGAGCGATCAGGTGAGCCAGCTCAGCAGCTGGAGCTCCACGGCCTTGCCGCGGCAGAAGGAGTTCCACATGCGCTACGTGCATGCACCGCTGGGCGCCAAGAGCCTCAAGCGCCTGTTTGTGGTGATCTCCGATGCCCTGCGCTACGAGGCCGCCCGCGACTATGCCGAGCGCCTCAATAGCCAGGCGGGCAAGGGCTGGAAGGCCGAGGTGGATGCCCTGCTGGGGGTGTTGCCCTCCTACACCCAGGTGGGCATGGCCGCCCTGCTGCCGGGTGCTCAGCTCGGCATCAATCCCACCGATGGCACCGCGGTGGTGGACGGCCAGAGCGCCTCCGGCACCGACAACCGCGACAAGATCCTCAAGGCCTATGCCAACGGCCGCGCCAAGGCGATCCAGGCGGAAGACTTCCTCAACTTGCCCACCACCAAGGAGGGGGCTGAACTGATCAAGGAGCACGACCTAATCGTGGTGTATCACAACCGCATCGACCGGATCGGCGACAAGCGCGACACGGAAGCCGACACCTGCCAGGCCGTGGAGCAGGCCTTCGAGGAGCTGGATGCCATCCTGCGCAAGATCAGCAGCCTCAAGGGCAGCCAGGCCGTGATCACCGCCGATCACGGCTTCCTGTTCCAGCAGGAACCGGTGGATGCCAACGACCGCTCGGAGTTCCCAGCTGCCAAAGAGCTCACCTTCAAGAACCGCCGCTTTGCCCTGGGCACTGGCATCAAGCCCAGCGCCGGGCAGAAGGTGGTCACGGCCGCTGAGCTGGGCCTCAGTGGCAGCTGGCAAGCGGTGTTCCCGCTGGGCCTCGATCGGTACCCACGCTCAGGCTCTGGCTCACGCTTCGTGCATGGCGGCACTTCCCTGCAGGAGGTGGTGGTGCCCGTGATCCGGCTCAAGCGGGAGCGCAAGGACGAGAGCCGCGTGGTGGAGGCCGAGCTGCTGCGGGTGCCCGCCAAGATCACCATGGGCAAGCTGAGCTTCGGGCTGTTCCAGCTGGAGCCCGTGGAACCCCGCAAGCGGTTGCCGCTGCAGCTGCGCATCGGCCTCTACGCCAAGGCCGATGGCGCCCTGCTCTGTGCCCACCGCACAGTGCTGCTCGATTCCGCCGCCAGCGAGGCCCGCGAGCGCGAGCAGCAGGTGGTGCTGGAGCTCTCCAACGCGGCCGGCGACTACAACAACCAGACCATGGAGCTGCGCCTGGAGCAGATGCTGGAGGGTGTCAGCCAGCCCCAGGCCTACAAGACTGTGGACCTGAAGCTGCAGCGGCCCTTCGGCAGCGACTTCGACGACTTCCGATGGCCTTAGTCCATGCCTAAACTAAGCAGGTCATCCGCTGGCGGCGCCATGGATTCAGTGCCATCTGCAGCGCACGGGACTCCACGTGTCGTGAACGTGCATCAGGCCAAGACCCACCTCTCACGCCTGATCGATGACGCCCATGCCGGCGAGACGATCCTGCTGGCCAAGGCCGGCAAGCCCTGGGCGCGGCTGATGCCCCTGGCGCCACCGCCGGCCCAACGCATCCCCGGGCGTCTGCGCAGCCAGGGCCCTCTGAGCAACCCCGATGCTCTGCTGGAGCCGATGGCAGCTGACGAGCTGGCCAGCTGGGAGTCCGGGCCCCTCCTGCCTGAAGGTCTCCAGCCATGAGCGATTCACCAGGCTACTTGCTCGACAGCCATGTACTGCTGTGGTGGTGGTTCGATCCGGAGCGCCTCACTGAACCGGTGCAGACCCTGCTCGCTGATCCAGCCACCACGGTGTTGGTGAGTGCGGCCACGGTGTGGGAACTGAGCCTCAAGCACCACCAGGGCAAGTTGCCGGAGCTGGCGCAGGCCATCGGCGATCTGCCAGGGCTGCTTCAGGCCGATGGCTTCCAGGCCCTGCCGATCGCCCTGGCCCATGGTGTTCGCGCCGGCGCCTACAACCAGCCCCACCGCGATCCCTTCGATCGCATGCTCGCCGCCCAGGCCGAATTGGAGCGGCTGGTGCTGCTCACCGCCGATCCCCAGCTCTCCACCTTCCCCTGCCGCACCCTCTGGTGACAGCCATGGCCCCGAGCTCACCCCCAGCCGCCCACAGCCCCCTGGATCAGAAGATCCTGGAGCACTTCTCTGGCCTGGTGGTCCGCAAAGACCTGACCACCGAGCTCAAGCAGAACGCGGTGGTGCCCACCTACGTGCTCGAGTACCTGCTGGGCCAACACTGCGCCACCGACGACCCAACCGTGATCAGCGAAGGGTTGGAGTCGGTGCGCCGGATTCTCGCCAAGCACTACGTGCACCGCAACCAGGCGGAGCTGGTGAAATCCACGATCAAGGAGCGCGGCACCCACAAGGTGATCGACAAGCTCACCGTGGAGCTCAACGACAAGGGTGGCTTCTACGAGGTGGAGTTCACCAACCTCGGCCTCAAGAAAGTCCCCATTGATGTGGACTTCATCAAGCGCTATCCCAAGTTGCTCGTCGGCGGGATCTGGGCGATTACCGATGTCGAATACGAGCTGCCCACCGACCCCAAGGCCAGCCCCTGGCAGATCTCCAGCGTCAAACCGATCCAGGTGGCCGGCGTCAACCACGAGGAGTTCCTGGAGGCCCGGGCGCAGTTCAGCACCGACGAGTGGATGGACGTGCTCATGCAGAGCGTGGGCTTCAACCCCGAGCCGTTCACCCGGCGGGGCAAGCTGCTCACCCTGATCCGGCTGATCCCCTTCTGCGAGCGCAACTACAACCTGCTGGAGCTCGGCCCCAAGGGCACCGGTAAGTCGCACGTCTACGCCGAGTTCTCGCCCCACGGCATGTTGATCTCGGGCTCGGAGGTCACTGCCCCGAAGCTGTTCGTGAGCAATGCCAACGGCAAGATCGGCCTGGTGGGCTACTGGGACTGCATCTGCTTCGACGAGTTCGCCGGCAAGGACAAGCGTGTGGACAAGACGCTGGTGGACATCATGAAGAACTACATGGCCAACCGCACCTTCTCGCGCGGCATCGAGCAGCTCTCAGCCGAGGCCTCGATGGTGTTCATGGGCAACACCCAGAAGTCGGTGGCCTACATGCTCAAGCACTCCCACTTCTACGAGCCTCTCCCTGACAAGTATATCGATTCGGCCTTCATCGACCGCATCCACGCCTTCAACCCTGGCTGGGAGGTGGCGCCAGTGCGCCATGAACTGTTCTGCACTGGCTATGGCTTTGTGGTGGACTACATCGCCGAGGTGCTCAAGCACCTACGCACCGAGGACTACACCGGCCTCTACAAGCCGTTCTTCGAGATCAGCTCCGAGGTGTCGACCCGTGACCAGACAGGATTCGAGAAGACCTTTTCCGGGCTGATGAAGATCATTCATCCGGACGGCAAGGCCAGCAAGGAGGAGATCGCCGAGCTTCTCGAGTTCGCCATGGAGTGCCGCCGGCGAGTACGGGAGCAGATCCTGCGGATCGACACCACTTTCAAGCCTCACGACTTCATCTACCGAGATCTGGAGACCGGCTGCGCTGTCACCGTGCTCACCCCGGAAGAGCAGCAATACCCGGCTTTCGCGGGACTCCGGCCGATTGCATCGCCAGCAGGTGGTGACGCTCCTGAACCCAACCCAGGGGAGGGAAGCCAGGGTTCAGCACCAACACCATCAACACCCAAGCCCGGCGCTGATCCCAGCCTCCCCTCGCCGGCTGCGTCTGGCCCGGCTGATGACGCCTCAGAGCAACCGGACCCCTCACCCCTGAAGGAGCACCATCTGGTGGTGCCCGAGAACTCCAAGGGCTGGAGCTACCGGCGCCTGTTCGGCGACTACCTCCGCGGTGCCAGCGGCATCATCATTCGCGACCCCTACATCCGTGCCTTCCACCAGATCCGCAATCTGGTGGAATTCCTGCGGATGGTGAATGAGATCACCCCGGTGGGAGACGAGGTGACCGTGCATCTGATCACCGGCTCTGATCAGGAGTCGATGGAGAAGCAGATCGAAAACCTGGCCCAGGTGCAGGAATCCTTTGCGGGCACAAGCACCCCCTTCAGCTGGGAAATCGATGCCAGCCCCAACTTCCATGCTCGCAGCATCACCACCAACACCGGCTGGAAGATCACTCTTGACCGGGGGCTTGATCTGTTTCAGTGGTTCGAGTTCTCGCCGTTCAATGCAGCGGCGGTGGTGCAGGAAGCTCGCTTGGTGAAAGGATGTGAGATTAATTACGTAGCCATTGACTAGACAGTCTTCCAGCCGAACGCTATCGGACATCTCTACCTCCATCGCAAGCCATGCCCACCTGAGCGCGCAGCAACCGCAGGCCCTGCCGTGCCGCCCTGGTGTTGACCGCTCCCTGGGGCAACAGCAGCCAGAGCTGCTCCAGCAGCGGCGGCTGCTCCCCCAGCGGCACCAGTCCATTGCTCTCCAGCCAGCTGGGCTCCACCAGGCCCGGGCAGATCGGCATTGCCAGCCGCCGGTCCCGCGCTCGTTTCACCCAGGCGGCCGGCTCCTGGCAGGCCGCCGGCTGCTGCTCCGCCCCAAAGCCATGCCAGGCCATGGCCTGATGCAGCAGGGGAGCGGCACCCTTGCGGGGCAACAGCACTCGCCGCGTCTGGGGGGCACTGGCCACCAGCTGCAGCTCCAGCTGGCCCAACGGCAGGGCCGTCAGGCCGTCCCAGTGGAGGGATTGGTCTGCGCCGAGCAGCTTCTCCAGACTGAACGAGCTGACGATCGCCCCATCCAGCAGGCCGTGGCGCACCAGCTCGGCCCAGTGCTCGGCGCTGCGGCAACGGGGCGGCACCCGCTGCACCCCTGCCATGCCGAGCAGCAGGCTCTGGTGCAGCACGTCGGTGCCGATGCGCAGCAACCCCTCCATCAGCCGGTGCTCGCGGTAGGCCAGGCGCAGGTGGAACAGGCAGGGGTTGTGCCCGTGCCGGCACACCGGCGAGCCCTGCCCCGGCACCAGCCGGAGCTGCTGCTGCATCAGCTGCAGGCTGCGGCACACGGTGGATTGGTGCATGGCAAGGGCGATGCCGGCCTTGGCCTGGGACCCTGCCAGCTCGAGGAAATCGAGGATGTGCAGGTCTTCCAGCGGCGTGGGCGGGGCGTAGGCGTTGGCGCGGGCCACAGGCGGCGGGACGGTGCTGAGGGCAGCGTCAGCGGCCTGCTGGGCTGCACTCCGGTTTTTCGTGCGAAAGAGTGGAAGGCTCTCCTGCCCTGAGCCTCCTTCTGGATGGCAGCGGTTCTCCCGCTCGCCGCTGGCCGCCACACAGGCCCTCTCGTCTTACCAGGCAATACCTGCTTGGTTCGGCCGTGGATGCCTCCAGCACCAGCTCGATCACCAGCAAGGGCCAGGTCACCATCCCCAAGGCCCTGCGCCAGCAGCTCGGCCTGGCCCGTGGCAGCCGCGTCAGCTTCCAGCTGGTGGGCGACCACATCGAGGTGCGGCCCTGCAGGCCGCAGCAGCCCTTGCCTGTGAGCGGCTTCGGGATGCTCAAGAGCAAGCGCCCGCCCGTGCCGGTGGACTTCGATGCCGCCAGCCTGCTGCGGCCATGATCGGGCTCGACACCAAGGTCCTGGCCCGCTACTTCGTGGAGGAAGCCGACGCCGATGAGGCCACGCAGGCCCAGCGTGAGGCAGCTCGCCAGCTGATCGAATCCGGCCAGGATCTGTTTCTGCCCAAGACCGTGGCCCTGGAGCTGGTGTGGGTGCTGCGCGGCTACTACGGCATCCCGGTGGAGCAGGTGCTGCGGGTGCTGGATCAGTTGCTTCTCAACCCCTGCCTTGTGCTGGAAGACCGCCCCGCCATGGAGCAGGCGGTGGCCGGCTTGCGATCAGGCCTTGATTTCGTCGACGCCCTCCATCACGCCAGTTGCCGGGACTGCGAGGCGATCGCCTCCTTCGACGATCGTGGCTTTGCACGGCGCATCCGCGATCTCAACCTGCCGCCTCGCGTGGTGGTGCTGTAGCCGCACATCAAGGAACCGACCGGTTCATCCCAGTCCCAACGGGCTGCGGGCCCGCGTGAAGTGGACCCAGAGACCGGTGTCGGGCGGCAGGGTCACCAGGCGATGTCCTGATCCCGCTGGTGATCGCGTTCCTGCTCCGCCTCGAAGCCCTCCAGCTCCACACCCCATTCGCCGCTGAGGAACCGCTGGGCGATCCGGGCGCGTCGCCGCCGCTGCAGGGCCTCCTCCCTCAGGCAACGGATCGCAGGCCCCATCTTGCGCTCACCGATGAGATCCAGGATTTCGGTGGGGTTCCCCCGATTTCGTGGACACCGATCAGGGGTTCACAGGGGTGAGTGTACGGGCAGAAATGAACTGCTGCTCATAGTCGATCGGGCTGAGGTAACCGATCGTTGAATGGCGGCGCTCGCGG
>NZ_JAGQCJ010000005.1 GCF_024346135.1 Cyanobium sp. CH-040 | reverse complement strand
CCACGGCCTCCGCCTTCTGCTGCGCCGTGAACCGGCGCCGGGTTCTGGTGGGGTTGGTCATCGATGGACAGTCTGGTGGTCATGGCGTGACCCCTATGGACCTGTCCTCATAATTGGGGGAACCCCACTTCGCTCCAGGTGGCCTGGCGGTTGTGGCGATCACCGGGGTTGTAGCAGGCCACGAACTCATCGAGATCGGCGCGGGTGAGGCGCTTGGTCTTCAGGGTGAAGTGCTTGTTGGTGCGCAGGTCGTACACCCAGAGCGTCCTGGTCCAGGGGGTGTCTGAGCCGGGTTTGCGATCGAAGAAGAGCACGTTGGCCTTCACGCCCTGGGCGTAGAAGATGCCGGTGGGCAGGCGCAGCAGGGTGTGAACCTCACACTCCTTGAGCAGGTTGCGGCGCACGATCTCGCCGGCACCCCCTTCGAAGAGCACGTTGTCGGGCACCACCACGGCGGCGCGGCCGTGGATCTTGAGCAGCGAGCGGATGTGCTGCACGAAGTTGAGCTGCTTGTTGGCGGTGGTGGTCCAGAAGTCCGGACGGTTGTAGGTGAGGGCCTGGCGATCGGTGTCGCCGTCGTCGTTGACGACCGTGATCGACGACTTCTTGCCGAAGGGCGGATTGGTGATCACCACATCGACGCGGCTGCCGGGTTCATCGCGGAGGGCGTCGTCGGTGCGGATCGGCACCTCGTGCTGGTGGTCGCCGTCGGGGCCGATGCCGTGCAGGAAGAGGTTCATGCCACAGAGGCGGGCCACGTTGGGCACCAGCTCGGTACCGCGCAGGGCCTCGAAGCGCAGGTGGCGCTTCTGGTCGCGGTCGAGTTCGTAGTGGCGCTGGAGGAAGTCGTGGGCCGACAGCAGGAAGCCGCCGGTACCGCAGGCGGGATCGGCGATCACCTCACCGGGCTTGGGCCGCACGCAGGCGACGATGCCGTCGATCAGGGGCCGCGGGGTGAAGTACTGGCCCGCGCCGCTCTTGGTGTCCTGCGCGTTGCGCTCCAGCAGACCTTCGTAGGCGTCGCCCTTCACGTCGGCGGCCATGGCCGACCAGTTCTCCTTGCCGATCAGCTCCACCACCAGCTGCCGCAGGCGGGCCGGATCCTGGATCCGGTTCTGGGCCTTCTCGAAGATCAGGCCGAGCATGCCGCCCTCGTTGCCCAGCTCCCGGAGGGTGGCGCGGTATTGCCGCTCCAGCTCCACACCCTCCATCTGCGGCGCGGCCAGGTCGGCCCAGCGGCAGCCTTCGGGGATCGGCTGTTCCTCATCGGTGAGCTGGGCGCGCTCATCGGCCATCTTGAGGAACAGCAGGAAGGTGAGCTGCTCCAGGTAGTCCTGGTAGGAGAGCCCGTCGTCACGGAGCACGTGGCAGTAGGACCACAGCTTCTGGACGATGCGGTTGGCGGCGTCGCTCATGGGTTGGTGATCTTCGCGGTCACGCGGCGGCTGCGGCGGGGGGCTTTCCCTTGGTTGGCCGCTCGTTGGACCTGGATGCGTTCCAGCAGTACAGAGGCGGGTTCATCCGAAGGGTCCTGGTCAACGAGGCGGCCTTCGAAGGCCCATTTGAGGATGGATTGGCGGAGGCGGATGACTCGTTGAGCATTGACCTGGGCAATCCGAATCGAGGACTCAGATGTTGAAAGAAGCCGTTCAAGCTCTTGAGCGATTCGCACCTGCTCAGCGAGAGGGGGTAAAGGAAATACAAAGTCTTTGATCTGCCCCTCGGAAACGTGCGGGACGCCGACACCTCTAGCCTCATTACCAAGATGTTCGAGAAACCGCTGAGATTGGAGATTGGCATCGAAGTAGCCTTTATGGAGCCAAGGACGCAAGCGAATCACCCGCTGAACCAGCAGCGCAGGAAGATCAGAAGACTGCACATGTGCAAACTTCAAGCCGGTCGAAATGATTGGACGATCCATTGCAAGAGCAACATCGCCTGGCTTTAATTCAAGGTGGGCGTGCAATTGTAGAGCTTCGGGTCGAATGCACCTTCGTCGATTTTCATCCCAACGGAGAGACCCGTGGCCAATATTGTCTCCGCGAAGAAGATTGACGCCCTCTTCAATGAACTCCCTGCTGCTAAAGGCATGGCCAACCTGGGTCATCACGCATTGCTCAGTCCTCACCCAACACCACCCTTCCGGCAACTCCGGCAGCTCGCTCGTGTCCGGCGCGGTCGGTTCCACATACCGCGCCTTCCACTTAACATCCTTGGGCACCTTTCCTTTCGCCTTCAGCTTCGCCAGCTCGGCTTCCTCCCAGCGGCAGCGGCGTTCGGCGAGGATGCGCTCCAGCAGCACCGAGGCGGGTTCGTAGGCGCGGCCCTCCTTGCGGGCCAGCTCAGCCTCGGTGGGCACCAACCGGCCTTCGACAGCGGCCTTGAGCACCGAGGCGCGATACCGCTTCAGGTTGCGTTGCACGCGCTCGAGCGTCGCCATGGCGTCGTCAAGGCGTGTGTGGTAGGACTCGATGGCATCGACGATGCGGATCTGCTCGGCAAGAGGTGGCAGTGGAAGCCTGTGGCGCCGTACATCGCGCGGGCGTATCGCCGGATAAACAACTCCTTGCAGATCTTCACAGACATCAGCAATGAACTCATTCGACCGCACTCGATAAAAGATCCAGCCTGGCGCTATTACCAATGGTCGCAGGACATCGAAGCCGGTTGAAGCAACCGCACCGTCCAAGTCTGGGGGAACCTTGGCTACGGCGTTGAGATTCGGTCGAGTCATCGACACAAGCACATCCTCGGTACGAACCCATTGCCTTGCCCGTGTCGGAGCGTTGGCACCAGACACCAACTCGGTGGCACCAATTTGCTTGGTTAGTCGATTTATCGAGCCAATATCGATATATGGGACAGGCTTTTCCATAGGAGTAGCCTGAGTAACTCTATCTAGGCAGACATCTCCAATCGAAGTAGAGGTCCAGCCGCAAGGCAATCGCTCAATCACGCCGCCAGCACCTCATTCAGCTCCCCGATCACCCCACGCAGCCCCTCCCCGAACACCTGCACCGCCTTGCCCAGTCCACCTGCCTCTGCAAAGGGGGCGTAATCGAGATCCTCGATCTGGATCTCCAGGCTGGTGCCGATGTGGTCGCGCATCATCTCCAGCCAGCGCAGTTGCTCGGTGCTGAACGGCCACCCTCGGTTGCCCTGCTGGGCCAGCCAGTTGCCGAAGCGCTCGTGCACCTGCTCGCGATACGGCACCAGCTCAAGGTCCTTGTGGGTGGCGAAGCGGATCAGCGACACGATATCCGTGAGCAGTCGCTGGCCGGAGGCGCCCCGCACCCGGTCGCGCTCCAGCAGCTCGTAGGCGCGCCACAGCCGCTCGGGCGTCCACGAGCGGGGCGGGGCCTGGATAGCCTCGGCTAGGGCCTTGATGTCGCGGAACGTCAGGCGCCGGCCGTAGGGCTGGGCATAAAAGAACTGCAGGGCATCGATCTCGTCGCGGTGGGCCGCGATGAACTGCTCGAAGTCGCTCACCAGCGCCCGCGCCTTCTCCTTCGCCTCCACACTCGCGCCCGCCTCCAGCAGCTCATCCTGCGTCACCTCATCGATCACCTGCTCCAGCTCCCGCTTGAGGTCGAGCAGCAGTGCGCGCAGGGGCGGCTTGGTGGCGATGGGCTGGGCGGCCCGCTTCAGCAGCGCCTCAGCCGCCCGCTGCTGTTGCTCCTCCGTGGGCTCCACGCCGTCGGGCAGCTCGAACTGGCGGCGTGCTTCGGCGATCTGGCGGTCCGGGTCGAGCCCGGCCACGATCGCGGTGGTGAGGGTATGGAGGCTGGGCCCGCCGGAAGCCTCCACCACTCGCGCCTGCTCCTGCGGGCCGCACTGGCGATCGAGACGCGCCAGGCGGCTGGCGAGAGAGGAGAGCACGTCGGGATCGGTGCCGCCCATGGCCACATGCTCCAGCAGCGCCTTGAGGCTCACCGTGCGCTTGCGTTCCAGCGGCTGGGTGTCGGCCAGCTTGGTTTCGGTGATCCCCACGCAGTCCACGATCATGAAGTGGGTCTTGGCGATGGCGTCCTCACCGCTCACGGCCCGCAGCTCGTTGGGATCGATGATGCGCACACCGCGCCCCTTCATCTGCTCGAACAGCAGCCGGCTCTTCACGGCCCGCAGGAACATCACGATCTCGATCGGGCGGATGTCCGTTCCCGTGGCCACCATATCCACCGTCACGGCGATGCGCGGTTCGTACTGATTGCGGAAGGCCTGGATCAGATCTTCGGGTTTCGCATCCGTCACCTTGTAGGTGATCTTCTGGCAGAAGGCATTGCCTCGCCCGAACTCATCGCGGATGATCTCCACGATGTCTTCGGCATGGCTGTCGTCCTTGGCGAAGATCAGCGTTTTCGGCACCTCCTTGCGGCCCGGGAACAGATCCACGGGCAGCCGGTCGCGGAAGGTGCGGATGACCGTGCGGATCTGGTCCTTCGCCACCACGCGGCGGTCGAGCTCGTTGGGGTCGTAGCTGAGGTCTTCGTCCGGAGCTTCCCAGCGCAGCGCTCGCGTCCGGCGGTTGCGGAAGCCGAGCATGGTGTCGGGGCCTGCCTCCACCGTGGCGCCGCCTTCGGTGATGCGGGTGCGGATCTTGTAGATCTCGAAGTCCACATTCACGCCATCGGCCACGGCGCGCTCGTGGTTGTACTCCATCACAAGATTCTTGTTGAAGAAGCCGAGGGTCTGCTTCGACGGCGTGGCCGTGAGCCCGATCAGGAAGGCGTCGAAGTACTCCACCACCTGGCGCCAGAGGGTGTAGATCGAGCGGTGCACCTCATCGATCACCACCACATCGAAGAACTCCAAGGGCAGGGCCGCGTTGTACACAACCGGCAGGGGTTCCAGGCTGGTCTCACCGCTGCTCTCGAACAGGGAGCCCTCTTCAAGCGCGGGATCGAGCTCGGGTTCGCCCTGGAGCATCGAATACATCCGCTGGATCGTGGAAATCACCACCCGGCTCGATTCCAGGATCGTGTTCGAGCTGAGGCGCTGAACGTTGTAGAGCTCGGTGAACTTGCGCTGATCCTCCGGCACCCGGTAGCCCTGAAATTCCTTCTCGGCCTGCTTGGCGAGGTTGCCGCGATCCACCAGGAACAGCACCCGGCGGGCGCCGCCGTAGCGGATCAGCCGGTAGACGGCGGTGACCGCGGCGATCGTCTTGCCGGACCCGGTGGCCATCTGGATCAGCGCCCGCGGGCGGTTGGCCTTGAGCGAGTGCTCCAGGTTCGTGACGGCCTCGATCTGGTTCGCGTAGAGAGTGCCGGGCTCCAGGGGCGGCAGGGTGGTGAGGCGTGCCCGCAACGACGCGGGTTTGGTGGCTTCGGCGGCGGTGTACAGGCCGCCCCCCTCGGCGTGCAGCCGCTTCACCCAGACATCGAGCGTTTCGGCCTGGATCCACTCCGCCAGGGTTTCGGGCCGGTGGATGTGGGGCAGGTTGGCGGAGATCGTGCGGGTCTTCGGGTCGGGGTCGAGGCCGTTGATGAAGCGGGTCTCCACCCCCGTGCTCATGTATACGAAGGGCAGCGGCGTGACCGGCGGATTGAGGCCCGCCGGCAGCCCGGCGGCGTACTTGCCCGACTGGATCTCCACGCCGCTGAGGGTGTGGCCCGCCGGCTTGGCCTCGATGGCGCCCACCGCCTTGCCGTTCACGAACAGGAGATAGTCGGCGAAGCCGTGGCCGCTGGCCATCTTGGCTTCGCGCAGCGCCACCCCCGGCCCGGCGGCGAGATTGATGGCGTCGCGGTTCTGCAGGATCCAGCCCGCCGCCTCCAGGGCAGCATCGATGTCCAGGCGGGCCTTCTGTTCGCGCGTCAGGTTCATGGCAGACCACCCTCAGCCAGGAAGTATTTCCGCTGCGGGTCCTTGGCGCTGGTGCCGATCTCGCGGACCAGCCCGCGATCAATCAGGCGCGCCAGCCGCGTGCGCGTGGCCCGGGCCGACAGGCCGATGATGGCGGCAATTTCCCGGGTGGCCAACCCCTGGCCTTGCTTCAGGCTGGCGAGGATCGCCTGATCGGTTATGTCGACCACCGTTGGTCCCACCGGGGTGGTGGGAATGGTGGCGCGAAAGCGCATGGCTATCTCCTCGAAAACCGGTGGGGGCAGGCCGGCGTCTCGGCAGACGCCGTTGATGCGCTGGATGCCACTACCCCACTGCTCGACCAGGCCTAGCGCCTGGAACACGCGCCCGATCACGCGGTTGCGCAACTTGGACACGCCAAGGGGAAGGTCGGCCACCGTGAGCCCGAAGGGCAGCAGGCCAGGGTTCTCGATCTCCAGGCGATCGTCGAAGATCGCCAGCCGGATCGGCGCGCCCCGCTGTGAATAGTCGGTGTGCACCACCGCATTGATCAGGGCTTCCCGCACGGCTTCGGGAGGGAGGGTCCAGCGGTCGATGCGGCGAACCGCGCCGATCTCGGCGCCGTGCCAGGAATGCTTCTGCACGAAGGCGATCGCTTCCTCCACCGCCTGCACGGGAAAGGAGTGGATTTCGATCCGATCGAGGATGCGGCTCTTGTCTGTGCCGCCGAAGCGGCCGGCCTGAATCCAGGCGTCCGGGAAGTGCTGCTCGCGCTCGTGGCCGAAGAGGATCATGCCGCCCACGGTCGGCACCATCCGCCCCTGGTGGTCGCACACGAGCCGCAGGATCTCCAGATCGCGGCGGCGGAGGGAGCGGAACGGTGCGAACGACTCGGAAGCCGCTCGGAAGTCGAGGTCTTCCGAGCTGAGGCCCGGCATGGGCTGCTCGTCGAAGCCATCGCCCCTGGAGAAACGGCGCAGCTCCTCGATCAGCTCGGCGTCGGCACGGCGGTTGGTGGAACCCACCCGCACGTACACGCCGGCTGCCGGCCCCTCGCGAATCAGGTGATGGGGGCGACTCGGGCTGGGATGCACCTGGAGTGCCAGCACCTGCGTCCGTCTCCAGGGCAGGATCTCGATCTCCGGCACAAAGCGCGGGCTGATCCGGTCGCTGATGAGGTTGGCGAGGCGCTCCTCCTCATCCAGTGGGTCGGGAACGCCGCGCACGTCCCTGCTGCGGTCGTCGACGCCGATCAGCAGAGTGCCGCCAGCGGTGTTGGCAAAGGCGACGACCGTTTTCAGCGCACCATCGGGCGAGGAGAGGTCACGCTTGAACTCCAGCGTCTTGCCCTCAGGTCGCTTGAGCAGGTCGAGCAAGTCCATTCTTCTCGGAATTGTACTCAGAAGTGGCCAGCCTTGTCATTCATCCGAGCTGCCTGCTGAGTGCGGGGCATGGGGGGTGAGCCCGACGCGTACGCTCAGCCGCTGCTGAGGAGCGCAGGGACGAGGGATCTGGTAAGCAACGCTTGTCGGCGGTCGGCCACAACGACGGGTTAGGCCGCATGATCCCGTAGGTAGTGCACCACGGTTGGCCAGTCAGGGAAGCGCTCCGAGCCGAATAGGATATGTTCTCCGGTGAACTTGTCGGCACCGTTCTTGGTTCGGTCGTCCACAAGGAAGTGACCAATATTGAGATGCTTATGGTGACTGAGAATGAGGCGCTTATACGCCGGCTTTCCAAGGTGCTTCTTCACCCAAAGCAGCTTGTCAGACCAGGCAGAAGGGTTATCCCAAGGGGAAGTTGAGAGTATGTATGTATCGTAGATTGCTGCTAGTTCCTCGAAGGATTCAACGGCCTTCGCTACCGGTTGCATGAGGCTAAAGATACCTGGGATGTCGTCGAGGTGCCCGGCGAACTCTTCCAGCTGCTTTGGTTCGACCAATGGAAATGCAGATGGGAAGTCGACAAGCACGTTGTCGAGGTCGATGTAGAGAGTCTTTAGCATAGTTGATGACTGGGCGTGATGCAGTTTAACGCTCAAGATCAGAAGCGGGCATGGGGCTCTGCATAGCCGGACTCCACCGCGCCCGTCTTCTGTATCTTGATGTTGGGTAGCATTAAGAGGAAGGCTTCGGCTTGACATCCCCCCGCTTTCTAACGACAGTCTGAGATGTGATTCGCCTGTTTATCTTTTGCCTCCAAGAAAGCTGCTTATCGGATAGTCTGCGTTTTCTCGAGGTCTGCTTGAGAAACTCGTATTCGTTGTCGTAGAGGTATCCATGGGAATTCGCATGCTCAATTAACGCATCGTTTGGCGCGGCGTCGCCGTCAGCCTTGATCCGTTTAAGCCCTGCGAACAATGTTCCCGTATCAAGTCCCATAAATCGATTGATGCATACATTCCCGACATATGTCTCTCTGCCGGTCAGCCTGTTATGGATGTAACAATGCTCTTTGATCTCCTTTCCGCAAGGGCATTGATCAAGCTCCTCGCTAATCTCAACGCCTACGAGATCCCATTCTGTCTTTGCGATTTGGAAATCGCTGCTCGAAGACAGTGACAGGATGTGTGCCTTCAGGCGTTCGAAGTTATGAGTCATAGGGTTTCGACTGAAGACTTGGAGTCTACCCAACTAGTTTTTGGATGGTTCCGCAAACCACCCTCCCCACCACGCAGTTTGCCGTATATCGCCCCTGCTTCCTGCGCGCAAAAACTTGAGAGACCCTGGAGCACCTGCGGTATGCCACCGACGATCAACCGCACAAGGGTGGTTCACGGACCCGTGAACCACCCCCCGCATGCAGAGCTTCACCCCTCAGGCTTCGCCAACGGCAGCAGGCACTTGTCCGAATCACACCCAGCGGGGCCGGCCTCCATCAGTTCGCCGCGGTCGTAGCGGGCGAGGGCTTCGAAGAAGTCAGCGGTGCGGCGGCGGCCTTCCACCTCCTGGTGCAGCCGTTCGTAGGTGGCCTTGTCGATCGGCTCGAACGGCAGCCGCGGGAAGGTGGCGTTGGCGTCGAAGCGGGCCAGCAGCGCCGCCGAGATGTAGCCGAAGCCCTCCTCGATCGCCTCGTGGATCTTGTGGGCCAGCGGCTCGATCTCGTTCTCGCGGAACTCGATCGTGGCGCTGGTGTTGTGGGCCGTGTAGTGCTGCTGCACCTGCATGTAGAAGTCGAACTGCGCCAGGGCCGAGAAGTTGTTGATCTCCACCGTGTCGGCACCGGGCAGGTTCGCCCAGCTCACCTCCGTGGGGATCTCCACCAGCCACTCGCTGCAGCGCGGATCGAACGGATCATCCAGCAGCCGCCCCTGCTCATCCTTGTCCGATTGGCTCGGCACGATCGTGTAGCCGTAGTCCAGACACGCCAGCGCCACCGGATCGTTCTTGCGGAAGGTGATGCGGCGGATGAAGCGCTGCGCCTTGGGCGGATGCCAGCCCGGGCTGGCGCCGGTGAGCAGGCTCTTGGTGCCCGCCGGCTGCACCGTGGTGCAGCGGTTCGGCCGGCGGATGCCGTGGCGGTCGCAGTATTCCCACACCGCCTCGTGCACGATCCGCTTCCAGCGCTGCAGGTAGTCGGCCTCGCGCGCCTTGAACGCCCGGCCCTCCTCCGAATCCGGCCGGCCCGCCTCCCACCACTTCAGCCACGGCGTGCCGAAGGCATGCACGAAGAAGTCGAACAGGCCCGTGAAGCTCACGCCCACGATCGGATCCCAGGCCCGGCTCTGGCGGTAGCGCTCCACCTCGAAGTCGTGATTGAGCAGACACGCCACGGCAATGGCGGCGGCGCGGAAGGCGTCCTCCTGGGCCTGGAAGTCTGTCGGGTGGATCTGATTCAGATGAATCTCGGCCAGGTTGCAGTGGAAGTCGGCGCCGAGGATCTCGCCGCAGGGGTTCAGCCCGTAGCGGCCCAGGCGGTGCTCCAGCTCGTCGGCCTCCAGGCCCGGGTGGTGCAGCTTCAGCCAGTTCGCCGCCTGCTCGCGGCCCTGGTCGCAGTAGATCCCCACGAACTCCTCGCGCAGCTCCAGGGTGGGCAGCAGGTCGGCATTGGAGCGGGCGATCGCCTCGGGGGCGAACTGGATCGCGCCCTCGCCGCTCTGGAACTGCTTGGTCACCGCCTCCAGCACCGTCTCCCAGTTCGGGCGGGTGTGGAACACGCGCGTGTGGTTCGCCATCCGCAGCGCGTCGCGCTCCGGATCGATCCGCCAGTTGCCCTCGCTGTCCTGCTGCCAGAGGTTGTCCTTGGCGCCGGCGGCCGATGCATCCTCCGCCGAGAACTGGCGCATTCCCGCGCTGCGGCGGATGTTGCCCGCCACGATCGTCACCGCCGCCTCATCGATCAGCAGGCAGCACTCCACCGAGGTGAGCTGCCGCCCCTGGGCCTTGTTGAGGATCTGGGCCACGCGGCCGTAGAGGTCCTTGAGCTTCACCGGGTTGGCCATGCCGCCGAAGCCCTTCAGGGTTTCGCCCACCGGCCGCACATCGGAGAGATCCACGCTGATCTCGATCGGCGCGCCGGCGTCGAAGCGCGCGTCGCTGCTCAGCTCCAGCAGCAGCTGGTAGCTGTCCACCCAGCCGCGGCGCGTGTCGCCCACCTTGATCGCCACCCGGTTGCCGTCGATCGTGTGGGTGGTGGCCTGCTGGCGCTGGCCCGCCGGGGTGGCGCCGATGTCGGCCACGCCGGTGATCACCAGGCAGTTGCGCACCGCCGGCAACTTCGAGATCAGCCGCGGCTCGATGATGGCGCCGGTGCCGCAGCCCATCATCGCCAGGTCCATCATCAGCCCGAAGGCCTCCCAGTCCACCAGGTTGGTGGAGGTGCAGTTGTAGGCGCCGCTGAAGTTGTGGCGCTGCTCGATCCAGGGCGTGCCGCCGATCCACAGCCAGCGCCCCGACGGCAGCGACTTCTGCTGCAGCTGCATGCGTCGCAGCAGATCCACCTCCGCCTGATTCAGCTTGCCCAGCTGGCGCAGGCCCTCCAGGTTGCGCTCCGCCACCTGCCGCCAGCTCTCGCGGCCCGCCTCCTGGCGGCGCGAATAGGTGCGGTAGAACACCGGGTTCGCTGCCGGCGCCGTGGGCGGGAAGTCGCCCCGCGCCGGTGCCTCGAAGGCCTTTTCCGCCGCAGCTGCTGCGGCCGCTGCTGCTGGTGGCGTGGCGGAGGCGGTCATGGGGCGGAGCTCGGGTGAGGGAAACCCTAACGCCACTGGTGGGGTGTGCAAGGGGCGCCTGGCACCAGAGGCAGCGTCGCCCGTCCTCTCCCCTCCGCCACGGGGAGGATGGCTGCATCCGTGGCAGCGCCGATGCGTGTGCTTGTGGCCAGCGCAGCCCTGGCGGCCTGGGTGCTGGCCGCTCCGGCGTTCGCCGCTCCTCACCCCGCGCTGGTGCGGGGGGAGCTGGTGAGCGGCCGGCAGCGCCTCGTTCTCACCCATGGAGCGGCCCTCCTCCATGACGGTGCCGAGGGGTTCGACGCCGGCGGCCCGCGGCTGCGGTTGCTGCTCAGCGAGGCACCCGTGGATCCCGCACTCCTGCAGGGGGTTCTGCCCCAGTTGCGTCTGCAGGAGCTGAGCCGCGGCGGTGCCTTGCGCGCGGTGCTGGTGGAGGTCGATCCAGCGGCCCCGGAGCAGGTGCAGATCTCCCCCCTGCTTTCCCCCGTCAACGGCGCGGGTGCGGTGATGGCGTCCCTGTCGCTCTACAGCTCCGGCGGGCCGGGCCCGGGTGCCTTCGAGACGTTCTCCTTCCAGGCCCGGCGCCTGAGGGCCGCCCTCACCTACAGCCGGGAGTCGTCAGCCCCTCCCGACGCGGATGACATCCGCTCCCTCGTCTTCCAGGTGGATCTGCCGGTGCAACCCGAGCCCGCCGTGACGGCCCGGGTGGAAGGGGGCGACGCCGTGCGGGCCACCCCCCAGGGCCGGCTGGCGCTGGAGCGGGCCCGCACCGTTGCCTCCCTCGACGCCGCCGGCCTGGCTCGCCTGCGGGCCCAGGATCCGGCGGCTGTGGCCCCGCTTCCTGCGGAGATCCCCGAGGCCCAGCTGCTGGAGCTGCTCCGTGGGCTGGCCGCCGATCAGCTGCGCGGCCTGAGCGGCACGGGGCTGCTCCTGGTGGAGCGGGGCGATCGCGCCGTGCTGGTGATCCACGCAGGCGAAGGCCTGCGCAGCTGGATCCGCTTCCACCGCCGCGATGGCGTCTGGACCCTCGGTGAACCCCCCGTTCCCTGACGCCGGCGCTGCCCCTCACAGCCAGCCCCGGCGGCGGATCCACACCACCAGGGCCACCGCGATCACCAGCATCAGCACCAGCACCCCGTAGTAGCCCAGGCGCCAGCCGAGCTCGGGCATGTGCTGGAAGTTCATCCCGTACACCCCGGCGATGAATGTGAGTGGGATGAAGATCGTGGAGATCACCGTGAGGGTTTTCATCACGCCGTTCATCCGGTTGCTGAGGCTGGACAGATAGGTGTCCTGCAGGCTCATCAGGGTGTCGCGACTGGTCTCCACCATGTCGATCACCTGCACCGTGTGGTCGTAGAGGTTGCGCCAGAACACGCCGGTCTCGTCGCTCACCACGCTGGCTTCGCTCTTGGAGACGGCCCCCAGCACCTCCCGCATCGGCCACACGGCTCGCCGCAGTGCCAGCAGGTCCCGCCTGAAGTGGTGGATCTCCTGGATCCGCACCTGCTCGGGGTGGTTCAGCACATGGGTGTCGAAGATCTCGATCTGATCACTGATCCACTCCACTGCCAGGAGGTAGTGGTCGATCACCGCGTCGATCAGGCACGACGCCAGATAGTCGGCCCCCAGGCTGCGCACACGGCTGATGCCGCGGCGGATGCGGCTGCGCACGCTGGCGAACACGTCACCGTCGTCCTCGAGAAAGGTGAGCACCCAATCGGGGCCCAGGATCAGGCTCACATGCTCGATCTGCACCTCCGCATCGGCCTCGCTGATCGCCAGCATCTTCAGTGCCATGAACCCGTAGTCGGGAAACTCCTCCCACTTCGGCCGCTGGGAGGTGTCGGCGATGTCCTCCATCGTCATCGGGTGCAGGCCGAACAGTCCGCCGAGGGCTTCGATCAGGCTCACGTCGTGCACTCCGCTCACATTCACCCACGTGAGGCCTGGGAAAGGTAGGCAGTCCCGGCAGTCCGCCAGGCTCGCCTCCTCCACCTCGTGCAACCGCTCCCGGTCGAAGTGGATCAGGTGCAGAGTGGCCTCATCCTGTTTGCGCTCCCCCACGAACACCGGTGTGCCGGGGGGCAGAAAGGTGGTCGCCTGGCTGGACGGGCGTCGGATGGTGGACCACTCGCTCGTGGTCTGGTGGCGGCGTCGGGGATGGACGCGGTCGTGGGACTGGGGCATGCCGGCGGGTGCGACCCATCCCTCCCATCCTGGTGGCCTGGCAGGCTGATCCAATGACCAGGTCTTCCTCCAGCACCGCCACCGCTCTGCCCCCGGAACTGCAGACCCTGGCCGAGGCGGTGGCGCGGCGGCGCAACTTCGCGATCATTTCCCACCCCGACGCGGGCAAGACCACCCTCACCGAGAAGCTCCTCCTCTACGGCGGCGCCATCCAGCAGGCGGGCGCCGTCAAGGCCAAGGGCGAGCAGCGCAAGGTGACCTCCGACTGGATGGAGCTGGAGAAGCAGCGCGGCATCTCGATCACCTCCACCGTGCTGCAGTTCGACTACGACGGCAGCACCATCAACCTGCTCGACACCCCCGGCCACCAGGACTTCTCCGAGGACACCTACCGAACCCTGGCGGCCGCCGACAACGCGGTGATGCTCGAGGACGCCGCCAAGGGCCTCGAACCCCAGACCCGCAAGCTGTTCGAGGTGTGCCGCATGCGGCGCATCCCCATCTTCACCTTCATCAACAAGATGGACCGGCCGGGGCGCGAGCCCCTTGAGCTCCTCGATGAGATCGAGCGCGAGCTGGGCCTGGCCTGCTGGCCGGTGAACTGGCCGATCGGCAGCGGCGACCGCTTCCGCGGCGTGATCGACCGCCGCAGCCAGCAGGTGATCCTGTTTCAGCGCGCCGAGCGCGGCCGCGCCTCCGAGGAGAAGGTGCTCAGCGTGGAGGAGGCCCGCGCCTCCGGCGCCGTGGAGCCGGAACTCCTCGATCAGGCCCTCGAGGAGCTGGAGCTGCTGGAGGGCGCCGGCGCCGAGCTCGACCTCGAGCTGGTGCATGCCGGTGAGCTCAGTCCGGTGTTCTTCGGCTCGGCGATGACCAACTTCGGCGTGCGCCCCTTCCTCGACGCCTTCCTGGAGCTGGCCCAGCAGCCCACGCCGCGCACCAGCAGCGCCGGCGTGATCGATCCGGTGGCGCCCGGCTTCAGCGGCTTCGTGTTCAAGCTCCAGGCCAACATGGACCCCCGCCACCGCGACCGGGTGGCGTTCGTGCGCGTGTGCAGCGGCAAGTTCGAGAAGGACATGACCGTGCAGCACGCCCGCAGCGGCCGCACCATCCGCCTCTCCCGCCCCCAGAAGCTCTTCGGCCAGGACCGCGAGGTGGTGGAGGACGCCTACCCCGGCGATGTGATCGGCCTCAACAACCCCGGCATGTTCGCCATCGGCGACACCCTCTACCTCGGCCCGAAGGTGGAGTACGAGGGCATCCCCTGCTTCAGTCCGGAGATTTTCGCCTGGCTGCGCAACCCCAACCCCTCCGCCTTCAAGACCTTCCGCAAGGGCGTCAACGAACTGCGCGAGGAGGGGGCCGTGCAGATCCTCTACGACACCGACGAGAGCAAGCGCGACCCGATCCTCGCCGCCGTGGGCCAGCTGCAGCTGGAGGTGGTGCAGTACCGCCTCGAGAACGAATACGGCGTCAAGACGCGCCTCGAACCCCTGGGCTTCAGTGTGGCCCGCTGGGTGGTGGGCGGCTGGCCGGAGCTGGAGAAGGTGGGCCGCATCTTCAACTGCAAGACGGTGCGCGACAGCTGGAACCGGCCGGTGCTGCTGTTCAAGAACGACTGGAACCTCAACCAGCTCCACGACGACCACCCCGACCTGGAACTCAGCGCCGTCGCGCCGGTCGTGAGCGGCGTCGAACCGATCAGCCTCTGAGCCCCGGCCCCACACCGGCCCTGTGGGCGCGCCAGACTGAGATGTAACGAAGCGTCAAGAGCGATGCCGGATTCCGTCTGGCTGGTGCGCCCCCGTGCCGATGGGGGCTGGGATTACGTGAGTTTCCAGAACCACGCCGGCGTCGGTCCCGCCGGCCTCTCCACGGTGGAGATGCGTGAAGGCAGCCACCTGCCCCCCCAGATGCCCCTGCTCAAGCGCCGTCACCGCCTTGATCCCGCCGAAGCCGAGCGCCAGCGCCAGCGGCTCCAGCGCGAAGCCGGATTCCATTGCAGCAAGCCCCTCTTCTAGGGCGGGCTCGATAACCTCTCTGCAGGCAGGCCCCTCCTGCACAGGCCCTTCCTGCACCGGCCCCCCTGATGAACGATCTCCGCGAGCCGCCCTCCGATTCCGGATCCGATCCCTCGGCCGGGCCCTACGAGCGGCTGGGGGTGAGCCCGGACGCCAGCTTCGATGAGGTGCAGGCCGCCCGCCAGGCCCGCCTTGACGAAGCCGGCGAGGATCCCATCGCCCGCTCCCGGGTGGAGGCGGCCTACGACGCCGTGCTCATGGACCGCCTCAAGGAGCGCCAGCAGGGCCGGGTGAGCACCGCCGCCCGCAGCGCCTCGGCCCGCGAGCAGCTGGCGCCGCCGCCGCCGCGCCCCTCGCTGCCGGTCCTGCCCAAGGTGGCCCTGCCCCGCGTCGCCACCCCCGCCCTCGCCGCCCCCACCCTGGCGATGGCCGAGGGCAACGACCGCTGGCTCGCCCTGGGCGGCTACGGCGCCCTGCTGGGCCTGCTGCTGCTGGTGCCCACCGCCCCGGCCGAACTGCTGCTCGCCCTCGGCACCGCCCTCTGCGTGGTGGTGCTGCAGCGCCGCCGGCGCCGCTTCCTCGCGGCCGTGGGCTGGGGCTTCGGCCTGCTCAGCATCGGCCTCGTGCTCGGCGGCCTGCTGGTGGGCGCCCTGGGCTCCGCCAGCCTGCCCCTCGGCCTTCCCCTCAACCTGGCCCAGGTGCAGAGCCTGCCGGCCCTGCTGCTGCTGCTGCTCGCCGCCCTGCTGGTGGCCTGAGCCTCGTCGCTGGCCGCTGGCTCAGCGGCCAGCCGGCGCCAGCTCGTCGATCAGCCCCTGCAGTTCCGCCCCGTCCACCCGGTACACCTCGCCGCAGAAGTGGCAGGTGAGCTCGGCCTGGCCGTCCTCCGCCAGCATGCTGCTGAGCTCGTCGCGGCCCAGCAGCTTCAGGGCACCCAGGCTGCGGCCGCGGCTGCAGGGACAGGCGAAGCGCACCGCCTCGCTGCTGCCGCCGCCGTCAAGCGGCTGGGGGTCGAGGTCGGGGAAGATGTCCTCCAGCAGTGTCTGCAGGTGCCCCTCGCAGGCGGCCAGCCGCTGGCTGAAGCCCGTCACCTCCCGGCAGCGCTCCTCCAGCAGCGCCACCAGCGCCGGCTCCCGCGCCGCCTTGGGCAGCACCTGCACCAGCACCCCGCCGCTGCAGCGGATGCCGTGGCTGTCGATCTGCTCGCCCACGAACACCGCCGAGGGCGTCTGCTCCGAGTGCAGCAGGTAGGAGGCCAGGTCATCGCCGATGCCGCCGCTCACCAGCTCCACAGTGGAGCTGTAGGGCTCGCCCTCGCCCAGGTCCCGCACCACGTGCAGGTAGCCGGTGCCGGTGGCGGCGCGGAAGTCGAAGTGGTGGCTGCCGTCGGCCTCCTCTACCAGATCCAGTTCCAGCTCGGGATTGCCCACGTAGCCGCGCACGCTGCCGTCGCGGCCGGCATCCACCATCAGCCCGCGCAGCGGACCGTCGGAGGCGATGCGCAGGTTCACCCGCCCGTGGGCCACCTTCATCGAGCTGGCCAGCAGCAGGCCGGCGGTCATCGCCCGCCCCAGCAGGGCAGTGGTGAGGAACGACAGGCGGTGCCGCCGCGCCGCCTCGCGGCTGGCGGCGCTGGTGGTGACGGCCACCAGGCGGATGCCGCCTCCGGCGGCCGTGGCCCGCAGCAGCTGATCGCTCATCCCTGGCCCCTGGCTGCGGGCATGGTACGGAGCGCCTTCTCGTCCATGGGGTTCAGCCGGCCCCCCTCCAGCCGCCAGCTCAGCGGCTCCAGCGCCGCGAACAGCTCCGGCTCGTGGGTCACCACCAGCACCGCCCGCTCCTTCGCCAGATCCCCCAGCAGCCCCACCACCTCGCTGCGCACCGCCCAGTCCAGGCCGGCGGTGGGTTCATCGAGCAGCAGCACCCGCGGATCGCGCAGCAGCTGCACCGCCAGCGCCAGCCGCCGCTGCTGGCCGCCGCTCAGGCGCTCCGGCTGCTGCCGCAGGGACTGCTGGCCCAGCCCCACCCGCGCCAGCACCTGCTCCACCCGCCCGGCCTCTAGCCGCCGGTGCCCCAGCCGCAGTTCCTGGCCCACGGTGAGGCCGAGGAAATGACGTTCGGGAAACTGGAACACCAGCCCGCACAGCCAGCGCCGCTGGCGGCCGCTGAGGACCTCGCCGTTCCAGCGGATCGTGCCCCGCTCCGGCTCCGCCAGGCCGCCGATCACCTCCAGCAGCGTGGTCTTGCCGCCGCCGCTGGGGCCGGCCACCAGCCCCAGCCGCCCGGCTTCAAGCCGCAGGCTCACATCGTCCAGCACCGGACCGGCCGCCGTGGCCGGCTGGTAGCGCACGCCGCTCAGTTCCAGCATCGCCCCAGCATGACTGGCCACAGGCTGCCGCCGGCTGGCATGGCCGTGTGGGATCGTGACCCTCCTGCCCCACCGCTGCCGAGGCCCTTGCCATGGAGGTGCGCTTCCGCGAGGTCGATCCCTTCAACTGCTGGATCTGGCTGCGCTTTCCCCATCCCCCCGGCCAGGGGGAGCGGGGCTATGTGGAAACCGCCTTCGACAGCTGGTTCTTCCTCGGCAAGCTGGGCGGCTTCAACGCCGAGAACCTCCAGGCCCACGAGGCCGAAGGCGGCGAGCTGAGCTGGATGGCCTACGACGCCGAGGCCGCCGTCCACGCCCAGCGGGCGCTGATGCACAACATGGGGCCGGTGGAATACCAGGGCTGCTGGGCCCGCTGCTGGGTGGATCTGGGCCTCAGCGACGCCGTCGCCCTCGACGTGCTGATCAACACCTTCAGCCAGCTCAGCATCGACGTGGTGGAGATCGACGAGCTGGTGATCGGCGGCGTCAACGACGACTGGCCGATCGAGGAGCAGCCCGAGGAGCTGCTGCCCTTCGCCGGCAGCTGAGCGCAGCGGCGTGGCGCGCGAATGGCGGCGGCTGCTGGTACCCCCCGCCCGGATCGCGGGCGCTGCGGTGACGCTGGAGCCATCCGAGGCCCACTACCTGCGCCGGGTGCTGCGGCTGCGGCCGGGGGAGCGCTTCGCCCTGGTGGATGGCGCCGGCCACCTCTGGAGCGCCACCCTCGCTCCCGAGACCCCCGGCGAGCCGGCCAGTGCCCTGCTCGAGCAGCCCCCCGGTCAGCCGCTGCAGAGCGAGCCGCCGCCCAAGCCCCGGCTGGCGCTGGCGGTGGCCCTGCCGCGCCAGGACGCCGACGTGCTGCTGCGCATGGCCTCCGAGCTGGGCATCGACCGGCTCACGCCCCTGCGTGCCGGCCGCAGCGCCGCCGCCGAGCCGCTGAAGCCCCAGCGGCAGGCGGCGATCCTGCGCGAGGCCAGCGAGCAGTGCGAGCGGCTGTGGCTGCCGTTGCTGGATCCCGTCCAGCCCGCCGAAGGGTGGCTTGCCTCACCGCCCGCATTGCCGCCTGGATTGCCGCCCGCCGCTGCCGCAGCGGCCGACGGGCAGCCCAAGGTGCTCGCCACAGCCCTCGGCCTGCTGGCCACCACCCGCCGCGAGGGGTTGCCTTCTCTGGAGCAGGCGCTGGCCGGGGTGCAGGCCGCGCCGGCCGCGGTGGTGGTGGCGATCGGGCCGGAAGGCGGCTGGACGCCGGCCGAGGAGCGGCAGGCCGAAGCGGCCGGGTGGCGACCCGTGAGCCTGGGGGCCACGATCCTGCGCAGCTCCACCGCCGCGGTCAGCGCCGCCGTCCTGATGGCCGCCTGGCGGCGGGGGCTCAGCTGCGGAACATCTCGTCCGCCATCGCCTTGAAGGTGGCCAGGTTGGCGCCGGCCTTGCGGCGGCGGCTGGGCACGGCGTTGGCCGGGTTGAGGCACTCCGGCGCGAAGGTGGCCTGGCTGGGTGCCGGCCGTGCCTCCTGGGCGGCGCGCAGCTCGGCGGCGATCGCCTCGGCGGTGGTGAGCACCGGCTGACCGCCGGCGGCCGGGGCGGGGGCCGCGGGGGCCGGGGCGGGGGCCGCGGGGGCGGGCTCCTTCACGGCCACCTGCACCGCTGCGGGAGCCGGAGCCTTCGGCGCCGCAGTGGGTGCCGCTTTGGAGGCCGCCTTGGGCTCGGCCTTGCCGGCGCTCTTCTCCGGGGCCTTGTCAGCGGGCTTGCTGAGGTCGAGGAAGAAGGAGTCCTTGCGCTTGAAGATCATCGGCGCTGCCGGCACGTGGGGCGATTATCCGCCGTCACGGCTCCGCAGCGGCGGCTCCCTTAGGGGTGTGCAACACACTGGGGCGGCCCGCCGCGGCCGCCGCCCTTGGCCCCCCTGCTCGCCGCCTTCAGCCCGCTGGCCCTGCCGGCGCCCCAGGAGCCGCTGGCCTGGCTGCTCGCCCTGGCCCTCAATGCGGCCCTGATCGCCGTCGCCCAGCGCCTGCCCCTGCTCACCCCCGCCGGCTGGGTGCATGCCGGCATCCTCGGCAGCGTGCTCTGGGGCTGCCTGGGTGTACGCGGCTGGCTGGCGGTGGTGGGTTACCTGCTGCTCGGCTCGCTCGTCACCCGGCTGGGCCTGCGCCGCAAGCAGGCCCAGGGCCTGGCCGAGGCCCGGGGCGGCCGCCGCGGGCCCGAGAACGTCTGGGGGTCGGCGGCCACCGGCGCCCTGCTGGCGATGGTGATCGCCCTGGCGCCGCCGGCCTGGCTGCCGACGCTGCTGGTGGGCTTCACCGCCAGCTTCGCCGCCAAGCTGGCCGACACCTGCGGCAGCGAGATCGGCAAGCGCTGGGGGCGCCGCACCGTGCTGATCACCACCCTGCGGCCCGTGCCGCCCGGCACCGAGGGGGCCATCAGCCTGGAGGGCACCCTCGCCAGCCTGGCGGGCAGTGTGGTGATGGTGCTGCTGGCCCTGGGCCTGGGGCTGCTGCCCGGCCCGCCGTCCGCCCTCACCGCCGCCCTGCTGATCGTCCTGGTGGGCCTGGCGGCCACGCTGCTGGAGAGCGTGATCGGTGCCACCGCCCAGCGCCGCTTCGCCTGGCTCAGCAACGAGCTGGTGAACGGCGTTCAGACCGCCCTGGCGGCAGCGCTGGCGATGCTCGCCTGGGGCTGGCTGGCGGCGTGACCGCAGGCTTCGGCCTCCGTTGCGCTGCCAGCACCGGCCTCGGCCCGCAGCCGCGCCAGCAGCGTCTGGGCCCGCTCCCGGCAGACGACGCTGCTGCAGCCCTGCAGCCGCGCCAGCTCCCGCCAGCTCAGGCCATCGATCCATCGGCCCTCCAGCAGCTCCCGCTGGGCGGGCTCGAGGCGCCGCAGTGCGCGCCGCAGCCAGCCGCGCTGGCCGTCGGCCCCGTCCTCGTCCCATGGCTCGCCGGGAGCGGCGACCAGCTCCAGCCAGGGGGGAGCGTCGGCGTCGTCGCCCGTGCCCGGGGCGGGTTGATCGAGGCTGCTCACCCGCAGGGCCCGCTTCACCCGGCCGGCCTCCTTCAGGCGCTCCAGGCTGCAGCCCAGGGCCGCCGCCAGCTCGTGGTCGGCCAGGCCCGCCAGCCCCGCCCCGCGGCGCTGCTCCACCAGCTTTTCGGCCCGCCGCTGCAGTTCCCGCAGGCGCCGGGGGGTGTGCAGCGGCTGGTCGCGGTCGCGCTGCTCCTGGAGCATGGCGCCGCGGATGTAGGGGATCGCGAAGCTGCTCAGGGCCACCCCCCGGGCGGCGTCGAAGCCATCCACCGCCCGGATCAGGCCCAGACAGCCGGTGGCGTGGAGCTCATCGAAGGGCCTGCCGGTGCGGCGGCTCTCCCGGCTGGCCACCAGCCGCACCAGGGCCAGGTTGTTCACCACCAGGGCGTTGCGCCAGTGCAGCCGCGCCTCGCAGCGGCGGCTGCGGCCCAGCTCCCGCAGCAGCGCCCGGTTGCGCTGGTGATGGGTGCCGGCGGCGGCGCCGCCTGCGGATGCGGGATCGGCCTGGCCGGCTCGGGGCCGGTGCGCGCTGGTCTGGGAGCCGGCCGCGTGGACGCGGCAGAGGGAACGGGACATGGCGGAACGGGACTGGACGGAACCGGCGTGAGAACCGTGGTTTCACGGTCGTTCCGCCCCGGGCGCATCCCTTCACCAGCACCGGCCTCGGTGCTCCCCCGAACGGGGGATGACGGCGCGCTCAGCGCAGCGC
Organism: Cyanobium sp. CH-040; assembly: GCF_024346135.1. Classification (GTDB taxonomy): domain Bacteria; phylum Cyanobacteriota; class Cyanobacteriia; order PCC-6307; family Cyanobiaceae; genus NIES-981. The sequence goes on along the minus strand of NZ_JAGQCJ010000005.1, from coordinate 171,061 downwards.
GGTGGTGAGCTGGAGCGGCTCCAGCCCCGCCCACGCCAGCAGTGCCGGCCACTGCCGCACCCGTTCGTACACCTGCCGGTGTCCGTCGCTGTTGAGGTGCAGGCCGTCGTCGCACAGCCACTGCGGCCAGCGGGGATCGGCCAGCAGATGGTCGAGCAGCGGCAGGAAGGGCACATCCGCCTCCAGGCAGGCTTCCTCCAGCAGGGCCTCGTAGCGCCGCACCTGTTCCAGCCCATACCAGAGCACCTCGGCGTAGGGCATCGCCTCCTCCAGCACCGGCGTCAGCCCCAGCACCAGCACCGGTGCGCTGGCGCGGGCCCGCTGCAGCAGCTGCTCCAGGCCGAACAGGAAGCCCTCCGGCTCCAGCTGGGGCCGGCCGTCGGGGCGGCCCACCCGGGCCGTGTCGTTGAGGCCCACCGCCAGCAGCACGCCGTGGGGACGCTGGCGGCGCAGCTCGCCGCGGCAGCCCACCTCGCTCTGCAGCCGGGCCGCCACCCGCTCCAGCCCGTCGCCGCGCACCCCCAGCGGGTAGAGCACCGGCGCCGCCGGCAGCCCCATCCAGTGGCGCCGCAGCCGCTCGCACCAGCCCCCCTCCTCCGGATCGCCCCAGCCGTACACACCGCTGTCGCCCAGCACGATCAGCTTGCGGGGCACGGCGACGGGCATCGGCAGCGGGGCGGGCGCGGACACGGCCCGATCCTGCACCAGCCCCCGGCCAGGCAGCATTGCCCCAGGCGTGGCGGCACCTCGGGCGTGGGCGGAACCTCAAGCGTGGGCGGAACCCCGGGCGGGGCGGCGAGTGGAACCTCGCGCGTGCCGGTGAGCGGAACCGCCCCTGATCGGCTGGCGGTGGAGGCGTTCCTGGCGGCGCCGGGGCCGCTGCTGGACGTGCGCACCCCCGCCGAGTTCGCCCAGGGCCACATTCCCGGCGCCCTCAACCTGCCCCTGTTCGACGACGCGGGCCGGGCCGAGGTGGGCACCCTCTACAAGGGCCAGGGCCGCCAGGCGGCGGTGCTGCGCGGTCTCGCCCTGGTGGGCCCGCGCCTGGAGGCGATGGGCGCCGAACTGACAAGGCGGGCCGCCGCCAGCCCCGGCGCGCCCCTGCGGCTGCTCTGCTGGCGCGGCGGCATGCGCAGCGCCAGCGTCGCCTGGCTGGCGGCCCAGCTCGACCTGCCGGCGGTGCTGATGGAGGGCGGCTACAAGGCCTACCGCCGCTGGGTGCTGGCCCAGTTCGAGCGGCCCTGGCCGCTGCGCCTGCTGGGGGGCCGCACCGGCACCGGCAAGACCGACCTGCTGCTCGCCCTGGCGGAGTGCGGCGTGGCCGTGGTGGACCTGGAGGGCCTGGCCCACCACCGCGGCAGCAGCTTCGGGGCCCTGGGCCTGCCGCCCCAGCCCAGCAGCGAGCACTACGAGAACCGCCTGGCCCTGGCCCTGCGCGGCCTGGAGGGAGCGCCCGAGATCTGGCTGGAGGCCGAGAGCGTGCAGGTGGGCCGCTGCCGCATCCCCGCCGGCCTCTGGCGGCAGATGAAGGCGGCGCCGGCGCTGGCGGTGCAGCGACCCCTGGAGCACCGCCTCGCCCAGCTGGTGCGCATCTACGGCGTGCAGGACCCGCAGGAGCTGGCCGAGGCCACCCGGCGCATCGCCCGTCGCCTCGGGCCCCAGCGCACCGCCGCCGCCCTGGAGGCGATCGCCGCGCGCGACTGGACCGCCGCCTGCCGCCAGATGCTCGACTACTACGACCGCTGCTACGACCACGACCTCAGCGCCCACACCAGCCAGCCGGTGGAGCTGGGGGAGCTCAGCGCCGAGGCTGCCGCCCAGCTGCTGCTGCAGCGTGGCCTGGTGGCGGGTAGCCGCTGAGGGCGCGGGCGCCGCTCAGCCGCTCAGCAGGCGTCGGCGCAGGCGGTCGCTGAGCTCTTCCCCCAGCAGCGTCAGTGCCGCATACACCAGCATCAGCGCCGCCAGCTGGTCATAGGCGAAGCCGCTCAGGGCCTCCAGCAGCTGGCTGCCCAGCCCCGTGGCCCCCACCAGTCCCACCACCACCGACTCGCGCAGGATCACGTCGGCCCGGTAGGCGCCGTAGGCCAGGTAGGGGCGGGCCAGGCCGCTGAAGCGCCCGTAGAGCAGGGCCAGCCGCGGGCCGCAGCCGGCCCCCAGCAGGGCCTGCTCGCGGCTCTCGCCGCTGTGCTCGGCGCTCTCCATCAGCAGCCGGCCCAGCACGCCCAGGTTGTGCAGGCCCAGGGCCAGGGCACCCGTGATCACCCCCGGTTTGAGCACCAGCAGCAGCAGCAGGGCGATCAGCGGCGGCGGCCACAGCCGTCCCAGGGCCCAGAGCACCTGCACCAGCCCCTGGCCCCAGGGCCAGGGGCTCACCAGCAGCAGCAGCAGCGGCGCCGTTCCCACCGCCAGGGCGGCGGCCAGCAGGGTGAGCACCAGGGTGTTGGCCACCAGCCTGGGCCAGGGCAGGGCCGCCACCGCCGCCCAGTCCGCCGGCGGCAGCGGCGGCAGCGGCTGCCAGCGCAGCAGGCTGGCCGGATCCACCTGCAGGCCCCAGGCCACCGCCACCAGCAGCGGCAGCAGCAGAACCGCCGCCAGCAGCAGCTCCCGCCCCCGCCGGCCCACCTCACGGCCGGGGGTGCCGCTGCCGGTGCTGCCGGTGTCGGAGCCGAGGCCGAAGCGGGCCGGCATCGTCCAGCGCCGCCGCAGCCAGCCCACCAGCCGCTCCAGCAGCAGCATCGCCGCCAGCAGCGCCCACAGGCCGGTCCACAGCTCCTCGAAGGCCAGCGACTGCAGCGTCAGCCGCAGCTCCGTGCCCAGGCCCCCCAGGCCGAACACCCCCAGCAGGGTGGCGCTGCGCAGGGCGCACTCCAGCCGGTAGCCGCCGTAGCTCAGCACCTGGGGCAGCAGCGGCGGCCCCAGGGCGGTGAGCAGGGCCGCCGGCTCCGCCACCCCGGCGGCGCGCAGGGCCTCCAGCCGGCCGGTGGGCAGGGCGTCGAGCTGGTCGCTCACCACCCGCGCCACCAGGGCGGCGAAGGGGATCGTGATCGCCAGCACCGCCACCGCCGGCTGCAGGCCCACCAGCTGCAGCAGCAGCAGGCCCCAGAGCAGTTCATGGATCGAGCGCGGCAGTGCCAGCAGCCTGCGGATCAGCTCCGCCCGGTGGCCCCACACCACGCGGGCGCTCAGCACCCCCAGTACCACTCCCAGGGCCAGGCTCAGGGCCCAGCCCAGCAGCGCAAGTCCGACGGTCACGGCCAGGCCGCGCAGCACCGAGGCCAGCACCAGCGGATCCAGCGACGGCCGCAGCGCCGCCAGGGCGAAGCGGCCCACCAGGTTCCAGCCGCCGCCATGGCTCAGGCCCGGCAGCAGCGCCAGCAGCGGCAGCAGCACCAGCGCCGGCAGCAGCGGCCACAGCGGCGCCGCCGGCCGCCAGCGGTCCGGTGCGGCCCAGCCGGGTTCCGCCAGCGCCGTCCCCGTGCTCATGCCGCCGCTCCGGCGTACAGCTCCGCCAGCAGGCCGGGGTCCAGCGCCGCCAGCGGCCGGTCGAACTGCACCCGCCCCGCCCGCAGCCCCACCACCCGGTCGAAGCCGCCCAGCAGGTCGGGCCGGTGCAGGCTGAGCAGCAGGGCGCGCGGGCTGTCGCCCTCCTCCAGCAGCAGCGCCAGCAGCTCGCCGGCCAGGCGGGGATCGAGGCTGGCCAGGGGCTCATCGGCCAGCAGCAGCGCCGGCTCCTGGCGCAGCAGCCGCCCCAGGGCCACCCGCTGCCGCTGGCCTCCCGACAGGGCCGCCACGGGCTGATCCAGCAGGGCCGGATCCAGATCGAGCCGGCGCAGCACCCGGGCGCAGGCCTCGCTCTCCAGCGGCAGCAGCAGGTTGAGCACTGCCCGCGGCCAGCCCCACTGCCCCAGGCGGCCGGCGTTGAGGTTCTGCTGCACGCTCAGCTCCTCGATCAGACGCAGGTCCTGCCAGAGGGTGCCGATGCGCGCCTGCTGGCGGCGCCGGGCGCGCGCGGAGCGGGCCCGGGGCTCCCCCTGCCACAGCACCCGGCCCCGATCGGGCACCAGCAGGCCGTTGGCCACCGCCAGCAGGGTGCTCTTGCCGGCGCCGCTGGGCCCCAGCAGCGCCACCCGCTCCCCCGCCCGCAGCCGCAGCGACACCGCCTGCAGCCGGGGCGTGCCCCGGCCGCGCACGTGGATGTCCTCCAGCTCCAGCAGGCAGGGCGCGGGCATCAGCGGATCTTGCCGATCTGGCGCCCCACCGCCTCGATGGCCGCGTACTGGTCGTTGCTGGCCGGCACGAAGCGCTCGGCGCCGAACAGCTCCAGGATCTGGGCCTGGCGCGGATCCTTGGCGCTGAGGCCGGTGAAGGCCTGCTCCAGCCGCTCGGTGAAGCCCTGGCCGTAGTCCGTGTCCAGGTTCGGCTGCACCACCCAGGTGTAGTTGGCATAGCCCGGCGTGCGCCAGAGCTCCACCACCTTGCTGGTGTCCACCTTGCCCTCCGCCAGGCGGCTTTCCCACACCTCCTCGTTCACCACGCCAGCGTCGTAGGTGCCGCTCTGCACCAGGGCGATCAGAGCGTCGTGGCTGCCGCTGAAGCCCGGGTTGCCGCCGGCGAAGTCGCTCAGCTGCACGCCGGCCTGGTTGAGGAAGTGCTGGGGCATCAGACGGCCGGAGGTGGAGCTCTCCGAGCCGAAGGTGAAGCGCTTGCCCCTGAGCTGCTGCAGGCCGCTCTGCTCCGTGAAGGGTTTGAGGCCGCTGCCGGCGCTGGCGATGAACACGCTGCGGAAGGAGCGGTCGATGTCGCGCTGGGCCAGGGCGCGGGCGCCGGGCTTCTGCAGCCAGGCCTGCACGCCGGTGAGGCCGCCGAACCACACCAGGTCGAGATCGCCGGTGCGGAAGGCGCTCACGGCTGCGGTGTAGTCCGTCACCGGCACGAAGCGCACCGGCACCTTGAGCTGCTCGCTCAGCTCATCGGCCACCAGGCCGTAGAGGCGGTTGAGTTTTTCGGGGTTCTGGTCGGGAATGGCGCCGATGCGCAGCACCCGCTTCTCCTGCGGACGGGCGGCTTCGCTGCTGGCGCCATCGGCAGCGGGGTCGCCGCCGGAGTCGGGTCGGGGGGAACAGGCCGTTGGCAGCAGGCCGATCAGCAGCAGGCCGGCGAGCGCAACGGCCCAGCGTTCTCGGGCAGTCATCGGATGAAGGGGAAATGACGACCCCCCGATCCTGCCCGCCGGAGTGACTGCCCCCGGCAGCGTCTGTTGCCCCAGCCTCAGAGGCTGGCCAGGAAGCGTCCCAGCCGGGCCAGGCCGTCCTCGATGGTGGCGGCGGAGGCCGCGCAGGAGAGGCGGATGCAGCGGTCGTCGCCGAAGGCCACTCCCGGCACCACCGCCAGCCCCACCTCATCCAGCAGCCGGTTGCACAGCTGCATCGAATCGAGGCCGTAGTGGCTGAGGTCGGGAAAGGCGTAGAAGGCCCCCTCCGGCGGCTGCAGGGTGAGCCCGGGGATGGCGCGCAGCCCGTCGCTGAGCAGGGCCCGGCGGCGGCTGAAGGCCTCGGCCATGGCCTGCACGCAGTCGCGCGGGCCGTTCACCGCCGCCAGGGCGCCGTACTGGGCGAAGGTGCAGACGTTGCTGGTGGTCTGGCTCTGCAGGGCGGCGGCGGCGCTGATCACCGGCTGGGGGGCCACCAGCCAGCCGATGCGCCAGCCGGTCATCGCCCAGCCCTTGGCGCAGCCGTTGACGATGAACACCCGGTCGGCCAGGTCGGGCGCCAGGCCGGCCAGGCTCACGTGCTCCTGCCCCGGACCCACCAGGAATTCGTAGATCTCGTCGCACACCACCGCCACATGGGGATGGCGGCGCAGCACCGCCGCGATCGCCTCCAGCTCGCTGCGGTGCAGCACCGTGCCGGTGGGGTTGCCGGGGCTGTTCAGCACCAGCAGCCGGCTGGCGGGGGTGATCGCCGCCTCCAGCTGGGCGGCGGTGAGACGGAAGCCCTGGCCGGCGCCGCTGGGCAGCTCCACCACCCGGGCGCCGGCCATGCGGGCGATCTCCGGGTAGCTCAGCCAGTAGGGCGAGGGCAGCAGCACCTCGTCGCCGGGCTCCAGCAGCACCTGGAAGAGGTTGTAGAGCGCCTGCTTGCCGCCGTTGGTCACCAGCACCTCGGCGGCGCTGGTGGGGCGGCCGTTCTCCCGGCCGGTCTTGGCGGCGATCGCCTCCCGCAGCGCCGGTTCGCCGGCGGCGGGCCCGTAGCGGGTCAGCCCGGCCTCGAGGGCCTCCGCCGCCGCCCTCCGGATGAAGTCCGGCGTCTCGAAGTCCGGTTCGCCGGCGCTGAGGCTGCAGATGTCGCGGCCGTCGGCCCGCAGCTGCTTGGCCTTGGCGGCGATCTCCAGGGTGAGGGAGGGCTTCAGGGCCCGGGCCCGGGTGCTCAGCCGCTCGGCCGGACTGAGGCTGAGCGCCGGCCTGGGTGCGGGCATCGCGGTGGCGGGTAGGGGGTGATCCGGGGTCTGAACCTCCGGCACCTGGGCAACAGGGGTCACGCTGACCGGCATCCCGGAGGTCGGCATCGGCGGCGGTGCCGGCTTGGGATCGGCGCGGCGTGATGGGCTACCCGCGTATCCTGCCGCACCAATCGCCACTGTTCAGGGGGCGATTCCGGCTCCGATTCACACTTCTCACACTTCCTTTCGCGCCGCGGGCGGGGCCGGCGCGCGCGGCAGGATGACCGCCATGGACCCCCCATCCCTGCCGCTGCAGCTGCCGCTGGGCGAGGCCAGCCCCGGCCCGATCGCAGCCGACCTCGGGCAGCTGGGGGACGACTGCCGCCGCTGCCGCCGCTGCGGCCTGGCCGACGGCCGCACGCACGTGGTGGTGAGCCGCGGCAACCCCGCCGCCCGGCTGATGGTGATCGGCGAGGGCCCCGGTGCCCAGGAGGACGCCACCGGCCAGCCCTTCGTGGGCCGGGCCGGCCAGCTGCTCGACCAGATGCTGGCCAGCGTGGCGATCGACTCCAACCGCGACGCCTACATCTGCAATGTGGTGAAGTGCCGCCCCCCCGGCAACCGCAAACCCACGGCGCTGGAGATCGAGGCCTGCAGGCCCTGGCTGGAGCAGCAGATCCGCCTGGTGGATCCGGCCGTGATCCTGCTCGCCGGCGCCTCCGCCCTGGAGGGGGTGCTGGGCATCAAGGGGGGCATCACCCGCCTGCGCGGCCAGTGGCGCCGGGGTGAGCGCGAGCCGCTGGCGGGCCGCTGGCTGATGCCGATCCTGCATCCCTCCTATCTGCTGCGCAATCCGTCGCGCCAGCAGGGCAGCCCCAAGTGGCTGACCTGGCACGACCTGCAGGACGTGCGCCGCCGCCTCGACCAGCTGGAGGAGCCGCGGCAACCCGTCAGCTGAACCCCCTCCTGTGACAGCCTTGGGCCCATCCCTGGCCCCGCCCCCGCCATGACCGGCACCCTGGCCCGCCCCGACGGTTCCCCGTCCGCCGCTCCGGCGGGATCGGCGGCCGACTGGGCCAGCAATCCCCGTTACGACACGCTGATCCGGCGCCGCAAGACCCGCAGCGTGCGCGTGGGTGACGTGTGGATCGGCAGCGACCACCCGGTGGTGGTGCAGTCGATGATCAACGAGGACACCCTCGACATCGAGGGGGCCACCGCCGGCATCCGCCGCCTGCACGAGGCGGGCTGCGAGATCGTGCGCGTCACGGTGCCGTCGCTGGCCCACGCCAGGGCGATGGGCGAGATCCGACAGCGGCTGGAGAGCACCTACCAGCCGGTGCCGCTGGTGGCCGACGTGCACCACAACGGCATGAAGATCGCCCTGGAGGTGGTGCAGCACGTGGACAAGGTGCGCATCAACCCGGGACTGTTCGTGTTCGACAAGCCCGACCCCAACCGCACCGAATTCACGGATGCGGAGATCGCCGCCATCGGCGAGCGCATCACCGCCACCTTCGAGCCCCTGGTGAAGGTGCTCAAGGAGCAGGACAAGGCCCTGCGCATCGGCGTCAACCACGGCTCCCTGGCCGAGCGGATGCTGTTCCGCTACGGCGACACCCCCCTGGGGATGGTGGAGAGCGCAATGGAGTTCATCCACATCTGCGACCGCCTCGACTTCCACAACATCGTGGTGTCGATGAAGGCCTCACGGGCGCCGGTGATGATGGCTGCCTACCGGATGATGGCCGACCGCATGGATGCGGAGGGGTTCCACTACCCCCTGCATCTGGGCGTGACCGAGGCCGGCGACGGCGACTACGGCCGGGTGAAGAGCACCGCCGGCATCGCACCGCTGCTGGCCGAGGGCATCGGCGACACGATCCGCGTCTCGCTCACCGAGGCTCCCGAGAAGGAGATCCCCGTCTGCTACTCGATCCTGCAGGCCCTGGGCCTGAGGAAAACGATGGTGGAGTACGTGGCCTGCCCCAGCTGCGGCCGCACCCTGTTCAACCTCGAGGAGGTGCTGCACCAGGTGCGCAGCGCCACCGCCCACCTCACCGGCCTCGACATCGCCGTGATGGGCTGCATCGTCAATGGCCCCGGCGAGATGGCCGATGCCGACTACGGCTATGTGGGCAAGACCCCCGGCACCATCTCCCTCTACCGCGGCCGGGAGGAGATCCGGCGGGTTCCGGAGGCCGAGGGGGTGGAGGCCCTGATCGCCCTGATCAAGGAGGACGGCCGCTGGGTGGACCCCTGAGGCCTTCGGGTCACGCTCAGCATCCAGGCGCTGAATCGCCCATGGCTCCCGGGATCGTCGGTCCGGGAGCGCTAGCTTGAAATCACTCTCGCGGGCCGCCGGGGTCCTCAGCAATGGCCAGGATGCGCAGCGGTCTGGTGGTGGTGGTCGGACTGGGCGCCTGCGCCGCCACCGCCGTGATGGCGCGCGAGGCTGTGGCCCCGTCCACGGGCAGCCCGCGCGTTCTGGACAGCCCCAAGGAGGTGATCGACCAGACCTGGCAGATCGTCTTCCGCGACTTCCTCGACACCAACGGCAAGTACACGGCCGAGCAGTGGCGTGACCTGCGCCGCGACGTGCTGGCCCGCAGCTATGCCTCGCCCAAGGACGCCCACGAGGCGATCCGCGGCATGCTCGCCACCCTCGACGACCCCTACACCCGCTTCCTGGACCCGCGGGAGTTCAGGGAGATGCAGATCGACACCTCCGGTGAACTCTCCGGGGTGGGCATCCAGCTGAGCCTCGACAAGGACACCAAGGAGCTGGTGGTGGTGGCGCCGATCAAGGGCTCCCCCGCCTCCCGTGCCGGCGTGCAGCCCAAGGATGTGATCACCGCCATCGATGGAAAGAGCACCAAGGGCATGAGCACCGAGGACGCGGTGCGGCTGATCCGCGGCAAGGTGGGCACCACGGTGAACCTCTCGCTGCGCCGCGACAACCAGAGCCTGGAGGTTGCCCTCACCCGCGAGCTGATCGAACTGCACGCGGTGGATCACCAGATCAATGTGACCCCCGACGGCACCAGGATCGGCTACATCCGTCTCAAGCAGTTCAACGCCAACGCCACCAAGGACATGCGCGCGGCCCTGCGCGAGCTGGAGAAGGAGGACGTGGCCGGCTATGTGCTCGACCTGCGCAGCAATCCCGGCGGCCTGCTGATGGCCAGCGTGGAGATCGCCCGCCAGCTGCTCAACGAAGGCACGATCGTCTCCACCCAGACCCGCCGGGGCATCACCGACGTGCAGCGGGCCAACGGCCGCGCCCTCACGGCCCGGCCGATCGTGGTGCTGGTGAACGAGGGGTCGGCCAGCGCCAGCGAGATCCTCTCCGGCGCCCTGCAGGACAACAAGCGGGCCGTGCTGGTGGGTGAGAAGACCTTCGGCAAGGGTCTGGTGCAGTCGGTGCGCAGCCTCTCCGACGGCAGCGGCATGACCGTGACCATCGCCCGCTACCTCACCCCCAGTGGCCGCGACATCAACAGGCACGGCATCCAGCCCGATGTGCAGGTGAAGATGAGCGAGCAGGAGGCCCAGCGCCTCAGGCTCGAGGACATCGGCACCCGCCGCGACAGCCAGTACCGGGTGGCCGAGAGCACCCTGGTGAAGAAGCTGCAGAGCGCCAGCAGCCCCGCCCGCGGCTACATGCCCGGCAGCGCCAACCTGCCCTCGGCCCTGCCCCGCGCTGACGCCACCGTGCCGCGCTGAGCTTGGACCAGCCGGATCCCGCTCAGCTGGACACCGGCCAGCCACAGCTTCAGTTTCCAGCTGAGCCTGGGCCGGCAGAGCTCGTGCCCGGCCCTTCGATCTGGGACCTGAAGCCCTGGTGGTGCCAGCCCTGGAGCATCCTGCTCACGGGGCTGCTGGGGATCGCTGCCAGCTGGTTGGTATGGCAGCGCTGGTGGCTCACAGCAGCGGCGGCCGTGGCGGTGCTGCTGTGGTGGTGGCTGTTTCTGGTGCTGGCTCCCGAGGCCTACCACAGGAGCCGGGGCAGCAGCTGAGGTGCAACACGAGCCGGGGCAGCCGCTGAGGTGTGGGGACGGGCGCTCAGGCCACCGGCTGCATCAGGCCGCCACCGGGGCCGGAATCGTCGTCGTCGTTGCGGCCACCGTCCTGGAGCAGGGCGTAGAGGCCCAGCGCCAGCACGCTGACCAGGGTGGACACCAGCGGCAGCACCCCGCCGGACGAGCGGCCCACCTCGATCAGTTCACCCATGCCTGCCGCTCCGCTGGTGCTTCATGAAAGTTCTCATCAATGTAACAAAGATTTGCCGCGTTGCCGTTGCCGGCCGCCCAGCTCACGCCGCCCGGCCGTTCACACCGCCAGCACCGCCTCGTTCTGCGCCGCCTGCTGCTCGACGCGCTGGGCCTCGGTGAGGCCGTCGGCGCCGGGGATCTGGGCGGCCATCTGGGCCAGCCACCCCTTGAGCTCCTCCACCTGCTTCTCCATCGGCAGCACCCCCAGGCCACGGGCCAGCACCTTGGCGGTGGCACCCCCGCCCGCCTGATACACCAGCCGCCCATGCAGGTGCTGGGGCAGACCCTGGCGCAGCAGCCGGAAGGCGGGCTCCTCCATCGGCGTCTCCAGGGCGATGTTGGGCTTCTCCGGCTTGATGCGTGAGAAGCCGCAGCGCCTGGCCAGCAGCTTGAGCTCCATCAGCTGCAGCAGGGCGGTCACCGGCGCCGGCATGGCGCCGTAGCGGTCGACCCAGTCGGCCGCCAGCTGCAGCAGCGCCTCGGGGGTGCCGCACTCGGCGGCGGCGCGGTAGGCGGCCATCTTCTCGTCGTTGTCGCTGATCCAGTCGCCCGGGATGAAGGCGGTGATCGGCAGGTCGATCTGGGTGTCGTCCACCGCCGGGATGTCCTGGCCCTGGATCTCGGCCAGACACTCCTGCAGCATCTCCATGTAGAGGTCAAAGCCGATGGTTTCCATCTGGCCGCTCTGCTCTACCCCCAGCAGGTTGCCCACGCCGCGGATTTCCATGTCGCGCATGGCCAGCTGGTAGCCGCTGCCCAGCTGGGCGAATTCCTGGATCGCCCGCAGCCGCTGCCGCGCAGCCTCGCTCAGGGAGGCATCGCCGGGATAGAACAGCCAGGCGTGGGCCTGGATGCCGCTGCGGCCCACCCGGCCGCGCAACTGATACAGCTGGGCCAGGCCGAACTTGTGGGCGTCCTCGATCAGGATTGTGTTGACGCGGGGGATGTCGAGGCCGCTCTCCACGATCGTGGTGCAGAGCATCAGGTCGGCCTCACCGGCGTTGAAGGCCACCATGGCGCTCTCCAGCTCGCCCTCGGCCATCTGGCCGTGGGCCACCAGCAGCTTCAGGCCCGGGATCATCAGCCGCAGCCGCTCGGCCACCTCCTCGATCCCCTCCACCCGCGGCACCACGTAGAACACCTGGCCGCCGCGATCCAGCTCCTGGCGGATGGCGCTGCGCACCGCCTCCTCATCGAGGGCGGCCAGGTGGGTCTTGATCGGCCGGCGCAGGGGCGGCGGCGTGGTGATCAGGCTCATCTCGCGCACGCCGGAGAGGCTCATGTAGAGGGTGCGCGGGATCGGCGTGGCGCTCAGCGTCAGCACGTCCACGTCCTTGCGCAGGGCCTTGATCTTTTCTTTCTGGTTCACGCCGAAGCGCTGCTCCTCATCCACCACCAGCAGACCCAGCTGCCTGAAGGCCGTGCCCTTGGAGAGCAGCTGGTGGGTGCCCACCACCACGTCCACGGTGCCCTCGTTGAGCCCTTCGAGGATGGTTTTGCGCTCGCCGGCGGTGCGGAAGCGGTTGAGCAGGCTCACCTTCACCGGGTAGGGGGCGAAGCGCTCACTCAGGGATCGCCAGTGCTGCTGCGCCAGCACCGTGGTGGGGGCCAGCATCGCCACCTGCTTGCCGGCGGTCACCGCCTTGAAGATCGCCCGGATCGCCACCTCCGTTTTGCCGAAGCCCACATCGCCGCACACCAGCCGGTCCATCGGCGAGGGCTGCTCCATGTCGCGCTTCACATCTGCGATCGCCTTCACCTGATCGGGCGTGGGCTCGTAGGGGAAGGAGTCTTCGAGTTCGCTCTGCCAGGGGCCATCGGCGGGGTAGGCGAAGCCCGGCGCCTTGTGGCGCTCGGCGTAGAGCTTCACCAGATCCACCGCCACCTTGCGGATCGCCTTCCTGGCCCGCTCCTTGGCCCGGGTCCATGCGGTGCCGCCCATGCGGTTGAGCTCGGGCGGCGTGTCGCCGGTGGCGCGGTAGCGGCCCAGGCTGCCCAGCTGGTCGGCGGCCACCCGCAGCAGGCCGTCGGCGTACTGCACCACCAGGTAATCCCGCGATTCGCCGCCGATCGCCAGCTTCTCGAGCTTCAGGAACTTGCCGATGCCGTGGTTGCGGTGCACCACGAAGTCGCCGGGGCGCATCTTGTTGGGGTCCACCGTGCGGCTGGCGGCCTTGCGGCGGCGGCGCACATAACCCGTGGCGGCCAGGGCGTGCTGGCCGAAGAACTCCCGGTCGGTGATCAGCACCAGCCGCCAGGCCGGCAGCTGCAGGCCCTCGAGCTCGGCGGTGCCCCGGCTCTTGAGGGCCACCGGCGTGCCCTGCTCCACCAGCCGCTCGATCGCCGGCAGGTCGCCGGGGTTGGGCACGAAGCGGCTGACGCAGTCGTGCTCCTCCAGCAGCGCCACCGCCCGGCTGGGCTGGGCCGAGAGCAGCCACACCGTGGCCTTGTCGCGCTGGAAGCCCTTGATCAGCTCGGCCAGCTTGCCGAAGGCGTTGGGGTAGGCCGGCACCGGCCGGCTGGTGAGATCGAAGCTGTTGCCGTGGCCGTCGCTCTCGTGCAGCTCGGCCAGGTCGAAGCCCGTGAAGGCCTGGCTCGCCTCGGCCAGGGTGTCGGCCGGCGGGCGGTGTTGCACCGGGGGCAGGCTGGTGCCGGGCTTGAGACCCAGTTCGGCTTCTGTTTCGGCGTGGTGCTCCACCACATGGTCGAACCACTGCTGGCCGTGGGCCAGACAGGCGCGCCGCTCATCGATCGCCACCAGGGTGGCGGCGGGCAGGTAGTCGAGCAGGGAGGCGGGCCGGTTCCAGGCCAGGCCCATCAGCCTCCTCAGCCCCTCGGGCGTGCCGCCCTCCAGCAGCTGCTCGAGGGCCTCAGAGCTGAGCAGCTGTTCCAGGCCCTCGGGCATGGCCTCGCGCAGGGCAGCCGCGATCAGCGGCCCGTAGCCGCTGGGGGTGAGCCGCACCACCTCGATCGGATCGAGGGAGCGCTGGGTGGCGGGGTCGAACTCGCGCAGCTTCTCCAGCTCCTCGCCGAAGAACTCCAGGCGCACCGGCAGCTCGCTGCTCACCGGGAACACGTCGACGATGTCGCCGCGGCGGCTCCAGCTGCCCTCCTGCTCGATCGTGGGCACGCGCTCGTAGCCCAGGCGGGTGAGGGTTTCGCCCAGCTCCTCGAGATCGAGGGTGTCGCCCTTGCGCAGGCTCAGGCACTGCTCCTTCAGCGCGGCCGGGGGCGGCAGGTGGGGCTGCAGGGCCCGCTCGGTGGCCACGATCGCCAGCCGCTGCTGGCCGTTGGCGTTGCTCTCCTCGCTGCCCAGATCCAGCAGCTCGCTGAGCACCTGCAGCTGGCCCCAGGTGATCTCGCTGGTGGGATCGAAGGGCTCGTAGGGGCTGCCCTCGCTGGTGGGGTAGAGCTGGCAGCTGCGCCAGCCCATCAGCTCCAGCAGCGCCGCCCAGCGGCCCGCCTCCTCCAGGGTGGGCACCACCACCAGCAGCGGCGCCGGCCCCTCGGCTCCCGCCCCGGCCTGGGCCGCCAGGGCGCTGCTGATCAGGGAGCGCGCCGCCCGGCCCGCACCGCTCAGCCGCAGGCGCTCGCTGCGCCCGATCCGCGCCAGCACTTCCCCGGTGAGGGGCACCTGCTGCAGCTGGCGCACCAGGGGGGACAGGGGCATGGGGGGCGGGCAGACGGCCCACGATCTTCGCAATCGCCGTGGGCGTGCCGCTGCACTCCGCCCCGGCGCCCGGTCAGAATCCCCCGGTGGAGCACTATCACTGCCCCCACTGCCGTGCCAGGCCGCTGGCGATGCGACGCCGTCCCGACGGCGTCTGGATCTGCCAGCACTGCGGCGCCTCCCTGAAGCGGCGCCGGGGCGTGGGGCCTCTGGCGCTGTTGGTGGGGGGGCTGGCGGCCCTCGGCTTCGGCCTCACCGTGCTCCCGCCGGCGGCGGAGGTTCAGCGGCGGCTCACCGGTCTGGAGCTGCCGGCCGTCCACGACCTGCCCCTGCTGCTGGATGCGCCGCCCCAGCTGGCCGCGCTGCTGCCGCCCCCCGGCCCGGGCGGCCTCGAGGGCATCGATGAGCCCACGCTGATGGACCAGCTGGCGCGCGCCGACGCCGCCTGGATCCCCAGGGCCGAACCACTGCCCGACGGCCGCACCCGCTATCACTACAAGCGCCGCAGCGGTGATCCCCAGCTCTCGGTGGCCGAGATCCGCTCCCTGATGCTCAATCCGCCCAGCTTCGGCCAGGAGCGTGAGGCCATCCGGGAGCTGCTGGCCGACCTCGTCGGGGTGGGCGTGCGCATCCAGCTCAGCCAGCCGCTCAAGCGGGGCGCGGCGGGTGAGTGGGATCCGCGGGAGCGCAGCCTGCGCATCAAGCCCACGGTGCTGCAGAGCGGCAGTGCCGAGTTCTTCCAGGTGCTCAACCATGAGGCCATCCATGTGGCCCAGAGCTGCAGCAGCGGTCACCTGCGCGCCTCGCCGCGGCCCCTGGGCCTGAGCGAGCAGGTGCCCTCCGCGCTCCAGCCTGTGCTCAACGACCCCCTCTACAGCCAGGCCTCGCTGCTGGAGCGCCAGCTGGAGCGCGAGGCCTACGCCAACCAGCACCGCCTGGGATACGGGGCGGAACTGCTGCGCCGCCATTGCCGCCCCGCGGCCGGTTCAGCCGCCCTCGGCCTGGCCTCCCCCTGACGGCGGCGGGTTGCCGCCGGGCTGAAGCAGCGACTCCTCCAGCAGCATGTTGAACTGCAGCAGCTGGGCATCGCTGAGCTGCTGCCGGCTGGTGAGCGCGAAGTGCCGTTCCAGGAACTGCCGGCCCTGGCCGGCGTTCCAGCCCAGCTGGCCGAGCAGCTGATCGCACTGCCCCAGCAGCTCGGCCCGGCGCAGGGGCACGGGCGCCTGGGCCGGATCGCTGCCCTCCGCCAGTCCCTGCAGCAGTTCCAGATAGGCGATCAGGTCGCGGTAGGTGGTGATGCGGCTGCGGCTGGGATGGCCGAAGGCCCGCTCCAGGAAGGTGGCCTCCTGGTCGCGCTGCCAGCCGATGCGGCGCAGCTGCAGGTCGATGCGGGTGAGCTCCGCGCTCCAGTCCTCCGGATCGGCGGGCGGTTCCTCGGCCGGCGGCGGGACTGGCTGCGGCGGCGCATCGGCCGGCGGCGGCTCCGGCACGGTTTCCGCCGCAGCCTCCGGCGGAGCTGGGGACGGCAGCTCCGGACGCGCTGGGATCGGCGCAGCCACGGCTGCGGCAGCGGGGCTGCCCAGCCGCTGCCGCAGCCGCTGCAGCGCCCGCTCCTCTGCCACTTCGGCCGTGGCGGCCTCGCCGAGGGCACGGCCCAGGGTGTTCCCCTCCCGCCGGGCGGTGACCTCCACCACCCGCGTGCCGGGCTCGGCATGCACCAGCCGCGCCAGGAACTGCATCGCTGACTGTCCGAAAATGGCCTTCCTAGAGTGATCCCCCCGCTGATCGAGATGGAAGCCGGAACGATCGACTCGCTCACGCCGATCCTGCAGTCGGCGGATCAGTGGCACGAAATCCTGCTGCTGCTGCCGCTGCTGGTGGCGCTGGAGGCGGTGCTCTCCGCCGACAACGCCATCGCCCTGGCGGCCATCTCGCGTCGGCTTCATGACCGCTCCCGGCAGGAGATGGCCCTCAACCTGGGTCTGCTGCTGGCGCTGGTGTTCCGCATCGGCCTGATCCTGGCGGCCCGCTGGGTGCTGAACTTCTGGCCGCTGCAGCTGGCGGCCTCCGCCTACCTGCTCTGGCTCTGCGGCCGCCACCTGATGCTGGTCTTCGCCGGCAAGGAGGAGGGGTTCGAGGCCGATGTCTGTGACGCCGATGCGTCACGTGCCCATGTGGGCGGCCATCCAGGCGAGCACCTCAGCGCCACCCTGGGCAGCGTGGTGGCCACCCTGGCGTTCACCGATCTGGCCTTCTCCCTCGACAGCGTGGCCGCTGCGGTGGCGGTCAGCGACCGGCTGGGCCTGGTGATCGCCGGGGGCGTGATCGGCGTGGTGGCGCTGCGGCTCACCGCCGAGCTGTTCATCCGCTGGCTGGAGATCTACCGCCATCTGGAGACTGCCGGCTATCTGGCCGTCGGTCTGGTGGGGCTGCGGCTGCTGCTGCGCCTGGGGCTTCCCGATCTGGCGCCCCCCGAGTGGCTGCTGCTGGCCGTGGTGGGCGCCCTGTTCCTGTGGGGATTCTCCGAGCGCAATCCGGCGCGACGGCTGCTGGCGGAGGCCGACTGAGGGCCAGCGATGCGGGTGGAGCTGCGCGAGATCGGCAGTGATCGGCTGCTGGAGCACCTGGAGGTGGAGGCCCTCAGCGAGGTGCCCCAGCCCGGCCGCTGGCTGGAGTGCGGCCCGCGCAGCTTCCTGGTGCTGCAGCGCCGCCATCGCTACCGGCTGCGCAGCGGCCGCTACGAGCTGGCGGCGGTGGCCCTGCAGGTGAAGATCCAGCGCCGGCCCGGCGATGCCCGCCGCTGGGGCGGCGGCTGGGTGATCGGCGATCCCCAGTGCCGTTTCAACGCCCGCAGCCCGCTGCTGCGCTGCGCCGTGCTTCCCGAGGGGCCCTGCGATCGCTGCAGCCACTTCAGTCCGCTTTCCTCGGGGCCGCTTTCCTCGGGGCCGCATTCCTCGGGGCCGCGGTCAGCAGGGCCGCTCTGATGGCGATCGCCGCCGCGCCACCGCCGATTCCGGCCGAGGCCCTGCGCTGGCATCGCTGTCAGCGGGTGCGGGGCCACGGTGTGGCCTCCGGCACGGCGCCCGGCAGCCCCTATCCCGCCGGCACGATCGCCCTCCAGATCCCTCACTTCGCCCGGCTGGGGCTGGACCTCTCCAGCTGCCATCCCGGCACCCTCAACCTGCGCGTGCCCGGCGGCCGCTGGCTGCTGCGCCAGCCCGCCTGGCATGTGGAGCGGCTGGCCTGGACCACCCTCCACCCTCCTGAAACCTTCTCCTTCTGGCCCTGCCTGCTGCGCTGGCGGCAGCCGTCCTCCTGCCCTGCGGTCACCTGCCACCAGCCCGCCGCTCCGGTGGCGGGCTGGATCTACCGGCCTGATCCAGCCACCAAGGAGCGCCACCACCAGCCGGACGACCAGCTGGAGGTGCTGGCCCCCTGGATCGAGGCCGTGGGCCACGACGCGGCACTGGAGCTGGAACTGGAGCTGGGGGTGGACGGCCGGCACTGCCGCCTGATCGAGCCGGTGCGGCTGCGCAGCCGCTTGCTGGAGTTCCTCAAGTTCCGGGTGCTGGCGGCCCAGGAGGGCTTCTTCGCGGGCTTTGACGGCGCGGAGGGGGCGACGGCCCTGCGCCGCTGGCTCGGCTCCCAGGGCTGCGCCGAGCTGCTCGACCTCGAGGACGCCGAGCTGCTGGGGGTGCTGCACACGGCCAGGCAGCTCTACACCTGAATCAATCCCGGCGTCCCTGCTCATGGGTCCAGGGATTCAGCCCGTAGGGTGAAACGCCACCGCACCAGCGTTTCCCATCACCAGCACCACCCCCGGCTCGCGGCGCCGGCGCCGGCCCGCCGGCAGCACCACCCGGCCGGCCTCCTCGCAGAGGGCCACCGCCGCCGCGGCTCCTGCGGAGTCCGTCAGCCCGTCCTCCCGTCAGGCCGCCACCGCACCGCCCACCACACCGCCCACCGCACCGCCCGCCGCACCGCCCGCCGATCGAGCTCCTGAGTGCGCCGCCGCCTTCGCCGACCTCGGGCTGGGCCTGCCGATCGTCAAGGCGGTGGCCGTCAAGGGCTACAGCCAGCCGTCGCCGATCCAGCGGCAGTGCATCCCGGCGGTGCTGGAGGGCCGTGACGTGATGGCGGCCGCCCAGACGGGCACCGGCAAGACCGCCGGCTTCACCCTGCCGATGCTGGAGCGGCTGCGCCACGGCCCCCATGCCCGGGGCGGCGTGGTACGGGCCCTGGTGCTCACCCCCACCCGCGAGCTGGCCGCCCAGGTGGCGGAGAACGTGGCCGCCTACGGCCGCTTTCTGGATCTGCGCAGCGACGTGGTGTTCGGCGGCGTGAAGATCAATCCCCAGATCAACCGGCTGCTGGCCGGCGCCGACGTTCTGGTGGCCACACCCGGGCGGCTGCTCGATCTGCAGCAGCAGGGCGCCATCCGCCTCGACCGGGTGGAGATGCTGGTGCTGGATGAGGCCGACCGCATGCTCGACATGGGCTTCATCCGCGACATCCGCCGCCTGCTGGCGCTGATGCCGGAGCGGCGCCAGAACCTGCTCTTCTCCGCCACCTTCAGCGGCCCGATCAAGGCCCTGGCCCACGGTCTGCTGCACAACCCGGTGCAGCTGCAGGCGACGCCGGAGAACCAGGCTGCCCCCACGGTGGAGCACCTGCTCCACCCCTGCGACATGGCCCGCAAGTCCGAGCTGCTGTGCCACCTGATCGCTACGGGCGACTGGCAGCAGGTGCTCGTGTTCGCCCGCACCAAGCACGGCGCCAACCGCATGGCCGAGACCCTCAGCAAGGCCGGCATGGCCGCGGCGGCCATCCATGGCAACAAGAGCCAGGGCGCCCGCACCCGGGCCCTGGCGGGCTTCAAGAGCGGTGAGCTGCGGGTGCTGGTGGCCACCGACCTCGCCGCCCGCGGCATCGACATCCACCAGCTGCCGCATGTGATCAACCTCGATCTGCCCAACCAGGCGGAGGACTACGTGCACCGCATCGGCCGCACTGGCCGGGCCGGCCATCCCGGCCACGCCATCTCCCTGGTGGCGGCCGAGGAGCATGAGCTGCTCCGGGCCATCGAGAGGTTGCTCGGCAGCCGTCTGCCCAGCCGGGAGGTGCCTGGCTTCGAGCCCACGGTGCTCTCGGCGCCACCGCTCGATCTCAGCGGCGGCCGTGGGCGGGGGGGGCGGAGCGCTCGCCAGCCGGTTGCTCCCGCCCGCAGCCGTCGGTCTGCAAACGGCAACAACCGACACAACCGCAACCGCTGACCTCCGCTCGGATAGGGGCGCCAGAGCGTTCCTCCCCCGACCTGCCTCCTATGCCCTACGAGCCCGGATCACCGCAGTGCCGCGTGCTGATCGACTGCAAGAGCCAGATCGAGTCGATGCTCCTGGCGCTCGGCCGCATCGAGGACAGCGGCCCGATCCGCGAGCAGCTGCGGGCGGTGCACCAGCAGCTCGAGGACCTGCACGGGCGCTACCGCCGCTCCCAGCCCCAGCTGGGGTCCGATCAGCCTGCCATGCGGGTGATGTCCTGACAGGTGGCGTAGGCGCAGGGGAGGGTTGCGGCGGTGCGGGTCGGACCGTCGCTGCCGGGAGCGCAGACCGCATACAGGCCGTTGGTGTGGCGGTAGATGCGGCAGCCATCGCCGGTTTCGGCCACGAACGAGAGGCTCCTGGACGCCGCTCCTGAATGTTCTTCCGGCTGGCCCCCGGGCCGGGTGGCTGTGCTGGTCCTGCCCGCGCTGTTCGTGCCGGCGCTGGTGATGGTGGTCATGGCTGGTGCCCCCGCCGTGCAGCCGGTTGTGCTCCCTCTCTAGCGATGCCTGTCGGTCTCCGAGACGTGTGAGACCCCTGACAACACAGAACGAGACATCGTCCCCAGCCGGTCGCCGGGGCGCAGGCCCAGCTGCTGCAGCAGCGCCTGCCCCGCGCAGGCCGCCCGCCCCGCCAGCTGGGCCTCCCGCAGCAGCAGCGGACAGCCGCCGGTGGCCAGCACGGCGCCGACGCCGGGCTCCACGGCCAGCACGGTGCCCGGGGCGTCGCCCAGCCGCTCCGCCCAGCGCCTGCCGCAGAGGGCGGCCGCCTCGGCGCTGAGCTGATCGCTCAGGCGCACCACCAGCGGCTCGGTGGCCAGCAGGCGCAGGCGCTGCTCGCCCCAGGTCGTGTGGGCGCCGGGATGGAGCCCCATCACTCGCCGGTGGATCGTCAGCGCCGGCTCAGCCCAGTCGATCGCGAAGTCTTCCTTGCTGAGCAGCCGTGCGTAGGTGATGCCCTCCTCGCTCTGGCGCCGCACCTCCAGCCGCGCCAGCCGCTCGGCCTGCGGGCCGGGGCCGGCCGCCTCGATGCGGGGCATCGCCTCCACCAGCAGCTCGGCGGTGAGGCTGGCCAGCCGCCCGGCCAGCTGGCTGGCGTTCTCCAGCAGCCCGATCGGGATCGCCCGTTCCACCAGCACCGGTCCGGTGTCCAGCCCGGGCTCCATGGCCATGATGCCCACGCCGGTGTGGCTGTCGCCCTCGATCAGGCTCCACTGGATCGGCGCCGCCCCCCGCCAGCGCGGCAGCAGGGAGCCGTGGCCGTTCCAGCAGCCGAGCGGCGGCTGCTCCAGCACCTCCGGCGGCAGGATCTGGCCGAAGGCCACCACCACCGACGCGTCGGCGCCCAGGGCCGCCAGCTCGGCCTGGATGGCCGGTTCCCGGCGGATGCGTTCCGGCGTGAACACCGGCACGCCCAGCTCCAGGGCGCGGGCCTTCACGGAGCTGGGCATCAGCTCCTTGCCGCGGCCGCGGCGCCGGTCGGGCTGGCTCACCACCCCCACCAGCTCATGGCCGGCGGTCACCAGGGCATCGAGGCTGGGCACCGCGTAGGCCGGGGTGCCCCAGAACAGGATCTTCATGGCCCCCAGCTTGGGCTGCCCACAGACCCCCCGCTCCGACGGTCAGGCGTCGCCGGTGATCGACAGATCCTCCACCCACACGTGCGGGCAGAGGCCGTCGGGGGTGATCTTCGCCTCGCCCTCGAAGCCCACGATCGCGTTGAGCAGCTGGCGGATGTCGCCGGCCACCGTGGCGGCCTCGATCGAGCGGGCCTCGCCGCCGCGCACCAGCCAGCCGTCGAAGGGCAGCGAGAAGCTGCCCTGGCTGGCCTTGACGCCGGCATGCAGGGCCGAGAGGGAATCGATCACCACCAGCCCGGGGCCATCGCTCTGGCCCGGCGCCCGGTGGTCGAGACCCTGCTGGCCGCCGTCGCTGCCGGGGGTGGGCCCCACCTCGAACCAGTCGGGGCTCACCGACACCTTGGCGCCCATGCCGGCGTGGCCGGTGGGCTCCACCCCGAAGGCCCGGGCCGTGGCCTCGGAGTGCAGGAAGTGACGCAGCACACCGCCTTCCACCAGGGCCAGGGGGCGGGTGGGCGTGCCCTCGCCGTCGAAGGCCGCGGCGCCGATGTTGCCGGGATGCAGGCCGTTGTCGTGGATCGACAGGAATGGCACCGCCAGGGGCTGGCCGATGGCGTTGCGACCGCTGAGGCTGACGCCGTCGAGCACGGCCCGGGCATTGAACAGGCTGGAGAAGGCGCCGATCAGATCGAGAAACGCCTCCGGGGTGAACACGCAGGTGTAGCGGCCGGTGTCGATCGGGCCGTAGTCGAGGTGGCTGATCGTGCGCTCGGCCGCCTCGTCGATGCAGCCGGCCACATCGAGGTCGTCGACGCCGTAGGCCATGCGCACGGCGCCGGCGCTGCGGGGCTTGCGGCCGGTTTCCTCCGCCCGGGCGTAGAGGTAGAGGCTGGCGGTGCTCAGGCGCTGCTGGCGGCAGGCGCCGGCGCTGTTGAGGTAGAGGCGCTCGCTCAACCGCTGGGCCAGGCCGTTGTAGGGCACGGTGCCGATCGCGGGGTGGCGCTCCAGCAGCTGCCGCTCGGCGTCCTGGAGGGTGTCGAGCAGGCGCAGGATCGGCCGCGCCGGCCGCAGGGGCTGCTCCAGCTCCGGCAGCGGCGCCGTCGCCAGGGGCGAGAAGGCGGGGGTGTCGTCGGGGTTGCCGAAGGCACTGGCGGCCCGCGCCCCCACCAGGGCCGTCTCCAGGCCGGCATCGGAGAGGTCGGAGGTGCTGGTCACTCCCACCAGTCCCTCGTCGTTCCAGACCCGCACGGTGATGGCGCTGCGCTGGGCACCCTTCATCTGCTTGGCCTCGCCCCGGTCCACCTGCACCGAGATGTCGGTGCTGCAGGAGGCGCCCAGGTCCCACTGGCGGATGCCGTGGCTGGCGGCGAGGCGCTCCAGCGTGCCGCGCAGGGCCGCTGCATCCAGCCCGCTCGCGGCGGCGTTGTCAGCGGTGGCGGTGGCGGTGGCGGTGGCGGTTGACGGGGTGACGGCTGCGGTGGTCGGTGTCATGGTCAGCGGCCCCCCACGGTGATTGTGTCCACCTTGATGTGGGGCTGGCCCACGGTGACGTTGACGCTGCCGCTCACCGAGCCGCAGAAGCCGGCGGCCAGCTCCAGGTCGTTGGCGCACATCGAGATGCGCGGCATCACCTCCTTGGCCTCCCCGATCAGGGTGGCCCCCTTCACCGGCCTGGTGAGCCGGCCGTTCTCGATCAGGTAGCCCTCCTCCACCGAGAAGTTGAACTGGCCGGTGGGGCCGACGCTGCCACCCCCCATGGATTTGCAGTAGAGGCCGTGGTCCACCGAGGCGATCAGCTCCTCGGGGGTGTGGGGACCGGCGGCGATGTAGGTGTTGCGCATGCGGCTGGCGGCGGCGAAGCCGTGGCTCTGGCGCCGGCCGCTGCCGGTGCGGGCGTGACCGGTGCGCAGCTCGCCGGCCCGGTCGGACAGGAAGCGCTGCAGCACGCCGTTCTCGATCAGCACGGTGTGCTGGGGCTCCATGCCCTCGTCGTCCATCGACAGGGAACCGAAAGCACCGTCGCTGACACCCTCGTCGATGGCCGTCACGGCCTGGTGGGCGATCGCTTCGCCCACCTTGTCGGTGAAGGGGGTGGTGCCGCGCTCCACCTGGGTGGTCTCCAGCAGATGGCCGCAGGCCTCGTGGAAGATCACCCCGCCGAAGCGGTTGGCCAGCACCGCCGGCATCTGGCCGGCCTCCACGTAGTCGGCGTAGAGCATCGTGCCGGCGCTCTCGCACACCTCCCGGGCACTGGCGTCCACGTCCCACTCGCGCAGCTGGTCGGGCCGGCCGGCGCTGCCGTAGCGGCGGCCGATGCTGGCGCGGTGCTCGCCGTCCGCCGCCAGCACACTCAGCCCCAGGGACTGGTGCAGGCGCACGTCGCGGGCGAAGGTGCCGTCGCTGGCGGCCACCAGCACCTCCTGCCAGTCGCGGGCGTAGCTGCCGCGGCGCACCTGCAGATGGCGGCCCACCTGCTCCAGGCGCCGGGTGCCTTCCAGCAGCCGGCCGGTGGCCTCGGGCAGGCCGGGACAGCGCTGCAGCCAGTCCCCCTTGCCGAGTCCGTGGTCGCGCAGGTCGGGGAGGCCGTCGAAGCGGCTCGCCGCCACGGCGCTGAGCTCCAGGCCGAGCATGCCCAGGGCCTGCTCCAGGGCGGCCATCAGGCCGGCCTGGCTGAGGTCGTTGGTGCTCACGAAGCCGTCGCGCAGACCCCGGAACACCCGCAGCCCGGCTCCCATGCCGAAGGCCGGGCTGACGCTGGTGATGCCGTCCTGCTCGGCCAGCACGCCGACGTGTTCGATGCGCTCCAGGAACACCTCCACCAGGTCGGCCCCGGCGGCCCGGCCGGCGGCCAGCAGGGGCTCGAGCCGGTGTCGCCAGCCGGCGTCCAGCTGCTGCAGGCGGGGCGGGGGAGCGGTGACGACCATCGGCATCGAACGCGGTCCGCTCGTCCTAGCAAATGCACCCCCGGACCTGGACGCCACGGCGCCCGGTCCGGGGGCCCGGGTTCAGCGCACGGCCGGCTGGAACTCCTCGCTGCGGACCGGCTTCATCAGGAACAGCTGGGCCATCTGCAGGCCGTTGGCCAGCCAGTAGGGCAGCTTGCGCAGGGTCTTG
Organism: Cyanobium sp. CH-040; assembly: GCF_024346135.1. Taxonomy (GTDB): domain Bacteria; phylum Cyanobacteriota; class Cyanobacteriia; order PCC-6307; family Cyanobiaceae; genus NIES-981. The sequence goes on along the minus strand of NZ_JAGQCJ010000005.1, from coordinate 146,665 downwards.
AGCGGAGCAGGTGCCGCGCTCTCGTCGGCGGCGCTCAGCCGGGCGTTGTTGGCCACCAGCCGCTCCAGTCCGTCCCAGAAGCGGGGGTTGCGCACGTCGAGCACCACCGGGAACACCCGGGCGGAGGTCTCGTTGGTCTTGTCGATCACGTACTTGTCGTACTCCCGCGCATCCAGGCCCAGCGCTTCATAGAACTCCTTGCGGGCCACGTCGCGGACGTACATGGTGGCGAACACCGCCAGCAGGAAGAAGCGGCACCACAGGCGGGAGGTGAAGCCGCGCACGGTGTCGGGCTGGGCCTTCATCAGGGCGTCGAAGAAGTCGCCGTGGCGGTTCTCGTCCTGGCACCAGTTCTCGAAGAAGTTGAAGATCGGGAAGATCTTGCTCTCGGGGTGCTTCTCGAGGTGGCGGTAGATGGCGATGTAGCGCCAGTAGCCGATCTTCTCGCTCAGGTAGGTGGCGTAGAAGATGAACTTGGGCTTGAAGTAGGTGTAGGCCTTGTTGGCGGTGAGGAAGCCCAGGTCGAGCTGCAGCCCGAAGTCGCTCATCGCCTTGTTGAGGAAGCCGGCATGGCGGGCCTCATCGCGGGCCATGTGGGCGAAGCACTCGGCCAGCAGCGGGTTCTTCTCCTTGATGCGGCGGCTGAGTTCCTTGTAGAGCAGGAAGCCCGAGAACTCGGAGGTGCAGCTCTGCTCGAGGAACTCCACGAACACCTTGCGGGTTTCTGGGTCGAGCTTGTCGGCGGCGCCTTCGAACTCGGCGTTGCGCACGAAGTGGTGGCGGTTGTAGTCCTTGCGGAACTCCTCGCAGATGGCCTCCAGCTCGACTTCGTTGGGCCGCAGATCCATCGCCGCCATGGCGTCGAAATCCGTGGTGTAGAAGCGGGGGGTGAGGATCGTGTCCTTCACCGGGTCCTTGATGGCCGGGGCGTCGGGGGTGCCGACCGGCTGGCCGGCCGGGGCAGCGGTAGGAGCGACTGCGGAGGGGGGCACCATCGAGGGGCTGCACGGGGCGGTGACGGCATCGTAAGGGCCATCCAGCCGCCGGGGGTGGTCGATGTAAAGCGACGCTGCAGTGCCGGTGCAGTTCAGTTGGGGCCGAGCCACTTCTGGCCGTTGAGCCGTTGCACCAGCCGCGACACCAGCAGCGCCTGGCTCATCTTCTTCTCATCGGACAGGAACGGCTCCAGGAGGGTGGGTTCGCTGCCCGATTCGGCCAGGGCCACCGTCTTGGCTGAGCCGATGTCCTCGGCGGTGAAGCAGAGCCAGAAGCGCCGCTCTCCCGGCAGCTCGCCCGCCACCATCCAGCAGGGGCCACCCACCACCGGCATGCTCCCCTGCTCGAAGCGCAGCTGCGGCTCCGGTCCTCCGTAGCTGCGGATCTCCCGGGCCAGGGCCGGCAGGAGCGCGTCGGGCACGAAGCTGGCGAAGGGGGCGTCCTCCGGAGCCGGCGGCCTGGCCGGTTTGGCCTCGGCCTTGGCGGCGGGCTTGACGGTGGCCGTGGGTCCGGGCTTGGCGGCCGGAGGTGCGGCTGCCGCCTCGCTGGCGGCTTCGGCTGGAGTGGGATCGCTTGGAGTGGGATCGCTCACTGGAATCAGGGCCCCGCGCGTCGGCGGCCCGACTCTAGTCAGGGCTCTGGTCTCACCAGTCCTCGCCCGGCAGGGGCTCCCAGCCATCGTCGCCGCCAGCCTGCGTGGTGCCGCTGGCCGGGGTGGCGCCGCCACCTGCGCCATGCCGCTCGCCGCCCTGACGCTCGGCCGGCGCGGCGGCGGCAGCCGGGCGGCGGATCACCCGGTAGGTCACCGCGACGGTGGGTGCCGGCTCCCCCGGCGGGCGGCTGGGGCCGGCTGCGGACGCCGCCGCCTGCGCCGGGGGGGGCGGCGGCGCTGCGTTGCGCGGGGCGCGCCGATCCTCCGCTTCCGGCCACACCTCGCGGACCACCTGCCGCTGGAGCGGTGGCCTCTGGCCCTGCAGGGCCAGGGCGGTGGCGCCGGCGCTGAGCACCGCCCCGCCGCCGGAGGCCAGCAGCAGCCACACCCCGATCGGCAGCGGCGGCGAGGTCCAGGTGAGCAGACGCATGCGCACCGCCGGCCGCGGGTTGACCGCCCCGATCACCAGTACCGCCAGCAGCGGGGCCAGCAGGGGCAGCAGCAGCAGTCGGCGCAGCAGGCTCAAGAGGCGGCGTCGCGGCGGCCAGGGCCAGAGTCTGCACGCCGCACCGGGCCCTGCCAACGCCGCAGCATCCCCAGGTCGTAGCCGAGCAGGTCGAACACCCGGATCACCAGGAAGTCCACCATGTCCTCGATCGTGCGGGGCTGGTGGTACCAGGCCGGCACCGGCGGGGCGATGCGCGCGCCCGCTTCGGCCAGGCTGGTGAGGTTGCGCAGATGCACCAGGTTCCAGGGGGTCTCCCGGGGGCAGATCACTAGGGGCCGGGCCTCCTTGAGGTGCACGTCGGCGGCCCGCTCCACCAGATCCAGGGCCACGCCTGTGGCGATGCGGCCCACGGTGCCCATCGAGGCCGGCAGGATCACCATGCCTCGGGTGCGGAAGCTGCCGCTGGCGATCGCGGCCGCCTGGTCGTTCCAGCGATGGCAGCGCAGCTGGCCGCCGCTGCAGCCTGTGCGCTCCCGCCAGAAGCGTTCCTGGGCCCGCGGATCGCCCGGCACCTGCACCCCCAGCTCCGCCTGCCAGACGCCGATCGCCCCCCGGCTGGTCACCAGTTCCACGGCCTCACCGGCCTCCAGCAGCAGTTGCAGGGCACGCTGGGCCAGGGGCTGGGCCGAGGCGCCGGAGATGGCCAGCACGACCGGCGCTTCCGGGGCCACGGTTCAGACCTCGCTGAGCACGGGCACCGGGGCGAAGTGCTCCTGCTCCTCGTGCGCTGCAGCGTCGGCGTTGACGTCGGCGTCGGCGTCCTCGGCGTCCGCCTCCCGCTCGTCGAGGGGCTCCAGCTCGGGCTGCACCACGGCCAGATCGATCTGGTGGCGCAGGGCATCCACCTTCTGGATCTCCACCTCCACCGCGTCGCCCAGCATGTAGGTGCGGCGGTTCTTGCGGCCCACCAGCCGGTTCTGCCGCGACCGGTACTCGTACCAGTCGTCCTTGAGCGAGCTCACGTGCACGAGGCCCTCCACGTTGGAGGGGGGCACCTCCACGAAGAAGCCGTAGCTCTGCACACCGCTGATCACACCCGGGAGCACCTGGCCCACGAGCGGTTCGGCCTGACGGGCCTGAGCCATCGCCAGCAGGTCGGCTTCCAGCTCCGCACGGAACCGCCTGCGGCCATTGAGCCGCTGCACCAGACCGTGCTCGTGGGCCTGCTGCAGGTCGGCAAGCTGGTCCGGCTCCAGCAGGGGCCAGTCGATGCTGCCGTGGCAGGCGGGCGACGCCAGATCGACGCTGGTCTTGTGACGCGGACTGGGCCGGTCCTTGCCCTGGGTGAGCAGCACCACCAGCAGGCGCTGGTTCCAGATGTCCGCGTAGTGCAGCCCGGGACAGCTCCAGGGGGCCAGGGCCGCCTCCTCACCCGTCAGCCCGGCCAGGGCGACGCTGCCGGGGGTGGTGCTCAGCTGCACGGGCTGCAGCACCCCGCAGAGCTGCTGCTGCAGCGAGCGGCTGCGGCTGCTGGCGGCGAAGGCCACCGCCAGCTCGGCGGCGCCGGCATGGCCCTCCTCACCCAGCTCCAGGGGGATTTCCAGCGCCAGCGCGGCCTTGGCCACGTCGTTGAGGTCGCCGCTGTCGGGTCCGGGGTTGAGCGCGAAGATCGCCGGCAGGCCCAGGGCCGCCAGGTGCTCGCCCAGGGCCCGGTCGGCCAGCAGCACCGCCTCGCGCAGGATGGCGCCGGGGTGATGGGGCGGCAGGGCCACCAGCCAGCCCTGCTGGGCCGGGCTCGGCGAGGGAACGGTGAGATCGGCGAGGCAGGCGATCGGCGGCATCGGCAGGTCGAGCTCGATCGAACCGCTCTCCAGCCGGCGCTCGCGCAGCCGCTGACTGAGCTCCACCAGCTGCTCGAGCTGCTCCAGGGCGTTCTTCACCGGCTTGAGCGCCGCCGGCACGGTGCGGCTCTTCGGCTTGCGCTCCACCAGGGCGGTGAGGGCGGCCAGGTCGACCGCGGCCAGCGGCTTGATCCGGCTGCGGCAGAAGCGGTAGCCCTGCAGCCGGCCGTCGCCGTCGAGCTCCAGGGCCACCGACACGGCCGCCTGTTCCTCTCCCGGCGCGAACGCCGCCGCCTTGGTGAGGGCGGGGCTGAGCAGGGGCAGCCACTGGCGCCCCACGCAGAGCGCATCGGCCTGGTCCCGCAACCACTGGTCGAGGCTGGTGCCGGCACTGACGCGTTCGGCCACCGCGGGACTGTGCAGCCACAGGGTCCAGCCCCCCTCGCGGGCTTCCAGGGCCAGCGCCGGCAGGGGCGGCGCCCCCTGGCCCGACCACAGCTGCGGCAGCAGCGCCGCCTGGCCGGTGAGGTCCTCCCGTTCGGCGGCGACGGGAGTGCGCAGGCTGGCGCGGGGGCAGGCGGGGCGGCTGTTGAGCCGGTGCTTGGTGAGCAGCAGCTCCAGGTCGGCCTCCTCGCCGCCGTTCACGGGCAGCCGCCGGGCCACATGCCCCTGGGGAGCGAACTGCGCCACCGGATAGCGGTCGATCACCACCTCCACCACCGACTCCTGCTCCGGGTCGAGGTGCTCGGCGTCGCCGGCGGTGAGCACCACGGTGGTCAGCAGGCGGTCGTCCAGGGGGGTGGCCACCAGCTGCTCCTGCTGCTGCTCCACCTGGGCCAGGAGGGAGGGGGTCTGGCGTTCGAGGATGCACTGCACGCCGCCTTCGGGGGAACGGCGCCGGCCGCCTTCCCGGGTCACCTTCACCAGCACCCGATCGCCGTTCCAGGCGTGGTTCAGCTGGTGTTCACGGATGTAGATGTCCTCGCCGCCGTCCTCCCGCAGGGCGAAGCAGAACCCCTTGCTGGAGCAGCGCAGCCGGGCGGGGATGAGATCGGGGGCGTCGCTGCGCTGCAGACCGGCTTCGCTCTCCTGGATCAGGCCCAGCCTGATCAGGCCATCGAGGGCGATGCGCAGCTGCTGCTTGTCGGTGGTGTGGCTCAGCCCCAGGGCTTTCTCGAGCCGGGTCGGGGGTAGGGCCTCGTGGGCGGGAAGCTGGTCGAGCAGGTCGGCGACCGTGAACTTCATGGGGTAGCGGGTTGTTTGGCGGTGGCCATCGGGAATCGCCCCAGGGGGCGCGCGGGGATGGCGATCGGGAGTGGCGGGACCGGGCTCGGAGCGATGCCCTCGACCCTCCTCCAACTGGGCCGATTGTATGCAGCCGCGCGCCTCAGACCTCCTCGGCGTCCACTGCGCCGGCCTCGGCCCTGGCGGCCTTGCGGATCAGGCGGATCCCCAGCACCAGGAAACCGCCCGAGGCGGCCAGCTGCAGCAGGTTGGTGGGGATCACCGCCGACAGCGACCCGCCGGCCGCCGCCCCCAGCAGGCTGGCCAGCACGAGGGCGAGGGAGCTGCCGGCGAACACCGCCAGCGGCCGGCTGGAGGTGCCGCTGATGCTCACGATCGCCAGCTGGGTCTTGTCGCCCAGCTCCGCCAGGAAGACGGTGACGAAGGTGGAGGCAAGCAGGCTGAGGTCCATTTCGCGGGTAGCGGGCGGCAGGCGGCTTTGGGCAGTGGGCAGCAGGCGGGAGGTGGGCTGTGGTGCGGCGGGTTGTGCCCGGGCGGACTCAGCCCAGGGGGAGATCCGGGGGCGGGGCGTTGAGCTGCAGAACCGCCTGACGGCCCAGCCAGAGGCTCAGTCCCACCATCAGCAGGCCGGCCAGCCGTTCCAGCTCGTGGGCCGGCAGCAGCCGGGCCAGCCAGCGGCCCAGCAGCACCCCCACCAGGCTCGAGCTGATCAGGGCCAGGGAAGCGCCGATGAACACCAGCAGCGGCCGCCCGGACTGAGCCGAGAGCAGCAGGGCCGCCAGCTGGGTCTTGTCGCCCAGCTCGGCGAGGAACACGGTGGTGAAAGTGGTGGCCAGGGCGCCGAGGAAGGCCCCGGTTCCCGCTCCGTGCGGGCTGGAATCGCCAGCCGGCCCCGCTGCGGGCTCCAGAGCGGGCTCCAGAGAGGTGGCCGGGGAGCTGCTGGGATCCTCGCTGCTGGTCATGATCGGCGGATCGCGCGCAGGAAGCGGCGCATCACCTTGCCACGGCCGCCGTACTCGCTGCGGATCTGCTGCTTGCAGCAGGCGATCGCCAGGGCATCGGCAGCCTGGCCTTCGGCGCCGAACAGCGCCATGAGATTGGCCACGCGGCAGAAATCCGGCCTGCCGTCGTACACCCGGCATCGCCGGCCGCCGGTGTCGTAGTGGCGGCACCAGCCATCCGCGCCCACCAGCGTCAGGTACTCCTGCCGCTGGGCGGGGTTCAGAGCCTCCAGGGCCTCCTGCCGCAGCTCCGGATCCAGCCGGCAGCAGGCGCCGCAGCCGGCGATGCAGGTCCAGGTGGGGGCTGGCTTCACGGGGTGATGCGGCGGGGGAAGTCGCGTGACAACCGGTCACAGAGCCAGGGCTGCAGCCGGCCGGGCCGTGGCCGGGCCCTACTCTGGCGCCCAGCGATTCGCTCCAGCGCACCGGCACCCATGGGCATCGACTTCCACCTGATCGCCAACTTCACCGCCCTGGCCCTGATCACCCTGGCCGGTCCGGCTGTGATCTTCATCCTCTTCTACCGCCGCGGCGCCCTCTGAGGCGCGCTCTGGGAGCCGTTCAGGCGGCCAGGCCCAGGGCCATGGCCGCGTCCTGCAGCAGGGCCCTTAGATAGGGGTGGTCCGGACTGCTGGCGCTGTGCAGTTCCTCACCGGTGGCGTTGCGGATCACCAGCCCCTCCCCGTCGCGGCGGCACCAGTAGAGCCGGTCTCCGCGCTGCAGGATCACTTCGCCCTCTCCATGCTCGCCCGTCGCACTGGGCCGCACCCCCACCAGCTCCAGCTGCAGCCGCTCCCGCTCCTGCCAGCGGTCGAGCCGCAGCCGGTAGGCCACATCCAGCCAGCGCGGCAGCCGGGCTTCCCCCTGCCAGCGCCAGCCGATCGCCCGCAGCCGGGCGCCGTCCTGCTCCAGCTCCAGCTGCAGGTGGCCGCCCCGCAGCAGCTTCTGGCTCACCAGTTCGCAGCCGCTGCTCCAGTACACCGGCTGGGGGTGGCCGATGCCGAACGGTTCCAGCCGCCGCTGCTGGCGCAGGAACTCCCGGTCGATCGCCGCCAGGCGCAGCAGTGCCTCCGGTTCCACCGGATGGCTGCCACCGCGCTCCTGCAGCCATAGCCGGGCCCGCTCCTCCAGCCGCTGTCGCAGCGCCTCGAGCCGCTCGGCGCGCACGCTGAAGCCGCCGGCGGCCGGGTGGCCGCCGAAGCGCTCGAGCAGTTCGGCGCAGGCCTGCAGGGCCCCATCCACGGCGAAGCCCCGCGGAGCACGCACCGAGGCCCGCAGGCGGCCGTTGCCCTCCCCCGCCAGCAGGGCGCAGGGCCGGTTTAGCCGTTCCACCAGCCGTGCGGCCACGATGCCGATCACGCCGTGGTGCCAGTGGTTCTGGGCCAGCAGCAGGAAGGCAGGCCGCTCGCTGCCATCGGCCTCCAGCAGCGCCAGGGCCTCGGCCTCGATCGCCTCGCAGAGCTCCCGCCGCTGGCGGTTGAGGGTCTCGCAGTCGCGGGCCAGCTCGAGGGCACGCTCAGGCTCGCCGGTGGTGAGCAGCTCCACCACCAGCCGCGGGTCCCCCAGGCGCCCCACGGCGTTGATGCGGGGGGCGATGCGGAAGGCCACCGCCTCGGCATCGAGGGGCTGCCCCTCGATGCCGGCCAGGCGCTGCAGGGCCTGCAGTCCCGCCAGGCCGCTGCTGCTCAGGCGGGGCAGTCCGTCGATCAGCCAGCGGCGGTTCACCCCCTGGAGCGGCGCCATGTCGGCGATGGTGCCGACGCAGAACAGGTCCATGGCCATGCGCAGCCCCTCGGCGCTGCCCATCCGCCGGCACAGTGCCGCCGCCAGCACGTAGGCCAGACCCACGCCGGCAAGGCCGCGGAAGGGCGAACCCTCCGGCGTGCGCTGGGGGTGCAGCAGGGCCAGATGGGGCGGGAGCGTGGCCGGAATGGTGTGGTGATCGGTGAGGATCACCTCCACTCCCAGGTCCCGGGCCCGCTCCAGGGCCTCGTGGGCGGAGACGCCGTTGTCGACGGTCACCAGCAGGCCCACCCCCTCGCCCGCCAGCTCCTCCACCATGGCGGCGTTGAGGCCGTAGCCGTCCTCCATGCGGCTGGGGATGGCTCCCCGGGGGTTGGCTCCGAGTCGGCTCAGCACCCCCACCAGCAGGGCCGTGCTGGTCATGCCGTCGGCGTCGTAGTCGCCGCAGATCGCCACCGCCTCGCCGCCGCGGCAGGCCTGCTCCAGCCGTGCCGCCGCCACGGCCAGGTCGGCGAAGTGCTCGAGCGGCTCGGGGGCCGCCGGGGGGGCGAGCAGGGCCGCCACCGCCTCGGCGCTGGTGTGGCCCCGCCGTGCCAGCAGGGCCAGCAGAGGCTCGGGGAGTGGTTCGGCTCCGGGCGGGTTGAGCTGCCGCAGCGCTGTCGGATCGCTGAGCGCTCCGAGGGCCGCGGGAAGCTGCCAGCGCTGCTCGTGAAGGGCGGGGAGCAACGCGGCGACGGCGGTTCGGCCCCCCATTGTGGGCGTCCAGGTGGGCTGCCTAGGCTGGCGGGCCAGCGTGCGCGGCTTGCCGATGGCCCTGCGGGCCCTGCTCTGGGATGTGGACGGCACCCTGGCGGAGACCGAGCGCGACGGCCACCGCCTGGCCTTCAACCGGGCCTTCGCCGAATACGGCGTGCCCCTGCACTGGGAGGCCGAGGAGTACGGCCACTGGCTGGCGATCAGCGGCGGCCGTGAGCGCATCCGGGCGGCGCTGGTGGCCCTGGAGGATGCCGAGCCCGATCCCCGCCGGGTGGAGGCCCTGCAGGCCTGCAAGCAGCGCCACTACGCCGAGCTGATGGCCGCCGGCAGCCTGGGCCTGCGGCCGGGGGTCGCCGCCCTGATCGGCGCCGCGGCGGCGGCGGGTCTGCGCCAGGCGATCGTCACCACCAGTGGCCGTGCGGCTGTGCAGGCCCTGGCCGAGCGGCTGCTCGGTTCCCTGGCGGAGGCCTTCGATCTGTGGGTGTGCGGCGACGACGTCGCGCGCAAGAAGCCCGATCCCGAGGCCTACGTTCTGGCTCTGCGCGGCCTGGCTCTGGAGGGTGGGGCCGCGCTGGCGATCGAGGATTCGCCCGCCGGTCTGGCGGCGGCCACCGCCGCCGGCCTGCCCTGCCTGCTCACCCTCAGCCACTACGGCGGCCTGGAGCCCCTGGAGCGCTTCGCGGCGGCGCGGGCGGTGGTGTCCGCACTGGGGGGCGAGGGCCGGGTGCTGCGCGGCCCGGCTTGCCCGGCGGAGGGAATCACGCTGTCCTATCTGCAGCACCTGCCATGAGACCCACGCCCCTGCAGCGCACCCGCTTCCAGCGCCTGAGCGAGGGCCTGGCCGAGCTGATCGCCGGTCAGTTGCGCGGCAGCTGGCGTCACCGCAGCGCCGTGCTGCTGGCCCTGCTGCTGGGCTTCTATGCCGGCGGGAACGTCACCTCCTACGTGCTGCCCCTGTTCCCCGGCGGCCGGCCGGCGATGGTGCTCGCCGTGGTGGTGCTGCTGGAGCTGGTGGTGCGCCTGCGCGGGCGCATGGTGCGGGACCAGCCCGGCCTCGGCTGGCGGGTGGTCGACAACCTGCGCCTGGGGCTGGTGTACGCCGTGGTGCTGGAGGCCTACAAGCTGGGCACCTGATGGATGCGGTTCTGGCACGTCATTGCGGCATCGCCGACCCGCAGGGCTGGCGGCCGGTCCTGCCGGAGGGCCTGGAGACCGGGCAACAGAACGGGCAGCCCATCGAGCAGCCCATCGAGCAGCGGATCGATCGGGCGCTGATCCGGGAGTTCGCGTTGCCGCTGCTCTGCCGCCTGCGGCTGCTGGTCCAGCGGGGACTGCGTCCTTCCATCGGTCTGAACGCGCCGGTTGGTGCCGGCAAGAGCACGCTCTGTCGCCTGCTCGCCCAGCTCGCCCAATCGCAGGGGCTGCGGCTGGCGGTGGCTTCGATCGATGATCTCTATCTGCCCTGGCCGCAGCGCCTCGCGGCCCTGCAGGGCAATCCCTTCGCGGTCAGCCGCGTTCCCCCCGGCAGCCACGACGTGGCGCTGCTTTGCCGCAGTCTCGACCGCTGGCGGGCCGGTGATGCCCTGGTTCTGCCCCGTTTCGACAAGACCCTGCGGGGCGGCGAGGGGGACCGCTGCGGCGAGCAGGTGTCGCAGGCGGATGCCCTGCTGCTGGAGGGCTGGCTGCTGGGATGCCGGCCGCTTGGTGCCGCCCTGGGGGCGGTGGACCTGGAGGCGGTGGGCCGCGGAGCGCCGGACCCCAGCGCGAACGACAATGGGCCACTGGCAGCTGGCGCGTCGCTGGCAGCTGGCGACCGGCTGGCCCTCAGCGCTGCCGAGCGGGCCTGGCTGCCCCGCTGGGACCAGGCCCTGCAGGGTTACCTGCCGGCCTGGCGACGGCTGGACGAGCTCTGGTTGTTGCGGCCGCAGCGCTGGAGCTGGCCCCGGCGCTGGCGCTTCCAGGCGGAAGCCCGGCAGCGGCGTGCCGGGGGCCACGCCCTGGCGGCCGAAGCCCTCGAGCGGCTGGTGCGGGCCAGTCTGTGCAGCCTGCCTCCGGAGCTCTACCAGGACCCACTGATCACCCGGCCGCTGGACTCAGGCTCCGGCCTGCCGGCAGTAGCGGTGGGTGTGCTCGATGGCCGCCGCCGGCTGATCGCGGCCCGCGGGCTGATCGCCGCGGATCCCGCCCGGGAGCGCGTGTCCGATCAGTCCTCGGAGCCGTCTTCCTCGGTGTCGATGGGGTAGACGAATCCCTGGGCGCGGCCGCTGAGCACGGCCTTCCCGAGGGACATGGCGCGCTGCGCCGCGACGGAGGCCTTGGCCTTCCAGGTGGCGTGGCGCTGGTTGCGCTTGCCCTTCGATGTCTTCTTCTTGGGAACAGCCATCCCCGTGCTCTCTTGCGGCCAAACAACGATCTTCGGCTGCGGACTGGCCCTCCGTCAAATCGCTAGGCTCGCGGCAGCGTCGGATTGCCGTGAGCGTCAGCCCCCACACCGTCGCCTCGGCCCCGCCTCCAGACGGCAAGGGTGCAGATGGCAAGGGTGCGTCCGCCGAGCCTGCCCCGGTGTCGCCCGCCGCCCGTGGCGCCAGGCTGCTGAACCCGGACACCCCCCCGCCCTCCTACAGCCAGCTGCTCCGCGATATCCGCGAGGGCCGGGTGAAGGACCTGGAGCTCTCGCCCCGCCAGAGGGAGGCGCGGGTGCGCTTCGAAGACGGGCGCGAGCAGCGGGTGCCGGTGTTCGCCAATGACCCGCAGCTGCTGCGCACCGCCGAGCAGGCCGGCGTGCCCCTGACGGTGCGGGACGACCGGGCCGACGCCGCCACCGCCGCGCTGGTGTCCAACGGCCTGCTGGTGCTGCTGCTGCTGGGTGGCCTGGCCCTGCTGTTGCAGCGCTCGGCCAAGGTGGCCAACAGGGCCCTGGGGTTCGGCGCCAGCAAGCCCCGGCTGCAGCCCGAAGGCGGCGTCACCGTGCGCTTCGAGGACGTGGCCGGCATCGCCGAGGCCAAGGAGGAACTTCAGGAGGTGGTGACCTTCCTGAAGGCACCCGAGCGCTACACCGCCATCGGCGCCCGCATCCCCAAGGGAGTGCTGCTGGTGGGTCCGCCGGGCACCGGCAAGACCCTGCTGGCCCGCGCCATCGCCGGTGAGGCGGGCGTGCCCTTCTTCTCCATCGCCGCCTCCGAGTTCGTGGAGATGTTCGTGGGTGTGGGTGCCAGCCGGGTGCGGGACCTGTTCCGCAAGGCCAAGGAGAAGGCTCCCTGCATCATCTTCATCGACGAGATCGACGCCGTGGGCCGTCAGCGCGGGGCTGGCATCGGCGGCGGCAACGACGAGCGCGAGCAGACCCTGAACCAGCTGCTCACTGAGATGGACGGCTTCGCCGACAACTCCGGCGTGATCCTGCTGGCGGCCACCAACCGTCCGGATGTGCTCGACGCCGCCCTGATGCGCCCCGGCCGCTTCGACCGGCGCATCACCGTCGACCTGCCGGACCGGCGCGGTCGCGAGGAGATCCTGGCGGTGCATGCCCGCACCCGGCCCCTGGCCGAGGAGGTGTCGCTGGCGGACTGGGCCAGCCGCACCCCCGGCTTCTCCGGCGCCGACCTCTCCAACCTGCTCAACGAAGCGGCGATCCTCACCGCCAGGCGCCAGAAGAGCGCCATCGACGAGGCCGCCATGGGCGATGCCCTCGAGCGCATCACCATGGGCCTGCCCGCCGCGCCCCTGCAGGATTCGGCCAAGAAGCGACTGATCGCCTACCACGAGGTGGGCCATGCCCTGCTCACCAGCCTGGTGCCCCACGCCGACCGGCTGGACAAGGTGACCCTGCTGCCCCGGGCCGGTGGCATCGGCGGCTTCGCCCGCACCATGCCCGATGAGGACGTGCTCGACTCCGGTCTGATCAGCAAGGCCTACCTGCTGGCCCGTATGGTGGTGGCGATGGGCGGGCGGGCCGCCGAGCTGGTGGTGTTCGGACCCGACGAGGTCACCCAGGGCGCCTCCAGCGACCTGGAACTGGTGGCCCGCATCGGCCGCGAGATGGTCACCCGCTACGGCTTCTCACCCCTGGGGCCGGTGGCGCTGGAGGGCGACGACCCGGAGGTGTTCCTGGGCCGTGACTGGCTCCGGTCCGAGCCCCACTATTCGAAGGTCACTGGCAACCTGATCGATACCCAGGTGCGCGACCTGGCGCGCCATGCTCTCGACCGGGCGATCGCCCTGTTGGAGCCGCGCCGCGATCTGATGGACGCGCTGGTGGACCGCCTGATCGCGGAGGAGACGATCGACGGCGACAGCTTCCGCGCCGCCGTAGCCGCCGATGAGCAGCGGCGTTCAGCCGCCGAGGCCGCCGCTGAAGCGGATGTCGAGGCTGCGCAGGTAGGTGTGTAGCCCGGCATCCTGAATCGGCAGCAGGCGTGCCATGCGGCCGCTCTCGTTCACGTGGGCGTGCCAGTGGCCCGGGGGGGTCACGAAGGCCGCCCCCGGCTCCCAGATCGAGCGGCTGGGGTTGCGGATGGTGCCGTCGTCGTTGAGCTCGGTGCCCACGAGCGTGTAGCAGCCGGGATCGCAGTCGATCACCAGATCCAGGGCCACCGACTGGTGCCGGTGGGGGGGCTGCACGGCTCCTGCCGGTACCACGCCGAGCATCGCCCAGAGGGTGTGGCTCACCGTGCGGCTGGCGGGCAGATCGGCGTTGGCCAGCAGCAGGCTGAGCCGGTTGCTGCGCGCCGAGCTGGGATCGGCGAGCAGGGCCTGCAGTTTCTCCTCCAGCAGCGCCGCCGGGTAGTGGACGGCCTCGAAGCGTGCCGCGGCGGGCTCGGCGCCCAGATAGCGCAGCAGGGGGGCGTCGTGCACCCAGTAGAGAACGCTGTCCTGGCCGGCCTGGAACAGGGGAGCGTCGCCGTGGGGCAGGGCGATCACATCCCCCTTCCCCCAGCAGAGCTCGCGGCCGCCCCAGGCCAGGGTGCCCTCACCGTGCAGCACGTAGAAGAGCGCGCTGGTGGCGGCGGCGGCGGCCTTGAGCCCTTCGCCCGCCAGGATGCGCAGGAAGTTGGCCGACAGCGCGGGGCTGGTGGCCGGCCCGCTGCAGCCCAGCTCGGCGCTGAGATCGAGGGGGATCACCCCGGTGGATCCGCTCTGGTGGACGGTGGCACTCCAGTGGTGATCGGGGATCGGCTCGGTGAGCCCCCGCCGCACCGGATTGGCGGCCTGGCGGTAGTCGAAGATCCGGGCCTTGGCCTGCCAGCCGGCGGGTGCGCTGGAGTCGCCCGCCTGAGCCGCCGGTGCGCTCAGGGGATGGAAGGGAACCTGGGTCATGGTGGGGCGCGCCGGATGGCGGCGGTGACGGGCCGGCGGGCGGGTCGTCCCACCGGCCTCGAGGATGTAACGCTATTGAGCGGCAGCCGCTGCTGGGGCGTTGCCGCCGTCGCTACGAAAGGCCACTCAGCCGCCGGCCACGGCCGGCACGATCGACACCTCATCGCCGTCCTTGAGGGGCGTGGCTTCGTTGTCCAGGAAGCGGATGTCCTCGCTGTTCACGTAGATGTTCAGGAAGCGGCGCAGCTTGCCGCCCTCGTCGCAGAGGCGGGCGCGGATGCCGGGGAAGCGGCTCTCGAGGGCCTCCACCAGGGCGGAGACGCTGGCCGCCTCCAGTTCCACGCTGGCCTCGTTGGCGGTGAACTTCTGCAGGGGGGTGGGGATCAGAACCTGAACGGCCATGGGGTCGGGCTGGAGTCGGAGGTGGGGGATGGGTGAACGCCGTCAGGCGGCGGCGTGATCGGCCTGGGCCTGCTGCCAGGCGGCCTTGAAGCTGTCGAGCTGGGCCTCGATCGTGTAAGGCGCGCCGATGGCGTCGGCCACGGCCTCGGTGGTCTTGAGGCCGTTGCCGGTGATGTAGGCCACCGTGCGCTCCTCGGGGTTGATCCTGCCCTGCTCCACCAGCTTCTTGAGCACCGCGATCGTGGTGCCGCCGGCGGTTTCGGTGAACACGCCCTCGGTTTCGGCCAGGAGCTTGATGCCCTCGATGATCTCGGCATCGCTCACCGCGGCGATGCTGCCCTTGGTGGCGTTGGCGATGTCAATCGCGTAGGGGCCGTCGGCCGGGTTGCCGATGGCGATCGACTTGGCGATGGTGTGCGGCTTCACCGGCGTGATGAAGTCGCGGCCCTCGGCGAAGGCCTGGGCGATGGGGCTGCAGCCTTCGGCCTGGGCGCCGCTGAAGCGCACGGGCTTCTCCTCCACCAGGCCGCACTTGATGAATTCGTCGAAGCCCTTGCGGATCTTGGTGAACAGGGAGCCGGAGGCCAGGGGCGCCACGATGTGGTCGGGCAGTTCCCAGCCCAGCTGCTCGATCACCTCGTAGCCCAGGGTCTTGGAGCCCTCGGAGTAGTAGGGGCGCAGGTTGATGTTCACGAAACCCCAGCCGTAGGTGTTGGCCACCTCCGAGCACAGGCGATTCACCTGGTCGTAGTTGCCCTTCACCGCCATCAGGGTGGGGTTGTAGATCAGGGTGCCGAGCACCTTGCCCAGCTCCAGATCGCTGGGGATGAACACGCAGCACTCCAGGCCGGCGTGGGCGGCGATGGCGGCGGTGGAGTTGGCCAGGTTGCCGGTGGAGGCGCAGCTCACGGTGGTGAAGCCCAGCTCGCGGGCGCGGGTGAGGGCCACGCTCACCACCCGGTCCTTGAAGGACAGGGTGGGCATGTTGACGCCGTCGTTCTTGATGTAGAGGCTCTTCAGGCCCAGGCGCTTGGCCAGGTTGTCGGCCTTGAGCAGGGGCGTGAAGCCCGTGCCCACGTCGATCGGGTCGCCCTCGATCGGCAGGAATTCGCGGTAGCGCCAGATCGAGGCGGGGCCGGCCTCGATCGTGGCCCGGCTCACCCTGGCCTTGATCGCGTCGTAGTCGTAGACGACCTCCAGGGGTCCGAAGCACACGTCCTCGCAGACGTGGCGGGCACCGGCCGCGTAGGGCTCGCCGCACTCCTTGCAGCGCAGGCCGGTGAAGGTGGGTCCGGAGAGGGCGGACCGGGAGAGGGTGGCCGTCACGGTGGAACCCTTGGGGGAAAGCCGGAGGCTAACAGTGCAGTACCGGGCCGACGATAAAAGCCGACCTCTGTACTCGGATATCGCCGCTGGCCCGCCGCCGTGGCTCTGCCTATGGTCGGCCGGAGTGGTCTGCACCGATGCGGCGGCAACTGCGGCGCCTTCCCTGGCCGGTGCTGCTGGCCGCAGCGGTGATCCTGCTGGCCGCGCTGCTGTTCACGGCCGCCCGCACCTGGGTCGAATGGCGGTGGTTCGAGCAGTTCGGATGGGGGACGGTGCTGGTGCGGCGCTGGCTGCTGCAGGCCCTGGGTCTGGCGCTGGGTCTGGCCCTGGGCGCCGGCCTGCAGGGCTGGCTGGGCTGGCTGTGGCGCCGGCCGGTGGTCGCCGCGGGCGAGCCAGCCCGCTTCCCCCTGGCCCCCGCTCCCTACCTGCTCACGTTGCTGGTGCTGGCGGCCGCCCAGCTGCTGCCGCTGCTGCTGCTGCTGCGGCTGGCCGAGCGCCTGCTGCGCGATTCCTTTGATCCGCGCCGGCTGCATGGCCTGGTGGCCCTGGCTGATCTGCCCTGGCTGCCGGTGGCCCTGCTGATCCTCCCCCTGCTGGTGGCCCTGGTGCGTGCCCCGCTGCGCACGCCCCGGTTGCTGGCCTTCCTGGCCAGCGCCGCCGCCGCCCTGGCCCTGGCCAGGGGCTGGGGGCTGTGGAGCCTGGCCCTGCTGGTTCCCGACAGCGGCCTGCGCGATCCCATGCTCGGTGCCGACGTGAGCTTCGCCCTGGCCCGGTTCCCGGCCCTGGCCTTCGGGCTCACCCTGGCGATCGCCCTTGGCACCACCCACACGGCCGCGGCCCTGTGGGGGCTGATGGCCCGTCCCCCCCAGCTCAGCGACGGACGCTTCGGCGGCTTCTCCGCCGCCCAGCTGCGGGCCCTGCGCCTGCCCTTCGGCGTCTTCGCCATGGCCCTGGCCGCTGCCTTCTGGCTGAGCCGCCATCAGCTGATGCTCAGCACCCAGGGCTCGGTGCCGGGGGCGGGCTGGGTGGACGTGCATGTGTCGCTGCCGCTGCGCAGCCTCGCCGGTGTGCTGGCGCTGGTGACGGGGCTGCTGCTGGTGCTGCCCCTGCCGCGACGCGGCTGGCGCGGCCGCACCTTCCTGCTCAGCGGCGTGCTGCTGCTGCTGGTGCTGCTGCTGGAGGGCCTGCTGCTGCCGGTGCTGCAGCTGCTGGTGGTGAACCCGCGCGAACTGGAGCGGGAAACCCCCTACCTGGCCCGCTCCATCGAGGCCACCCGGGCGGCCTTCGAGCTGGACCGCATCAATGTGCGCAGCGTCAACCCCAGCGCCCGGATCACCCGCACCGACCTGAAACGCAGCCAGGCCACGATCCGCAACATCCGGCTCTGGGACAGCAGGCCGCTGCTGGACACCAACCGTCAGCTGCAGCAGCTGCGGGTGTTCTATCGCTTCACCGAGCCCACGGTGGACCGCTACGCGATCGCCGCCGGTGACGCTCCTCCCCAGCAGCAGCAGGTGATCATCACCGCCCGGGAGGTGGACATCTCCGGCCTGCAGCCGGCGGCGCGCACCTGGCTGAACCGTCATCTGGTGTTCACCCACGGCCAGGGCTTCACCGTCACCCCGGTGAACACCAGCACCCCGGACGGCCTGCCGGAGTTCTTCATCAGTGATCTGGGGGCCAACAGCCGCATCTCCGGCAGCCCCGAGCTGAACATCAGCCGGGAGCAGGTGAAGGCGGCGATCCCGGTGGGGATGCCCAGCCTCTATTTCGGCACCCTGCCGGGGCCCTACGGCCTGGCGCCCACCCAGGTGCGGGAATTCAATTTTCCCGAGGGGGAAGACAACTTCTACACCCACTACGGTGGCCAGGCCGGGGTGCCGCTGCGCAGCACGGCGGCGCGGCTGGCGGCGGCGCTCTACCTGCGCGAGCCGCGGCTGCTGGTGAGCGGCGCGCTCACCGCCGACACCCGGCTGCTGCTGCGCCGGGAGGTGCGGGAGCGGGTGGGGCGGCTGGTGCCC
Source organism: Cyanobium sp. CH-040 (assembly GCF_024346135.1). Classification (GTDB taxonomy): domain Bacteria; phylum Cyanobacteriota; class Cyanobacteriia; order PCC-6307; family Cyanobiaceae; genus NIES-981. The sequence goes on along the minus strand of NZ_JAGQCJ010000005.1, from coordinate 128,918 downwards.
TTCGTGGCCTTCGAGGCCGAGCCCTATCTGGCCACGGTGAACCTCGGTGCCGATGCCGGCCCGTTCCCGCCCGGGCAGCACCAGTTCTGGATCGTGGACGGCTTCACCATGAGCCGCACCTATCCCTACAGCGCCCCGGTGCCCGGACGCCCGGACGTGCGCTACCTCCGCAATTCGGTGAAGGCCGTGGTTGATGCCTACGGAGGGGGCGTGGCCCTCTACGTGGCCGAACCGGAAGACCCGCTGATCACCGCCTGGCAGCGGCTGTTTCCGGAGCTGTTCCAGCCGCTGGAGGCGATGCCGCCGGCGCTGCTGGCCCACATCCGCTACCCGATCCCCCAGTTCGAGCTGCAGACCAGCCAGCTGCTCCGGTATCACGTGACCGATCCGGCCGTGTTCTACAGCGGCGACGACGTGTGGCAGATCCCCAAGGAGATCTACGGGTCCGAACTGGTGCCGATGGTGCCTTATCACATCAGCGGCCAGCTGTCGTCCGACCTGCCGCCGGAGTTCCTGCTGCTGCAGCCGCTCACACCGCTGGCGCGCCCCAACCTGGTGGCCTGGCTGGCGGCCCGCAGCGACGGCGCCAACTACGGGAAACTCGAGGTGCTGCGCTTCCCCAGTCAGACGCCGATCCTCGGGCCCGAGCAGATCACCGCCCTGATCAACCAGAACCCGACCATCAGCCAGCAGTTCGGCCTCTGGAGCCGGTCCGGGGCCCAGGTGGTGCAGGGAAACCTGCTGGTGCTGCCCGTGGGCGAGGCCCTGCTCTACGTGGAGCCGGTGTATCTCAAGGCCCGCCAGGGCGGATTGCCCACGCTGACCCGGGTGGTGGTGAGCGACGGCACCCGCATCGCCATGGAGCCCACCCTGGCGCAGGCGATCGAGGCGCTGCTGGATCCCGGCCGCTCGATCCTGGCCAGCGACGTGCCCCCCACCGCGGTCGAGGCGCCCTGAGGACAGCGACCCAACGCTGACCCCCCGGCCACTGGCGCAGGCCCGGCCACTGGCGCAGGCCCGGCCACTGGCACAGGCCCGGCCACTGGGATCGGCACCGATGCCAGCCCATCAAAAAGGGGGCGGATGCCCCCTGTCTGAACCGATCGTGGTACCGGGTCCGGGCTGTTGAGCCGGATCAGGCGGCCACGGCGGTCTTGGGATCGAGGGCGCCCTTGGCGTACAGACCGGCGTAGTAGTTGATGGTCTGCTGCTTGATCTTGCTGGCGTTGCCGGCGCACCAGAACTGCTGGTAGCGATCGAGGCACACCCGCTTCATGTACTCGCGGGCGGGCTTGTTGAAGTGGCGAGGATCGAAGTTGGCGGGATCCTTGGCGGCGGCCTCACGCACTGCGGCGGTGAAGGCAAGGCGGTTGTCGGTGTCGATGTTCACCTTGCGCACGCCGTTGCGGATGCCCTCCTGGATCTCCTCCACGGGCACGCCGTAGGTCTCGGGGATCTGGCCGCCGTACTGGTTGATCATGTCCAGCCACTCCTGGGGCACCGAGGAGGAGCCGTGCATCACCAGATGGGTGTTGGGGATGGCCTTGTGGATCTCGGCGATGCGGCTGATGGCCAGCACTTCGCCCGTGGGCTTGCGGGTGAACTTGTAGGCGCCGTGGCTGGTGCCGATGGCGATGGCCAGGGCGTCCACCTTCGTCTTGGCCACGAAGTCGGCGGCTTCGGCGGGATCGGTGAGCAGCATGTCGCGGGAGAGCTCGCCCTCGAAGCCGTGGCCGTCCTCGGCGTCACCCTTGCCGGTTTCCAGGGAGCCCAGGCAACCCAGCTCACCCTCCACGCTCACGCCGACGCTGTGGGCCACGTCCACCACTTCCTTGGTGACGGCCACGTTGTAGTCGTAGCTGGCGGGGGTCTTGGCGTCAGCTTCCAGGGAGCCGTCCATCATCACGGAGGTGAAGCCGTTGGTGATGGCGGAATAGCAGGTGGCAGGACTGTTGCCGTGGTCCTGGTGCATCACCACGGGGATGTGGGGATAGGTCTCGGTGGCGGCGATGATCAGGTGGCGCAGGAAGATCTCCCCGGCGTAGCTGCGGGCGCCGCGGGAGGCCTGCAGGATCACGGGCGAGTCGGTCTCGTTGGCCGCCTCCATGATCGACTGCACCTGCTCCAGGTTGTTCACGTTGAACGCCGGGATGCCGTAGCCGTTTTCGGCGGCATGATCCAGCAGCAGCCGAAGCGGAACGAGCGCCATGGGAAACCTCTGGTCTGGGGATGGACTGGGGGGGAGTCTAGGTGATGCCAATCGCAACGATCTGTCCGCCGCCAGCGCCCGCTCAGCAGAAAGCCCCGTCCGGCGAAGCCGGACGGGGCGGACGCGACACCGGCTGCCGGATGCGGCCTGATCAGTCGATCAGCTGCTGCCTGCGCAGGGACTGAACGGTGAACCCGTTCTGCTTGGCGGCACGGCGGGCCTCTTCGGCCTGACGCGCCAGTTGTCTGGCCGTGGTGATGGACATGGACGTGCCTCCGAGGAAAACCGGCCCGTGGGCTCGGGTGTGGATGGCGCGTTGCTTCGGGTGTGGCCTGCGGATGACTCCCTGGGCTGCCCCTACTTCCGCCGCTGGGGCTGGGCCCCATGGTCAACGTCCAGAAACAGTAGCGGTTGCTACTGACTGTCAGCGTTCACTCTGATACCGGATGGCCGTACTGCTGGGCACGTCCTGCCCCTGGATGCGGCGGCCGCCCTTCTCACTCCCGGGCCCGGTCGCAGCAGCGCTGGCTCGCCACCCCCTCCGCCAGCCCTGGCACCATCGGCCGCCCCTGGCGCACCGCCTCGCTCCACCAGCCGTGCAGACGCTCCACCGGTGCGATGCGGCCGTCCTCCCAGGTGCGGGGGAAGGCGAAGCGCGGATCGGGCTCCAGCCGCCGCAGGGGCTCGTTGCCCCGGGCCAGCCAGAGATTGAAGCCGTGCACGTAGTCGGCCTGGTTGTCGGAGCCCAGAACCGCGGTGCCCTCGCGCCCGTAGAGCTCCAGCCAGCAGCCCCGCCCGCGCCGGGTCACCGAGGCCAGGTTCACCTGGGCCGGCACCGTCCGGCCCGTCGGTCCGTCCAGCTGCAGCTGCACCAGGGCGATGTCCTCCGCGTCCACCACGCCCGTGCGGCCGCTGCCGTCGGCCAGGGGCCGCTCGTCGATGCTCGTGTTCAGCTGGGCCTGAAGCCTGCGGGTGGGTCCCACCAGCCAGTGCAGCAGGTCGAAGGCATGGGTGCCCAGGGCGCCGAGCACGCCACCGCCGGCCGCGGCCTGGGAATACCAGCTCCAGGGGCGGGTCGGATCGGCACGGCTGCCCATCAGCCAGTCGAGCTTCACCAGCACCAGCTCCCCCAGCACGCCCGCACTCACCAGCGCGTGCAGCTGGCGGAACAGGGGCACCGCCCGGTATTCGAAGTCCACCGCCACGGTGAGGCCCCGGGCCATGGCCAGCCGCTGCAGCTCCTCGGCCTGCCGGGCGCTGAGGGCCACGGGCTTCTCCAGCATCAGGTGCTTGCCCGCCTCCAGGGCCCGGCACGCCAGCTCGAAGCGCGGTTCCGGCGGTGTGGCGATCACCACCGCCTCCACGGCCGGATCGGCCAGCAGGGCCTCGAAATCGCTGTGGCCGGGCAGCTCCGCCTGCCGGCAGGCGGCCTCCAGGCGTTCGGCGCGCGGATGCCAGAGCGCCACCGGTTCGGTGCCGGGGCAGGACCGCAGCGCCGGCAGGTGCACCGCCTCGCCGAACCCGAGGCCGGCGATCGCCACGCCCAGGGGCCGGGCGGCGGCGGCGGGAGTGGTGGCCATGGACGCGGAGCGAGGTTCAGCCAGCCTGCAGCAGCGGCGCACCGGCCTCGCAGCTGGCGGCGATCACCGCCATCAGCAGCGGGTCGCCGTCGGCGGGCTGCCACTCGGCCCGGAAGCGCGGCAGGCCGTTCACCGAGGTGTCGCGGTAGAGGTTCTGGCCGCAGTCGATCTCCATCACATAGAGATCGCCCATGCGGGGGCGTGCCTGGCCGTCCGTGGCGGCGGGCTGGAAGCGGCTGAGAACGCTGAGGTTGCCGCCCGAGGTGAGCCGCAGGCTGCCTGCGTCCCACCACTGGCGGCCGGCCTCGCTGGCGGGCACCTCCCGCCACTCCACCGAGGCCGCCAGGGCGGGCGCCGGGCGCGCCGCCGGCAGCACAGGCAGGAGCAGCAGGAGGGCGCAGCAGGCGATCAGCCCGGCCAGCCAGCGGACGGCCGCCGCTTGCAGGGTCGCGGTGCCTGCGGGTCGCATCAGCGGTCGGGCGGCCGGCATCTCAGGCGGTGACGCGCTCACGGCAGCCATGGATGCGCAGCAGGCTGGCCAGGGTGGAGCGCAGCTGGGTGCGGTCCACGATCGCGTCCACGAAGCCGTGGTCCCGCAGGTACTCGGCGGTCTGGAAGCCATCGGGCAGTTTCTCGCGCAGGGTCTGCTCGATCACGCGGCGGCCGGCGAAGCCGATCAGGGCCTTCGGTTCGGCCAGGATGAGGTCGCCGAGCATGGCGAAGCTGGCGGTCACCCCCCCGGTGGTGGGGTGGGTGAGCAGGGGGATGTAGAGCAACCCGGCCTGCCGGTGCCGCTGCAGCGCCCCGGAGATCTTGGCCATCTGCATCAGGCTGAGCATGCCCTCCTGCATGCGCGCGCCACCGGAGGCGCAGACGATCAGCACGGGCATGCGCCGGGCGGTGGCCTCTTCGATCAGCCGGGTGAGCTTCTCCCCCACCACCGAGCCCATGGAGCCGCCCATGAAGCGGAAATCCATCACCCCAAGGGCCAGGGGCAGGCCGCTGCAGCGGCACAGCCCGGTCACCACCGCGTCACGCAGGCCGGTGCTGCGCTGGCTGTCGCGCAGGCGGTCGGCGTAGCTGCGCCGGTCCTTGAAGGCCAGGGGATCGGTGGGGGCCAGATCGGTGTCGAGGGGCTCGAAGCTGCCGGGGTCGGCAATCAGCCGGATCCGCTCCTCGCTGTGGATGCGGTGGTGGTAGCCGCAGCCCTTGCAGACGCTGGCATTGGCCACCAGGTCCTTGCGGTACACCACCAGCCCGCAGTCGGGGCACTTGCTCCACAGCCCGCCGCCCTCCTCCGGCTCCTGCGGGTTGCGCACGGCGGGAGCGTTCTTGCGGCGGTCGGCGAACCAGTCGAACAGCGACATGCGGGAGGCACCGCTGCGGGCGCCGGGCACGGGATGCCTCCATTAAAGGAGCCCCCCTAGGGCAGCAGCCCCAGCGTCGCCAGCCAGGCATCCCGGCCGAGCAGCCACACGGCGGCCCCGCCGGCGGCCAGGAAGGGCCCGAAGGGAAAGGGCTGCTGCCGGCCCAGCCGACCGCTGAGGCGGCCCAGCACGCCCACCAGCGCGCCGCTGAACACGGCCAGGATCACGGTGAGCCCGAGACCCGTGAGCCCAAGCCAGGCCCCCAGCATGGCCGCCAGCTTGGCGTCGCCCAGCCCCAGGGCCGGTTTGCCCAGGAGCCGTTCCCCCAGCGCGCTCACCAGTTCGAAGCCAAGCAGGCCCACGCCGGCCGCCACCAGATGGTGGAAGAGCAGCTGCCGGCCCAGCTCGGCGCTCTGGCTCCAGCCCAGCAGCGCCGTGCAGGCCAGCCCCAGCAGCAGGCCGCTGCGGCAGAGGGGCTCCGGCAGCCAGAGGCGGTCGAGGTCGATCAGGGTGAGCGGAATCAGCCAGCTCAGCAGCAGCCAGCCGGCGAGCAGCAGCGGCAGCGGCGGTGGCAGCGGGCCCATGCTCCCCGGCTGCGCGCCCACCGCCGCCACCCACAGCCCCGCGGTGAGCAGTTCCACCAGGGGGTAGCGGGCGGCGATGCCGGCGCCGCAGTGGCGGCAGCGTCCTCTCAGCCACAGCCAGCCCAGCACCGGCAGGTTCTCGAACCAGGCCAGCGGGGTGCCGCAGCGCGGGCAGTGACTGGCGGGCCGCAGCAGCGACTCCTGGCGGGGCAGCCGCCAGGCCACCACGTTGAGGAAGCTGCCCACGCAGGCGCCCAGCAGGGCCGCCAGCAGCGGCAGCGCGGGACTGGCGAGCAGGGCGGTCACGGGAGGACGGTCACGGGAGGACGGTCAACGGCTGCGGGGCATGCGGATGCGCGCACCGGCGCGGGGGGAGGCACGCCCCTGCAGCAGGTCGAGCGGCACGAACTGCTCGTCGGGCAGCAGCACCGGCTGGTCGAACACCACCCGTCCCCGCGCCCCCTGCAGCACCACCCCGCAGGGTTCCGGACCTCCGGGACAGACTTCCTGATAGCGGTAGATCACCAGCCTGGCCTGCTGAAACACCTGCTGACTGTTGATGCGATCCAGACGCAGGGCGGGAGCGGCGGACGTGGTCGCTCCCGAGATCGGAAACGACGGCATCGGTGCAGGTGGTTTGGATGCAGCTCGCTGAGATGCAGCTGGCTGCGATGCAGCAGACGGGTTCTGGGAAGGGACGTTGGTGATGGCTCACCGACTCCGGTTCACTGCCCAGATTAAGGGCGGCATCGCAGGGTGACCGCCGCCCCTGGGCTTTCTCAGCCCGGTTTCTCAGGCCAGCTTGTTCTTCTCCTCGATCAGACGGTGAATCACCGGGGTGAGGATCAGCTCCATGGCGAAGCTCATCTTGCCGCCGTTCACCACGATCGAGGTGGGGCTGGACATGAAGGAGTCGTGAATCATGTCGAGTAGGTAGGGGAAGTCGATCCCCCACTTCTCGCGGGCCCCCTTGCGGAAGTGGATGATCACGAACGACTCGTCCGCGGTGGGGATGCTGCGGATCTTGAAGGGGTTGGAGGTGTCCACCGTGGGCACCCGCTGGAAGTTGATGTCCGTGCGGCTGAACTGGGGGCAGATGTGGTTGATGTAGTCGGGCATGCGCCGCAGGATCGTGTCCACGATCGCCTCGGCCGAGTAGCCGCGCTCGGCATTGTCGCGGGCGATCTTCTGGATCCACTCCAGGTTGGTGATCGGCACCACGCCCACCAGCAGGTCCACCAGGGAGGCCACGTCGTAGCCGTCACCAACCACGCCGCCGTGCAGACCTTCGTAGAAGAGCAGGTCGGTGCCGGAGGGGATCGGCTCCCAGGGGGTGAACTGGCCGGGTTCGAGGCTGGTGCCCAGGCGGCCGTTGTGCTCCGCCGCCTCCTCCGGGGAGTGCAGGTAGTAGCGCTTCTCGCCGCTGCCGGTTTCGCCGTAGGTGCGGAACAGCTCCTCCAGCTTCTCGAACACGTTCGCCTCCGGGCCGAAGTGGGAGAAGTTCTCGCCCCGGGCGATCGCCGCCGCCATGGCCTCCTTCATGGGGCCGCGCTCGTAGCGGTGGTAGCTGTCGCCCTCCACCACCGCCGGGGTGATGCCTTCGCGGCTGAAGATGTACTCGAAGGCCCGCTTCACGGTGGTGGTTCCGGCGCCGGAGGAACCGGTGACAGCCACAACCGGGTGACGCTTCGACATGGCGCGGGAGAACGGGAGACGTGGGCGAGTTTGGCAGGTCGCCGGTCCGAACCCGCGGGCGGGCCTCCGGCGTCAGCCCGCAGACGGGCTGTTCTCCACGGCCGCCAGCAGCTGATCGCCCATGGCCATGCAGCCCAGCGGTCTGCAGCCCGGGGCCATCAGGTCGGCGGTGCGGTAGCCCGCCGCCAGCACCTGCTCCACGGCCTGCTCCAGATCAGCCGCCGCCTCCTCCTCCTTCAGGCCGATGCGCAGCAGCATGGCGGCGCTGAGCACCGTGGCCAGGGGATTGGCCTTGTCCTGGCCGGCGATGTCCGGGGCGGAACCGTGGATCGGCTCGAACAGGCCCGGGCCGCTCTCGCCGAGGGAGGCCGAGGGCAGCATGCCGATCGAGCCGCTGAGCATGGCCGCCTCGTCGCTGAGGATGTCCCCGAAGAGGTTGCCGGTGAGCAGCACGTCGAACTGGCGCGGATCGCGCACCAGCTGCATGGCGGCGTTGTCCACGTACATGTGGCTCAGCGAAATCTCGCTGAAGGAGGTGAGGTGGATCGCCTCGACGCGCTCGCGCCAGAGCTGGCTCACGTCGAGCACGTTGGCCTTGTCCACGCTGCAGAGCCGGCCCCGGCGCTGGCGGGCCAGCTCGAAGGCCACGCGGGCGATGCGGTCGATCTCGTGATCGCTGTAGGCCATGGTGTTGAAGGCCCGCACTCCGTCCTCGGCGTCCACGCGTCCCTTGGGGGTGCCGAAGTAGATGCCGCCGGTGAGCTCGCGCACCACCATCAGGTCCACCCCCTCGATCACCTCCCGCCTGAGGGTGGAGGCGTCGATCAGGGAGGGGCTGATCGCCACCGGCCGCAGGTTGGCGAACAGCCCCATCCCCCGCCTCAGACCCAGCAGGCCGGTTTCCGGCCGCTTGTCGCGGGGCAGGGTGTCATAGCGGGGTGCGCCGATCGAGCCCATCAGCACTGCATCCGCCTGCCGACAGGCCTCCAGGGTGCTGGCGGGCAGCGGTTCGCCGGTGGCGTCGATGGCGGCGCCGCCGATCGGCTGTTCGTTGAAGCTGAGGCTGAAGCCATGCCGCCGGCCCACCGCCTCCAGCAGCAGCCGGGCCACCGCCGTGATCTCCGGGCCGATGCCGTCGCCCGCGAGCAGGGTGATGCGGTGGGTCGTGGTCATGGTGCCGGCGTGGGGAGCGGGTGGGCCAGCCGCGGAGGCTAGGGCTCTGGGTGGCCGCTCCCCCGGCCTGTGCCCTTCTCCAGCTGGCGGAGGGTCCGTGCGAGCTCGGGCAGCCGGTTGAACGCCGCCGAGCAGCGCAGCCAGAGGCGGTTGGGAATCGCCGGGTAGCCGCTCACCACCTCGCCGGCGGCCACCTCGCCGTGTACCCCTGACTTGGAGCTGGCGATCGCCCGGTCGCCCATCACCGCCCGGTTGGCCAGGCCCACCTGGCCGGCCAGGATCACGCCGTTGCCGAGGCGGGCGCCGCCGGCGATGCCCACCTGGGCCGCCAGGGCGCAGCCGCGGCCGGTGCTGACGCCATGGCCGATGTGCACCAGGTTGTCGATCTTGGTGCCGGCGCCGATGCGCGTCTCACCCACCGCCGGGCGGTCGATGGTGCTGCCCGAGCCCACCTCCACGCCGTCTTCCAGCACCACGCGGCCGGTCTGGGGCATCTTGCGCCAGCCGGCGGCGGTGGGCACGAAGCCGAAGCCCTCGCCGCCGATCACGGCATTGGCCTGGATCACGCAGCCCCGTCCCAGGCGGCTGCCGGGGTGCACCACGGCACCGGCGTGGAGTTCGCAGCCGTCGCCCAGCTCCACGTCGGCGTAGAGCACCACGTGGGGGTGGAGGACGCAGCCCGTGCCGATGCGCACCCGCTCGCCGATGCACACTTGGGCGCCCACGTGGCTGCCCACCCCCACCACGGCCGAGGGATCGACCACGGCGCTGGCGTGGATGCCCGGGGGCGGCAGGGGCCGGGGGTGCAGTGCCTCCAGGGCCTCGGCGAATCCCAGGCGTGGATCGGCCAGGGCCACCCAGGCGATGCCCCGCGCGCTGAGCTGCGGGCCCAGCCCCTCGGCGTCGCTCGCGGGCAGCAGCACGGCGCTGGCGGCGGTGCTGGCCAGGGCTGCAGCCAGGGGGCTGCCGGCCTCGAGGAAGCTGAGCTGGCCGGCTTCGGCCTCGGCCAGGGCGCCGCAGCCGCTCAGCTCCGGGTCGGCGGCCAGATCGCGGCCGGTTTCGGCTCTGGCTTCGGCAGCGGAGCGCAGGCCGCTGGTGGAGCGCAGCTCGCTGAGATGGCCGAGCAACTGGCTGAAGCGCATCCCCGCAGGCTTTCGGCTGGGCGGATCGTAGGCAGGGCCCTAGAGCAGGGCGAGGCGGTCGCGGTGCACCACCTCCACCCCGGCCCGGCCCATCAGCCGCCGCAGTTCGGCGCTGTCCAGGCTGGCCAGCCCCCGGCCCAGTTCCCGGCCGTCGGGGCCCAGCAGGCGCACCGCCTCGCGGGCGGTGAAGTCGCCCTCCACCGCCGTCACGCCCACGGCCAGCAGGGAGGCGCCCCGGGCCACCAGCGCCCGCTCGGCGCCGGCGTCGAGCCGCAGCGCTCCCTTGGGCACCAGGGCATGGGCCAGCCAGCGCTTGCGGTCGGGCAGGGGCTCGGCGGAGGGCTGGAACACGGTGCCCACGCGCTGTCCGGCCAGCAGGGCGTCGAGCACCGCCGGATCGCGGCCGTCGGCCAGGTGCACGCGGATGCCGCTGGAGGTGGCGATGCGCGCCGCCGCCAGCTTGGTGGTCATGCCGCCGGTGCCCCAGCGGCCGCCGCCGCCGGCCACATGGGCCAGCCGCTCCAGTTCGGCCAGGTCGCGCACCTCCTCGATCGGTTCGGCCGAGGCGTCGCTGCGGGGATCGCCGGAGTAGAGCCGGTCCACATCGGTGAGCAGGATCAGTTCGTCGGCCTGCACGGCCACCGCCACCAGGGCCGAAAGGGTGTCGTTGTCGCCGAAGCGCAGCTCGTCGGTGGCCAGGGTGTCGTTCTCGTTCACCACCGGCACTACGCCCCAGGCGAGCAGCTGTTCGAGGGTGCGGCAGGCGTTCTGGTAGCGGCGCCGGGAGGCCAGGTCGCCGCGGGTGAGCAGCACCTGGGCCGCCGTCAGCCCGCGCACCGCGAAGGCGTCCTGGTAGAGGGCCATCAGATGGCCCTGGCCCACGGCGGCGGCCGCCTGGAGGGCGGCCACCTCGCCGGGCCGCTTCTCCATCGCCAGCACGGCGCAGCCGAGGCCCACGGCGCCACTGGTGACCAGGGCGATGGCATCGCCGCGGCGCCGGGCGCGGTTGAGGCTGGCGGCCAGATCGGCGATCACGGCGGCGGTGGGCCGCTCGCCGGAGCCGCGCAGCAGGCTGGTGCCCACCTTCACCACCCGGCGCATCCCGTTCTCCCCGTCCATCCCGGCCCTCATCCCAGCGTGGTACCCAGCCATTTCGCCAGGTGCAGTTCCAGCTTCTGCAGCCGGTCGCGCTGGCAGGGCTGGCCCAGGGGATCGATGGGCTTCACCAGCACGGTGTAGAGCCCCAGCCGGTTGCCGGCGATCACGTCGGTGAACAGGCGGTCGCCGATCAGCGCCACCTGGCGGTGGGGCAGCTGGAACTGCTGCAGCACCCGGCGCAGGGCGGCGCGGCGGGGCTTGCCGGCGGAGGTGGTGAAGGGCACGCCGATCTCCGCCGCCACGGCGCTGATGCGCTGGCGGGAGGGATTGTTGCTGAGCAGGTGGATGGGCAGCTGCCGCCGCGCCTCCTCGAGCCAGTGCCGGCAGTTCTCCGGCAGCGTGGCCTGGCGCCGGGGCAGCAGCGTGCGGTCCACGTCCAGCACCAGGGCGGCGATGCCGCGCTCGAGCAGCTGCTGCAGCGGCACCTCGGCCAGGGTGCGCTCCAGCAGCCAGTCGGGCTGCAGCAGCTGACGCAGGCTCACTGCAGGCCCTCCCGCTCCCCCAGCTCCGCTTCGATGCGGGGCTGGACGCGGTCGAATTCCTCGCCTTCCACCAGCACCGCGTCGGACCCGTCCATGCGGGCCACCACGAAGTAGGGATCGAGCGGGATGTAGAGGCCGTACTCCTGGTCGTCCACCAGGAAGCTCACCAGCAGCTCGTAGGTCTCCACCTCCTCGTCGTCCTCCTCGTCGTCCTCGTCGTCAAGGTCGTCGGGTTCCGGCTCGTCGAGTTCGCCGCTCACGGTGAGGGTCACGGCCGAGCGCACCAGGGTGAGGTCGTGTTCCTGCAGCACCACATCCGCCACCGAGAGGATCGGCTCGGTGGCCTCGATCGTGTCGATCGGCGCGGGTTCCTCCCCCTCGCGCAGGCGGAACAGGCACACGGGGGTGTCCACCGGGGTGAGCAGCACGTAGTCGTGACCGTCGAGCGGGATCAGCTGTTCCAGGAAGCAGAGCAGCTGGCGCCCCCTCTGGTCGCTCACCAGAACAGTCGGCACGTCGGTGGGGAGTTCGCCCGAGCCAGTCATGAAGGATTCCGCGGCGCTCACAGGAGTGGAGCTGTGCCCTCAGGATGGATCAACGCCGCTCAGCCTGCCCGGATCGCGTGTGGCCGCCGCCACCGGCAGCGGTTCGGGACCCTCCTGCAGCCACTGCTCCAGGAGCAGGGCGGCTGCGGCGCTGTCGAGCCTGCCGCTGCGATCACCGTGCAATCCGTGCCGCTCGGCGGCGGCCCAGCTGCTGGCGTGTTCGTTCACCCAGGCCAGGGGCAGGCCGGTGGCCCGGGCCAGCCGCTCGCCGTAGCGGCGGCAGTGGCGGCTCTGCTCGCCGGGCCGGCCGGCGCTGTCGAGGGGCAGTCCCACCACCAGGGCCTGCACGCGCCGCTGGCGGATCAGGGCCTGCAGCCGTTCCAGGTCGGCGTCGAAGCTGGCGCGGGCCAGGGCCGGCAGGGGCGTGACCGTGAGCCCCAGGGGGTCGCAGCCCGCCAGGCCGATGCGTCGCCGGCCCACATCGAGGGCCAGGGCCGAGCGTGGCCGGGGGGCGGCCGTCAGCGGGGCACCACCGGGGTGGGCAGCGGGCGGCGGCGGGGCTGCAGCTGCTGCAGCACCTCCTGGAGACGGCGGGCGGCCGCCTGGGCGGGCACCTGCAGCTCCTGGCGGCGCCAGACGCTGCGGGCCATCAGCACCTGCTCGCCGCGGGGTTCGGCCTGGAGCTCGCGCAGCCAGCGCTCCAGCGCCTTGTCGTTCACGTCGCTGCGCAGCCACAGGGAGCTCTCGGTGCCGAGGGTGCGGGCGGCCTGGACCAGCAGGGCGGTCAGGGGAGTGCCGATCAGGTGCCGCCAGCCGGGATGGACCGTGAGCTCGAGGTCGTGACCGCCGCCGGCGTGCTCGCCCAGCCAGCGCACCGCCGCCACGGCCTGGTCGCGGCAGGGGTCCATGAGCATCCAGCCGCGGCCGTTGCTGCGCTCCAGCAGGTCGTCCACGTGGCGGTCGAGCAGCTGGCGCAGCAGGCCGGGGCAGGCCGCCTGCTCCAGCTGCCAGAGGCTGCGGGCGGTGCGGCGGTTGAGCGGCCGCAGCGTCCAGTCGCCGGGGGCGGCTCCGGCGCCATCGCCCGCGCCGGTCGCTTCCGGCAGCTGGCCAGGCCAGCGCCAGAGCCGTTCGGTGCGCAGGGGCTGGAATCCCTGCTCGCGCAAGGCGGCGAGGCGGTCGCCGTCGAGGGTGGAGGCGGTGGCGATCCAGCTGCCGGCGCCGTGGGCGCGCAGGATCGCCTCCCGCAGCAGTTCGCCGGCCAGTGCCCGCTTGCCGCTCTCCAGCGCCAGGCGCAGGTGCTGCACCCGCCAGCAGCTGCCGCTGCGGTTTTCCGGGCGGGTGACGATCAGGCCCAGGGGCGTGGCGCCCCGGCGGGCGATCAGCACCTGGCGGCTGCAGCTGCTGGGGGTCGGAATGGGCAGCCACTGCAGCACCTGCCCGGGCAGTCGCAGCAGGGTGGTGCGCTGCAGCAGCGGCTGCAGGGGCACGAAGGCCGGATCGGTGAGCAGGGGCAGGTGCCAGCCCGCCAGGGGCTCGATCAGCAGGCCGCCGCCGCCGGACCCGTCTGCCCCGGACTCGGCTTCGTCACGGGGGGCCTGCACCGGGATGGATCGCGCTGAAGGGGATTGCGCCGGTGGGGATTGCGCTGTCATCCCAGGGCAGTCCGCAGGGGCCACATCAACTGTACCGACGCTGCCCGGACGCCGCTGATCAGGCGGGCCGCACCAGCACCAGAGGTGTGCGCTCGTTGGCGTTGCCGGCGGGGTTGGGCCGCAGGGCCCGCTGCAGCAGCTCCTCGTCGCAGCCGCGGCTGGCCGCGAGCACCTTCACCCGCCCCAGGTCGTTGACGTCCACCACTGCCACGCCCACCCCGAGGGCCTGGGCCATCGCCTCGCAGAAGGCCTCGGGACGGTCGGGCCCGAGCACGATCGTCTGGTCGTAGGGCGGGGTGGTGCCGGTCACGTCGTCGATCAGGCGGGCCTGCTCGCCGGCCAGGCGGTAGAACCAGCCCTTGGAGCCCACCAGCTTGAGGGCGGTGCCGGCCAGCCAGGCGCAGAGCACCCGGGCGGGGCCCACCAGGTCGATCAGGCTCTGCATGCCGCAGGCGGTGGCCAGGGAGCTGGTGGGGTGGAACACGCGGCAGAGCAGCCGGGCCAGGGCCGAGGGCCGCACGGTTTTGGGATGGTGGTAGCGGCCCTGCATCACCGCCAGGGGCGTCTCGCCGATGGTGAGCACGTCGCCGGGCTCCAGCACACCGCCGGCGTAGTGGCGCAGCACCTGTTCGGGGTCGTCGAGGGTGCCGAGCAGATGGGTGCGCACCGGCAGCACCCGGCAGCGCTCCCCCTCGCGCCAGCTGGCGGTGGCGGGCTGCTGGGGCTCGGGCCGGCGCAGGGGGATGAGGATGCCGTCGCGGGCCCGGAGGCGGCCGAAGGGCCCGTAGTTCACCCACAGCACCTCGAGCCAGAGGGTGTCGAGCAGGGCCTGCAGATCGACGCCGGGCTCGCCGCGGATCTCCACCGTGAGCCGGGCGCGGGTGGCCTTGCGGCCCTTGACGATGTAGGCGGCCCAGTAGCCGTCGGGCCGCTCTTCCTCGTCGGGATGAAGGGCGGTGACGCCGGTGCGCAGGCTGACGCCGGCCAGATCGCCGCGGCCCAGCAGGGTGGGGCGCAGCTCCAGCTCAGGCACGAACACCTCCATGCGCCGGTGGGGGTTGCTGATCGTGATCTCGCCGCTCACCTGCAGGCCGCCGCCGCTGAGGGGCTCGACGGCGAAGGGCGAGGCGGCCAGCCGCAGCGGTGAGGCCGGCCGCAGGCGGTGGCGCAGCTCCAGCCAGAGCAGCAGCAGGCCGAACAGCAGGGCGGCGAGCAGGGCCAGCTTGAGCAGAACCAGGAGCAGCAAGTGCGACGGGGCGCGAACCGCCGGAGCGTAGGCGCCGACTGTCGCCCTAGCCTCACCCGACTTCAGAGGCCGGTGGCGCGATGCGCAAGACGTTCGTGCTCGACACCAACGTGCTGCTGCACGATCCCGACGCCCTCACCCGCTTCGAGGACAACAACATCGTCATCCCCATCGAGGTGGTGGCGGAGATCGACCGCTTCAAGCGCGATCCGGCCGAGAAGGGCCGCAACGCCCGGGAGGTGTCGCGGCTGCTGGATGAGCTGCGCGGCCGGGGCAACCTGGCCGAGGGGGTGGAGATCGACGAGCAGGGTGGCGTGCTCAAGGTGGTGTTCTGCCGCAGCGACACCCTCACCACCCTGCCGCCGGAGCTGAAGGGCGGCAACGGCGACAACAACATCCTGGCGGTGGCGCTGGAGCAGCAGCAGCTGCAGGCGGTGATCGGCGATCAGCCGCCGGTGATCCTGGTGACGAAGGACACCAACCTGCGCATCAAGGCCGATGCGGTGGGCCTGATCGCCCAGGACTACACCAGCGACCGGGTGGCGATCGCCGATCTCTATCCGGGCGTGCGCGAGGTGTGGGTGAACGCCGAGCAGATGGACCGGGTGAAGGAGCCGCCCGGCCTGCCCGTGGAACCGTTGGACCTGGAGCAGCCGCTGCAGGCCAATGAGGGGGTGACGCTGATCGACCGCGCCCAGCCCAGCCACACCCTGCTGGCCCGCTACCAGGCCGCCACCGCGACGCTGCAGCCCCTGCAGCGGGTGTCGAAGGTGAAGCTGGGGCGGATCCACGCCCGCAACCGCGAGCAGACCTTCGCCCTCGATCTGCTGCTGGATCCGGCCGTGCAGCTGGTGACGCTGGTGGGCAAGGCCGGCACCGGCAAGACCCTGCTGGCCCTGGCCGCCGGGCTCAACCAGGTGGCCGAGGAGCGGCTGTACGAGCGGATGCTGGTGACCCGGCCGGTGATCTCCCTGGGCAAGGAACTGGGCTTCCTGCCCGGCGACATCGAGGAGAAGATGGGCCCCTGGATGCAGCCGATCATCGACAACCTCGATTTCCTGCTCGGCGGCGACGACCACCACAAGGGCACGAGTTCCCGTGGCGGCAGCCGGCCGCCGCGCAGCAACTGGAGCGACCTCAAGGGCATGGGCCTGCTGGAGGTGGAGGCGATCAGCTACATCCGCGGCCGCTCGATCCCGGGGCAGTACATGGTGGTGGACGAGGCCCAGAACCTCACCCCCCACGAGGTGAAGACGATCGTGACCCGGGTGGGCGAGGGCACCAAGATCGTGCTCACCGGCGACCCCTATCAGATCGATAATCCCTACGTGGATGCCGAGAGCAATGGCCTCACCTGGCTGGTGGAGCGCTTCAAGGGCCAGGCCCTGGCCGGCCACGTGACGCTGCAGCGGGGCGAGCGCAGCGAGCTGGCGGAGCTGGCGGCGAATCTGCTGTGACTCATCTCCGTCCGTTCGATCAGCTTGCTAGACCTTCGGTTGCCGCCGGTATGTCGATTTCACTATTCCGGATTCAAGGGCTACGCTGCTCTCCAGTTTGAGCTTCAACTCTTGTGCCGTCTCTGGGAAGAGCGGTCTGCCAGAACCGAGAAGGATCGGCACGGTCGCGACGGTTATGCTGTCGATCAGGCCTTCCCGCAAGAAACCGTGGATGGTACACCTCCGTCGACGTAGATTCTGGAAAGACCCTCGCTCTCCAGGTCGCGAAGCAGATCAGCCGGTTGGGCCGAGCGGATCCGGATATTGGCCCCTTCAATCAGCGGTGTCTCGCTGAGAGTAGTGCTCAGGACAACGATTGGAAGCGCTCCGTACGGCCAAGGGCTGAACTGCTTCACCGTATCGAACGTCATCCGACCCATGACGAGACAGTCGACGGTCTTCAATAGCTCGACGAAGTCAGACATGTTTCGCTCGGTTTCCTCAGGTCCTGTGATGTCGAGCCAATCAATTGACCCGTCCGAGTGAGCGATGTAGCCATCGAGACTGGCTGCAATGTAGACGATTACTTCCGAGCTCATGTCTTCCCTCCAGTAGGGCTAAGGCTGCCCCGAGTGGCAGGCAGGGATTGTATGCTGGAGCCAGATTCTTTCAGGAGGCCGTTCCACTTGATGGACTTGTTAGGCCAAGATATATCCCATGAAACTAGTCGCCTTGTGCTGCTAGACGGATTTCTAGCGCCCATGCGTCACCCTTCTTAGCGGGATGACGAACTGCATGGCGAATAAGCCACTGTAAATCCTTGGATGGATCCTCCTTCAACCAGCGTTCACATATGGAAAATGCTACTTCTGGATGGTCTTTTGCGATGTCCCCAAGATGATTGGCGACGCTGCGGCGAACATAGAGAGATTTATCGTTCTTTAGAGTTTCCAGCAAGTGTAATGTTGGTTGCGGATTGGTGATAAGCGAAGGAATGCGCTTTCCCCATGGCAATCTTGGACGCGTGCCCTCGACGCAAAGTCGCCTTACATGAGGGTTGGGGTCATTTAACCAATCTGAGACCTTTGTCAGCGTGCGCTCTTGCTGATGGATGAGAAACGTGCGATTGCAAACTCAGGCGTGAAGCGTGAGGTTAATGCGTACAATGCCCCCATTGATGCTTCAAACGGGTCTTTGCCGCTGTTGTATTCAATTTCTTGCCCGTATTCAGAAATGAAGAAGCTGTGCGGCAGATAGAAAAACCCTGCCAGCCAGAATTCCTCTGCTTCTGTTTGTGCGGGTGTGAGTGACGCAATAATGATATCAATCGCCTCTGAATAACCTCTAGGAAGAAACTGATGCAGGGCTTTAGCGATTTGCTGGCCTCTCTGCATCAATTCAAGCTGCTCAATGTCTGTTAATGCGGACTCGCGGAATCCTTTGACATCAAATGCGTTGTGAACGTATAGGATATTTTGAGCCAAGCACTCGACGGCCTCTTAGTCGAGCAATACCTTAAGTGGCGTGCCCTTTTGAATTGATCTCGGTGCGCAAGGAATTGTGGGGGCTCGTAAAGTCATTGTGCCGCCTGCGATGCTCATGCTTTATGTGGGCCTAACGTCCGGCATCTGCCGCGCGCTGCCTTCTGCGCGTCGGCTGCATGCGGTTGTTAGGCAACTCCGTCCTGAACCTAGTCATCGCCGAAGTCCTTAGGTCGCCATCCCGAGAGGTATTTGTCCGCGAGTTCAAGCAAGTCGCCGATGTTCTCCGGCCTGGATGCCTTAAGTGCTTCGATACGCTGGCGAAGCGCAATCTCGTTACCGCATACTTCGATCAATGCATCCCAGGCGAGCCGTGGCTTGCGGCGAACTACCCGGCTGCCCATTGATTGACTTCGTACTTCGCTCCGGGCCGCTTTCAGGAGCGCCTGTGTGACTGCCACCGAGCCAGGAACCGTGAACGCAGGCTCTTCAAGCCCAGCACCCCTCTTGGTAATAATGAGAATTCGGAGAAGATCCGTTTCCCGCGCCAGAGTATCCGCGTCGCTAGCGCGAACTGCATCACGCCACTCCTTTTCCAGGCTTTTCGCAGCTGTCTCGGACACAAGTTTGTGCCCTGCGCCCTCTCTATATCCGACGTCCGTAATTAGCTCAAGCCTTGATGACAAAGACGCAACGTGAGGAAGTATCTCGCGAACCGCTGCCTCCACCGCTTGAGGGTCCTTCAGTGATCGCACGAGGCGATAAACAACTCTCCCAACAACCAATCGTGTATCTAGATCGAACATCCCGCGCTGGCGCTCGGGAAGGCTTGGTAGAAGATTGAGGAGCACGATCGTAGCCGGAACTACATGCTCGGGGCCGAACTGGTCTTCATATACTTCGAGCGATGAAATAACGTCCTGCAGTCGTTCAACTGGCAGGGAGTGGAGATAGGTTTCGAAGGCAGTCCGATCAGTCATGCGTGTCCATGCGTTCTCAGCTTCCGCAAAGGACTGAAGTCGCTCGCCCATGACCCGCTCTAGATAGAAGCGCAAAACATCTTCATGCGCCACTCGTCGTTCCCGAAGCCACCGGTTCTTCCAATCGCCGCCGAAGTGAGTGCCGCCCAAGTGCCGCTGGCCCGCGGGAAACAGTCGTTGAACTAAGTCTCGCACGACCTCTACACGGTCGCCGGCGGCCTTGATTAGCACCTCGATCTGTTGCTTAAGGTGGGGTAGGTCTCCCCGGTGGCCATAGCCATCCGAGGTATTTGTGAGTCCGTCAACGGTAGAGTGCAGATTGCGGAATACGTCAGGGAGAAATACGCGAATTGCCTCAAGCGCTAATACATCAACAAGAGCAACCTGTCCGCCCAAGTCGAGCACTGTCCCATGAATTGCGGCCGAATATCGCCGAACGTCCCGCATGTTTCGGATAAGAGGTCGAACGACCTCAATAAACACATCCGGCCACACTTCCGGATCGAAATTCCCTGGGTTCTGAATGCTGCCGAGTGCTTTATCGATTGCTGCGAAGATCTGCGAGTTCAGTACATCTGCAGGCACGGCTGGCAGGTCGATGCCTATCTGTAAAATCTTCTCAAGGTAGTCGCGCCCTGGTATTCCTTGTTCGGCGAGGGCCTGCTCGACCCTAATGCGATCGAACGCCAACAAATAGATAACATTGGGGAAGTTGGCCGTAAGCCGTACCAACTTGAATACATCCCTGATTTCAGGCGTGGTTAGCCGGTCGATGTCATCTAGGACCACTACGATTGGGTTCGGAAGCTTAGAAAGAGCATCGCGGACCTTTGACTGGCGACCCCGAATGCCCTCTTTCTTCCGTTGCAGTAGCTTAGCCAGAATCTTGCTTGCTGCTCGACCGCGCTCGATCCACGGGCCTACAAGCGGTAGCCACGCAAGGCCGGAGAAGGTTTCACCATAGTCCTCGACAAGCTTGCCGATCTCGGCGAGATCTCGTTGCAGCTTTAGCTGAGCAGAGAGTTCTACGAAGAAAGCCTGAACAAGCTGATCCGCACCGCTAAACATCCAAGGGTTGAATTCAAGTACCGTAACGCCTGCCTGCCTCAGTCGTTTGTGAGCAAGATTGACGAAGGATGTTTTGCCGGAACCCCAAGGCCCTAGGACTCCCACAACAACGCCTTCGGTTGAATCAAGGGCGAGAACCTGCTCCGCGAATGATTGTGCGAGTTTAGTGCGCCCAAGCGCGTCGTCTTCCGGCCTGGTAATTGGATTGTCTGCGGTGACCTTGGCTGCGTTGCCTGCGATCTGAGGCATGCGCTCCATCCCGGAGACGTCATCCACCGTCTCGGTGCTTTCTCGTCGAAACCAGCGTCGTATCCAGCCCATAGCCTTCCGATCTGCCTAACAAGTCATTGGAGGGTTCTGTGAACCACCTCCATCAGCCCTTCGCTTTCCGGTAACCAAGGCGGGAGAAGCTCGCTTAATGCGCGAGCCACCTGTTGTGGCAAGTGATTTCAGGATCAACCTTCGCAAATCTAGCTGTGGTTCACGGGTCCGCAAACCAACTGTTCGTGGTGTTACACAAGGTCCGCAGGGCTGCGGACCCCCAGCGGCCCGCGGTTCAGCACATGGGTGTAGATCATGGTGGTGCTTACATCCTGATGGCCCAGAAGTTCCTGGATCGTGCGGATGTCCTGGCCGCGTTCCAGTAGGTGGGTGGCAAACGAATGGCGAAAGGTATGGCAGCTGGCTGACTTGGTCACCCCAGCCTCAGTCACCGCCCGCTTCACGGCTTTCTGCACGATGCTCGGATCCAGATGGTGGCGTCCCTGGATCCCTGATGCTCCATCGTGCTAGCGATGTTCCTGTGGAAACACCCACTGCCAGGCCCATTCTCGATCGGCATTTGGATATTTCCTGGCGAGGGCATTGGGCATCAGCACCCGGCCCCACCCTGCAGTCAGATCCGCTTGATGCAGGCGCCGCACACCCAGCAGATGTCGCTGCAACTCTGCTACCAGGCTCTGGGGAAGCAGGGTGAGTCTGTCCTTGCCGCCTTTTCCATCCCGTACGGTCAGCTCACGCCGCTCGAAATGCAGATCCTTCACGCGCAGCCGCAGGGCCTCCATCAGGCGCAGACCGCTGCCATACAGGAGCCCCACCACCAGCGCTGGCTGCCCCTCCAGGCGATCACGCACCGTTTGGACTTCGGCCTCGCTGAGCACCACTGGGAGCCGTCGTCGTGTCCGCGCCCGCACTACACCCTCCAGCTCCAGGTCCCGTTCCAGCAGCTCGCGGTAGAGAAACAGCAGCGACGCCAATGCCTGGTTCTGGGTGGAAGCGCTCACTTTCAGGTCCACTGCCAGATGGGTGAGGAAGGCGTTCACCTCGGCGCTGCCCATGTCGCGGGGATGCCGCATGCCGTGAAACCGCAGAAAGCGCCGCAGCCATAGCTCGTAGGTCTTCACTGTGCGCCGGGCGTAGTGGCGGGTCTGGAGCTTTTCCCGGTAGCGCTGGATCAGGCCGGGAGACTTGGTTTGCTGGGTCATCCCAACCTCCGCCACGGCTACGGTTCAGCGTTGCCACGCTTGCAGGCTCCCGTTCAACAATCCAGACACGCCAGCCGCTCCGCGTCGCTGATGTCGCCCCGGTCGCGCAGCCATTGGCGGCGACGCGGGCGGCCGTAGGCCTGGCAGAACTCCTCCCCCAGGGCCGCCCGCAGGCGGCTGTCGCCGTCGAAGGCATCCAGCGCTTCACCCAGATCGGCCGGCAGCCGCGGGCAGATGTCGGGCGCGAGCGGGGCGGCGTAGTTGTCGTTGTCCCGGCGCGGGCCGGGTTGCAGCTGGCGTTCGATGCCGTCGAGGCCCGCCGCCAGGATGCCGGCCTGGAGCAGGTAGGGATGGGCCGAACCGTCCGGCAACCGCAGCTCCAGCCGCTGGTCGTCGGGGATGCGCAGCATGTGGGTGCGGTTGTTGCCGCTGTAGCTGATGCCCGCCGGGCTCCAGGTGGCGCCGGAGGTGGTGGGCGGCGCCGCCAGGCGCCGGTAGCTGTTCACCGTGGGGTTGGTGAGGGCGCACAGGGCCGGGGCGTGCTCCAGCAGGCCCGCCAGGAACTGGTAGGCCAACACCGAGAGCCCCAGCTCGCCGGCGGGATCGTGGAACAGGTTGGTCTGGGCGCCGCTGGTGCCGGCGCTGGCGTTGCCCGGCGTGCCCCAGAGGGAGAGATGGGTGTGGCAGCCGTTGCCGGTGCGTTCGGCGAAGGGCTTGGCCATGAAGCTGGCCTTGAGGCCCTGCTGTTCCGCCAGCGTCTTCACCATCACCTTGAAGAAGGCGTGGCGGTCGGCGGTGGTGAGGGCGTGGGCGAAGGTCCAGTTCACCTCGAACTGGCCGTTGGCGTCTTCGTGGTCGGCCTGGTACGGCCCCCAGCCCAGCTGCTCCATCGCCTCCAGCAGCGGCCCGATCAGGCCGTAACGGCGCATCAGCGCCAGCTGGTCGTAGCAGGGTTTCTCCTGGTGGTCGGCCGGATCGGCGATGCCGCCGCCGTCGGCCCCCAGCAGGAAGAACTCGGCCTCCACGCCGCTGCGCAGCTCGTAGCCCAGGGACGCCGCCCGCTCCAGCTGGGTTCGCAGCAGGCGGCGCGGACACTGGGCCATCGGTGTGCCGGCCAGCACCAGCTCGGCCGCCACCCAGCCCACCTCCGGCTGCCAGGGCAGGGGAGTGAGGCTGGCGGGATCGGGGATCGCCATCACGTCGCCGTCGGCGGGAGACAGATCCAGCCAGGCGGCGAAGCCGGCGAACCCGGCCCCGTCGCGGGCCATGGCCGCAATCGCCGAAGCGGGCACGAGCTTGGCCCGCTGGATGCCGAACAGGTCGGTGAAGGAGATCAGCAGGAACCTCAGCTGCAGCTCGCGGGCCTGGCTGGCGAGATCGGTCATGGCGGGGTGGATGGGGGGATGGGGCGACGGTGGTGGAGTGAAGGGGTAGCGGATGGAGGGATGGCGTGATCAGCTGGCCAGCAGCTGCTCTGCGATGCTCCGCAGCTGCTCCTGCTCCGGCGCGCTGCTGTGGGGGTTGCCGGCCCGGTGGCCGAGCTCGGATTCGATCCGGTGGAAGCTCGCCCCCGGGATGGCTCTGGCGTCGGCCTCCAGGTCGGCGGGGGGGAAGTAGAGGTCGTGGCTGCCGGCCACCACGGCGGTGCGGGCCCGCACCTGCCCCAGGGTCGCGGTCAGGTCGCCGCCGTCGGCCACGTCGTGGGCCAGCCAGGTGTCGAGCATGGCGATCAGGTCGCGCGGGTCGTGGCGCTGGTAGTGGGGCAGCCACTGCTGGCGCACGTGCTCCTCCACCGGTTCGGCGATGGTGCGGAAGAAGGGCTGGCTGGCGGCCCAGCTGGCGTAGATCAGGGCGTAGGTGAGCAGCCCCTGCTCCGGCGGTGCGCTGAAGCCGCTTCCCGTCCAGTGCCGGTCGGCGGTGAGGGCCTGGCGCAGGCTGAGCAGGAACAGGCGGTTGTGGGGGGAGGTGCGCGCCGTGCCGCACACGCAGCAGATGCGCGCCACCGCCTCGGGATGGTCCACCGCCCAGCGGTAGGCCTGCTGGGCCCCCATCGACCAGCCGTACACCAGCGCCGGCCGTTCCACCCCGAACAGCTCCGCCAGCAGCCGCCGCTGGGCGGCCACGTTGTCGCGCTGATCCACCACCCAGCCCTGCTCCGCCAGGCCCATGGCGCCGTGGCTGGGGCTGCTGGAGGCGCCGTTGCCGAACATGCCGGCGATCAGCACGCACCAGCGCTGCGGATCGAACACCGGCCCGGCCAGCCAGGCCAGGTCCTCCACCCGGGCGCCGTAGGAGCTGGGCACCAGGATCAGGTTGCTGCCCTCGGCGTTGAGCGCGCCGATGCGCAGGTAGCTCACCCGGGCGTCGGTGATGGTGCGGCCGCAGCTGAGGGGGAAAGGGCCCAGGGCATGCAACCCCTGCTGCCGGGGTGGTGCCGCTGGCGCCGCTGCGGAGGGGCTCATGACGCCGTCCTCATGCCGCGCCGCTGGCGGCGGGCAGGGCCAGGGCGGGCAGGTTGGCCAGCAGGCGGCGGTGCACGGCCACGTACCCCCGGTCCAGGTGCTGCAGGTGCGGCCCGATCAGCTCATGGGCCGCCGGCAGGGCATGGAAGGGCAGCGAGGGGTAGAGGTGGTGCTCTGCGTGGAAGGGCATGTTCCACATCAGCCAGCGCACCACGGGGTTGGTGAGGGTGGTGCGGGTGTTGGCGGTGCCGTCGGCGCTGAAGCTGCAGCCGCTGTGCTCGGCCAGCAGCACGAAGCGCAGGAACGGCTGGCCCACGGCCAGGGGCAGCAGCCAGAACCGGAGCAGGAAGCCGTTGCCGCCGATCAGCGACAGCGCCGCCAGCAGCAGGTAGAGGCCCGCCTGCAGCCACACCGAGCGACGCACCTGGGGGATCACCTCGGCATTCAGGTAGGGCACCGCCGAGAGGTCGCCCCACAGCAGCCGGGCATAGCCCTGCAGCTTGCCGGTCCACCACTGCCAGCCGCTCAGCTCCAGCAGGTAGGCCCCGGGGCTGGTGGGCACGGGATCATCCAGCTCCGGATCCAGGCCGGGCTGGTGGGTGTAGCGGTGGTGCCACTGGTGGTAGCGCCGGTAGGCGGTGGCGTTGTAGAAGCTCAGCAGCCCCAGCAGCCAGGCCACTGCGTCGTTGACGCGCCTGCTGCTGAAGGCGGTGCGGTGGCTGCACTCGTGCAGGCCCGCGAAGGCGGTGGCCAGCCCCACCCCGCTGGCCACCAGGCCGAGCAGGCGCAGGCCCAGGGGCAGGGTCTGCAGTCCCCAGAGCAGGCCGCCGGCCCCGATCAGCCCCAGGTGGCAGGCCAGGCGCAGCGCCGCCGGTCCACTGCGCAGCTCGTTGAGTTCAGCCAGCCGTGAGCGCTCGAGCAGCACGGATGGGGACGCGGGCATGGGTCGGGATCGGCGAGGGCGGGAGGGGGCAGGCGGGGCCCTGGGCGCCATCCCAGCAGCCCCGCCGGCGCCGCTGCGGTAGGCATGGTCACTGGTGCGCTACCTAGGCTGGATTCGTCTGATTCCGGTCCCTGGTTCGCGGGGGGTCCCCCAGCGCATCCCCCTCTCCCCCTGTCGATGGCGTCGTCGTTGTTCATGAGCCAGTCCGAGCTCCCCTCCGAGACCAGCGCCGATCCCCGCCGGCCGGCGCTGGTTCAGTCCCTGCGCAGCCGTTACGCCGACGCCGAGCGGCGTCAGGATGCCGCCGCCAAGCAGGCCCTGTTCCAGGAGGCGGTGTACCTGGGCATCCGGCCCGAGGAGTTCACGGCGCCGGGGTGAGCGCCGGCTCCATGCCGCGCAGGCAGCTGGCGAGCTCTTCCCGCAGCTCCAGGAACTGCGGCGACAGGCGCAGGTGGCGCAGGTCGCCCCTGTCGAGGTCGACGGCCACCGAACGCACGATGCGGCCGGGATTGGGCGCCAGGATGTGCACCTCCCGGGCCAGCAGCAGCGCCTCCTCCAGGTCGTGGGTGATCAGCAGGGCTGTGAGGCCGGTGCGCTGCCAGAGATCGTGCATGAACTCCTGCATCGACTCGCGGATCTGCAGATCCAGCGCGCCGAAGGGTTCATCGAGCAGCAGCACCCGGGGCTGGGCGGCCAGGGCGCGGGCGATCGCCACCCGCTGCTGCATGCCGCCGGAGAGTTCCCGCGGCAGCCGCCGGGCCGCGTCCGCCAGCCCCACCACCTCCAGGAAGTAGCTGGTGCGCTCGCGGATCTCGCGCCGGTTCAGCCCCTGCAGCTCCATGCCGAAGGCCACGTTCTGGGCGGCCGTGAGCCAGGGGTAGAGGCTGTACTTCTGAAACACCATCCCCCGGTCCGATCCCGGCCCGCGCACGGGGGTGCCGTCAATGCTGATCACGCCGGCGGTGGGGCGGTCCAGACCGGCCACCAGGCGCATCATCGTCGATTTCCCCGACCCCGAGCTGCCCACCAGCGCCACGAACTCGCCGGTGTTCACGGTGAAGCTGATCCGGTCGAGCACGAGCTTGCGGCTGCGGCCGCTGCCGAAGCTCTTCTCCACCTGGTCGACGCGCAGCTGCATGGGGAAGGTCGTGCGGTGAGAGTGCCGTTCAGTTGGCCCAGGCGCAGGCCCGGCGCATCACCAGCCGGAAGCCCAGATCGATCACCAGGCCGATCAGGCCGATCACGATCAGGCCGAGGAAGATCTCGTCGGTGCGCAGAAACCGCTGGGCCAGGCTGATCCGCTTGCCCAGCCCTTCGTTGGCGGCCACCAGCTCGGCCACGATCACCAGATTCCAGGCGGCGGCCATGTTGATCCGGTAGGCGTCGATCACCTGGGGCGCGATGCAGGGCGTGATCACCCGAAGCAGCACCTGGGAGGTGCGCCCGCCGAGGGTGAGGGCCGTCTCCACCAGTTCGCGCGGCACGAACTTCACCGCATCCATGATCATCAGCGTGTTGAAGAACAGGGTGCCGATGAAGATCAGCAGAATCTTCGGCAGCTCCCCCAGGCCGAAGTAGATGATCAGCAGGGGAATGAAGGCCGGGGCCGGCATGTAGCGGATCAGGCCCATCAGCGGCTCCAGCAGCCGGTTGATCACCGTGCTGGTGCCCATGGCGATGCCCAGCGGCAGGGCGACCGCCGCCGAGAGGGCGAAGCCGCCCAGCACCCGCCCCACGCTGGCCAGCAGATCGGCCCAGAGCAGCCCCTGGCCGGCCTGGGCCCGGCCCGCTGCCAGTACAGCCGCCGGGCTGGGCAGGAACAGGGGGTCCACCAGCCTCAGGCTCGTGACCAGCGTCCAGATCAGCAGCACCACCAGCACCCCGGTGAGTCCCAGGACCCAGGGGTGGTGCAGCAGGTCCTTCGCGCGTGCCATGGCCCCTCTCCCGCCCCCCGCTCAGTTCGCCTTGACCGCTTTCAGGAAGCGGCCCTCGAACAGGCCCTCCAGCTTCGGCGGGCTCTGCGCCAGGCCCACCTGCTGCAGGAAAGCGCTGATCTGGCCGGCGGCGTAGGGCAGCGATGCCATGGTGCTGCCGGGCGCCAGCGCCTTGAGGTTGTCCTCGAGGCTGAACAGGGTGGTGCCGGCCTCGTAGGCCCTGTACTCCTCCTCGCTCACGCCGGCCCGGGCGCTGAGGATGGCCAGCGAGGCCTCCGGGTTGGCCTGCATCTCGGCCAGGGTGGCGAACCAGGCGTCGACGATCTTCTGCACCTTCTCGGGGTTGGCCTCCACGAACTCGCGGCGGCACACCAGGTGATCGCTGATGGCGCCCGGGAAGTCGGCGGAGGTGAACAGGGTGGAGCTGCCCGGGCGCTTCAGGGCCTGGGTGGTGAAGGGGGCGAACACGCCCACGGCATCCACCTGGCCGGCCACGAAGGCGGCGGCGGCGGCCCCGGTCTCCAGCGGCACGAAGGTGATGTCGTCGGCGCTCAGGCCCGCCTTCTCCAGGCCCAGCAGCAGCAGGTAGTGATCCACCGTGCCCTCCTCGGCCGCCACCCGCTTGCCCTTCAGGTCGGCCACCGTCCTGATCCCCTCGGCCACGATGATCTGGTCGTTGCCGGTGGAGTTGTCGTTGGTGAGCACCACCTGCAGATCGGCGCCGCCGGCGATCGAACTGATCGTGTCGTTGAGGGTCTGGCTGTTGCAGTCAAGCTGGCCGGCGTTGAGGGCGTTGATCGAATCGAGGTAGCCGTCGAACCACTGCAGGGTCACCGGCACGCCGAACAGCCCCTTCTCCTCGGTGACCTTCCAGGGGATCCAGCCCGGCCAGGCGCTGTAGCCGATGCGCACCGCGCCTTCCGGCGTGCCGCCGCCGCAGGCGCTGAGGGTGGTGGCCCCGAGGCCCACCAGCAGCAGGGTGGCGAGCAGGCGGCGACGGCCGGTGCTGGGGCGGCGCAGGAAGGGAAGACGCATGGCTGGCAATCGAGCGGTGGTGGGGGATGGGCGGGGAGTTCCTGACCCAGGAGCTCCGCTGCGGCGAGGTGCCGCTGGATCGGGGGGCGGCCGGCGATGGCTCAGAAGGGTTCCGGCTGGCGCTGGCGTGGCCTGGAGGCGTCCGTCATGCGCTCACCAGGGCGGCGGGGGCCGCCGGCGCGATGGCCGCGAGCTGCGCCCCCAGCCACTGGTGCCAGGCCTCGATCCCCTCGCCGCTGGTGGCGGACACCGGGATCACTGCGCAGCGGGGGTTCACCTGGCGGATGTGGGCCTCGATGCGCTCCAGCTGCACCGGCAGGTAGGGCAGCAGATCGGTCTTGGTGATCAGCACGCAGTGGGCTTCGCGGAACATCACCGGGTACTTGAGCGGCTTGTCGTCGCCCTCGGTGACGCTCAGCAGCGCCACCTTGCGGTGCTCGCCCACCTCGAACTCTGCCGGGCACACCAGGTTGCCCACGTTCTCCACCCAGAGGATGTCGAGAGCGGCGGGATCGAGGCGCTGGCGCAGCAGCTTGAGGCCACCGCTCACCATCGCCGCATCCAGGTGGCAGCTGCGGCCGGTGGTGATCGGCACCACCGGCACCCCCACCGCCTCCAGGCGCTCGGCGTCCAGCTGGGTGGTCATGTCGCCCTCCAGCACCGCCATGGCGTACTCGCCGGCCAGGGCGGCGAGGCTGCGTTCCAGCAGCGAGGTCTTGCCGGCGCCGGGGCTGCTCATCACGTTCAGGCAGAGCAGCCGCCAGGCGTCGAAGTGCTCGCGGTTGTGCTCGGCCTGGTGCTGGTTGGCAGCCAGCAGGTTGAGGCCGAGGGTGTCTTCCAGGGGCATGTGCATGGCGGTCAGCGCGCAGCGGCGGTTCGTGAAGGGCGGGTTGGATCGCGAAGCAGGTAATCGACGGAGCGGATGCGCAGCTCGCGGCCACTGACGATCTCCTCCATCGGGTGATCGCAGCAGGGGGAGCGGTAGGCCTGCCGGGGATCGGGGCTGTAGGTGCTGTTGCAGATCAAACAGCGCCCCACCAGGGGCACGGTTTCGATCGCCAGGTCGGCGCCATCGAGCCAGCTGCCCTGCACGGCAACCCGCCAGGTGGTGACCAACTGGTCGGGTTCCACGCAGGTGAAGGCGCCCACCTGCAGATGCACCCGCTCCACCTGGGGCGTGTGCGGGGCGTGCTGCTGCTTCCAGGCGTTCATGGAGAGGAGCAGGCATTTGGTCATGTCGACTTCATGCATGGCCTCATCTCCACGTCTGATCGACGTTCATGTTGCAGACGTCGCTGATCCAGCTGGGCTTCTCCTTCCGCGGCAGCTGGCCGCTCACCACCAGGTGGGCCATGGTGTCGCAGATCACCCGGGTGGCCATCAGTGAGGTCATGTCGCTGATGTCGTAGGGCGGCGACACCTCCACTACCTCCAGGCCGCACACCGGCACGTTGCGCACGATCAGCTCCAGCAGCTTGAGGGCCTCGCGCGGCAGCAGGCCGCCGGGTTCGGGCCAGCCGGTGCCGGGCACGAAGCCGGCGTCGATGCAGTCGATGTCGAAGGAGATGTACACGCAGTCGGTGCCGTCGGTGGCGCGCTCGATGGCGTACTGCGCCGCCGCCTCCAGGCCCATGTCGCAGATGTCGGTGACGGTGAGCACGTTGGTGCCCCGCTCGCGGCACACCTTCACGCCTTCGCGCGGCACCTGCCAGCCACCGATGCCCAGCTGCACCAGGTTCCTGGCGGGGGCGTTGGCCATGTTCGTGGCGTGGAACCACGGACAGGTGTGCATGCGCTCGTCGAGGTCGATCTCCTGGGTGTCGACGTGGCGGTCGAAGTGGATGATGCCCACCTTCTTGTCGCCCAGATGCCGGCAGACGCCGCGCACGGTGGGGAAGCCGATCGAGTGGTCGCCGCCGAGGATGATCGGAAAGGCACCGCTGGCGAAGATGTGGGCGATGCCCTTGGAGATCTGGTCGAAGCTCTTCTCGTTGTTGGCCGGAATCGTGAAGATGTCGCCCACGTCGCAGAGCTTGATCTGCTCGCGCAGATCCACCCCCATCTCGTAGTTGTAGGGGGTGTAGAGGGCCGAGATCCGCCGGATGCCCTGGGGACCGAAGCGGGTGCCGGGCCGGTAGGTGGTGCCGGAATCGTGGGGGACCCCCACCACCGCCACGTCGAATTCCCCCACCCGGTTCACGTCCTCGATGTAGGGCGCCTTCATGAACGTGTTGATGCCCGCGAAGTGGGGCAGTTCGCCGCGGGAGAAGGTGGAGATGCGCCGGTCGACGATGCTCTCGGCGGCCTCCAGGCCCCAGCGGTGGCCCTGGTCCACCTCCTGCTGCCAGCCGGTGAGGGGCAGGCGGGCCTCCTTCTCGAGGGCCTCGGCGCCCTGACGGCCGCGCGGAGGTTCGAACGCGCCTTCAGGGCCGGTGGTCGCGCCGGTGGGATCGCTCATGGGCATGCACGGAGTGGACTGAAGCGGTCTCCCGGGCTTTTGTCCCTCCGTGCAACCGGGCGAACCCGGTGAGCTTCTCTCGGACCAGGCATCCCTCGGAGGCGCACGGCACGCAAAGTCGCGCACGGCACGCAGGGTGGGGATCGGAACCCTAGAAGCTGCTTCCGCTGAGCCAGATTCACCCCACACCGGCAGGTGCGTTGTGGCGACGGCTACCAGCCCCGCTGGAATCGACCGGCCTCAGCCGCCGCGGGCCCAGAGCTCCGCCTGCTCGGCATGGGCGCCGTCGAAGAAGCGTGTCTCCGCCTCGGTGAAGCGGGAGAGCAGCCGTGACGCCAGTTTCTCCCAGGCCTGATCGCCCAGCACCGCCACGCGCCGTGGCGTGCGGCGGTGCTCGCGCACCAGCGAGAGATGGTCGCCCAGAGCCGCCAGGCCGCTCCAGCCGTCGAACTCCCGCAGGTCCACCAGCAGGCGCACCGGCTGGGAGCTGGCGAACAGCCGGGCGATCTCCTCCTCCACCCCGTCGTAGGCGCTGGGCTCCAGCTGGCCGATCAGCCGCACGCGGACCACCCCATCCCGTTCCTCCAGGTGGATCGCGCCCAGCGATTCGGCAAGCCAGCGGCGGGCTTCCTGCTCGTCGCCGCCGGCGAACAGACGCACCGGACAGGGCAGCGCCACACCCATGGCCCGCACCGCCGTGCGCAGCCAGGGCACGTCGCTGATGACCGCGATGCGCTCGAAGCCGCGCCAGTGGCGCAGGCCCAGGCGGGCGTCGTCCCAGACGGCGGCGAGGTCGTAGCCCTCGAACCCCTCGCCGAAGACCATCAGGACCTTGATGCGATCGTGCATCTCGATCGCGCGGTCGATGGCCGGCACCAGCACGCTGTCGTAGTCCCCGCCGGTGATCCGCCCGCTGAAGGTGAAGCCCAGGGTCCCTTCCGGCAGCCCCGCAATCGTCTCGATCACGGCTTGTCTCCCCTGCTGACGCTCAACCCGAAGCTAGACAGCCCCATCAGCCAGGGCCACGCAGGCTCCTTTCGGCCTCGATCGTGTGCACCCTGAAGAGAGAGCCCCGGCTGCAGGGAGGCACCTCATGCATCACAGCGCCGTCCCCGAAGGCGTCATCGCCCGCATGCGGGAGATCCGCCGCGACCTGCACCGCCACCCCGAGCTGGCCTTCCAGGAGGAGCGCACGGCGGCACGGATCATGGCCGAGCTCGAGGCCCTCGGCATCGCCTGCGACTACGGCGGTGTGGGCAGCGGCGTGATCGGCCGGCTGGGGCCATCCCAGCCCGTCACCACCATCGCCCTGCGGGCCGACATGGACGCCCTTCCCGGGGAGGAGTCGACCCAGCTGCCCTTCGCGTCCCAGGAGCCGGGGCGCATGCACGCCTGCGGCCACGACGCCCATGTGGCGATGGTGCTGGGGGCGGCCCACCTGCTGGCGGCCGCGCCGCCGGTGGTGGGGGTGCGGCTGGTGTTCCAGCCGGCCGAGGAGAAGGGCGGCGGTGCCCGCACCGTGATCGCCGCCGGCGCCCTGGAGGGGGTGAGCGCGATCTTCGGCGCCCATGTGACCCATCACTACCGGGTGGGCCAGATCATGGTGGCGGCCGGGGTGATTACCGCCCAGTCGGACCGCTTCCGGATCGACGTGCGCGGCCGCGGCGGCCACGGCGCCAGGCCCCACGAGGCCACCGACGCCGTGGTGATCACGGGTTTCCTGATCACCGCCCTGCAGACCCTGGTGTCACGGGAGATCGATCCCGTGCACCCCTCGGTGGTGACGATCGGCCAGGTGCAGGCGGGTTCGGCGCCGAACGTGATCGCCGAGACGGCCGTGCTGGAGGGCAGCATCCGCACCACCCTGCCGGCGGTGCGCGATCAGCTCCATGCCGGCCTGCGGCGCATGGCCCGCGCCCTGGGCGACCTGCACGGCGCCGAGGTGGAGGTGACGCTCCAGAGCGGCTATCCGCCGGTGGTGAACACCGCCGCTGAAGCCCGCCTGGCGGAGCGCGCCGCCCGCCAGGTGGTGGGGGACGCCGGCCTGATGGCGCTGGACCACCCCAGCATGGGCAGTGAGGACTTCGCCTACTACCTGGAGCGGATCCCCGGCTGCTACGTGCGCTTCGGGGCCAGGCCCGAGGGCAGCCCGTACGTGCCCCTGCACAGTCCGGCCTTCGACATCGACGAGGGGGTGCTGCCGGTGGGCGCCGCCTTCTTCGAGGCGGTGGTGCGCGAGGCGGAACGATCGCCCCTGCAGGGAGCGCCGCCGGCCTGACGGCGGAGGCGCGGGCCATGGACTTCACGCCGTCGCCGGCCTTCTCGGTGGGGATGGAACTGGAGCTGCAGCTGCTCGATCCCCACACCCTCAACCTCACCGACGCGGTGCTGCCGCTGCTGGCGACCTATCCCGACCAGTCCTTCGTGAAGCCGGAGTTCCTGCAGAACACGGTGGAGGTGGTGTCGCCGGTGACGGCGGATCTCAGCGAGCTGGAGACCAGCCTGCGCACCCTGCTGCGCGAACTGCTGGGGCACCTCGACGGGCTGGGGCTGGGGGTCTGCGGCGCCGGCACCCATCCCTTCAACACCCAGCCGGCGCTGTTCACCCCAGGCGAGCGCTACCGGCTGATGGAGAAGTCCTCCGGCTGGCTGGGGCAGAACCAGGTGACCTTCGCCACCCATGTGCATCTGGGCCTGCCCGGCGGCGAGGAGGCCGTGACCCTGATGCGCGAGCTCAAGCCGTTCCTGCCCCTGCTGGTGGCGCTCTCCGCCAGCTCCCCCTGCTGGCATGGCAGCGACACCCGTTTCGCGGCCTTCCGCCACCGGGTGCTGGCCGCCTCGCGCAGCTACGGCATCCCGCCCGATTTCCCCGACTGGCCGGCCTTCGAGCGCTTCTTCGCCGCCATGGCCCGGGCCAGGGTGCTGCACACGGCCCGCGACCTCCACTGGGATCTGAGGCCCTGTCCCCACTTCGGCACCCTGGAGGTGCGGGTGATGGACGCCCAGCCCACACTCAGCGAGGCGCTGGCGCTGGCTGCGCTGCTGCGGGCGCTGGTGCGCTGTCTCCAGGCCTCCCGCGGCTCCTGGACGCCGCCCGCGGTGCTGGCCCCCCAGCCCTGGTGGACCCTGCGGGACAACTGCTTCATCGCCTCCCGCGATGGGCTCGAGGCCCGGCTGATCGCCAGCCAGGAGGGTGAGCTGA
The DNA here is from genome assembly GCF_024346135.1 of Cyanobium sp. CH-040. Classification (GTDB taxonomy): domain Bacteria; phylum Cyanobacteriota; class Cyanobacteriia; order PCC-6307; family Cyanobiaceae; genus NIES-981. The sequence continues at coordinate 95,602 of NZ_JAGQCJ010000005.1, read as the reverse complement.
TGTCCCTGCGCGCCATCGCCGATCAGGTGCTCGCGTGGGTGCGCCCCTGGGCTGCGGCCGATGAGCGGCCCTGGCTCGATCGCCTCGACGCCTCGATCGCCGCTGGGCTCCCCTACGCCCGCCAGCGCCGCCGGCTTCGGCGCGGTGGCGGTCCCCGGGAGGTGGTGGCGGCGTTGAGCCGTGAGTTCCGGGCCGATCTCAACGCTTCACCCGCCTGAGCGCCGACCCCGGCTGGGCCCGCCTGAGCCTGGAAGGGGTGCGGATCAGCCGGGCGCGTGGGCCTCGAAGAAGGCGAGCTCCAGTTCCATCGCCCGCCGGTAGGTGGCTTCCACCGCCTTGCCGGGGCTGGCCAGGCGGTCGAGCAGTGCCTCCAGGCGGCGGGCCAGGGCTGCGAAGGCGGGGTCGGCGTAGGTGTCGATCCACTCGGCGTAGGCGTGGCCGGGGTGGCCCACCTGGGCGCGCAGCTGCTGCCCCAGCCAGGCGTAGAGCCGCAGGCAGGGGGTCATGGCGGCGCAGATCAGGCCGGCATCGCCGCCGCGGGCGGTGGCGAGCAGAAACTCCGTGTAGGCCGTAGTGGCCGGCAGGGGGCTGGTGGCGTCGAGATCGATGGCCCAGCGGCTGGCGTAGCCGGCATGGAGGCGGAGTTCCTCCAGCACCCCCTGCAGCAGTGCATTGAAGGCCACCAGGCTGTCGCGGTCGGGGCTGTGGGCGATGGCCAGGGCATAGGCCCTGGCGAAGCTCTCCAGGAAGTAGGCGTCCTGGGCCACGTAGCCGCAGAAGGCCGCGCGCGGCAGGGTGCCCTGGCCCAGACCCTGCACGAACGGGTGCTCCAGGGTGCGCCGGGCCAGATCGGCGTTGCCGGCCCAGAGCTGGCCGGCCAGGCTTGCGCTCATCGCTGCTCCGCCTGCCCTGGCCCGACGGGCTCCACCATCCGGGCGGGCTCCACCCAGCGGTCGAAGTCCTCGGCGCTGATCTCGCCCAGCACCAGGGCCGCCTCGCGCAGGCTGAGCTGGTGCAGGTGGGCGTGCTTGGCGATGGCGCAGGCGCGGTCGTAGCCGATCGCCGGCGTCAGCGCCGTCACCAGCATCAGGCTCTGGTCGAGCAGGCTCTCGATGCGTGCCGTGTTCGCCTCCAGGCCCTCGATGCAGAAACGCCGGAAGCCGGTGGCGGCCCCGGCAAGCAGCTCGATGCTCTCCAGCAGGTTGTGGGCGATCAGGGGCTTGAACACGTTGAGCTCGAAGTTGCCCTGGCTGGCAGCCATCTGCACGGCGGTGTTGTTGCCCATCACCTGCACCGCCACCATCGTCAGGCTCTCGCACTGGGTGGGGTTCACCTTGCCGGGCATGATCGAGCTGCCGGGCTCGTTCTCGGGCAGGATCAGTTCCCCCAGGCCGCAGCGGGGGCCGCTGCCCAGCCAGCGGATGTCGTTGGCGATCTTCATCAGGCTGCCGGCCAGCACCGTGAGGGCGCCGTGGGCGGCCGCCAGCGGCTCGTGGCCCGCCAGGGCCTGGAACTTGTTGGGCGCGCTGGTGAAGGGCAGGCCGAGGCGTTCGGCCAGCCGGGCCGCCACCGCCTCGCCGAAGCCGGACGGTGCATTGAGGCCGGTGCCCACCGCCGTGCCGCCGATGGCCAGCTGGTGCACCTGGGGCAGGGTCGCCCTCAGCCCCTCGAGGCCCAGCTCCAGCTGGGCGGCGTAGCCGCCGAACTCCTGGCCGAGGCTGAGGGGCACCGCGTCCTGCAGGTGGGTGCGGCCGATCTTGATGATGGTTCTGAAGGCCTCGGCCTTGGTGGCCAGGGCGTCGTGCAGGGCCTCGAGGGCCGGGATCAGCCGCCGCTGCAGCTCCAGCGCCACGGCCACGTGCAGGGCGGCCGGGAAGGTGTCGTTGCTCGACTGACTCAGGTTCACGTGGTCGTTGGGATGCACCGGGCTCTTGCTGCCCAGCACCCCGCCGGCCGCGGCGATCGCCCGGTTGGCGATCACCTCGTTCACGTTCATGTTGGTCTGGGTGCCGGAGCCCGTCTGCCACACCTTCAGCGGAAACTCGGCGTCGAGCTCACCGCGGGCCACCTCCTCGGCGGCGGCCACGATCAGCTGCGCCAGCTCGGGGCTGAGCTTTCCGGCTTCGCGGTTCACCTCGGCGCAGGCGGCCTTGAGCGCCCCGAAGGCGTGCACCACCGCCGGCGGCATGGGCTGGCCGAAGGGGAAGAAGGCGATCGAGCGCTCGGTCTGGGCACCCCACAGGCGCTCGGCGGGCACCGCCACGGCTCCCAGGCTGTCGCTCTCCTGGCGCGTCGGGCCGGGGGCGCTCATCGGCGGGCGCCTCCGCCGCTCACCACCTCGGCGTTGAGCTCGTTGATGCTCACGGTGCTGCTGCCGCCGCGGAAGGCCTCGGGCAGGGGGATGCCGGTGGCTTCGCTCACCGCCTCGTTGATCACGTCCAGATCCACGGCGCCCTCCGCGTCCAGCAGCACGCGGCCCCCGCCGGAGAACACCACCACCTGGGGGGTGAGGCCGCGCCAGTAGTGGGCCGGGTCGCCGGGGCCGCCGTCGGCACGGTTCTGCAGGGGATCGGTGACCAGCGGGATCAGCTCGATGCTGTTGCCCCAGAGCCGCTGCAGTTCCGACACCACCGGCGCGAAACGCTTGCTGGCGGCGTCGTCATCGAGGTAGTACACCACCACGGCCGGGCGGCCGGCCCCGAGTGCCTGGGCCAGGGTGCTGCGCGGCGGCACCAGGGAGCCGTTGCCGGCGTAGAGGGCGTAGATGTTGCCGTCGTAGGTGTCGCTGTCGAGGGCGGCCCGGGCCGGAGCGGGCCACAGCAGCGGCGCCGCGGGCAGGAGCAGCAGCAGCGCCAGGGCCAGTCTGAGCAGCAGGCCGGTGAGCCGCGTGCGTGTTGGCATGGGGTGCGGCATGCGTGTCGCCATCCCCTGCCCGTCGGCCCCGGCCTGCTGCACGCTGCTCTCCCTCGATCGCGGTGGCGCCATTGTGGCGTCCGGCCGGAGCGTTCAAGGGCGGGTGAGGCTGCGCCCCATGCCCTGCAGGATGCCGCGGCCCACCAGGCCGATGGCCCTGCCCACCACCTGGGTGAGCAGCACCACCAGCAGATCGCCGATGCCCTTGAGCAGGGTGCGCAGCTGGGGGGCGATGGCATCGCGGGTTTCCAGGGCCAGGGTCACCAGCTGCTGCAGGCCGCCCAGCTGGCGCAGTTCCCGGTCGCGCGGTTCGAGCAGCTGCACGCTGGCGATGCCGGTGCCCTCCAGGCAGAGCAGCTGGCGGCGGCTCTCGTAGAGGGCGATCGGCCGCTCCACCCAGCTCAGCCAGCGCTGCTGGGCATTGAGCTGGTTGCGCAGCCGCTCCAGGTTGCGGGTGGAGAGCAGATCGGGGCGCAGCAGGTAGCGGCGCAGCTCCGGCCAGGCGCCGCAGCTGGCCAGCACCTCGGCGGCCAGCAGTTCGGCGCTGCGCAGCAGCCAGTTGGCCACCAGCCGTTCCAGGTGCAGCACGGCGCGGGGATCGTCCGGCGGCAGCAGCTGGCCGTCCACCAGCAGCGGCCGGGCCAGCACTAGGGCGGCGACCATGGGCAGGGCGTCGGGCAGCTCCGGGTCGTCGGCCCGCAGGTCGCTGGCGCGCACCAGGCTGGCCGCCACCGGCGTGAGGCTGCCGTCCTGGGGCAGCTGCACGTAGGGACTGGCCATCTCGCGCAGCGCCTGCTCGCGCAGCTGGGGCTGCAGTGCCTGCCAGCGCTCCAGCAGCGCCGTCAGGTCGCTGCTCCCGCCACCGGCCCCACTGCCAGAGCCGCCGCCGGCCAGTTCCCCGGCCAGCTGCAGGCGCAGCCGGTCGAGCTGGTGCACCAGGGCGATCAGCAGGTCGACGCGGCGGTCGCTGTTGAGGCCCTCGATCGCCAGCAGCTGGCCGCTGCGGTTGGCCAGACCGGTCTCGATCGCTGTCGTGAGCCGGCCGCGCACCGTGTCCCAGATGCCGCCGGCGCTGCGCTGGCGCAGGGTGAGTGCGCCCCCTGCGCCGGGCAGCTGGTCTGCGCCGGCAGCCTCGGCGGACACCGGCAGGGGGTCGCTCCAGGCCATGCTGAGCGGGCCCCAGAGCCACAGCAGCAGCCGGCGCGCCCAGCTCAGCTCCCGCAGGCGGCCCTCCAGCATCAGGCGGGCCAGGGGGTGGAGCGAGGGGCGGGCCAGCAGCAGGTTGCAGCCGGCCATGGCCACGGCGATCTGATCGAGACCGCTGAGCAGCAGGGCCTGGCCCAGGCCGGGCTTCGCGCCCGTTGCCGGCCCCTCGTCCGGCTGCAGCTGCAGCACGCGGCCGCCGCCGCGCAGGGTGGCGATCGCCTCCAGCAGCCGCTCCGGCGTGGGGTCCTCGATCAGGCCCTGGCAGGGGAGCTGCAGCAGCATCTCGCGGCCGAAGCCGTGGCCGGCGCCCAGCACCACCAGCAGCGGCGCCGGTTGCCAGCGCTCGCGCAGCAGCAGCGCTTCACGCCGGAGGCTGGCCTCGGCCATGGCCGCGCTGGGCCGCCAGAGCACCAGGGCCGGAGCGCCCTGGAGACGGCCGGGGCCCTCGGCCACCGTGAGTTCGCTGAGCTCGTCGGCCAGCAGCCGGGTGAGGGCGGCGGCCAGCAGGGGCTCGGCGATCAGCAGCAGCTCGGTGCTCACGCGCAGGCGCCTGGCGTCGGCCCAGAGTACCGGCCCCGGCAAGACGGCCTGCGGGTTGGGGGACCGGCCGCCGCTCAGCGGCGGGGGCGGCCGGTGAGGTGCAGGGTGTAGGTCTCGATGCAGTAGCCGGTGTGCTGTTCGATCTGCTGCAGCAGCTCCGGGGGCAGTTCCACGTCCAGATCGCGGATCGCGCCCGACTCCATACAGGTGAGGTGGCTGTGGGGATCGCTGCGGTAGCCGTAGAGGCGGCCGCTGGCGCGGTCGAGGCACTCGATCACCCCGGCCGACTGCAGGGCTTCGAGGTTCTGGTAGACGGAGGTATGGCCGATGTTGCGGCCCAGATCGTTGAGCTTCTCGAAGATGTCCCTGGCGCTGAGGTGACTCTTCTCGCTCCAGAGCAGATCGAGCACCATGCGGCGCTGACGGCTGAGGCGCATGCCCAGGTCGCGGCAGCGGCGGTACACCTCCTCAACGGTGGTGCAGCCTGCGGCGTCAGCGGCGGCGGGGGGAGCCGCCGTGGCGGAGCCGCTGGCGGCAAGCCCGGTTGTGGCGGGGGCGGCACTCACGCGTGGCAGCGGCTCTTGACGGCAGCAGGACGACTCAGTCCGTTATAGAGCAACCTGCAATCGGTCCGCCTACGCGATGCCGGCGCTGGCGGGGGGATCGCCCACGTCCTGCAGGCGCCCGTCGCCCACCGCGCCCAGGGCCTCGGCCAGATCCACCCGGCCGTCGTAGAGCGCCCGGCCCACGATCACGCCCTCCACCCCCAGCGGTTCGAGGGCCAGCAGCGAGAGCAGGTGCTCGAGGCTGCCGATGCCGCCCGAGGCGATCACGGGCACGGCGCTGGCCTCGGCCATGGCCCGCAGCGCCGTCAGGTTCGGACCCGCCAGGGTGCCGTCGGTGGCGATGTCAGTGCTGATCACCGCGGCGATGCCGCTGCCGCTGAAGCGCCGGGCCAGATCGGTGGCGTCGGTGCCGCTCTCCTCGATCCAGCCGCGCGTGGCCACCTTGCCGTTGCGGGCGTCGATGCCCACCACGATCCGGCCCGGGTGGCGCGCCGCCAGCTTCTGCACCAGCTCCGGCCGTTCCAGCGCCACCGTGCCCAGAATCACCCGGTCGAGGCCGCAGGCGAGCAGCTCCTCGGCCCGCTCGGCCGTGCGCACGCCGCCGCCGAGCTGCACCGGAATCGTCAGCGCGGCGGTGATCGCCTTCACGGCGGCGTCGTTCACCGGCAGGCCGCTGCGGGCGCCGTCCAGATCCACCAGATGCAGGCGGGCGGCACCCTGCTCCTGCCAGCTCAGGGCCTGGGCCACCGGGTCGTCGCTGAAGCGCGTCACCTGGCTGTAGTCGCCCTGGTGCAGCCGCACGCACTGGCCGTCGAGCAGGTCGATGGCGGGGATGATCTGCATCGCTGGCTGGCCTCGCACTCCACGCGCCGGCCATCCTGAAGGACCGCGGCTGCGTTCGTCCTGGCCTTCCTCCTGGAGCTGGTGCCGGCCCTGGCGGCGGGCATGCTGCTGGCCCGTGGGCATCCCCACCTGGCCGGTCGCCTGGCGGTGCCGCTGCTGCGCTGGGGCGTGCCGGTGAGCATCACCGGCCTGCTGCTGCGCAGCGGCCTGCACTGGAGCTACGGCCAGGTGCTGCTGCTGGCCGCCGCGGCCGTGCTCTGTGCGCTGCTGCTCCTGGCTCTGGTGCCGCCGCTGCGGGCCGCCTTTCGCACGCCCCAGCAGCGGCTGGGCGCCGTGGTGGGCAACACCGCCTACTTCGGCATTCCCGCGGCCCTGGCTCTGCTGCCCGCCGGCGCCGTGGGCTACAGCATCAGCTACGACCTCGCCGCCACCCTGTTCACCTGGTGCATCGGCCCCTCGCTGATCCGGGGCGTGCCGCTGCGGGCCGGGGTGCTGCTGAAATCCATGGCGGCCAGCCCGGCCACCCAGGGGCTGCTGGGAGCTCTGCTGCTGCAGGGCACCCCCTGGCACCAGGTCCTGGCCGCTGCCCTCTGGTGGCCGGCGCGGCTGGTGATCTGGCTGTCGCTGGTGGTGGTGGGCCTGCGGCTGGGGCCGGTGCTGGGGGCGCGGCTGCCCCTGCGCCTGCTGCCGGCCCTGCTGGTGAAGCTGCTGGTGTTCCCGTTGCTGCTGCTGGCCGGCGTGGAGCTGCTGGGCCTGGAGGAACCCGCCCGCTCGGCGGTGGTGCTGCAGGCGGCGGCACCCACGGCCGTGGCGGTGCTGCTGCTCTCGGAGGCCGCCGGCTCAGCGGTTGAGGGGCCCGAGGCCGCCACCGAGGCGGCGGCCCTCGTGCTCTGGAGCACATTGCTGGCCCTGGTGTCGGTGCCGCTGTGGGCCTGGGCCCTCGGCGCCGGCCTCCCCCTCGGGGCTTGAATGGCGCCCAGTTCGGACGCTCCGGCGGACTCAGGCGGCATGAGGATCCTGGTGATGGGCGGCACCCGCTTCGTGGGCCGGCCCCTGGTGGAGCTGCTGCTGGCCCAGGGCCACGAGCTCACCCTGTTCACCCGCGGCCGCAATCCCGTGCCGGGCGGCGTGGAGCACCTGGTGGGAGACCGCAGCGCGCCGGAGGGACTGGAGGTGCTGCAGGGCCGGCGGTTCGACGTGATCGTGGACAGCTCGGGCCGCACCCTCGCCGACACCCGCGCCGTGATCGCCCGTACCGACGCACCCGCCCACCGCGTCGTGTACGTGAGCTCGGCCGGCGTCTATGCCGACAGCGAGCTCTGGCCCCTCGATGAGAGCAGCCCCACCGATCCCGCCAGCCGCCATGCCGGCAAGGCGGAGACGGAGGACTGGCTGCGCGCCCAGGGCATCCCCTTCACCAGCTTCCGCCCCACCTACATCGTCGGCCCGGGGAACTACAACCCCGTGGAGAGCTGGTTCTTCGACCGCATCGTGCACGGCCGGCCGGTGCCGCTGCCCGGCGACGGCAGCACGATCACCCAGCTCGGTCATGTGCAGGACCTGGCCGCCGCCATGGCCCGCTGCATCGAGGTGGAGGCCGCCGCCAACCGCGTCTACAACTGCAGCGGCCGCCAGGGCGTCACCTTCCGCGGGCTGGTGCACAGCGCCGCCCGTGCCGCCGGTGTGGATCCGGCTGCTGTGGAGATCCGCAGCTTCGATCCCGCCGGGCTGGACAAGAAGGCACGCAAGGCCTTCCCCCTGCGCCTGGCTCACTTCCTCACCGACATCACCCGGGTGCGGCGGGAGCTGGCCTGGGAGCCGGCCTTCGATCTGGACGCCACCCTGGCGGACAGCTACCGAAACGACTACGCCCTGCGCCCGCCCGCCGAGCCCGACTGCAGCGGCGACGCGGCCCTGATCGGTTGATGGTGCCCACTCGCGGCTGAGCCAGGCTTCAGCGATCCACCAAAGGGTTGATCAGGCGGAGAGCGCCGATCCGGCCGCCGTGGTTGAAGTCCTCGCTGAAGAGCACATCACAGCGGCTGCGGATGGCGGCTTCGGCGATCAGGGCATCTAACCAGCTCAGCTGTTCGCGCGTGCTCAGCAGATGCGCATCGAGCACCAGCGTCGTGTCGGTGGTCACCACCTCGTGGTCAGCACAGACCTGCGCCAACCAGTGGCGGATCCGTTCGGATTTCCCGGGATTTCGCTGGTCGAGGCGGTAGGCCCAGAGGTTGGAGTCGATGAACGCCCGCATCAGCGGGGCTGGTGAAGCTCATCGCGCGTCCAGGGTTCTGCGCTGCTGCCGGTGCTGCTTGAGGCCACGGCTTCGAAGCGGGCCAGGGCCTCGAGCCTGCGGCTGCGGGCATCGACGTAGCGGCTGAACGGGTTCAGCTGCGCCGCAGGTACCCCCGGGCCGAGCTCAGCGCCAGCAGCAGCGACGGCCAGAACAGCCACCAGCCCAGTTGATGCAGGGCCGCTGGATCGGGTTGCCAACCCGGCGGCCAGAGCAGCAGCAGCAGGCTGGTGAACTGCAGCACGGTCTTGGCCTTGCCGGACAGGGAGGCTGGGCCGCCTCCGCTGGCTCCGGCGCGCCAGCCGGAGATCAGCAGCTCGCGGGCCAGCAGCAGCCACACCGCCCAGAGCGGCAGCTGCTGGGGCCACGCCGGCTGGGCGGCCAGCCACAGAAGCGGCGCGGCGATCAGGATCTTGTCGGTGAGGGGATCGAGGCGCGCCCCCCATTCCGAACCGCCACCGGCGCGGCGGGCCAACCAGCCGTCGAGGCCGTCGCTGAGGCCACCCAGCAGCAGCAGCCACCAGGCCAGGGCCGCCTGGCCGGCGCCCAAGGCCAGGATCAGCGGCAGGCCCAGCAGGGCCCGCGCCACGGTGAGGCCGTCGGCCAGCCGCCGAGCCCGGATGCTGAAACCCGCCGCTGACCTGCCGCTCATGGCAGCGGCCCCAGCTGGGCGTGGAGGCCATAGGGCTCGGCGTCGGCCGGATCGCTGATGCCCAGCTCCTCACGCCCCTGGCGCACGGGCCTGTGCCAGCCCTCTTCCCAGCGCACCGCGGCCAGACAGGCGGCCCGGCGGGCGATGGCGGTCAGCAGTCGCAGACTGTCGGCCGCGCGCAGCAACTCCTGGAAGCGCCCCATCCCCGCTTGCGGCTGCAGCTTCTGCCCATTGTGAAGGCGGCGCCGGCCCAGGCTCAGAATGCCCCCACAGCCCGCCCCTGCCGCCGTGGTGCAACAGCCCGTCTCCGCCGTGATGACCGCCCCGGTGCTCAGCGTCACGGTCGACACCCCCCTGCAGAACGCCGTGAAGCTGATGAGCGACCACCACATCAGCGGCCTGCCGGTGGTGGACGAGAGCGGCGCCCTGGTGGGGGAACTCACCGAGCAGGACCTGATGGTGCGCGAGAGCGGCTTCCAGCCGGGTCCCTACGTGATGCTGCTCGACGCCGTGATCTACCTGCGCAATCCCCTCAGCTGGGAGCGGGAGGTGCACCAGGTGCTGGGCAGCACGGTGGGCGAGGTGATGCGGCGCAATCCCCACAGCTGCGGCGCCGACCTGCAGCTGCCTGCCGCGGCCCGGCAGCTGCACGAGGGCGGTACCCAGCGCCTGTTCGTGCTCGACGACGCCCGCCGGCCGGTGGGCGTGCTCACCCGCGGCGACGTGGTGCGGGCCCTGGCCGCCGAGGCCTGAGCGCCGCCCCGTCCGCGGCGCTCCAGGGAACCACCGCGCCCTCCGCCACCAGCCACTGCCGCTCCCCGGTCGGGCTGGGATGGCCGCCGGTGAGCTCGCCGAAGGCGGGCAGCGCCAGGCGCTCAGCCCTGGGGTCGTAGCTGAAGCACGGCAGCCGCAGGCGGTCGGCGCCGCGGCCGATCACGGCCACCGGGTGCAGGTGGCCGCAGATGTTGAGCAGGCCCGGGCGCGGCTCGGGCTCATGGCTGAGCCACCACGGCCCCAGGGCCTGGCTGGGCTGCTGGGGCAGGCCGGCGATCCAGCTGCCGCGCTCGTGGTTGCCCCCCACCAGCTCCAGCGCACACCCCAGCAGCTCGGGCAGCGCCGCCAGCTTGGCCCGCAGCTCGGCGGTGAGGCCGAGGCGGCTGTGGATCAGATCGCCGAGCACCACCACCCGGTGCGGACGGTGCCGGTGGCTGAGCTCCAGCAGCCGGTTGAGGCTGCCGGCGTCGCCGTCGCTGGGCAGGGGCACGCCATGCACCTGGAAGGTCTCGGCCTTGCCCAGGTGCACGTCGGCCACCAGCAGCACCCCGCGCCGGGGGTCGAGGGCGGCCCGGACGCCCAGCAGCTCCAGATGCTCGCCGCGCCAGTGGAAGCTGGCGTTCACCGCGGGCCGATGGCCAGCCGGTAGGCCGGCCGCGCCTGGGCGGCGGCGATCGTGGCCTGCACCTGGGGCCAGGGGCTGAGGTCGATCTGGGGCAAGAAGATCGGCAGGTAGGCCAGATAGGCCTGCACGGCGCAGTCGGCGGCGCCCCAGGCCTCGCCCACCAGCGGCCCGCCGCCGGCCAGCTGCGCGTTGAGCACGTCCATCAGCCGCGGAAATTCGCGCTCGCGGTTGCTGGGCACGAACAGGGCCACCGCCAGGGTGGCGTTGGCGAACAGCAGCCACTGGGCCACCAGGGCCCGGCGGGCGGCCGCGGCGTCCGGCCCGCCCACCAGCTCAGGGTTGAATTCGCCGCCGTGGCGCTCGGCCAGGTGCAGCAGGATGGCGCCGCTCTCGAACAGCCGCAGCGGCCCGCCGCCGGGGGCCTCGAGACTGTCGTCCTCCAGGGCCGGCAGCTTGGCGAAGGGGTTGATGGCGGTGAAGGCCGCTTCGCGGTGCTCGCCGGCCTGCAGGTCGAGCTCCACCAGGCGGTAGGGGATGCCCTTCTCCTCCAGGTACCAGCGGGGCATGGAGGCGCGGGTGCGGGCGCCGCCGTAGAGGGTGAGGGTCATGGGGGCCTGGGCGGGAGCGCCGGCCAGCCTATGGGCCGCCGGAGGGCTGCCGCCGCCGGGCCTGGGGCACACAATCGAAGCAGTGTCGAAGCAGTGGCGGCGGGGGCTGGGGATGGCGGAGCACGGCACCCACGGAGACCCGGACCGCCAGGCCTGCCTGCTGCAGCTGGCCCCCCACCTGGTGGGCCGCACGCGCCGGGGGGTGGTGGGCAGCAGCCGTTACGCCGAGCGTCTGCGCGAGGCCGTGCGCCAGGCGGCCGCCGACCCGGGGGCCGGGCCGGTGCTGATCTGCGGCGAACCCGGGCTGGGCAAGGACAACCTGGCTGCCCTGATCCACTACGGCAGCCCGCAGCGGCGGCGCCTGATGGCCCGCATCGACGCCGCCACCCTGGGCGATGACGGGGCCGCCCTGTTCGGCAGCGCCTCCTCCGGCGGTGACGGTTCGCTGCTCGACTGCCTGGGGGACGGCGCCCTGCTCATCGACAACCTCGACCGGGCCGATCCCCGCCTGCGCCCGCGGCTGCTGGAGCTGCTGCGCGAAGGCCGCTGGCGGGCGCCGGGCCCTGCCGGCCGCGAGCGCCGGTTCTGCGGCCGGGTGTTCGCCACCACCGAGTCGGCCCTGGCGGAGTTCGACCGCTGCGCCACCGTGATCCGGGTGCCGCCGCTGCGGGTGCGGCGCCAGGACCTGGGCGAGTGGCTGCGCTACGGCATCCGCCAGCGGGCCCGGGGGCTGGGCTGGCGGCTGCCGCCGCAGGTGAGCGAGGCGGTGGTGAAGCGGCTCCAGAGCCACGACTTCCCGGGCAACGTGACGGAGCTGGAGGGCGTGATCGAACGGGCCCTGCGCCAGGCCGCCGCCGACAGCTCCAGTGAACGGCCCGGCGCCCCCTTCGCCAGCCTGCCCGCCACCCTGCCCGATGAGGTGTTCTGGACCGGCGCCCGGCCGGGCCGGGCCCGCTTCGACCTCTGGCGCTGGAAGCCGCGGCTGCGCTTCGCGATGCGCTCCCCCCGGCTCTGGAACGCCCTGCTCTTCGGCCTGGTGAGCTGGGTGTTCGTGCTGGTGAACCTGTGGCTCTGGCTCGGTCCCCAGGACCGGGCCCACAACGGCGCCCTGAACCTGTTCTGGGCCTGGTGGTGGCCGCTGATCCTGCTGGCCTATCCGCTGGTGGGGCGGCTGTGGTGCTCCTTCTGTCCGTTCATGGTGTGGGGCGAGATCAGCCAGCGCCTCGCCCGCGCCCTGGGCTGGCGGCCGCGCTCCTGGCCCCGGGGCGACAGCGACGCCTGGGGGGCGCCGCTGCTGGCTGCCGGCTTCGCCCTGATCCTGCTCTGGGAGGAGGTGTGGGACCTGGAGAACACCGCCTGGCTGAGCAGCTGCCTGCTGCTGCTGATCACCGCCGGGGCGGTGCTGGGCTCGCTGCTGTTCGAGAAGCGCTTCTGGTGCCGTTACCTCTGCCCGGTGGGCGGCATGAACGGCCTGTTCGCCAAGCTCTCGATCCTGGAGCTGCGGGCCCAGGCCGGCACCTGCAGCGGCAGCTGCAGCACCTACGGCTGCTTCAAGGGCGGTCCGGCGGTGGGTGAGGGTCTGGCCACCGCCGGCTGTCCCCTCGGCACCCACCCCGCCCACCTGGCCGACAATCGCAACTGCGTGCTCTGCCTCACCTGCGCCGCGGCGTGCCCGCACCGCTCCGTGCAGCTGCGCCTGCGCCCCCCCGCCGCCGACCTGCAGCGGGAGATGGAGGCGCCGGCCGGGGAGGCGGGGCTGATCCTGGTGCTGGCCGGCGGCATCGGCCTGCACCACTGGCAACGGCTGCTGGGCTGGCTGCCGCTGGCGCCCGGCAGCCTGCAGGCCGGGCCGCTGCTGCCGAGGCTGGCGTTCGGCTGCCTGGCCCTGGCCCTGCCAGCCCTGCTGTTTCTCCTGAGCCGGCCGCTGCTCCCGGCGGGCCAGCGCCGCCTGCCGCTCTACGCCCTGCTGCCCCTGCTCTGGGCGCTGCTGCTGGCCCGCCACCTGCCCCTGGGCATGGCCGAGGCCGGCCGCATCCTGCCGGTGAGCCTGGCGCCGCTGCTGGCCGGAGCGGCCTCATTGCCCGCCTGGAGCGCCGACGTCCACGTGATCGCCTTCTGCCAGAGCGCCGCGGTGCTGCTGGGGCTGGGCTGGTCGGCGGTGCTGCTGCGGCGGCTGTGGCCGGCGCCGCGGCTGCAGCTGGCCGGACTGGGGGTGTTCCTGCTGCTGGCCGCCGGCGGCCGCTGGCTGGTGGCCCTGCCGCAGCTGCAGCAGCCCCTGGCTGTCCTGCCGCCGGGATAATGGCGCCCAACCCCCCAGCCGCCCCCCGCACCTCCATGACCACCGCCCTGCTGATCGCCCTGGCCGCCTCGCTGGCGCTGATGGCCTGGATCGTCAAGCGCCTGGAGCAGGCCTGAGGGTCGCGTTCCTTCACAGGGGCAGCAGGGAGGCCATGCGCACGCAGGCTCCCTGAGCCTTGGCTGCGTACATCGCCTGGTCCGCGGCCACCAGCAGCTGCCGCACCGTGCGGCCGTGTTCGGGGTAGCGGGCGATGCCGACGCTCGCCGACAGCCCCGGATCCAGGCCCACTTCCGTGAGCGGTTCCCTGCAGGTTTCGATCAGCTTGTCGGCGATCCGCAGCAGCTCCCCCTCGCCGCCGGCATGGGGCACCAGCACCACGAACTCGTCACCCCCCTGACGGCAGATCACATCGGTGCTGCGCAGCACGGCCTGCAGGCGCCGGGCCATCACCTGCAGCACCCGGTCACCCACGGCATGGCCGTGGCGGTCGTTCACCTCCTTGAAGCCGTCGAGATCGAGATAGAGCACCGCCAGGGCCCAGTGGTGGCGCTGCGCCAGGGCCAGATCCCGCTCCAGCTGCTCCATCAGCAGGGCGCGGTTGCCCAGGCCGGTGAGCACGTCGTGGCGCGCCTGGTGGTGGACCGCCTTCTCCTCGGCGTAGCGGTCGGTGATGTCCTCCAGCATGCCCACGAAGTAGCGGGGCTGGTGATCCGGTCCGCGCACGGTGGAGATCGAGAGGTGGTGGCGGCGCAGTTCGCCGCTGCGCACCCGGTTCCAGAGGTCGCCCTGCCAGTGGCCCTGGCTGTGCAGGCTGCTCCAGAGTTCGCCGTAGAAGGCGTCGTCGTGGCGGCCGGAACGCAGCAGGTTGGTGTGCCGCCCGAGCACCTCCACCGGCCGGTAGCCGCTGAGGCGGCCGAAGGCCTCGTTCACCATCAGGATCCTGCCCTGGGGGTCGCTCACCACGATCCCCAGCCGCGAGGCCTCGAACACCGTGCTGGCCAGGGCCCGCTCCTCCCCGGCGGCCTGGTTCACGGCCAGGGCCGCGCGCATCGCCAGATGGCTGTTCACCAGCGCCCGGGTGCTGAGGGCGGCCAGGGTGGTGGCGGCCAGCCCGCAGGCCAGCGGCAGCCACAGGCCGCGCCGGTCCGCGCCCGGGCCTTCCCCCGGGCCGGCCCGCAGGAGCGTGAGGGTCCAGGTGCGGCCGGCCAGATCCAGCGGCTGGCTGAGGCTGCCGCCGGATGGATCGCCGCCGGTTTCCGGAAGGGGTGGCGGCTCCCGACCGCTGCCCGTGAGGCGCAGGCGGCCAGCCAGCCACTGGCCTTCTCTCAGCCGTGCCAGACCCCGGGCCAGCAGCCCGTCGCTCTCGACAACCGTCAGCGCCCAGCCCTGGGGGGGACCACCCGCTGCCGCCGCCGGCACCGCCAGCGCCAGCAGGGCCGGCTCCGGCCCGCCGCTGAGGCTGGCCAGGCCCGTTCGGGCCGAGCGCTCCAGGGCCTCGCGACGGGCGGGCACGGCGGCCGGATCCTCTCCCAGCAGTGGCCGATGGGCGGCAGCGGAGGGCGCCACCAGCTCCACCCGGCTGCGGATCGGCGCTGCGCCCGGCGCAGCCAGCGGTTCCAGGCGCCGGGCGAAGCCCAGCACCCGGCCCTCGCCGGCGAGGGCCGCTGCGAAGCTGCGGAAGTCCGCCTCCCGCACCGGTGCGGCCACCCGCAGCAGCCCCGCCACCGCCTGCAGCAGCTGGATGTCCTCGGCCAGGGCCGCGCGGATGGCCCCACCGGCCTGCAGCAGCAGCGCCTGCTCCAGGCGCCGCTGCTCGGCCAGGGCCGCGCGGTGCATCCCCGCCGTCACCACGCCGGTGAGCAGCAGCCCGCCCGCCAGCACCAGCGGCGGCAGCGCCTGCAGGGGGGCGGCCTGCAGCCCCTTCGCCAGCCGGGCGAGCGGCGCTGCCTGCCCTCCCCCGGGGCGGCGTCCTGGTGGCTCTGGCGGTGTGGCCACGCCGTCGGCTCCTGGGGCCGGGTCCCCGTTAAGACACCTCTGGCCTAGCAGGCTTCCGCCCGTTCCGCCTCGGCCCGCAGCCGCTCGATGCGCTCCAGCAGCGACTCGTTGCTCATGCGGTTGTTGAGACGCTCGGCCAGCAGCGGGAAGGCCAGCGGCCCCGGCCGGGGGGTGCGCTCCAGAAGCAGGCGGCAACCGAGCAGCCGCTCCAGGGCGGCGCGGATGCGCGGCAGCTCCAGCTGCTCCTGCAGCACCTCGCGCCGCGCCTGGGCCAGCAGCCGGTTGCCGGGCTCGTGGCGGCTGAACACGTCGTGGAGCAGGGCGGCGCTGATCTGCAGCTGGCCGCCGCTGCGGCTCTGGCCGGGATAGCAGTTGCGCACCAGGCCGGCGATCTGGGCGATGGAGCGGAAGCGGCGCCGTCCCAGTTCCGAGAGATTCACCGCCTGCTCCAGATCCTCCTCCAGCCGCTCCACCTCCAGCAGCGCGTCGCCGTGGAGCTCGAACAGCTCCTCGAACGGATAGCCGCGCGGCGCCAGCAACTCGAAGCCGTAGTCGTTCACCGACACCGTGATCGTGCCGGGCCGGTGGCGGGCCAGCCGCCAGGCCCACAGGAAACCCAGGCCCTCGTGCACGAACCGCCCCTCGAAGGGATAGGCGTAGAGGTGGCTGCCCTCGCGGCTGCGGCACACCTCCACCAGGAACTCATCGCGACGGGGCAGGCGCGAGAGGTCGGCCTGGCGGCGCAGCAGCGGTTCCAGGGCCTGCAGTTCGGGGGTGTCGAGCTCGCCATCCCCCGCGAGGGCCCGGGCGCAGCGGTCCACCTCGGCCCGGAGCCCCTCGCTGAGCAGATCGGAGAGGGCCATCTGGCCCCCCGCCCAGGCCGGCACTGCGGAACTCTTCTTCGTGGTGGCCTTCACCTGGGCGGTCATCTCCCGCAGGCGCACGAACTCCAGCTGGCGGCCGGCGAAGAAGAACACATCACCCGGCCGGAGGCGGGAGATGAAGGTCTCCTCCACATGGCCGAGCACGGCGCCGCGCACGTAGCGCACGGTCACCGCACGGTCGGCGGTGATCGTGCCGATGTGCAGGCGGTGCAGGCGGGCGATCGCCTTCTCGCGCACCACGTAGCGGAACCCGTCGCCGGCCGGCTGGCGCTCCAGCTTGCGATAGCGGGGATAGGCCCCCAGGCACTCGCCGCCCTCCTCCAGGAAGCGCAGGCACCACTGCCAGTCGCCGGGGCTGAGGCCGCGGAAGCTCCAGGCCGTGCGCACCACGGCCCACTCCCGCTCGGGATCGAAGCCCGGCCCGCAGGCCAGGGTGGTGAGGTGCTGGAGCAGCACGTCGAGCGGCGCCTCGGGCGGCCGGCGGGTCTCCACCAGGCCCTCGGCGAGGCCGCGCCGCATGGCGCTCACCTCCAGCAGTTCGAGGGCGTTGGTGGGCATGAACAGCACCTGGGCGGTGCCGCCGGGGCAGTGGGCGCTGCGGCCGGCCCGCTGCAGCAGCCGCGCCAGGTTCTTGGCCGAACCGATCTGCACCACCCGCTCCACCGGCTGGAAGTCGACGCCCAGATCCAGGGAGCTGGTGCACACCACCCAGCGCAGAGCGCCGCTCTTCACGGCCGCCTCGATCGCCTCGCGTTCGGCCCGGTCGATGGCGCTGTGGTGCAGGGCCAGGGCGTCCTCCATCTCCGGGCAGGCGTAGCGGAGGCACTGGTGCCAGCGCTCGGCCTGGTTGCGGGTGTTGGTGAACAGCAGCGTGGAGACGGCGGGATCGAGGGCCGCCACCAGCTCCTCGTACATGCGCAGGCCCAGGTGGCCGGCCCAGGGGAAGCCGTCGATCGTTTCGGGCAGCAGGCTGCGGATGGCGGTGGGCCGCTCGATGGCGGCGCTGATGATCAGGGGTTCGCCGCTGCCCGTGCCCACCGCCGCCCGGGCGGCCTCCTGGAGGTTGCCGATGGTGGCGCTGATCGCCCAGGTGCGCAGCGCCGGCCGCAGTGCCCGCAGCCAGCTCAGGCAGAGCTCGGTCTGGCTGCCGCGCTTGCCGCCCATCAGCTCGTGCCACTCGTCGAGAACCATTGCCTGCAGGCCGCTGAACAGCTCCGGGGCGCTGGGACTGGCCAGCAGCAGCGACAGCGACTCGGGCGTGGTGATCAGGATCTCGGGGGGCCGGCGCAGCTGCCGGCTGCGCTCACTGCTGCTGGTGTCGCCGTTGCGGATCGCCACCCGCAGCGGCCAGCCCATGGCCTCGATCGGTTCCTGGATGGCCAGGGCCAGGTCGCGGCTGAGGGCCCGCAGCGGCGTGATGTAGAGCAGGCGCAGGGCGCCGGGTGCTTCACCGGGCCGCTCCGCGCTCCAGCCCGCTTCAGCGAGCAGCTCGGCGATCGGACCCATCACCGCGGCATAGGTTTTGCCGGAGCCGGTGGGCACCTGGATCAGGCCGCTGCGGCCGGCCAGGTAGGCCCGCCAGGTCTGGCGCTGAAAGGGCAGCGGCGTCCAGCCCCGGCGTGCGAACCAGGCCTCGATCGGCGCCAGGGCGGCGGCGGCATCCACGCGGCGGCACACGCAATGCCCACAGTCCAGCAGGTGGGAGGGCGGCTGGGGCTGTGCCGGCCCGGTGTGGATCTCCTGGCCCGGGGGCGGGCCGGTAGCGCGGGCCACACCCGCTCCGCCGGCGCTCCATACCCTCGGGCCACTTCCGATCCGTGCCATGCCCACCTGCGTGCGGGCCCGCCACGTGGCCCCCGATCTCTCCGTGTTCGTCGTCACCAGCGGCTGCGATCCCGGCGGCCCGGCCAACGGGGGTCTGCGCCTGCTGCCCTACCGCTCCGACGGCGCCGCCCTGGCCGACGCCCGCCGGCTGGCAGCCCTGATGGAGCAGAAGCACAGCCTCTATGGCACCGGCTTCAGCGGCGGCAAGGTGGTGGCCCGGGCCGCCGATCCCCGGGGCCTCAAGCAGCGGGTGCTGCAGGTCACCGCCCTGCTGCTGGAGTCGCTGGGCGGCAGCATGGTGACGGGCTGCGATCTCAACACCGGCCGCGAAGACATGGAGCGGCTGGTGCGCTGGACCCCCCACGTGCTGGCGGCCGTGGGCAGCCGCATCGACCCCAGCGCCTGCACCGCCCACGGCGTGCTCGGTGCCCTGGAGGCCCTGCGCCCCCGTCCCGGCAGCGCCCTGGTGCATGGCTGCGGCGCCGTGGGTGGAGTGGTGGCCCGCTCCCTGGTGGACGCGGGTTGGCGGGTGTGGACCGTGGATCGCGATGGCCGCCGCGCCGCCCTGCCCGGCGCGCGCCCGCTGGACCCCGACGGTGCCTGGTGGCGCCAGGAGGTGGACGTGCTGCTGCCCTGCTCGGTGTCGGGCCTGATCGGCGGCGCCATCGCCCGCCAGCTGCAGGCGGCTGCGGTCGTGCCGGCGGCCAACGCCCCCTTCCAGCGGGCCTGCCTGGCCGACGATCTGGCCCAGCGGGGGGTGACGGTGCTGCCCGATCCGCTGGTGAACGCCGGCGCCGTGATCGCCGATTCGATCGAGCGCTACGCCCCCGACGCCTGGCGCCGGGCCGAGCCGGAGCAGGTGTATGGGTTCGTGCGGGCGGTGGTGCAGGAGCGCACCTGCCGCCACCTTGCCGGATCGGCGCTCGCGCCTGGCCCGGCCAGGGAGCCCGAACCCGTCATGGAGTGCGAATCCGCAGTGGAGACAGCGCCGATCGGCCTGCGCTTCCCGCTCTGGTGCGCCCGCCGCTAGCCCTTCAGGTCAGCAGCACCGACACCACCACCGCGGCCACCCCCAGGATCACGGCGGCCACCACCAGGCCGGCCGCCACATTGCCCCTGCGGATCTCGCTCCGGTAGTCGATCGGGGCGAGCAGGTCGAACAGCCAGGTGCCGCCGTAGATCAGCAGCACGCCGACGACGGTCCAGCCGATGGTGAGCAGCAGTTGCGTGAGCCGAGGAGCCATGGCAGCCAGCAGGGGGCTGGAACGCGTTCCCTACGCTATCGGCAGCGCCTGAGCCGAGATGGCGATGCCGTCATCGCCGCGGCAACCTCCCCCTGCCACGGTGTCACCGGCCCGGGACATCAGCCGCGGCGCGGAGGTGGTGCGCTGGCCCCAGCTGGCGCTGCTGCTGCCGCTGGCGCCGCTGCTGGTGCTGCTGGCGGCGGTGAGCGTTCCCCGCCAGCGTCAGCTGGTGGTGCTGGAGGGGGAGCAGCCGGCGTCGAGCCGTCCGTTCCGCCTGCACGACGGCTGGCTGGGCAGCCCCGAGATCCGTCTGCGCGCGGAACTGCCGCCCAACACCGCCATGGCGCTGGCGGTGGATCTGCTCGATCCCGCCGGCCAGACGGTGCTGCAGTTCGACCAGGAGGGCTGGCGCGAGCAGGGGATCTGGCAGGAGGACGGTGAGAGCGGCCGCTACGACGAGAGCGACGCGGAACTGCGGCTGCAGCTGCGGCCCCGCCAGGGGGGAGACCACACCCTGCGACTGGCGCTGGAGGAGTTCACGGATGCCGCCGGCCGGCCCCTGCCGGCGTCGCTGCGGGTGGCGCTGGTGGTGGACAACCACAGCGTCGACGGTGGGCTGCTGCTGATCACCGCGGCCGTCACGGCTGTGCTGGTGCGGCTGCTGTGGGTGGCGGTGTACGGCGACTGCCGCCAGCGCCGGCGCCTGCGGGTGGACGACGACGGGGCGGCCCTGCGGCTGGAGCTGGGCGGAGCCGGCCTGGTGCGGGTGCAGGTGCTGGCCCGCTACGAGGAACCGGATCTGCCGCCGGTCCGGCCGCAGCCGGCGCCGCGCCAGGTGGAGCTGGAGCTGGCGGTGAGCGATGCCTGGGGGGCGGTGCTGCTGCGTGAACGGCTGGAGGTGCCGCTGCGTCACTACAGCAACGATGGCGACCACTGGTGGGTGGTGAACACGAGCCGCTACCTGCGCCTGAGCGAGCCCGCCAGCCTGCGCCTGCGGGCCTCCCTGCCCGATCCCCTGGCCGGCGGGGCGGTGGAGCTTGAGTGGATCCAGCTGCTGGTCGAGGATGGCGTGGTCACCGCCTGGCCGGTGGCCGTGACCCCCCTGCGCAGCCCCGGGTGATGGAACGTCAGCTGCTGCTGCTGCTGGCCGTGCTGGCCCTGCTGCTGGGCTCCGGCCTGGCGGTCACCCGCCCGGCCCTGTACCGCATCGGTCAGGACGGCACGCCGCGCACCACAGGGGCCGTGGCCTTCCGCGGTCGCAGCGTCGGCGGCCGCTGGCAGCCGGCCGCGGGCCAGCGGGGCTGGGGCGGCTTCCAGGGGCGGGGACCGGGCGGAGCGAAGTGAGCCGATCCGCACCGTCGTCGCGGCGCCTGAGCGGCGGCCAGGTGCAGCTGCTGCTGATCACCGCCGCCATCTCCTCCTGTGTGGGCCTGGTGCTGGAGCTGCTGCTGGTGGCCCAGGCCAGCTACCTGGTGGGCGATGCCGCCCTGGCCACGGGGGTGGTGGTGGGCACCTTCCTGGCGGCCATGGGGCTGGGGGCCTGGCTGAGCCAGTTCCTGGCCACCGCCGGTGACCCCCAGCGCCAGCTGCTGCGGGCGCTGCTGCGGGTGGAACTGGGGCTGAGTCCACTGTGTCTGCTGGGCCCCCTGGCCCTGTTCGCCCTGTTCGCCGTCGACGGCCCGATCTGGCTGGCGGTGGTGCTGCTGACGCTGCTGGTTGGGGTGCTGGGGGGGATGGAACTGCCCCTGATCACCCGCCTGCTGGAGAACCAGCAGCAGCTGCGCACCGCCCTGGCGCGGGTGCTGGCGCTCGACTACCTCGGCGCCCTGGCCGGAGCGCTGCTCTTCCCGCTGGTGCTGCTGCCCTGGCTGGGGCTGCTGCCCACCGCCGCCGCCCTGGCGGTGGTGCCCCTGGTCACCAGCGCCCTGCTGGCCTGGCGGTTTCCGGAGCTGCGGCGCTGGCGCTGGCCCCTCGGCGCCGCCGTGCCGCTGACGCTGCTGGCCGGCGCGGTGGTGGGTCCGCTGGGCGATCGCATCGAGGACAGCCTCTACGCCGATCCGGTGGTGGGACGGATGCAGTCGCGCCACCAGCGCATCGTGCTCACCCGGCGCCGCGGCGACCTGCGCCTCTATCTGGACGGCAGCCTGCAGTTCTCCAGCCTGGACGAATACCGCTACCACGAGGCCCTGGTGCACCCGGCCATGGCCCTGCACGGCCGGCCGCAGCGGGTGCTGCTGCTCGGCGCCGGCGACGGCCTGGCCCTGCGCGAGGTGCTGCGCTGGCCGGCGGTGCGGCAGGTGGATCTGCTGGAGCTCGATCCGGCGATGCTGCAGCTGGCCCGCCGCCACCCGCTGCTGCGCCGCCTCAACGCAGGCAGCCTCGCCGATCCGCGCGTGCGCGTGCACGTGGGCGATGCCTTCGCCCGGGTGGCCGAGCTGGATGGGCCCTACGACGTGGTGATCGCCGATTTCCCCGATCCCGCCACAGCCGCCGTGGCACGGCTCTACAGCGTGGCCTTCTACGGCCGCCTGCGCCAGCGCCTGGCCGGCGATGGCGTGCTGGTGACCCAGGCCTCCACCCCCTTCTTCACGCCCCGGGTGCTGGCCTCGATCCAGGCCAGCCTGGAGCACCTGGGGCTGCGCACCCGGCCCTACAGCGTCAGCGTGCCCAGCTTCGGGCCGTGGGGGTTCGTGCTGGCCCAGCGCTCCGGCCCGGAGCGTGGCTTCGCACCGCTGCCCTTCACCGGACGCTGGGTGGATGCCACGGAGCTCGAGCGGCTGTTCGAGCTGCCGCGCGACCTGCGGCCGGATCCGGGAGAGACGGTGCTGCCGAACCGCCTGGGGCGGCCCGTTCTGGCGGAGTACCAGCGCCGCAGCCGCTGGCAGCAGGGCTGGCCCTAGGCGCCCTGGCGCCTAGATCCGCGACATCGCCGAGATCTTAGCGAGCTTGACGGCATCGAGGCCGTCGAGTTCCTCCAGCGTCAGCAGCTCGTCGCGCACCAGGCTGGCGAACACGAACAGCAGGCCGGAGAGACGGAAGTCGAAGCGGCCCTCGATGGCGTGGCGCTGGATGCTGAGGAAGTCGTGCAGGGTCCAGACGCTTTCGACGCTGTCCAGCGTGCGGGCATGGGCCTGGACGGTCTGCACCAGGGATGCGATCGCCCGCTGCTGAGCCCTGTCGAAGGCGCACCGGGCGATGATCTGCTCGGCTTCACTCCAGCCGGCATCGTCGGCCGGGGCCTGGGATGGAGCGGTTGACCGGGTCGCTGACGGGTGCTCGGCTGCCTGTCCTCCCATCCCTGTGCCGCGGTCTGAAACGTGATGTCGTGGACGCTACAGCGCCTGTGATGCCACCGCGAGCGCGCCCGCCTGGCGCCGCAGCCGGCGGTGGCAGGCGGGCAATGCATACCAGGGCAGGGAGGGATGGCTGTGGTGCTCCACGTGGTAGCCGAAGTGGAAGCAGGCCAGCAGTGACAGCGGTTCGGGCCAGGCCAGCGTGACGGCGCCATGGCTGGCGTCGCCGCTCTGGCGGCGGTGGGGCAGGTAGGTGCCGAACAGGAACAGCTGCACGGCACTGAGGACCAGCGGCAGGATCCAGTAACAGAGCACCACCTGCAGGCCGTGGCCGTGGCGGGCTGAAACCAGCAGGGCGGCGCTGAGCCAGAGCAGCGCCAGCAGGGCCAGGGTGCGGGGCCCGAGATAGCCGCCCAGAAAGCGCAGGAACCAGCCCACCGGCCCGGGCCGGTGCGGGGCGTGGAAGTCGGGATCGCGGGCGCTGCCGGGGGCGCGGTGGTGCAGCAGGTGGTTGCGGCGGCAGATGCCGTAGGGCAGGCAGGCGTAGAGCGCCAGGGCCAGGTGGCCGAGCCCGTCGTTGAGCCCGCGGCTGGCCGGCACCAGGGAGCGGTGCATGGCGTCGTGGCCGACGATGAACAGACCGGTCTGCAGCTGGGTGCGCAGCAGCACCGCCACCAGGGCGGCCCCCGCCGGCAGGGCCGGAGCGAGGGCCAGCAGCAGCAGGCTGAGGCACCAGCCGCCGATCAGACCCAGGGCGACGGCGGTGCCTCGGCTGATCACTTGCCGAGCTTGAGCAGCTCGGCCGGGGAGGCCAGCAGGTCTATGGCCACGAAGTAGATCTTGTTGTCGGGATCGAGCAGGAAGCGCCAGGCCACGTTCATGCCCACATTCGCGCCGAACCAGGGGGTCTGCACCTTGCCGGTGACCTTGATCTGGGTGAAGCCGCCGTCGGTGGGCTCGCTGTAGCCGCGTTCGGGCAACAGGCTCAGGTTCTGGCACTCCTCGCGGAAGAAGCGCAGGATCGCCTCGCTGCCCACGATCGGCTGCTTGAACGGCGGCTGCAGGGCGCCGTCGGGCAGGAACAGCTGGATGAGGTTGTCGAAGTCGTTGGCGTTGAGCAGCTCCATGTAGGAGAACACCGTGGGGTTGAGCACCCCTTCGATGAACACCTTTTTCCGCTGCTCCTCGGGGGTGGGCACCACCACCGGCTCCATCACCTTCTGTCCTTCGCCCTTGGTGGGATCGAAGCCCATGTCCACCACGAAGTTGCGCAGCACGGTGATCTGCTGACCACCCTCCAGGCCGCGCAGGCTGGCGAGCACGGAGGCGGCGTTGGCGGAGAGCTGATAGCCCTCGGGGATCGGCGCCACGATGCCCTCGTCCATCCACACACCCAGCTGGTACCAGAAGCCCAGCTTGATGTTCACCGACCAGTTGGCGTAGGTGCGGCCGATCTCGGTGTCGGCGCTATTGGCCAGATCACACATCACCTGGCTCTGTTCGGTGAAATCCATCGCCTTGATCCGGTTCAGCACCGGTTCGGCGAACTGCATGCGGGCCGCACCGGGGGCTGCGATCGTGATCGTCTTGCCCATCTCCAGGTAGGCGTACCAGATCAGGGCCAGCTGGTCTTCGGCGCTGAGCAGCCGGTAGCGGGCGGTGAGGGCGGGAACCGCATCGGCCGACAGCGTTTCGGGAAAGATCTTGGTGGCCTTATCCAGGGTGAACATGGCGCGGGTCTCCAGGGAGCAAGGGACTGCCCTGAAAGGTAGGTGCTGCATCCCCGACCCGACTGGTGCGGGGACCCGCCATAGCCTGGGCAGGTCTCCATCTGTTGCACCCCGCCGTCATGGCCGTGTTCCTGCTGGCGTTGCTGGTGCTCGCCGGCGTGGGGGTGCTGCTGCTGCAGCGCCGGCGCCGCCAGGCGGCCCAGCGCCGCCGGGAGGCCCGGGAGCGGGAGCGCACGCTCTTCGACCTGCGCCTGGGCGACATCGTGCAGGCCGAGGCCGCCGACTGGGTGGTGGAGGACCGCCTGCTCTACGACCAGGACGGCTTCCAGTGGCTGGAGTATCTGCTGCGCGACGGCGGCCGCAGCCGCTGGCTGGTGGTGTGCGAGGACGACTGGCTGGAGGTGAGCTGGCTGGAGCCGGTGGACCTGGTGCCGCCGCCGCCCCTGCCGCTGCCGCCGGAACTCACCTGGCACGGCGCCACCTACCGGCTCCAGGAGCAGGGCACCGCCAGCGTGACCGCCAGTCACCGGCGCATGAACCAGCGCCTGGGCCGCTGCCGTTTCGCCGACTACACGGGGCCGGGCGAGCGCGTGCTGGGGCTGGAGGTCTGGGCTCAGGCCGGCGGTGCCCAGGCGGATGCGGAGATCGAGGCCACCGCCGGGCGGCTGATCGATCCCCGCAGCCTCACCCTGCTGCCTGGCGACGGCCGCTCGGTGTACCGGAGCGCCGCGGACTGATTCCCCGGCTCACGCCTCGGGCAGCAGGGCCAGGGCACTGGCCAGGGTGTCGGCCTCGGCGGTCGGTTTGTCGCGGCGCCAGCGGCTGATGCGCGGGAAGCGCACGGCGATGCCGCTGCGGTGGCGGCTGGAGCGCTGCAGCCCCTCGAAGGCCAGCTCGAACACCTGCAGCGGCTGCACGGCACGCACCGGCCCGAAGCGCTCGGTGGTGTGGCTGCGGATCCAGCGGTCGAGCTCGTCGATCTCGCCGTCGTCGAGGCCGGAATAGGCCTTGGCGAAGGTCACCAGCCGCGGGGGCTCGGCGCCGTCGCCGGGCTCGCCGGCAGGGGCGGGTGACCGCTCCCAGAGGCCGAAGGTGTAGTCGGTGAACAGGTTGGCGCGGCGGCCGCTGCCGGCCTGGGCGTAGAGCAGAACGGCGTCGAGGCGGAAGGGATCGCGCTTGTGCTTCCACCAGTGCCCCCGCCGCCGACCGGCCAGGTAGGGCGAGTCGGCGGCCTTGAGCATCAGGCCCTCGGCACCGGCCGCGCTGGCCTGGCCGCGCAGCGGCTCCAGCTGATCCCAGGCCTGCAGGCAGAGAAGGGGGGAGAGGCGCAGGGGCCCGGGATCAGGGGTGCCAGCCGCCGCCGCCGGCTGCCGCAGCAGGGCCTCCAGGGCGGCCCGGCGCTGGCTCAGGGGCTGGGGGCGCAGGTCCTCGCCCCCGTGCTCCAGCAGTTCGTAGGCCAGCAGCACCGCGGGGCACTCGGCCAGCAGCCGCCGCCCCGGCGCCTTGCGCCCCAGACGACGCTGCAGCTGGGCGAAGGGGGCCGGCCGGTCGCTGGCACCGGGCCACACGAGGATCTCGCCGTCGAGCACGGTGCCATCGGGCAGCGCCGCCGCCGCCGCGGTCAGCTCCGGGAAGGCGTCGTTGATCAGCTCCTCGCCACGGCTCCAGAGGAAGCTCTGGCCGGCGCGGCGGATCAGCTGGCCGCGGATGCCGTCCCACTTCCACTCGCACAGCCAGCTGGTGGCGGCGCCGGGCAGGGGTGGGTCCAGGGGGGAGGCCAGGAAGAAGGGGTAGGGCCGGCTGGGGGCCGCCTCCATCGCCTGCGCCGGGGCGATCAGCTGGCGCCAGGCCTGGGCCGAGGGCACGAAGCCGCCCATCAGCCGGTGGGCCAGCAGCGCCTCCTCCAGGCCACTCAGGCGGGCCAGGGCGCGGATCACCAGCCCCCGGGCCACGCCCACCCGCAGGCCGCCGCTGAGCAGCTTGTTCACCACCAGCAGCTCGTGGGGCCCCAGGGCGCTCCAGAGGCTGCGCACCGCCTGGGACTGGGCCTCCGGCTCGAGGGCGGCGGCCCGGGGCAGCAGCTCCTCCATCCAGTGGTGCAGGGGCTGGTCACCGGCCAGGGGGGCGTCGGGGCCGGCGGGATGCTGCTGCTGCCAGAGCAGGGCGATGGTTTCGGCCGAATCGCCCACCTGGGCATGACAGTCGTCGAACAGCCATTCCGGCAGGGAGGAACCCTCCAGGCAGATCTGACGCAGCCGGCGGCCGGTGATCAGCCGCCGG
This sequence comes from Cyanobium sp. CH-040, assembly GCF_024346135.1. Classification (GTDB taxonomy): domain Bacteria; phylum Cyanobacteriota; class Cyanobacteriia; order PCC-6307; family Cyanobiaceae; genus NIES-981. The sequence continues at coordinate 69,030 of NZ_JAGQCJ010000005.1, read as the reverse complement.
CCCTGCTGGCCGAGAAGCACCTGCAGGGCCCAGGCGGCATCGGCCGGCTCGGCATCGCTGAGGTGACGCACCAGGGCGTTCACCCTGGCGTTGGTGCCGGTGAGGCCATCGAGTTCGGCGTAGAGCTCAGCAAAGCGGCGCATTGACCGAGTGAATCAGCTGTTGCGACCTGTCGAGAGACGCTCGACGGTTCGGAGCGGGACCTGCCCCGTCATGGCGTCGCTCGGGGCAGCAGCTTCAGTCCCACCACCAGCCAGCCCACGGTGAGCACCAGGCAGAGGGCCGTCCAGCGGCCCAGCCCCATGCCCGCAATCGCCAGCGGGGCGAAGGCGGTGATCAGCCCGCCACCCAGGAAGGGCTCGAACAGCAGCTGTTTGAACGAAAACGCCTCCAGCACCTGGCTGCGGCCCATGGGATCGGCCATGCGCAGCAGCAGCAGGCCGTTGGCCGTGGTGCCGGTGGCCTGGCCGAAATCGGCGATGCCGCGCTCGAACCAGGCGTCGGGAAACAGCCGCGGCGCCAGCAGCAGCACCATCAGCACGTTCCAGGCCAGGCCCGTCACGGCCAGCAGCGTGAACGGGAGCAGGTTGTCGGCCAGCAGGGGAAGGTTGAGGCTGGCCATGGCGGCGGTGATCAGCACATCCATCGCCAGCGAGGCGATGCTGGCCTGATCGGTGGCCGAGGCCAGAAACGGCTGCTCGAGCTTCTGCAGCAGAAGCTGCACCAGCAGCCCGCCCACCATCGCCAGGGGAAACACCGGCAGCGCCTCGAACACCGCTGAGAGCTGCACCAGCAGCTGCTTGATCAGCGCGCCCACGCCCACCGCCACCCCCGCCAGGGTGAGGTTGAGGGTGAGCACATCGAGGCTGATCTCCTGCCCGCTGGGAATCAGGCCGGCGGCACGCTCCCCCGCCAGCCGGCCCCTGGCGCCGAAGCTGCCCTTGCGCCCCCCCACCAGGGCGGCGGGACTGCGGTGCCGCTGGCGCAGCAGCCAGCGGCGGGCCTGGCCCAGCAGCACCAGGGCGGTGCCGAGCAGCACCGAGGCCATCACCCCCACGGTGGCCATCGCCAGGGCCAGGGTGCGACCGGCGGGAAAGCCCAGCTCCTGGTAGGTGCGGCCCAGGCCCGCCGCCGTGCCGTGGCCGCCCTCGAAGCCCACCTCCACCAGGGTGGCCATCAGCGGATGGCTGCCCAGCAGGGGCTGCAGCAGGGCCAGCACCACCAGCCCGGCCACCAGGTACTGGCCGAAGCCGATCACCATCGAGAAGGCGGTCTGGTGGGCGGCCCGCTGCCAGAGCTGGCCGGGGCTGGGCAGCCTCTGCCCGAGAAACAGGGTGGCGAACACCAGGGCGATCAGGGCCGCCGGCGCCTGGGACCACACCTCCACCACGGTGTCGGGCACCAGCTGCAGCGGTCCGTAGGGGCCGATCGCCAGACCCAGCAGGCCGGCGATCAGCGCTTCCGGCAGACCCAGGCGGCGCAGCCAGGCCAGCCGGCGGCGCAGCACCAGGGCGATCAGCAGCAGCAGGCTGAGCACCGAGAAGGCGATCAGCACGTCGTAGACCTGCATGGTCAGTGCTCCGGGGTGTCCAGCAGGGCGGCCTCCACCGTGAGACCGGGCCCGAAGGCCAGGGCCACCCAGGGACCGGGGGCCAGGGCGCGGCGCAGCCGCTCCAGGATGAACAGGATCGTGGCCGAGGACATGTTGCCGTGGTCGCGCAGCACGGTTGCGGACACGGCGATGTGCTCCGGCGCCAGATCCAGCGCCGTGGCGCTGGCCTGCAGGATGCGCGGGCCGCCGGGGTGCAGGGCCCAGGCGCCGATGGCGCCGATCTCCAGGCCGTGCCCGTGCAGCCAGCGCTCCAGCCAGGGGCGCAGGTGGGCCGCCACCGCCGCCGGCACCCGCGGCGAGAGGCCCATGGCGAAGCCGTGGTCGCCGATCGTCCACGACATCAGCTCCGCCGTGCCCGGGATCACGGTGGAGCCCGAGGCCAGCACCCGTGGGCCCTCGGCGCCGCCGGCGCTGAGTACCAGGGCCGCGGCCCCATCGGCGAACAGGGCGTTGGCCACCACCTTCTCCGGATCCCAGCCGTAGTGCAGATGCAGGCTGCAGAGTTCCACCGAACACAGCAGCACGCAGGCCTGGGGATCGGCTTCCACGAAGGCCCGTGCCACGCGCAGGCCGTTGAGGGCGCCGTGGCAGCCCATGAAGCCCACGTGGGTGCGCTCCACGTCGGCGTCCAGCTCCAGCTGGCCGATCAGCTCCAGGTCGAATCCCGGCGCCTGAAAGCCGGTGCAGCTCACGGTCACCAGATGGGTGATGCGCCCCGGGTGAATCCCGGCGTCGGCCAGGGCGCGCCGTGACGCCGCCAGGGCCAGCGCCGGCGCGTGACGCGCGAAGCGCAGCATGCGCTCCTCCGTGGAGGGATTGCGCTCGCCGTAGAAGGGCAGCCGCGCGGCGACCGGCCGCTGCGGCTCGCCGCTCTCCAGCAGCACGCTGTGGCGGCGCTGCACCCGGCTGCGGCGCTGGATGCGCTCCACCAGCGCCGCGCGCGCGCGCGAATCGGCGCTGAAGCGCCGGGCCAGGGCGATGGCGTCGCCCTGGTTCACGCCATGGGCCGGCAGGGCGGTGCCGATGCCGCGGATGCTCACGCCCATGGCAGGGTTGCGGGCAAGGGGCAGGGGGCCGGGGCCGATGGCGGCTCGTTGAGCGCGCGGATCAGCCGGCGGGGCAGCGGCGGCAGGCGGTTGGCCAGGGCGAACAGGGCGGCGGCCGTGGCCGGCCGGCGCAGCAGAGCCGTCACGGCCCGGCAGAGCCGCTGGCGCCGCCCCAGCCGCCGCCGCAACGTGCGCACCCACAGGCGCTCCAGGGCCGGATCCCAGCCCCGCACCCCCTGCAGCACCAGGGGCGTGGCGGCGGCGGCGGCGGTGAGGGCCCAGCCCATGCCCTCGCCGGTGAACGGCTCCACGTAGCCGGCCGCGTCGCCGAGCACCAGGAAGCGTTCCCCCGCCAGGGGAGTGGCCTGCCGCGTCAGCGCCGGCGTGCCCTGCCAGCGGGCTCCGGCCAGGCCCGCCGGAACGGCGAAGCCGGCCTGCTCCAGCACCTGGGCGGCGGCGGCGGCCGGTCCGCCGGCGCTGGCCAGCAGGGCGCGATCGAAGGCGGCCGCCAGGTCGAGGCGGCCGTCCTCCAGCCGCACCAGCCCCACATAGCCCTGGCGCCCCACGGCCATGTGGATGCGTTCCGGCTCGTAGCCGTCGCTGGTGGCGGGCAGCAGGCAGCCGGCCCCCACCCGTGAGCGGGGCTGGATGCGCACGCCGGTGCCGGGTTCACCATCGAGGCAGCGGTGGGCCAGCCCCGCCGCCACCAGCACCACGGCGGCGTGCACCTGCCGCTGCTCACGGCTGCCGCCGGCACGCAGGTGCACGCCGCGCCAGCCCGCCGTGGCCGGCCCCAGCCGGGCGGACGTGTGGGGCAGGAAGCTGGCCCCGGCGCTGACCGCCGCCCGCACCAGGGCCTGATCGAAGCGCTGCCGCGACAGGGCCCGGCCGTCGGGCAGGGGGAAGTCAGCCTGGCGGCCCCCCAGCCCGACGCGGATCCCCCGCAGCGGTACACCGCCCTGGCGCTCGATCAGCTCGCCCAGCCCCAGGGCCTCGAGCACGGCCCGGGCCTGGCCGTTGAGACAGCAGCCGCACACCTTCCAGCGCGGGAAGCGGCGTTTCTCCACCAGCAGCACCCGCAGACCCCGCCGGGCCAGATCGAAGGATGCCAGGGCCCCGGCCGGGCCGGCGCCCACCACCACCACGTCCCAGTGGGGGGTGTCGCCGTGATCGGGCTCGCTGCCGGGGCCGGCGCCGACGGAACCCATCTCAACCCCGGCTCCAGCTGAGAAGGTAACGCTCGGGCCAGCAGCGCCGCAGCCGTGCGCCCGCCAGTCCTGCCCGCTCGGCCATGGCGGCCACCTCGGCCAGCCGGAACGCCCCCCGCACCGACAGCGGCCCGTCGGTGTGCACCACCGGCGAGCGGCTCAGCAGGCGGGTGCCGGCCCAGGCCAGGGCGTAGCCCAGGGGGCTGCGGATGAGGTCGTTCACCAGCACCAGCCGGCGGGCGCGCCGGGCCATCAGGGCCAGCAGCCATTCGGCGTCGTGATCGTCGAGGTGGTGCAGGAACAGTGAACAGAGCACCACGTCGTAGCCCTCCGGATCGGCCCCGTCCGGTCCCTGGGGCCAGGGATCGGCGAGGGCATCGGCCTGGAAGAAACGCACCGCGGCGCCGCGGCGGGCGGCGTTGGCCGCCGCGATCCGCACCGCCTCGGGGTTGAGGTCGCAGCCCTCCACGCTGAGCTGGAGGCCGCGCCGCTGGCCTGCGAGGGCCAGATCGATGGCCGTGTCGCCGCCGCCGCAGGCCAGATCCAGCACCCGCAGGCGCTGGCCGGGCCGGACGGCGGCCAGCGCCTGGATCGGGGCCAGCAGGCTGGCCGAGCAGCGGCTGATGGCGTTGATGCGGCGCAGCCCCGCCAGCGCCCGCTGGTGCTCAGCCGGGTCGAGCCCGGGCTGATCCATCAGCTCCGGCAGGCGTTGCCGCGTCGCCAGCGGGATCGGCATGGCTGGGGTGGGTCGACGCGGGCGCGCCCATGGTGGCGGGCTCAGGACAGGGCCGCGCCGGGCGCGTGCTCGTCCCCCCGCTCCGCCGCGAAGCCGCCCTCCAGGGGCTCAGCGCTGATGCCCTCCACCTCGCGCAGGTAGCGGGCCAGGCCGTCGCTGTTGCCGTGGGTTACGTACACCTGGCGGGCGCCGCTGTCCTTCACGCTCTGGATCAGGCCGGGCCAGTCGGCATGGTCGCTCATCACGAAGCCGCGCTCGTAGCCGCGCCGGCGGCGGGCGCCGCGCACGGCCATCCAGCCGCTCACGAAGGCCGTCTGCGGCAGGCGGAAGCGCTTCATCCACGGCGAGCGGTGGGCCGACGGCGGCGCGATCACCAGCCGGCCGGCCAGGGAATCGCCCTTGCCGATGGCGCTGGCCGGCAGCGTGGGCGGCATCGCCACCCCCGCCTCCCGGTAGGCCGGCATCAGCGCCTCCACCGCGCCGTGCAACAGGATCTCGTGCCCCTCGGCCCCGGGCTGGCCTGGTGCGCCCACGCCGATGGCGGCCAGTTCGGCGAGCAGCCGCTGGGCCTTGCCGAAGGCGTAGGCGACCAGGATCGAGGGCCGCTCCGGCGCCTGCCGCCACCAGCGCAGGATCTCCGCCGCCACCGCCGCGCCGCTCTGCCAGCGGTAGATCGGCAGAGCGAAGGTGGCCTCGGTGATGAACACATCGGCCCGCACCGGCTCGAAGGGGGTGCAGCTGGGGTCGGCGCAGCGCTTGTAGTCGCCGCTCACCAGCCAGCTCTCGCCACCGGCCTCCAGGCGGATCTGGGCGCTGCCGAGCACGTGGCCGGCGGAGTGGAACGACACGCGGGCATCGCCGATGCGGTGCAGCTGGCCGTAGTCCACCGGGATGAGGTTGATGGTGGCCCCGAGGCGCTGGCGCAGGATCGCCTCGCTGGCGCCGACGGCCCAGTATTCGCCGCAGCCCGGCCGGGCGTGATCCGCGTGGGCATGGGTGATCAGGGCCCGCGGCACCGGCCGCCAGGGATCGATCCAGGCGCCGGCGGCGGGGCAGTGGAGGCCCTGGGGGGTGAGCTGCAGCAGACCGTCGGCGGGCAGGGCCATGGGCTGGGGCGTGACGGCGGCGCGGGCCGTGATCCTGGCCACATCCTGCGTTGACACGCCCCGCCTGCGTGCCTAGGGAGAGGGGGGCCCCCAGGGGCCCCGTGTCTCCTCGCGCCGGGATCCGCCATGACGCTCGACAGCTTCCGCGACGAGCTGGCGGCCACCGCCTGCGCGATCGCCTCCCAGGGAAAGGGCCTGCTGGCGGCCGATGAATCCACCGGCACCATCGGCAAGCGCTTCGCGGCCGTCGGCGTGGAGAACACCGAGGCGAACCGCTGCGCTTACCGCAGCCTGCTGGCCACCGCGCCAGGCCTGGCCGAGGCCATCAGCGGCGTGATTCTCTACGAGGAAACCCTGTTCCAGGACAGCCTCGACGCCAGCGGTGCGCCGGGCCCGCCGATCGTGGAGCTGTTCGAGGGGCAGGGAATCGTGCCCGGCATCAAGGTGGACCAGGGGGTGGAGCCGCTGCCCGGCGGCCTGCCCGGCGAGAGCTGGTGCACCGGCCTCAAGGGTCTGCAGGAACGGGCCGCCCGCTACTACGCCCGCGGCGCGCGCTTCGCCAAGTGGCGCGCCGTGCTGAAGATCACACCGGAGGGTGCGCCGTCGGAGCTGTGCGTGCGCGAGAACGCCTGGGGGTTGGCCCGCTACGCCCGCACCGTGCAGGAGGAGGGCCTGGTGCCGATCGTGGAGCCGGAGATCCTGATGGACGGCGACCACGACCTCGAGACCACCGCCGCCGTGCAGGAGTGGGTGCTGCGCACGGTGTACGAGGCTCTCAGCCGCAACGGCGTGTTTCTGGAGGGGAGCCTGCTCAAGCCCTCGATGACCCTGCCGGGCATGGCCTGCCCCGGTGCGCCCAGCCCTGATCAGGTGGCCGAATTCACCCTGCGCACCCTGGAGCGCACCGTGCCGGTGAGCGTGCCGGCGATCCTGTTTCTCTCCGGCGGCCTCAGCGAGGAGGAGGCCAGCGTGTATCTCAACGCCATCAACCAGACCCTCTCACCGGCGCCCTGGCACCTGGGCTTCTCCTACGGCCGCGCCCTGCAGCAGTCGTGCCTGAAGCACTGGGCCGGCCATGACGTGCACGGGGGGCAGCAGGCGCTGCTGGCCCGGGCGCGAGCCAATGGCCAGGCCGCCCAGGGCTTCTACGTGGCCGGCTCGGAGCCCTCCGACGGCGCTCCCCTGTATGAGGCCAACTACAGCTACTGAGTGTGGGAATGGGGTGGGTGAGGGAATGGCTTGTTTCTGCAGCGTGCTGCTGGATTCCTATCGGAACAGCACCAAGATCGATACTCATGCGCTCAACCGCTGACCACTGGGGATAGACCGCCCAGCCCACACTGTGTAACAGCACGAACAGTTGGTTTGCGGACCCGTGAACCACAGCGAATGGATGGATCCCCGGCATGAGATCGATTGGGGGAACAAGGGTATCGCGAATCAGACGAGCACCGCCCCTCTTGGTTATCGGAAAAGAACTGGGCGATGGCGCTGGTTCACGGAACCATCCAATGACTAGTTATACTGACTAGAAGGGCTTGTGCAAAATAATTATCAGCCCTCATCAAAGGATCCTCATGACTCCCGATAACTCTATTTCGTTTTGGTCAGACTTGTCGACAATTCTCGCGTGCATAACTGCAATAGTTGCTTTGATTATTGGCACAATACAATTCTACTTAACTCAAGCAGCAACCCGTGAGTCGCAGGCGGTAGATCTATTCTTGAAATGGAATGAACTGAACATCGAAGAAGCAGGCATTGGCTCTACGGTACCTCCAAACAATCAGAACGTTAGATCAATCCATTGGTATGGCAACTGCAAAATGGCGATTACAGAGGCGCTGTACGAGGTCTCTCACAGATCGCCATCATGGGTAAAAACCTGTGAATGGATGCTTGAGATGCAGCATGGCTTCATCGTAGAGGGCGGTTTTGATGTAAATACATATTGTCCTAGATTTAGGAAGTTTTGCCGAAGCAGAGGTTACGGTCTTAAATCCTCTTAAAAATGCTAGCCTGAATGCCAGATTTAGTCTAGATAAGTGGTCCAAGGAATTTCGTGGCCGTGTAGGAAGGAGTCATGAATACATCTATCTCTAGCATCTTATTCCTAAACGCGATAGCCGTATAACATCCAGATGCAGAAGACGGGAACTGGGGGCTTGGTTCTATACCGGTATCTCTGCCCGCTTCTGATCTGGAGCGTTAGGCGACAGGCAGTAAACTCGCTTCAAGACGAGCCTGAATCTCAGAGGTGCTCACCTCAGCACCCCCAGCGCAAGCTATCTTTTAAGTGTATGCTACTGAATGCTGTACTTTTCTACAGCATCCTGATTGCGGTCCCAAAAGGAAATGGCTGAAGCTCCTAGCAGGAAAGAGAAACTTGTTGCCGCTTCAGAAGCCGGAAGCCTTCTTGAAGCAGTCTATAGCGCCTTTCGAGATGAACGCAGAGAGCAAGATGACTTGGCGTTAGATCTTGCAGATCTACACAATAATGGACTTGTTGATATCTTCGCGGAGTTTACTAAGCTTGAGGTCAATGCATCAAGCGGGATTGATTTCTTCATTATAAGGCGGATTTTTGAAAAGTCTGTTCCTCATACTCATGCCTCTGTGGGCTGCGTCATGCGGACTGTACTGCAACTGTTCCGATGCGCAGGGCAGGATGGTGCTGCTGGGTCAATCTTTGCTGGCTATATCAACTTTTGCGCGAAAGACTCGCAGCGGCCCCGGGAAGCGCTGAAGCTCATTGAGGCGGATCCAAATCAGTTTGCCGACATGCTTCCTGCAACTATACATGCAGGGTCATTAACTGACAATCCTCACTACCTTGAGGCAGCAATCCGTCTTAGCCAGCATTCAGAAAAGGTCTTGCGCCAGCGTGCCATTACTGCAATGTCACATCTGCAGTGGCAAAATGGGAGCCGTGTACCTGATTCCTTGATCACAGCATTAGAAAGGTCATGCCACGAGGAGGATGACGAAATCCAAGCAGCCGTCATCAAGAGTGCATATACATTATATCAGCAGGATAAAACGCTTGAATTACGCATGATATCGCTGATTGGAGATGCGATTTCCAAGGGAAACGATCTCACTTTGGAGGAGGCTTCAATGCTCTTTGGCTGTCATGCGAATGAAATCCCGATGCCACTCAAGGATATACTCCTTAGGGGATTAATTCGGGTCAACCCCAAGCACCATGTCCTACTCGAGAACATTGATTACGGCCTTGCATGCCTTCTAAAGCAATGCGACAACGAAAAGGCGCTTCTGTTTCTGGAAGAGCTCCTCTTGATGCATCCACAATCACTATCTATTCGCTTATTCGCCACCACTGCCGAGTACATCCGCAGAGATACAGCCCTTCTTAGCAGGGTCATGACACGCTGGTTTCTGAACGGTTCGCCTGTTCTTGGCCAGTCCGTTAAAGAGATGGGAGCAACCCATCATGGTGAAGATCTATTGATCGAGATCGACACCACGCAATTGCAGCAGAATGACTCAGTGCGTATTGTATTCATCGCACGCAAAGCTATTGGCTACTTTTTCCTGCAGCCCGTGACAGCTGCGAGCATTGTCATTTCTCTCATGCGCTACGCATCTGATGAGAAAGCCTTAGAGGAGTTGGCTCAACTCCTTTTTGACCCGCTACTTCTTAGCTATCCAGGATGTGTTGGCGACTATGTAAAAGCACAGTGTCCATCGGAGGCGGGCCAAGTAAAGGAGGAACTGAAGAAAGTGCTGAGTACCATCACTTGCTATCTCGACAAGTTGGCCGGTGTCCCGTCGCTTCCTGCTCTACATCCCAGCCAAACGCAACGAGAGTCGTACAGACGGTATATCTCAGATTTAACTGCAGTGTCTTTTAGGGCTGCTGAGAAGGAATCTTTACTCAGCCTCATCTGCACAAAACAGACGCTACTCTATGGTCGAAAGTCAATATATTTCCAACATACTGCTGCTGGCGAGACCACACGTATGGAGGCCCCTCTCTTGAGCAATCGCGTCGAGATTGAGACGCCCCGGATGGATCCTATTGACCCATATGGATTGGACTTTATCTTGCGTGTCTTTCGTGCTGAACGCATTTGCCAATGAAACTCATCATTAGGGAGTACCTCGCCTCATTGAAGGAGAGGGGTGAGCTTGACGCAGTGCTCCCAGATCTTCTCAGCCAGCTTGGACTAAATGTCTATTCGCGGCCCGCACGAGGCACACGACAAGATGGAGTTGATGTGGGTGCGGTCGGGAGTCTCGACGGAGGGCCTGAGAAAGTTTATCTCCTATCGATTAAGCCGGGGGACCTGACGAGAAGGGATTGGGATGGGAATTCTGCACAGTCTCTTCGGCCATCGTTAAATGAGATTCTAGATTCATACATACCACATCGCATGCCAGCCGAGCATAGGGGCAAAGATGTTGTCATCTGCATTGCTATTGGAGGAGACGTACAGGAGCAAGTTCGACCACTCCTCACAGGCTATATGGCTGAGAATACTAAGTCGTGCATATCATTTGAAGAGTGGAATGGGGACAAGCTGGCTGAACTCATTCAGTCCAGTTTACTTAGCGAGGAATTGCTGCCACAAAATGCCCGAAAAGATATCCGGAAATCACTTGCCATGTTAGACCAGCCGGATGTTTCATGCCGTCACTTCACACAGTTAGTTAAGTCGCTCTCCGACGTTGATAAGCATGGCGACTTAGAGCGTGTCACTGCCATTAGGCAAATGAGTATATGCCTCTGGATCCTGTTTGCTTGGGCTCGTGAGGCAGGCAATATCGAAGCTGCATATCGATCCAGTGAGTTTGCCCTTCTTCATGCGTGGCCTATTGCAAAGAAGTTTGCAGGCCAGAACAATAAGACGAGCCTGGCGGCTACTTCTGCATTCTACTCAATATTCTCTACATACAGCCAGATCTGCAGTGAGTATCTGCATACTATCGTTTTGCCATACGTAGGCACGCTGCATGCAATTTCGGTGGCGGTGCACAGCTCACACAGCATCGACATCAACTTGAAGTTGTTTGACCTTCTTGGCCGTCTTGGGCTCGAAGGACTGTGGGCGCACTGGGGAGCACAGAGATGCCCTAAGGATGAGGAGGGCGCTAAACAGAAGCTGCAGGCAGAGGTAATAAGCTATGCCGAAGCGATCAGACAGCTCATTGCCAATAATCCTGCTCTCCTCCTGCCTGCCAAGGATGAGCAAGCAATTGATATATCGATAGCACTTACTCTCTTGGCTATCAGTGGTGATGGTTTGACTTTCATTCGTAGCTGGCTCACGGAGATCCTTTCGCGGGCAAAGTTCAGTTACGAAGCTAACGGCAAGTATCCGTGCGTTCTTTCCAGCTATACCGAGCTACTTGAGCATCCGAAGTCCCGAGATAGTGAGTACCGTAGAAATGCTACGAGTGCAAGCATCCTTTACCCTGTCATTGCTCTTTGGGCTGCGCTAATTAAGGATGCGCAGCTTTACAGCAATATCGCTAGTCTCAAGCGAGACGTCATGTCGCACTGCACCTTTCAACTCTGGTATCCAGACGAGACTTCCGAGGCGAACTACTACAGAAACGATGAAGTACACGGCGCCACCCTTGCAAACTTAGATTTTGACAAGCCTGTTTCAGATTTTCTAGACCAAGTATTTCGGGAGTGTGACGAAACGCCGCACTTCCAAGAGCTTTCTGCGGTTAGATATGGCTGGTGGCCACTAATCGTTGTTGCCTGTCGCCTCTACCGCCTTCCATTGCCACTTCACATCCTTCAAGGCCTTAGGGAGAATGGAAGAAAAGATTGTGCTATTTCGGCTGATGAGATTGCATAGGTTGGGCAAATACAAGCCTCTTCCCAATTTTGATTCCCTAACATCAAGATTCAGAAGACGGGAGCGGCAAGGCTCATTTGTCGCCTATACTCAGGCCCGCTTCTGATCTGGGGCGTTAGCTACTGAACGAGGTCTCCATGAAGCTCTTCGACCGATTCATTCAAAGGCCCCTTGCCCCTTCCGGCACCAAGCGAGTGCTCCCTGAGCTTTGTGGTGTCATGACTGCCCATCAGGCATGGGCTACTGCTGCTCCGATCGTCAAGGCAATGGATCGACAGGCGAGATTGACGTTCATTGCGAGTGGCCTTGATCTAAACGAGAAGGGCTGCTCGCTGTCCTGGGAGTTCATCTTCATTCTTCCCGAGCGCAATGTCAACGTGGTGCTGAGTCTTGAGCCGGATCCGCAGTCTGAGGATGTCGATGGCTCTCCTTGCATTTTAATCCAGCGCATCAATCAGGCAGCGGCCATTGATGCAAGCAGGCCGACTTTACCGGATGGGTTTCGAGACTCTCCGGATGTCGTGGCGGAGTTCATCGCCCATGGAGTGGACTTTGTGGCTGGCCCCAGTGATATAAAACTCGAGGGCCGTGTGCTTCCGTCTGGCGAGGCGGTATGGGTGACCTACTACTGGGATCAGGAGTACAGCACATCATTCCTACCAAAGTGCGGCTGATGCCTTGTTCGGTGCCACAGGATCGTGCCATCAGCCTGAGGTGCAGGATCGCTTCAGTGGTGTCGACCACGCAGCTGCAGCTGCATTTCAGGGAGCGGAGTAGCCAAACTCCACCCCAGCCGGCAGCCAGTGGCGGTGGCTGCTGGTGTCGTAGATGAACCAGGGCTCGGTGCGGCTGAAGTCGTCCCTGCCGGTGCCGGTGAGCACCCAGGTGATGAACCGGGCCGCCAGGGCGCACGGGATCAGATTCGCTTGGTTCTGCCGGAAGAACGTGGCGAGGGGAAAGCCCTCCGGATCAGGCGCTCGCAGATCGGCCTGCATCCCGGTGTCCACTTCGCCAGGGATGAGTTCGCCCACCGCCAGCGTGACCGGCAACTCCAGCCGCAGGCTCTTGCTGATCGCGTGCAAGGCGTGCTTGCTCATGCAGTAGAGGGACAGGCCCGGGAAGCTCTCGTGCGCGGAACGGGTGGAGAGATTCAGCACCCGGCCGCCGTTCACCATCAGCGGGGCCAGGCCCGTCGCCAGGCGTGCCGGTGCCACCGCCATCAAGGTGAAGGCGTCGAGCATCGCCTCACAGCCGTGATCGGCCAGGGGGCCCAGCGGCGTCACGGCGCCGGCGCCATTCACCAGGGCGGCCAGGGGCTTCGCGTCCAGGGCCTCCCGCATGGCGCTGATGGCGGCCTCGATGCCGCGCGGCGTGCTCAGATCGGCCACCACCTCGCTCAGGTCTGCGCCGTTCCCCATCGCCTCCACCAGGCCCGGCCGCCGCACCACCGCGATCACCTCGCGTCCCTCGGCCAGCAGCAGGTCCACCAGGTCGCGCCCCAGCCCCCGGCTGGCACCCGTCACCACGATCACCCCTGGCGGCAGGTGCACCGCTGGATCGCCCAGCGTTGGCTCGCTCACCTCTCCGTTCTCCATGACTTCAGAGCACGCCCACGCCCAGGGCCACCTCGATCACCGTGAGCCCCACCAGACCCGCCAGACCCGCCAGGGCGAGAAGCGTCGGCAGACCGGACAACCCCATGTGACCTCCTGGCGAACCCCATCTCGGGAGTTTCTAAAGGAAATCTAAAGGTGTCTTGGCGGCGAGGGCTACCGCCTCCCGCATCGCATGACTTCGTCACATGCCGCTTCGCCCATCTGCCGGGCTGTCAGCGGCTCATCTCCAGCATCCGCTGGATCGGCGCCAGCGCCCGCTGGCGCAGCGCCTCGTCCATCTCGATCGCCGGGGCCATGTCCCGCAGGCACAGCCACAGCTTCTCCAGGGTGTTCAGGCGCATGTAGGGGCAGGCGTTGCAGCTGCAGCCATCGGCGCCGGGCACCTCGAAGAACGGCTTGCCCGGCACCTTCAGGCGCATCTGGTGCAGGATCCCCGGCTCGGTGAGCACGATGAAGCTCTGGGCCGGGCTCGCCTCGGCCCGGTGCAGCAGCTTGCTGGTGGAGCCGATGAAGTCGGCCAGATCGAGGAGGTGCTGCTGGCACTCCGGGTGGGCCAGCACCTCGGCCTCCGGGTGCTCCAGCTTCAGCTGCAGCAGCGCCTGCTCGCTGAAGGCCACGTGCACCTGGCAGCTGCCGGGCCAGAGGGTGAGCTCGCGGCCGCTCTGGGCCTGCACCCAGCGGCCCAGGTTTTCGTCGGGGCCGAACAGGATCGGCCGGTCGGCCGGCAGCTGCTTCACCAGATCCACGGCGTTGCTGCTGGTGCAGATCAGGTCGCTGTGGGCCTTCACCGCCGCCGAGCAGTTGATGTAGCTCACGGCGATGTGCTCGGGATGCTCGGCCCGGAACGCCGCGAAGGCGTCGGCGGGGCAGGCGTCGGCCAGGGAGCAGCCGGCCGCCAGGTCCGGCAGCAGCACCGTCTTGGTGGGGTTGAGGATCTTGGCCGTCTCGGCCATGAAGTGCACGCCGCAGAACACGATCACGTCGGCGTCGGTGCTGGCCGCCTTGCGGGCCAGCTCCAGGGAGTCGCCGATGAAATCCGCCACGTCCTGGATGGCGTCGTCCTGGTAGTAGTGCGCCAGGATCACGGCGTTGCGCTCGCGCCGCAGCCGCTCGATGTCGGCGCGCAGATCCTGGGGATGGCGGGGCGGGCTGGCGACGCTGCCGGTGCCTGTGTTCTGGATGGCTGCGAAAACCAACCGCGGTCCTCAACGGGGCAGGATGAGCAAGCCTAGGCAGGGGTGCATGACGGTCCAGCGCCTGGCGGTGGTGGGAGATCCGCACGGCGCCTGGGATGGGAGCGATGCCGCCGTGCTGGCGCGCGTCGCCCCCGATGCCCTGCTGGTGGTGGGCGATCTCAGCGACGGCCAGCCGCGCATTCCGGCCCTGCTGCGGCGCCAGGACTTGCCCACCGCCTGCATCCTCGGCAACCACGACGCCGGCCGCGATCCCTCCGGCCGCACCCTGCGGCGCCAGATCGATGCGCTGGGCGAGATCCACTGCGGCTGGGGGCTGAGGGAACTGCGGCCCCCCGGCCTGGCGGTGGTGGGCGCCCGGCCCGGCACCGCCGGTGGTGGCTTCCACCTCTCGCGGGCGGTGCAGGCGGCGTTCGGACCGCTCAGCCTCGAGGAGTCGGCGGAGCGGATCACGGCGGCGGCGCTCCGCGCCGATCCGGCCCTGCCGCTGGTGGTGCTGGCCCACTGCGGCCCCGCCGGCCTGGGCAGCACCGCCGCCGATCCCTGCGGCCGCGACTGGAAGAAGCCCGCCTGCGACTGGGGCGACCAGGACCTGGCCGTGGCCATCCGCCGGATCCAGGCCCTGCGCCCGCTGCCGCTGGTGGTGTTCGGCCACATGCACCACCAGCTGCGGCGGGGCCTCGGCGTGCGCCGCAGCCTCTGCGTGGACCGCAGCGGCACGGTGTACCTGAACGCGGCCAGCGTGCCCCGCCACGGCGTCGACGCCGCCGGCCGCGACCTGCGCCACTTCAGCTGGGTGGAGCTGGAGGTGTCCGACCCATGGCGCCCCCGGGTGCTGAGCGCCAGCCACCGCTGGTTCGGACTGGATGGCCGTCTCCTTTATATGGAGCGCCTGCACTGCGACGACCGTCCGCGCCCGTCCGCCTCGGAGCTGCCCCTGCCGTGCTGATCCTCGCCTGCATCAGCAGCCATGGCTATGGCCATGGCTCCCGCACCGCCGCCGTGCTCACGGCCCTGCACCGGCTGCGGCCCCACTGGCGCCTGGTGCTCTCCACCGCCCTGCCGCCCCCCTTCCTGGCCACGGCCTTCGGGCCGGTGCCATACCACCAGCGCCCCTGCCGCTGGGACGTGGGGGTGGTGCAGGCCGACGCCCTCGGCTGTGATCCCGCGGCCACCCTCGCGGCCCTGGAGGATCTGCAGCACGCCCTGCCCGCCCAGCTGGAGCGCGAGCTGGCCTGGCTGCGTTCCCAGCAGGGGCCGGTGCTTGTGCTGGCTGACGTGCCCCCCGCGGCGGCGCTGCTGGCCGAGGGCCTCGGGGCGCCGCTGATCTGGCTGGCCAGCTTCGGCTGGGATGCCATCTACGCACCCTTCGGCGCCTCCTTCGCCCCCTGGGTGCAGCGCAGCCGCAGCCTCTACGGCCACGGCCGGCTGCTGCTGCACTGCCCGCTCTCGCTGCCGATGCCCTGGGGGGTGCCGGAACTCCGCATCGGACTCACGGCCGGCGAGCCGCGCCTCGACGGGGCCGCCCTGGCCCGGGAGCTGGCTCTGCATCCCGAGCGGGATCGCAACGTGCTGATCAGCTTCGGCGGGCTGGGGCTGCCCCTGGACCCGGGGCTGCTGGCGCGCTGGCCCGATCATGTGTTCGTGGGGCACGACCCGGTGCTGGGCCAGGCGGCCAACGGGCGGGTGCTGCCGGCGGCGGTGCGCCCCCTGGAGCTGATGGGCCACTGCGGCCGGCTGATCACCAAGCCCGGCTACAGCAGCTTCTGCGAGGCCATGCGCTACGGGGTGGGCACTCACCTGGTGCAGCGGCGGGGCTTCGCCGAGGCGCCGGTGCTGGAGCGCGAGCTGCAGCGCCACGGCCGCCACCGGCTGCTCAGCCAGGCCCAGATGCGCTGCGGCGACTGGGAACTGCACCGTCCGCTTCTCGATCCCAAGGAGGGACCGCTGCCCGGCGACGGGGCACGCCAGGCGGCCGAGGCGATCGTGGCCCTGGGGTCGGATCTGGAGTGATCAGCAGATTCGATCAGTCCACCGCCCCTGATCGGCGTTTCTGTTGTGCTGAGAGCTCACTTTCTTGTGGTGGCGGTGATTTCAACCGTTCGGCGTGATTGTTGATACGAGTGGACGCTTGTTCGATTGGCACATATCCAATCTCGGCCGCGGTGTCCTTTAGGCAAATTGCTGCGCAACCTTTTTGTTGTCAGGTTTGGTTCACTTCGCCAAAGCAACAGCAATCCTCGGCCTGATCGGCGCCTCCCCGGTGTCCGCGCTCGCCCTGGCGCCCGCCGCCTCGGCCACCCAGGTGGCCGCACCCGGCTACGCGATGCCCAGCTCCCAGCAGGTGGACGATCCCTCCGGGGTGTCCGTGGCGTTGTCGGTGCCTCTGCCGCCTCCTGCTCCCCGCATCTTCGCGATCACGCCGGAGCGCCGGGCCCTGCTCAACACCATCCGTTACGCGGAGGGCACCTGGGCCAACGGTGATGACCGCGGCTACTGGATCATGTTCGGGGGCGGCCTGATGCCCTCCCTCGACCGGCACCCCGACCGGGTGGTGCGCAGCGCCCGCTACGCCAGCGCCGCCGCCGGGGCCTACCAGTTCATGCCGCCCACCTGGGCGATGGTCAGCCGCTCCCTCGGCTTCCGCACCCACGGCCCCGACGCCTTCGGTCCCCAGGTGCAGGATCAGGCGGCCATCTACCTGGTGCAGCGCCGTGGCGCCCTGGCCCTCGCCGATCGCGGTGAGTTCACCCCCGAACTGGCCAACCGCCTGGCGCCGGAGTGGGCCTCCTTCCCCACCCTGGCCGGCCGCAGCTTCTACGGCCAGCCCGTGAAGCGCTACGACGAGCTGCGCCGCTTCTATGAGGCCAACCTCCAGCAGCTGCGGGCTCAGGCCCGTGCCCGCCAGGAGGCGGCCCTGCTGGCGGCCGCCGCCAGGGCCGAGACCGCCACCAGGGCCGAGCAGGAGCCGGCCTGCGCCCCCGCCAGTTCCCTGCGCTGCCGTCTTGAGGCCCTCGACAGCGTCGGCCCCCGCTCCCGCGCCGGCGAGCTGGGCCGCAGCTGAGCGCCGCTCAGCTCTCGCCGCCGCTGACCCTGGTGCGCCCCACCGTGTTCTGGGCGATCAGGTAGGCGGCGGCGATCGCCCCGGCGAATCCCAGGGCATTGCGCAGCAGCGGCAGCACGTCGCTGGTGCGGGTCACGATCGGCGCCACGCCGAACACCCCGAACAGGATCACCCACAGGGGTGAGAGCAGGAGCACCCAGGCCCACTCCACGCTGCGGCCGGGCTGGCGGGGGTAGGCGGCGAAGCCCACGATCAGGCCCCCCAGGATCGAGGTGGCCAGGGTGAGCACCCACTGCTCCTGGGGCAGGCCCGGCACCACCTGGCAGCCGCCCCGCTCCAGGCAGGTCTCCACCGCGCCCAGCGCGTCGATGATGGCGCCGTCCTCGCCGTGGTCGCGCACGTAGTACTGGTTGCCGAAGCGGGTCTGCAGCTCCACCCAGTAGGTGCGGGGCATCAGTGCGAACAGAGCGTCGCCCACGTTGAAGTTGAGCAGGTTGCCGCCGCGGGGATCGGCCACCAGCAGCAGCGAGCGCTCGTCCAGGTTCCAGAAGTCCTTCACCGCCAGCCCCGGGGTGCGCTCGTACTGGGTGAGCACCCGCAGCTTCCAGCCGCTCTCGGCCTCCACGGCGCTGAGGTGGTGTTCCAGCTCCGTGCGCTGGGCGTCGGTGAAGGCCCGGGCCAGGTCGATCACGGGGGTGGGGTGATCGGGCAGCAGTTCCGGGTTGTCGGCGGCCAGGGCCGGGCCGGCCCAGCCGCCCAGGGCCAGCAGAACCGCAAGCGCCGCCGGCATCAGCACCGCCGACACCCTTGCCGCCCAAGCGGCCGCCAACCCACCCATGCACCTGCTCCGGAGAGGATGCATTCTCCCTGAGCTGGCCCCTGCGTCGTGACCGTTCCCGGCTGGTTGCAACGGCGCCTGGCGGCCGCCGGCGGCGCCGTGCCCTTCTCCACCTACATGGACTGGGTGCTGCACGACCCGGACCACGGCGCCTACGGCTCCGGGCGGCTGCGGATCGGCCCGCGGGGGGACTTCGCCACAGCCCCCTCCCTGGGCGCCGACTTCGCGGCCCTGCTGGCGTCCCAGCTGGCCGAGTGGCTGAGCGAGCTGGCGGCCACCGCTCCCGGCCCGCTGGCGCTGGTGGAAGCCGGGCCCGGCGAGGGCAGCCTGGCGGCCGATCTGGCGGCGGCCCTGGCGGCGGGCTGGCCCGACCTGGCCGCCCGCTGCGAGCTGGTGCTGGTGGAGCCCAACCCGGGCATGGCGGCCCGCCAGCGCCAACGCCTGGCCGCCTGTCCGCTGCCCTGCCGCTGGAGCGGCTTCGCCGAGCTGGCCGCCGCTCCGGTGCGCGGGGTGCTGCTGGCCCATGAGGTGCTCGACGCCCTGCCGGTGGAGCGGATCTGCTGGGACGGGGAGGACTGGCGGCGCCAGCGGGTGGTGCTGGCGGGCGGCAGTGACGGCGGCGAAGCGCTGCTGCGTCTGCAGCCCGGGGAGCGCCTGGAGGCCGGCCTGCGTCCTGCGCTCGCCGGCCTCGGCCTCGACCCGCCCGGTCCGCGGCTCGGGCCGGGCTGGACCACCGAGCTGCATCCGGGCCTGGCCCCCTGGCTGCAGCAGGCGGCAGCCGCCCTCGGCGACGGCTGGCTGCTGGTGATCGACTACGCCCTCGAGGCCAGCCGCTACTACGCCCCG
Source organism: Cyanobium sp. CH-040 (assembly GCF_024346135.1). Lineage (GTDB taxonomy): Bacteria > Cyanobacteriota > Cyanobacteriia > PCC-6307 > Cyanobiaceae > NIES-981. Next base: position 49,931 of record NZ_JAGQCJ010000005.1, on the reverse strand, counting down.
GCCCGGGCCCAGGGCACGCTGATGGCCTACCGCCACCAGCAGGCCAGCGGCGATCCCCTGCAGCAGCCCGGCAGCTGGGATCTCACCGCCCACCTCTGCATCGACAGTCTGGAGCGGGAGGCCGGGGCCAGCGGCTGGCGGCCCCTGGGCCACTGCCGCCAGGGCCAGGCCCTGCTCGCCCTGGGGCTGGCCGAGCGACTCCACGGGCTGCAGCAGCTCCCCGGCGCTGCGCTGGCCCAGGCCCTGGCCCGCCGGGAGGCGCTGCTGCGCCTGGTGGACCCCCACGCCCTGGGCGATTTCCGCTGGCTGGCCTTCGCCCGCGGCACCGCCCCGGGGGTGCCCCGCTTCCTGCGCGATCCCAGCGCCCCCTTCTGACCCAACGGCCAGTGGGCGCGGCTATGGTTCGGCGCTTCCTCACCCCGACGTGCCCGACCCCTTCCGACTGCTGGAGGTGCTGGTGCTGCTCACGGCCCTGGTTGGCTTCCTGGGGCTGATCTGGCGCCAGAACCTGTTCCTGCGCGCCCTGGCCCTGGATGTGATGGGCACCGGCGCCATCTCGCTGTTCGTGCTGGTGGCCTCGCGCAGCGGCCTGCGCACGCCGATCCTCGACCGCGACGAACTGATCCGCGCCGCCTCGCCCGATCTGGCCTGGGCCGACCCCATCCCCCAGGCCGTGATCCTCACCGCCATCGTCATCGGCCTGTCCATCCAGGCTCTGCTGCTGGTCACCATCGCCCGCCTGTCGCGTCTCGATCCCCTGCTCGAGACCACCAGCTTCGAGCGGCTGCTGCTCGAGTCATCCGTGCCGGCTTCGTCCGGGCGCCGCTCCTGATGGCGATCACAGCCCTCACCCTGGCGATCGCCTGGCTGCTGCTCCCCTTTCTGGCCGCGTTCAGCGCCGCCCTGCTGCCCCGCCTGGCCCGCCCCCTGGCCCTGGTGTGCGTGCTCACCACCCTGGCCTGGGGCGTCTGGGCCAGCCAACCCGGCCGCCAGGTGCTGTTCGAGCTGATCGGCAGCCTGGGGGTGCAGCTGCAGCTCGACGGCGTGGCGGCCCCGTTTCTGCTGCTCAACGGCCTGGTGGTGCTGGGCGTGCTGGTGGACAGCTGGCGCCAGCCGCCGCCGGGCCCCTTCCTGCTGCTGCTGATGGTGCTGCTGGGGGGCCTCAACTCCGCCTTCCTGGCCACCGATCTGGTGAGCCTCTACGTGGCGCTCGAGGTGGTGGGCATCACCGCCTTTCTGCTCATCCTGCAGAGCCGGGAACCCCGCCAGCTCTGGGTCGCCCTGCGCTACCTGCTGGTGGGCAACGGCGTGATGACGCTGTTCCTGATCGGCACCGGGCTCCTCTATCTCTATACGGGCAGTTTCCGGCTGCAGTCGCTGCAGCAGCTGCCTCCGGGCAGCACCACCCTGGCGGTGGGTCTGGCCCTGGTGATGCTGGGCCTGCTCACCAAGGCCGGCCTGTTCCTCAGCGGCCTCTGGCTGCCCCAGACCCATGCCGAGGCTCCGGCCCCGGTGTCGGCCCTGCTCTCCGGGGTGGTGGTGGCCGGCGGGATCTGCCCGCTGCTGCGCCTGGCGCTGCTGCTGCCTGCCCAGCAACCGGTGTTCACATGGGTGGGCCTGGCCAGTGTGCTGCTGGGCCAGGTCTATGCCCTCGGCGATGGTGATCTCAAGCGCCTGCTGGCCTGGAGCACCCTCTCCCAGATGGGCTTCGCCCTGCTCAATCCCGCCGCCGGCGGACTGTTCGTGCTCGGCCATGGCGTCGCCAAGGGCGCCCTCTTCCTGGTGGCCGGCAAGGTGCCCAGCCGCGATCTCTCGCTCTGGGGCCGTCACCCCCTGGTGCCGGCCCTGGGGCTGCCCCTGCTGGTGGGTGCCCTCTCGATCGCCGGGGCGCCGCCGCTGCTGGGCTACTACACCAAGGCCGCCCTGGAAGTGCTGCCGCCCACCGGCATCCCCGGTCTGCCGCTGCATCTGCTGGGCTGGCTGCTGCCCCTGCTGATGGTGGGCACGGCGGCGGTCTACGCCCGCATCTGCTGGCTGCCCCTGGGCGCCGGCCGGCAGGTGCAGGCGCCGGGGGGGCTGCTGCTCGCCCTGCTGCTGCTGCTGGTGGGCCTGCTGGCGCCGTGGCTCCCCGGTGGCTCGCCGTTCCCCGGCCCCGCGGCCCTGGGCAAGGGGCTGGCGGTGCTCGCCGCCGGGGCCGGGGTGGAGGCCCTGCGGCGCGCTCTGGCCAGCCCGATGACAGCCCTCGGGCTCCGCCAGCGGCTGCGGCTGCCCAACCTCGAGCGCCTGGTCGACCTGCTCGGTGCCCTGGCGGTGGTGGGGGCCGGTCTGCAGCTGCTGCTGCTGCGCCTGCAGCCCCTCAGCGCCGAACTGCTCGCAGCGGAGGCCCCATGTCTCGGTTGATCCTGATCGCCCTGCGCATGCTGATCTGGTTGCTGCTCACCGCCGACCCCGATGAGCTCAATGTGGTCATCGGGCTGGCGGTGTCCCTGGCACTGCCGCTCCCCAGGCGCGTGCGCTCGCTCACACCGGCGCAGCTCTGGCGTGCCCTCGCCGCCAGCCTGGCGGCCGTGCCCCAGGCCTACGGCGAGGCGGTGCAGCTGCTGCTGCATCGCAAGCTGGAGGAGAGCGTGCTGCACGACGAGCCGGTGCTGCCCAGCGGCCGTCCCTCCAGCGTGCTGGTGTTCCTGGATGTGTTCCGCATCACCCTCACGCCGTTCACGATCGCCCTGGGGCTCGACGACGGCGGCCGCAGCTACCGCGTGCACCACCTGGTTTTCGAGGAGGACCGGCGATGAGCGGGCTGCTGTTCGGGATGGTGCTGGCGGTGCTGCTGGAGATCCTGGTGGTGTGCCGCCGCACCGACGTGTGGCACCGCCTGGCGGCCTTCGCCAGCGTGTCCACCAAGGTGGGGATGGTGATGCTGGTGGTGTCGGTGGTGCGTGACGACTGGATGGTGGGTCTGGTGGGGGTGATCGTCCTCAGCGTCGGCAACGGCTCGGTGATGCTCCTGGCCAACCTGCTGCAGGGGGTGGAGCGATGATCCCCGCCCTTGCCGCCGGCTTCTCCGGGCTCGCCCAGATCGCCAGTGCGCTGCTGCTGCTGCTCGGGCTGGTGTTCTGGATCGCCGGCAGCTGGCCCCTGCTCGGTCGCGGCAGCTACCTCACCAAGCTCCACTACCTGGGGATCTCCGACACCCTCGGCTCGGCGCTGATGCTGCTCGGCCTCCTGCTGCGCTTCCAGCGCGAATGGCCGCTGCTGCTGCTGGCGCTGCTGTCGCTGGTGGTGTGGAACACGATCTTCGGCTACGTGCTGGCGGCCTGTTCCCAGGCGGCCCGCCGCTTCCCTCCCGCCCCATGACCAGCACCCTCGCCACCGACCTGCCCCTGCTGCTGCCGATCACGGCCCTGCTGCCGCTCACGGCGATCCTGGTGGTGGCGCAGTCGAACCCCTACCAGACCCTGGTGCTGCGCGGCATCCTGGGCGCCGTGGCCGCTCTGATCTACGCCCTGCTGGGGGCGGCCGACGTGGCTCTCACCGAGGCCCTGGTGGGCACGCTGCTCTCGACCACCCTCTACGCGGTGGCCCTGCGCTCCTCGATGGTGCTGCGTCTCGCCTGGCCCGCCGGCAGCCCGCCGCTGCCCTCCGAGCGCCGGCGCCAGCTGGAGGGCTGGCTTGATCAGCTCAGCCTGCGGCTGGAACTGGTGCAGGACGTGGAGCTGCAGGGCCTCCACGGACTGCTCGAGTGGCAGCCCGATGCGGCCGTGCTGCAGGTGCGTCTCCACAGCCCCCGGCTGCTGCAGCGCCTCGCCGCCCTGCCCCGCCAGGGCGGCTGGGGCGACCTGCTGGACGTCCTGCAGCTGCTGCCGGCCGCGTCCGCGCCGATCCAGGAGGCGGGGGTGTGAGATACGTCTACGCCCCGGCGGCGCTGCTGCTGTTCCTGATTCCCCTCACCGTGGCACTGCCGACCCTCCCCGACGTCGGCGGCACCGTGGATGCGCTGCTGGAGGCCGGGCGGGTGCCCAATCTGGTGTCCACCGTGATCCTCTACACCCGCCTCTACGACACGGTGGCTGAGGTGGTGGTGTTCACCCTGGCCTCGATCGGCGTGCGCTGGATCTTCAGCGGTGACCCCCTGCAGCGCCGCATCCTCGTCGTTCAGGACGCCCCTTCCGTGGTGCTCTGCCAGCTGGGCGCCACGGTGTGCGCCCTGGTGGCGGTGGAACTGGCCCTGCGCGGCCATCTCTCCCCGGGCGGCGGCTTCGCGGCGGGGGTGGCGGGCGGCACGGCCATCGGCCTGCTGCTGATCAGCGGCTCGCTGCGCATGGTGGACCGCTTCTACAACCGCTACCGCGCCGACCTCTGGGAGAAGGGCGCGGTGGTGCTGTTCCTGCTGCTGGCCTTCCTCAGCCTCGAAGGCCTGGGTCCGGCGATGCAGGGCCGCTACGGGGCGATCGCCAGCGGTGGCTGGATCCCCCTGCTGAACATGCTGGTGGCGGTGAAGGTCACCCTGGGCTCCTGGGCGATGGTGCAGCTGCTGGTGCGGTACCGGGGCCTGTTCTGAGCTCGGTTCCCCGCTGATCCCTGCGCTGAGGCGGCACGGGAAGAGTTGCTCGATGACCGCGAGCCTGCCCTCGTGGCCTCCCTCTCGGGCACCATCTCCCGGCAGCCGGGATCCCGTCGTGCCCATGGCGCCAGGCGCATCCATCCGGCCGCCTGTCCTGCTGGCCCAGTGGCTGAAGCGATCCCTGCCGCCGATCACGACAAGGCGCCCGTGGGCATGAAAAGAGCGCCCCCGGGGTTCCCCTTGCGGGGAGCCTGAGGGCGCGTTCTCGTTTGCTCAGCAGACCTGGCTTGCTCCAGGAGGCCTGCGTTGCTCAGGAGGCCTGGGGGGCGAGCTCCTGGCGGTTGCCGATCACCAGACGCAGCAGGATCGGCGCCAGGAAGGTGGTGCCGATCACCATCAGCAGGATGGCCGCCTCCAGGGCGGGGGTGAGGATGCCGGCCTGGGTGCCGAGGCCCAGGAAGATCAGACCCACCTCGCCGCGGGGCATCATCCCCAGGCCCACCACCAGGCGGTTGGTGGGCTCCTTGCTGGTGTAGGTCCAGCCCGCCGACACCTTGCCGGCCACCGCCACCACCAGCAGGAACACCGCCACGATCAGCCCCTCCCGGTTGGCGGGATCGAAGGGGTTGAGCACCGACAGATCCATGCCGGTGCCGATCAGCACGAAGAACACCGTGGCGAACAGGGCCACCAGCGGCTTCACCGCCGTGTCGATGTCGTGGGTGTGCTTGGAGGCGCTGAGGATCAGGCCGGCGGCGAAGGCGCCGAGCGCGGCCTCCAGACCGATGGCCTGGGCGGCGAAGCAGCTGAGCGTGAGCACCACGAAGCTGGCCACGGCCACGTCGCCGGGCGCCTTGAGACGGTCCACAACCCAGTCGAAGGCCGGGGCGGCGGTGCGGCTGAGGAACAGGGCGGCCGCCACGAACACCACGGCGGCGGCGCAGAGCTTGAGGATCGGACCGATGGTGAAGGCTCCGCCGCCGGCCAGGCTCACCACCACCGCCAGGATCACGATGCCGAGGATGTCGTCGAGCACCGCGGCGCCGATCACGATCTGGCCCTCCTTGCGCTTCAGCCACTGCAGTTCGCCGAACACGCTGGCGGTGATGCCGATCGAGGTGGCGGTCATGGCCGCCCCGGCGAACACCGCCGGAATCAGGGGCACATGGAAGAGGTAGTAGAGGCCTGCGGTGCCGAGGGCGAAGGGCACCACCACCCCGGTCACGGCCACCGTGGTGGCCTGCAGGCCCACCGCCACCAGTTCATCGAGCTCGCTCTCCAGGCCCGTCAGGAACAGCAGGGCGAAGAGCCCGAGCTGCGACACCGCCTGCAGGCTGGGGAAGGTTTCCCGGTAGACGTCCACGACCGTCTCCGCCGGCACGTCGGCCAGGGAGCCCACCAGGTTGAGCACGGCGCCGCTGAGCTGGGTCTGGGCATCGGGCGGCATCACCAGATGCAGGCCGGAGGCGCCGATCAGCACGCCGGCGACGAGTTCGCCCAGGATCGTGGGCAGCTGCAGGCGCACCATCAGCTCGGCGATGGCGCGGGCCGCCACGAAGATCACCAGGAAGCGGCCGACTCCGATCAGGGTTTCGGCCACCTCCAGCTGATGACTGCCGATCTCCAGCAGCAGTGGGGGGACGGGGAGCATCAACGGGATCCATGCAGCGAGGGCAACCGTATGTAGTTCCGCCGGCACACGCTTTGGTTCATCCGCGCCCCCGGGATGAAAAGGGCTGCTGATGGCACCCATCAGCCTCCTTGATCGGTGGCCGCGGGTTCAGGGGTTGCAGAACGGACAGTGACCGGGATCGGCGGCCTCCAGCCCATCCCGGCGCGGCCGCCGTTCGCTGTGGCCGCAGTGCTGGCACCCCCAGCGCTCGTGGGCGGTGAGCTGGGTGGCGGTGCCGCACCAGCTGCAGGGGAGCCCGGGTTCGGTGTCCTGCAGCCCCCAGCCCGGAGCCCGGCAGGCAGGACAGGGGCTGCGCAGCCGCCGCACCAGCGCCAGCCCGAGGCGGCGGATCGAGCGCATGCGCGTGGGGTTGAGATGGGCGCGCATGTCCGTCTCCAGCCACACCTCGCCCCTGGCGTCGGCGCGGCGGCAGGCCGCCAGGGCTTCCCGCAGCTCCGCGGCAGCCGAGATCCCCTTGTGGATGGGCTGGCGCGATCCGCCGGCGGGGCGGGCGATCACGGCATGGCGAGGGAACCCCACCTGCCCCAGCCATGCCGCCGGGTCCTCCCCAGGCCCGAGCCGCCGGTGGCTGTAGTTGGTGCGCCACTCGGTGCGCCGCTCCAGCACGCTCAGGTTGCGCTCCAGGTCCACGAACAGCAGCAGCTCCTGCCCCACCGCCAGCAGCGGCACGGAGGGGTGGGGGCCGAAGCTGCCCTCGCTGGCCAGGCCGAGCCGCAGGCCGCTGGCCTCCAGGCCCAGCAGGGCCTTGCGCCGGCAGGTGCTCAGGGCATCGCCGGCACGCTCCACCTCGCCGCTGAAGGTGCCCAGCCGGTCGGTGTCGCAGCCCTGCACGGCAAGGCTGGCGCCCAGGCCGAGGCGGAAGGGCAGGGCGAGGGCTCGCTCCTTGCCGTGGCGGGTGGTGAGGCAGATCCGCTCACCCGCGTAGGGGACCGCTGCCGCCCCTGCCCCGGCCATCAGGGGTCCACGCCCATGCCGGTGCGGTCGCCGCGCAGCCCCCGCTGGCGCAGCTCCTCCTCGAACGTGCGGGCCAGGTGAGCCTCCGGGGCATGCCGTTCGACCTGGGCGAGCATCAGCAGACTGCGCAGGCCCAGCCAGCCCAGGGCCAGGACGATCAGCAGGCTCACGGCCGGCACCATTAGTCAACGAATCATGGCTGGAAGGCGGCTCTGCTGGGGCTGCGCGGTCCAAGACGGACATCACGCGGTTAAGGTTCCGGGCCAACCTCCGCCTGTAGCGATGACCACAGCATCGGCGCCGCCACCGCGTCCGGGCCTGCGCCTGCTGAACCACATCAGCACCAACAACATCAAGGGGGATCTGTTCGGCGGGGTGACCGCCGCGATCGTGGCCCTGCCCCTGGCCCTGGCCTTCGGTGTGGCCTCCGGGGCCGGAGCCGCCGCCGGTCTCTGGGGCGCGGTGCTGGTGGGTCTGTTCGCCGCCCTGTTCGGCGGCACCCCCACCCTGATCTCCGAGCCCACCGGCCCGATGACGGTGGTGATGACGGCGGTGATCGCCCAGCTCACCGCCCGCAATCCCGAGAACGGGCTGGCGATGGCCTTCACCGTGGTGATGCTGGCCGGCGTGCTGCAGATCGCCTTCGGCCTGCTGAAGCTGGGCCGCTACATCACCCAGATGCCCTACACGGTGATCTCGGGCTTCATGAGCGGGATCGGCTTCATCCTGATCATCCTGCAGATCGGCCCCTTCCTGGGTCAGGCGATTCCCAGGGGCGGGGTGATGGGCACCCTGCGGGCGCTGCCCGATCTGGTGCAGGGGGCCCGGCCCACCGAGGTGATCCTGGCGCTGATCACCCTGGCGATTCTCTGGTTCACGCCCCGCAAGGTGCGCACCGTCATTCCCGCCCAGCTGATCGCCCTGGTGATCGGCACGCTGCTCTCGCTCACCCTGCTGAACATGCCGGGCGACGCGGGCAGCGAAGGCATCCGCCGCATCGGCGAGATCGCCTCGGGTTTCCCGCAGCTGCGGCTCCCTTTCTTCCAGGCGGATGACCTGCGGCTGATGCTCGTCGACGCCGTCGTGCTGGGGATGCTGGGCTGCATCGACGCGCTGCTCACGGCTGTGATCGCCGACAGCATCACCCGCACCGAGCACGACTCCAACAAGGAACTGATCGGCCAGGGCCTGGGCAACCTGGTGTCCGGCCTGTTCGGCGGCATCGCCGGCGCCGGCGCCACCATGGGCACGGTGGTGAACATCCAGGCCGGGGGCCGCAGCGCCCTCTCGGGCATCAGCCGTGCCCTGATCCTGATGGTGGTGATCCTCGCCGGGGGCCGGCTGGCGGCCCAGATTCCCCAGGCCGTGCTCGCCGGCATCGCCCTCAAGGTGGGCGTCGACATCGTCGACTGGGGCTTCATCAAGCGCGCCCATCGCATCTCACTCAGCGGCGCCCTGATCATGTACCTGGTGATCGGCCTCACCGTGCTGGTGGACCTGATCGTCGCTGTGGGCGTTGGGGTGTTCATCGCCAACATCCTCACCATCGACAAGATGAGTGCCCTGCAGTCCCGTTCCGTGAAGTCGATCAGCACCGGCGACGGTGATCTGATGCTCCCGGATGAGGAGAAGGCCCTGCTCGACAAGGGCCGGGGACAGGTGCTGCTCTTCCAGCTCAACGGCGCCATGATCTTCGGCGTGGCCAAGGCCATCGCCCGGGAGCACAACGCCATCGGCGACTGCAGGGCGGTGATCTTCGACCTCTCCGAGGTGTCGCATCTGGGGGTCACCGCCGCCCTGGCCGTGGAGAACGCGGTGGAGGAGGCGATCGAGAAGGGCCGGGACGTGTTCGTGGTCGGCGCTGCCGACACCACCAGGCGCCGCCTGGAGAAGCTGGGGCTCTACGCCAAGCTCCCGGCCGAACGCACCAGCCTCAGCCGCCGTGAGGCACTGGAGCAGGCCGTGGGTGCCCTCTCCTGAGACGCCCGGTCGGGCGCGGCGGCGCTGCCCCGGAGCCCCGGCATCGCCGGGGCTTTTTTCATGCCCGGCCTGGGTCCAGGCACCGTCGTGCCTGGACCACTCCCGGAGGGATTCCACTGCGCGGCAATGCTCGACTGGGCCATCAATCAGCTGCACTGATCACCACGATTTGAGCTTCTGGTTGTGACCCAGGCCCGGAAATCACCCACCTGGAGCCCAAAGTCCGTACCGTTTGCCGACCCTTTCCAGACATCCCTCCGATGCCTGCGCCACAGAAGCGCCCCACCGGCGGCTGCGACGCACTCACCCAGCACATGGGCGCCATCCGCCGCATCCCATTGCTGACCCCGGATGAAGAGATCACCCTGGCTCGCCTCGTTCAGGCCGGCCGCCAGGCTCAGGAGGTTTCAGAGGAATTGAAACTGCGCGCCGGCGGGGTAGCGCCCAGCCTGGAGACCTGGGCCCTCGAAGCCGGCATGGGCGTGCGGCAGCTGCAGCGCTGCCTGCGGCAGGCCAACCAGGCCCGCAGCCGCATGGTGGTGGCCAACCTGCGCCTGGTGGTGGGCATGGCCCGCCGCTACATGCACCGCCCGGCCGACCTGGAGGACCTGATCCAGGAAGGCACCATCGGCCTGATCCGTGCCGTGGAGCGCTTCGATCCCAGCCGCGGCTACCGCTTCTCCACCTACGCCACCTGGTGGATCCGCGACGGCATCACCAGCGCCCTGGTGAGCAAGGGGCGCACCATCCGGCTGCCCTCCACCATGGTGAGCCAGCTGCACCGCCTGCGGCAGGCCCAGCAGAGCCTCGGCCAGCAGCTTGGGAGAGATCCCAGCCTCGCGGAACTGGCCGACGCCACCGGCCTCAAGCCCCTGGACATCCGCGAGGTGCTGTTCAGGGCCCAGGAGCCCCTCAGTCTCGATGGTGCGCAGAGGCAGGACAGCGAGCAACGGCTGGTGGACACACTGCCCTGCGAGTCGAGCAGGCCCCAGGACCTGGTGGCCTCCACGCTGATGCGGCAGGACATCCGCAAACTCCTGCAGCAGCTGCCCGCCCAGGAAGCCGAGTTGCTGCGCTGGCGCTACGGCATCGATGGCCAGGAGGCCCTGAACCTGAGCGCCACGGCCCGCCAGATGGGGATCACCCGTGACACGGCCCGGGGCCTGGAGCGGCGTGCCAATGCCTCGATCCGGCGCCTCTCCACCCCCTTCGTTGACTATCTGGAAGCCTGAGTCGCACACCGGCACGACGACATCAGGGCGGTCCATGGGGGCCGCCTTTTTCATGCCTGATTCCAGCGTGTGACAACTGAACATCCTGGTGTAGTCGGAGAACATCTGATTCGCGGTGCGCTGTGCTGGTCGACCCAGCTCATAGAACACCCCCCTACAGTTCTGTGGTCACAATCTGAGGTGTATCGGCTCCCTGTTCTGGGGTTGCATCACAGTCCTTTTTTGTCCCCCCGTCGCATCCTGCAGCCATGCTTCTTTCCATGCCAGACCGATGCTTGCAACTCTCTCTTGGTGCCGGGCAGCCTGTTCCGGCAACCGTGAGCTGGCGTCTTGAGGCCGGCTATCTGCGAGCCTCCAGCTGGACCGATCAGGCGGAGATCTTCACGGTTGGCATCTGGGGACCCGGGGAATCGGTGATTCCTGAGTTGCTCACCATGCAACCGGTGGAGCTGAGTGCGTTGTCTTCCGTGCGCGTCAGTGAGTGGCTGCCAGACCAGGGCGAACGGCATTCCTTCTCCATCGCCCACCTCCAGCAGATGTCGATGCTGCTGCAGCTGAGCCGGATCAGACCGGCGGATGTGCGGCTGTTCAACCTGCTGATGTGGCTGGGCAGGCGCTTCGGTGATGACTCGCCGAAGGGTGTGCGTGTGCCGCTCGAAGAGATGAACCTCACCCATCGCCAGATGGCTGAGATCGTCTCCATGTCGCGGGTCACGGTGACCAAGACTCTCGGTCAGTTTCGCCAGCAGGGCTGGTTGATCAAGGAGGGATCGAGTGACCTGCTGGCCCGCAGTGCCATCTCCTCAATCCTGGAGGCCGCGCCCTAGGCATCTCCCGCTGATGTTGGGGCTGGCTGGCTGTGCTCTGATCGCACTGATCAGGGATCCGAATCATCTCTCTGCTCATGGATTAGATGGCCTTTCTATGCTGAGCTCAGCGCAGCCATGCCGATGAGCACCACACCCATCAGCGCACCATCAGCGCCCGGTCACGACGCCGGCACCGCCCATGCTTCCCGTCCTGCGGAAGCATCCTTTCCCTGGTATCAGGTGTTTCGCAGGCCTCAAATTGTCCAATCTCTGGAGGCTGTGCAGGATTTCATCGCCGTTTCCCTGTGCATGGGGCTGTTCTGTGTGATGGCGCTGCAGCTCAAGTCGATCTTCTCGTCGCTGCTTTCGCAACCCCAGTTCCATGCCATCACCGCCGACATCCTGTTCATCCTGATTCTGGTTGAGCTGTTCAGGCTGCTGATCATCTACCTGCAGGAACAGCGCGTCTCGATCGGCGTGTCCGTCGAGATCGCCATCGTCTCCGTTCTCCGGGAGGTCATCGTCAACGGCGTTCTCGAAACCGCCTGGCAGCAGATGATCGCGGTCTGCCTGTTCCTGGCCACCGCGGCGCTGCTGATGGTGGTCCGGGTCTGGCTGCCGCCCACCTTCGAGGGGGTGGACCCGGAATCCCAGGTGTCGGCCCGCATGCGGCGTGATCTCCCCCGGGAGTAGGGCCGCCGCCCCCGCCGATCCCCTTCGGCGGATCTCGCCCCACCCTCTGAGCGCGCTCCCTACACTCCGGCGCGCCTCACCATCGCCAGTACAACTAGAGGATCAAAGTGGCCGAATTTCTCACGCTCTTTCTCAAGCAAGTCCAATCGCCAACATTGGGTTTTCTGATCGGTGGCATCGTCGTCGCCTCGTTGGGAAGCCAGCTGGCCATTCCAGATTCCATTTACAGATTCATCAGCTTCTTCCTGCTGATGAAGATCGGGCTCACGGGTGGAATCGCCATTCGCAATTCCAACTTCTCCGAAATCCTGCTGCCGGCGCTCGCGGCTGTGCTGCTGGGCATCGTGATCGTGTTCATCAGCCGGTACACCTTGGCGAAATTGCCAGGCATCACGGTGCCGGATGCCGTCGCCACGGGTGGTCTGTTCGGTGCGGTGAGCGGCTCCACGCTGGCGGCGGTGCTGCCCCAGCTGGATTCCGCCAAGATCCCCTACGAGGCCTGGACTGCAGCCCTCTATCCGTTCATGGACATCCCGGCCCTGGTGACGGCGATCGTGGTGGCCAGCCTCTACATCACCAAGCAGACCGGCAAAACCTCCGAGAACGTCGAGATCTGGCCGATCATCAAGGAGAGCCTGCAGAGCTCCGCTGTCACCGCGCTGCTCCTGGGTGTGGCGCTCGGCATCCTCACCAAGCCCGAGCCGGTGTACGAGAGCTTCTTTGATCCCCTGTTCCGTGGCTTCCTCTCCGTGCTGATGATCATCATGGGCATGGAGGCCGCCCAGCGCATGAACGAGCTGCGCAAGGTTGCCCAGTGGTTTGCCATCTATGCCTTCATCGCCCCCATCCTTCATGGCTTCCTGGCCTTCGGCCTTGGCCTGATCATTCACAAGCTCACCGGCTTCAGCATCGGTGGCGCGGTGGTGCTGGCCGTGATCGCCGCGTCCAGCTCGGACATCTCCGGTCCCCCGACCCTCCGTGCCGGCATTCCCTCGGCCAATCCCTCGGCCTACATCGGCGCCTCCACGGCCATCGGTACACCCGTGGCGATTGCCGTGTGCATCCCGCTGTTCATCGGGATTGCTGAAGTGATGCTGGGACGTTAAAACCATCCAACAACTCCTAATCAGAGGTCAAAACCATGAGTCAACAGATCTGGAAGCTGGTGATCGTTGCGGAGGAAATTCTCTCCAAGAAACTGATCAAGCTGATCAAGGCTGCCGGCGCCACCGGTTACACCGTGAATGCGGCGGGCGGGGAAGGCAGTCGCAATGTACGCTCCACCGGGGAGCCGAGCGTTTCCCACACCCTCGCCAATGTGAAAATCGAGGTGCTCACAGGCACCCGCGAACTGGCCGACACGATCACCCGTGAGATCGAGGCCAAGTATTATGCGGACTTCTCGATCATCACCTACATCTACCCGGTGGAAGCGCTGCGCGATCACAAGTTCTGACGTGGTCTGTGGCCTGACGCCGTGAACCGCCCTGCTGGCCTGCTGCCCCTGCAGTCCGGTGCCTGGTCTTCCCCGATCTGCTGCCCGTCCATGCTTTTCTGCATGGGCGGGCCTTGCCTTTGCTTGCTTCGCTTCCAGATTCACCATCTCTGCCATGAAATTTCTCAGTGACGATCACTTTCTGGCTGGGGTGCACAGCTACGAGCGTCAGCTGGCCAAGCTCCTGGCGCTGCTGCTCGCTCTTGTGATCGGCCTGGCGACGCTTCAGTTGCTGGCGGACAGTGGTATCAAGCTGTTCACCCTGCAGGCCAACTGGTTCGATGGCAGCCTCATCAAGCTGCTGGATCGTCTGCTGCTGATCTTCATCGCTCTGGAGGTGATGCAGAACATCACCGCCTACCTGCGCGATCAGGTTGTGCAGATCGAACTGGTGCTGCTCACCGCCCTCACCGCCGTGGCCCGGAAGGTGATCGTGCTGCCACCCGGCACGGAGCAGAAGCCCCAGCTGATGGCGGGCTTCGGCCTGATCGCGGTGGGTCTGGCCGCTGCCTACTGGCTGGTGCTGGCGGCCCGCCGCGGCTCCAGCGCCACCCCCGAGTCCTGAACCGCCGCAACAGCACGATGAGCTGGCATCCCCACCTCTGGCACCCCACCACCCAGGTGGCCACCGCTCCGGAACCGCTGCGGGTGCGCTCGGCCCGCGGCAGTGAACTGGAACTCGACGACGGCCGGCGGCTGATCGACGCCATCAGCAGCTGGTGGGTGACGCTGCACGGCCATGCCGAACCGACGATCGCGGCGGCGATCGCCCGCCAGGCCCGTCAGCTGGAGCAGGTGATCTTCGCCAACTTCAGCCACGGGCCGGCCGAGCAGTTGGCCACGCGCCTCAGCGCCCTGAGCGGCCTGGAGCGGCTGTTCTTCTCCGACAACGGCTCCACCGCCGTGGAGGTGACCCTCAAGATCGCCTGGCAGTGGTGGCGCAACCAGGAGGGAGTCGGCGACGGCGCGGCCCATGGGCGGCGCCAGCTGATCGCCTTCGAGGGCGCCTACCACGGCGACACCTTCGGGGCGATGGCCCTGGGGGAGCGCTCGCTGTTCACCGGTCCCTACGAGCCGCTGCTGTTCGAGGTGGCGCGGGTGGCCTGGCCCCACACCCACTGGGGCGATGAGGACGTGGAGCGGCGGGAGCAGGCGGCCCTGGCCCAGCTGGAGCAGGCCCTGCAGACCCCCACCGTCGCCGTGATCCTCGAACCCCTGATCCAGGGGGCCAGCGGCATGCGCGTGGTGCGGGCCGGCTTCCTGCGGGCGGTGGCCGAGCGGGTGCGGGCCGCCGGCGCCCTGCTGATCGCCGATGAGGTGATGACGGGTTTCGGGCGTGCGGGCGATCTGTTCGCCTGCCGCCGGGCCGGCATCCAGCCCGACCTGATGGCCCTCTCCAAGGGGCTCACCGGTGGCTTCCTGCCCATGGGGGTGACCCTGGCCAGCGAGCGGCTCTACCAGGGCTTCATCAGCGAGCGGCCCGAGGCCACCTTCTTCCACGGCCACAGCTTCACCGCCAACCCCCTGGGCTGCGCCGCCGCCCTGGCCAGCCTGGATCTGCTGCAGGCCAGCCCCGAGCGCTTCCAGCAGTTCGCGGTGCGCCACATCCCGCTGCTGGAGGATCTGGCGCGGCACCCGCTGGTGCGCCGCCCCCGCTGCGCCGGCACCATGGCCGCCTTCGATGTGGAAACGGGCGAGAGCAGCTACCTCAACCCGGTGGGCAAACGCATCCAGCGCCTCTGCCTGGAGCAGGGGGTGTATCTGCGGCCCCTGGGCAACGTGGTGTATCTGCTGCCGCCCCTGGGCATCCGGGACGAGCAGCTGGAGGCCTGCTATCGAGCGCTCAGAACGGCCCTCGACGCCCTGGGTTAGCCCGGCAGGATCACCCGGTCGATCACGTGCACGATGCCGTTGTCGCAGGTGATGTCGGCGCTCACCACCGTGGCGTTCTTCACCTCGAAGGGATCGGCGCGCCGGATCGCAACCGGCGCTCCCTCCAGGCTCTCCCATTCGTCCCGGCTCACCAGCTCGTCGCGCTTGAGGGCACCGCTGAGCACGTGGAACTTGAGGATGCGGGCCAGCTGGGGCGGGTTGTCCACCAGGGTCTGCACGCAGCCCGGCGGCAGGGCGGCGAAGGCGTCGTCCACCGGCGCGAACACCGTGAACGGTCCGGGACTTTCCAGGGCTCCGGTGAGCCCGGCCACCTCCACGGCGGTGAGCAGGGTGGCGAAGCAGCCGGCGCCCCTGGCGGTCTCGATGATGGTGGCCATGGCGGTGGTGTCGGGATCGGGGTGAACGGCGAATTCAGCGGTAGTCCTGGGTCTGGATCTGGGGCAGCCGGGCTTCGGGCCGCAGGAAGCGGTCCATCTGGGCCTCGAAGAAGCGGCGGTTCGCCATCAGGTGCTCGGGGTCGGTGTCATCGAGCGGGTAGAGCAGGGCGCAGCGCAGGGCCTGGATCACCGCTGAGGTGACGTTGTACATCGAGCGCTGGAAGGTGATACCCAGCTGAATCAGTTTGTCGGCATCGCCACGCTTGTGCTGCCTGTAGAGATCCTCCAGGTAGGGAGGCAGGAAATGCAGCATGTCCTGCATCAGCAGGGTGGGCGGGATGCCGGCGGAGCCCACCGGAAACACGTCGGCGTAGAGAATGCCGTAGTGGAAGTCGGCCTGGTCGGCCGGCACCTGGCAGGCCTGGGCGTTGTAGCTCTTGGTGCCGCGGAACGGCGCCGTGCGGTAGAACACGGCCTCCACATAGGGCAGGGCCGCTTCATACAGCCAGGTGAAGCCCTCGCTCTTGGGGATGATCTCGAAGCACTCTCCCCTGATGTAGACATGGTGATAGATCGGACGCCCGGCGACGGCGAAGATGCCGTTCACCAGGAAGTTCATGGCGTCGGGAACGCCCTTGAAGCCGCCCTCGTCGTAGATGTCGCTCATCTCGAAGAACACCGGCGCCATCACCTCCCAGAACAAGCCCAGGTTGGCGGTGTAGCTCAGCTTCTTCACCTGCTCCATGAACATCTCCGGGAACAGGCGGTAGAGGCCCAGCATCAGCGGGTTGACGCGGAAGTAGGCCTTGATGGCGCGGTCGGCATTGGCCCGGTAGGTGTCCGTTTCCAGATAGTCGTAGAAGCGGCCGCCCATGCCCTGGTGCCAGAGCATGGCCTGCATGCAGGCCTCGGCGAACTCCATGTTGATGCGGTCGTGCCAGAGGTGATGGAGCAGCTTCGGCATCCGGCCGGTCTCTCCCCTGGCCATGAACTCCAGCAGCTCCGGGTGGGCCTTCTCGCCGCCCCGCCAGATGCGCAGCTTCGACTGATCCCCGGCGTAGGAATTCGGCAGGTCCAGATACTCCTGGCTGATGAAGTACTTGAAGGCCGGCAGCGGATCGAGGAACACCTGCTCGGCGATGTAGAGCAGGTCGCGCCAGTAGAAATCCATCGGCACGGCGTAGGCCTTGTAGATGCCGATGATCTGCATCAGGTTCTCCGGCGTGTCCGGCAGCATCGAGCCGCCGGCCTCCAGCCGGTGGATCACATCGGCGTAGCGATGGCTGGAGGGGGGGATCAGCGGCTGGCGGACGGCCTCGGGGGCAGCGGCGGTGGGTGGGGTCATGACGGCAGCGGCTCCGATGCGGACAGGGTCGTGGCGGATGCGATCTGAATGGTGGCCGGGTCGTTCAGGAACGGCTGGGCCCGCAGGGCCAGGCCCGCCGATTCCGTCTCGCTCCAGCCGGTGAGGGCCGTCGGCCAGAGGCCGGCTCCGATCACCAGCAGGGTGAGGGCGAGCGCCGGCACGCGCTCGCTCCAGCGCGTGTGGGCCCAGTCGGCGCGGTCGTTGTCGAGCCGCCCGAAGCCCACGCGGTTGAACAGCCGGATGGCGTACACCGCCGTGACGCCCGAGGCGAGGAGGCTCACCAGCGTCGCCCGCGGGAAGCTGGTCCAGCTGCCCTCGAACACCATCAGCTCGGCCGGGAAGCCGGCCAGCCCGGGGATGCCGGCGGCCGCCATCAGCGCCAGCAGCAGCATGCCCATGGTGAAGGGCAGGCCGCGCAGGGGATTCATCAGGCCCGAGAGCTTGCGGATAGCCGTGGTGCCGGTCTTGCGCTCGATCAGCCCCACACAGGCGAACAGCAGGGCGGAGATCAGCCCGTGGGCCAGCATCTGGGCGATCGCCCCCTGCAGGCTCAGCGGCGTGGCGGCCGCCAGGGCCAGCACCAGCAGGCCCATGTGCCCCAGGGAGCTGAAGGCCATCAGGCGGCGGATGTCGCTCTGGGCGAGAGCGTTGAGGGCGCCGTAGACGGCGCTCACGGCGCCGGCGGCCGCCAGCCAGGGCGACCAGGCGGCCCAGGCGTCGGGCAGGAATCCCACCCCGAAGCGCAGCAGGCCGTAGGCGCCGAGCTTGGCCACCACTCCGGCCAGCAGCATCACCACCGGGGTGGGCGCCTGGCCGTAGGTGAACGGCTGCCAGCCGTGCAGGGGCACCACCGGCAGCTTCAGCCCGAAGGCCAGTAGCAGCAGGGCCAGGATCCAGCGCTGGGCCGCCGGCGGAATCTGCGCGGCCCGCAGCGCATCGAACCCGAAGGCCGGGCCGGCCGGATTCAACCAGGCGAAGGCCAGCACGGCCGCCAGCAGGGCCAGCCCGGAGACGGAGCCGTAGAGCAGATAGCGCACCCCGGCCCCGGCGCGGCGCTCGCCCCCCCAGATCGCCACCAGCAGGGTGAGGGGGATCAGCACCAGCTCGAAGGCCAGCAGGAACAGCAGGGCATTGGCGGCCAGGAACGACGCCACGACACCGAGGTTGGTGGCCAGCATCAGGGCGAAGAACAGCCGCGGACGGCCCTGATCCGCCGGCGCCGAGAGGACGGCCAGGGTGGTGAGCAGGGCGCTCAGCAGCACCAGGGGCAGCGACAGGCCGTCGAGGCCCAGATCCAGGGAGAGGCCGAGCCGCGGCAGCCAGGGGAGCTGCAGGTCGGCCGGCGGGTGCCGCCAGCAGAGCAGGGCCACGAGCAGCTGCAGGCCGCCGGGCACGGCGGCGATGGAGCGAAGGCGGGCCGGGGGCACCTCCGCCGGCATCAGCGGCAGCAGCAGGGTGCCCGCCAGGGGCAGGGCCAGCAGCAGGAGCAGGGGAGTCGGTCCCATCAGCTGAACGGGCGGAGGAGGCGGGTGGATGGGAAGGGCGGAGCCACCAGCAGCCAGATGGCCATCAGCAGCAGACCCAGCACCAGGCTGAGGGCGTAGGCCTGGGACCGGCCGGAGGTGGTGAGGCTGAGGCGGCGGGCGCCCGCCAGGGCGGCGCTGCCGGAGGCGCCGCTGAAGCCCTCGATCAGCCGCTCGTCCGACCAGGCACTGAGCCGGGCCAGGGCGACCACGAGCCACACCACGGTGCGGTGGTAGAAGCGCTCGGTCTGCATGTCGTGGGCGAGCCAGTCCTGCAGCCCTCCAAGGGCCGCGGGCAGATGGGCCAGGGGATGGGGCCGCAGGTAGAAGAGGTAGAAGAGGGCCGACAGTCCACCGCCCACCAGGGTGGAGAGC
The DNA here is from genome assembly GCF_024346135.1 of Cyanobium sp. CH-040. Taxonomy (GTDB): domain Bacteria; phylum Cyanobacteriota; class Cyanobacteriia; order PCC-6307; family Cyanobiaceae; genus NIES-981. The sequence goes on along the minus strand of NZ_JAGQCJ010000005.1, from coordinate 30,977 downwards.
AGCAGCGGAACCGCCAGGGGGCCCCAGCCCGGCAGCGGCGAGAGGGCGAACACCCCGTTGACCACCAGCAGCTGGGGCAGGTGCAGCACCAGGCCCATCAGCACCAGGGTGGGCAGGGCCATCAGCCAGAGCACCTCCGGCGAGCGGGTGGTGAACACTGACGGCCGGCCTCCCCAGATCAGGCCGAACACCCGGATCAGGCCGGCACTGAGCAGGGCATTGGTGATCAGCACCACGCCGCCCAGCACCGCAGGACTGGCGCTGGCGGCCGTGAGCTCCAGGAGCTCCCGCAGGGCGGCGAAGCCGCCGAACGGGGGCAGGGCCATCAGGCCGGCGGCGCCGGTGAGGAAGGCCAGGCCCATCAGCGGCCGCTTGCTCCAGAGCCCGCCGAGCTGGGTGAGGTCCTGGGTGATGTTGGTGAGCACGATCGCGCCGATCGCCATCAGCATCAGGGCCATCGGCAGCGGGTAGACGAGCATCAGGTGCTCGGCCACGCTGAAGTCCCCCAGCCCCACGGCCACGAACAGCAGGCCCAGCCAGCTGCTCACCAGGAAGGAGAGGGCCCGCTTGACGTCGATCTGGGCGAGGGCGATCAGGGAGGCCACCACGGCGGTGGTGCTCCCCACGACCACCAGCACGCTCTGCACCAGGGGGCTGAGTTCGATCAGGGGCTCGAGCCGCAGCAGCACCCAGGCTCCGCCCACCACCACCACCGAGTTGCGCAGCACCGTGGAGGGCAGCGGACTCTCCATCGCCTCATCGAGCCAGAGGTGGAGAGGGATCTGGGCGCACTTGCCCATCGGTCCGGCCACCAGGGCCAGCAGGATCAGGGGCAGGGCCGGCGGCAGGGCGTTGTGGTTGTTGATCTGATCGGCGGCCCAGGCCTGCAGGCCGTGGAAGTTCCAGGTGCCGGTGATCGGCAGCAGGGCGATCACGCCGGCCAGCAGGATCAGATCGCCGATGCGCTTGGTGAGGAAGGCGTCGCGGGCCCCCTTCACCACCAGCGGCTGGTTGTACCAGGTGCCCACGATCAGGTAGGTGCCGAAGGTGAGCAGCTCCAGGATCACGTAGCTGAAGAACAGCGAGTCGGTGAGCACCAGGGCGCAGAGTCCGGCCTCGAAGAAGCTCAGCGAGCCGAAGAACCGGGGCCAGCCCCAGTCCATCTCCAGGTAGGCGATCGAATAGAGCTGCACGAGCACGTGCAGGCCGGTGATCACCGTCATCGCCACCAGGGCCGGTTCGGTGACGAGTCCGTCGACGCCGATGCGCAGGCCGGCGCTGTCCAGCCAGGTCCAGCTGAAGGTGATCGGCCGGTAGAGGGCCTCGGCCCCGGCACGGGCATTGGTGTGCAGGGTGGTGAGGGCCACCACGCTGTGCACGAAGGCCACACTCACCATCAGCAGGTTGAGGTAGCCGCAGGGGCGGGGCCCGGTGCGGGAGATCAGGCCGGGCGACCAGGCCAGCGAGCCCAGGGCCGCCAGCAGGGGATAGAGGGGGATCAGCCAGGCCGCCTGGAGCGCAGCGACGGTCATGGGCAACGGAACGCGGCGGGCAGGGGAGGAACGGCGGAGCCGGAAGGCCGGATGAACGTAGTCAGGTGGTGGCGCCGCTGGGTGCGGCCAGCCAGTCGCCGAGGCTGCGCCGCGGCTGGTCGGGACTGCTGGTGATCTCGATGATCCGCCCCGCGGCGGCCGGATCGGCCAGGGCCTCCAGGCACACCCGGGCCACCAGCCGCCTGGGGATGCTGGAGCTGTCCTGCTGGTCGGGGCCGCTGAACACCACGCCCTCGCGTTCCTGGCCGGGCTCCAGACCCTCCTCCCGCTCGCTCAGGCCGCCGGGGCGGATCACGGTCCAGTCGAGACCGCTCCGCTCCAGCCAGCGTTCGCCCACCCGCTTCCACACCAGGATCAGGCCGAAGAGATTGAGGAGATGGAGCCAGCGGCCGGCGCAGAGCGAGCTCACCAGCACCACCCGCTTCAGGCCCACCGCGCGGCAGGCCTCGATCTGCCTGCGCACGCCGAAGGCATCGACCTGCAGCGGGCCGGTGAGGTCCACCGAGGGGCGCGCGCCGGTGGCGATCACCAGGGCCTCGCAGCCGCGCAGGGCCTGCTCCAGGGCCTGCCGCTGCCCCAGCTCCAGGCGGATCACCTCCGCTCCCTCGAGGCCCGCGGGCAGCTCCGAGCCGGGCCGCACCAGCGCCCGCACCGTGTGGCCCTGCCGCAGGGCCTCCTGCACCACCCGCCAGCCGGTCTTGCCGCTGGCGCCGCTCACCGCAATCGTCGTCATCCGCTCGGAACTGCCGCCGCCCGACGCTAGGTGCGCTGCCGGCAGTCCCGGCACGCCATCATCCGGGCAGGCATCCCGTCTCCATGTCTCCTGCCAGCACGGCTCCCGGCAACACTGCCTTCGCCAGCACGGTTCCTGCCACAGAGCCCCGGGTTCAGGACGCTCGCTGGCGGCAGCACTGGCTGCAGCAGTGGTACGCGGTGGGCTGCCTGAAGGATCTCGATCCCCGACGCCCCTTCGCCTTCACCCTGCTGGATCAGGACCTGGTGATCTGGTGGGACGCCGCCGCCGGGCAGTGGCGGGCCTTCGCCGACGTGTGCCCCCACCGGCTCGTGCCCCTCAGCGAGGGGCGCCTCAACGATCGCGGTGAGCTGGAGTGCCCGTATCACGGCTGGAGCTTCGACGGCGAGGGCCACTGCACCGCCATCCCTCAGGCGGTGCCGGAGGTGGCGGCCACGGCCTGCGCCAGCCCCCGCTCGCGCTGCCGGACCTTCGCCACGGCCACCGCCCAGGGGCTGCTGTTCGTGTTCGCCGGTGACGCCGCCGGTGCCGATGCCGTGCCGCTGCCCGTGGTGCCGCTGCTGGAGGAGCCGGGCTGGCTGGTGCAGGACACCTTCCGCGACCTGCCCATGGATGCCCTCACCCTGCTGGAGAACGTGCTCGACGTGAGCCACGTGCCCTTCACCCACCACCGCACCGTGGGCCGCCGCGAGAACGCCGCGCCGGTGGAGGCCGAGCTCACCGGTTCCGGGCCGGAGGGGTTCACCGCCGCCTGGCCGGAGGGTCCGCGCCGGGGGAAGCTCGGCAGCCAGTTCACGACCTACGTGGCGCCGGGGCTGATGTGGCACGACCTGGACGCCAAGGCCTTCGCCCGCTTCCTCACGGTGGTCTACGCCACCCCCACCCACCGGGGCCAGTGCCGCCTGATCGCCCGCTTCCCCTTCCAGTTCCGCTCGCGGCTGCCGCGGCTGCTGCTGGGGCTCACCCCGCGCTGGTTGCAGCACATCGGCAACCACACCGTGCTCGAGGACGATCAGGTGTTCCTGCACTGGCAGGAGCGGGCCCTGGCCAGTCGCGGCGGCAGCGGGCAGTTCAGCCGCGCCTGCTACCTGCCCACCAGCGCGGATGTCTACGTGAATGCGCTGCACGACTGGGTCATGAACCACGGCGGCGAGCCCTTTCCCGGCCAGCCCCTGCCGCCGCGCCAGGGCCCGGCGGCGCTGATGGATCGCTACGAGGCCCACACGCGCCACTGCCGCAGCTGCACCGCGGCCCATGGGCGCATCCGCCGCTGGCGGCCCTGGCTGCGGGGGCTGGTGGTGCTGGTGCCCCTGCTGCTGCTGGCGGTGGTGTGGCTGGGGGGCCTGACGCCCTCGGCCGGGCTGGTGGGCTCGGGTCTGGCGGTGGCGCTGCTGCTGGGCGCGCTGGAGCGCCAGCTGGCCCGCTGGCAGCGGGGGCTGGAGCGGGGCAGCGGCGAGCCGCCCCGCAACGCGCCGGCGGCGCTAGCTGTGCAGGGGTGAGCCCAGGCCGCCATGGATCCAATTCCTGTGCTGCTGCCGGTGGCCGGCGTGGAGCTGGCCGGCGATCTGGTGCTGCCCGGCCCGCGGCGGGGCCTGGTGCTGTTCGCCCACGGCAGCGGCAGCAGCCGCTTCAGTTCCCGCAACCGCTTCGTGGCCGCGGTGCTGCAGCGCGCCGGCCTGGCCACCCTGCTGTTCGATCTGCTCACGGCCGAGGAGGAGCGCCGCGACCGGGTGGATGCCGCCCTGCGCTTCGACATCCCCCTGCTCAGCGAGCGGCTGATCGGCGCCATCGACTGGACGGCGGCACAGCCGCAGCTCAGCGGTCTGCCGCTGGGGCTGTTCGGCGCCAGCACCGGCGCAGCGGCGGCCCTGATCGCCGCCGCCGAGCGCCCCGCTGGCGTGCATGCCGTGGTGTCACGCGGCGGCCGCCCCGATCTGGCCATGGCGGCCCTGCCGCAGGTGCGCTGCCCCACGCTGCTGATCGTGGGCGGGCGCGACCCCGAGGTGCTGCAGCTCAACCGCCAGGCCGCCGCGGCGCTGCGGGCGCCCCAGGCCCTGGAACTGGTGCCCGGGGCCAGCCACCTGTTCGAGGAGCCGGGCACCCTGGCGGCGGCCTCCCGGCTCGCCTGCGACTGGTTCCTGGAGCATCTGCCCGGTGGCGATGGCGGCTGTGATCCCGGGGCGGCTGTGCGCTGAGACGTTCAGGAGGGCTGCCGCCACCAGCGCCAGCCCTCCACGTTGATCAGCAGCCCGAACACGGTGAGGGCCACCATCAGCACGATCTGATCCAGCCGGCGGTCGGGCACCAGGATGTCGGCCACCAGGTGGGGCACGTTGGTCACCGAGTAGACGACGCTGAACCAGAAATGCAGCCGCCGCCAGGGCCGCCAGGCGGCCGGAGCCGGGGCCGTGTCGGCGTAGCTGATCAGCACGATGGCGATCAGGGGCAGCAGGAAGTAGGCGAGCATGGCGCCGAACAGGAGCGGCAGCCGGGCTTCCGCCACATGGCTGTGGATCTCCGGCGACTGGCCGTGGAACAGCGGCATCAGGCCCAGGTCCACATGGAAGAGCATCGCCAGCAGCCAGGTGATCCAGAGGGTGATCAGGCGCGGGGCGTGGCGGATCGCTGCGGTCATCGGCCGGGCGCTGGGAGGACGGGCTGCGGTTTCAGTCTGCCCAGCAGGGCCGGATCCGCCGCTGGCCACGGTTGGCAAGGGTCCGCAGCGTGCCTAGCTGTGGTCGAGGAGGACCAACGGAGGAGGCGAGGCCATGGCCGCTGAGGGAGCAGGGGATCAGGGGGAGCCGATCACGCCCCACGCCACGCCAATCCTGGATGAGGCCGGCCGGCTCACCTACGTGGGCGATGACGGCCGCCGCTACGTGGTGGGCCTGCCGGCGGAGGTGGACGACCTCGGCCTGGAGCGGGTGATGGCCAGCCTGAGCCGGGGCGGACCGCTGTTCGAGAACATCGAGGCGCTCTGCCACCGCTGGATCGCCTCGGTGAGCGGGCCGGATCTGGAGGCCCGCACCGCCCTGGCGCTGCTGCTCACCACCCTGGAGACCGCCCTGGAAGACCGCTACGGCGAGGTCTGAGCGGCCAGGGCGGCGAGGATCCGCTCGCTGTCCACGTCGTCGCGGATCTCCACGGCGCCGATGGCCGTGGGCAGCACGAAGCGCACCCGTCCGTCCTTCACCTTCTTGTCGGCCTGGAGGCACTGCAGCACCGCCTGCGGATCGAGCCGTGGCCAGGCCAGGGGCAGGCCTGCGGCGGCGATCACCGCCTTCTGGCGGGCCTGATCGGCGGCGCTCCACAGGCCCATGGCCAGGGCGATCTCGCCGGCGGCCACCATGCCGATGGCCACCGCCTCACCGTGCAGCCAGGTGCCGTAGCCGCAGAGGGTTTCCACCACGTGGCCGAGGGTGTGGCCGTAGTTGAGGATCGCCCGCAGGCCGCCCTCCCGCTCGTCTGCGGCCACCACCCGGGCCTTGGCGGCCGCGGAGCGCTCCAGCAGGGTCTGCAGCAGCTGCGGTCCCACGGCCGCCATCGAGCTGAGGTCGCCGGCGGCCTCCAGCTCGGCGAACAGCTCTGCGTCTCCGATCACGCCGTACTTGATCACCTCGGCCATGCCGGCGCGGAACTCCCGCTCCGGCAGGGTGGCCAGGGTGGTGGGATCGATCAGCACCAGCCGGGGCTGGTGGAAGGCGCCGATCAGGTTCTTGCCGCCGGGGTGGTTCACGCCCGTCTTGCCGCCGATCGCCGCATCCACCATCGCCAGCAGGGTGGTGGGCACCTGCACCACGGCGATGCCGCGCAGCCAGGTGGCGGCGGCGAAGCCGGCCATGTCGCCCACCACGCCGCCGCCGAGGGCCACGATCAGCGAGCCGCGCTCCAGCCGCTGCTCGAAGGCGGCGTCGTGGATGCGGGCCACGGTGGCGGGGGTCTTCTGGTCCTCACCGGCCTCGATCACCAGCTCGGCTGGCTCGAAGCCCGCCTGCCGCAGGCTGGTGAGGGCGGCGGCGCCGTAGTGCTCGTGCACCACGGGGTTGGTGACCACCAGCACCCGGGTGCCGCTGCGGAAGCCCCGTTCGGCGATCCGCGCGCCCAGCCCCGCCAGGGCGCCGTCGCCGATCACCACGGGATAGGGGTTGGCGCTCAGCGCCACCTCGATCGTGCGGAACCCCGCGGAGGTGCTGGGGGTGGCGGGCGTGGCGGTCATGGGCAAACCGGTGCTGGCCCGAGGCTACGGGCGGGGCGCGGCGTCCATAGGCTCGGCGTCCATAGGCTCGGCTGCCGATCCATCCGCCTGCCGTGGACGCCGCCAGCCTGCGAGCCCTGTTCACCAAGCCCTACGGCGCCCCGGCCCCCAGCGAGGAGCAGTGGCGCCAGGCCTATGCCGACGACGTGCACTTCCAGGACCCCACCCAGGAGCGGCAGGGCATCGCCGCCTACCTGGAGGCGCAGCAAGGCCTGCTGAAACGCTGCGACGACGTGTATCTGGTGCCGGGGGCGGTGGCGATCGAGGGCGACACGGCCTTCGTGGAGTGGGAGATGGGCCTGAAGATCAAGGGGATCGAGTTCATCTACCCCGGCACCACCCGGCTGCTGTTCAACGACGACGGCCGGATCGTCGACCACCGCGACTACTTCGACTTCGTGGGCCCCACCTTCGCGCCGGTGCCGCTGGTGGGCGGCTTCGTGCGCTGGCTCTACCGGCGGTTCGTGGCCTGAGCGGGCGCACCGTCCCTACCCTGCGGCCAGCACGACCCCCGGGCCGCCATGAGCCGTGAGCATCCCGTCGGCGACGCGCTGACGTTCACCATCGGCGGTTGCCTGTTCGGGGCCGGGGTGTTCCTGTTCCTCAACCAGGTGATGGTGCACTCGGGGTTCAGCCACGGGGGAGGCGGCTGGGGCTGGCGCGGCGGCTTCGGTGGCTGGGGTGGAGCGCTGCCCTTCGGCACCCCCGGCATGGGTCTGCTGATGATTCCCCTGGGCATCGGCGTGTGTCTGCTGTTCACCGGGAGCTTCCAGCGCTGGGCGCGCCTGCTGGTGTGGGCGTCCCTGGCCGCCCTGTTCGTGGGAGTGCTGAACGGCGTGCGCATCAGCTTCAGGCCCGCCACCCTCTGGCAGCTGATGGTGTACGTGCTGATGATCGCCAGCGGTGGCGGGCTGATGTTCCGCAGCCTCGCCGGCTACCGGGAACCCGAGCGCGTCTCCCCCGACCGGCGGCCGGATCCGCGCGGCGACGAGGACGACCTGCGCCGGGAACTGGCGGAGCTCAGGAAACGGGTCGACGAGTTCGGGAGCTGACGTTCGCGGCACCGGAGGGCAGGAGCATGCACCCGCATCCGGGGGCCATGTGTCCTGGAATGCCGAGCCCCCGGCGTCGTTCGTGAAGGATTGGCGCGTGACCCTGCTGCCCCGCGCCGCTTCCGTTCTGCTGGGCCTGCTGGCCTGGATCTCAGGCGCGCGGGCCGAGGGCGGTACCGGCCCGCTGCCCTGCCCGCTGGAGGCTGGCTGGCGGCTGGAGCGCCAGCTGGAGCTGCCCCGCCGCAGCGCCGACGGTCGGGAGATCGGCGGCTTCTCGGCCGTCCAGTGGGATCCGGCCACCAGCCAGCTGCTGCTGCTCAGCGACGCCACCGAGGGGGAGCTCCTGCGCTGGAGCGGCCTGCCGGACCGCGGCACGCCGCGCCTGCTGGAGGTGCTGCCGCTGCTGCGGCCGATGGACGGCGAGGCCCTGGTGGTGTTCGACGGCCAGCTGTGGGTGGCCAGCGAAGGCCGCCGCACGCCCGAACGCCAGGCCCAGCTGCTGCGTTTCGAGGCCGGCAGCGGCGCGCTGCTGGAGGCCTTGCCGCTGCCCGCCGCCTGGCAGCCCGGTGCGGGAACGGGCCTGGCCAGCAACGGCGGGCCGGAGTCGCTGCTGATCCTGCCGCCGTCGGCCGGCGGCGGCTTGCCGGCCCTGCTGATGGCGGCCGAGCACCCCCTCCTGCAGGACCCGCCGGATGCGGTGCGGCTGCTGCGCTGGCAGTGGCCGGCGGGCGCCGATCCCCGCACGGCCACGCCCACGGCCCTGCCCCAGGGGGCGCTGCGCCTGCCGGGGGAAGGCTGGGGCCTCACCGACCTGCTGCTGGTGAAGCCGGGCCGGCTGCTGGCGCTCTTGCGCCGCTTCGAGGCGCCGTTCAGCTGGCGGATCCGCCTGGCCCTCTATCCCCTGCCCGCGCCGTCGGCGCACGCCTCGCCGGCGCCGACGGCGGGCGGCGTGGGAGAGCCGCTGGATCCTCTCGCCAGCTGGGACCTGATCGCCGCCGGCCTCGCGGCGGACAACTGGGAGGGCCTCAGCCTCGGTCCGCCGCTGGCGGACGGCCGGCCCACGCTGCTGCTGGCCAGCGACGACAACTTCAACCCCCTCCAGGCCAGCCGCCTGGCCCTGCTCAGCCCGGTGCGCACCGATCCCTGCCCCGCCCAGCCATGAACCGCCGCACCCTGCTGATCGAGCTGCTGGGCCTGGGGGCCGCTGCGCCCGCCCTCGCCGCCCACGCCCGCGCCAGCACCGGTGTGCCCGCTGCCACCCGGCCCCCTGCCACCCGCCTGGATGCCCCGGCCAGCGGCCTGCCCTTCACGCCGCTGCCGGGGCCCATGCCCCTGCCCGGCGACGGCCGCACGGCGGCGCAGCAGCGTGAGCTCTACGGCCGCCTGGCCATCGACGACCGGCTGGAGGTGCCGGAGGGCTACCGCAGCGAGCTGCTGTTCACCTGGGGCGAGCCGCTGGCCGAGGGCCGCTTCGGCTTCAACAACGACTACCTGGCGTTCACGCCCCTGGAGGGCAGGCGGGCCCTGCTCACGGTGAATTTCGAGTACATCAGCCTGCGGCCCTGGATAGAGGGCTACGCCGAGGCCACCGGCAGCACGCTGCCCTTCGCGGAGCTGCAGGAGGCGCTGGCGGCGCGCGGCGGCCGGGTGGATGTGGCGTCGCTGGCGGCGGACGATCCCCTTCGCCAGCCGCTGCTGGCGGTGGCCACCGCCGCCATGGCCGACCTGGGCATCGGCGTGGCCGGCATCGCCTGCGACGCCAGCGGCGCCTGGCGCGCCGACCCGGGCCGCCACGACCGGCGCATCACCGGCCTGAGTGGGCTGGAGCGGCCCCAGGAGCGGCTGCGCTGCAGCGGTCCGGCGGCGGCCGTGTTTCGCCGGCGCCGGCGGCTGGGCTACGACGACGGCCTGGGCGATCGGGTGATCGGCAGCTTCGCCAACTGCGCCGGCGGCCAGACCCCCTGGGGCACGGTGTTCTCGGCCGAGGAGAATTTCCAGAGTCAGGTGGTGGAGCGGGTGTACGCCGACGGCTCCTCGCCGTCGCCGGCGGAGCGGCCCTTCCGCTTCGACGGCAGCCGGCTTGATGGCCTGGGCAATCCCTTCGGCCTGACGGGCAACAAGTACGGCTGGATGGTGGAGCTGGATCCGCGCCGCCCGGAGCAACCGGCTGTGAAGCACAGTTGGCTGGGCCGCTTCCGCCACGAGGCGGTGGCGGTGCAGGCCACCGCCGGCCGGCCGCTGGTGGTGTTCTCCGGCTGCGACCGCCACGGCGGCCACCTCTACCGCTTCGTGAGCGAGCAGTTGGTGCGGGATCCGGCCGATCCCGCCAACTCCCGGCTGCTGGAGCGAGGCCGGCTGGAGGCGGCGGTGTTCAACGCCGACGGCACGGGACGCTGGCTGGCCCTGGCCCCGGAGACGCCGCTGGCGCCGCTGCGCCCCAGCCACTACGCGCGCTTCGATCTCAGCCAGCCCACCCTGCTGCCCCACCGCGACCGCAGCCGGCCCGGCGCCGAGGCCCTGGCCAGCGACGCGGAGGTGGAGGCCTACCTCAAACAGCACCGCCGCCTGGCCGATCTCTATCCGGGCAGCGGCGAGGAGCGGCAGGGGGCGATCCTGATCGACGCCCACCTGGCCGCCAACGCCATCGGGGCCACCCCGGCCGCCCGCCCGGAGGACACCGACATCGACCCGCGCAGCGCCGATCTGCTGATCGCCTTCACCGCCGCCGGCAGCGACGGCGACGGGCGGGCCGATCCGGCGATCTTCCGCGGCCCGAGCGGGGAGGCGAGCTGGCCCTACGGCTGGGTGATGCGCCTGCAGGACGGGCTGCAGCAGGGGGATGCCACGGGGTTCCGCTGGCGCATGGTGGCCACCGGCGGCGCGCCCTGGCAGGGGGGCATGGGATTCGCCATGCCCGACAACCTGGCGATCGACCGCGGCGGCAATGTGTGGATGGTCACCGACCGCTCCGGCGGCAGCAGCCTGGACGTGTTCGGCAACAACGCCTGCTGGCTGTTCCCGGCCAGCGGCCCGCGCGCCGGTCAGGCGCTTCTGTTCGCCACCGGGCCGATGGAGTGCGAGCTGTGCGGGCCGTGCTTCGACCGGGAGGAAACCACCCTGTTCCTGGCGGTGCAGCATCCCGGCGAGCTCCACGGCACCCGCCAGCGCGGCGGCGAGGAGGTCCAGGCCCACACCCTGGAAGACCGCGACGGCGGCCGCTTCGAGCAGCTGCGCCAGGTGCCGCTCGGCTCCAGCTGGCCCTCACCGGTGCCCGGCCGCCCGCCCCGCCCGGGGGTGGTGGCGATCCGCCGCCTCGACGGCCGCCCGCTAGTCTGAGCACGGCTGCGGGTTCACGGCAGGATCTGCCACTGCCCGTCCTTGCCTTTCACCAGCAGAAACTGCTTGGGGAACAGCGAATTGAAGGTCAACATGAAGCAGAACCCGATGTCATTGGGCAGGGCCTCATAGCGCTCAGCCATGCCTGGCTCATGGGGACCGCCGAACAGAAGCTCACCCGTCCCGCGGGCCACCAGCACGGGGCTGTCGGTGGTGATCAGGCGGACGTCGGCTTCCGTGGGCGCTGCCACCCGGACGCCGATGGTATAGCCCGCCTCCAGGCAACGAAGGCGGCGGGCTTCCGGCACATTGATCGTGACCCCACGGTCCGTGGGCTGGTTGGCGATGAATCGATGGGCCGCCTCGAAGTCGGGCGCGAACAGCGATGCACGCTCGCTGATCAGAGCCATGATCGCGGCACGATCGGCCGGCTCGAGGGTATTCACCGCCGGGGCGTCATGCCAGGGTTCCACCTGGGCGAACGGTGCCTGGAACGCGTGCTGCACCCTCACCGCACCTCGCACTTCCCGGTCCTCGCCTCCCCTGGCTGCGTGATTGGTGGTGACCTCGGAGCCCTCCGCCGTGGTGCTGGTGGTGATTGCGTCATCGATTACCTCCCAGCGGAACTGACTGCGGTAGCTCACACGTCCATCCTTGGGGGTGAACCGGATCCGCAACAGGTTGTGACCCCGTCGCAGCAGCGGCTGCAGCTGACTTGCCGGCAACCACAGGGCAGGAAACACCTCGATGCCGATGGCGTCATGGTTCATCACCAGGGCTGATTTCTGCTCCAGAGGCCCCTCCGCCATCGGCACCCCATTGAGCTCCAGTTCCACCACGCCTGGCACAGTCGTGACCTTGTCGACGTCCCTGGCGGCGGGCAGATAGGGCGTGAAACGGAATTGCATGCTCACCGGTTTTGCCCCTGCCGGTGCCGCACCGAGAGCCACCAGCGGCCCCAGCAGGGTGGAGACAACCAGGCCGCGGATCAGCCGCCTCAGCCTTGAAGGAGTCAGTGATCGCCTGGTCTGAGCGCTGCAACACCGGGTGATGCCGCTGCAGGCACCAGTGGCTCTGTTCCTCAGAATCGGCTGCGGATGGGTCGGGCGACGGCTCTCTCCTGCGGCAACGAGCAATCCCATGGCATCAAGACTGATGCCTCCATGATCGGCGGCGGGGTTTCCTGCGCAACGTCCGCAGAGATAATCCTGATCCTGCAGGGGCATCAGGCTGAGACCCGACTGAGCTTGCGGAAATGTGTCGCTCTGAGTACCCCTGATGATCTCCTGGAGGGCATGATTGAAACCTGCTCACGAACCATGGATTGATCCGAGCAGGTCTCCTGCGAGACGCCGTCCATCAACGTCTGGGTTGGTTCTTATTTGGTGATTCCAGCAATTCACTCAGGAAGCGGGTGAGGGTGAAGCCTGGCTCTCCCGGATAGCTGATGTCCGCGATTCTCCACGCACCGGTGCCTGTGGGCTGCATCCGGTAGCGGAGTTGCACCGGCGTACCGGAAGGGCGGTTCAGCAGACCCACCTCCACACTCACCTGTGCCTCGAGACTGTCCTGGCCCGCGGGTGCGCAGCCCAGCACCCGGGCGCCGAAGGTGCGCACCTGGGTGCCGCTGAACACATCGGAATCCACGAAGCGGCCGTCGGCCGGGCTGAGGCGGAAGGCATCGTCGAGCTGCTGATACAACGCAGGGGTGAATCGCTCGCGCTGGCTCGTGAGATCGATCGCACCGCTGGCGTCCTGGCGGGCGACCTGCCAGCGGTAGAGACCATCGATCTGGGCCGTCAATGCCGCAGGGCAGGGCACCGGCCCGGCGCCAGCGGTGCTGAGCGGGGCGAGGGCGAGCAGCAACAGCCCTGAACATCCGGCTGCAATCCGAAGCACCATGCAGCCGAGGGGATCCGCATGCCTCAGGCTATTGCTTCCAAGGTATCCCTGTTGATGCGAAAGGCTCGCCCGGTCCGGGAGCGGATCTCTCCGTGGATCCTCATCGGCAGCTGTTCGGCGGCAGTGCGTCTAGCGTTTGAGTTTCGATCGTCGCTTGAATCCAGTGAACAAACGGATTTATGTGCTCGTCGCTCTCCTGATCCCGTTGCTGGCAGGCTGTGGTCTGATCTGGCGCTGGGCGAGCCTTCCCTTCAGCCTCACTTGCCGGTTGGAGGATGGATCGGAAAAGACCATTCGCGTCGATCCACGACTTCAGCAGGTGCAGGAACTGGATTCCGGCACGGGAGAAGTTCGTGCCACTATCACCACCAATGATCCACCGGATGAACTGGGAGGGGGGATCATCGATGACAGCAAGGTCATCGTTTCCCAAGAGGAGATTCACTGGAACCAGAGGATGTACAGGCCCCAGTTCGTCTCGGAAAGCCACACCATCAACCTGCAGACGTTGCACTATCGATCTGAGCTGACCATAGGCAGTGATTATGGTGCGGAATTCGATACCCAGAGCATGACGGGGACGTGTCGACGAGGCGAGCCTATCTCTTGACCAAAATGATGAGGGCTTAGCTCTCGACAATGGCATCAGGGTGAGTTCTCAGGAAGATCCCAGAGGTAGACCCAGTCACCGTCTGCCATGTAGAGCAGCCGGCCATCAGCTGACACAAGCACTAGTCCGCCTTTCGTCGTTACCGAAGGCAATCCGTTGCCTTCCTTCGCCCATTCGTCATGGATTCGGAGGTTCATGACTGGCTGGCCTCGGATGTCCCGGATCTCAAAAAAGTTATCTGCATACTGCGCGCCACCCAGCACAACGGCAGTGCCACTGGGAAGTGCCTGGAAGTACCCAACCATGGCGTTTTCACGCAGTGTCGTCTGCCGTCTTCCAAGCAAGTCCCATCGCCCAGCCCCGTACCATCCAGCAGCCCAGACATCTCCACTTGCGGTGATGGCCAGAGCATCGAGATTTTCAAGCCCAGTGTCGATTTCACTGAGCAGTCGACCACTCGTCGTGTTCCAGCGGCGAACGGTTCCGGTCTCTTCGCCGATGGCGATGCTGCTGCCAGAGGGATCGAATGCCACTTGATCCACCAGAGATCCTGAGCTGGGATCCTCGAATCGCCTCAGTTGCACCCCCTCGGCATTCCAGAGTGCCGCTGAACCATCTGCATGACCGGTGAGCAGGCTGCTCCCATCGGGTGAGATCACCATCACCCGGGTATCACAACCTTCACAACGACCTGCCTCGCCAGTCGCGGTATTGAAGCTTCCGCGTGGTTCACCCGATGAGCTCCAGCGATGGATGCTGTCGCCAGCGAGGCTGAACAGGAGCTTCCCATCCGATGTGACAGCGACACTCTGGACTTGTAACGGCTTCGGCTGCTGGCGAAAGCGCAACTGTCCGTTCAGCGTTCGCAGTTCGACTGCCCCGGACCGGCAACCCAGCAGCAGGTGATTGCCATCTGGCATGGCAGCCAGGGCCGTCACAACATCGCTGCCTCCACCATCTGGGACATCCCGGCCTGTGCAGACCTCCAGATGTGCTTTCCGTGCCAGGAGCGTTGGGACTGCCGTCTCTGCGGAGATGGGTTCGTGCATCCCCAGAAGTGCCGTGAGGAGCGCTGTCGCGAGGCCATAAAGCCCCAATCCACGCCTTGTCGTCATCCCTGTCGTCATTCTTGTCGTCATCGTGTTGTTGTGATCACCCGTCATGATCACTCTGCCTGCCCTACGCGCCAGATACCGATGCCATGGCCGGGGAAATGGGCTGCCAGTGTGTTGCCATCGCCGCTCAGAGAAGACGGTTGCATCGGCAACCTCGGTCTGGCCGGAGATGACGGCCCTGGCGAACGTAATTGAAGTGTGTGCAGCACCGCTCCGTTCTGGACACTCAGCACCCTGATGGCTCCGTCGTAGCCGGCCAGGAGGCCCCCAGTCGTCCAGTACAGCTGGTGCACCGGATCGGCCGTGTTGAGCATCCGGATCGGGCTGGCCGCGGCCAGATCCCAGATCGTCAGCGGGGGGGTCTGATCCAGGGCGAGGGCCAGCTGCCTGCCGTCCGGGGAGAAGGCCAGGGCGCGAATGCCTTGTCGGCCCTCCAGCTCCAGGTTGCTGATCAGCCTGCCCTCGCCGATGTTCCACACCTCGATCCGGTCGTTCCGGATCCGGTGCGGGAACGCCAGAAGACGGCGATCCGTGCTCATGGCCACCGGAACGGTGTTGCGATCCAGGGTGTTGAGATCCGCGGCAAGGGACTGCAGCCGTCGGCCACTGGAGAGATCCCACACCTGGAGGCTCCGGGGGGCGGGGCTCCCTGCCGAGGCGTCCAAGGACGCCAGGGTCACGAGCCTGTCATCGGCCATGGGATAGGCCACCTCGCCACCCGCCAGACGCAGCCGGGGCCGGCCTTCAGGGAGCGTTCGCACCTGCACCTGCTCCACGGCAGCGGTCACCAGTTCCTGGCCATCCGCCGTGAAGGCCAGGGTGGAGAGGATGTCCGCAAGGGTCTGCCGGCCATCGGGTTTGCCATGCAGGTTGCGGATCCTGTGCTGCTTGCGGGTGGTGAGATCCACGATGTCCACCTGCTGCCTGCCGTAGCGCACGCTCAGCACCGCCAGCCGATGGCCGTCGGCGCTGAGGGCCAGATCCAGGGGGGGGCTCTCGATGCCGCTGACCTCGGCCACAAGGGGGAACGAACCCGAGCTCTCCGGAACTCTGACGCTGATGCCAGGAGGAGAGAGGCTCACCGTGAGCACCAGGGCGCTGATCAGATAGCCGGCCAGGGTGATGCCAGCCCGCTGGCGGGGCTGGTGGAGGGGAGAGCGGGGGAGGGCGGCGCTGATCAGCCCCAGCACCGCTCCGGCGATGGCGGCGGCCGGAACCAGCATCAGCACCATGAAGCCCAGCCAGAGGCCGGCGTAGGGCCCGCCGATCAGCGAGGCCGGATTCGCCTCGATCGGCAGCAGACCGAACAGGAACACCGCTACGAAGGACCCCCACAAGGCAGGGCGCAAAGGGCGTCGCGCCACAGCGGCCACCATGCCGCCCACCACACCGCCCACCACCGCACTGAAGGCAGTCATGCGCAGCAGCTTCGGCAGCACCAGCTGCAGCAGCGTGTCGGCGTCGGGGAACAGTGTCATCGCCGGGCCCGGGCCGCCTCAGTGGATCCGCTCACCGCTGCGCACGGCGGCAGGCGGCGACTGCGGATCGCTGCCAGGCCGCCAGATGCGAGCGCGCAACTCACCCTGATCCCGGGGCTCGAACTCGGCTCGCCAGCCGGATGCCCACACGATCACCACGGTGTCTCCCCTGAGGCGCCACACTCCTCCGGCGGGACGGTCCACGCTGTTGAAGGCCAGGCCGTTGGAGAGCAGGCTCAGGGTGGTGGGCGGCAGGTCGTCCTGCACCGGCCGGAAGCGGTACACCCCCACGGCCCTGGCGACCGCAGGGTTCAGCTGCACCGCCTTGCCGTGGTTGCCGGGTGGCTGGAGCCTGTCTGTACCCGGAGCCCAGGACCATTGCACCGGCCCCTCCGGACCGGTGACGATCGCATCGGTCCAGCCGTCGTCGTAATCGACGCGCACGCCGTTGCCCCAGGGCTGCCAGCGGCCGCGTTCGAACAGCTCGCCGGCTCGCAGGCTTTCACTGCCGCCCAGCGGCGTGCCCTCCACACCACTGGTGCTCAGCGCCCGCCCGTCGGCGCTGAGGCGAACGTTGAAGAGGTTGTTGGCGTTGTCCACCAGTGCCCAGACACCGACGAAGCGCTGACGCTGCTGGCGCTGCTCGGCCGCGATCGCGGACGATGATTGCGCCACCATCGACTGAGACACCGCCTCGGCGGCAGCCGGCGCGGCCACCCCGGCGCCTGTCCTGAGGCCGGCGACGGTGAGCACCAGCAGCGCCGGAGTGAACGGGTGTGGCCGGCGGCAGGGGCGCTGCGCTCTGTGGCGGATCATCTCCATCAGCCGGGCGGCACCCTCACCCGGCAATCCTGGCAACAGCGGCAGCGAATGACCCCGAAGCGCCCGCCGCGGGATCATCAGGGGTTGCTTTGGAGGTCGCGCAGGACCCGCGCCGCGCCATCCTCCACCCTGATCAAGGGAAGGAACAGGCGGTACGGCCAGCCCTCGCCGGGGGGGCGGTCGCGCATGGCGATCAGGTCATGCCTGGGGCCGCTCTTGCCATCGGCGCCCCGGTAGCGCTCGACGGCATGGAACACCGTGAGCCTTGCAGTGGCATAGGCGAGCAGATAGGTGCCTGCCACCAGCAGGAGGCTGCGGCGGATGGCGCGGGGCGCTGCGAAGCGGTGCACGAGGGATCGTTGTTGCATTGGAGCGTGGCTCACTCGAACGCCACCGACACCGACGGGTCGCCCGGCAGACCGAGATAGCGCACGCTGATGCGGCTGTCGGGCGTCGCCGGTGCCGCCGGCAGGAAGGCGCCCAGGCTGAGCAGGTCGCCCGGCCGCAGCTCGATCCCCTCCTGGCGCAGGCTGCGGGCGAGCCAGAGCGCGGCGTGCAGGGGATGCTCCATCAGGGCGGCGCCCCGGGCCCGGCCGAGCTCCACACCGCTGTGCTCCTCGTGTGCCACCACCGTCATGGCGGCCAGGGCATCGTGGAAGGCTGCGGTGGGCTGCACCGGGATCGGGGTGCCCAGCACGCCGGCGCGGAAGCCCACGTTGGTGGCGATCACCGCCGGACCCGTCACGGGGCCGCCGAGCATCAGGTCGGGCAGCTCGATGAACGGCACCACGGCCTCGATGTGGCGCAGCGCCTCCCGAGGATCGCGGGCGCCGGCCAGGCCCGGACCCTTCACCACCACCAGCAGATCGGCCTCCACGTGGGGCATCGCTCCGAAGCGGACGGGGAGGGTGACACCGGAGGGGTGGAGCCCCCAGGCGAACATCGCCCCCCAGGCCGGTCCTTCCACCCCGAAGCGGCGCTGGGTCGCCGGGTTGGTGAAGGCGGCCTTGTAGCCCACCCGCGGCCCGAGCCGGG
Source organism: Cyanobium sp. CH-040 (assembly GCF_024346135.1). Lineage (GTDB taxonomy): Bacteria > Cyanobacteriota > Cyanobacteriia > PCC-6307 > Cyanobiaceae > NIES-981. Next base: position 13,065 of record NZ_JAGQCJ010000005.1, on the reverse strand, counting down.
CGGGGATCTGCTCGATCAGGCGGCGGCGGGCGCAGGCGGCATCGTCGCCCGTGAGGCCGCTGCCGAAGCCGGCGCTGGGGCGGGCCGCCGCGAAGTCGGCGAGGTAGGCCGCCAGCGCCTCCGGCCCCGGGCAGGCGGCCCGGGCCTGGGCCGGCGCGAGCAGCAGCAGGCTCAGGCCGGCGGCGTGGGCGAGCGTGCGGGGGCGGACCATCGCCGGTGCGGACGGTCAGGGCAGCGTGAAGCCCGACTGCAGGTGCCGGAAGTCGAGCATCACCCAGGTGATCCAGACCAGCAGCGCGACCCCACCGGACACGGCGGCCAAGCGGGCGACGAAACGGCCCGCCATCTCCAGAGCACTGATTTCCTTCACCGGCCATCTTCCTGCGGTCCCCGCACGCTAAGCAGGGGTGAGGCCGGCGGTCCGCCCGCTCCACCGCCATGTCCCTGCCCCTCAGTCCGCCCCCGGCCCCACGCTCCAGAGGCCTGGCGCCGCTGGTGCTGCTGGCGCTCCTGGCGGCGGCGGCGGCACTGGCCTGGCAGCGGCTGCCGCCCTTCGGCATGCAACTGAGCCTGGCGATCCTGGGCGCGTCGCAGGCCTACAGCGACCACATCGTCGCCAGACTCCCGGCCTCCGCGCTGCTGCTGCCGCTGGCGGCCTTCGGAGGCGGCCTGCTGGCGAGCGTGTCCCCCTGCGTGCTGGCGATGCTGCCGCTGAACCTCGGTTACATCGGCACGCTCGACCTGCGCAGCCGGCCCCAGGCGATCCTGCGGGTGGGCAGCTTCGTGGCGGGCACGGTGGTGGTGCTGAGCCTGTTCGGTCTGATCGCCTCCTTCGCAGCGACGGTGCTGGTGGTGCATCGCGGCCCGGTGCATCTGGGGGTGGGACTGCTGATCCTGCTGATGGGCCTGAACCTGGGCGGATGGCTGCCCCTGCGGCTGCCCCGCCTGCCCCAACTGCCTGCCTCGGGCGGGCCGTTCCTGGTCGGGATGGGCTTTGCCCTGCTCAGCTCTCCCTGTTCCAGTCCGGTGCTGTTCTCGGTGCTCGCCGCCGCGGCCGGCAGCGGCTCGGGATTGCTGTCCGTGATCACGATGATGAGCTATGCCCTGGGCTACACCGCCGTGATCGCCGCCACGGGCCTCTGGGCCGGCCTGCTCAGCGCATCGAGGCGCCTGCTGCGCCATGGCGACACGCTCACCCGCGTGAGCAGCGCGGTGCTGCTACTCGCCGGTGCCATCTACGTGTTCCAGGGTGCGATCTGGAGCTGGCGGGGCTGAGTGGCGGGTCGCTGCCGCTGAGGCAAGCAGATTGCTCCTGACGTATGACATCAGTGCTATGAGGCGCCAGGACAGGGATGGCTGAAGTTCACGGCCGTTGCGATCCGCGATTCAGCCCGATGGCTGAATTGCTCAGCGCCAATGTCGAGGCAGGGCGTGATGTGGGCGCCTCAGTCGCCGTGACGCTCGATGGCTCCATGGTGGTTGACATCTGGTCCGGCTGGACCGATGCCTCCAGGACCACTCCCTGGCAGGCCGACACCATCACCAATGTCTGGTCCAGCACCAAGACGGTCACCTCACTTGCCGCACTGGTGCTGGTGGATCGCGGTGAGCTGGATGTCTTCAGACCGGTCTGTCACTACTGGCCGGAGTTTGCGGCCAACGGCAAGGCTGAGATCGAGGTGCGGCATCTCCTCTCGCACGCATCGGGGGTTTCTGGATGGGACCAGCCGGTCGACGTTGCCGATCTCGCTGATCTGCAGGTGTCCACGGCACTGCTGGCGGCGCAGTCACCCTGGTGGCCCCCCGGCACGGCATCGGGATATCACGACCGCAACTTCGGCCACCTGATCGGGGAGCTGATCCGCCGCATCACAGGCCAGACGCTGGGGGAGTTCCTCGCCACCGAGATCGCCGGTCCTTTAGCGGCCGATTTCCACATCGGGCTCGACCGGTCGCACGTCCCGCGCGTCTCGAACGTCATCCCCTTCGAGGGCCCCCTCCCCATCGACCTGGTGAGCGATCACCACAGTGTGCGCTACAGGACCCTGAGATCACCCTCATGGGCTCCGCAGGTGTCCTGGACGTCCGAGTGGCGCGAGGCCGAGATCGGCGCCGCCAACGGCCACGGCAATGCCCGTTCCCTGGTCCGCCTGCTGTCGGTGATCGCCTGCTCCGGTGAGGTGGATGGTGTCCGCCTTCTGTCACCGGAGACGGTCGAGCTGATCTTTCAGGAGCAGTCGAACGGCATGGATCTGGTGATTGGCATTCCGGTGCGCTGGGGGATCGGCTATGCCCTCAGAAATGAGGGCCTGACCGCGTATTTCCCCAGCGGCAGGGTCTGTGGCTGGGGAGGTTGGGGAGGCTCGATTGTGCTGGCCGACGTTGACCGACGCATGAGCATCAGCTACGTGATGAACCGCATGGAGGACGGGTCGAGCGACGACCGCGGCCCCGCATTCGTGCGGGCGGCCTACGCCGCCATTGGCATGGGCTGAGCCCTGTTGAGGCGCGTTCCTGCCAGAGTCGAGCAACCCAGCTCCCGACGCCATGGCCCGCTCCCGCATCGCCCTCCTCATGGCCGCCGTCGCGCTGCTGGCCGGCACCGCGGTGGGTTGCGGCTCCGGTCCGCAGGAGAAGGATGACGGCGAGGGCGGTGAGCCGAAGATCGAGCGCACCAGCCCCGAGAACGACGGCTCCGGGAAGGGCCGTGAGGAGGAGAGCGATGAGGAGAAGGACGACGACGATGACGACGACGAGGACTCGTGACCCTCAGGGCTTCACGCCCCAGGGTGTCCATCCCGCTTCGCGGAACAGGCGGTAGGCCACGGTGGAGTTGATGACGGGGTCGAACAGCTGCTCGGGCCTGGTGATGCCCATCGAGGCGATCAGCCGCTGGTTGGCGGCGTAGTGGATCTGGAACAGCCCGAAGCAGTCGCCGTTGCAGCCGCGGGCGGTGGGCGAGAGGCCGCTCTCCTTGTAGGCCACGCTGATCGCGGCGGTTTCATGCTCCTCCGGCCACACCTGGCGGATGGCGGCGAGGGCGTCGGCCTGGGGTGTCTCGCTCGCCAGCAGGTGCGGCGCCACCCACGAGACAGCCACGACCAGCAGCGCCGGCACCAGGATCACGGCCGGACGCGAGAGTCGCGGAAGGGAGCAGCGCATCGCCGCAGCGGGGGGCAGGGCCGAACCGTATCGGCCCCGCAGGGGTGCAGCAACCGGCAGCGGGCACCGGTCAGCCGATCACCGCAAGGCCCCGCCGGTGGATCTCGCGGGCGTGGTCGGTCCACACGCCCTGACCCCAGTAGCGGAAGCAGCTGGTCTCCAGCAGGAGCACGTGGAGGAGCGCCTCCTGGTAGCGGGGCGTGCGGGTGACGGCCGCATCGCCGGCCACCAGGGGGTCGAACACCTGGTGGAAGCGGGCGCTGAGCTGGCCCATGGGCTCGAGCACCTCGGCGTAGCCCTCCACCCAGCTGCGGTCGTCGGTCCAGGAGGCGCCGGCCATCGACAAGCCGGGGTCGCTCGCCTGCAGCGCGGCGATGGCCGCCTCCACGGCTTCGGGGGTGGGTGCGTTCCCCACCTGCTGCCAGAGCCTGTGCTGCCGCACCGCCTGGATGGAGGGAAACGCCGCGGGCTCCACCCCGGCGGCCTCCAGCAGCTCCAGGTATTCGGTGCCGTTCATCGCCACCGTGGCCTGGCCTGCGGCGGCGATGCGCTGATGGGCCTGGAGGAAGGCCGGCGGGAATTCGTTCATCATCACGCCGCCGTTCTCGCCGTCGGCGATCTGCGCCACCAGCGGCGGGATGGCGATGCCGCCCAGCACCACCCGCTCCAGGTCCAGGGCCTGGTGGAAGGGCTGCATCTGACCCACCAGCTTGGTGTCGGAGCCCTGGGTCTTGATCAGCGCCGTGATCGCCACCTCCTCGCCGCTGGAGCTGCGCGCCACGAGCCGGTTGGGGATCACCGTCTGTTCGGGGCTGAGCGCCGAGCCATCGAGGTTCTCCACGCTGTGCTCCTGCACCAGCAGCCAGCGGTAGCCGCACTCCAGCAGCGCCTGCACCAGGGCGAACAGCGTGTCGGGATGGTTGGGCAGCGCCATCTCCGGCAGGGAGAAGCCCTTCACCCGCTGCAGGGCCCCGGTGCCGAACAGGGCGGCGACGTGGTGCTGCCAGGCCTGGATCTGCAGCTTCAGGTCGGGGATCGGCGTGGAGGGGGCCACGGCGTGGCTCCAGAACGTGCCCAGCCACTCCACATGGGGCTGCATGGTGGGATCCGTGGCCAGGAACCGCAGCGCCTCGAGGATGTCGGCGCGGCCCATCTGCTCGATGCCCCAGAGCAGGTTGCCGGAGTAATCGAGCATGATCCGCGGGTTGCAGCCCTCGGCGATCAGCCGGGGGATGAGCTCGGCCATGCGCCGGTAGCAGCGGGCGAAGGGCTCGGCGTTGTGGTTGTCGCCCTCCCCCGGGTGCTCGAGCATCCACTGCAGGTGGGAGATCAGGTCCCCGTTGGCACCGGCCGGAATCGTGGGCTGGTGCATGTGCAGCGCGCAGGCGAAGCCGGACCGGATCGCCTCGAGCTTCAGGTTGGTGCGCGGCAGCGCCACGGGACCTGGCGACCGCACCAGGGCGAGGAGTTCGGCTTCGCGGCCGGCGATCGGCGGCAGGGCGTGGTGACGCAAGGCAGCAGGCAGCAAGCCTCCTAGAGTTGCACCACTCGATGGCTTGCCCGGTGCAGACGCGCGTCCTCGTTGTGGCCGCCGGGCTGATCGCCCTTCCCGCGTTGATTCCCGGTGCGGCACTGGCGCAGAAGCGGATTCCCAAGCTCCCGGGCTATGACGAGTGTCCGCTGGGTTATGTGAATGACCTCAAGCAGCATTGCAATTCACCCATCTACTACGAGATGAGGCCCACTTACGGCAAACCCTGCGAGTCGGGCTGGATGAACGTGGGCGCGGGCTACTGCAAGAAGAAGACTCTGGGAATCTTCTGATTGCCTGATCGCCGCAGCCCCAGCCTCAGCCCCACCATGCGCCGTGTCTCAGCTGCCGGGTTTGCCGGGGTCTGTCTGGCTCTGTCCGGCTGCGGGATGAACCGGGAGCCCACACAGGGGGCTTCCGCCGCAACGGAACCGATCAAGATCACGCTCGACCTGAGCGACCCCTCGATGAGTTTCGGGGTGCTGACCCGCGGCGAGGACCGCACCGTGTTCCAGGTGGGGTTCGGCAGAAACGGCATCACCTGCGCCGGCAGCCGCTTCGAGGAGGGCTACACGCCGCTGGGCCGGTTCAAGGTGAATGCGATTCTCAGCAACGACCGCTTCGTGATGGAGCCGGCGCTGATCGCCCAGTCGGGCAGGACCGAGCAGGAGCTGAAGGCCACGCTGTTCCGCAACATGAACGCCATCGACTTCAGCGGCGATGGTCAAACCGGCGAGTACGGCATCGGCTATGTGAGCCTGGCCCCGGTGGACAGCGTCGAGCAGCCCTTTGCCTTCAACACCTACGACGGCCGCTTCCGCTGGTACAGCTTCGCCATCCACGGCAGCAACAACGACCAGCGCATCGGCCAGCAGGTGACGGGTGGCTGCCTGAACGTGGCCGAGCCCGTGCTCAAGACCCTGCTCGAGACCGTGCGGCTGGGCGATGAGGTGGTGATCAGCGCCCAGGGGCCCTGCACCCCCTGAAGGCAGGTCCCCGTGCGGGCCGGGAGGGTCAGAAGGAGTCTTCCGTCTGGCCGGCGAAGCGGCCGGTGTAGCTCTCGCTGCCCTGCAGCTTCTGGAACACGAACTGGCAGATCGCGGTGCCGGGAACCACGGCCAGGGGAGCGGGGCCGAAGTTGCTCATCTCCAGCACCTGCTGGCTGTCGATGCCCGGCCCCATGAACGGGGCGCTGATGTGCACCATCAGCCCCAGCCGTGCGAAACGGCTGCGACCCTCCAGCCAGCCGCAGAGGCCGGGCCCCAGGCGCAACCGCTCCCGGGTGATGCCCAGCACCGTTTCGCCCGGCATGATCAGGATGTGCTCGCCAGGGGGCACCGCGATCTTGTCGGTGAGATCCCGGTAGTCGGTGTGCTCGCGCACCTCGATCACCGCGTGCACCTTGCGGAACACCCGGAAGAAGGGGGCGAGGGTGAGGTCGAGCGAGGCGGGGCCCAGGCGCTCGGGATCGAAGGGCGTGACCGTGATGGAGCCCTCTTCGATCGCCTGCAGGATCGCCTCTCTCCCGAGAACGGCCATGGGTTTCCGTGGGGGTGGTTCCGTGGGGGTGGGCGGTTGTGGATTGTGTCAGCACGTCCGCCAGGGATCAGCGGAATCTCTTCCGATCCCGCGAGCGCGGCTCGACTATGCATGGTGGTGACCCCAGGGAACGTCCCATGTCCAAGGCCCAGCTCACCGCCTTCATGGTCAAGGTGGCCGCCGATCCCGCCCTGGAGGCACGGGTGAATGCCGCTGCCGATGCGGCCGCGGTGGTGGCGATCGCCCACGAGGAGGGCCACAGCTTCTCGCCGGCCTCCTGGACCCGTCACCTGCGCGGCTGAGGTCTGCAGCGCCCGGCGCCGGGCCCGAGGCTGGTGCTTCAGCAAGCCGGGCCCGACCGGGGATCATGGGCCCAGTTGCCTGAACCGATCGCCATGAAGCTGCCGGAAGGATGGTGGGTGTGGCTGGCGGTGCTGGCGCTCAACGCCATGGCCGGTGCCATGTGGTTTGTGAATCGGGGACTGGAGCGCCCCGAAGCCGGAAGCAGCCTCTGGGCCGCACTGCGCTCGGTCAGCTTCGGTGGAGCGGGATAGGCGCTGCTGCCGGACGCATGCGCATGAGCCCCATCGACCAACCGCTCATGCTCCTGGACCTGCTCGGCCACGGATCTGCCAGGCAACAGCCAGCCCGGCCCCGGCGCAGGACATCGCCCGGCGGATCCTGGGAAACGGATGGTGGGCCGCGTGCTCACCGGCAACGGCATCACCCACTACGGCAATGGCCTCTACACCCAGATCGGCGCGGAGGAGCTGAGCGACAGCGAGCGCGACATGCTGCTGCAACTGTGCCGCCAGCGGCTGGACTGGTTCCGCGAGCAACGGGGTGAGGAGGTGGCTTGTTTGTCTGTTGAGAAGCCTGCGGCTTCGGCCATCACTCCCGCCAGCGGAGCCCGATCAGCGGCTCGGTGAAGGTTCGGATCGCCATCAGACATCAAGACTCAGCCTCAACCACCTGGTCCAACTGCTGAGCCAGAGCTGGGATGCTCTCGGAAATGAGCTGCCAGATGGTGTCCTCTTCGAGGCCGAAGTAAGCGTGCGCCAGAACATCGCGGAGGCCAGAGATGCGTCGCCACGGCACCTGGAGATGCCGGTCACGAACCGCCGGAGGGATCTTTTTCGCCGCTTCACCCAGCAACTCCCGGTTGCGCAGCACAGCATCAACCACCATTTCGTCAGAAAAAAATTCTGCTGGGTCAACCCATTGCTGTATTTGAGGATCTTGGTGCAGGACACCTGCATATCCAGCAGGAACAGTGACCAGTTCCGGGAACGCCCCCGTTCAGGCAAGCGGAAGGGCCTCCTGCTCAATGCGCTGCCGCAGTTCAGGGCGAAGACCCCGGCGGGTGACCAGGTCAACCCGGACGTTGAGCAGATCTTCCAGGGCCAGCTTGAGGTCCATGTACTGCTCGAAACTGGGGCTGGAAGGGAAGTCCACCAGAAGGTCCACGTCGCTCAGCCGCCCTGCCGCGCCGTGGATCACGGAGCCAAAGACACAAAGATCCTGGCCACCATGGGCGGCTGTGAGCCTGAGCAGCTCGGGCGCCAACTGCCTGAGCCGCTCGAGAGTGGGTGGCTGACTGGGATCCATCGCTCCCATTCTGCTGCCAGCCCCTCGCCCCCGCCACGTCCACAGGCCACTCTGGCTGAATGCCCCCGCACCCCTCCCCCACTTACGAGCGCCTCCGCGAGTACATCGCCCGGCGGATCCTGGGAAGTGCATGGTGGGTCGGGTGCTCACCGGCAACGCCATCACCCAGTGCTGATCAGTGCCTCACGATCAGAGCCTTGCGGCTCAGCTGGATCAGCGCGTGGGATTCAAACAGCCTGATCAGCTCAGGCAACACACCGATCAGGAGGGCAGCCAGTTCCTGGTTGCCGATGTTGCCAGTGGCCACGATCAGCAGCCTGGCAGGGCTACCGCGCAGGAGATGACTCTGAATGAAATCATCATCCTTGCTGAATGCCACCCGTCCATCGCCGTCAGCGACGGAAGAGATCGTCAGGTCAGTGCTGCGATTCCCCTCAGGAAGATCAACCGTATGAAGCACATCACAGCCCATCGTTTCCAGCTGCTTGACGAGGGATCGAGGCAGCTGGGCATCCAGCAGGATCTTCATGCAGGCAGAATCTCAACCCGCTGAACACGGGCCAGGTGTGCCGCGTACTGAAGTACTGCCGTGATGTCGGCGGCTTCGAGGTCGGGATAGTCGGCAAGGATGTCGGCCGTACTCATGCCGGCGGACAACAGATCAAGCACCATCTCCACGGGATAACGCAACCCCCGAATGGTTGGCTTCCCATGGCACACCTCAGGATTGATCGTGATGCGGGTGAGCTGGTCTTCCATGGGGCTCTCTTGCCAAGGCCAGCCTACGTGCGACAGATGGTCTCGGCTGTGAGGCAGCTGGGGGGATGCCATGGCGAGTGAGCTTCTCCCCCACCGACGAGCGCCTCCGGCACGCCATCGCCCAGCGCATGCGCATGCGCTCCATCATCCAACCGCTGATGCTCATGGAACCGGCCTTGGGGGAGCAGCCCCCGGGTGCCTCAAAGATCCAGGCTGCCGATCAGCTCCTCGATTGAGCAGCCCACCTGGCTGGCCACGTCCTTGAGGATCTGCCGCAAGGTGCCAACCCTCAGGGGCTTGTGGGCCGGAATCGTGAGGTGCTGCTGCTGGCCGGCGGAATCTCGGGTCAGCCGCATGTGACTGCCCGTCTGGCGAGTGACCGCGGAACCCTCACAGGGCCAGCAGTTCCTGCCTCACGTGATGGAGGCGGATGAGGGGCGGCGCCTCGCCGGGATCGAAGTGGCAGACGACGGCGTCGCGGATCTCCCGGTGGAGCTCCTCAAGGGTGTCGGCCTCGGTGTGGATCGCAGCACCGGCTGCGCTGGCCCGGAAGGAGCCGTCCTCCGCTTCCTGGACCACGAAAAGGATTTCCTGCATGGCGCCCTCCAATGGCACCAGTCTTGCAGTGGCGGGCGGGATGCTCCCCCTGTCTGGGCAAAGGGACTGGGGCGGCACAACCACAGCTGGAGCCGGGTGGGCTGCAGCCGCAAAACGACCGCACCAGAAACGATCCCAGCAGGGGGTTCCGCCTGACGGGCCGCCCAAAACCACACCTGGTCCAAATGCCGTGTTGCCGCCACCATCGCCCCATTCCCCCAAACCCCTCCCTCACCTACGAGCGCCTCCGGCACACCATCGCCGAGCGGATGCGCATGGGCCTCATCGACCAACCGCTGATGCTGTAGCCGCAGGCTTCCGCGCAGCGGTTGGAACTGCTGGGCCACGGATTTGCCAGGCAACAGCCAGCCCGGCCCCGGCGCAGGACATCGCCCGGCGGATCCTGGGAAACGGATGGTGGGCCGGGTGCTCACCGGCAACGGCATCACCCACTACGGCGATGGGCGCGACGCGCTGCTGCAGCTGTGCTGCCAGCGGCTGGATGGATTCCGCGAGCAACGGGGTGAGGAGTCGGCCCGATCATCCCCAGGAACCAGCTCGGCGCCAGGGTTCTCACAAACCTGCAAGCCGCCGTTAGGCTGATTACCTCGGCTTTCAGGCTCTGCCGGCACGGGATGTGGTGAAAGATCTGCTGACCCTGCCCCTGGCACAACGTCTGGAGTTGGTGCAGACCCTGTGGGATTCGATCGCCGCCGAACGGATTGGCACTGAACTCACGGCAGCCGATCGCCAACTGATCGATCAGCGGCTGGAGAGCTTCCTGGCGGACGGCGATCCTGGCCTCGATGCTGACCAGGTGCTGGACACCCTGGGGCAAACCCTCTGAGCATGGAGCTTCGGCTCCGCCCTGAAGCCAGGCTCGATCTCGAGGCTGCAGCTCGGTGGTACGAAGCTCAGGAACAGGGCCTGGGCCGGCAGTTTCTGGATGAGGTGCGCCTGACCTTCGAGCGCATCCGCGCCAACCCTGAGGCCTACCGCTATGGCGTGATCGATTTGCCGGTTGCCGCAACCGGCATCAGCGTGGTGCTGGCCGTTCTGCATTGCGGTCGCGACCCCAAGCTCTGGCGGGAACGCTCGAGACCTTGAAACCGTTGGTCTCAAAGGCCGAAGCCTGATCGGTCTGCCATGCCCCCACACCCCTCCCCCACCTACGAGCGCCTCCGGCACACCATCGCCGAGCGCATGAGCCCCGTCTATCAGCCACTGATGCTGATGGAACTGCTCGGCCGCCGCAGCCCGGCCCCGGCGCAGGACATCGCCCGGCGGATTCTGGGGGAGGACGTGACCCAGATCGAGTACACCACGGAGCGGGTGAAACGGATGGTGGGCCGTGTGCTCACCGGCAACGGCATCACCCGCTATGGCGATGGGTTCTACAGCCTGATCGGCGCGGAGGAGCTGAGCGACAGTGAGCAGAGCGCTGCTGGAACGTCGCCGCCAGCAGCAGGATCACCTGCTCCTGGCAATCCAGGGGGTTCATGGTGGGTCTCCTTAGCAGTCGACGATGCTGGGTTTGCAGCTCAATTGTTCGTTTGCCGCTCAATCAGCGAGCTAACGGTGAGCCCGAGGGGTGGCAGGTCACGTGCCACGGTTTCCCAGACCTGCTCCAGATTCACACGCAGATAATCATGAATAAGAACGTCCCGCATGCCGGCGATGGATTTCCAAGGGGTGGCAGCTTCGCGATCGCGAAGGTCCGAGGAGAGATTCTTCACAGCTTCGCCGATCACGATCAGGTTACGAATCACTCCATCCTGCACAAGCGTGGAAGCCAGAAAAGCTGTGCGGCCTTCCGTCGTGTAACGAGCGATGCGCTCAAGGGCTTCGGAAATGCTGGTGAGGTAAAGGAGATCCTTGCTCACAACGCCGTTGCCTGCGCGATGACCTGATCGCGGATCAATGGATGCAACTGCGCTGCTTCCGCCAGATCCACCTGGCAATTCAACAGAGCTTCCAGTTCCTGTCGAAGAGCGATCACCTCCAACAGGGAACAGCCCCGCTCCAGATCCACCAGAAGGTCAAGGTCGCTGCCGGGCCGATCCTGGCCGCGAGCCACCGAGCCATAGATCCGGAGGTTGCGAGCCCCATGGCGGTGAGCGACGGCAAGCACCTCCTCTCGGGCTGCCTGAAGCCGCCGGGAAAGGGAGTTGGCCTGGTTCGACGGCGCAGCCATGGACCCATTCTGGACTGCATCCCCGCCGAGGGCGATCGGCTCGACACCCCTCGCCGACCTGCTGCAGCATCCGGGGGCCGCGGTGGCGGTAGCCGTGGATCTGATTTCCGCCGGCAAGGGGGGCCATCGACTCCGCGTGCTGCCGCGGAGTGGGAGAGGGACTGGGGCGGCACAACCTCACCCGGAGCCGGGTTGGCTGCAACCGCCACGCGCCCGCGCCAGAAGGGATCCCTACAGGGTCGCCCTCCTGACGGGCCGCCCAAAGCCTCGCCTGGCCCAGGCGCACGGCAGTGCCCCTTGGCCATTCACACCGCGCCCAGTTTCCCCACCCCCGCCACCAGCTCGAGTAGACCCTGCCCAGAATGGCGGCATGACCAGCGTCGTCGCTCCACCGATCGACCAGCGCCTCCAGGGGATGGCTGCTGTGATCCGTCAAAGGATCCCAGGCGCGGAAGTGCGCCTGTTCGGCTCCCGGGCGCGTGGCACAGCGGGGCCGGAATCGGACATCGACCTGCTGATCACCGCACCGGATGCCTGGCTGGAGCGCCACCATCGCTTCGAGGTGCTCAACCAGCTCTGGGACGATCTGGCCCAGGCGGATGTGTCCCTTGATCTTCTGCTCTATTCCCAGCAGGAGTGCCAGGAGCGCCGCCACTGGCGCAGCCACGTGATCGGCAGGGCCTACCGGGAGGGGCGGTTGCTGGATGGTGCTCTCTGAGGCGGAAGGCCTGCTGAAGATCGCCACTGCCGATCTGGAGACGGCTGAGGCCAGCAGCGATCCAGCCGTGTTCCGGGAGGGTGCCTGGGGGTTCTGGCTTCAGCAGGCGGTGGAAAAGGCGCTCAAAGCCTGGCTGCTGCATCTGGACGTTGATGCGCCGCTCACCCATGATCTGCGTCGGCTGCTGCTGCTGCTGCTCGCCGCAGCCGGTGAGAGCACGGCAGATCTGGAGCCGCTGGCTCAGCTCACGGTCTATGCCGTGCAGTTCCGTTATGACGCTGATCCCACCCCTCTGGGGCTGGATCGAGCGCACGACAACCGTCAGGTGAAAGCGCTGCTGGCGCGGGTGAACGCACTGATCCTGCCAGGTTCTGACAGTGACCCTTGATGGGGTCTCCCATGCCCCCGCACCCCTCCCCCACCTACGAGGCCTCCGGCACACCATCGCCAAGCGCATGCGCATGAGCCCCATCGACCAACCGCTGATGCTGTAGCCGAAGGCTTCCGCGCAGCTGTGGAACTGTTGGGCCACGGATTTGCCAGGCAACAGCCAGCCCCGCCCCAGCGCAGGACTGGGCCCGGCGAATCCTGGGCAGCACATGGTGAGCCGGGTGCTCACCGGCAACGGCTTCACCGCAACCAGCATCGGATCCACCACCTTGATCAGCGGCCTGCCTGGGCTCATGGGTTGGGCCGATCGGTCTGTAGCCGTGAGCGAATCCAGAGTGGATCGCGTCGACAGTCGAGGATGGCGTAGATGTCGATTCTTGCCTCCTCCACCAAGTAGTAGAGCGCAAATGGGAATCTTCTGATCAACAGCCGATGGAAGCCGTGGGGTTCCCCCAATTATGAGGACAGGTCCATAGGGGTCACGCCATGACCACCAGACTGTCCATCGATGACCAACCCCACCAGAACCCGGCGCCGGTTCACGGCGCAGCAGAAGGCGGAGGCCGT
>NZ_JAGQCJ010000004.1 GCF_024346135.1 Cyanobium sp. CH-040 | reverse complement strand
AGGGCCGCGCCTGGCGTTGCCCGCCTGGCCTCGCTCACCAGCACGACGGCTTTGTGGTAGTCGGGCTGGCCGGGGGGGCCTCCCACCGGCGCCGTGCGAAACAGCGGCGACCAGCGCACGGCCGTGCGCACCTCCGCGCCCGGTTCCAGCAGCTGGCGCTCTACCAGCTGCTCCAGCAGCGGCCGCACCGCCAGCAGCGTGGCGAGGGGCGGGCCGGCGGGGCTGGGCAGGTTGGCCCCCAGGGCGATCGCCAGGCTGGCGTGGGGCGCTTCCCCGGCCGCTCCGGCCTGATCAGCGAGACTGGCGCGCACGACCCAGGGCCCGGACCTCCCCCATGGTTGCAAGCGGAACCGCCACCTCTGGCGCGGCCTCCAGCGCCGCCAGCCGTGCCTTCCCGCTGGCGGCGATCACCGGCCACGGCACGCTCAAGCTGGCGCTGCTGCTGGCGGCGGTGGACCCGGGCCTGGGCGGGGTGGTGATCGCCGGCGGCCGGGGCACCGGCAAATCCGTGCTGGCCCGTGGGCTGCATGCCCTGCTGCCGCCGATCGACGTGCTCGATCTGGGCACGCCAACCACCGCCGGCCCCACCCCGGGCCAGCCGGCGCCGGCGGGCCTCAACATCGACCCCCAGCGCCCTGAGGAGTGGGACGAGGCCACCCGCCGGCGGCTCACCGAGCTGGGGGCGGACCCCACCGGCAACGACCCCAATGCCCTGCTGCCCACCCGGGTGATCCCGGCGCCGTTCGTGCAGGTGCCCCTGGGCATCACCGAAGACCGGCTGGTGGGTTCAGTGGATGTGGCGGCCTCGCTGGCCAGCGGCCAGGCCGTGTTCCAGCCGGGCCTGCTGGCTGAGGCGCACCGGGGCGTGCTCTATGTGGATGAGCTCAACCTGCTCGACGACAACATCACCAACCTGCTGCTGGCGGCGGTGGGCAGCGGCGAGAACCGGATCGAGCGCGAGGGCCTGAGCCTTTCCCACCCCTGCCGCTGCCTGCTGATCGCCACCTTCAACCCCGAGGAGGGGGCGGTGCGCGATCACCTGCTCGATCGCTTCGCCATCTGCCTCTCGGCCAACCAGGTGCTGGAGCTGGAGCAGCGGGTGGAGATCAGCCGCGCCGCCATCGAGCACGCCGAAACCAGCGACCGCTTCCGGGCCAGGTGGCAGGAGGAGAGCGACGCCCTGGCCACCCAGCTGCTGCTGGCGCGCCAGTGGCTGCCGGATGTGCAGATCTCCCGCGAGCAGATCGCCTATCTGGTGAACGAGGCCCTGCGGGGCGGGGTGGAAGGCCACCGCAGCGAGCTCTATGCGGTGCGGGTGGCCCGCGCCCATGCGGCGCTGAGCGGCCGCGACCGGGTGGAGGCCGACGACCTGCAGGTGGCCGTGCGACTGGTGATCGCCCCCCGCGCCTCCCAGCTGCCGCCCCCCGACCCCGAGCAGCCCCTGGAGCCGCCGCCACCGCCGCCGCCCCAGGGCGAGCAGCCCCCTGAAGATCCCGAGCCGCCCGAGAACGAGCAGGACCCCGACGACGACTCCGAAGACGACAGCGACGAGCCCGACGACCAGGACGACGACACCCCCGAGGATCAGGCGCCGCCCCAGGTGCCCGAGGAGTTTCTGCTCGATCCCGAGGCCGTGGCGATCGACCCCGACCTGCTGCTGTTCGGCGCCGCAAAGGCCAGGAGCGGCGGCAGCGGCAGCCGGGCCGTGGTGTTCAGCGATTCCCGCGGCCGCTATGTGAAGCCGATGCTGCCCCGCGGCCCGGTGAAGCGCATCGCCGTGGACGCCACCCTGCGGGCGGCGGCGCCTTACCAGAAATCCCGCCGCCAGCGGGAGCCCCACCGCAAGGTGGTGGTGGAAGACGGCGACCTGCGCGCCAAGCAGCTGCAGCGCAAGGCCGGCGCCCTGGTGATCTTCCTGGTGGATGCCAGCGGTTCGATGGCCCTCAACCGCATGCAGAGCGCCAAGGGCGCCGTGATCCGCCTGCTCACCGAGGCCTACGAAAACCGCGACGAGGTGGCCCTGATCCCCTTCCGCGGCGAGCAGGCCGAGGTGCTGCTGCCCCCCACCCGCTCGATCACCGCCGCCCGCCGGCGTCTCGAATCGATGCCCTGCGGCGGCGGCTCACCCCTGGCCCACGGCCTCTCCCAGGCCGCCCGGGTGGGCGCCAACGCCCTGGCCACCGGCGATCTCGGCCAGGTGGTGGTGGTGGCGATCACCGATGGCCGCGGCAATGTGCCCCTCAGCCGCTCCCTGGGCCAGCCCGAGCTGGAGGGCGAGGAGCCGGTGGACCTCAAGGAGGAGGTGAAGCAGGTGGCCAGCCGCTACCGGGCCCTGGGCATCAAGCTGCTGGTGATCGACACCGAGCGCAAGTTCATCGGCAGCGGCATGGGCAAGGACCTGGCGGAGGCCGCCGGCGGCAAATACGTGCGGCTGCCCAAGGCCAGCGATCAGGCGATTGCGGCGATCGCCATGGAGGCGATCAGCGGGGTGTGACCGTGGAACCGGCCGCGCCGCCGCGGCCCGGTTTGCGGGGTGATCCGGCGCCGGACTTCTGGGTTTCACCTTCCGGCGCGGGCGCCGCCTGGCCTTTGGCCCGCTCCCGCGCGGCGTCGGTCTGGGCGGGATAGAGCTCTTCGAAGAACTGGCCCAGCCCCACGGCCACGCTGCGCAACCCGTTCATGAAGTTCGGATCGGCGGTGAGCTGCTGCACATCGCCCCCCACCGCCCGCCACTGGGCCGTGAGCCGCTCGGCGTTCGCCACCGTCTGCTGCAGGTCGGCCACCATCTGGGGATCGTCGAGCCGGGCCATCAGTTCACGCAGCTGGGCGGAGCTGGCATTGAGGTTGGCGATCGTGGGCTGGGCGTCCTGCACGGAGCCCTCCAGGCTGTTCACCAGCGACTCGCCCTGGCGCAGCAGGGCGGTGCCGTCCTTCACCATGCTGCGCCCATCCGCCAGGAAGGCATCGGCCTGCTTCGCGGTGGCCTGCACACTGGTGGCCACCCCCGCCACCTTGCTCATCAGCTGCTGCTCATCGGCCTGGCTCAGCAGGTCGTACAGCATCGTGGTGACACTGGCCAGGCTGGCGCCCTGGCTGCCGCTGATGGTGGCCCCGTCGCAGAGCATGAGCTTGCGATCGCAGTCACGCGAGCGGGGACTGGGAGCGTCGGCGGGCAAGGGCTCCCCCCGGCTCACCAGGGCCACCTGGGCCTCCCCCCCCAGCAGCGACACCTGGCCGATCTCCGCCATGGTGGGCTGGGCCAGGCGGATCGACGGGTTGGTGATCTCCAGCTGGGCGATCACCGCGTCCGGTGCGATCTGCACGGCGCGCACGCTGCCCACCACCACGCCGCGGAACACCACCGGCGAACGCACCGCCAGGCCGCTGGCCTCGCTGAAGCGGGCCTCCACCGTCCAGAACTGGCGGGTGAGCGACAGGCCCCGCAGCCAGAGACTCAGGCCGACGGCGCTGGTGATGGCCGCCAGCAGCGAGAAGCCCACGATCGCCTCACGCACGGAGCGGCGCATCGATCAGGTCTCCGCAGGCTGGATGGGCCCCTGGAGGCTACCGCTGCGGAACTGCACCACATAGGGATTGTCCGTGCGCCTGTAGCTCTCCAGGTCGCCCTGCCAGCGGAAGCGGCCGTCGTAGAGCAGCACCACCCGCTCAGCGGTGCGTTCGATGGTGCTGTGCACATGGCTCACCACCACGGAGCTGGCACCGGCCAGATCCGTGGTGCGCACGATCAGGTCCTCGATGCGGGTGCAGGCCACCGGGTCGAGTCCCGCGGTGGGCTCGTCGAAGAGCAGCAGCGGCATGCGGTCGGCCGGCTGGCTCGGGTCCTGGATCAGGGCGCGGGCGAAGCTCACGCGTTTCTGCATGCCGCCGCTCAGTTCACCGGGCATCCGGTCCTCGATGCCGCCCAGACCGACAGCCTCCAGCGCCCGACGCACCTGCTCGCGGATCTCCGCCGCGCTGAGCCGGCTGAAGCGGTGCAGCAGGAAGCCCACGTTCTGCTCCACCGTCAGCGACCCCAGCAGGGCCGGGTTCTGGAACACCAGCCGCACATCCGGCGGGTGATGCTGATCCAGACGCAGGTAGCGCTGCTGCTCCCCATGCAGCATCACGGCGCCACGGCTGGGCAGCAGCAGACCGGCCAGCAGGCGCAGGATCGTGGACTTGCCCGATCCCGACGGCCCCACCACCACCAGCTGCTCGCCCTGCCGCAGGCTGAGGTTCACCGCGTCGAGCACGCGGTTCTCCCCCCACTGCATGGTCACGTCGTGGAGCTCCGCCAGGGGCGTGGACGGCTGGTCCAGGGCGGTGAGCCGCGGCGGTTCCCATCCTGGCAGGACTGCACCGGCCCGGCCCGCGACTCCCCCTAGAGTTCCTGCGCCACGGCCTGTTCCGTCTCGCCAACCCGGCCCGCCCTTCCGGCCAACCCGCTTTCGGCCAGCCCTTGTCTTCATCCGCGTCGCCCTCACCACCGCGTCGGCTGAGACGATCCCGATCCCGGCCCAGCTGGGTGGGCCGCGGCGATCGGCGTCAGCGCGACCTGATGAGCCGCTCCCGCCGGGCGGTGCGCTGGCTGCAGCCCGGCCTGGTGGTGAAACGCTGGATCCTCACCTCCGGCCTGGGCCTGGTGATCGCCCTGCTGGGGGCCGCCGTCTGGGCCGATCTGCAGCCGATCTACTGGACCCTGGCCGGTATCCAGTGGCTGCTGCAGAGCATCACCCGGGTGCTGCCGCGGGAGATCACGGGCCCTCTGGTGCTGGCGATCGGCGCCGGCCTGATCTGGCTGGGCCAGAGCCGCAGCTTCGGCACGATCCAGAAGGCCCTCGCTCCCGACCGCGACACCCTGCTGGTGGACGCGCTGGCGGCCCAGGGGCGGCTCAACCGGGGCCCGAGCATCGTGGCGATCGGCGGCGGCACGGGGCTCTCCACCCTGCTCAGCGGCCTCAAGCGCTACAGCTCCAACCTCACCGCCATCGTCACCGTGGCGGATGACGGCGGCAGCAGCGGCGTGCTGCGGCGCGAGCTGGGGGTGCAGCCTCCCGGCGACATCCGCAACTGCCTGGCCGCCCTCGCCCGGGAGGAGCCGCTGCTCACCCGGCTGTTCCAGTACCGCTTCCCGGCCGGCACCGGGCTGGAGGGCCACAGCTTCGGCAACCTCTTCCTCACGGCCCTCACCGCCATCACCGGCAGCCTCGAGGCCGCGATCACCGCCAGCAGTCGCGTGCTGGCGGTGCAGGGTCAGGTGGTGCCGGCCACCAACGCCGATGTGCGGCTCTGGGCCGAACTCGAGAACGGCGAGCGGATCGAGGGCGAATCGCGCATCGGCCACGCCTCCAGCCCGATCGTGCGCCTGGGCTGCCTGCCGGAGCGACCCCCGGCCCTGCCGCGGGCGATCGAGGCGATCGCCCACGCCGACCTGATCGTGCTCGGGCCCGGCAGTCTCTACACGTCCCTGCTGCCCAACCTGCTGGTGCCGGACCTGGTGGAGGCCATCGCCCGCAGCAAGGCCCCGCGGCTCTACATCTGCAATCTGATGACCCAGCCGGGGGAAACCGACCGCCTGGATGTGGAGGGTCACCTGCGGGCCATCGAGGCCCAGCTGGCCAGTCTCGGCGTGGAGAAGCGGCTGTTCACGGCCGTGCTTGCCCAGGAAGCCCTGCCCGAGACGGAGCTGCTGGTGCATTACCGCCGCAAGGGTGCCGAACCGGTCACCTGCGATTCCCGTCGTCTGCGCCGTCAGGGCTATGCGGTGATGGAAGCCCCGCTCCACGGCGGTCGTCCCACCGCCACCCTGCGTCACGATCCCCGCAGTCTGGCCCTGGCGGTGATGCGCTTCTACCGCAACACCCGCAGCCGCCAGGCGCCTCCCTGGTCACCGCCCTCGGCCCAACCGGCCGCAGCCGACGCTCAGTAGGCGTCCTGCATCTCGTAGAAGTCGGGCTGCACGTAGTCCTTGCGCAGCGGCCAGCCCTTCCAGTCCTCCGGCATCAGCAGCCGCTTGGGATGGGGATGGCCTTCGAAGCGGATGCCGAACATGTCGAAGGTCTCCCGCTCCTGCCAGTCGGCGCCGCGGAACAGGCCGTAGAGGGTGGGGATGGTGAGGTCGCCGTCGCGATCCAGGAACACCTTGAGGCGCACCTCCTGGGGCTTCACCTCGGCATCGAGGTGCTGCACGCCGAGGCTCGCATCGGCCAGCGAGCCCAGCTTCACCAGGTGGTAGAAGCTCACCAGCCGGCCGCCCGGGCCCTCGTCGTAACCGCCCTGGCACTGCAGGTAATCGAAGCCGTCCGCCTTGAGGGCGGTTGCCAGCAGCGGCAGGAAGGCCGGTTCCACGCCGATCACCTCCACCCCCAGGTGGTCCGGTGGCAGCAGCTGGTGTTCGAAGCCCTGGCTGCTCAGCCAGCGGCTCACAGGCCCGGCGACCGGTGCGTCCTGGGTGGCGGGCTTGGCCCCGGCCGGCACGGGGGTGGTGTCCTCAGGCATCGGATCAGCTGCTCGGGGTTGCGTCGGTGGCGGGGCTGGCGTTCACCACAGCCCCACTCTCGGCGGCCAGGGCACCGAGGGGCAGGGAGGCCGCTGCGGCCAGGGCGGCCTGCTGGGTTTCGGCGCGCAGGTAGCGGCCGTCGACGATCGGTTCGGTGGGCACCAACCGGTGCGGCACGGTGCAGTAGCGGTGCGTGGGCAGCAGGTTGCCCCGCTCCGCCAGGGCTTCGTTGCCCACCTTCTTGCGCAGCTTGATCACCGCGTCGAAGATCGCCTCCGGCCGCGGCGGGCAGCCCGGCAGGTAAAGGTCCACCGGGATCAGCTTGTCCACACCGCGCACCGCCGTGGTGGAGTCGGCGCTGAACATGCCGCCGGTGATCGTGCAGGCCCCCATGGCGATCACGTACTTGGGTTCGGGCATCTGCTCGTAGAGCCGCACCAGCGCCGGCGCCATCTTCATGGTCACGGTGCCGGCCACGATGATCAGATCCGCCTGGCGGGGACTGGAGCGGGGCACCAGGCCGAAGCGGTCGAAGTCGAAGCGGGAGCCGATCAGGGCGGCGAACTCGATGAAGCAGCAGGCGGTGCCGTAGAGCAGCGGCCAGAGGCTGCTCAGCCGGGCCCAGTTGTGGATGTCATCGAGGGTGGTGAGGATCACGTTCTCGGAGAGATCCGAGGTCACCGTGGGGGCTCCCACCGGGCCGCAGCTGGCGGCGCGCAGATCCTTCAGCGCCTGGATCGACGGGGCGTCCCCCGTGCCGGGGCTGCCCAGGGTGGTATTGGCAGGTGGGCTGGGGGGGGTCATCGGCATCGACGCGGCGGATCGGGGTGCGGACTGCGCGACCGCGAGGAAGGAGCGGGACGGTGGGGGCAGGCTAGGTGCGGTGAGGCGACTTCTGGCTGAGCGCCCAGGGCCCGCGCTGGCTCAGCTCCATTCCAGCGCGCCCTTGCGCCAGGCGTAGGCCAGTGCCACCACCAGGATGGCGATGAACACCAGGGCCTCGATGAAGGCCAGCAGACCGAGACGGTGGAAGGCCACCGCCCAGGGATAGAGGAACACGGTCTCCACGTCGAAGATCACGAAGACCAGCGCAAACATGTAATAACGGATGTTGAACTGGATCCAGGCCCCACCGATCGGCTCCATGCCGGACTCGTAGGTGAGCTCCCGCTCTCCCCGGCGGCTGCGCGGCGCCAGCAGCTTGTTGGCCACGATCGCCAGCACGGGCACGGCGGCCGAGATCAGCAGAAAGCCGAGAAAGGCGTCGTAGCCGGAGAGCACGAACATCGGGCGGGCCCAAGCTGGGCGGCAGTCTGGCATCCACGGCGCTACCTAGAGTTGCCCCGCCGCGCCCGACTCCGGTGACCGACGAGCAGCTCCCAGGCAGCACCCCTCCCGTCGCGGCGGGCGACGACACCACCACGGCGCTGGCCGACGACCCCGCCAGCCACCGCTTCGAGTGCCGCAGCTGCGGCTACGTCTACGACCCCGCCGAGGGCGTGAAGAAGGTGGGGATCGAACCGGGAACACCCTTTCTGGAGCTCGATCCGGCCGGCTTCCGCTGCCCCGTGTGCCGCAGCCGCAAGGCCGCCTTCCAGGACATCGGTCCCCGCAGCAAGCCCAGCGGCTTCGAGGAGAACCTCAACTACGGGCTCGGCGTGAACCGGCTCACCCCCGGTCAGAAGAATGTGCTGATCTTCGGTGGCTTCGCCCTGGCCATCGCCTTTTTCCTGTCCCTCTACTCCCTGCGCTGATGAACCCCGTCCGATCCGTATCGCTGCGGCGCCTGCTCTCGCCGCTGCTCAGCCTGATGGTGGTGATCGGCCTCGGTCTGGGCCTGGGCGGCTGCGTCACCACCGGGTTGCCGCAGGCTGAGAGCAGCCCCTGGCAGCCGGTGCCCTTGGCCACCCGCTCGAATCCCCTGGCGGTGGCCTTCGCCGACGAACACCACGGCTTTCTGGTGGGCAGCAACCGGCTGATCCTGGAAACCGCCGATGGCGGCGCCAGCTGGGAGGAGCGGGCCCTCGACCTGCCGGTGGAAGAGAACTTCCGCCTGATCAGCATCGACTTCGACGGCCAGGAAGGCTGGATCGCCGGCCAGCCCGGGCTGCTGCTGCACAGCACTGACGGCGGCAGCAACTGGAGCCGGCTGTTCCTGGACACCAAGCTCCCGGGTGAGCCTTACCTGATCACCGCCCTGGGGCGTGGCCGGGCCGAACTGGCCACCAATGTGGGCGCGATCTACGACACCAGCGACGGCGGCAACAGCTGGCAGGCCCGGGTGGAGGATGCCGCCGGAGCCGTGCGCGAGCTGCGCCGCAGCCCCGAGGGCCGCTACGTGAGCGTGAGCAGTCTCGGCAACTTCTTCTCCACCTGGGATCCCGGCCAGGCCACCTGGCAGGTGCACCAGCGGGTGAGCAGCCAGCGGCTGCAGTCGATGGGCTTCCAGCCCGACGGCGCCCTGTGGATGGTGGCCCGCGGCGCCCAGCTGCGCTTCGCCCCCGATCCGGCCGATCCGGAGACCTGGGGCAAGGCCATCATCCCGATCACCAACGGCTACGGCTACCTGGACATGGCCTGGGATCCCCAGGGCTCGATCTGGACCGGTGGCGGCAGCGGCACCCTGCTGGTGAGCGACGACGGCGGCGCCAGCTGGCGCCGGGATCCGGTGGGGGAGCGTGAGCCCTCCAACTTCACCCGCATCGTCTTCACCGCGGACGGCAAGGGCTTCGTGCTCGGGGAGCGCGGCTCCCTGCTGCGCTGGGTGGGCTGAGCCGCCGGCGCTGCGAACTCCCCGCCAACTTCTGTAACCAAGGGCCGGCGCCGCTCCCGTGGCTTCAGGCCCTGCCCCTAGGATCGTCGGGCTGAACGCTCGTCGCCATGGCTGCCGGCTCCACCGGAGAACGCCCGTTCTTCGAAATCATCACCAGCATCCGCTACTGGGTGATCCACGCGGTCACGCTGCCCGCCATCTTCCTGGCCGGATTCCTGTTCGTCTCCACCGGTCTGGCCTACGACGCCTTCGGCACGCCCCGCCCTGACGCCTACTTCCAGCTCCAGGAAAGCAAGGCTCCCGTGGTGAGCGAGCGCTACGAGGGCAGGAGCCAGCTCGACCTGCGCCTGAAATAACCCGCCATGACCCAGTCTCCCGCCACCTCCACCACGCCGCGCAACTACCCGATCTTCACGGTGCGCTGGCTGGCGGTTCATGCCCTCGGCATCCCCACGGTGTTCTTCCTGGGCGCCCTGGCCGCCATGCAATTCATCCGCCGCTGATCCCCCGACGCCGAACGCCATGGGTCTGCAACGCAATCCCAATCCCAACAATCTCCCGGTCGAGCTCAACCGCACCAGCCTCTATCTGGGGCTGCTGCTGGTGTTCGTCACCGGCGTGCTGTTCACCAGCTACTTCTTCAACTGACCTCCAGGAGCGCACCCGATGAGCGGCAAGAAATCCACCCTGCCTGACGGCCGGATCCCCGATCGCCTCCCGGACGGCCGCCCCGCGGTCGCCTGGCGCTCCCGCTGGACCGAAGGCGTGCTGCCCCTCTGGCTCGTGGCCACCGCCGGCGGCATGGCCGTGATCTTCGTTGTGGGCCTGTTCTTCTACGGCTCCTACGCCGGTGTCGGTTCCGCCTGATTCCGCCACCAGCGCGTGCGGCCGGGGCCCGCAGCAGGCCTGGATGACGCCCCCGGCCTGGATGATGCCCCCGTCAGCGCTCCGCTGAAGCTGCTGCAGCCACTGGCCAAGGCCCGGAAATGGCATTGCTGTTTCCGGGCCTGCTGCTGTTTGCGCGCCCTGCACTGCATCCCCGACTGCGCCCCGTGAAGAAGCGGAATCTGATGCAGAATCCCGCGCTCTCCTGGCTGGCGGGAGCCCTGCTCAATGCCTACGGCCAGCTGGTGCTGACCACCTCCTGGATCCGGGTGAGGGCGGATCCAGCCGCCGAGACCCTGGTGCTCCAGCGGCGTGTGCCGGTGATCTACGCCCTCTGGCATTGCCACGTGTTCTTCATGCCGCTGCTGCGCCTGCATGCCCGGCGGCCGGTGGCGGTGCTGCTCAGCAGCCACCGAGACGCCCGCATCGTGGGGGTGGCGGCACGCATGCGCGGGGTGGATCTGGTGCCCGGTTCATCCACCCGGGGAGGGCTGACGGCCTACCGGCGCCTGCTGCAGCTGCTGCGCGGCGGGCAGTCGGTGTGCATCACCCCCGACGGCCCGCGCGGCCCCGCCCGGCAGGTGAAGCAGGGTGTGCTGCACCTGGCCCGGCAGTCGGGGTGCGCGGTGGTGCCCGTGGGCCTGGCGCTCACGCGCCGCTGCCGGCTGCGCTCCTGGGACCGCTCCGTGCTGCCGCTCCCCTTCGGCCGGGCCGTGCTGGCCCTGGGAGCGCCCCTCTACGTGCCCGGCTCCCGCGACCGGCTCGGGCGCGAGGCCGAGGCCGCCGCCCTGGCCTCGGCCCTGGAGGCCACCAGCCGCGAGGCGGCCCTGCTGCTCGGCCCCGCACGCCGCTGATGCCCTGCCCGCGGCCGGTGCTGCTGCTCTACCGCCTGCTGGGCCTGCTGCTCACACCGGCCCTGCTGCTGCTGCTGCTGGCACGCCTCTGCCGCGGTCGGGAGGATCCCCGGCGCCTGGCCGAACGGCTGGGGTTCGCCGGCCTCCCCCGGCCCGCGGGGTCCCTGGTGTGGATCCATGCCGCCAGCGTGGGGGAACTCACCAGCCTGCAGCCCCTGCTGGCTGCGCTGGCCGGGGCGGCTGCCGCGGCGCAGCGCCAGCCGCCGGCCGTGCTGGTCACCAGCGTGACCCGCACCTCGGCCCGCCTTGCCCCGGCGCTGCTGCCCCATGGCGTGCTGCATCAGTACGTGCCCATCGACCACTGGCTGGCCCTGGCTCTGTTCCGTCGTCACTGGCGTCCCGACCTCGGTCTGCTGGCGGAGGCGGAGCTGTGGCCGGAGCTGGTGCATGCCATGCCGCATCCGCTGCTGATCAATGCCCGCGTCAGCGAGCGCTCCTATCGGCGCCATCGCCGCCTGCCCTGGTTCAGCCGCTGGCTCTACGGGCGCTGCGAGGCCTGTTTCGCCCAGTCGGCCGCCGACGCCGGGCGGCTGCGGCGGCTGGGGGCGCCGGCGGCCCTGGCGCTGGGTTCCACGAAATGGGACGCGCCGCCGCTGCCGGTGCGGCACGCCGCCCTGGAGCAGCTGCAGCGGCTCTGGCCGGATCGGCCCGTGCTGCTGCTGGCCAGCAGCCACGACGGCGAGGAGGACCTGCTGCTGGTGGCCTGGGCCCGCATCTGCCGCGAGCTGGAGCCCCGGCGGCCGGCGCTGCTGCTGGCGCCGCGCCATCCCGAGCGGGCGGCTGAGGTGCTGGCGGGGGTGCGGGCCCGGGGTCTCAGCGGGCAGCGCTGGAGCCGGATCGATCCGGCCAGGGCAGGCGCCGGACCGCCACCGCCACCGCCACTCGAGGTGCTGGTGGTGGATGGGCTCGGGTTGATGGGCACCTGGGTCGCCGCCGCCGATCTGGTGGTGATGGGCGGCAGCTTCCGTCCCGCCGGGCGCAGCATCGGCGGTCACAATCCCCTTGAGCCGGTGCGCGGCGGCCGGCCCGTGGTGTGCGGACCGGACATGGCCAATTTCGCTGAACTCAGCGAGCAGCTGGAGACGGCCGGCTGGCTGCGGCGCTGCGCCACCGCCGCCGAGGCCTGGGAAGCGGTGGTCGCCTGGATGCGGCATCCCCCCCGGCCGGCCGCGCTGCCGCCCCTGCACGGTCCATCGCAGCGGATCGCCGCCACCGTGCTGGAGCGGCTCCGGGCCCTGGAGGCGGGCTGATGCCGCCGCCCACCCCCCGCTTCTGGTATCGCCCGCGGCCCGGCCTGCGGGCCTGGCTGCTGCGGCCCTGCGGCTGGCTCTACGGGCTGGCGGTGCACGTCCATCGGCTGCAGAGCCGGCCCTGGCAGCCGCCGCTGCCGGTGGTGTCGGTGGGCAACCTCACCCTCGGCGGCACCGGCAAGACCCCCCTGGTGATCGCCCTGGCCCGGGAACTGACCCTCCGCGGCTGGCGGCCGGCGGTGCTCAGCCGCGGCTACGGCAGCGGCCGCCGCGAGCCCCTGCGGGTGGAGCCGCAGATGGCTGCCGCGGCGGTGGGCGACGAGCCCCTGGAATTGGTGCGGGCGCTGCCCGGGGTGCCGGTCTGGATCGGCTCCGACCGGGTGGCCTCGGCCCGTCGTGCCCTCGAGGCTGGGGCCGATCTCCTGCTCCTGGATGACGGCCTGCAGCACTGGCGCCTGGCGCGCGACTGTGACGTGAGCGTGCTCGACGGCCAGCGGCGCCTGGGCAACGGCCTGCTCTTTCCCGCCGGCCCGCTGCGCGAGCCGCCCGCCGCCCTCGCCCGGGCCGACCTGCTGGTGCTCACCGGCATGGAGCCGGAGCCGGGAGCCCTCGCCGGACTGCCCTGGCCCGCCGAGCGGCCCTGGTTCGGCATCCAGGGCCGCCTGGCGTTGCCCGCCGGGCTCCGGGAGCGTCCCCTGCTGGCCTTCTGCGGCATCGGTCTGCCGGAGAAGTTCTTCGCCGCCCTGCGGCAGGAAGGCTGTCGGCTGGTGGGCTGCGAGGCCTTCCCCGACCACCATCCCTATGCTCGCACCGACGTGGAGCGGTTGTTGACACTGGCCCGGGCGCAGCAGAACGCCACCCTCGTGACCACCGCCAAGGACTGGCAGCGGCTGGTGCCCCTGCTCGAGCCCCGGGAGCGGGATGGCGTGCTGCCGGTGCCTCTGGCGCTGGATCCCGGAGGGGTGGCACGCCTCACCGACGCCGTGCTGGCCGTGCTGGCCAGGCGCGGCTGGGGCCGGCATGGCTGAGCCCCGCCAGCTGCTGCTGGTGGCCGGCGAGGCCTCCGGAGACCTGCATGGTGGGGCCCTGCTCCAGGCCCTGCGGCGCCGTGACCCGGCGCTGGAGGTTGCCGGGGTCGGCGGCGAACGGCTGCGGGCCGCCGGCATGACGACCCTGGCCGACGTGAGCAGCCTCTCGGCCGCCGGCGTGGTGGAGATCCTCGGCAGCATCCGGCGCCATCACCGGGTGATGCGCCTGCTGAAGCGCCGGATGGACCGGCAGCGCCCCGATGCGGTGGTGCTGATCGACTACCCGGGGTTCAACCTGATGGTGGCCCGCGAGGCCCACCGGCGCGGCATCCCGGTGTTCTTCTACATCGCCCCGCAGGTGTGGGCCTGGGGACGGGGGCGGGCCCGGCGCATGGCCGGCTTCATCGATCGCCTGGCGGTGATCTTCCCCTTCGAGGAGGGGATCTTCAATGCCCATGGCCGGGAGTTCGCCCGCTACGTGGGCCATCCCCTGCTCGATGAGATCCAGGTCACCAGCAGCCCGGAGCAGACCCGCCGGCGCCACGGCCTCGATCCGCGGCGGCCCCTGCTGGTGCTGATGCCCGGCAGCCGTCGCAGCGAGATCCGCCTGCTGCTGCCCGTCCTGCTGGCCGCCGCTGAACAGTTGCGCCGCCGGGGCTGGCAGGTGGTGCTGCTGCGGGCTTCCACCATCGATCCCGCCGTGCTGGAGCGGGAGGCCGGCGGCGGGTCCCTGCCGCTGTTCTGCATCGCCGACGACACCGTGAATCTGCTGCATGCGGCCGACGCCGGCCTGGTGTGCTCGGGCACGGCCACGCTGCAGGCGGCGCTGCTGGGTTGCCCGCACGTGATCGTCTACCGCTTCAACTGGCTCACCCTGCTGCTGGCGCGGCTGGTCACCCGTCACCGGGTGCTGGGGCTGCCCAACGTGATCCTCGGACGGCAGGAGTTCCCCGAGCTGCTGCAGGAGCGGGTCACCCCCGCCGCTCTGGTGGCGGCCCTGGAGGGTCTGCTCGCCGACCGGCCCCGGGTGGAGGGGGCCATCGCCGAGCTGCGCCGGCGCATGGGTCCGCCCGGCGCCTCGGCCCGCGCCGCCGATGCCCTGCTGGAGCTGCTGCCATGAGCACCTCGACCCCCGCGGCCACGCCGTCCGGCTCCACCTACCGGCGTCTGCTGGCCTACGGCCGCCGCCATCTGTGGCCCACGTTCCTGCTGGCGCTGCTGTTCAACCTCGGCTACGGGGCCTCCACCGGGGTGGTGCCGCTGGTGATCCGCTACCTCTTCGATCAGGTGCTGCCCAGCGGCGACCGCAGCAAGCTCTACTGGGCGCCGGTGGCGATCCTTGTGGTGATCGGGTTGCGCGCGATCAGCCAGTACCTGGGGTCCTATCTCACCGAATCGGTGGGGCAGTCGATCACGGCCGATCTGCGCGCCGAGCTGGCCGGGCGGGTGATGCTGCTGCCCCAGGCCTACATCGACCGCAGCAGCTCCACCACCCTGATCTCCCGTGTGCTCAGCGATGTGACGCTGGTCAAGACGGGCATCGTCGACGGCCTCACCTCGCTGGTCAAGGACGGCCTCACCCTGGCGGTGCTGGTGGTGGTGGCCTTCTACCAGGACTGGCTGCTGTCCCTGGTGGCGTTCATCCTCTTCCCCCTCGGCGTCTGGCCGGTGCTGCGCTCCTCCCGCAAGGTGCGCCGCCACTCCAGCCGCGGCCAGTCGAGCCTCGGACGCCTGGCCGCCACCCTGCAGGAGGCCCTGGTGGGATCCCGGGTGGTGAAGGTGTTCGGCATGGAGGGCTACGAACTGGAGCGCTTCGAGCAGGAGAACCGCTCCGTGCTGCGCTCGGCCCTGCGCACCACCCGCGCCAAACTGGTCAACCAGCCCCTGATGGAACTGCTGGGGGCGGCCGGCTTCAGCGCCGTGCTGATCTACGGCGGTGAGGCCGTGATCGCCGGCACCCGCACCACCGGCAGCTTCTTCGCCTTCCTCACCTCTCTCTACCTCTGCTATGCCCCGTTCAAGGGGCTGGCCAAAGCCAACGCCGTGCTGCAGCAGGGGGTGTCGGCGTCCCGGGATGTGTTCGCCATCCTCGACACCCCGCCCGATCCGGCCGACCCGCCCAGCCCGCGGCCGCTGGGGCCGTTCCGCCAGGCGCTGCGGGCCGAGGCGGTGACCTTCGCCTACAACCAGGAGCCGGTGATCCGCGGGCTCGACCTGGAGCTTGCCCATGGCAACACGGTGGCGCTGGTGGGGCCCAGCGGCGGCGGCAAGAGCACGATCATCGACCTGTTCTGCCGCTTCTACGACCCCACCGCCGGCCGGATCACCATCGACGGGATCGACCTGCGCGAGATCAGCCAGGCCGCCCTGCGCGCTCAGATCTCGCTGGTGGATCAGAACACCTTCCTGTTCAACGACACCGTGGCCAACAACATCGCCTACGGCCACGGCTACGGCGACCGCTCCACCACCCGTCGCCCGCCCGGACGGGAGGAGATCGAGGCCGCCGCCCGGGCCGCCAACGCCCATGGCTTCATCGAGGGCCTGCCGCAGGGCTACGACACCCTGATCGGCGAGAACGGCGCCCTGCTCTCCGGCGGGCAGCGCCAGCGTGTCGCCATCGCCCGGGCGCTGATCAAGAACGCCCCGATCCTGTTCCTCGACGAGGCCACCTCAGCCCTGGATTCGGCCTCCGAGCAGGTGGTGCAGGAGGCCCTCGACCGGCTGATGGCCAACCGCACCACCCTGGTGGTGGCGCACCGCCTCTCCACGGTGGTGAACGCCGACCGCATCTGCGTGATCGTGGGCGGCCGGGTGGTGGAGGCCGGCACCCACGTGGAACTCCTGGCTCGCGGCGGCGTCTATGCCGGCCTAGTTTCGTCACAATTCGCAACCGCTGAAGCCATATCTCCCGTATGACCGCCACCCCCTCCGCGCCAGCCCCCGCGTCAGCTTTAGCCCAGCCTGCCGGCTACGACCGTGCCGACTGGGCCAGCGCCTTCCGCAATGTGGGCAGCGAGCTCGCGGCGGTGCCCCTCAGCGCCGCCCGCGGCCGGATCCCAGGCGAACTCAGCGGCTGCCTCTACCGCAACGGTCCCGGCCGGCTGGAACGGGGCGGCCGCTGGGTGCACCACCCCTTCGACGGTGACGGCATGGTCACCGCCCTGCGCTTCGAGGGCGGCCGGGCGAGCCTCAGCAACCGCTTCGTGCGCACCGCCGGCTGGCAGGCCGAAGAGCAGGCCGGCCGGTTCCAGTACCGGGGTGTGTTCGGCACCCAGAAACCGGGCGGCGTGCTGGCCAATGCCTTCGATCTGCGCCTCAAGAACATCGCCAACACCCATGTGGTGCGTCTGGGCGATCAGCTGCTGGCCCTGTGGGAGGCGGCCGAGCCCCACGCCCTCGACCCCGACACCCTCGAGACCCGCGGCATCTCCCTCCTCGACGGCGTGCTCAGGCCCGGCGAGGCCTTCAGTGCCCACCCCCGCTTCGATCCCGGCCACCACGGCGGTCCGCGCATGGTGACCTTCGGCGTCAAGGCCGGCCCCACCAGCACCATCCGCCTGATGGAGTTCGCCAGCGCCGACGACCCCGCCGCCGGCGTGCATGCCGGCCAACTGCTGGCCGAGCGCCGCGACAGCTTCCGGGGCTTCGCCTTCCTGCACGACTTCGCCATCACCCCCCAGTGGGCGGTGTTTCTGCAGAACGCCATCAGCTTCAATCCCCTGCCCTATCTGCTCGGCCAGAAAGGAGCGGCCCAGTGCCTGGCCTCCAGGCCCGGCGAGGCCGGCCAGTTCTGGCTGATCCCCCGGCCCGGCAGCGCCGCCGCCGAGTGCCACCCCGAGCCTCTGCGGGTGCCGGCGCCCCCGGGTTTCGTCTTCCACCACCTCAACGCCTTCGAGGATCCGTCAACGGGCGAACTGGTGGTGGATTCGATCTTCTATGCCGACTTCCCCTCCATCGGTCCCGGCACCGATTTCCGGGCGGTGGACTTCGAGAGCATCCCGGAGGGTCAGCTGCTGCGCTGCCGCATGGATCTGGAGCGGGCCCAGCGTGACCCGGCCGGGGCTGTGCGCCACGACTGGCTGGAGCAGCGCTGCTGCGAGTTCGCCATGGTCAACCCCGCCCGGCAGGGGCTCGAGCCCCGCTACGCCTGGATGGCGGTGGCCGAACGGGAGCGCGGCAACGACCCCCTGCAGGCGATCGAGAAGCTGGATCTGGCCACGGGCGAGCGGCGGGTGTGGAGCGCGGCGCCGCGAGGCTTCGTCAGCGAGCCGGTGATGGTGCCCCGCCCCGGCAGCGATCCCGCGGCGGCCGGCTTCAGCCCCGAAGATGGGGGCTGGGTGCTGTGCGTCGTCTGGAACGGCGCCCGCTGCGCCAGCGATCTGGTGATCCTCGACGCCGCCGACCTGAGCGAGCAGGCGGTGCTGGAGCTGCCCTTGGCCATCCCCCACGGCCTGCACGGCAGCTGGGTGCCGGCCTGAGGGCCTCCCGGCTCAGGACTGAGCCTGCTGCTTCCGCAGCAGCTCGGCCAGACGGCGAAATTCGGTCACTCCCGGGGTCGGGATCCGTTCCTGGCTGCTGAAGTCCACCCGGTACAGCCCGAAGCGCAGGGCGTAGCCGTCAGTCCACTCGAAGTTGTCGAGCAGCGTCCAGTGGAAGTAGCCCTGAACGGGGATCCCCTCGGCCACGGCGCACGCGAGCGCATGGGCGTGGGCCCGCAGGTAGACGGGCCGCAGGTGGCCACCGGCGTCGGCCACCCCGTTCTCGGTGACGATCAGGGGCAGCTGGTAGCGCGTCCAGGCCTGGCGCAGCAGCACCAGCAGCCCCTCGGGGTGCAGTTCCACACCGGCGTCGCTGAGCCGCCCGGGCCCCTGGTGCAGGCTGGCCCAGCCCGGAGCGCGCGGATCGAAGCCCACCAGGTTCCGGCGGTAGTAGTTGATGCCGACGAAATCGGCCGAGCCCCGCAGCTCGGCCAGGGGCTCCTCCAGCCTCGGGAATCCCGGCAGCCGCAGGCGGATCACGCCGTCGCGGACGGCGTCGTAGAAGGGCCAGTTGAAGCCGCTGCGCACCTGAGCGGCCGCCAGGCGATCGGGCAGCCACCAGCGGCGCAGGGGCTCGGCCTGCACCAGGTGCACGGCGGCACCGATGCGCCCGTCAGGCACCTCCCGGCGCAGCGCCCGAGCCGCCAGGGCGTGGCCCTGGAGCAGCCCGGTGAAGGCCTGGGCCGCCAGGGCCGGATCGCGCCGGCAGGGGGGCCATTGGCCGGTCACATAGCCGTAGAGCATCGCCACATTCGGCTCGTTGACGGTGCACCAGAGCCGCACCCGCGTCCCCAGCCGTCGCCCGGCCTCGGCCGCGAAGGTCTCGAATCGCCCGGGGAACTCCGCGGCCGTGAGCCCGCCCCGCTCAGCCAGCCAGGCCGGCAGGGTGAAGTGCAGCAGGGTGAGCATCGGTTCGATGCCTGCCCCGTGGAGCAGGCTCAGTTCCTCCTCCGCGTGGTCCCAGGCGGCTTCATCCCAGCGGTCCGGCCGCGGTTCCAGCCGGCTCCACTCGAGTGAGAGCCGGTGGGCGTTGGCGCCGAGCCGCCGGATCAGCTCGGTGTCCTCCGCCAGACGGTTCCAGTGGTCGGCGGCCGGGCCGCTGACGGCTCCGCCGGCGATGGCCCCTGGCTGACGCTCGAACCGGGCCCAGTCGTTTCCGGTGGTGTTCCCGTCCACCTGGTGGGCGGAGGTGGCCACACCCCAGAGGAAGCCCTTCGGCATCGGCACCACGAACGGATTCTCCGGCACTGCGTCGAAGCGGGGCTGGCTGGGCATCGCCGGCTGCCTCCAAGGCATCAGCTTCGCTGCAACAGGTTCGGCATCAGGCCAGCAACTCCTGCAGACGCGGCACCAGCAGCGCGAAAGCCCGTCCCCGGTGGCCCAGCACCGCCTTCTGGGCCGGGGCCATCTCGGCGAAGCTGAGGCCCGCCTCGGGCACGAAGAACACCGGGTCGTAGCCGAAGCCGCCGCCGCCGCGGGGCACCTCAAGGATCGTGCCCGGGCAGATCCCCTCCACCTCCAGCCGCACGGCGCCGCCGGGGTCGGCCAGGGCCAGGGCGGCGGTGAACCGGGCGCTGCGGTCGCAGCTGCCCGCCAGTTCCCGCAGCAGCCGATCGATACGGGCCGCATCGCTGGCGCCATAGCGGGCCGAGTGCACGCCCGGGGCGCCGCCCAGGGCCGTCACGCTCAGGCCGGAATCGTCGGCGAGGGCCCAGCAGCCGGTGGCGCGGGCCGCCGCTGCGGCCTTCAGGCGGGCGTTCGCGGCGAAGGTGGTGCCGGTCTCCTCCACCTCCAGCCCCTCGGGCTGGGGCTGCACCCGGAGCCCGAGATCCGCCAGCAGGGCCCCGAACTCGCGCACCTTGCCCGGATTGCCGCTGGCGATCACCAGCGTGGGGGGCGGTGGGGTGGCGTTCGCGGTGGCGGCCAAGCGATCAGTGGGCACGGATCGGGCGGAGGGCGATCAGGCGGTGAGCGATCAGGCGGCGAGGGCGAAGTCCCGCGCCCAGTCCAGCACCGCCGCCACCCGCTCGGCGCTGGGGGCTTCGCTGTAGAGGCGCAGCAGGGGTTCCGTGCCGGAGAAGCGCAGCATCAGCCAGTGACTGGCGCCCAGCCTCAGCTTCACGCCATCGGTGCGGTTCACCTCCAGCACCGGCATGCCGGCCACGTCGACCGGCGGTGCCTCGGCCAGGCGCGCCTCCAGCCGCTGACGGGCGGCCATGTCGGCCAGGCGCAGGTCGAGCCGGTCGTAGCTGGCGGCGCCGCCGTGGGCCTGCTGCAGGGCATCGAGGCGCTCGCCCAGGGGCACGCCTCCCTCCACCAGCGCCTCGATCAGCAGCAGCGCGGCGAAGGGGGCGTCGCGCTCCGGCAGGTGCATGCCGAAGCCCACCCCACCCGATTCCTCGCCCCCCACCAGCACCTCGCCGGCGAGCATCTCGGCGGCGATGTATTTGAAGCCCACGGGCTTCTCCAGCACCGGCCGGCCCAGGCCCTCGGCCACCAGCTGCATCAGGTCGGAGCCGCTCACGGTCTTGATCACCGTGCCCGGCAGGCCGCGGGCCCGGGCCAGGTGGTCGATGAACAGCGGCATCAGCAGCTGGGTGCTGCAGAAGCGGCCGCGTTCATCGATGGCGGCGATGCGGTCGCCGTCGCCGTCGAACACGATGCCCACCGCCGGCCGCCCGGTGGCGGTGCTGGCCTGCACGGCGGCGATCAGCTCGGCCAGGTAGGGAGCCAGGGGCTCGGGCGGGTTGCCGCCGAAGAGGGGATCCCGCTGGGAACGGATCTCGCGGATCGCACCGCCGGCCACGGCCCGCTCACCCAGCAGGGCCGGCAGCACCCCGGCCGCCGAGCCGTGCATCGGATCCACGATCACGGTCAGTCCCAGCCGCTGCAGGCCCTTGGCCAGGGCGGCGGTGTCCACCTTGCTGCGCAGGCCGCTCAGATAGGCCCCCAGGGCATCGAAGCGCGGCTCGCCCCCCGGGCTGGCCGGCGGGATCGGCACGCTGACGCCGCCGGCCGCCAGCCGCGTCTCCACCCGTCCGGTGAAGTCGCCCTCCACCGATCCGCCGAAGGGGCCCTTGATCTTCAGGCCCAGCCATTCGGGCGGGTTGTGGCTGGCGGTGATCACCAGGGCCCCCAGGGCGGCGCGCTCCACGACCGCCCAGCTGGAGGCCGGCGTGGGGGTGGGCGAGGCGGCCAGCACGGGCTCGAGATTCACCCCCCGCACGGCGCTGCAGATCGCCTCGGCCAGTTCGGGAGCCAGGAAGCGGCGGTCGTAGCCGATCACCACCTCGCGGCTGCCCAGGTGTTCCGGCGCCGCGTAGGCCAGTTCGGCCGCGGCGGCGGCGGCCACCGTGAGCAGCCGCTCCACGGTGATGTCCACGCCGAGGATGCCGCGCCAGCCGTCGGTGCCGAAGGCGATCGGAGCCGCCTCCAGGGGCAGGGGGGCTGAGGCCATGGACGCCGGCAGGGCACTGTTCGGCGGTCAGCTTGCCCGAGTCCGGGGCCTCCTGGCCAAGGGCCCCGGCGGCCGCTGCCTAGCGTGACCCGATGGCCCCGCCCCTGATCACCGACCGGCTGCTGCGCAGCTGGCTGCGCTGCAGGCGCCGGGCCTGGCTCGATCGTCACGGTGACCCAGGCCAGCGGCTCTGGACGGCCCACCGTGCCCTGGCCCTGAGCGACCAGCTCGCCAGTTTCCAGAGCCTGCTGCCGGAGAAGCCCGGCCACGGCGAGGCGGCCTGCGCCGCCGCGGCTCCGGGCGTGGTGGGGCTGCGCCTGCGCGGCCGCTCCGGTGCTGACGTGGCGCTGGAGGCTCACCCGGCGCTGCTGGAGCGGGTGCCGGGTGCCAGCGTGTGGGGCGAGCATGCCTACCGGCCGGTGCTGGGCCGCCAGGGCCGCAACCCCCCCCGGGAGCACCGCTGGCTCCGGGCCCGGTGGGGGCGCCTGCTGGCGGAGCGCCAGCAGGCGCCGGTGCCCCAGGCCCTGGTTGTGGCGGGTGCCGGCCGGGCCCTGCAGCGCGAACGGCTGACGCTCTCCGGCGGCCTGCAGG
The DNA here is from genome assembly GCF_024346135.1 of Cyanobium sp. CH-040. Lineage (GTDB taxonomy): Bacteria > Cyanobacteriota > Cyanobacteriia > PCC-6307 > Cyanobiaceae > NIES-981. The sequence goes on along the minus strand of NZ_JAGQCJ010000004.1, from coordinate 172,775 downwards.
CCCAGCTCGAGGAGGCCCTCAGCAAGCTGGCGCTGGAGCTGGGCCGCCGGGAGCCGCCACCCCTGGTGGCCGACCGCAAGAAGTGCGTGCTCTGCAGCTGGCGGGGGCTCTGCGACCAGGAAGCCCGCCGCGACGGCCATCTCAGCGAGGTGAGCGGCATCGGCGGCAGACGCCGCGAGATGCTGCTGGATCAGGGCATCACCAGCCTGCCCCAGCTGGCCGCCAGCGATCCCCAGCAGCTGGCGGAGGCCCTGGCGGTGCATGGCGACCAGCACCGCGACAGTGCCGCCGCCCTGGTGGCCCAGGCCCGGGTGCAGGCCAGCGGCCGGCCCGAGTGCCTGCTGCCGGAGGGTCCGGAACCGCTGCCCGAGCTGGCCACGGCCCCCGGCGTGCTGCTCTACGACATCGAGTCGGACCCCGACGCCCGCGACGACTTCCTGCACGGCTTCGTGGTGGTGCGGCGCGATTCCGGCGGCGCCTGGCCGCGGCTGCCGCAGCCCGGGGAGAGCTGGCCCTACCGCCCCCTGCTGGCCCTGCAGGAGCACGGCGAGGAGCGCCTCTGGCGACGGCTGCGCCGCTACCTGGCCGGCTACCCCGGCTGGCCGCTGCTCCACTACGGCGAAACCGAGGCGATCGCCCTGCTGCGCCTGGCCCGCCGCCAGGGCGCTGACGAGGCGGAGGTGACGGCCCTGCGCGCCAGGCTGCTGGACGTGCACGCCAGGCTGCGGCGGCACTGGCGCCTGCCGGTGAACAGCTACGGACTCAAGGCGGTGGCCGGCTGGCTGGGCTTCCGCTGGAGTCAGAACGGGGTGGACGGAGCCCGCTGCCTGCTCTGGTGGCGCCAGTGGCGCCGGGACGGCGGCGCCCGGCGGCTGCAGCGGATCTTCACCTACAACCGCGACGACAACCTGGCCACCTGGGCGGTGGTGCGCTGGCTGCTGGATCAGGAGGCCTGAGCTGTCGGCTCCCCCCCCGGCCCCACCGGCGGCATCACGAACCCGTCCGGTGCCGACAGCTGCAGCCGGGGAGCCGCGCCGCCGCTGCCGGCCTGCAGCTGCGGCTGCCCCAGGGCCCGCCGGCGCACCAGGGCCAGGCCGATGCGGTCGCCGCTCTCCAGCTCCAGGGCGGAGCTGATCACCCCCAGACGCGTCCCGGCGCCTGCCGTGGCGTCGCCGCTGCCTGTTGCCTCCGTCTGGAGCTCCTGCAGCACCTGGCCCACCTCCGGGGCCGGCACACCGGGCTCGGCCTGCCAGTGCCAGCGGTGCAGCAGCTGCCTGACGCCGTCGTAGGTGGCCAGCTTGGCCAGGGTCTCCTGGCCCACGTAGCAGCCCTTGCGCAGGCTGACCCGATCGGCCAGCCCCAGCTCGAAGGGGTTGTGGTCGTCGTTGATCTCGCCCGGCACCGCCGGCACACCGCCCTGGATGCGCCAGCGCTCCGCCTCCCTCGCACCCAGGGGCGTGCGCCCGGCCCAGGCCGCCGGCAGGGCTGTGTCGGACGCCAGCAGCAGCGCCCGGCCCAGCCGGCCCTGCCCAAGCTGCCAGCCGCCGCCGCCCGCCAGTTCCTGCCAGCGACCCGCTTCCGCGGTCTCCAGCTGCTCGGTCTCGCCTGGCACCGGCTCCACCAGCCAGCCGGGCTGCGGGGCCAGCAGCCGCACCCGGTCGGCCGGAAACAGCACCCGGTCGAGGGCCTGGTGCACCTGGGCGCCGTCACCGGCGGTGACCGCCAGCCAGGCCCCGCCGGCATCCACCAGCACCTCGGCCAGGGCCCGAAGGCGGGCGGTGGGGGTGATGCAGCAGGTGGGGATCCACTGTCCTGGCCGGGCCCCTTCGATGGCGGCGCTGGTCTGGCCGTGCAGCACCCGCAGGGCATCGCTGCCCTCCAGGCGGATCAGGGAGGCCGGTCGCCGGGTCAGGGAGGGACCCGCCGGTCGCCAGTTCCAGGGCGTGCTCATGCCTTGCCCCCCGCCAGGGCCGCACGGCAGGCCGCCACCTCGTCCAGCCGGAACAGGCTGCGCAGCTCCAGGCCGGCCTCGGTCATCGCCTCCAGGCCGCCCTCCTGCCGGTCCACGATCGTCACCACCCGGTTCACCCGGTAGCCGGCCTCACGCAGCTGGTTCACCGCCAGCAGCGACGAGCCGCCGCTGGTCACCACGTCCTCCAGCACGGTGACGGTGCTGCCGGCCGGGGGCAGGGGACCCTCCAGCCAGGCGCCGGTGCCGTGGCCCTTGGCCTGCTTGCGCACGATCAGGGCCGCCAGCGGACGGCCGTCGAGCGCGGCCCGCATCGCCACCGCGCTCACCAGGGGATCGGCGCCCAGGGTGAGGCCGGCCACGGCCGCGGCGTCCGCCTCCACCTCCTGCAGCAGCAGCGCTCCCAGCAGTGCCAGCCCCTCCCCGCTGAGGCTCACCGGTTTGCAGTTGACGTAGTGGGGGCTGGTGCGTCCCGAAGCCAGGGTGAAGGTTCCATGGCGGTAGGCATGGCCGGCCAGCCGCTCCAGCAGCAGCTGCCGCATCGCCACGGGATCGGCCGGCAGGCAGAGCCGGGGCTGAGACTCCAGAGACGGCACTGGTGAAACGGCGTTGGATTGCCTAGTTTGGGTGTGGAAGCTTCCGCCCGAGGTCCCTGTGATGACGCTCCCTCCGCGTGCGTCCTCTGCTGCGCCAGCCGCACCGCGTGCGCTCGCGGGGGCGCTGATGGCCGCGCCTGTGCTGGCCGCCTGCCTGCTGACCACGGCGTGGGCCCAGCCGGCGACCGCCGGCCCGGTGGTCTGCACCACCACGCTCGAGGCTCCGCCCGCGTCCTCTGCTGGAGCTTCGCTGGCGGCGCCGGTCGAGATCACCCGCTGCGGCAGCGTTCAGACCGCATCCGAGCTCATGGAGCAGCGGTTCTACAGCTACACGGCCCCCTTCGCCCGCGGCGTCAGCCTCAGCAACCAGATCACCGATCTCTTCGGCATCGCCATGGGCGGTGTGGAAGGCAACCGGGTGATGGGCTTCGGCTTCACCGATCAGACCATCGTCTGGGATGGCAGCGCCGTGGAGAACACCACCAACTTCCTGCTGGATCAGCAGAGCGATCCGATGCCGCTGCGCACCGGCGACATCTCCAGTGGTTTTTCCGGAAGCCTCAGCGGTGCCGCCGAGCCCGTGCGTGTGCAACCGGTGTCCCAGAGTGCTCCGCAGTCGTTCTCCATGCAGGGCGGCGATGCCAGCTGGTCCGCTCCCGTGCGTGGCCTCTGGTGAGCAGGGCGGCGCGTACCGCGCTGCCGGGGGTCTAGCAATCTGGTGAATGCAGCGGACTCATAATCCGCCGAAGGCGAGTTCGATCCTCGCGACCCCCATGCTCCCGTCGACCCGGCGACCGATCCAGCGACAAGCGCCGCCCTGCCGTCCAGTGACGGGCCCATCTTCGTGATCCTGATCCTGGCTCTGGCGGCGCTGATCGCCCTGCGCGCCTTCTTCTCGGCCGGAGAAGCCTCCCTGATGCAGCTGCGCCCCAGCCGGGTGAACCAGCTGGTGGAAGCGGGCGAGCCTGGTGCCGCTGCCGTCGCCAAGCTCCAGCGCCGCCTGCGCCGGGCCCTGGTCGCCACCCAGCTGGGCTCGGTGCTGGCCCTGGTGGCCTTCGGCTGGGCCGGCCGTGGCCTGGCCGAACGCCTGCTCCAGCCTGCCGCCGCCGCCCTGCCGGGGCTGCCCCAGGCCTGGCTCGATCTGGGGGTGTTCCTGCTGATGGCGCTGCTGGCCACCCTGTTCGGGGGACTGGCGCCCAAGGCCTGGGTGCTGCACAGTCCCGAGCGCTCGGCCCTGCGGCTGGGACCGCTGCTCGATGCCCTCAGCGGCAGTCTGGCGCCCCTGCTGGGTCTGGTGGAGCGCCTGGGCGGGCTGCTGCTGCGGTTGCTGGGCCTGCCCCGCAACTGGGATGACCTGGTGCCGGTGCTCTCGGCCGGGGAGCTGGAGACGCTGATCGAGACCGGCAGCGTCACCGGCCTGATGCCCGATGAGCGCAACATCCTTGAGGGCGTGTTCTCGCTGCGCGACACCCGGGTGCGGGAGGTGATGGTGCCGCGCGCCGGCATGGTCACCCTGCCCCTGGAGGTGACCTTCGCCGAACTGATGCGGGCCGTGCATGACACCGCCCACGCCCGCTTCCCCGTGATCGGCCGCTCCCTCGACGACGTGCGCGGCCTGCTCGACCTGCGCCACCTGGCCGATCCCATCGCCCGCGGGCTGCTGCAGCCCGATTCCCCCCTGGCGCCGTACATCCGGCCGGTGGCCCGGGTGCAGGAGAGCAGTTCGCTGGCGGAACTGCTGCCGGTCATCCGCAGCGGCCAGCCCCTGCTCGTGGTGGTGGACGAGCACGGCGGCACCGAGGGCCTCGTCACCGTGGCTGACCTCACCAGCGAGATCGTCGGCGAGGAGGAGAATCCGCTCGAGCCCGACGACGGCCTGATCGGCCTGGACGAGGGCTGCTGGTCGGCGGCCGGTGATCTGGAGATCTTCGAGCTCAACCGCCATCTGCCGCTGGCGTTGCCCGAGGCGGAGGGGCACCACACCCTGGCCGGCTTCCTGCTCGAGCGGCTCCAGCACATCCCCTCCGCCGGCGAGGGCCTGCGCTGGAAGGGCTACCAGTTCCAGATCCTGGCCATGGATGGCCCGCGCATCGAGCGGGTGCGGATCGAGCGGCCGATCGAATCCGTCACCGTGGAAGCCCAGAACGGGGAAGCCCAGAACGGGGAGGTCGAGCCGCAGGACTAGCGCATCGTCGATAATCGGCTCAACCGAACGCCGTTGCCATGAACCCGGTCCGCGTGGGGGTCATCGGCATCGGCAACATGGGCTGGCACCACGCCCGCGTGCTCAGCCTGATCAAGGACGCCCAGCTGGTGGGCGTGGCCGACCCGGACCGGGGCCGCGGCCAGCTCGCCACCCAGCAGTTCGGCTGCGCCTGGCATCCCTCCTACGAGCCGTTGCTGGAGGAGGTCGACGCGGTGTGCATCGCCGTGCCGACCCTGCTTCACCACCCGGTGGGGCTGGCCTGTCTGCGGGCGGGCAAGCATGTGCTGATCGAGAAGCCGATCGCCGCCAGCCAGGAGGAGGCCGCCGCGCTGATCGGTGCCGCCGAGCGCGCCGGCGTGCTGCTGCAGGTGGGCCACATCGAGCGCTTCAACCCCGCCTTCCGCGAGCTGCTCAAGGTGGTGGCCAACGAGGAGGTGGTGGTGCTGGAGGCCCGGCGCCACAGCCCCAACCCCGAGCGCGCCAACGACGTGTCGGTGGTGCTCGACCTGATGATCCATGACATCGACCTTGTGCTGGAGCTGGCCGGTGCCCCCGTGCTGCGCGTGGCTGCGGCGGGAGGGCGCAGCGCCGAGGGGCCGATCGACTACGTGAATGCCACCCTGGCCTTCGCCAATGGCGTGGTGGCCAGTCTCACGGCCAGCAAGATGGCCCACCGCAAGATCCGCAGCCTCAGCGCCCACTGCCGCGCCAGCCTGGTGGAGACCGACTTCCTCAACCGCACCCTGCACATCCACCGGCGGTCCCACCAGTCGGTGAGCGCCGACCACGGCGAGCTGGTGTACCGCTCGGACGGCCTCGTGGAGGAGGTGAGCACCACCTCGATCGAGCCGCTCTATGCCGAGCTGGAGCACTTCCTGGCCTGTGTGCGCGGCAATGAGTCACCGGCGGTGGACGGGCTGCAGGCCTCCCGGGCACTGCTGCTGGCCGACCTGATCGAGCAGTGTGTGGAGCAGCCCAATCTCTGCATGAGCCTGGAGCAGCCGATCTGAGCCGCTCCGCCAGGCTCAGTCGCCCTGGCTCAGTTCCTTGAGGGCCTCGAGCTGCCAGCGGCGGCAGGCGGCCGGGGAGGCCCGGTAGAAGCGGTCCCAGGCCGCGGCCTTGTGCCGGCCGTACTCCTCCGCCGGCACCTGCGGGTGCGTGCTCTGCCAGCCCACGCGCACGGCATGGCCGATCACCACGTCGAGGGCCAGGTCGTCGTCGAAGCGCACCTGCGGGTTGGCTTCCGCGAAGGCCATCAGCGTCATCAGGGTTTCGGTGCAGAGCTGCCGGTACTCCGGGGCCTCGATCTTGCTGAGCAGGTGTTCCACCAGGGAGGCGAAGTTGCGCTCCCCCGGGGTCTTCTCGCTCAGCAGCGGCTCGCTGGCCAGGCGGTTGCGCTTCTCCAGCTTGTCGCCGATGACGATGCCGCGGCAGTGGTGCAGCAGCTCCCACACCCCGGCGTAGAAGTCGCGCGGCACCCGCCCCAGGGCCCCCAGGCGCATGCGGTGCTGCAGCCAGCAGTCGCCGCCCGGCAGTTCGTCCAGGGGGTCGGGCACGGTCCAGCGCACCCGCCCGCTCACGTGCAGCTGCTCCTTGCGCTGCAGGGCGGCGCGGGCATGGTCGGCATCGAGCAGCACCGCCCGCAGACGCCGGCGGATCGCATGGGGCGGCTGCTGACAGAGCGCCTCGAAGGCATCGATCGGGCTGAGGTCGGCCTCCTGGGCCAGCTCGCTGGTGAGCAGCAGCAGCAGTTGCCCGAGCTGCAGGGTGAGACTGCCGCTGAGCAGGCTCGGTTCATGGCGGGCCAGGCCATCGAGGGCCAGCAGCAGTTCCTGCTGCAGCATCCATTCCCGCCCATCCTCGCCGCTGAAGCGGCGGATCATGGCGGCGACCGCCCCGCTGGTCTGAGGGGCGGTGATCAGGGAATCGGCGGTGTAGTTGCGCCCCACCACCACCTGCTTCTGGCGGGCCAGCAGGTCGGAGAGGGCGTCCTCCAGCTGGGGATGCACCAGCTCCAGCTGGGCGGCCATGCGCCGCACCACGTCCCAGTCGGCCTCCCCCAGCGCCCGGCGGTACACCTCCTCGGCCAGGGTGCGCAGGGCCACCGACTGACCATCGGGACCCTGCAGCCGCGCATCGACGCCGAGCCGGCGGCCCAGCTGCTCGAGCACCTCGCCCTGTTCCTCCAGGGAGGTGCTGGTCCACAGCCGTTCGGCCAGGTCGCCGATGCTGAGATCGTCGCTTTCCAGCTCCTGCTCCTCGGCGGCCGAGAGCGGCGCCTGCCGGGTGCTCGCCTGCAGTGGTGTGTCGGCGGCGGCGGGGATGGGCGCCGCCACCGCTTCGGGAGGCAGCTCCACCCAGCTGGCCAGATCGGCCAGCTCCTCCAGCGCACCCAGCCGCACGGGCACGCCGTCCACCTGGCCGCCGCGCAGCTGCTCCCCCAGCTCCAGAAAGGGCTCGGGATTGGCCCGGAACGCTCCTTCCGGCACAGGGATCAGCAGCAGCGGTGCACCGGGACCGGCCCAGTGCCGCCGCAGCAGCCGCAGTTCCGCCACCACGCTGTCCACCAGCTGCACCGGGTCGTCGGCCAGGTAGAAGGTGCCCTCCTCGAGCACCGCCGGCAGGAAGGCAAGCCGTTCCGGAGCGCCCGGGCCCCCGAGGCCATTGCCGCCGGTGCCCGCGGCCGCGGCTGCGTCGGCCCGCCGGTAGAGCCGTGCGGTGGCCAGGGTTCGCATCGTGCTCGGTGGATGACCGCTCAGGCCCAGCCGGGGGTTGGCCCCCACCCGGGCCAGCCGCCGGGCCAGCTCCTCGGAGGCGGCGATCCGGAATCCCCCTGCCACGGCCCCGGCGCCGCAGTTCGGCAGTCCGTGGGCGTCCATCCGGGCGGCGATGGCGTCGCTGGCCGGCACCAGGGCCACCAGCACCTCCTCGGCGCCGAGGCGGGCAGGCAGCCGCCGCCCGCTGGGATCGAGGTCTGCGGGGGTGATCAGCCCGGCCAGCAGCAGGTCGCCCAGCCAGGTGAGGCTCTGGGTCCAGAGCAGGGGCACGTTGGGGTTGGCCACCCGAGGCTGGCTGCCGGGCTGGCGGCGTTCGGCCTCCACCGACTCCTCCGGCACCAGATAGAGCTCGGGCAGCAGGGCCACCCCGTTCACCAGCAGGCTCACGCTCGCCAGCCGCTGGCGCCACTGACGGGCCTCGTCCCAGCGCTCTTCGCAGCAGGCCGTCACCAGCTCGTAGGCCCAGAACAGGGGCCATTCGCACTCGATGTGCTCGAACTGGGCCAGTTCCTCCCGTTCGTAGTGCAGGCGGGTGTGGTCCTCCACCACCGTCTGGTGCCCGTCGCGGCGGAAGCGCTTGTAGCCGTAGCCGCCGCTGAGATCGTTGCGGATGCGGGTGCGGGTGCGCTCAGCCAGCTGGGGGTCCTCCACGGCCCAGGCCGGGTAGCCGATCACCGACAGACAGGCCGCGTCCACCTCCTTGCTGGCCGACTCCCGCGGCAGCAGGCCCTGCAGCGCCCGCCGCAGCCGCACGATGGCGTCGTGGGGGATCACCAGGCAACAGCTGCCGTCACCGTGGGGGCCGTAGAGGTCGAGACCCTCGAGCGCCTCCAGGGCCGCCTTCACCAGGCCGATCGAGCTGGCGTTGCGCTCCGGAAGGCCGTGGTTGCCCTTGTCCCCCCGCTCCCAGATGCCGTAGTCCGCCACCCTGTGGGCCTGAGCCACGTAGTACACCAGGTTCTGGAGGAAGTCGCGCTCGTGGCTGGAGCGCACCACCACCAGGCCGGCGCGGGTGAGCTGGGCGAGCTGCAGCAGAAACAGGCCCGTGGCATCGAGCTGCAGGTGGCCCCAGCCGTCGTCGGGCACCACCGGATTGCCGGTGGCGGTGTCGAACTTGGCGTGGATCGCGTCGAGACGGTGGCGGCTGTGCTTGAAGCGCTCCACCTTGGCCGCCTGCCGCAGCATGGCGTTCATGAGGCCGCGCATCAGCTGCAGCACCCGCTGCTCCAGCTCGAAGCTGCGCCGGCTGGGCCCGCCCAGGCGGCGGTGGGCCAGGGCCAGCCCCCACACGCACTGGATCGAATAGACGCAGTCCCGCACCCAGGCGTCACCGTAGTTGCCGTGCACGGTGTGGGCCGTGCTGGCCGGCAGCAGACCACTGATCGGATGCTGGCGCGCCAGCACCACCTGCTCGATCTGGCGATCGAGCTCCCGCAGCACCGCCCAGGCCTGCTCCTGGTCAACCAGGGCCGTCAGGGGCGGTGCACTGGTCATCGCGGGGAAGGGGGCGGCAAGGGGACGGGGTGACGTGTGGCCGGGCGTTCCGGGCTGCGGCGCATCCGGCGCCCATAGATTCTCCCCCGCGGCTCCACTTCTCCATGGCAGTGATGGCAACCGACCCGCCCGTGCCGATGCGCAGCCGGGTGCTGGGGGTGCCGGTGGACGTGGCCGCCGATGTGTTCCAGGCCGCCCTGGCCCTGCGCGATCGCGGTGGCGGCCAGATCGTCACCCTCAACGCCGAGATGACCATGGCGGCGCGGGCCAACCCGGAACTCGGCCGCGCCATCGCCGCCGCCGATCTGGTGATTCCCGACGGTGCCGGGGTGGTGTGGGCCCTGGGGCGCCAGGGGCACCGGGTGCGGCGTGCCCCTGGCATCGAGCTGGCCCGGCGGCTGCTGGAGCATGGCGCCGAGCGCCACTGGCGGGTGGCCCTCGTGGGCGCCTCGCCGGCGGTGATGGAGCAGCTGCTGGCGCGCCTGAGGGCCGAGATCCCCGCCCTGCAGGTGGCCTTCAGCAGCCATGGCTACCAGCCCCCTGAGGCCTGGCCGGGGCTGGAGGACCGGCTGCTGGCGGCCCGGCCCGACCTGGTGCTGGTGGCCCTGGGGGTGCCACGCCAGGAGACCTGGATCCGCGGCCTGGCGAGCCGCCGCAGCGGCCTGTGGATGGGCGTGGGCGGCAGTTTCGACGTCTGGGCCGGGGTCAAAAAAAGGGCCCCCGCCTGGATGGGAGCCCTGCGCATCGAGTGGCTGTACCGCCTGATTCAGGAGCCGCGGCGCTGGCGGCGGATGCTCGCCTTGCCGGTGTTCGCGTGGGCGGTGCTGCGCGAGCGCTGAATGCGGCCGCCCGGTGCAGGCCCCGAGTCAGCGGAAACCCACCGAGGCCTGCCACACGAAGGCCAGCAGCAGGAAGAAGAGAGGGATGATCGGCAGGATGTCGACCAGGGGGGCGAAGGCCTGGTACGCCTCGGGCAGCTGGGCAATGGGCAGCTGGGAGACGGGCAGCTGGGCCAGGGTCTGCAGGGCGTAGACGGCCATCCCGGAACTCGATCGACAGGCGTGGTGCGGACGCTACCACGTGTGTGCGGCCGGGGACCGCGGCTCCCAGGGAGCGAAATCCTCCGCAAAACAACCCTCCCGGATCGCCCGGGCCATGGCCCGGCTGAAGCGCACCAGATGGGTGATGTTGTGCAGGCTGAGCAGCGTCTTGCCAAGCAGTTCCTGGGCGCGGATCAGGTGGTGCAGGTAGGCGCGGCTGTGGCGCCTGCAGGCCGGGCAGGGGCAGCCGGCATCCAGGGGAGCGTGGTCGTGGCGGAAGCGGGCGTTGCGCAGGTTCCAGCGCTCGCCGCCCACCAGCGCGGTTCCGTGACGCCCCAGACGGGTGGGCAGCACGCAGTCGAACAGGTCGAAGCCCTGGGCCACGGCGACGGCCATCTCCCGCAGGCTGCCCACCCCCATCAGATAGTGCGGCCTGTGCTCCGGCAGCAACGGGCCCACCTGGCGCACGATCCGGTGCATCTCCTCCACGGGTTCGCCCACGCTCACACCGCCCACGGCGATGCCGGGCAGATCCATCGAGGCCACCACCCGGGCCGATTCCGCCCGCAGCTCCGGGAAGCAGCCTCCCTGCACGATGCCGAAGAGGGCCTGGTCGGCCCGGCTGTGGCTGGCGATGCAGCGCTCCAGCCAGGCATGGGTGCGTCGGCAGGCGTCCGCCACCTCGGATTCACGGGCCGGGTAGGGGGGGCACTGGTCGAAGGCCATGGCCACATCGGCGCCGAGGGCCATCTGGATCGCCATCGACCGCTCCGGCGTGAGCTCGATGCGGCGGCCGTCCCGGGGCGAGCGGAAGGTCACCCCCCGGTCGTCGATGCGGTTGATGTCCCCCAGACTGAACACCTGGAACCCGCCCGAGTCCGTGAGCAGAGGTCCGTCCCAGCCCATGAACCGGTGCAGGCCGCCGGCCTCGGCCACGATCGCCTCGCCCGGCTGCAGATGCAGGTGATAGGTGTTGGCCAGCACCATGCTGGCGCCGGTGCCGCGCAGCTGATCGGCCGTGACGCCCTTCACCGTGGCCAGGGTGCCCACGGGCATGAAGCAGGGGGTCGCGACGCTGCCGTGGGGGGTGTGGAACAGGCCGCAGCGGGCGCGGCTGACGCTGCAGCGGGCCGTGGTGGCGAACTGGAAGGCCTGGAGTGACGCGCTGATGGGGCCGCAGCGGAGCAGGCACGACGCTAGGCGCCGCCTGGGGCGCTCCCCGGGCTGGCTGCGCGATCTGGCCGGTGCCTGGGTGTTCTATTCGGTGCTGCCGGCCTGGCCCGTCATCGCCCCCCGCTTCGAGCGCATCGCCCGCTTCGCGCCGTTGATCGGCGTCGTGCTCGGAGCCCTGCAGGCCCTGCTCTGGCTGCTCAGTCACGACTGGCTGCCGGTGGGCGCACGGGTGGCGCTGCTGATGGCCCTGGGGCTGGCCCTCAGCGGCGGGCTGCATCACGACGGGGCTCTCGACACCGCTGATGGGCTGGCCGCCGGCCCCCGCGCCCTGGAGGCGATGCAGGACAGCCGGGTGGGGGCCGCGGCGGTGCAGGCGGCGCTGCAGCTGGCGCTGCTGCGGGCCGCCGGCCTCGCCTGCCTGGCCTCGGCGGCTGCCTGGCTCGGCGCGCTGGCTCTGGTGTGGGCCTGCTTCTGGGGGCGGATCGCGCCGCTGCTGGCGATGCACCGCTACCCCTACCTGCGCGGGGCGCCGGCGGCCGGTGGCACCGCCGGCTTCCATCGCCGCCACTGGCGCGGGCTCGGCAGGGAGGTGCTGCCGGCCCTGCTTGCCGCTCTCCCTCTGCTGGCGCTGAGTGCTGCCCTGACCCCGGCGCGTCTGCCGCTGCTGGCGGGCCTGGTGCTGGCGGGCCTGCCGCCGGCCCTGCTGGTGCCCTGGTGGCTGGGGCGCCGCCTAGGCGGCCACAGCGGCGACAGCTATGGGGCCTGTGTGGAGTGGAGCGAGGCGCTGGCGCTGCTGGTCACGGGCCTGCTGTGGTGTCTTGCGGCGGCAGAGTGAGGCGGAAGGCGTTGCCCCGCTCGGGCAGGGAGGCGTCGATGCGGCGGGGCGAGTCCTCCAGGCTCAGGTCGCCGCCCAGCCGGCGGGCCAGCTCCCGCGCCAGGGCCAGCCCCAGGCCTGTGCCGGGCAGATCGGCGGAGTCGGCCCCCCGCACCCCCGGCTGGAAGATCCGCTCCCGATCCGGCTCCGGGATCGGCGTGCCGCCGTCCCACACCGTGAGCTGCCAGTTCTGCTGCGGGGAGCCGGCCACGTGCAGGCCCACCGGGGCGCCGGGCGGGCTGTAGCGGAAGGCGTTCTCCAGCAGATTGGCGAGGATCTCGGCCACGCTGCCGGTGTCGCCCTGCCAGTCCGGCAGGTGCCCCGGCGGGTGCCAGCGGCGCGACTGCAGGCTGGCGGTGGCGGCTGCCCGCTGCAGCAGCGGCTGCAGCTGCGGCCCCAGGGGCTGCTTTGGTCCGCCGCCCAGGCTGGGGGGCAGCAGCAGCGGCGGGGCGGCCTCCGCGGCCGCGAACACCGCCTCGCCCTGGCCGAGCCGGTCGATGGCATCCACATAGCGCCGCAGCAGCTGTTCCTCCCGCAGCAGTCCTTCCACCAGGGGGCGGTTGCGGCTGTCCCCGCCCAGGCGCCGCAGCAGCAACTGGCCGAAGGTGCGCAGCGCCGCCAGGGGATTGCGCAGCTGGTGCAACAGCACCCGCAGCTGCTCCTGCTGGAGGTTCAGCTGGTGCTGCAGCTGCCGGTGCTCGAGATCGAGGCAGAGCCCCTCGGTGAGGCAGAGGGCGACCGCCCGCAGGCGCTGGTTGAGGGGCTCCGGCCAGGGCACCTGGCTGGTCTCCACCTGCAGGGCGCCGAGCAGCATGCCCCGATGGCGCAGCGGCAGCCAGCGCCGCCGCTCCTCCGCTGCCCGCAGCGGACTGGCATCGCTGAGGGCCGGCAGCGCCTTGGCCCCGGCGGGCCACTGGCCCACGGGGATCAGGTTGGGGGTGTCCGCCGGACCGGGCTCGGTGACGTACACCACGAGGGAGGTCACCTCGTCGCGGTCGGCGAACTGGGCCAGCTGGAAGCTGAGCAGGCTCAGGAACCGCTTGGAGACTGGCATCGGCGTCTGGGGATCGACCGGCGGGTCGGGGTGCCGAAGAAAATCTGGAGCGGGCGGGGAAATTTCGGGAAAAAGTCTTAAGATCGTCGTATCGACCACTACCGCACGGTTCCCGCGCGGTCCTTCTGGCCGTCGATGCCGTTGGTGGTGATGCGCACACCCAGTTGCGCTTCGCCGCCAACGAAGCTACAGCAGAGGTGTGTTCGGGCCCTGGATCTCCGGGGTCTGGCCGCTCACCCCCTGTCCGGGGTTCCGAATGGGCGGAACCCCGCAGCCGTGCCGACGCCCCCGGGCCGTGTCCAGCACCGACGGGTTGGCCGTCTCCGGCCGGTGCTCCCTGGAGCCCCGGTTCGCCCTGCGGGCCTCTCCCGCTCGTGTCTCCCTCCCCCTGTTCCTCGATCCTCCCTTTCTCGGGAGCTAGCTCATGTCCAAGAAGCGCAAGCGGATCAGCCGCCGCCGTCTGGCCGGTCAGCGGGTGCTGGCCCATGTCCCCACCTTCAATCTCGAAACCGGCTCCCACAAGCCCGTCACCGCTGCGCGCCGCTACATCGCCGAGCAGGCCCTGATGGCTCCCGCGCTGCTGAACGTTCGCCGCAACGAGCACACCACCGACCGCTTCTTCTGGGGTGAGAAGGGACTGTTCAGCGCCCAGTACGCCGAAGAGAACCACTTCCTGTTCCCGTCGCTGCGCGAGATCGTCGATCGCATCGGCGAGGACGTGCTGTTCGAAGGCATCGAGGCCCTGGCCGCCGACGACTGGGAGGAGATGGAGGAGTACGAGTACGCCTTCGTCTGATCCAGTCCGGCCGCTTCAGGTTTCAGGTCATCTCGGACGGATCATCTCGTTCAGATCAACCCTGTGTCAGCCCTGCGCCAGCAGGCCTGCAGGAAGGTTCTCAACCTGGGAAGCAGGCTCGCGTCAATCGTGTGGCCGCCACTGAAGCTGAGCAACTCCACGTCGCGGCCGCTGGCGCGCAGTTGCCTGCTGAGTTCCTCGCTGGCTCCGTGGGGCACCACGGGGTCCAGCTGCCCATGGGTCAGCAGAACCGGCGCGGCCGCTTCCCCCTGAGCGCTTCCGGGGCGTTCGGGTTGCCAGCCGGGGTGGGGGTATCCGCTGCAGCAGATCAGGCCGGCCACCGGCAGGCCGGAAGCGCCCGTGACCACATCCAGAGCCAGGGCGGCTCCCTGGGAGAACCCCAGCACCGCCGTGCGGCTGAGGGGCACCTCGCCACCCAGGTCGAGGAGCCGTCGTCGCAGGTCCTGCCGCGCCGGCGGCAGCTGGGGCCATCCCGGCTGCTCCAGGTCGTACCATTGCCGCCCTTCGCCCGCGGGATGGGGCAGCGGTGCCTGCAGCGCCACCACGCTCACCTCGGGTCCCACCAGCAGCTCTCCGAGTTCGAACAGGTCGTCGGCATCGGCTCCCCAGCCGTGCAGCAGCACCAGGCGGTGCCTGGCGGATGCGGGGCCTCGCTGGAGACGGTCCGTCCCCGTGGAATCCTGCGCGGGGGCAGGCGCGGCGTCCTCCCGGGTCATGGCGGCGGTGCAGCTGCTGCGTAGGTTGGCTCCACTGCTGTGCGATCGCGAGCCATGGCCCCCAAGGCCCTCCTGAGCGTCTCCAACAAGGACGGTCTGGTGCCCCTGGCCCAGGGACTGCTGGAGGCCGGCTACCAGCTGATCTCCAGTGGCGGCACCGCGGCGGCCCTGCAGGCTGCGGGGCTGCCGGTGACCAGGGTGGCCGACCACACCGGCGCTCCGGAGATCCTCGGCGGCCGGGTCAAGACCCTCCATCCCCGTATCCACGGGGGCATCCTCGCCCGCCGCTCGGACGCCGCCCACCAGGCGGACCTGGCCGCTCAGGACATCGCCCCGATCGATGTGGTGGTGGTGAACCTCTACCCCTTCCGCGAGACGGTGGCCGACCCAGCCGTGGCCTTCGACACCGCCATCGAGACCATCGACATCGGCGGGCCGGCGATGGTGCGTGCCGCCGCCAAGAACCATGCCGACGTGGCGGTGCTCACCAGCCCCGGCCAGTACGAGGGTTTTCTGAACGCCCTGCGCCAGGGCCGTGTGGACGAGGAGCTGCGTCGCGAGCTGGCTCTGGCGGCCTTCGAGCACACGGCGGCCTACGACGCGGCCATCAGCGGCTGGCTGGCGGCGCGGCTTGCCGACCAGCGGGCAGCGGCGGCCGAGGGCCCAGCGGAGGCGCCCCTGCGGCTGGAGCTGCCCGCCCATCAGTCGCTGCGCTACGGCGAGAACCCCCACCAGCCGGCCCTCTGGTACAGCCTCAGGGATGCCGGCTGGGGAGCGGCCCGCCAGCTCCAGGGCAAGGAGCTCAGCTACAACAACCTCATCGACCTCGATGCCGCCCTGGCCACGGTGCGGGAGTTCGGCTACGGGAACGGCGCCCAGCCGGCGGCGGTGGTGGTGAAGCACACCAATCCCTGCGGCGTGGCCGTGGGCCGGGGCTGCGCCCACGCCCTGGAGAGGGCCCTGGATGCCGACCGGCTCTCGGCCTTCGGCGGCATCGTGGCGCTCAACACCGCGGTGGACAGCGCCGCCGCTGCGCAGCTCACGAGCCTGTTTCTGGAGTGCGTGGTGGCGCCCGGTTTCGATGCCGCCGCCCGGGAGCAGCTGGCGGCCAAGGCCAACCTGCGCTTGCTCGAGCTCGATCCCGGCGCCATCGCCAGGGCACCGCGCCGCCAGCTGCGCACCGTGCTGGGCGGGGTGCTGGTGCAGGATCTCGATGACGCGCCGGTGGAGGAGAGCGGCTGGCAGGTGGTGAGCGCCCGCCAGCCCGGCATCGAGGAGCTCGATGATCTGCGCTTCGCCTGGAAGCTGGTGCGCCATGTGCGCTCCAACGCCATCGTGGTGGCGCGGGACGGGCAGAGCCTCGGCATCGGCGCCGGCCAGATGAACCGGGTGGGTTCGGCCCGGCTGGCGCTGGAGGCCGCCGCGGAGCGCACCCGCGGGGCTGTGCTGGCCAGCGATGGTTTCTTCCCCTTCGACGACACCGTGCGGCTGGCGGCGCGCCACGGCATCAGGGCGGTGATTCAGCCGGGAGGCAGCGTGCGCGACGCGGATTCGATCAGCGCCTGCGACGAACTCGGCCTGGTGATGGTGGTCACGGGCCGGCGTCACTTCCTGCACTGAGCGGTTGTAGCTTCGGCCCGACGCACCCCCGCGACCCCCGACCCATGCCCGAGTCGCTCGCCTTCGCCCTCAACTTCTTGCACCCGCTGACCATGTGGGGTCTGCTGGCCCTGGCGGGTTACAGCATGCTGCTGGGCATCAAGGCCAAGAAGACGCGCACCGCCGACGCCGAGACCCGCAAGCAGCTCATCAAGGGCCAGTTCGCCAAACGCCACTTCCAGATGGGCAGCATCCTGCTGGCCCTGCTGGTGCTGGGCTGCTTCGGTGGCATGGCGGTCACCTATCTGAACAACGGCAAGCTGTTCGTGGGCCCCCACCTGCTGGTGGGCATCGCCATGGTCTGTCTCCTGACTCTGGCCGTCTCCCTCATCCCGCTGATGCAGCAGGGCAACCTGATCGCTCGCAAGGCCCATGTGGGCCTGAACATGGCGATGATGACCCTCTTCCTCTGGCAGGCCGTGAGCGGCATGCAGATCCTCAACAGGATCTGGGAGAACCGTCCCGTCTGAGCGGAATCTTCCCTCCATCCAACCGGATGGAGGGTGTGGCTCAGAACTGGGCCCGACGTCGCGGTGGGCAGTCCAGCCCGTAGGTGGCGTGGAAATCCTCCTGCACCTTCCAGGTGAGCCGCCGGGAGATCTGGCGGACGATCTGGCGCAGCAGGTGCTCGCCGCTGCTCTGCACCAGTGAGGCCGGCAACAGGGTGATCACCCCGGGCAGGCGGATCCAGACGCTCAGGTCCAGCTGCCAGCGCACCAGGGTGAGATCCGCTTCCGGCTGGTCGAGCTGCAGGGCGGCATTGAACTCCACGTCGTAGAGGCCGTCGAGGCTGCCCTCGCCGCCGGCTGAGGGCACCGTGATGATGCGGTAGACGCCGGCGCTCTGCGGCAGCAGCTCCAGGGCGATGGTGGGTTCCACCTCGAAGCCGAAGTTGCCGAAGCGGCCCAGGGTGAGCCGGTAGCCGTTGTGCCCCAGCGGTTCCACCGGCATGGGGGCGGCGCAGCGGCGGAACCAGCCCTCATGGCGGTCGAGATAGCGCTCCACATCCTCCGCGGCGGCGCGCATCTCCATCAGGTCGGCGAAGCTGCTGGCGTAGCGGCCCACGCGGGGATCGTCCGCGTCCCGCAACGGCTTCGTGGTGGTGGCGGCATCTCCAGGGCTGCCTGACGCCTCAGCCCGGTGGCCGGAGGCGAGGGCCTCGGCAGGCGGGTTGAGGGGCGGACTCGACGACAGCAAGGGCTCTGGCAACGGCCTTCGTGAATCAATGTAAAGGGCTCGCCGCAGGGCCACCTGCAGCCGCTGCGACAGTGCCGCTGCGGCGGACGCTCAGGGCTCGCTGAGCTCGATCAACCGCTCGATCACCTCCTCCACGATCCGGTCGGGGGTAGAGGCCCCGGAGGTGATGCCCACCCGGATCGGCCCCTCGGGCAGGAACGTTTCCTCCACCTCCAGATCGCCGCCCAGCGGCTTGTGGGCGATGCGGTTGCCGGGTCCGATGCGCTCCGGGGTGTCGATGTGGAAGGAGCGGATGCCCCTGCTCACGGCGATCTCCTGCAGGTGGGTGGTGTTGGAGGAGTTGTAGCCGCCGATCACCACCATCAGATCGAGGGGCTCGTCCACCAGGGCGAACATCGCGTCCTGGCGCTCCTGGGTGGCGTCGCAGATCGTGTTGAAGGCCAGGAAGTGGTCGTTGAGCCGGGCGGGGCCGTAGCGCTGCAGCATGGTGCGCTCGAACAGCTTGCCGATCTCCTCGGTTTCGCTCTTGAGCATCGTGGTCTGGTTGGCCACCCCCACCCGCACCAGGTCGCGGTCTGGATCGAAGCCCGGCGAGCAGGCCTTGGCGAAGCGGGCCATGAACGCCTCCCGGTCGCCCTTGCCGAGGATGTAGTCGCACACCAGCTGGGCCTCGGCCAGATCCAGCACCACCAGATAGGTGCCGGCGAAGCTGCTGGTGGCGAGGGTCTCCTCGTGCTTCACCTTGCCGTGGATGATCGAGGTGAAGGCATGCTTCTTGTGCTTCTCCACGGTGTTCCACACCTTGGACACCCAGGGACAGGTGGTGTCGACGATGTGGCAGCCGCGCTCATTGAGCAGCTGCATCTCCTGAACGGTGGCGCCGAAGGCGGGCAGGATCACCACGTCGCCGCCGGCCACCTCGGAGAAGTCCTTCACGCCGCCATCCACGGGGATGAACTCCACGTTCATCGCCCGCAGGTGATCGTTCACCGAGGGGTTGTGGATGATCTCGTTGGTGATCCAGATGCGCTCGCTGGGGTAGTGGCGGCGGGTCTCGTAGGCCATCGCCACCGCCCGCTCCACGCCCCAGCAGAAGCCGAAGGCCTCCGCCAGGCGCACCGTCAGCCGTCCCCGCCGCAGCTCGTAGCCGTTGGTGCGCAGGCTGGCCACCAGATCGCTCTGATAGGCGGTCTGCAGGCTGCCGGCCACCTCCTCGCCGAGGCCGAAACCGCGGCGGTTGTAACGCTCCGAGTGGTGCAGGGAACGCTTGAAGGCCCGGGTATCCACAATCGCCGCCACTTGAGTGGTCCGACTCTATGGGCGCCGCCCCGCCGGCTGGCGATCGGCGCTGGGGTCCGCCTCTCCCGTCCGCTCCGGCATCTCCGGGTCGCGGGTCTCCACGGCGGCCAGCCCCTGCCAGCTCACGCCGTCGCGCTCGAACCGATAGATGCAGGGCAGCACCTCCACCCCCGCCGCCAGGGCGGTGCGGAACAGGTCGCCGTAGCGGGGATCGGCGCTGTCCCCCGGCGCGAAGCGGCGCACATCGCCCCGGCTCAGACAGGGCACCAGCACCGCCCGGGCCTCGGGCAGCAGGCCGGTGAGTTCCTCCAGGTGCTTCTGCCCCCGCTCGGTCACGGTGTCGGGGAACAGCGCCAGATCGCCGCGGGTCCAGGTGGTGTTCTTCACCTCCACGTAGATCGGCCGGGGATCGGCGGCCCCCTCGGCCGGGGTGAGCAGCAGGTCGATGCGGCTGCGGCGGCCCGGGCCGTAGGGCACCTCCGCCCGGATCGCCGCGATCGGGCCCAGCCAGGGTTCGAGGCAGCCGGCCTCGATCGTCGCCCGCACCAGCCGGTTGGGCAGGGCGGTGTTGATGCCCACCCAGATGGGCGTGCCGCCCGCGCCGCTCACCTCGGCCTGCTCCCAGGTCCAGGCCAGCTTGCGGCTGGGTGAAGGCGCGTGGCGCAGCAGCACCCGGCCGCCGGGATGGAGCACCCCGGTCATCGGGCCGGTGTTGGGGCAGTGGGCGGTCACCACCGCGCCGGCCGCCTCCCCCCCGGGCCCCGGCTCCAGCAGCTCCACGTCGGCCAGAAAGCGTTTGTAGCGCTTCACCAGCACCCCCGCCACCAGGGGGCCGGCGTCCAGGATCGGAACGGTCATCGGCGCTTGCGGCAGGGGGCGGCGGCCATACTGCCGCTCGACTCCGCGGGTCCCGGGCCCGCTCGACCGGCCCCGCCATGGCCCCATCGCTGCGACGCATCGCCCTGATCGTGGCCGTGGCCACCGCCCTGAGCAAGGTGGCCGGTCTGGTACGCCAGCAGGTGATCGCCGCCGCCTTCGGCGTGGGTGCCGCCTACGACGCCTACAACTACGCCTATGTGCTGCCCGGTTTCCTGCTGATCCTGCTGGGGGGCATCAACGGACCGTTCCACAGCGCCATGGTGAGCGTGCTGGCGCGCCGCCCCCGCCAGGAGGGAGCGCACGTGCTGGCGGCGATCAACACCCTGGTGGGGGCCGGGCTGATCGTGGTGACCCTGGTGCTGCTGGTGGCGGCAGACCCCTTGATCCGCCTGGTGGGCCCCGGGCTGGCGCCGGAGGTGCACGCCATCGCCGTGGTGCAGCTGCGCTGGATGGCGCCGATGGCCCTGTTCGCCGGACTGATCGGCCTGGGCTTCGGTGCTCTCAACGCCGCCGACGTGTTCTGGCTGCCGTCGGTGAGCCCGATGCTCTCCAGCCTCTCGGTGATCGCCGGCCTGGCCCTGCTCTGGTGGCAGCTGGGTGCGGACATCGCCCTGCCCCAGCAGGCGCTGCTGGGGGGTGTGGTGCTGGCAGGCGCCACCACGGTGGGGGCGGTGCTGCAGTGGCTGGTGCAGCTGCCGGAACTGGTGCGCCGGGGCCTGCACCAGTTCCGGCTGGTGTGGGACTGGAGCGATCCCGGCGTGCGCGAGGTGCTGCAGGTGATGGGCCCCGCCACCCTCTCCTCGGGGATGCTGCAGATCAACGTCTTCGTGTCCCTGTTCTTCGCCTCCGGGATTCCGGCGGCGGCGGCCGGCCTGGGGTACGCCAACCTGCTGGTGCAGACGCCCCTGGGCCTGATCTCCAACGCCCTGCTGGTGCCCCTGCTGCCGCTCTACGCCCGGCTCACGGCGCCGGCGGACCGGCCCGAACTGATCCAGCGGGTGCGCCAGGGCCTGATGCTCTCCAACGCCTCGATGCTGCCCCTGGGGGCGCTGATGGTGGCGCTGGCGGTGCCGATCGTGGCCTTGATCTACGAGCGCGGCGCCTTCGACGCGGGTGCCGCCACCCTGGTGGGCCAGCTGCTGATGGCCTACGGCATCGGCATGCCGGCCTACCTGGCCCGGGACGTGCTGGTGCGGGTGTTCTACGCCCTCGGCGACGGCGTCACGCCCTTCCGCTGGTCGCTGGCGGGCATCGGCCTCAACGCCATCTTCTGCTGGGTGTTCGTGGGCGGGCCGACACCCTGGGACGCGCAGCTGCTGCCGGCCTTCTACCTGGGCGCCGCCGGGCTGGTGATGGCCACCGTGGCCGTGAATCTGATCACCTGCGGCGGCCTGCTGCTGGCCCTGCGCCGGCGCCTGGGGGGACTGCCGCTGCTGGCCTGGGGGCGCGACACGCTGCAGCTGCTGCTGGCGGCGCTGCTGGCGGCCGGGGCGGCCTGGCTGCTGGCGACCGTCGTGGCCTGGCCCTCCGGTCTCTGGGGCCGGTTGCTGCAGACCGGCCTGAGCAGCGGCCTGGGCCTGGTGATCTACGCCGCCGTCGCCGGTGCCGCCGGGGTGCCCGAGGCTCGCCAGGTGATGGCCCTGGTGGGGCGCCGGCTGCCCCAGTTGCCCCGCCGGGGCTGAGCGCGCCCCGGCGGGGCCGCGCACGCTTCAACGGCAGAACGGTTCGAGGATGTCCTCCAGGTCGCGCAGCTGGCCGGCGGGAATCAGACGGGCGAGGGGCAGACGGGTGGCGCCGCCGCCGATCGGCACCTGCACCGCTTCCAGGGCCTGGCGGGCGCAGACGGCGCTGCCCTGGTCGAGGCGGGCGGCGCACTCGATGGCCAGCTCCTGGGCCAGACCCGCATCGCCCAGATACAGGTGCCAGCCGGCCACCTGCAGGTAGAGCCGGTCGGCGAGGGCATCCCGCAGGTCGTTGATGTCGCTGGAGGAGAGGGTCATGCGTCCCGTTCGCGGCCGGGCCGCAGCGCCAGGACCACCCCGGCGTGCGTGAGCAGGGCCAGCAGCCAGCCCAGGGTGAGCCAGCTCAGATGGGCCCAGGGGCTGCGCAGTTCCTGCACCACCCACAGACCGCTGTTGATGGCGGCGAACAGGGCGGCGTGCAGGGTGAGGTTCACGATCCGATCGAAGTGCCGGTAGGTGGGGTCGGCCGGGTCGGCCGGGCCGTACCAGCGGATCGGCATGGTTCGCAGGGTGGGTTGTCGCTCCCGATCATGGCCTCCGCGGTTCCTCCCGCGCGCCGGGGCCGGGAGTTGGGTGCGGGAGTGGGGCGCGGGAGTTGGGTGCGGGAGTTGGATGCGGGAGTTGACGGAGGGGCCCCCCATGCGTTGAGAATGCCTCCAGGGCAGAGCGATGCCCACCTGCGCTTGTAGCTCAGCGGATTAGAGCATCTGACTACGGATCAGAGGGTCGGGAGTTCGAATCTCTCCAGGCGCGCTTTTCATTCCCCGGCTGTCCGGGGCTTTTTTTTGCCCTGCGAGCAGCCGGTGCGATCCCGCCGCGCCGTCGCCGCGGGCACGGCTGATTGGCGATCGGCTGATCCAGGGACGATTCCCGCTGCCCGCTTCCTTACGATTCCGTTGCACACCGCCCGCGCACCGATGGCCGAACCCGCCACCGCGATCAACCAGCCGCTGGCGGCCGGCGACCCCGCCATCGCAGCCCTGATCGGCAAGGAGCTGGACCGCCAGCAGACGCACCTGGAGCTGATCGCCTCGGAGAACTTCGCCTCCCGCGCCGTGATGGAGGCCCAGGGCTCGGTGCTCACCAACAAGTACGCCGAGGGTCTGCCCCACAAGCGCTACTACGGCGGCTGCGAGCACGTGGACGCCATCGAGGAGCTGGCGATCGAGCGCGCCCGGGAGCTGTTCGGAGCGGCCTGGGCCAACGTGCAGCCCCACAGCGGCGCCCAGGCCAACTTCGCCGTGTTCCTGGCCCTGCTGCAGCCCGGCGACACGATCCTGGGCATGGACCTCAGCCACGGCGGCCACCTCACCCACGGCTCGCCGGTGAACGTGAGCGGCAAGTGGTTCAAGGCCGTGCACTACGGCGTCGATCCCGACACCCAGCAGCTCAACTTCGACACGATCCGCCAGCTGGCGCTGGAGCACAAGCCCAAGCTGATCGTGTGCGGCTACTCCGCCTACCCCCGCACGATTGATTTCCAGGCCTTCCGCGCCATCGCCGATGAGGTGGGCGCCTACCTGCTGGCGGACATGGCCCACATCGCCGGTCTGGTGGCCGCCGGCGTGCACCCCAACCCGGTGCCCGTCTGCGACGTGGTCACCACCACCACCCACAAGACCCTGCGCGGTCCCCGCGGCGGTCTGATCCTCTGCCGTGACGCCGAGTTCGCCAGGCAGTTCGACAAGGCCGTGTTCCCCGGCACCCAGGGCGGCCCGCTGGAGCACGTGATCGCCGCCAAGGCGGTGGCCTTCGGCGAGGCCCTGCAGCCCGGCTTCCAGGCCTATGCCCGCCAGGTGGTGGCCAATGCCCAGGCCCTGGCCGAGCGCATCCAGGAGCGCGGCATCGCCGTGGTGAGCGGCGGCACCGACAACCACATCGTGCTGCTCGACCTGCGCAGCATCGCCATGACCGGCAAGGTGGCCGACCTGCTGGTGAGCGATGTGCACATCACCGCCAACAAGAACACGGTGCCCTTCGATCCCCAGTCGCCGTTCGTCACCAGCGGCCTGCGCCTGGGCACCGCCGCCTGCACCACCCGCGGCTTCGACGAGGCCGCCTTCAGGGAGGTGGCCGATGTGATCGCCGACCGACTGCTCAACCCGGAGGATGCCGTCATCGAGCAGCGCTGCCGCGAGCGGGTGGCGGCCCTGTGCGAGCGCTTTCCGCTCTACGCCGAGGCAAGGGAACTGCAGCCGGCCTGAGAGCCTGAGTCGCGCCGTCGCCCGTAGGGTGGCGCCCCTCGGCGTCCATTCCGCAGTCCACCCCGGCCCCTTGCCGTGACCCTTGCCTACAGCCCCAATGCGGCAGCGCTGCTGACCTTCGTGGTGGCGGGCCTGCTCACGGCGCTGGTGGTGCCCCAGGTGCGGCACCTGGGACTGCGCTGGGGGCTGACCGACCAGCCCGACGCCCGCAAGCAGCACACCCGGCCGATGGTGCGCCTGGGGGGTGTGGGCATCGTCATCGGCTTCAGCCTGGCCCTCACGCTCACCTGGCTGCTGGGTGGTTTCGCCGAACTCGAGCCCAGCAAGGATCTGCTGATCTGGACCACCCTGGCGGGCTGCCTCTGCTTCTTCGTCATCGGCCTGGCCGACGACCTGTTCGCCCTGCCGCCCCTGCCCCGGCTGGCGGCCCAGCTGGCGGTGTCGCTGGTGGTGTGGAGCGAAGGGGTGCGGATCGGCAGCATCGAGATCCCCTCCGGTTGGGCCGGCCAGTCGAGCACCCTGGTGCAGCTGCCCGACTGGCTGAGCCTGCTGGCCACGGTGATCTGGCTGGTGGGCATCACCAATGCCATCAACTGGCTCGACGGCCTCGACGGCCTCGCCGCCGGCGTGAGCGGCATCGCCGCCGTCGGACTGCTGTCGGTGAGCTTCAGCCTCCACCAGCCCGCCGCTGGCCTGCTGGCCGCCGCCCTGGCGGGCAGCTGCCTGGGATTCCTGCGTCACAACTTCAATCCCGCCCGCATCTTCATGGGTGACGGCGGCTCCTACTTCCTCGGCTTCGCCCTGGCGGCGATCAGCATCGTGGGGCCTGCCAAGGGGCTCACCAGCGTCAGCCTGCTGCTGCCGCTGCTGATCCTGTCGCTGCCCCTGGCCGACATGTCGGCGGTGATCATGGGCCGCCTCAGCGAGGGCCATTCCCCCTTCCATCCCGACCGCCGCCATCTGCACCACCGCCTGCTGCGCACCGGCCTCAGCCATCGCCGCACGGTGCTGGTGATCTACGCCTTCACCCAGTGGCTGGCTTCGCTGGCCCTGGTGCTGGTGAACGCCGAGATGCGCTTCCTCTGGCTGGGCCTCGCCACCGCCGTGCTGATCTGGGTGCTGGTGAGCACCCGCCGGGCCCTGCAGAGCCAGGACGACCTGGGATGACGCCATCCCCTGCCCCAGCCGCCGCCGAGATTCTCTGCATCGGCACCGAGCTGCTGCTGGGCACGATCACCAACGGCAATGCCCGCTGGCTCGCCGAGCAGCTCGCGGGTCTGGGCATCCCCCACCTGCGCCAGCAGGTGGTGGGCGACAACCGCGAGCGCCTGATCGCCGCCGTGCGCGAGGCGGCGGGGCGCTGCCGGGTGCTGATCACCACCGGTGGTCTGGGGCCCACCCCCGACGACCTCACCACCGAGGCGATCGCCGCCGCCTTCGGCGCAACGCTGGAGGAGCGGCCGGAGGCCTGGGCGGCGATCCAGTCCCGGCTGGCGCGGGCCGGCCGGCCCCTGACGCCGAGCCTGCGCCGCCAGGCGCTGCTGCCGCCGGACGCCCAGCTGCTGCCCAATCCCACCGGCACCGCCCCCGGCATGATCTGGACCCCCCGGCCAGGCTTCACGGTGCTCACCTTCCCCGGGGTGCCCAGTGAGATGCGGGCCATGTGGCGCGACACCGCGGCCCCCTGGCTGCGGGCCGCCGGTCTGGCCGAGGGGGTGTTCGCCAGCCGCATGCTGCGCTTCTGGGGGCTGGCCGAGTCGGAGCTGGCCGAGCGGGTGGCGGATCTGCTCGAGGGCGGCAACCCCACGCTGGCCCCCTATGCCGGCGCCGGCGAGGTGAAGCTGCGCCTCACCGCCCGGGCGGCCACGACTGCCGCGGCCCGGGCCCTGCTGGAGCCGCTGGAGGCGGAGATCCGCAGCCGGGTGGGCCAGTGGTGCTTCGGCGCCGACGACGATTCCCTGGCCGCGGTGGTGCTGGAGCTGCTGCGTCAGCGGGACGAGACCGTGGCCGTGGCCGAGAGCTGCACCGGCGGCGGCATCGGTGCGGCCCTGGCCGCCGTGCCCGGCGCCTCCGACGCCTTCCTGGGCGGGGTGATCGCCTACGCCAACGCCGTCAAGCAGGGGGTGCTGGGGGTGTCGGAGACCAGCCTGGCGGTGCACGGGGCGGTGAGCGACCCGGTGGCCCTGGCGATGGCGGAGGGGGTGCTGCGGCTCACCGGCGCCACCTGGGGCATCGCCGTCACCGGCATCGCCGGCCCGGGCGGCGGCAGCGCCGCCAAGCCGGTGGGCCTGGTGCACATCGCCGTGGCGGGACCCGACGGCAGCCGCAGCGAGGCGGCGCGCTTCAGCGCCAGCCGTGGCCGCTCCTGGATCCAGACCCTCACCACCGGCGAGGCACTGAACCGCCTGCGGCTGCGGTTGCTGGCCGCGCCCTAGGGTGAGCGACCCGTCGTTTGGTCTTCCGTGAGCGCCGGCACCCTCTACGACAAGGTCTGGGATCTGCACCGGGTCTCCGAGCTGCCCGGCGGTTCCACCCAGCTGTTCATCGGCCTGCACCTGATCCACGAGGTCACCAGCCCCCAGGCCTTCGCGGCCCTGCGCGACCTCGGCCTGAGCGTGCGCCACCCCGAGCGCACCGTGGCCACGGTGGATCACATCGTGCCCACCACGTCCCAGGCGCGGCCGCTCGCCGATCCCCTGGCCGAGGAGATGCTCGCCACCCTGGAGCGCAACTGCGCCGAGCACGGCATCACCCTGCATGGCCTCGGCAGCGGCCGCCAGGGGATCGTGCACGTGATCGCCCCCGAGCTGGGCCTCACCCAGCCGGGCATGACCGTGGCCTGCGGCGACTCCCACACCTCCACCCACGGGGCCTTCGGGGCGATCGCCTTCGGCATCGGCACCAGCCAGGTGCGCGACGTGCTCGCCAGCCAGAGCCTGGCGATGACCAAGCTCAAGGTGCGGCGCATCTGGGTGGATGGCCAGCTGCAGCCAGGCGTGTTCGCCAAGGATCTGGTGCTGCACATCATCCGCACCCTGGGGGTGAAGGGCGGCGTCGGCCACGCCTACGAATTCGCCGGTCCTGCCATCGAGGCCCTGTCGATGGAGGAGCGCATGACCCTCTGCAACATGGCGATCGAGGGCGGCGCCCGCTGCGGCTACGTGAATCCCGACCAGACCACCTTCGACTACCTGCGGGGCCGCCCCTGCGCGCCCAGCGGCGAGGCCTGGGAGCGGGCCGTGGCCTGGTGGAGCGGCCTGGCCAGCGGCGCCGATGCCGTCTTCGACGACGAGGTGCGCTTCGATGCCGCCGCCATCGCCCCCACCGTCACCTGGGGCATCACCCCCGGCCAGGGCATCGGGGTGGACGAGACCGTGCCCACGCCCGACCAGCTCGATCCCGACGACCGCGCCCTCGCCGGCGAGGCTTACCAGTACATGGATCTGCGCCCAGGTGTCCCGATCGCCGGCACGCCGGTGGACGTGTGCTTCATCGGCAGCTGCACCAACGGGCGCCTCAGCGACCTGCGCGCCGCCGCTGCCGTGGCCAGCGGGCGTCAGGTGGCCGCTGGCATCAGGGCCTTCGTGGTGCCGGGCAGCGAGCAGGTGGCTGCCGCCGCCGAGGCCGAGGGGCTTGACGCGGTGTTCCGCGCGGCCGGTTTCGAGTGGCGCCAGCCCGGCTGCTCGATGTGCCTGGCCATGAACCCCGACCGGCTGGAGGGGCGTCAGCTCAGTGCCAGCTCCAGCAACCGCAACTTCAAGGGCCGCCAGGGGTCGGCCTCCGGCCGCACCCTGCTGATGAGCCCGGCGATGGTGGCGGCCGCCGCGGTCGCCGGCCAGGTGGTGGACGTGCGCCGGCTGCTGGCTGACGGCGACGCCTCCCCATCCGCCACCAGGCCCGGCTCCGAGCCTTCCCCCGAGCTGTCGTCGGCACCCTCTGCCGCCAGCCGCCTCTGATCCCATCCCTCGTCCCGTGAGCCACCAACCCCTGCCTGCCGGCCCGATCAGCGCCCACCGCGGCCGCGGCCTGCCCCTGCCGGGCGCCGACATCGACACCGACCGGATCATCCCGGCCCGCTTCCTCAAGTGCGTCACCTTCGAGAACCTGGCCACGGGCGTGTTCGCCGACGACCGCAGTGAACGGTCCGGCGACCATCCCTTCGACCGCGACGAACACCAGGGGGCCTCGGTGCTGGTGGTGAACCGCAACTTCGGCTGCGGCTCCAGCCGTGAGCATGCCCCCCAGGCCCTGATGCGCTGGGGGATCCGGGCGCTGGTGGGCGAGAGCTTCGCGGAGATCTTCTTCGGCAACTGCCTGGCCCTCGGCCTTCCCTGCCTCACGGCCGACCCCGCCCATGTGGCCGAGCTCCAGGAGGCGATCGCCGTCGATCCCGGCGCCGAGCTGCTCGTGGATCTCGAGGCGATGGAGGTGGTGCTGGAGAGCGAGTTCGCCGGTGACAACCGCTGGCCCGTGACCCTGGATCCGGGTCCCCGGCGCATGCTGCTGACGGGCCACTGGGACGGCACCTCCCAGCTCCTGGCCCATGACGCCGAACTGAGCGCGACAGCCGCGGTTCTGCCCTACCTCAGCGGCTTCCGCTGACTCAACGGCCTTCGCCGAACTGCCGGTCCACCGCTGAGTGCGGCCGCGGCACGAAGGGCGTGCCACTGCCTCCGAAGCTGAAGTCGTTGAGCTTCACGCGGATGCCGCCGGTGCCGTCGTATGGGCTGTAAAAGACCCCGAGCTCGTAGGAGCGCTGCTGCAGCTTCAGCTCCACGTAGGAGTAGCTGATGTCGCCGTAGAAGCGGGAGCGGTCGTCGATGTTCACGGTGGCTCCGGCCTCCACCACCAGGGGGCCGTAGAGCTGCTGGGCGGCGCGGAAGCTGACGGTGCGCAGATCCACCGCCCGGTCGAAGCTGAACGGGCTGAGCCCATCGCGCAGCGTGCCTCCCACCAGCAGCTCCAGCTGGGTGTAGTCGAACCAGGGCTCGCGGAACCGCCCCAGCGTCACGGCGGGGCCACCGAAGAGCGTGAGCGTGTTCTGGCGCTCGCCGTCCTGATAGAAGGCACTCGTTCCCACCACTCCGAAATCCAGAGCCAGTCCCGGCCGGACCGGCACCGCGGAGTAGAGCAGCGCCGGCAGCTCGCGGCGTTCCGGATCCAGCGGCGCCTGCCACAGCTGCAGAGAGCTGCGCACGGTGGCCTTCAAGCGCGTGCGCCACTGGGTGTCGAGGGTGTCGCTGTCGAACAGCTCGGCCCGGTAGCTGCCGCTGATGGCGCTCCAGTCGATCCGCACCGGGGCGAGGGAGGGCGTGGGGCCGCTGCGGTCGATCGGGTCGGCCTCGGCGGCACGGTTGAGCACCAGACTCCCTTCCAGCTGGCCTCCGTAGGACTCCACCACGGTCTGCCGGCCCAGGCTGCCGTTGAGGATCTGTTCCCGGTAACTGGCGAAGGCTCCCAGCTCGGCGCTGTCGTGGCCGGGCAGCCCGACGGGCGCGCTGAGGACGGCGGTGGCGCGGCTGCCTGCTGCGAAGTTCTCGGGATTCAAGGTGGAGAGATCGGCCTTGGCCCGCAGCCGGACGCGGTCGATCGGCGTGTCCAGCACGCCCACCAGACCGAACAGGTCGCCCACACCGAGGTCCTGGTTCACACGGGGACCGGCCAGGCTTCTCCCGGGCCTGGTGTAGCTGTCGGTGCGGCCCTCGATGGCGCGCTGCAGCAGGAACTGGGGCTGGAGATCCAGCGTGCCCTTCCTGCCCAGGGGCAGGGTGGGCAGGTTGTAGCCCAGATAGAGGCCGTCGCGGTCGCGGCGGTCGGCGCCGACGTACACCTGCACACCCTCCTCCCCGACCGTGGTGTTGTTGATCCCGGGCAGTGAGAGCCGGTTGCTCAGCAGGATGCGGGTGCGCTGCGCCCGGATGCGCGTGACGCCGTTCTCGGCCAGGCGGGCCTCGACGCCATAGCCGATCAGCCAGGAGCGCGCCGGGGTGAAGGGGTCATTGGTGAAGGCGATCTCCCGGGCGCTCCAGCGGTTGCCGTCGACGCGCACCGTGGAAGCCTGAAAGCGCATCCGGTTGAGGCGCCCCTGCTCGCGCTTCGGCCGCCGCAGCACGCTGGGGCCGGTGGGGTTGCCGCCGCTGGTCTCCGGGTCGTTCTCCTCCACGGCCACCAGGTCGAACCGGAGCGAGGCATCCAGGCTCTGGCGCAGGCGCACGTCAGTGACGCGCTGCCGGATCGTTCGGCCGTCGGGTCCGTCCTCGATCGCTGCTCCCGTGTCGCCGCGGGCGTCGTCCCCGCCCAGCTCGTCGGGGCCGCCGCCGGGCCTGCCCATGGCTACGTCGGTGAGCCGCTCCCGCAACGCCCGGGGTCTGGAGCTCTCCGCTCCAGGACAGCCGGCGGGGGCCGGCAGCGTGGGCAGCGCCACCCGCCTCGGCGGCAGGAGTTCACGCAGCGTGCGCCGCCGGGGATCACTGCTGAGTTCGGGACAGGCGAAATCGGGGCCGCTGTCCACGGCCAGAGTCTCCGCATCGGCGCCGGCCGGTGCCGCAGTGTCCGCAGCCTCGGTCCCCTCGGCAAGGCCCGTTTGATCACCGGTACCGGCAGAGCCCACTGCGGTACCGCTATCCGCGTCCGCGTCGGCTTCAGCTGTGGTTGTGTAATCGCGGTCGCCTTTCCCCTCGACCTCAGCGAGCTGGCGATCCAGGGCCTCCTGGTCAATGACGCCGTAGACGTCCTCGAGTTCGCCGCTGCCCTCGAGTTCGCTGTAGCGCAGCCGGCCCGCCTGCAGCGTCTGGTCGCCGCGGATCAGGCGGATGCGACCGCTCGCATACACCGTGCGCGTGGCCTCCAGCACCTCGACCCGGTCGGCGAACAGCAGCCAGCCGTCAAACCTGGCCTGCACCCGGCCCTCGGCGATCAGCTTGCCGAGCTGGCCATCCACGCTCTGGCGATCGGCCGCCAGCAGCAGAAAGCGCTGGCTCGGGGTCGCGCTCCGCTGGGCGGGCGGTGGTTGGTCGGCTGCCGCCACGGCCTGAGGACCCACCAGCGCCAGGGTCAGGGTGGCGACGCCGAGCACCAGCCTGCTGCCGGGGGATGGGCTCATCGGGGCAGGTCTGCTCAACCAGCGGGGACCCTATGGCACGGGAGCCCGGGTGGATGGAGCGGCGGCCAGCTGGACGTCCGGTCTGCCCAGGGGACGCAATCCGGGGTCAGGCCGGTGGCCAGCGCGTCAGCGGCTCTGACTCACTCCTCGAGATCCTTGCGGCTGGGGGTGCGGCTGGGGTCGCTCGCCAGGAAGCCGAACACGAAGATCCCGATGAAGAAGAAGACGACCGAATAAACCGAGATCTTGAGAGCCAGCATGGTTCGGCCTTGCGCGCGGGTGGGTGACGGGGAGTGACGGGCCGCCCGGTGGGCCTGTTCGACCCTGCGGCAGCCGCATCATCCTATGGGACCTGGCTGGCCATCCAACGATGCCTGAGGCCTCTGCAACCGGGCCGTCTCACGAATTTGAAACGTTTGATCCGGCGGACCCCACGGCCAGCCGGATCGACCTCCAGTCCCTCTGGTGCTGCGCCGATCCCTCGGGGGTGCCGGCCCCGGCTCTCCAGCATCCCTGGGGCGCGCGCCATCGCCCCGACTGGCATGCCCGGGGCCTGGTGATCTGGCCCCGCGGCGGGCAGTGGCGCTGCCTGCGCCTCACCCTCCCCTGCCCGGCGCCCTGGCAGGCGCTGCAGCACCCGCGGCCGCGGGTGCAGGCCCGGCTGGCGCTGCGCTGGTGGGCCGACCGCATGGAGCTGCTCGTCGACGGTGAGCCGGTGCACGCCGGCGACCTCTTCGACACCAGCTGCCGCTGGTTGCTGCCGCAGCCCTGGTGGCAGGGGCGGGCGCTGCAGCTGGAACTGCGTCTGCGCAGCCCCCTGCACGACGACGGCGCCCTGATCCACAGCCGGCTGGACCTGGAGCCCCTGGAGGCCGACGATCCCCTGGGGGTGCTGGAGCCGCAGCGCCGTCAGCTGCGTGTCCTGCGCCGCGACGCGGGTCTGCCCGAGGAGCCCCCGGCTGGGGCGGGCTTCCATGTGCTCGGTCATGCCCATCTCGACCTGGCCTGGCTGTGGCCGGTGGCCGACACCTGGCAGGCGGCCGAACGCACGTTCACCTCGGTGCTCGCTCTGATGGAGCGCTCCGGGGAGCTGCACTTCGCCCACTCCACGCCCGCCCTCTACGCCTGGCTGGAGCAGCACCGGCCCAGCCTCTGGGCGCAGGTGCAGCGGGCCGTGGCCGACGGCCGCTTCGAGCCCATCAACGGCCCCTGGGTGGAGAGCGACTGCGTGCTGATCAGCACCGCCTCGCTGCTGCGCCAGTTCCAGCTGGGCCAGCGGTTCAGCCGTCAGCACTTTCCCGGCCTGGAGCACCGGCTGGCCTGGCTGCCCGACAGCTTCGGCTTCGGCGCCGGCCTGCCGGCGGTGGCCGCCGCCACCGGGGTGCGCTGGTTCTGCACCCACAAGCTGTTCTGGAACGCCACCAACCCCTTCCCCCACCGGCTGTTCCGCTGGCGCGCCCGCTGCGGTGCCGAGCAGCTGGCCCTGATGACGGCGCCGATCGGCACCGACGCCGACCCGGTGGCGATGGAGCGCCAGCGGCTGGCGTGGCAGCGGGCCACGGGCCTGGCCGAAACCCTCTGGCTGCCCGGCATGGGGGATCACGGCGGGGGGCCCACCGCCGAGATGCTCGAGCAGCTGCAGCTGTGGAGCCGAGAGCCGGTGGCCGCAGCGCAGCGCCATGGCTCGCTGCGCGCCCATCTGTCCACCCTCGAGCCCCACGCCCCCCGGCTGCCGGTGTGGCGCGACGAGCTCTACCTGGAGCTGCACCGCGGCTGTGCCACCAGCCGTCCGGACCAGAAGCGCCACAACCGCAGCCTCGAGCGGCTGCTGCGGGAGGCGGAGCTGGCGGAGGTGCTGGCGGGAGCGCTGCCGCCCGCCGGCACGGGCGGTGGAGCGGTGCCGCCCCTGCCCGACTGGCGGCCGTTGCTGTTCCAGCAGTTCCACGACATCCTCCCCGGCACGTCCATTCCCGAGGTGTTCGAGCAGGCCGAGCCCCAGTGGCGCGCGGCGCGGCGGCAGGCCCGCCGCCACCGGGATCAGGCCCTGGACGCCTGGCTGGGGGGGCTGACGGCACTGCCTGGGCCAGCCCCTGCAGGCGCTCGCCAGCCCACCGCCCAGCCCACCGCCCAGCCCTGGTGGGGCGTGCAGCTGCAGCCGCTCCCCGACCGCCGGCCGGTGCTTCGGCTGCCCCCCGGCCGCTGGCTGGCTGAAGGCACCGCGCTGCCCAGCCAGGCGGCGGCGGCGGGGGGGCTCTGGGTGCAGCTGCCGGCGCTGGCCGGGGTGTCGGCAGTCTCCTTGCGGCGCGAACCCGCTGCCGTCTCGCCCGCCCCCGGTCCCGGGCCGGCCCGCGAGCCGGCCTGCGAGCGTGTGGACGGGGTCGTGTGGGTGGAGGGCAACCGGGCCGGCAACGGGCTGCTCACCCTGGAGCTGGGGCCCGGCGGCCTCGAGCAGCTCTGGGACTGCCAGGGCCGGCCCCAGCTGGCCGCAGCCCTGGCCTGGTGTCGCTACGTCGATCGCGGCGAGTTCTGGGATGCCTGGGACATCGCCGCCGATTACGGCAGCCGGCCCCTGCCCTGGTCCTGGCAGGGGGAGCCGCAATGGCGGGAGCGGGGGCCGCTGTGTGCCAGCTTCCTCTGGCGCGGCCGCTGCGGCGCCAGCCGCCTGCGTCTGGATGGGCGGCTGCTGGCGGGCAGTCCCTGGCTGGAGCTGGTGCTGAGCGTCGACTGGCGCCAGCGCCATGAGCTCCTGCGCCTCGAGTTGCCGCTGGCGGAGCGGGCCGATCGCTGGGCGGCCGACACCTCCGGGGGCGTGCTGGAGCGGCCGGCGGAGGCGGCCACGGCGCGGGAGCGCACCCGCTGGGAGGTGGCTGCGATCAGCTGGATGGCCTCCTGCGCTAGCGGCCAGGGTCTGGCCGTGCTGCTCGACGGGCCCCAGGGCGTGTCAGCCAGCGCCGACCGCCTGGGGGTGTCGCTGCTGCGGGCCCCCACCTGGCCGGATCCCGGAGCCGACAACGGCTTCCAGCGGCAACGGCTGGCCCTGTTGCCCTGCGCCAACGGCTGGCGTGGCGCGGGGGTGCCGGAGCAGGCTCTGGCCTTCCGGGAACCGGTCCTGCTGCGCCCCGCTCGGTGCGGCTCGGCCGGGGCGGCCCCGGCAGGTCCCCATCAGCTGGTGCCGCCGTTGCCCTGCGGCGTGCAGCTGCTCGGCCTGCGGCGCCTGGCGGCGGGGTCGGCGGTGCTCAGCCTGATCAACAACTCCCCCTGCCGTCAGCGGGTCGACCTCGGGGCCCTCTGGCGTGTGCAGGAACGCCTCGATGGGCTCGACCGGCCTCTGGAGCAGAGCGACCCCGACCTGCCGACGGTTGCGGAGGGGAGCACAGGGACGATCCGCCTGCGGCCCTGGGAGATCGGCTTCTGGAGGGTCGCTCCCCTCAGTCGTCGTGATCGTCGAAGGGGTCGCTGAGGGCCTTGGAGGGTGGCCCGAAGGCCTGGTACACGCCGAAACCGGTGAGACCGAGCAGCACCGCCAGAACGGCGATCGCCACCGAGAGCGCCGGGGAACTGCTGCTGCTGGGATCCATGGCGGCGGCGGCTCGTGGGTGAGGGGGCGGGGAGGGGAAGGGGAGCGGTGGACTGGTGCCGACCTGGAAACGGCTCCCGGTACGGGCGGCTCAGGAGCTCCCGTCAGAACCAAGGGTCAGAACCAAGGGTCAACAGTCTCGACAGCCAGGGGCCGCCGGGCATCCCGGTTCCCGTACAGTAACCGCACCGAATTCCTGCGCGAGAGGTCCGGTCCTCCATGGCTCAACGCACCCGTCTCGGCGATCTCCTCCGCCCTCTCAACTCCGAGTACGGCAAGGTGGTGCCCGGCTGGGGCACCACCCCGGTCATGGGCGTGTTCATGCTGCTCTTCCTGGTGTTCCTGCTGGTGATCCTGCAGCTGTACAACCAGTCCCTGCTGCTCGAAGGGATCAATGTCAACTGGGACGGCGCCGGCTGAACCTGGCCACCACCCGTTCAGGGTCTCGCGATGAATTTCTTCGGCATCGGTCTTCCCGAGATGGCGGTGATCGCCGCCATCGCCCTGCTGGTTTTCGGGCCGAAGCGTCTCCCTGAGCTCGGGCGCAGCCTTGGCCGCACCCTCAAGGGGTTCCAGTCCGCGTCCTCGGAGTTCGAGAAGGAGTTCCGCACGGCCCTCTCCACCGTCGACGCCGCGGCCGAGAGAGGCGGCAACGCCGAGCTTCCGCTGCCTTCGGCCGAGTCGCCTGCGGCCGAGGCGCCCGCCGCCGCAGCCCCGGTCGCCGAGCCGGCCACACCGGCAGCCGCTGACACGGCCGGCGAGTCGACCTCCAGCTGAGCTCCATGACCGGACAGGTCCAGATCGTCGTCCGCAGGCCGGGCGTGGTGCCGGCCTGATGAATCCCGGCCCGATGAACCTGCGCCTCGTGGTCGGTCTCGGCAATCCCGGACATCGGTACGAGTCCACCCGCCACAACGTCGGATTCATGGCCCTGGAGCGCCTGGCCGCCGAATCAGGCGTGTCCTTCCGCCAGCAGAACAGGCTGCACGGGCTTCTCGCCGAGGTGGGTCAGGGGGCCTCGCGCCTGCGCCTGCTCATGCCCCAGACCTTCATGAACGACAGCGGCCGCTCGATCCGCGCCGCCCTGGACTGGTTCTCGTTCCAGCCTGCCGAGGTTCTGGTGGTGGTTGACGACATGGATCTGCCCCTGGGCCGGCTGCGACTGCGCGCCAGCGGCAGTGCCGGGGGCCACAACGGTCTGCGCAGCGCCATCAGCCACCTCGGCACCCAGGACTTCGCCCGCCTGCGCATCGGCATCGGGGCACCGGCCGACAACCCTGCCGAGCGCCGCGCCCGCACCGTGGGTCACGTGCTCGGACGGTTCGCCGCCGCCGAACAGCCCCTGCTCGAGGACGTGCTCAGCGAGGTGACGGCCGGGATCGGCCTGATCCAGCGCCTGGGCCTGGAACGGGCCGGTAACCGTTTGAACGGTTTCCGCGCCCAGCCTGCGCCAGCCTGACACCATGGCGCGTCTGCCTGCCACCACCGCCCAGCTGCGGGTGCTGCATCAGAGCTTCAGCAACCGGGTCCTGGAAGGGGAGGTCACGGCCGGTGGCTTCCGCTGGACCTTCTGCTGGGCCTTCGATCGCGGCGAGCTGAGGGTGGAGCCCTCCCTCGGCCGTGCCCTGATCCAGGATGCCCTGCTGCGCTTCCTGCTCCGCGCCGACTACCAGCTCGAGCCCGGCGGCGACTACGCCTTCACGGTCCGGGCCCGGTTCTGAGCGGCCCCGCCGCGGGCGCCAGCGTGCAGCCCAGATGGCGCTCCAGCAGCAGCTGGGCCACCACGTCATCGATGGCACGTGGGGGCAGCCGCAGCCCCGCCGGCAGCCAGCGTCGCCAGTGCCGCCGGCCTTCGAGATCCCAGTAGCGCTCTCTGGCCGCCAGGGTGGAGCCGCGCTCGTCCACCAGCAGCACCGTCAGGCCGAGCTGCCGGAGGTCGTGCTGCCAGGCGGCGCTGCCGGTGCCGTTGCCGAGCACCACCGCCGCCATCCCCTGCTGCTGCCACTGCGCGATGCGCTCGCGCGCCTCCTGCGGCGACAGGATCGCGGCGGCGAGCACGGTGCGGCTGAGGGGGTCGGCCAGCACCACACCGCACTTGCTGCGGCCGGGATCCACCGCCGCCAGCAGTCCGGCCTCCCTCACCGCCTCGGCCCCTGCGGAGAGGCACTCTGACCCTGGCGTGGTGGGAGGCGCAGCTCCACCGTGATCGGGTCCGGTGTGTCAGCATCGCGCAGGGCCACGGCCTGCAGCTGCACCACCTGGCCGCTGGGTCGTTCGCTCAGGCTGCGCACCAGTGAGCTGAAGGCGGTGGGATCGAACTGCAGTCCGTCCACGGTCGTGCCCTGGCGCTGGGCCCGGGCGTAGGCCGCCGCCAGCAGCAGGTTCAGCCTTCGGGCCAGCAGGTCGGGGCTGCGCAGATCCCCCTCGATTGTGGTGCTGGCCAGCACCTCCCCGGCGCTCACCACCCGGCGGTTGGGCCGCAGGTCGGGGAAGGCCAGCACCTGCTGCTCGCCGCGCAGCACGTTGGCCGCCGAGCGGATGCTCAGCACCCACGAACCGGGGCGTTTGAGCAACTCCTCCAGCCGGTTGATGTCGCTGGTGGGCACCAGCAGGATCTGGCGCTCCGGGGGATCACCCGGGCGCACGCGCCGGAAGGCATTCAGATTGGCCTGCTGCAGCACGGCGTCGATCACCCCGCGTGCCTGCTGGGGGCGTTCCAGCTTCACCTTGGCGCTGGCCAGGACTTCGCCGCTGGTGAGCACCACATCGCCGCGGCGCAGGGCGATGAGGTTCTCCTCCAGTTGCTCCAGCTCCTGGCTGCCGGCGTCGATGCGCTGGCGCAGCTGGGCCAGTTCACCCTCCCGGCGGCGGATCTCGGCGTCGCGTCCGGCCACCTCGCCGCTCAGCCGCTCCCGCTCTCCCAGCAGGCGGCCCCGCTCAGCCTGCAGCCGGTTCCGCTCGGCCTCCAGGCGGGCGCGTTCCTGGCGCAGGGGCGCCAGTTCGTTGCGCAGGGTGGTGGCGCGCTGTTCGGCCTGGGCCAGCTCACGCTGCACGCGCTGCTGGCCCAGCTGGGCCCGGGCCACCTGCGCCTGGCTGGCCTGCAGTTCACTGCGGCTTGATTCCAGCTGCACGCGGCTGGTGCGCAGCCGCTCGTCGATCTGGTCGAGCTCGAACAGGCCCCGGCGCAACCGCTCGCTCACCAGCAGCATCAGCCCCAGCGACACCGCACTGATCAGGCTGCCGGTGAGCACCGTGATCACCACGGCCGTGTGGCGCGGCCGCAGGCCGAAGAGGCTGAGCCGCGCCTTGCCCACGCGGCTGCCGAGGCGATCGCCGAGGGTGGACAGCACACCCCCGAGCACCAGCAGTGCCAGGATCAGCAGCCAGCCCGACACGGATCCGTCCGAACCGGCTCAGTATCCCGCGCCCCCCATGGCCGGTGTCGTCCTGCCGTCAGCGGAACGGCGCGCGTCAGCTGAACCGCTTGGCGAGGGCGATGGGGTCGAACACCGTGATCTTCTTGCGGTCGATCTGCAGCAGACCCTCCTGGCGCAGATCCCCCAGCAGCCGGGTGATCGTGACGCGGGTGGAGCCGATCGCCTCGGCGATCGCCTGGTGGGAGAGGCGCAGGTCGATGGTGATGCCCTCGGCGCCGGGCAGGCCGAAGTCGCGGCAGAGCACCAGCAAGAAGCTCACCAGCCGCGAGCTCATGTCGCGGTGGGTGAGGGTCTCGATCATCGTCTCCGTCTGCAGGATGCGCGAGGAGAGGCCCTGGAGCAGCAGCAGCCCCACGCTGGCGTCCTGCTCGATGGCGGTGCGCAGGGAGGTGGCCGGAGCGGTGATCAGCTCCACCCGCGTGAAGGCGATCGCGTGGTAGAAGCGATCGGAGCGCTGGCCGGTGAGCAGCGACAGCACGCCGAACAGGCTGTTCTCGCGCAGCAGAGCCACCGTGATCTCCTCGCCGCTCTCGTACACCCGCGACAGGCGCACCGCCCCCCGGCGCAGCAGGTAGACCCTTTCGGCCGGGTCGCCGGGAAAGAAGATCGTCTTGCCGCGATCGATGGATTCGGCGCTGCTGCCGCTCAGGCCGCGCATCACCTCCAGCAGGGTGGTGCTGTCCTGGGCGCCGCTGCCGATGGTGGTCACGGCGCCCGGGCTCCCGGTGGTGGGCGTGCTGGCGGTGCGGCTGAAGCCGCGGGTGGCGCCGACCATGGACCCGGCATGGATGTCGCGGAACCCTAAAGATCGGGCCGCCGCGACCCTGTAGCAACGCACACCGATCACGGGCGCGTCTCCGCCGCCGGGACGGCGGCTCGCGGTGCGCCTGATACGTCTGTTCGCCACCACAGGTGGTGTGCCCTCGTTGTGAACCGGCCTGAAGCCGCTACATTCAGCTTCGCGCCCTGCCCCGCCATGACCGCCAGCCTCAGCACCGGCCTCGGCGACACGCCCTACGGCGTGAGGCCTGCGGCGGTGGCGTCCACGGGTGTGAGCCGCCACCGGCCCGCCACGCCAGCGCCGGCGCCCCTGCGGCTGCTGGCGCAACCGGAGGGTCTGCTGCACATCCACACCGCTCCCTTCCGCGGCAGCTTCGCGGCCGTGCTCAGCCAGGCCCTGCGCACGGCCGGTCTGGGCAGCCGGGTGCTGGTCTGCCAGTTCCTCAAGGGCGGGGTGAACCAGGGTGTGGACGCCGGGCCCAGCCTCTGCGGCCGGCTGCGCTGGCTCCGGCCCGCCGTCGAGGCCTGCCTCGCCGAACCGGCGCACTGCTACGACGCGGCCGTCGCGGATGCGGTTCGGCAGGTGTGGGAGTTCAGCCGTGAGCAGCTGCTCTCGGCGACCGTTGATCTGATGGTGCTCGACGAGCTGGGTCTGGCGATCGACCTGGGCTTCATCGCTGCCGATGAGGTGCTCGCGGCACTCGAGCAGCGGCCGGCGCCGATGGATGTCATCCTCACCGGCCCGGCCATGGCGCCGGAACTGATGGCCCTGGCCGATCAGGTCACCCAGCTGCGCCGCGGCGTCTAGTCCGCTCTCCCATGCTCAAGAACGATCGCTGGATCAAGGAACAGGCCGCGGGCGGCATGCTCGAGCCGTTCCAGGAGACCCTGGTGCGCCACCTCGACCCGGCGGCTTCCGCCCGGCCGGTGCTCAGCTACGGCTGCTCCTCCTATGGCTACGACCTGCGCCTCTCGCCCCGGGAGTTCCTGATCTTCCGCCATGTGCCCGGCACGGTGATGAACCCCAAGCGGTTCAATCCCGCCAACCTGGAGGCGGCTCCGCTGCATGAGGATCAGGATGGCAGCTATTTCATCCTGCCCGCCCATTCCTACGGACTGGGTGTGGCCCTGGAGAAGCTGCGGGTGCCCGCCAACATCACGGTGATCTGCCTGGGCAAGAGCACCTATGCCCGCCTGGGCATCATCGTCAACACCACCCCCGCCGAGGCGAGCTGGGAAGGACACCTCACCCTGGAATTCAGCAATTCCTCCGGTGCCGACTGCCGCATCTATGCCGGTGAGGGCATCTGCCAGCTGCTCTTCTTCGAAGGCGATCCCTGCGACACCACCTACATGGATCGGGCCGGCAAGTATCAGCACCAGCCCGAGCGGGTCACCCTCGCCCGCATCTGAAGCGGCGCGGCACTCACGAGCTGGTCAGTTGAGCTGCTGAGAAGAGCTGGGGCTAGGGGGCGAGCCTGGCGCGATGCAGGCGGCTCTTCTCGTACCAGCCGGCGATCTCCGGGGTCCAGCTCTGCAGATGGGGCCAGAGCAGATCACAGAGTGCGCGGATCTCCAGCTGGGCGTCGAGCTTGGCGCGCAGGTCGAGGAAGTGCAGCAGGGCCCGCAGGCTGAAGCTCACCACGAAGTGCTGGCGGTAGTCGAAGGGCAGGATGCCGCGGGCGTGCTCCTCGGCATAGCCGGCGTCGAGCAGATCGCG
Organism: Cyanobium sp. CH-040; assembly: GCF_024346135.1. Classification (GTDB taxonomy): domain Bacteria; phylum Cyanobacteriota; class Cyanobacteriia; order PCC-6307; family Cyanobiaceae; genus NIES-981. The sequence continues at coordinate 132,463 of NZ_JAGQCJ010000004.1, read as the reverse complement.
GTAGCGCTCGGCGGCCTGGCGGCAGAGGGCGAGGTCGATGCTGCGCTGGGCGTCGGTGTAGCTGTATTTCTTGCCCTGACGGTCGGCGTAGTCCCCCACGGGCCGCAGGTAGAACACCTCCTCCAGCTCCAGCTCGCCGTTGGCGGCCCGCCGGATGCGATCGCCGGTGTAGCGCATCGACTGCACATCGAAGCTCACGCCCACCCGGTGGGTGCGCGCCTGCTGCATCACCGAGTGGGGGAACCAGCCCACGTTGAGCACGATCTGGGCATGCTCCAGCGGCCCGTAGTGGCCGCGCTCCCCGGCCAGCAGCCGCTTCACGCAGATCTCGCCGGCGCGGCGTTCATCGGGCCATTGCCCGGCTTCGGCGGCCACGAAGGTCTCGCTGTAGTCCTGGTGCATGGCCGCCCATACGCACTGCTGGGGGTTCGGGGTGGCGGCGAGGCGCTCCACCCGGAAGCGCGGGTCGATGCGGGGATCAGCCATGGCTGCGCGGGCCCGGGCTGGAGGCGGGGGCGGGGGCGGCGTCGAGCCGGCTCACGGCGCCGACACCGGCCAGCTGGGGCAGCGGTTCGCCGTTGAGCAGCGCCGCGGTGAGGGCGTCGAGCTCGCCGGCCGTGCGGGCGCCGATGGCGTGGCCCACGCTGGCGCCTCCGGCATCGAAGAGCTCCAGGTGGGGGATGCCGTTCACCGCGTAGCGCTCCAGCTCGGGTTGCCAGCGCGGGTTGTCGACGTTCAGCAGCACCACATCGAGGTCGCCGCGGCGGGCGCGTTCGATGCCGTCGATGGCCGGCGCCATGGCCCGGCAGGCTTCGCACCAGTCGGCGTAGAACTCCACCAGCGTGGGTCTGCCGTCGGCCAGGGCCACCGACAGCTCCGGGGAGCGCCGGGCCAGGGCCTCCAGGGGCGCCTGGGGTTGCAGCCCGCCCCGCAGCCACACCACCAGCACCGCCAGCACGGCGGCGATCGCCAGCAGCGCCTGCCGCTCCCGCCGGCCGGGCCCGGTCGTCTGCCCCGCCGTGCTCAGTTCAGGCCCGTTCATCTCGGCGGGTCGCATGGCGATCAGGACGGCGCATGGTGGATCCGGGCCGGGTGATGCAGGCTGGGAGCACTCTGCCAGGGACGGCCCCGCCAGCGCGCCATGAAGCGTCGTCTCACGCTGCATTTCCCACGGGAAGTGGTGCATCAGCCGATCACCTACAGGCTGGCCGTGGATTTCGACATCGCAGCCAAGATCCTGCGCGCCCAGATCGCCCCCAACCAGAGCGGCACCATGGTGGTGGAGCTCTCCGGCGACATCGATGAACTCGACGCCGCCGAGTCGTGGCTGGAGGGCCAGGGCCTGGGGCTGAACCGGGCCCCCGGGCAGATCGCCATCGACCGCGCCCTCTGCGTCGACTGCGGCATCTGCTCGAGCGTCTGTCCCAGCGGAGCGCTGAGCTGCACGGCGCCGGCCTGGGACCTGCAGTTCGAGGCATCGCGCTGCCTGGTGTGCGAGCAGTGCATTCCCAGCTGTCCGGTGGAGGCCATCGCGCTGGTCCTGGACCCCGTCTGAGCCGTGTCCGCCGCGCTGTCCATGATCGTGCCGTCGCTGCGCCTGCTGCTGCTGCCGCTGCGGGCGCCGCTGCTGCTGGTGCTGGTGGGCGTGGCGGTGTACATCGGCACGTCGTGGCGTCTGACGGAGCCGGAGGCCCGCGGTCTGCTGGGACTGCTGGGCTGGGTCTGGTCCCTGGATGCCCTGCACACCCTGGTGGTGGTGGTGGTGTGCTGCATGCCGGTGCGTCTGCTGCGCGCCATCACCGGGCTGATGGCCACCAGCCAGGTGGTGACCCTGGTGCTCACCCTGCTGATCGCGACTCTCACGGCCCTCTATCTGCTGCGTCTGGAGGTGCTCTCGCGGGTGCTGATCCTGGGCTCGGCGGTGCTGCTGGCCCGGGTGGATCTGGCCCGGGTGCGGGTCGTTCCGTCCCCCCTGGCGCTCTCGTTCGGCTTCGGCCTGCTGGTGCTGGTGAGCGGCGGCGCCGGGCGCTGGCTGGTCAGCCGGGGCTGAGGGCAGGTTCGCCGCAGGCCGGCGGACGGGGGGCCTGGAAGCTCCAGAGATTGCCCATCACCTTCTTGACGTACAGACGCGTCTCGGGGAACGGGATGGACTCCACCCAGAGTTCCGGCTCGCTGTTCAGGCGCGGGCTGATCCATCCGGCCACGGCATTGGGACCGGCGTTGTAGCTGGCCACCGCCAGCAGGGGATTGCCCCGCCAGCGCTGCAACATCCGGCGGAGGTAGCGGGCGCCCAGACGGGCATTGAGGGCCGGCTGCTCCAGTTCCGCAGTGTCCAGCGGGCGGCCCAGCAGTTCCGCGGCCGTGGCAGGCATCAGCTGCAGCAGCCCCACGGCGCCCACGGGCGAGCGCACGGAGGTGGAGAAGCGCGACTCCTGCTTGGCCACCGCCGCCAGCAGGGTGGCGGGCACGGCGGCCTCGCGGCCCGCCGCGTTGAGCTCGCTGATGAAGTCCGGGCTGTGCAGCTCCCTCTCCAGGACGCGCGTCCAGGGACAGCGGCCGGCCGGCAGCCGCAGGCTGGCCTGCTCCAGCCGTCCCAGCCCGAGCCAGTTGTCCCCCACCGCCCGGCGCAGCCGGCCCTCGTGTATCTGCTCCAGCGGATCGCCGCCCACCCGCTCCTCCTGCCCCAGGCGCCAGTGTTCCCAGGCCTCCAGCGGCTGGTCGAGGCGCCAGAGGCGCTCGAGGGCCGGGTCATCCTGGCCGAGGGGGTGCCAGGCCGTCGCGACCAGCGGCGGCGCCTTGAGGGGGTCCAGTTCCACATTGCCCCGGCCCAGCCGCACGGCGGCTCGCCAGCCGTAATAGCCGCCGGGAAGGGCGTCCAGCAGCTCGCGCCAGATCGCCTCGGCCCGCCCGCGCTCGCCCAGCTGCCAGTGGGCCAGTCCCTGCCAGAAGCGCCTGCGGCCCTCCAGGGGCGGGGGCAGCAGGCCGTCGAGGCTGGGCTCATCGAGCAGCAGCGCCGTCTGCGACCACTCGCCGGCAAGCGCCGCACGCCGGGCCTGCTGCCACTGCAGCTCCCAGCTGGCGGGATCAGCGGGCCAACGGCGCAGCACAGCCAGGGTGGGGCCGGGTTCAGGGCTCTCCCGGGCCAGACGGGCCTGGGCCGGGGCGCTGCCGCGCAGGGCGGGCGGCAGCTGGGCGATCGCCGCCAGACTCTCGGGGCTGCGTCCCTCGCCCAGCAGCCGCACCGCCTCCAGGGCCTCCCCGCTGGCGGGCGCGCGCCGGGCCAGCTCCAGCAGACGGGCCTCCGCCGCCGCCTCCTGCTGGGGGTCCTGCAGCAGAGCACGGGCCAGCGCCAGGCTCGTGGCGGGGCTGGCGCTGGCGTCACCCAGGCAGCGCAGTGCCGCCGCCGTGTCCCCCAGCTGGGCCAGGGCGCCGGCGAGCTGGTCGCGCTCAGCGGCGTTCATGGCCCGCTGGCCGGGAGCGCAGCGCTGGCGCAGCACCCCGGCGGCACCCGGCCAGCGGGGCCCCCAGCGGGCCAGGTGGAGCGCCCCCGCCTCGCCCAGCTCCAGTGCCGCTGCCAGGGCCGCCGGGTGGGCGGGGAAGCGTGCCAGCAACTGCTCTCGCAGTGCCGGCTGGGTTCGCCCGAGGGCATACAGGGCGTCGGCGCTGGCGGGGTCGCCGGGGAAGCGCCGCAGCAGCAGCTGCCAGCGGCTCTCGGCCAGTTCGGCCTCGCCCTGGCGGGCCGCCAGCAGGGCTTCGCGCTTCAGCACCAGGGCCGCCAGCGGATCACGTCCCCAGCCCTGGCTCTTGAGCAGGCGCCGTTCCGCCTGGGGATCGCCCCCATCCCGCTGGTTGTGCCGGCCCGCCAGCAGCAGAGCGGCTTCGCGGCGCCTCCCGGGATCGGGATCCAGCCGCCAGCTGCGCTCCAGGCTGCGGCTGCCGGCGTTGGCGGTGAGGGGAGGGCGCAGCAGGAGCAGCTGGCGGCCTGCCAGCAGCAGGACCGCACTGCCCGCGCAGCTCACGGCCAGCAGCAGGGGAAGACGCGGCAATGCGGTCCGGGCGCAGCTGGCGGCATTCTGGTGGCCATGCCGTCCTGGCTCCGCCGATGCGCCGGCCCTCGCTGCCTCCCTACCTCTCCAGCCTCCCGGGCGGGGCGCAGCGCCTGCGGGCGCTGCGGGTGGCGGCCCTGGCGGGGCTGGTGCTGCTGCTGCGGCCCTTGGTGCCGCTCAGCTGGCTGCCGGGCTGGGTGGTGGGCGGCCTGCTGCTCTGGGCCCTGGCGGAGCTGTGCCGCTGGGTGTGGTGGCCGCGTCGCTGGCGCTGACCCGGCTGGCACCGACCCTCTGGGCGCCAGGGGCGGCTGGACATACGCTGGCGCCACGACAGCCCACGCCCATGTCCCTGCCGAGCGTGCATCCCGTGGGCCATCCGATCGGTGGCCCGCTCGACGGCGATCACGTCAGCTTCGGGACCGATGGCATCCGCGGCCATGTCGGCAGCCAGCTCACCCCGGCCCTGGCCCTTCAGGTGGGGTACTGGTGCGGGCAGGTGCTCCCCGGCGGTGCGCCGGTGCTGATCGGCAGGGACAGCCGCCGCAGCGGCCCGATGCTCACGGCGGCGCTCACCGCCGGACTGACGGCGGCGGGTCGGGAGGTGTGGCAGCTGGGCATCTGCCCCACCCCCGCCGTGCCGGGCGCCATCCGGCGCTGTGCCGCCGCCGGGGGGCTGATGGTGTCGGCCAGCCACAACCCCCCCGGGGACAACGGCATCAAGGTGTTCGGACCCTCCGGCGCCAAGCTCGGCGCTGAGCAGCAGCAGGCGATCGAGGCCGGCCTGGCCGGCCGCCTCCAGGCGCCGGATCTCTGCGCCACGGGCCAGAGCCGCGAGCGCGGCGACCTGATGGGCGCCTACCGCCAGGCCCTGGTGGCCAGCGCCGAGGGGCAGAGCCTCGAGGGCTGCCGGATCGTGCTCGATCTCTGCCACGGGTCCGCCACCGCCTGTGGCGAGGAGGTGTTCCGGGCCCTCGGGGCCCAGGTCACCGTGCTGCACGGCGAGCCGGATGGCGCCCGCATCAACGTCGACTGCGGCAGCACCCACCTCGAGCCCCTGCGGCAGGCGGTGCTGGCCGGCGAGGCCGAGATGGGCTTCGCCTTCGATGGGGACGCCGACCGCATGCTCGCGGTCGACAGCCGCGGCCGCGTGGTGGATGGCGATCAGATCCTCTATCTCTGGGGCTCGGCGCTGATGACCGTCGGCGCCCTCCCCGGCCGCCGCATCGTGGCCACGGTGATGAGCAATCTCGGCTTCGAGACGGCCTGGCGGGAGCGGGGTGGCGTGCTCGAGCGCACCCCCGTGGGCGATCAGCACGTGCACCGGGCGATGGAGGAGCTGGGTGCCGGTCTTGGAGGAGAGCAGTCGGGCCACATCCTCTCCGCCCGCCATGGCATGAGCGGCGACGGTCTGCTCACCGCCGTGCAGGTGGCCACGCTGTTGCACGGCCAGGGTCTCAGCCTGGCCGACTGGATGGAGGCCAGCTTCCGCCCTTATCCCCAGCGCCTTGTGAACGTCCGGGTGCCGGATCGCCAGCGGCGGCAGCAGTGGAGCCAGTGCGAGCCCCTGCGGCGCGAAGTGGAACGGGCCGAAGCCGACATGCAGGGCCAGGGGCGGGTGCTGGTGCGGGCCAGCGGCACCGAACCGCTGCTGCGGGTGATGGTGGAGGCGGCCGAGCCCCGGCTGGTGAGCCACTGGGCCGACCAGCTCGCCGCCGCTGCCGAGCAGCACCTCAATGCCGCCTGAGCTCCGGCAGCGCCCGGGCCAGGCTGAGGGCTCCGGCACAGGCGTCCCCCGCTGGCCTGGCCAGCCGGGCTGAGGGCAGGCCGAGCGCCAGTGCCTGTTCCAGGGCCTGGCGCAGTGGCGGCAGATGCTCGAGCGCACCGCCCAGCGGCCAGATCGGCGGGGCCTCCAGGTTCAGCCGGCGGCTGATCGTGATCGCCATGGCGGCGAGGGCCTCGGCGTTGCGACGCACGATGGTGCCGGCGGTGGGGTCCCCGGCCGCGGCGGCCGCCGCCACCACCGGCGCCAGCGCCGCGAAGCCGGCCGCGCCGAACTCGGGTTGCACCACCCGGGCCTTGATCGCCGCCGCCGCGCCGGGGGCGCGGGCACTCAGGCCGAGGGCCTCCCACAACCCCTCCCGCAGGTCGCTGTCGGGCCGGCGGCCATCGGCCATCTCCAGGCTGGCGCTGAGTCCGTCGCGGCCGATGTCCATCGCCGAGCCGGCGCCATCGAGCAGCCAGCCCCAGCCGGCGCAGCGGTGCTCCGCGCCCTGACGGTTGCGTCCCACGGCGATCGTGCCGGTGCCGCTGATCAGCAGCACCCCCTCGCTGGCGGGGCCCATGGCGCCGCGCAGGGCCGTGCGCTCATCCCCGGTCACCGCCGTGCACTCCAGCGGCAGATCCAGGGCCGCCGCTGCGAGCCGCAGGCCCTGCTCCTGCACGGGGCTGCCCACCTCGATGCCGCTGGCACCGACAGCCGCCGCCAGCAGCCGGACCCTCTGCGCAGGGTCGAGAGCCTCGAGGGCCCGGCTCAGGCTCAGCCTGAGGGCCTGCTGGAAGGCCTCCGCCCCGCCGGGGCTGGCCAGGTGGCGGACCCCGGGACCCTCCCCTTCGCAGAGGACCGGGACGCCCTCGGCCTGCGCCAGCCGACAGCGGGTGTGGCTCTGGCCGGCATCGAAGCCGGCGATCAGGTCAGCCAAGCCGCTGCGCCCCTCCCGGCCCGCCCGCCGGCGCCGTGGCGGCGGCCAGGGTGGCCAGGCAGAACCAGCCGGTGAGCTGCACCTCCGGCCGGAAGAAGATGGTGTCGGTGAGCCCCTGCACGCCCAGCCCGGCGATCACTGCCAGCACGCCCATCGCCGGCAGGGCCAGGGCGGGCTGGCTGCGCCACAGGCCCAGGGCCTGCCTGGCGCTGGTGACCACCAGGCCGATGCCGGCCAGCAGGCCCGGGATGCCGGCCTCCACCGCCAGTTCCAGGGGGATCGAATAGGCACTGAGGGCGTTGAAGCGGGGCTGCTGGTAGAGGGGGTAGATGAGGTTGAAGGCGTCGTTGCCCGGCCCGATGCCCAGCCAGGGTCGCGCCTGGATCATGTCCAGCGCCGCCAGCCAGACGTTGATGCGGAAGTTGTTGGAGCTGTCGCCCCGCCCCGCCAGCAGGCTCAGCACCCGCACCCGCAGCGCCTCCACCTGCACCACCAGCACCACGAGCACGGCCGCCCCGCCCAGCAGCACCAGCAGCGGCGCCAGCCGCCGCCACAGAGGCGGCCAGTGGCGGGTCTGCCGGATGGCCAGCATCAGCACGATCACGGCCGCCGAGGCCACCAGCCCCATCCAGGCCCCGCGGCTGTAGGTGAGCACCAGGGTGGCGATGCCCAGCGTCAGGGCAGCCAGGGCGAACAGACGCCGGGCCGGCCGGCGCCAGCGCAGGGCCGCCACCAGGGCCAGGGGCAGGATCGGCAGCAGGTAGCCCGCCAGCAGGTTGGGGTTGTCCAGCGTGCTGTAGATCCGCACCGTGCCCGCCGCCACCGACGTGGGGTCCACCCAGCGGGCCAGCTGCGAGGTGTCGGCGTAGAGCTGCCGCAGGCCGATCACGCTGGTGACCAGCGAGCCCCCCAGCAGCGAGCCCACGATCCGGTCCCACCACTGCGGGGCCGCGCCGAGCACCTCCTGCATCAGGGCGTACACCCCCAGATAGCTGACCAGCTTCAGCAGCCCCTTGGCCGCCGCCGCCGGCACCGGCGAGAAGCCGGTGGCCAGCAGCGACACCGCCAGGATCGCCAGGATCCAGGCGTTGATGGCGCCGATCCCCCGGGCCGGACGGGCCAGTGCGAGCAGCAGCCACAGCAGCCCGCTGGCCAGGATCAGGAGGCTCAGGCCGGCGCGGGTCACCAGGGGAAGGCCCGCCATCAGGGCGCAGAGCACCACCCCGGCGATGGGCACCAGGCGGCTGCCCACGGGGCCGACGCGCCAGTCGGCCAGCAGGCCCTGCCAGCGCAGCAGCAGCGGGGTGGCAGGGGAGAGGCTGGAATCACCCACGGCGAGCCTGGCCGGATTCAGCTGGGATTATCGGCCTCCCTGCCGGCCACCCCCGCCATCCCGGCCGCGGCCCGCTCCAGCAGCGCCGGCTCCGGCGGCGGTTGCCCGTTGCGCCGGAAGAGCACGCGGTACACCGGCAGTCCCTGGGCCAGCACGTGGGTTTCGCGCTCGGTGGGCACCGGCAGCGGGTTGCTCAGACGCCAGGGCCGGGCATCCTCATCCGGCCGGCCGAAGCAGCCGCTGGCCTCCACCAGCGCCACCATCGGCTCGATCACCGCCGGCACGTCGCTCTGCAGGAACAGTTCCCCGCCTTCCGGCAGCGCCTCCGCCAGAGCCCGCAGCAGGGCGGGTTGCAGCACCCGCCGCTTGTGGTGCTTGGTCTTGAACCAGGGGTCCGGGAACTGGATGCTCACCCGCTCCAGCAGCCCGGGGGCCAGCGCCCGCAGCCAGTCCTCGAGGCTGACGTTGGCGTTGCAGAAGAGGTAGTGGAGGTGCTCCAGCCCGAGCGCCCGCCGGTCGGCCTCGGCCGCCTCCACCAGCGGGCGGCGGATCTCCACACCCAGGTAGTTGCGCTGCGGTTCCGCCTGGGCGAGCGCCAGCAGGAAGCGGCCGCGGGCGCTGCCGATGTCGAGATGGAGGGGCCGTGCGGGATCGGCGAACAGCTCGGCCGGGGGTGGCAGAACCCTCGGCTGCTGATGGAAACGGCTGAGGGGATTGACGTGCTGGCGCACCATCAGGCCGCGTCGCTGGGGGCGGTGTCTGTGGAGGTGGCGTCGGTGGGCACCAGGAAGGCCCAGCTGGCGGTGTAGCCGTGCAGGTGGGTGCTGCCGGCCACCGGGCCGATCTCACCGTTGCAGAAGGCGCCGGCCACCGGCAGCGCTGCGAAGACCTCCCGGGCCACCGTGACGTCGCCATCGGGGCGGCCGTAGAGGCCCTGCCCCCGCCCCAGGCAGGCGAACAGCAGGGCGGCCAGGGGCTCGCCCGGCCGCCGTCGCTGCCGCTCCAGCAACTGCAGCAGCTCCTGGCGGGAGGTCTGGGCGTCGCGCAGCTGGAACTGCACCTGCTGCCCCACCCGCATCCGCTCCGCCACCGCCACGGCACCGTTGCGCGGATCGACGCCGATCAGGTTGCGCACCAGGAAGGTGGGCGTGCCGGTGTCGCCATCGGCCTCCAGCCGGAAGCTGTCGCGGCCCACGCCCAGGAACAGGGAGTGCTTCACCAGTTCCCGCTCCTCGGGTGTGAGCTCGGTGAGGATCGCCTGCAGTGCCGCCACCGGCGTGCTGCGCCGGTCGTCGCGGCTGAGCTGCAGCACCACGTTGCGCTGGGCGTCCTCCACCTCGAACACCGGCCCGATCGGCCGGCAGCCCTGGGCGACCACCGGCTGGAGTTCCCAGCCCCCGTCGATCAGACAGCCCACCGCCCCGCCGTGCACCGCGTTCGCGAACAGGAGCGAGTCGCCGGAGGCGCTGTGGGGGCAGGCGATGCCGCCCAGCTTGGCGGCCTGCGGGCAGGCGTAGTCGAGCCCGCTGATCAGGTCGTTGATCCCGCTGAAGCCCGGGTCCACCAGCAGCAGCATCGAGCGGCTGGCGGCCAGCTGCTGCGCCTGCTCCGCCGGGCCGAGCAGGTCCAGCCAGGGGGCGGCCGGGCCGTCCAGATCGGGCAGCTGCTGGGGCTGGATCGCGAAGGGGTGCAGGCGGGCGCCAGGCAGGCGCAGCAGGGTGACGCTCAGGCCCGGCTCGCGCTCGAGCTCCCGGGGAGGCGCCTCCGGCGCCGTGCCGATCACGCCGCCGGCCAGGCAGCCGAGCCAGTGCCTGGCCTGCAGGCGTTCCTGGAGCAGCGGCAGCAGACGGGGCAGATCGCTGGCGTAGCTGGCGGAAGCGAACACCAGGGCCAGGTCGGCCTGGCCGGCCCCGCGCAGCTGGCGGGCCACGGTCGCGACGGCCGTCTCCAGGGAGGCATCCGTGGCCAGCGCCATCCGGCACCACGGCTGATCGCCGCCGGATCCCAGACGGCGGCTCAGCCAGCTGGAGAGAGGAATGGCTGCCATGAATGGACCCTATCGCCGGCGGGGAGGTACGGATAATGGCGTCTTCCCGAACCGCCGTCGTGCCGGAACCGCTCTACCGCTCGCTGGTGTGGCTGGATGTGCGGATGGGAGTTCTCTTCAGCCTGGGCCTGCCCCTGGTGCTGCTGGTGTGGGCCGCCGTGCGCCGCGAGCAGGCCCTGGTGCGTCTGCTGGGCCTGTACTGGAAGGTGGCGAGTCTGCTCCTGGTGAGCACCCTGCTGCTCACCGACCGCCGTCCGATCGGGTTCGTGCTGCTGGTGATCGCCCCCCTGCTGGTGGCCTGCAGCCTCTGGTTCTGGGTGGACCTGAATGAGGAACTGGCCGATCTGCCGCCCTGGCGCCCGCTGCCGCTCACCACGCGCATCTGGCGGTGGAGCGTGAGCTTCTGGGCCGTGATCAGCGCAGGCTTCAGTGCCATGGCCCTGAACTGCCTCGATGCCGGGGCGAGGGCCACCCCCCGCTGCACTGCCTGGATGGAGGCCCCGATCGGCCTGCACGGGCACCTCGAGCGCGTGTTCGCGTTCGTGTTCGGCGGCCAGTGGACTCCCGCCGTGGCTGCGTTCATCGGCTATCTCGGCCTGGTGGCCTACGCCGTCGGCCTGCTGCAGTGGCTGCTGGTGCGCCTGCCCCGGGTGGGACGGGTCGCGGGCGACTTCTAGGCAGCCTCTGCAGCCTCTGTCCCGCACCCATCCCGCACCCCACCCCCTCTGCCGAACCCCAAGCCATGACGATCGCGGACCTGCTGACGGGCCTGGAGGCCATCAGCCGCGGGCGCGCCGACCGGGTGCTGCGTCTGCGCGGCGTCCTGCCCACGGAATGCGGCGGCAGCGAACCGTTCGAGGTGCTGATCTTCCGTGGTTTCTCCAGCAGCGTGAGCCACCCCACGGCCTTCGATCCGGATCAGCCGCTGCTGCCCGCAGCAGCCTCGATCGAGACGGCCGAGCTGCTCCGGGGACCGCTGAATCCCGCTGCCGAGGAGCGGCTGGCGGGGCCTGCGGCGGCGCACACGTTTCTCGATCCGCTCGCCTGGCACTGAGCACCCGGGCCTGTGGACCCGAGCTCGCGCCCCGCTGGCGGCAGCCTCACGCTCCGGCCGTCAGCAGGCGCTGCCAGTGCGGGCAGAGAGGGCTCAGAGCGCTGCGGTGGGGGCTGAGCTGCTCCGGCGCGGCCAGTTCGAAATCGTCGAAGTCGAACCCTGGGGCCACCGTGCAGCTCACCAGGCTCCAGGGGGTGCCCGGCCGGGGCTCGGCGGCGAACCAGCTGCCGGCCGGCACCACATGCTGGGGCCGTTCGCCGGCGCCGAGGTCCAGCCCGAGGCGGATGCGGCGTGCGCGTCCCGCCGGGCAGAGCTCGTAGAGCGTCAGGCCGCCGCCGCCGTGGTGGTGCCAGCCCTCATCGGAGCGGATGCGGTGCCAGCGGGAGAACTCCCCCGTCGCCAGCAGAAACAGGATGGCGGTGCTGGCGGCCCGGGGTCCCCGTGGTGTGGGCACCTGGATCCGGGCGCGGTAGGTCTCCCGGTAATGGCCGCCCTCGGGATGGGGCACCAGCTCCAGAGCCTGGATCAGCTGGTCCGGTGTCACCCTCGACCCTCCAGCACGGCCACGCAGCGGCCGCAGAGCGTGGGGTGGGCACGGTGCTGGCCGATGTCGGTTTCGTAGTGCCAGCAGCGCTCGCATTTCCGGCCGGCGGCCCGGGCCACACGCACGGTCACGCCGCCGCTGCTGGCCTCGGCCAGCACGCCCTCCGGTACTTCGCCACCGATGTGCACGGCTGACACCAGCAGCCAGTCGGTGAGGTTGTCCACGCTGGGATGGGTGGAGCGCTCCAGCCATCCCAGGGCCGCTGCCAGGGCTGCGCTGCTGTCGTCTGCGGCCAGCATGATCTGCACCTGGGCTTCCAGGGAGGCGCCGATGGCCTGTTCAGGGCCCTCGCCGCTGCCCTCGCTGCCGGCCTTGCCGCCCTGCTTGCGGCAACTCTCGAGCTGGCGGTTCACCAGGGTGCGCAGCTCCAGGATCACCCCCATCGGCTCCTCCAGCGCGGGCTGGTGCCACGCCTCGGGCGCCGTCGGCCAGCCCCGCTCGAACACCGAGGCCTCGGCCACCGGGTAGGGCAGGTTCTGCCAGATGTCCTCGGCCATGTGGCTGAGCACCGGCGCGATCAGGCCGGCCAGGCGCTCCACCACCAGGCTCAGCACCGTCTGGCAGCTGCGCCGGCGGAAGTCGGCCGCGCCGCTCACATAGAGGCGGTCCTTGGCGATGTCGAGATACACATTCGACAGATCCACCACGCAGAAGTTCTGCAGGGCCTGGAAGAAGCGGTAGAACTCGAAGCGCTCGAAGTCGCCCGTCACGGCATCGATCAGGGCGGCGGTGCGCTGCAGGATCCACTGATCCAGCAGCGGCAGCTCGGCGTAGGCCACGGCGTCGCCGCCCTCGCTCCGGGGCCGCGGATCGAAGTCGTGCAGGTTGCCCAGCAGGTAGCGGGCGGTGTTGCGCACCTTGCGGTACACGTCCGCCAGTTGCTTCACGATGCCCGGCCCCAGGGGCACATCGGCGGAGTAGTCCACCGAGCTCACCCACAGGCGCAGCACGTCGGCGCCGTAGGCCGGCTCCTGCTTCTCGTTCCTGCCGCCCTCAACCAGCACCGCGGGATCCACCACGTTGCCCAGCGACTTGCTCATCTTGCGGCCCTTCTCATCGAGGGTGAAGCCGTGGGTGAGCACCCGCCTGTAGGGGGCATGGCCGTTGACGGCCACCGAGGTGAGCAGGCTGCTCTGGAACCAGCCGCGGTGCTGGTCGCTGCCCTCCAGATACAGATCGGCGGGGTACTGCAACCCAGGGCGACCTCCGGTCTGGGCCTCGTGCGCGGAGTCGCTGTCTGCTCCTGCTCCCTCTGCGCCCAGCCCCCCCAGCACCCCGGCCCAGGAGGAGCCGGAGTCGAACCACACGTCCATGGTGTCGGTGCCCTTGCGCCATTGGCTGGCCTCGGCGGCGTAGGGCTCGGGCAGCAGCCCGGCCTCATCGCGCTCCCACCACACGTCGGCGCCGTGCGCGGCGATCAGCGCCTGGATGTGATCGAGGGTGGCCTGGTTGAGCAACACCTCACCGGTTTCGCGGTGATAGAAGACGGGAATCGGCACGCCCCAGGTGCGCTGGCGGCTGATGCACCAGTCGCCCCGCTCGCTCACCATCGCCTCGATGCGGTTGCGGCCGCTGGCCGGCAGCCACTCCACCGCCGCGATGGCCTCCAGGGCCGCGCTGCGGAAGCCCTCCACCGAAGCGAACCACTGCTCGGTGGCGCGGAAGATCGTGGGCTTCTTGGTGCGCCAGTCGTAGGGGTAGCGATGCTCATAGCGCTCCTGCTTCAGCAGCAGGCCCGTGCTTTCCAGGGCGCTGATCACCGCGGGGTTGGCGTCCTTGAGCACGTTGGTGCCGGCGAACGGACCCGCCTCGGCGGTGAGATTGCCGGCTTCATCCACCGGGCAGAGCACCGGCAGGCCGACTTTCCTGCCGGTGTTGAAGTCGTCGACGCCGTGGCCGGGGGCGGTGTGCACCAGGCCCGTGCCGGCCTCGGTGTTGATGTAGTCGCCGCCGATCACCACCGGACTGGTGCGCTCCAGCAGCGGATGGCGGTAGACGATCCCCTTGAGCTCGGCGCCCTTCACCTGCAGCACGGGCATGAGCGTGAGGCCAAGGCTGGTCTCCAGGCTCTCGCGCAGCTCGGCGGCCACCACCAGGTGGCTGGCGGCCGGCGCGGGCGTCTCGCCGCGGGGGGTCACGGCGCAGATCGCGTAGTCGAGCCGCTCGTTCACCGACACCGCCAGGTTGGCCGGCAGGGTCCAGGGGGTGGTGGTCCAGATCGCCACCGCCAGGCCGCCTGAGGCGGTGGCGGTCTCCGGGCTCAGGCCGGCGGCGCCCAGCTGCCGGGCCAGGGCTGCCGGCAGCTCCACCACCGGGAAGGCCGCATACACGCTTGGGGAGGTGTGGCCGTCGGGGTATTCGAGTTCCGCTTCGGCCAGGGCCGTGCGGGAGCTGGGGCTCCAGTGCACCGGCTTGAGGCCCCGGTAGATGTGGCCGGCCAGCACCATGGCGCCGAACACGCCGATCTGGGCGGCCTCGTACTCCTTCTGCAGGGTGAGGTAGGGCTGGTCCCAGTCGGCCCAGATGCCCCAGCGCCGGAAGCCCTGCTTCTGGCCCTCCACCTGCTCGAGCGCGTAGGCATGGGCCTTGCGGCGCAGGCTGATCGGCGTGAGCTCGGCGCGTTCACTGCTGCTCAGTCCCTGCAGCACCTTGAGCTCGATCGGCAGGCCGTGGCAGTCCCAGCCCGGCACGAAGCGCGCCTTCTTGCCCTGCAGCAGGGCCGTTTTGTTGATGATGTCCTTGAGGATCTTGTTGAGGGCGTGGCCCACATGCAGGGCCCCGTTGGCGTAGGGCGGCCCGTCGTGCAGGGTGAAGGGCTTGCCCGGGTTCTGCTGGCTGAGGCGCTCGTAGATCCGCTGCTCGCTCCAGAACGCCTGAATCTCCGGCTCGCGCTGCTTGGCGTTCGCCCGCATCGCGAAGGGCGTCTGCAGCAGGTTGAGGGTGTCCTTGTAGGAGATCGGCTCGGACGCGGAGCTGGCGGTCACGGGCCCGGAGGCGGCAAGGAGGGATTATCCCGCCCGGCTCGAAGGCCCCGAAGCGTCCGCGGCACCGTCGGCAGCATCGGCATCGTCGTTGGCAGGCTCTTCGCTGGCCTGGATCAGCGCCTCGATCTCCTCGAACGACTGCACCACGAGTGCATCGGGGACTTCGGCGGTGGAGAGGGGTTCCGGCGCGGGCGCGGGCTCCGCTGCAGAACCGGCCTCCACCGCTGCGGGCGAGTCCTTCCTGGCGGGCTCGGCGGCTGTCGATTCCGGGAAGGAGGGTTCCGCAGACGTGGGCTCCGGCCGCACCCAGCGCTTGCCGCCGCCGCGGGGCCGGTTTCGTGCTCCCAGCCAGGTTCCTGCCGTCCGCACCACCTCAGCGGCCATCTCCCAGAGCCTGGCGGCGGTGCCGCCCAGTTCGCCCAGGGCCCTCTGCCAGCGCTCCGCCGACCAGAGCCGCTGGCGCTCCTCCTCCGTGAGCTGCCGCCAGCGGCCCTGCGCCACCTCCACCCCCAGCCGGCCGATGAGCAGGCTGCCGCAGAGCACTCCCAGCATCGGGGCGCCGGTGAGCCGCTCGGCACTGGTCACCAGCACCAGGCCCAGCAGCAGCACCACCGCGCCCCAGAGGGCGTCGCGGGAGCGGCTCAGCTCCGGCACCAGCAGCGGCAGCAGCAGCACGGCGAGCCCCAGCACCAGTGCGAGGGCTCCGCCCAGGGTGGCGAGCATGGCCGGGGGCGCGGTTTGCCGCCATTCTGAGCCGCACCGGGATCGCCCATCCCCGCCGCCCAACTCCGCTGCGCCCCTCCCGTCAGCGATGCCTACAGTCGTGGGCCTGCCCACCTGGCGGAATTGGTAGACGCGCTGGGTTTAGGTTCCAGTGACCTCGGTCGTGGGGGTTCAAGTCCCCCGGTGGGCATCGCCGGCCAGGCCCCGCCTCCCGGGGCACCGGAACCGTTGCCTAAGTTGCAGGCCCACCGTGCGATCGCCCCGGATTCGTCCGCGCCCATGACCCTGGCCCCGGCCGCAGCGCTGCCACGCTCGGTTCCCAAGCAGTTCCTCGATCCGCCGGGTCCCTGGAACCCCACCGTGGGTCTGTTCCTCGTGGGTTACGCCCTGGCCGGCCTGAGCATCTGGGGCTGGTTCGTGGGCCAGTGGCCCCTGTTGCCGCTGCTGATCATCGGCTTTCTGGCCCTGCATCTGGAGGGCACGGTGATCCATGACGCCTGCCACAACGCCGCCCATCCGAACCGCTTCTGGAACGCGGTGATGGGGCACGGCGCTGCCCTGTTGCTGGGCTTCAGTTTTCCGGTGTTCACCCGGGTGCATCTCCAGCACCATGCGCACGTCAACGACCCCAGACACGATCCCGATCACATCGTCAGCACGTTCGGGCCGCTGTGGTTGATCGCGCCACGCTTCTTTTATCACGAAGTCTTCTTTTTCCAGCGTCGCCTCTGGCGTCGCTATGAGCTGCTGGAGTGGGGAATCGCCCGTGGCGTTTTCATTGCCATTGTCGTAGCTGCCGCCAAATACGAGTTCCTTCCTTATATCTTCAACTGCTGGTTCGCGCCGGCGCTGATGGTCGGCGTCACCCTCGGGCTGTTCTTCGACTACCTGCCGCACCGGCCCTTCCAGTCGCGCAACCGCTGGCATAACGCCCGCGTCTACCCGGGCAGGCTGATGAACTGGCTGATCATGGGTCAGAACTATCACCTCGTTCACCATCTCTGGCCTTCAATTCCCTGGTTCGAGTACCGGCCTGCCTATCACGCCACCAAGCATCTGCTCGATGCCAAGGGCTCCCCTCAGCGCCTGGGGTTGTTCGAATCCCGCAGTGATGTGCTCAATTTTCTCTACGACATCCTGCTGGGGGTGCGCAGCCACAGAAAACGCCGCAGCAAGCTGCGTCCCCTGGCGGCCCTGATGCCCACCCGCCATGCACGCCGTCGGGTGCTGGAGTTGCTTCACCGCACGGCTGTGTCGCCGGTGCGCTGAGTGTTCACTCGCCGAGGATCTTCGGCACCCTGAAGAAGTCTCCCTCCCGCTGGGGTGCCAGTTCGAGCAGCGCGTCGCGCACCCGGGTGGGCTCCACCTGGTCCTCGCGGGTGACGTTCACCACTTCCACGGCGCGCGTGGTTGGGGGCACCCCCTCGGTGTCCACGGCCTGCAGGTGGTCCACGTAGTCGAGGATCCGCTCCAGCTGGGTGGTGTAGGTGGCGATCTTCTCTTCCGGCAGGGCCAGCCGGGCCAGGCCGGCCACCTTGCGCACGTCGTCGGCGCTGATCTTGCTCATCGGACTGCTGGGCGGCTGGCGCGACGCTAGCGCTAGCCCAGGTCAGCTTCCGTGAGCCCCCGTCGCCTCAGTCCTCCGCCGTCAGGAACGTCTGCAGATCCGCCGCCAGGGCCGTGGCGGCCAGGTCCAGGAAGGTGTGCCCGTGGTCGGCCCTGGCCAGGTAGGGATCCGAGCCCATGCGACCGTCGGGATGGCGGCGGCGGAAGTCCTCGGGGCCGTGGATCGGTCCGGCCGGCGGTGGTTCCGGCAGGGGCCGCTGCTTGTCGATCAGGCTCGGTTCCAGATGCAGGGTGAGGGCGATCTCGCTGGGGGTGGCGTGGTGCCCTTCGCGATCCCCGTAGAGCTCCCGCGCCTTCTGCATCACCGGAGCGGCCATGAACCAGTTGGCCAGCTTGCAGCGCAGCCGTGGCGCCACCGGCAGCCCCCGGGCCGCGGCGGTGGCATGGGCCTGGGCGAAGGCGGCCCTGCCGGTGGCGATGTTGCCGCCATGGCCGTTGATCACGTAGATGCGCTCGAAGCCGTGCCGCGCCAGGGACAGCACCACGTCGTGCAGCACCGCCATCAGGGTGGAGGGCTGGAGGCTCACGGTGCCGGCGAACCCCAGGTGGTGCTCGGCCATGCCGAAGGCTTGGGTGGGGGTGACCAGCACACCGGTGCGCCGGCCCACCTCCAGCGCCACTGCCTCGGCGGTGAGGGCGTCGGTGCCGATGGCGCCGCTGGGGCCGTGTTGTTCAGTCGATCCCAGGGGCACGATCACACCCCGGCAGCGCTCCAGATAGGCCTCCACTTCCGGCCAGCTGCGCAGCTGCAGCCGGATGGCCTCCGTGTCGGCGCTGCCCGCGGGGATGGGGGCCTCGATCTCGGTCATGGCTGTGGTGAGGGTGGGCTGAAGGGGCGGCTCGAAGCCGGCTGAACGGGTCAGGGTGAACAGCGGCAACCCTGCCCACCCTGCCTAGGATCGGTGGGCGAGCTGAGCCGTTGGCGCCCATGCTGCATCGCAAGCTCTATCAATTCTCCGCCGAGCGCCGGCCGGTGTGGGTGTTTCTGCGGGACCAGCAGCGCTGGATCGAAGAGGCGCTGGTGGTGGAGATCGACGGTGATCTGGTCACCCTCCGCTACGACGCCACCGATGATGACGAAGCCCACAGCTGGGAGGAGAGCGTCCGCCTCGACTCGATCGGTGCTGTGAGCACACGCCTCTCCTATGTGTGCCGCGCTCCCGGCGAGGAGCTGCCGATGGCCGACGACTGTCCGGAGGCGGAGCGCCTCAGCGGCTGAGCCACCCGCCCGTGGCATCGTGCCGGTTGCTGGTTGCTGCCGGCTCAGTGGGCGGTGCCGTTGCCGTCGTAGTCGTCCGTGTCGTAGTACCCGCCCTTGGTGCCGAAGAACAGCGTGGCCAGGCAGAACAGGCCGCTCACGGCCAGCAGCACGGTGCCCAGGTTGAAGCCGGAGGCCGCGGTGGCGGCGGAGCTGTCCATGGTGGTTACGGCGCAAGAGCTGACCTCCATTGTGCTGCCCACCGCCTTCTTTGCACGTCCGGCCCGGGCGGTGGCGCCGGAGCTGGTGGGTTGCCTGCTGGTGCGGCAACAGCCTGACGGCTCCCACCTCTGGGGCGTGATCGTGGAGACCGAGGCCTACTGCCAGAGCGAACCCGCCTGCCATGGCCACCGCCGCCGCAGCCCCAGCAACGCCACCCTGTTCGGGAAGCCGGGGCACTTCTACGTGTATCTCACCTACGGGGTGCACCACTGCGTGAACGTGGTCACCGACAGGGCCGACTGGGCCGGTGGCGTGCTGCTGCGGGCCGCTGAACTCCCCGGGGAGGCGGAGCGCAGCGCCGCCGGGCCCGGGCTGCTGGCGCGGCGCTTCGGCATCGACCGCCGCCACGATGGCGCGCCGGTGGCTGCTGGCCGGGGTCTCTGGCTGTCGCCGCGTCCCGAGGCCCTGGCGCTGGCCGCCGCCGACCTGGTGCAGACGGAGCGCATCGGCATCAGCCAGGGCAGGGAACTCCCCTGGCGCTGGTATCTGCGCCGCAGCCGCAGCGTCAGCCGGCGTGCCCCGGGGGATCCTCAGCCGTCCCGCCGGCCCCTAGGTTGAAGGGGTCCGCCGGTGCCGGGTGTTGAGCGGCTGGGATCACCGCCATGTGATCGATCTGTCGGCCTTCTCGACCGACGACTTCACCACCGTGCTGGAACTGGCCCAGCGCTTCCGCAACCTGCCCGTGACGGGCACCCGCAAGCTGCCCGCCCTGCAGGGCCGGCTGATGACCACGCTGTTCTTCGAGGCCAGCACGCGCACGCGCAGCAGCTTCGAGCTCGCGGCCCGGCGCCTGTCGGCCGATGTGCAGAGCTTCGCCCCAGGGTCCAGTTCCCTGGTCAAGGGCGAAAGCCTCCTCGACACCGCCCGCACCTACGTGGCCATGGGGGCCAACCTGCTCGTGGTGCGTCACGGCTGCGCCGGGGTGCCCCAGATCCTGGCGGAGGCCCTCGACCGCAGCGGGGATCGGGTGGCCGTGCTCAACGCCGGCGATGGACTGCACAGCCACCCCAGCCAGGGGCTGCTCGATCTCTTCACCCTGGCCCGCCACTTCAGTCCGGATGCCCCTTCTCCAGAGGCACTGCGAGGGCGCCGGGTGGTGATCGTGGGTGACGTGCTCCACTCCCGCGTCGCCCGTTCCAACCTCTGGGCCCTCACGGCCTGTGGCGCCGAGGTGGTGCTCTGCGGTCCGCCGACGCTGCTGCCGGACCAGTTCGCCGACTTCGTGGCGGCGCCGCCCCCGGGTCAGGCGGTCGATCCGGTGCCTCACCGTGGCCCCGTGCGGCTGGTGCGCAGCCTGGAGGAGGCCCTGCCGGGCGCTGATGCCGTGATGACGCTGCGGCTGCAGAAGGAACGCATGCACCAGCACCTGCTCACCACCCTGGAGAGCTACCACCGCTGCTACGGGCTCACGCACGATCGGCTGGCCCTCTGCGGGCGGCCGGTGCCGGTGCTGCACCCGGGACCGGTGAACCGGGGAGTGGAGCTGGCCGGCGCCCTGCTGGACGATCCCGCCTGCAGCCTGGTGGAGGAGCAGGTGCGCAACTGCATCCCGGTGCGCATGGCGTTGCTCTATCTCCTGGCGGCCGCCGACGGCTAGAGCAGCTTGAAGCCGTCCAGCAGCAGGCCGTAGAGAAGGCCGATGCGGCCCATGTCCAGCAGTTGCAGCGGCAGGGGATCACCGGGGCGGCGGCGCAGGGGGCCGCGGGCGCGCACCGCCAGTTCCATGGTGAGCACGCACAGCAGCGCCCCGACCGGATCGATCTGCCCGATCTGTCCGCTGATGGATCCCACCACCCCGCCGATGGAGAAGCTGATCAGCAGCGTGATCAGCTGCAGCGAGGCGCGGCGCCAGGGGTTCGCGGCCCAGGCCACAAGCCGGGCTCCGACCTGCACCAGGCTGCGCTGGAAACGGGTCTGCTGCAGGGGGCGTGGCCCGGTCGTCGGGGCCGGCAGCGGTGTTCGCATCGGCTGGCTCAGGCGCCTGTTGATCCTGGCCGGGAGCCGCCGCTCCCGTCCGTTGAACGGGGCGGCGGAGGAAGGCGGCAGGGTCAGCGACTGGCGATCCCCATCACCCGGCCCAGCCCTGCCGACACCTGTCTACACCATCTCTTGCGTGGCGCAAGGTCTGAAGCACTACCGATAGGGGATGCCAATAAAAAAGCCCGGAGCCTCAGAGGCCCGAGCCGGGTGATGGGGACCCCAACAAGGAAGCGTTCCGGTGCTCGGCCGGCAAGGGTGGCGAGGACGTTTGACGGAGCGTCCTCTTCAGGCCTTGACGCCGCCGGTTGCAGCGGTTCAGGCGTCGCTGTCCTTCTTGCGGCTGGACTTGCCCTCCAGCAGTTCCAGGAGGGCTTCCATCTGGGCCATCACGCCGCGCACCTCTCCCGCTTCCGGCAGCAGCCCGTCCTCCATCACGCCCTGGTGCATTTCGCGAAGCTCCTGGCGGATGTAGCGCAGGTGGCTCACCACCTGTTCGCGCTTGGATTGCGACATGAAAGACGGTCGGAAGTGCGTCTCTTTTACCCCATCGGGGGGTCGGCGCCGGCCGGAACGCTCACCGCCGGGCGAAACGCGCCCTGGCCTGTTCGTAGAACGGCACATCGATCCGCCTCAGGCCTTCCTCGCCGGCCAGCCGTTCGATGCGGTTGCGAACGGCTGGCCTGACGAAGAACGGCACCTCGCGGAGGCGTTCCTCGGCCTCGGGGGTCCAGTCCATGATTCGGTCGGGGAGTGGAGAATAGGGGACTCGAACCCCTGACCTCTGCGGTGCGATCGCAGCGCTCTACCAGCTGAGCTAATTCCCCGCCAGCACCACCATTATTCCCCGTTGTGCCCCCCTGCCGCCGATGACCGCCTCGATCACCCCCGAACGCCTGGCGGCCTTCGATGAGGCGGGCGTCGCCGCCCTGGCCCGCCGGCTCGAGGAGGACGACTACCCCAGCCCGTTCGACGGGCTCTCCGACTGGCATCTGATGCGGGCGCTGGCGATTCACCGTCCCGACCTGGCCAGGCCCTACCTGCACCTGGTGGATCAGGAACCCTTCGATGAGGACTGACGCGTGAGCCCCGATCCCCTGGCGGGACGGCGCGTGCTGGTGGGCATCAGCGGCAGCATCGCCGCCGTCAAGCTGCCCCTGCTGGTGAGCGCCCTGGTGCAGCGCGGCGCCAGCGTGCGCTGCGTGCTCACCGCCAGCGCCGCCCGGCTGGTGAGTGCCGAGGCGCTGGCCTGTCTCAGCCGCCAGCCCTGCCATCTCGACGCCGATCAGTGGAGCCCCCAGGCGGCGCGGCCGCTGCACGTGGAGCTGGCTGAATGGGCCGAGCTGGTGCTGCTGGCGCCGCTCAGTGCCACCAGTCTGGGCCGCTGGGTGCATGGCCTCGGCGACACCCTCCTGGCCAGCACGCTGCTGGCCTGTGAGGCTCCCATGCTCGCCGCCGCGGCCATGAACACCGCCATGTGGTCATCCCCCGGGGTGCGCGCCAACTGGCAGTCCCTGCAGGGCTGGCAGCGGGTGTTGCCGATCGGTCCGTCTCAGGGGCTGCTGGCCTGCGACCGCCTTGGCGACGGACGCATGGCGGAGCCCGAGCTGCTGCTGCTGGCCCTCGAATCGCTGGCGCTTTGGGGCTGGCGGCGCGACTGGCAGGGGCTGAACCTGGTGGTGAGCGCCGGCCCCACCCGGGAGGCGCTCGACCCCGCCCGATGCCTCACCAACCCCAGCAGCGGGCGCATGGGAGTCCTGCTGGCCCAGGCGGCGCGGCTGCGGGGTGCCCGGGTGGAGCTGGTGCACGGCCCCCTGCAGGTGCCCGCGGCCTGGCTCGACGGCCTCATCTGTCGGGCCGTCACCACGGCCGCCGAGCTGGAACAGGCCCTGGTGGAGGCCCAGCCCCGGGCCGATGCCATCGCCATGGCGGCGGCCGTGGCCGATCACCGCCGGGCGCGACCCCTGCAGCAGAAGCTCTCCAAGCAGGAGCTGGCCCAGGAGCTGGGTCGCGGCTGGGAGCCCGTGCCCGACATCCTCAAGGGCCTGGTGGACCGGCGCCCGCCCGATCAGGTGATCCTCGGGTTCGCGGCCCACAGTGGCGACGTGCTCACCCAGGCGCTGGCCAAGTGGGGCCGCAAGGGCTGCGATCTGCTGTTCGCCAATCCGATCGATGAGCCAGGCGCCGGCTTCGCTGCCGCCAGCAACCGGGGCTGGCTGCTCGGCCCGTCCCCGGGAGAGCGGCATGAGCTGGAGTCACAGTCCAAGCTGGCGCTGGCCCACCGGCTGCTGAGCGCGCTGCGCCAGCGGATCAGGCCGCCAGCGGATGCTCCGCCGTGTCCTCCTGCACCTGCTCCTGCTCCCGCTGCAGCAGATCCATGAAGGTGCGCAGCTGCAGCCGAGGGATGTAGGGCCAGCCGCCCGAGCCCTCCATGCCCTGCAGCAGGGCGAAGAGCTGGTTGCGGTCCGCCGGCAGGCTGGCGCGGAAGGGGCCGTCCTGGATGCTGCGGTGCAACTGCTCCAACCGACGCAGCATCTCCAGCAGGGCCTCGGGATCGCCGGCCAGTTCGCTGGCCAGGCCATCCAGTTCAGCGAGCACGAGGCTCAGCCGCTGGCGGCGATCGGAAGTGGAACCGGTGCCGGCATCGTCAGGGCGATCCGGGTTCAGGGCCCGAGTCCCGTCTGAACTGGAGGCCGCGTCGGGAGCCATCGTCAGCCGCGGATCGCAGAGGCAGGTCGGGCTCGCATACAGGTTGTTGAGAGCAGCGACATCGTAGGGGGAGCGGGGGTTCGGCACCGGTAGGATCCGCGCCAGCCCAGTCCCCGACCACCCTCTGCGGCGTTCTCCCATGCGTTTCCGTCCTCTGCTGGCCCTCGTGCTGGCGCTGTGTCTGACCCTGGTGACCGCCTGCAGCGGTGGGGCCAAGGCCGTGGATCGGTCCCAGCTCACCTACGACGAGATCCACAACACCGGTCTGGCCAACGACTGCCCGACCCTGCCCGAATCGGCCCGGGGCTCGATTGCCCTGAATTCCGGATCCAGCTACCAGCTGCGCGAGATCTGCATGCACCCCGCCGAGGTGTCCGTGAAGGGTGAGCCGACCAACAAGCGCCAGGAGGCACGCTTCGTGCCCGGCAAGATCCTCACCCGCTTCACCACCAGCCTCGACCAGGTCTTCGGGGATCTGAAGGTGTCGGGTGACACCCTCAACTTCAAGGAGCAGGGCGGCCTCGACTTCCAGCTGATCACCGTGCTGCTGCCCGGTGGCGAAGAAGTGCCCTTCGTGTTCTCCAGCAAGGAGCTCGACGCCACCGCCGAGGGGGCCGCGATCAGCACCAGCACCGACTTCAAGGGCTCCTATCGGGTGCCCAGCTACCGCACCTCCAACTTCCTGGATCCCAAGGCCCGCGGCCTCACCACCGGCGTGGAGTACACCCAGGGTCTGGTGGGCCTGGGCGCTGAGAGCAAGGGGCTCGAGCGGGAGAACATCAAGCGCTACGTCGAGGGCACCGGCTCGATGGAGCTCTCGATCACCCGCGTCGATGGCGCCACCGGTGAATTCGCTGGCGTGTTCACGGCCATCCAGCCGTCCGATACCGACATGGGGTCCAAAGATCCCGTCGATGTGAAGATCACCGGCGAGCTCTATGGCCGCCTGGAAGAGGCCTGATCGCTGTACCCAGTCGCTCTGCCGCAGGCGCCCGTGCCACTCCACAGCCGGCCACTCCACAGCTGAGCTGCCTGCATGCTTCCCGGGGGCCTGACGGCCCCTTTTTGCTGGGCGCCGCCAGCGCTCGCCGCTCTGGCTGGTCTGGGAGAATCCACAGCCATCCCCGATCGCCCTTGCCGATGGCCGCCACCGAAACCAGCCTCGACACAGCCCGTCAGGGCCTGATCGCCCCCCACGGCGGCAGCCTGGTGAACCTGATGGTGAGCGAGGCCGAGCGCGAGGCCGTGCGGGCCAGCGCCGGCAGGCGGCTGGAGTGCAGCGACCGCAACGCCTGCGATGTGGAGCTGCTGATCGTGGGTGGCTTCTCCCCCCTCCTGGGCTTCATGCACCAGGAGGACTACGAGTCGGTGGTGGAGACCAACCGCACCAGCAGCGGCCTGCTGTTCGGCCTGCCGATCGTGCTCGACACCGACGACGAGACCATCGCCGTCGGCGAGCGCCTGCTGCTCACCTACCGGGGCCAGGAGCTGGCGGTGTTCACCGTGGAGAGCCGCTGGGAGCCCGACAAGGTGCGCGAGGCCAGGGGCTGCTACGGCACCACCTCCCTGGAGCACCCGGCGGTGCGCATGATCGCCAGCGAGCGCGGCCGCTTCTACCTGGGCGGCAGCGTGCAGGGGCTGGAGCTGCCCCGGCGGGTGTTCCCCTGCAAGACCCCGGCCGAGGTGCGCGCCACCCTGCCGGCCGATCAGAGCGTGGTGGCCTTCCAGTGCCGCAACCCCATCCACCGCGCCCACTACGAGCTGTTCACCCGGGCCCTGCATGCCGACAACGTGAGCCAGGGCGGCGTGGTGCTGGTGCACCCCACCTGCGGTCCCACCCAGGAGGACGACATCGCTGGCGAGGTGCGCTTCCAGACCTACGAGCGCCTGGCCGAGGAGGTGGCCAATCCCCGCATCCGCTGGGCCTACCTGCCCTACTCGATGCACATGGCCGGCCCGCGCGAGGCGCTGCAGCACATGATCATCCGCAAGAACTACGGCTGCACCCACTTCATCATCGGCCGCGACATGGCCGGCTGCAAGAGCTCCCTGACGGGCGACGACTTCTACGGCCCCTACCAGGCCCAGGACTTCGCCCGCGACAGCGCCAGCGAGCTGGGCATGGAGACCGTGCCCTCGCTCAACCTCGTCTTCACCGAGGAGGAGGGCTACGTGACGGCCGAGCACGCGGAGGCCCGGGGGCTGCACGTGCGCAAGCTGAGCGGCACCCAGTTCCGCCAGATGCTGCGCGGCGGCGAGGAGATTCCGGAGTGGTTCGCCTTCCGTAGTGTGGTGGAGGTGCTGCGGGCGGCCGCCTGAGCCCAGCCGTGGCCCCACCGACCGGCCTGCGGTCCGGTTAACATTCCGTTACTTTCTTTCTCAGCTGAGGCGAGGGCCGTGAAGAAGCGCTGGCGCAACGCGGGGCTGTACGTGCTCCTGGTGATCGTGATGATCGCCGTGGGCACGGCCTTCCTCGACCGTCCCAACTCCGCCAGCGCGCCGCGCACCCTGCGCTACAGCGACTTCGTCGAGGCCGTGCAGGCCAACGAGGTGTCGCGGGTGCTGATCTCGCCGGACCGCGGCACCGCCCAGGTGGTGGAGAGCGACGGCCGCCGCGCCGTGGTGAACCTGGCTCCTGATCAGGACCTGCTCAAGCTGCTCACCGAGCACGACGTGGACATCGCCGTGCAGCCCAGCCGTGAGCCGGCGGCCTGGCAGCAGGCAGTGGGCAGCCTGATCTTCCCCCTGCTGCTGCTCGGCGGCCTGTTCTTTCTGCTGCGCCGCGCCCAGGGCGGCGGCGGCAACCCGGCCATGAGCTTCGGCAAGAGCAAGGCCCGGGTGCAGATGGAGCCCCAGACCCAGGTGACCTTCGGCGATGTGGCCGGCATCGAGGGCGCCAAGCTGGAGCTCACCGAGGTCGTGGACTTCCTCAAGAACCCCGACCGCTTCACCGCCGTCGGCGCCAAGATCCCCAAAGGCGTGCTGCTGGTGGGCCCCCCAGGCACCGGCAAGACCCTGCTGGCCAAGGCCGTGGCCGGTGAGGCTGGCGTGCCCTTCTTCTCGATCTCCGGCTCCGAGTTCGTGGAGATGTTCGTGGGCGTGGGCGCCAGCCGCGTCCGTGACCTGTTCGAGCAGGCCAAGAAGAACGCCCCCTGCATCGTCTTCATCGATGAGATCGACGCCGTGGGCCGCCAGCGCGGCGCCGGCTTGGGCGGCGGCAACGACGAGCGCGAGCAGACCCTCAACCAGCTGCTCACCGAGATGGACGGCTTCGAGGGCAACACCGGCATCATCATCGTGGCGGCCACCAACCGGCCCGACGTCCTCGACGCCGCCCTGTTGCGTCCTGGCCGTTTCGACCGCCAGGTGGTGGTGGACCGTCCGGACTACACCGGCCGCCTGCAGATCCTCCAGGTGCACGCCCGCGGCAAGACCCTGGCCAAGGATGTGGATCTGGACAAGGTGGCCCGCCGTACGCCGGGCTTCACCGGGGCCGATCTCTCCAACCTGCTCAACGAGGCGGCGATCCTGGCGGCCCGGCGCCAGCTCAACGAGATCTCGATGGACGAGGTGAACGACGCCATCGAGCGGGTGATGGCCGGTCCGGAGAAGAAGGACCGCGTGATGAGCGAGAAGCGCAAGCGGCTGGTGGCCTACCACGAGGCCGGCCACGCTTTGGTGGGCGCCCTGATGCCCGACTACGACCCGGTGCAGAAGATCTCGATCATTCCCCGCGGCCAGGCCGGCGGTCTCACCTTCTTCACCCCCAGTGAGGAGCGGATGGAGTCGGGCCTCTACTCCCGCGCCTATCTCCAGAACCAGATGGCTGTGGCCCTCGGCGGCCGCGTCGCCGAGGAGATCGTCTACGGCGACGACGAGGTCACCACAGGCGCCTCCAACGACCTGCAGCAGGTGGCCCGTGTCGCCCGCCAGATGGTCACCCGCTTCGGCATGAGCGACCGTCTCGGCCCGGTGGCCCTCGGCCGCAGCCAGGGCGGCATGTTCCTCGGCCGCGACATCGCCGCCGAGCGCGACTTCTCCGAGGACACCGCCGCCACGATCGACGAGGAGGTGAGCCAGCTGGTGGATGAGGCCTACCGCCGGGCCACCGAGGTGCTCACGGCCAACCGGTCCGTGCTCGACGAGCTGGCCGAGATGCTGGTGGAGAAGGAGACCGTGGATGCCGAGGATCTGCAGGAGCTGCTGATCCGCCGGGATGTGAAGGTCGCCGAGTACGTCTGAGCGTCTTGCCTCTCCAGCCGCTCTGAGTTCCGCTCCTCCCGCCGATCCGGCACTGACGCTTCTGGCGGCATTGCACCACCAGCCCCTGCTGGTGGTGCTTCGTGCCGAGCAGCCTCTTCAGCTCTCGCCCCAGCTCGAGCGGCTCGACGCCATCGGCCTGCGCCATGTGGAACTGGCCTGGAACGACCATCCCCAGTGGTGTGCACAGGCCACCGCGCTGGTGCGCCGCTTCCCTCGCCTGCGGCTCGGTGCGGCATCGGTGTGCACGGCCGAGGCTCTGGAGGCCATCCAGGCGGCCGGTCTGGGCTATGCCGTCTCACCGGTGCTCGACGCTGAGCTGCTGCAGGCCTCCCGTGCCCGGGGGCTCGCCCTGGTGCCCGGGGTGTTCAGCCCCAGCGAGGTGCATTGTGCCCGGCAGCTTGGCTGCGTCCTGGTGAAGCTGTTCCCGGCCGCCAGCCTCGGGGCCGGCTTCTGGCCCCGCCTGCGCGCCCCCCTCGGTGGGCCGTTGCCCGCCTGCATCGCCGCAGGCGGCCTGGGGGTGCACGACGTGCCGACCTGGCTGGATGCGGGCGTGGATGCCGTGGCGCTGGGGGGACGGCTCGATGGGCCGGCCGCCTGGGACGAGCTGGCGCTGCTGGTCAGCAGGCTGGCCGCCAGCGCCGGCTGATCCGGCAGCGGCTGCAGAGGGTCACTACCAGAGACTGCACTGCCCCTGTTGCAGCAGCAGATGGTCGGCCAGCACCAGGGCCACCATCGCCTCCACCATCGGCACCGCCCGGGGCAGCACACAGGGATCGTGGCGGCCCTTGGCCGCCAGGGTGGTGGCTTCGCCGGCTGCGTTGATCGTCTGCTGTTCCTTGCGGATGGTGGCGGTGGGTTTGAAGGCCACGCGGATCACGATCTCCTCGCCGTTGCTGATGCCCCCCTGGATGCCGCCGGAGTTGTTGGTGGCCGTGTGCAGGGAGCCGTCGGTGGTGGGCAGGAAGGCGTCGTTGTGCTCGCTGCCCTTGAGCAGGGTGCCGCCGAAGCCGGAACCGATCTCGAAGCCCTTGGTGGCCGGCAGCGACATCACCGCCTTGGCCAGGTCGGCCTCCAGCTTGTCGAACACGGGCATGCCCAGACCCACCGGCGGCCGGCGCACCAGGCAGGTGATCAGGCCGCCGCAGGAGTCGCCCTCGCGGCCGATCGCCTCGATCCGCTCAATCATCCGCTCGGCGCTGGCGGCATCGGGGCAGCGCACGATGGTGCTCTCGATCGCCTCCAGCGTCACGGTGGCGGGATCGATCTGGGCCTCAATGGTGTGGATGCGCTGCACCCAGGCCAGCACCTCGGTGCCGTGGGCCTTGGCCAGCAGCTGCTTGGCGATGGCGCCGGCGGCCACCCGGCCGATCGTTTCCCGGGCCGAGGCGCGGCCGCCGCCGCTGCGGGCCTGGATGCCGTACTTGGCCTGGTAGGTGGCGTCGGCGTGGGAGGGGCGGAAGGCCACCTCCATCTCCTTGTAGTCCTGGGGGCGCTGGTCCTTGTTGCGCACCACCATGGCGATCGGCGTGCCCAGGGTCACCCCGTCCAGCAGGCCGCTGAGGATCTCGACACGGTCGTCCTCCTTGCGGGGCGTGGTGATCCTGCTCTGGCCGGGCTTGCGCCGGTCGAGTTCGCTCTGAACCGCCTCCAGATCCAGCTCCAGCCTGGGCGGGCAGCCATCCACGATCACGCCCACGCCGCCGCCGTGGGACTCACCGAAGGTGTGGATGCGGAAGAGCCGGCCGAAGCTGCTGCCCATGGGGAATGCGCGCTGGGGCGAGCCTAACGAGTCGTCTCCGCTCTCCTTGGACGTGTGGAGGTCTGGCGAAAGGCGCGCATGAAAAAACCCCCGCCGCAGGGCGAGGGCTGTAGAGCGTGAATCCAGATTGGGCGATCTGATCACAATGGATTGATCACAGTGGACTTGAGCGAACTTTGATCACTCGAACTCTGGTTGATCAGACTGAGATGAATCAGATCTCTGATGACTCAGCCGATCAACATGTCAGGAGCTCAGACGAGCGGACTCAGCCGATGGCGGGTGCGGTGAGCGCCACCGGGGTGGCTTCAGCGGCCGCCAGGTCCAGCGGGAAGTTGTGGGCGTTGCGCTCGTGCATCACTTCCATACCCAGGTTGGCGCGGTTCAGCACGTCGGCCCAGGTGTTCACCACCCGGCCCTGGCCATCCAGGATCGACTGGTTGAAGTTGAAGCCGTTCAGGTTGAACGCCATCGTGCTCACGCCAAGGGCGGTGAACCAGATGCC
Organism: Cyanobium sp. CH-040; assembly: GCF_024346135.1. Classification (GTDB taxonomy): domain Bacteria; phylum Cyanobacteriota; class Cyanobacteriia; order PCC-6307; family Cyanobiaceae; genus NIES-981. Next base: position 102,654 of record NZ_JAGQCJ010000004.1, on the reverse strand, counting down.
CACCACAGGCCAGGCGGCCAGGAAGAAGTGCAGGCTGCGGCTGTTGTTGAAGGAGGCGTACTGGAAGATCAGGCGACCGAAGTAGCCGTGGGCGGCCACGATGTTGTAGGTCTCTTCCTCCTGGCCGAACTTGTAGCCGTAGTTCTGGCTCTCGGTTTCGGTGGTCTCACGCACCAGGCTGCTGGTCACCAGCGAACCGTGCATGGCGGAGAACAGGCTGCCGCCGAAAACACCGGCCACACCCAGCATGTGGAAGGGGTGCATCAGGATGTTGTGCTCAGCCTGGAACACCAGCATGAAGTTGAAGGTGCCGGAGATGCCGAGGGGCATGCCGTCGGAGAAGCTGCCCTGGCCGAAGGGGTACACCAGGAACACGGCGCTGGCAGCGGCCACGGGGGCGCTGTAGGCGACGCAGATCCAGGGGCGCATGCCCAGGCGGTAGGAGAGTTCCCACTCGCGGCCCATGTAGCAGAACACGCCGATCAGGAAGTGGAACACCACCAGCTGATAGGGGCCGCCGTTGTAGAGCCACTCATCGAGGGAAGCGGCTTCCCAGATGGGGTAGAAGTGCAGACCGATGGCGTTGCTCGAAGGAACAACGGCGCCGGAGATGATGTTGTTGCCGTAGAGCAGGGAGCCGGCAACGGGCTCACGGATGCCGTCGATGTCGACGGGGGGAGCGGCGATGAACGCCACGATGAAGCAGATGGTCGCAGCCAGCAGGGTGGGGATCATCAGCACACCGAACCAGCCCACGTAGAGGCGGTTGTTGGTGGAGGTGACCCAGCCGCAGAACTGCTCCCAGCTGTTGGCGCCGGAGCGCTGCTGGAGAGTGGTGGTCATGAGAACAGGGGTTGGAAACGAGAGTTCCGGACGACCGGCCAGGCGGAGCTGACGGCGGCCCTGCCGCAACGGCAGGGCAGGCCCGGAGGGATGCAGGACGGGAACCCGTCAGAAAGCAACGTAACAGAACATTGCGGGGTTTGTGAAGGGGCGTTGCAGGGGCCTGGCTGCATGGGGCCTGCTGCCGGCATGTGTGGTTTTGCCCATCCCCGCGGCGCCCATCCGGGTCACGGGGCAGGTTCGGGGTTCCGCCCCATGGCACTGCGGCGATGGTGTTGCTCTGCTGGGCCCTCAACGGCGAACGCCATGCCGAGCGGGTGCCTCTGGAGCTGGCGCGCCGCCGCCGCACGGAACTGGAGCGCATCGGCGCCGTCGTGTACTGGAGCGAGCGGCTGGCACGGGTGCTCTGAGGTTGCTAGATGTGCAGGTCTCCCCTGGCCTGCACGGCATGGCACTGCCCGCCCCCCAACCCCGTCCCCGCCGCCTGCAAGCCACGGGGGTGATCGGTCTGCTCGGGCTCTGTGGCGCCCTGGTGCTCAGCGGTTGCCAGAAGACGGATCTGCAATCCGAGGTGAAGCAACTGCAGCAGCGGCAGGAGCAGCTCGATCTCAAGCTTCAGCAGCTGGAGCAGAAACTGCACGGCGTCACCCCCAGGGACCCGGAGGACCGGCCCAACAAGGCTCCCGCCGGACCGGTGCGTTCGATCACCTACCGCAGCGGCACGGAAGACGACCGGCTGCGCATCTACTGGGCGGATGGCACCAGCAGCGATCTGCCCTGCACCAAGGAACAGGCCACCTTGGTGTGCGGCTGAGGACGGCTTGACATCGGTCTGACGAACGGCTGATCTGGCACCTTGACCGCTTCATTCAGCGATGCGCTTCGTCAGGCCCCTGGCCATGGGTGCGGCCACCTTCGCCGCCATCCTGTTCGGCACCTCAGGCCTCAGCGGCACCCCGGCCCAGGCCCAGGTCACCTTCAGCGCCGTGCGAGCCCTCAACCTGGCCCGCAACGTGGCCGTGCAGCAGAACGGCGGTCTGAGCGTCTACCGCCCGGCCCAGTGCATGTTCCAGACGGCCGATGCCGGCAACGCCTGTCTCGTGAGCATGGATGACGACAGCTTCCTGTTCCGCTTTCTGGGCGGGGTGCCGGGATGGGAGCAGTTCCAGATGCCGGCCAGCGTGGAAACGGAGGTGCGCATCTCCGCCGACGGCCGCAGCGTGCTGCAGGTCATCTACAACGGCCCGCCGCGGCCGGAGCAGTCCAGCGCGGTTGCGCCGGCTCAGTGAGCCGGGCGCAGCGCCAGGCCTGCCGCCAGCTGCTCCAGAGCCTCCGCCAAAGCCGGCTGCACGGGCCAGCGCTCCCGACGGGTGAGGCTCAGGGCGATGCCCTTCTCGCCGTAGGCCGCCTCATTGATGAACACCGGCACCAGGGGATCGGGCCCTGAGCCCTGAGCCAGCGCCTCCGGGGCCGAGCCGGATCTCAGCGCCGAGCCAAGCGTGACGCTGCGGCCGGCCCGATCCAGGAACAGCGGATCCTCCGGGCGCAGGGAATGCCAGTCGCGGTGCTGCAGTCGCGGATGGATGCAGGCCAGAGGGGTGCCGTCCGCAGCCCGGGGCAGATCGAGGCTGCCCAGGTGGCGATGCACCACGAGGCCGGGCGGCAGACGCAGCCGCCCGGCCCGGGCATCCGCCAGAACGGCAAGGGTTCCCTCCAGCGCCAGCTGGGTCTGGCGGCAGATCGGGGCCTGGATCACCCCCTGGGGCACCGGGCCCACCTCGATCACCAGGCCGCAGGGCCAGCACTCCACCAGAAACCCGTTCTGCCGGGCATCGGCTTCGTGCAGGTACACCGGCAACCCCAGCCGTGCCTGGATGCCGGCCGCCAGAGCCAGATCGGCGGGACGCCGCCCGTACACCACGAGTGAATTGCCCATGGCGCTGGTGGTGCTGTGCAGATCCAGGGCCACAGCGCAGGGTTCGAGGCCCTGCCGGCCATGCAGCGTCAGCAGTTCGCGGGCCCGCTCCAGATCCGCTCCGGTGGCGGCGGGGTCCTCCAGCAGTGCAGGGGCGAAACAGCGGTTGAGATCGCGCTCCAGATAGCGCCGGTTGGCGGCGTGGGCGGAGGGGTTGCCCAGCACCAGCTGCAGGGCCAGCCCCGCATCGGCGAGCTGATCGGGATGACGCTGCCAGTGCTGCAGCAGCCAGGGCGCGTTGCGCTCATTGCCATGGGTGCCGGCCACCACCAGCACCGCGGCCGGGGGCATCGTGGCGGTCATCGCTGCACGGTGTTCATCGCTGCACGGTGTTCATGAATGCGGCGTGATGATCGCCGCCGCGCGGACGGTGACGGACGGTGCTGGATTTTCCGGTCCAATCGTCCGAGATTGGAACGCAACGCCTTCCATCGTGCTCCCTCCACCCTGGCTGGTGCGCAGTGCCCGCCACCTCTGGCACTGGCAGTGGCTGCAGCTGATGAACGGACTGGGGCCGGCCGATGCGCAGGGAAACTACCGCCGCCCGCCCGCGGCCTTCGCCGAGGCCCTGGCGCTGCCGGACGATGCCGGCGTGGCGGACGCCCATGTGGTGATCGTGGGCCGCAGCTGCCCCTGGGCCCATCGCGCCTGGCTGGTGTGGGCACTGCGCCGGCTGCAGGCCACGGTCGCGCTGGTGGTGGTGGAACCGGATCCGCGGGCGGGCCGCTGGCGGTTCGGTGAACCGTTCGAGGGCTGCTCCACCCTCGCCGAGCTCTACGGGCGCTGCGGCGCTCCGCCCGGCAGCCGCGCCACCGTGCCCGTGCTCTACGACCGCCGGCGGCGGCAGGTGGTGGTGGGTGAGAGCGCCCGCCTGATCGAGCTGCTCAACCGCTGGCCGGCCGGCAGGGATTTCGACCTCGATCCTCCCGGGCAGCGCGCGGCCACGGCCGCCTGGCGCGAGCGGCTGCAGACCGGCGTCAACGACGGGGTGTACCGCTGCGGCTTCGCCCGCAGCCAGGCCGCCTACGAGAGCGCCGAAGCCGAGCTGTTCGCCACCCTCGATGCCGTGGAGCAGGCGCTGGCGGCGAGCGGCGCCGGCGCAGGGGAGCCGGGCTGGCTCAGCGGCCCCCATCCAAGCCTCGCCGACGTGCAGCTCTTCCCCACCCTGATCCGGCTGGAACTCGTCTACGCGCCCCTGTTCGGCGTCAGCCGCCGGCCCCTGTGGCAGTTCCCGGCGCTCTGGCACTGGCGGAGCCGCTTCCACCAGCTGCCGGGGGTGGCGGACACCTGCTGTCCCGAGGCCTGGCGCCGCGACTACTTCGGGGCCCTGTTTCCGCTCCATCCCTCGGGCATCGTGCCGGCGGGCCCGGCGCTGGCCACACTGGTGGGCAGCTGTCCGATGGCCGCCGCCGATGCCGGATCCCAGCCCCGACGCCCTGAGTGAAACGGCCGCCCGGGCGGCGGCCGAGCCGGTGCACCAGGGGCTGTACGGGCCGTTCACGATCACAGCCGCCGACCGGCGGGAGGTGCTGGCCTACCGCCTCAGCCTCACGGCCGCGGCCATTGCCCAGCTGGCGCTGCTGGCCCAGTGGCACTGGCTGGGCGGTGAGTGGCTGTGGCCGTGGCTGCTGCCCCTGGCCGTTGGCGTGGGCCTGGCGCTGCATTGGATCCACATCTACCTGCGGCCTCTGCACCGGGCGCTGCAGCTGTTCTGGCTGCTGGGCTGCGCCGGTCTGGTGGGGCTCTGCCTGTGGGCCGGCCCGGAGGCCATGGCCACCAGCCTGCAGGCCGACGGACGCTGGGTCTGGGCCGTCGGGCCGCTGTTCGCCGCCCTGGCCGGGATCGGCTTCAAGGAGTTCTTCTGCTTCCGCCGCCCCGAGGCCATCGGCGTGACCCTGCTGCTGCCGGCAGCCCTGCTGGGCCACCTGAGCGGGCTGCTGGCGCCGGCGCTGGCGGGCCGGCTGCTGGCGCTGCAGGCGGTGCTGCTGCTGGTGCTGTGCCTGCGCAAGTTCCCGATGCCGGCCGCGGCCGACGTGGGCGACAAGAGCGTGTTTGCTTATCTGGAGTCTCAGCGCCGAGCCGCCGCCGCGTGAGCCTGATCAGCCTCACCGGAGTCCGCAAGGACTTCGGCATCCGCACCCTGTTCGAGAACCTCGACCTGCACGTGGGGGAGCGGGAGCGGCTGGGGCTGATCGGACCCAACGGCGCCGGCAAGAGCACCCTGCTGCGGCTGCTGGCCGGTGACGAACCTCCCGGTGCCGGCAGCCGCCGGACGGTCCCGGGGACGCGCATCGTGCTGGTGAGCCAGGAGCCCGGCCTGGACCCGCAGCGCACCGTGCTTGAGCAGGTGTTCGCCGGCAGCGGCGAGAAACGCCAGCTGCTGGGCCGCTACACCGCCGTGAGCGAAGCCCTGGCCCTCGCCCACCGCCGCGGGGAGGACGACACCGCGCTGCTGGCGGAGCTGGCCGATCTCAACACCCGCATGGATCAGAGCCAGGCCTGGGGTCTGGAGCAGCAGATCCGGGAGGTGCTGGAGCGCCTCGGCGTGCACGATGTGCAGCGCCGGGTGGGTGAACTCTCCGGCGGCTACCAGCGCCGGGTCGCCCTGGCGGCGGCGCTGGTGGCGGAGCCGGACGTGCTGCTGCTGGACGAACCCACCAATCACCTGGACGCCGACGGGGTGCAGTGGCTGCAGGGTTACCTGGGCCGCTTCCCCGGCGCCCTGGTGCTGGTGACCCATGACCGCTACGTGCTCGACCGGGTGACCGAGCGGATCGTGGCGGTGGATCGCGGCGAGGCCCGCGCCTATGCGGGCAACTACGCCACCTACCTGGCCCGCCAGGCCGAGGAGGAGGCCGCGGCCGCCGCCGGCGAGGCCCGGCTGCGCGGGCTGCTCCGGCGCGAACTGGAGTGGCTGCGGCGTGGCCCGAAGGCTCGCAGCACCAAGCAGAAGGCGCGGATCCAGCGCATCGAGGCGCTGCAGGAGCTGCCGCGGCGCCAGGAGCGGGGCCGGCTGCAGCTGGCCAGCGACGGCCGCCGTCTGGGCAAGCGCACGATCGAGGCCGAGGCGCTGACCCTCTGGGCCAGCGGCGCGGCCCGCCACCGAGGCGAGGAACCGCTGCTGAAGGGATTCAGCTACGACTTCAGCCCCGAGGACCGGGTGGGGATCATCGGGCCCAACGGCAGCGGCAAGAGCAGCCTGCTGAACCTGATCGCCACCGCGGCGACCGGCGGCAGCGCCGCGCCGGCGGCGGCCACTGCCTGCCACAGCGGCCGGCTGGAGCTGGGGACCACCGTGAGGCTGGCCTACTTCGACCAGCACAGCCACGTGCTCGAGGCCAGCCGCGACGCCGCCGGCCGGGAACGGCGGGTGATCGACGTGCTCAAGGAGGCGGCCGCCACGGTGGAGCTGGGGGGGAGCACCCTGAGCGCCTCCCAGCTGCTGGAGCGGTTCCTGTTCCCGCCGGCCCAGCAGCACCAGCCGGTGAGCCGGCTGTCGGGGGGTGAGCGCCGGCGGCTGCACCTCTGCCGGCTGCTGGTGGGGGCGCCCAACGTGCTGCTGCTGGACGAGCCCACCAACGACCTCGACGTCCAGACCCTGACGGTGCTCGAGGACTTTCTGGAGGACTTCCGCGGCTGCGTGGTGGTGGTGTCCCACGACCGCTACTTCCTCGATCGCACCGTCGACCGGCTGTTCGTGGTCCGGGACGGCCGGCTGGAGCGCTTCGAGGGCAACTACAGCACCTACCTGGAGCAGGAGCGCTCAGTCGAACGCTCTGCCCAGCCCCCGGCCGGCCAGCCGCAGCAGGCAGCGCCGGCGCGCCCGGGCAAGCCGCCGGAAGCTGCAGCCCCGGCACGGCGCCGCAGCTTCCGCCAGCAACGGGAACTGAGCCAGCTGGAGGAGGACCTGCCGCGCTGGGAGGAGCGCCGCCTGGAGCTGGAGACCCTGCTGTCCTCCGGCAGCAGCGACTACGCCGCCCTGCAGGAACTCACCCGGGAACTGGCCGGGCTGAGCGAGCGGATCAGCGCCGGCGAGGAGCGCTGGCTCGAGCTCAGCGAACTGCCCACATGAGCGAACCGCCGGCGTGAGGGGACTGATCAGCAGCTGCCCAAAAACCCCTCCCCGGGCATGGGAGCACCCGTATGGTGGGCCAGACGAGCCGCGAAACCCGACCCGGGCGCCCACGCATGAACTCCATCGACGATCACATCCAGAAGGACAAGAGCGAGATCGAGGCCGCCCGGGCCGAAGGCAACCTGGGCAAGGTGCGTCATCTCGAGGATGAGCTCAAGGGCCTGGAGGAGTACAAGGCGCACCACCCCGAGGACAGCCACGATCCGAGCCCCCTCGAGGTGTACTGCGACATGAACCCCGAGGCACCGGAGTGCCGCGTGTACGACGACTGAGCCGTCTCAGCCCGGCTCCACCACGCCCAGCTGACCCCACACGGCGGCCAGCAATGCGCTGAGATTGGCTGAGGTGGCTGCCGAGACGGCCAGCACAGGGCCACCAGCGTGGCCCTCCAGCTCTTCGATCCGTTCCTGCAGTCCGGCGATGTCGACCAGCTCGATCTTGTTGAGCACCAGCAGCCTGGGGCGGTCCGCCAGACCGTGCCCGTAGGCCTCCAGCTCCCGCTCCACCACGCGAACGTCCTCCAGCACCGACTCCGCGGCTGCGTCCACCAGATGGATGAGCAGCCTGGTGCGCTCGATGTGGCGCAGAAAGTCGTGGCCCAGCCCGGCGCCCTGGGCCGCGCCTGCGATCAGGCCGGGGATGTCGGCGAACACCGTGCCATCGCCGCTGGGCCGGCGCACCACCCCCAGATTCGGCACCAGGGTGGTGAAGGGGTAGTCGGCGATGCGGGGGCGGGCGGCGCTGAGCACCGAGATCAGGGTGCTCTTGCCGGCATTGGGCAGGCCGATGATGCCCACCTCCGCCAGCAGCTTGAGTTCCAGCTGCAGCAGCCATTCCTCCCCCTCCGCCCCTTCGGTGGCCTTTTCCGGGGCCCGGTTGCGGTTGCTGAGGTAATGGGCATTGCCCAGGCCGCCGCGGCCGCCGAGGGCCACCAGCAGCTCCTCGCCGGGACCGGTGAGATCCCCGAGCAGGATGCCGGTGCGGGCATCGCGCACCTCCGTGCCGCACGGAACGCGGATCAGCAGGGGCCGGCCGCTGGCGCCGGTGCAGCGGTTGGGACCGCCACGGCGGCCGGGCTCGGCCTCGAACAGCCGCTTGTACTTGAAGTCCAGCAGGGTCTGAAGGTTGGCGTCGGCCACCAGCAGCACGTCGCCGCCACGGCCACCGTCGCCGCCGGAGGGGCCGCCGGCGGGCACGTACTTCTCTCGGCGGAAGGCCACGATGCCGTCGCCGCCGCGGCCGGCCCTGACGGCGATGCGGGCCTGATCGATGAACTGCATTGGCTCAAACTTAGGATCGCGGCCATCAGGGGTCGTCTGGGAACGCAAGTTGGCCGAGGTTCGTTTCCAGCGGGTGAGCAAGACCTATCCGCCCCGGCGCGGCGGTGAGCCGGTGCAGGTGCTGCGGGATCTCAGCCTGCACATCCCCGACGGCGAGTTTCTGGTGCTCGTGGGGCCCTCCGGGTGCGGCAAGAGCACCCTGCTGCGCCTGCTCGCCGGCCTCGAGCAGCCCAGCGCCGGCGAGATCCTGGTGGGCGACCGGCCGGTGACGGAGCTGCGGCCGGCCCAGCGGGACGTGGCCATGGTGTTCCAGAGCTACGCCCTCTACCCCCACCTCTCGGTGGCGGGCAACATCGGCTTCGGGCTGCGGCGCAGCCGATCCCGCACGCCACTGCAGCAGGTGCAGGACAGCCTGCACCAGGCCAGCCGCCGTCTGCCCGCGCCGCTGCGGGTGCCCTCCGCCCGGGAGGAGCGGATCGAACGGCGCATCGCCGAGGTGGCGGCCACCCTGGAGCTCGAGCCGCTGCTGCAGCGGCTGCCCAAGGAGCTCTCCGGCGGGCAGAAGCAGCGCGTGGCGCTGGGGCGGGCGATCGCCCGCCAGCCGGCGGTGTTCCTGATGGACGAGCCGCTCAGCAACCTCGACGCCAAGCTGCGCACCGGCACGAGGGCCCAGATCGTGGAGCTGCAGCGGCGCCTGGGCACCACCACCCTCTACGTGACCCACGACCAGGTGGAGGCGATGACGATGGGGCACCGCATCGCCGTGCTCAACGCCGGCCGGCTGCAGCAGCTGGGCACGCCGATGCAGCTCTACCGCTGGCCCGCCAACCTGTTCGTCGCCCAGTTCATCGGCAGCCCGCCCATGAACCTGCTGCCGGTGGAGGTGGTGGGAGCCGGGGCGCTGCAGCTGGGCGGCCGCAGGCTGGCCCTGGAGGGTCCCCTGGCCGAAGTGGTGGCGGGACGCGTGGGACATCACCTCACCGGTGGCCTGCGCCCGGAGCACCTGCGGCTGGCGCCGGCCACCAACCGCAATCTGCGCGCCACGGTGAGCCATGGCGAGGCCCTGGGCAACGAGCAGCTGGTCACCTGCCGGCTGGAGGAGGGCGACCACCTGGTGCAGCTGCGGGTGAGCCCGGAGGAGAAGCTCCCTGCCGGCAGCACCGTTCACCTGGAGGTGGATCCGGGCGGCTGGCGCCTGTTCGACGCCGGTGGCGACGCCCTGCCCCTGCCGCGCCATCCAGGCCAGGACCCGCCGGTGCTGCCCGATCTCGGATGACACCCCCGCGACGGGCTGCCGCCGGCGTCAGTGGGTGTACACCACGCTGCAGCCGGGTCCGCCATCGGAGCGCTCCGCGTCGGTGACCCGCTCCACGTAGGGCAGGGTGTCCAGCCAGGCGCGCAGCCCGCGCTTCAGCCGCCCGGTGCCCACCCCGTGGATCACCCACACCGGTCCGTTGGCGGCCCGCAGCGTCTCCTCCACGGCGGCTTCCGCCTCATGCACCCGCAGGCCGCGCACATCCACGGTGTTGCGCTCGGTACGCACGTCCGGCCCGGGAGCGGCCAGTCCGCGGCGGCCCTGCACCCGCACCTTCACCTCGGGGGGCGTGGGCTTCTCGCCCTGCAGCCCCTCGATGCCCTCCACGGGCACGCTCAGCCGCAGCACCCCACAGCGCACGGTGAGCTCGCGGCCGTCATCGGTGAGTTCCAGAACCTCGCCGGCCTTGCCCAGGGACAGCACCCGCACCCGCTCGCCCACCACCGGCATCCAGCCGGCGTGCTGCCGCCGTTCCGGCAGGGGACGGTGCTGCTGCTCGAGGTGCTTGAGCCGGCGGCCGGCCTGACGGGCCGTTTCCCCCAGCACGGCCGTGTCCGGCCGGCGGCCGCCGCCGCTCTGACGCAGCCGGCGGATGATGCGGCGCACCTCCTGCTGTCCCTCGCGGATGGAGTGCTCCAGCTGCTGGCGGCGCTGCTCCTGGAGTTCGGCGCTCTGCTGCTGCTGCTGCTGCCAGCGCGAGAGCAGCTCCTCATGCAGCAGTTCGGTGCGCACCAGCAGGGCCGCGGCCTCCTCGGCGGCCTCCTGCTGGCGCTGGCGCTGCTCCTCCAGGCCGGCGATCACCTGGTTCACCTCGCCTTCCCCGCGGGGTTGAAGCTGCCGCGCCGCCTGCTCGATCACCGACGCCTCCAGCCCCAGCCTCCTGGCGATCGCCAGGGCGTTGCTGCGGCCCGGGATCCCCCACTGCAGGCGATAGGTGGGAGCGAGGGTCTCCTCGTCGAAGGCCACCGACGCGTTCTCGAAGCGGGGGTCGGCGTACTTGAGGGCCTTGAGTTCACCGAAATGGGTGGTGGCCACCGTGAGCCGGGCGCAACCGGCCAGGTGCTGCAGCAGGGCAGTGGCCAGGGCCGCCCCCTCCACCGGATCGGTGCCGGCCCCCACCTCGTCCAGAAGCACCAGGGCAGCGCCGCCGGCGGTGGTGGCTGGAGCCCCCGGAGCGCCGCCGGCCGTGGACTGCAGAGCCTCGAGGATGCGGGCGATGCGGCGGATGTGGCCGCTGAAGGTGGAGAGGTTCTGCTGCAGCGACTGCTCATCGCCGATGTCGGCCAGCACCAGGCCGCACCAGGGCAGGCGCGGGGTGCCGCTGCAGGGCAGGAAGAGCCCGGCACGGGCCATCAGCGCGGCCAGGCCGATGCTCTTGAGGGTCACGGTCTTGCCGCCGGTGTTGGGACCGGTGATCGCCACCACCCGCAGCTCCGGCGCCACGCTGACCGTCACGGGCACCACGGGGTGGCCCCCCTGCCGCTTCTGCTGCCAAAGCAGCAGGGGATGGCGCAGGTCGCGCAGCTCGAAGGGATCCTCGGCCGTGCTGCCCAGCTCCGGGCGCACCGCCCCCAGCCAGGCGCCGTAGCGGGCCCGGGCCAGGGCCACGTCCAGCCGCACCAGGATGGCCTGCAGCACCTCGAGCGCTGCGGCGTGGACCGCCACCTCGCCGCTCAGCTCCCGCAGCAGGACCTGCTCCAGCTCCCGCTCCTGGCCCTCCAGGTCGATGATGCGGTTGCCCAGCCCCAGCACCGCCTGGGGCTCGATGAACAGGGTCTGGCCGGAGGCGGAACTGTCGTGCACCTGGCCCGGCACCTGACCAGCGGCACCGGCCTTCACGGCCAGCACGGGCCTGCCGTGGCGCTCGGCGATCACCGTGTCCTGAAGCAGCGGCGCCCAGCGCCGCAGCAGCTCCTGGAGGCGCTCGCGACGCTCGGCGCGGGCCCCCTGCAACTGCCGCCGCAGCGCCGCCAGGGGCACGCTGGCCCGGTCGGCCACCCGGCCGCCCTCCTCGAGGCAGAAGCGCAGCCGCTGCTCCAGCTCCGGCAGGGTGCGCAGCTCCGTCACCAGGGCGGTGGTGACCGGCCGCAGGGCCGGATCCTCGATCTGGCGCCGCAGCCGCCGGGCCGCAGCCAGGGTGGCGGCCAGCTGCAGCAGGTCCTCGCCGGACGCTGTGCCCCCCTTGGCACAGAGGTTCACGCTGGCGGCGATGTCGGCCACACCCTGGAGGCTGAGCCCGCCCTCGGTGAGCCCGTCGAGGCCCAGCAGCTCAGCGGTCTCGGCCAGCAGCGTGCGGCTCTCCTCCAGCGCCGACGGCAGGGGCAGCGTGCGGCAGTGGCGGCGGCCGGCGGCGGTGGCGGTGAAGCTGGCCAGCTGGTCGGCCAGGCGGGGCCACTCCAGCAGCTCCAGGGTCTCCTGCTCGATCGCGGCCGGGGTCACGGCGAGGGCGGCGGAATCGGCGACTGTCCCGGCACATTGCTGGGGATGCCGCCAGGGGGCTCGTAGAGCAGTTCCAGCCAGTTGCCCTCAGGGTCCTGCAGGTAGAAGCTGGCGGTGCCGTCGCGGTGGTCATGGACCGGACCGCAACGGTGACCGGCGGCCACGAGGCCGTCACGGGCGGCGTCCACCTCCGCCCGCTCGCGCACATGCAGGGCGAGGTGGGGGCCGGCGGCCGTGTAGTCCGGACTGAGCAGGGCGATGCCGGCAGCGTCGCCCGGCCACTGCAGGTAGGCCCAGTCGGGCGCGTCCCAGGTGAGCCGCAGGCCGAGGGCCTGGTAAAAGGCCTTGGCGCGGCCGATGTCCTGCACGCGCAGGGCCACATGGCCGAGGCGGTGGGAGACGGGCAGCTGCGGCTCGGGCAAGGGCGGCACGGTGGCCATCAGCTCTCCCGCAGCCAGCGAGCCGCGTCGCAGGCGTGATAGGTGAGGATCAGGTCGGCGCCGGCACGCCGGAAGCAGAGCAGGGTTTCCAGCACCACGGCCCGCTCGTCGATCCAGCCCTTCTCCGCCGCCGCCTTGACCATGGCGTATTCGCCGCTGACGTTGTAGGCGGCGATCGGCTGCTCGCTCTCGCGGCGCAGGCGATGGATGATGTCGAGGTAAGCCAGACCGGGCTTCACCATCAGAATGTCGGCCCCTTCGCTCTCATCCAGCTGGGCCTCGAGGATCGCTTCGCGGCCGTTGGCCGGATCCATCTGGTAGGTGCTCTTGTCCTTGGGGATGGGCTTGCCGCCGCTGGCACGCGGTGCCGAATCGAGGGCCTCCCGGAAGGGGCCGTAGTAGGCGCTGGCGTACTTGGCCGTGTAGCTGATGATGCCCACATGCTCGAAACCCTCCTCATCGAGGGCTTCGCGGATGGCACCCACGCGGCCGTCCATCATGTCGCTGGGGCCGATCAGGTCGGCTCCGGCACGGGCCTGCACCACGGCCTGCTTGCAGAGGATGGCCACCGTCTCGTCGTTGAGCACCACCCCCTCGGGGCTGACGATGCCGTCGTGGCCGTCGCAGGAGTAGGGGTCGAGGGCCACGTCGGTCATGATCGCCATGGCCGGGTGCACCTCCTTGAGGCGGCGGATCGCCCGGGGGATCAGGCCGTGCTCGTTGAAGCACTCGGCGCCGTCCTCGGTCTTGAGGCCGTCGGCCACCTTGGGGAACAGCACCACGCAGCGGATGCCCAGATCCCAGGCCCGGCCTACTTCCTCAACCAGACCTTCCAGGCTCCAGCGCTGGCAGCCGGGCATGGCGGCGATGGGTTCGTTGCTCGCGCCCTCATGCACGAACAGGGGGTAGATGAAGTCAGCGGCGCTGAGCTGATGCTCCCGCACCATCGCCCGCAGGGCCGGAGTGCGGCGCAGCCGGCGGGGGCGATAGGAGAGCTCCATGGGCGCGGCGAATGGGAGGCGGTGTCGGTGCTCGGGATCCTAGAGAGACGCCCCGCCCCTGCTAGAGCTGGGCGAGCTGAATCCAGCCGGCCCGGGGGTCGGCGCTGCGGGCGGCGCGGAGCTCCTCCAGCAGGGTCCGCTCCCGCTCACTGAGGGGCTCGGGCAGCTTCAGCACGGGGGTGAGCAGCAGGTCACCGCGGCCGCCCTTCACCGGCCAGCCCTTGCCCTTGAGCCGCAGGCTGCGGCCCGGGGTCAGGCCCGGGGGGACCTGCACGGAGGCCTCGCCGTCAGGGGTCGCCACCCGCACCTGGCCGCCGAGGGCGAGCTCGTCGAGGCTGAGGGGCAGCTCGCCGCGCAGCTGATCGCCGTCGAGCTTCCACACCGGATGCTCCTGCAGCTGGATGGTGAGGTAGAGGTCACCGCGGCGGCCGGTGCCGGGCTGCAGGTTCCCCTTGCCCTTGAGGCGCAGCCGGCTGCCGGGCCGCACACCGGCGGGGATGCGCACCGCCACCCGCTCCTCGTTCACCGCCAGGGTGCGCTCGCAGCCGCGGAAGGCCTCCGCCAGGGAGAGGCGGATGCTGGCCTCGGCATCGAGGTTGGCCGCGCCACTGCGGGCGCCGCCGGCGAAACCACCTCCCGGGAAGCCGGCCCCGAAGCCGCCGGACCCGAACCCTCCGGGGAAGCCGCTGCCGAACCCGAAGCCGCTGCCGCCGCCCGGCTGGGCGCCGCCACCGAAGCGCCCGAGCAGGTCGTTGATGAACTCGTCGAAGTTGCCGTAGCGGCCGAAGTCCACGTCCATGCCGCCCACGCCGCCGCCGGCACCGGCCTGGCTCCAGTACTGGCCGAACTGCTCGTAGCGACGGCGCTTGTCGGGATCGGAGAGCACCTCGTAGGCCTCGCTGATCTCCTTGAAGCGGGCCTCGGCGGCCTTGTCACCGGGATTGACGTCCGGGTGGTACTGCCGCGCCAGCTTGCGGAAGGCCCGCTTGATGGTGTCGGCGTCAGCACCTCGGTCCACACCCAGCACCTTGAAGTAGTCGCGGTAGCCGTTGGCGTTCATCGCAGAAACCTGGCAGGAGCTGGCACTGGCAGTGGTTCAGTCTCTCAGCTCCCTGCCTGGCCCTGCGACGGCCGGGGGTTCGGGGGACCTCCCCGCCAGCAACGTGACGGTGGCGGGGCATGCCCCGTAGCGTGGACGGAAATGGTGACTGGAGCATGGACCGATCCGGCTGGCGCCGTCCGCTTCTGCTGTTCCCCCTCGGCCTCGGTCTGGCAGCACTGGTCGCCTGCGCCAATGCCGGCGTGAGCGGGAACGGCAGCGCCCAGGCCAACACGCGAGGTGCGACCGAGTCCACCTCACCCCGGCTGGGCGAGGCGTTGAGCGAGTCCAACTCCGACCAGAAAGCCCTCGGCGCCCATCTGCGGGCGAAAGGGGCGGTGTTCTACGGAGCCTGGTGGTGTCCAGCCTGTTTCCAGCAGAAGAACCTCTTCGGCAAGCAGGCCGGCAACGCCCTCCCCTACGTGGAGTGCGACAGCGAGGACGGTCGGGAGCGCTGCAAGGCGGCCGGAATCCGGGCGTTCCCCACCTGGAAGATGGAGGGGAAGCCCACTCTCGAGGGGGTGCAGAGCCTCGATGAGCTCAAGACCTGGAGCGGGTTCCCGTCCAGAGCCGGGAGCGTGGCCCGTCCCTGAACCGCCGGCTTGCGGCAGATTTGTGGCACGCCTTCCAACCAATGCACCCGTCGGCCATGGTCACTCCCCTGCTGCGAACCGCTTTCCTGGGAACTGGCCTCGTGCTGCTGGGGTTCACGGGATCACCGGCCCACGCCCAGACCCTGCTGGATGTGATGGGCGCCGGTGCGATCCAGAACAGCCTCCAGAGCCTGCCCGCCGGTGGAGCCAGCGGCGTGATCGAGCGCAGCCGGGGAAGCGTGGATCAGTTCAACCAGACCGAGCAGCTGCGCCTCGAGGCGCTGCAGCAGCTGAGTGGCGCCGGGGGGGGCGGCGGCCGAGGCGCACCGGCACCTCCAGCCGCCCTGCTGGGGCCGCTCATGGAGCTGTTCGGGGCCATGGGTGCCAGCGGTGCCGCGGCAGGCGGGCCGCAAACGCTCACCACAGCCCAGGTGAACGGACAGCTGGTGCCCTATTGCTCCCACGGTGGCCTTTGTTACGGTTCCTTGATGCGGGCACTGCGCAGATACTGACTGTCACGGGCCAGACACAGACCCGATGGGCTGCAGCGGGCGAACGCAGCTTCCGGTCAGAAGGACCTGAATCCCATGGCCAAGCAGCCGAGCTGACCATGCCTGCCCTGCGCAGCACCAGCCTGCCGGATCAGCAGGCCTGCAGGATTTCCATGGATTCGGTCAAACACTGCCTGGCGGCGGGACCGAGCCCAATGGTTGCGGAGCCAACGCAGTGAAGACTGGCCTGGCAGCGCCAGGCGAGCCTAAACACGACTCCAGATCACATCACAGTTCGGCTGCCCAAGCCCATCAACAGCACAGGCAGGAAGGGCTCCGCCACCCCTCCCCACAGCGCGAAGCAAGGCTTCCTCAACAAAGATCCCATTCAGCTTCAGAGAGCCCTCATGCTCCCAGGCCCCGAGGCATCACCCAGAGAATCAACATCAGCAGAAGAGAGCAACCCGCTCAGGAGAAGCATCCACACGGTCAACAGTCAGAGTCAGTTCATATGCCATACATGCAGAAGCGATCCGCCTCCCCAGATTGTCATTTAGCTACCAGAAGCACAAAGAGGCCAGGTCGTCTTTCTATACAATCGATGCGGGAAGGGCGGCATTTCCGAACGGATACATGGGAACAGGGTGTACGTGTCAGAAGACAATCACGACTGGGATGAGGTCGACATCAAGCTAGACGATGAGCACGTTTACAATCGCAAGTCCATACCAGGATTGAGCAAAGGTGCGCCCAACTACATCATGCTCAGAAGAGACGGACAAGGTGACCCGATCCATATCAGTCAAATCACAATCGGGGACTTGCTCGAGTAGGACTACAACCGCATCGTCGAGCGCAGCATCCCCGGCCTGAACAGATTTTCGCGCCAATGCAATCTCCGCGCGAACGAGCGGGGATGGATCTACGATCGCGTCAGAAAACATGGCCTGCCGCTACACATAAAACCCATCTGGTCGTCAAGATTCGACATCGATCGTGGAGTTGACAGTGTTTATATATCGGCATTGAACAGATTTTCAAACGCACTGATTCAGACTGCCCATGCCGTCCTGTTTGCCCATGGCATCAAAGCGAGGAATGTCTTCGTCCCAGAGTGCAAACGCATCCGCGACATTTTTCCCAAAGGCAACCAGTTTCCATGCCAGGGACTGGAGGTCACCATTCACATCGGCAATCCTGATGGACGAGACAACTGCCTGGAAGGCAGATTTTTACATGCTCGCTCGTCTCAGAGAGAGTTTTATAAGAACCTGCCATCCACCCACGAAGCCATCCGGTCGTTTTCCTACGCGACAAATCTATATGATCAAACGGAAATTATAGGCGAAGACGAGATTGTCATCCACATTCGCTCCGGCGACATATTCAAACCCCGGGGGAAATCCATCCCGACTACGGCCAGCCCCCTTTATCTTTTTATCGAAAAGTAGTGGAGCATGGAAAGCCCAGAATTGTGTATCTCGTGTATCAGGATATGCACAATCCGGTCATCAGGCCGCTGAAGAAATGGCTTCGAGAGCGCAGCATCCCCTTCACCAAGCCTCTGAAGTCGTCTTTACGCAAAGATGTCAAGACCCTGCTCAGCGCCCAGACCCTGGTCGCAGGACGTGGGTGGCACCTTCATCCCAGGGGTCGTTTCACTTGGTGAGCACCTAAGAACGATTTATTGCTTTCACCAAGCCCTTGACCTGCTCGGCCGACAGGGCGTGACCTATGAGGTGATCAAAGACCGCAGCAACAACTATGTCAACGCCATTCAACGGTATAGCTGGGAAAATTCTCCGGAGCAAAGAGAACTGATGCTCAGCTATCCAGATGAAGAGCTGGAACTGCAATCCTTCTGACGCACCTGACACGGACCCAAGGAGCTTGAATCCCCAAGCTGCCAGGCGCACATCAGGGGGAAGGAGGCTGAGCCCTGCCGTGGCGGCAACGGTAACGGTAGGGCTGGTCCGCCGCCAGGCCATGGCGACCCTGAAACTCGGCGAGCCTCGCCATCAGAGAAGAGTAGAGCTCCTGAGCTCCCCGGCAGTTTCCATTGCGGTCCATCAGCTCCACCTGCTGCAGTCCATCCCTCAGCTGCCGGCTGAGCACCTGCATCTGATCCAGTCCCCCTCGCTGGGCTCCGGGACTGTATGGATTTCCGGAGGTGAAGGCGGTGACGCGTTGGTAGCCGCTCAGCGCCAGGGTGCGGGTCGCGGGCTGGAGCACCCTGAGCGTGATGAAGGTATCCACCGGCAGGAGAGTTCCGGCGTTCTGGGGGCTGTGGAGCCAGGCGTGACGCACCACTCGATTGCGGTTGACGCGCGGGTCCTTCACCACACCCACAGCTGGACCCAGGAACGGGGCGCGGGTGGCAATGGTGGAGGACCCGGGTTCCAGCCAGAGGGCGAGGCGCCCGGATGGTGTCTCGCCGACCACCGCCTCCAGCTGTGCTGCACCAGGCAGCTTCCCTGATGGCGGGGAAGGCGGGGACGGCAGAAGGTTGTCGAAGAAGATCTGGCGTGCCGCCTCCGCGTTCGTGGCGTTGATCACCGGCGAGAGTTGCCCCACCCCAAAGCAGAGGCGTTGACTGGCGAAAAGCCGCTCGGCCTGAGCGGCAGTGCGGGCGTCTCTTGGCTCGCCACAGGCGAGCGCCTGGCCATCATCCACCAGGAGATGATGCACGCTCACGCGGTTGATGAGATCGCCGGCCCCGAAGGCCCAGAGCGTGAGTGTGGGTTGATCGAGCAGCATCGAGCCGTCGCGGGAGTTGACGAACACCCGTGCCGGCTTGGGGCCGGAGCCAATATCGATCTCCACATCCATGCGCAGATCGAAGCCGAACTGGCTGGCCCTGGCCGCCCTCTCGGTGCTGTCGTGGGCCAGAGGTGGATTGGCGGGGAAGCGGCTGTCCTGCCCATACCCCACCGCCCAGGCGGGAGCGAACGGCACCAGGCCGGCGCCCGCCAGCATCAGCCACCCAACGGTGGAGCAGAGCCTCCTGCGACCGATCGTGGCGGGAGGGGTGTCCGGCTTCAGAGCAGCAACGGTCGCATCCGACGCCATCAGCTCAGAGGCAGTGACCCCATGAGGCTAGGCAGGGAAGAGGGGCCCTTCCAGGCCCCATGGGTCATTTGGGTGATAAGGCTGACCTCACCCCATCTCCCTTAGAGATGTCAGGCAGCCACGGGGGCGGCTTGACGGGAGAAACGAACGATGTTGTTCGCTGTTACGGGTTTGCTCTCACCGAGCAGGCTTCAGTCACTCTCCTCATGCCCCGTCGAAACCATTGCAGCCCCGTGAGGGGGGAATGGAGCTGAGCGGAATCGAACCGCTGTCCGAAACACTGGTGTGAGCCACCTAGTCCGGCCGGAGCCGGACCTCTTGATTGTGACAGCTACCGGGTGCGCGACCCCGGACGCCGATGGGGGATCCCCGAACCGCTCGCCATCATGGAGGGCCCTGGGGCTGCGACAGCCTCAGGGGGCGACCCTGAAGGCCAGACCCCTTTTCTTGAGAACCCTTGCCAACCGGGCAGCCCATCAGGGCTCCCCAGACCCCTCGGCTCCCGTCCGAACGCTCCACCCCGAAGGCCACCCGCCCAGCGACCGCCAACCGGCCAGCAGCGTGGCCCGGGAGCTGCGGCCCCTGCTTCCCCCCGAAGCCTTCCGCACCAGCCCCCACCGCCTGGCGCTGGTGGCCATCAACGCTGCGATCCTGCTGCTGGGCTGGACGATGGCGGCCCAGCTGCACCACTGGCCGAGGCCCTGGCTGCTGGCCTGGCTGCCCCTGGCCCTGGTGATGGGCAACAGCGTGTTCGTGCTCGGTCTGGCGGGGCACGACCTGATGCATGGGTCCTTCCCCCGCAGCCGGCTCCTGCGGCGCCTGGCGGCCATGGCGGCCTTCAGCGTCTCCTGGATGACGCCCACCCTGTGGCAGGCCGTGCACAACCGAGAGCACCACGGCAACACCAATGCCCTGGTGGACCCCGACCGCAGCTACTTGGAGAGCCAGCCGGGCAGCTGGGGCAAGCGCCTGTTCCAGGCCATCGCCCCCTCGTCGGAGAGCAACCCCCTGCTACTGGCCCTGGGCATGACCAGCGCCTGGCCCCTGCACCACTTCCGCACCAGCTGTGAGGTGCTGCTGGGCAACGGCGCCCGGAACGGCTCCGGCGGTGCGGGCGCCAGCCGCTTCGCGCCGGCGGCCTTCCAGGTGAGCCCGGCTGAGCGCCGCACGATCGCCGCCGAACTGCTGCTGCTGGTGGGCCTGCACGGGCTGCTGATCGGCTGGGTCGGCCCGGGGCCAGTGCCCCTGCTGCTGGGCTATTTCCTGCCGCTGTGGCTGGGCTATGCGATGTCGATGGCGTACATCTACACCAATCACATGCTGTCACCGCTTACGGAGGACAACGATCCCCTGGTGAGCTCCCTGTCGCTGCGGGTGCCCGCCTGGCTGGATCTGCTGCACTTCAACTTCTCCCACCACAGCGAACACCATGTGTTTCCGGGGCTGAACAGCAGCTACTACCCCCAGGTGCGCGAGCTGCTGCTGCGCCGCCACCCCGAACGCTTCCGCCTGCTGGGAGCCGGCCAGGCGTGGCGGCTGCTGCTGAGCACGCCACGCTTCTACCGCGATGCCCACACCCTCACCAGCCTCGACGGCACCGTCACGGCCTCGGTGCCGCTGTGACGGGGTGGGATGAAGCGAAGCACCGGCCCGTGCTGAGGTGGTTGACGGGCCCGATGGGCCCCAGGGGCACCATGGCCTCAGCGCCTGGACCGGTCCTGTTCCTGTCGCTGTCCCTTCGGCAATGACCTCCTTCGCTGCGATCGCGGTGGTGCCCCCCGGGCTGGAGGAGCCGGCCGCGGCCGAACTGCGGGCCCTGGGCTGCGATGCGGTGGCGACGGGCCGGCGGGCCGTGGGCTTCCGCACCGACCTGGCCGGCTACGTCCGGCTGCACCTGCAGGCCCGCCTGCCCTTCCGGCTGCTGCGCGAGCTGGCCCGCTTCCCCTGCCGCAGCCGCCAGGAACTCCATGCCGGGGTGCAGGCGGCGATCCTGGAACTGGCCGACTGGCAGCAGTGGCTGGCGCCGGAGGCGACCCTGCGGGTGGATGCCACTGGCTCGGCCCCGGGCCTGGCCCACAGCCACTACAGCGCCCTGGAGGTGAAGAACGCCCTGGTGGACCTGCAGCGCCAGCACTTCGGCCGCCGCTCCTCGGTGGATCTGGAGGATCCGGATCGCTCCTTCCATCTGCACCTGGGCGGCGGCGAGGCGGTGCTCAGCCTCGATGGCAGCGGCGCCAGCCTGCACCGCCGCGGCTATCGCGCCGCCATGGGCCTGGCGCCCCTCAAGGAGAACCTGGCCGCCGGTCTGATCGCCCTCACCGGCTGGGATGGCTCGCTGCCCCTGGCCGATCCCCTCTGCGGCTCCGGCACCCTGTTGATCGAGGCCGCCTGCATGGCCCTGGGCCGGGCACCGGGCCTGGGCCGGCGTTTCGCCCTGCAGCGCTGGCCCGATGTCGATGCCGCCCTCTGGCAGCGGGAGGTGGAGGCCGCCCGGGGGCTGGCCCGCGATCGGCTGGCCGATGGCCGCCCCCTGGCCCCGCTGATGGGGGTGGAGGAGAACCCCGAGGTGCTCGCCCAGGCCCGCCACAACGTCGCCGCCGCCGGGGTGGCGCCCTGGATCGATCTGCAGGCCGGCGACTTCCGGCAGTTCCAGCCGCCCCCCGGGGCCGGTGTACTGGTGTGCAACCCGCCCTACGGCGAGCGGATCGGCGAGCGCGAGTCCCTGGAGGCGCTCTATGGCGATCTAGGAACGATGGTGAAGGAGCGCTGCTCCGGCTGGACGCTCTGGCTGCTGAGCGGCAACCCGGAGCTCACCGGCGCCCTGCGCCTGAAGGCCAGCCGACGCATTCCCGTGAGCAACGGCGGCATCGACTGCCGCTGGCTGCGCTACGAGATCCGCTGACCCTCAGCGGCCCAGCAGGGCCCGGGTGGTCTTTGTGAGGCCTGCGGTGGTCTGGGGCAGGTAGGGCCCCTTGGTGAGCTGGCCGCCGATGCGCAGGAACAGACCCGCCAGCACCAGGTTGAGGGCCGCCAGGGCGAGGGCGCTCTGGATCCAGGTCCAGCCCAGCGCGCCGGGGATCCAAAGCAGCAGCGCCACCTCGGCAGCGATCAGGGCCAGCAGCAGCAGCACCAGCCCACCGCTGAGCAGCAGGGCGCCGCTGATCAGCCGGCGCTTCTCGCGATCGGCCTCCTGCAGGGCGATGCGCACGTGCAGGTCCATCACGGACGTGACCAGGGCGCCCACCCGGCCCATGGCGCCCAGGGGCACGCCGGAGCGCCCAGGGCCCCGATCGCGGCGCTCGTCGCCGTTGCCCGCCGGGACGCTCATGCCGAGCGCCGGCCCGAAGCCAGCAGCACCCCCAGCAGCACCCCCACCCCGGCGGCGATGCCGATGGCCATCAGCGGCCGCTCGCGCACCGGCTTCTCGATGCGCGGCCGCAGGGTGGCGTTGAGCTCATCGAGCAGGCCCTCGAGCTGCTTCTCCAGGGGTTCGAGCGTTTCCGCCAGGCGGTGGGTCTGATCGCCGGCCACATCGGCGAGCTCCAGCAGCTGGCGGCGCACGGCCGTGGCGGTGCGGCCGCTCTGCTCGGCGATCACATGGGTCACCTCGTCGAAGCTGCCGCGGGTGGCCTCGAGGGTGTGGCGGGCCACCTCCGGCCACTGCTGCTGGATGCGGGGCAGAAGGGTCTCGAAACGCTCCCGGAAGCCGTCGGCCAGCGCCTCCGCCGCCCAGCCTTCATCCCGCACCGCGGCGCCGGCCTGGCCGGCGTCCTGGGCGCCATTGCTGTGCCCGCTGGTGTCCTCGCTGGTCATCGCTCTTCGGCAGCTCGTCCGCAGGCCGGGAGCCGGCCTGACGTCAACCTAGGCAGGGCCTTGAGCTTGCGAAACCCTCCGCTACATTTCGGCTGCTCGGCGCACGGGCCTGTTGGTTCACATCAATCAGGTCGAGCTGCATCAGTTCAAGTCGTTCGGCGGATCGATGACGATCCCGCTCGACAACGGCTTCACGGTGGTCACCGGCCCCAACGGCTCCGGCAAGAGCAACATCCTCGACGCCGTGCTGTTCTGCCTGGGCCTGGCCAGCAGCCGCGGCATGCGCGCCGAACGGCTGCCGGATCTGATCAACAGCGCCATGCTGCGCGCCGGCCGGGCGGCCGAGACGGTGGTGAGCGTGCGCTTCGACCTGCGCGACTGGCAGCCCGATGAGGCCGAGGCCGGCCTGGAGGCGCCGGACGAGGGGCCCTGGATCCGGCCGGGCCAGAGCGACTGGACCGTGACCCGGCGGCTGCGGGTGGCACCCGGCGGCACTTACGCCAGCAGCTTCAGCGCCGACGGCATCCCCTGCAACCTGCAGCAGCTGCAGACCCAGCTGCGCCGGCTGCGGGTGGATCCGGAGGGCAGCAACGTGGTGATGCAGGGGGACGTGACCCGCATCGTGTCCATGGGCGCCCGCGACCGGCGGGCCATCATCGATGAGCTGGCCGGCGTGGCCCTGTTCGATTCCCGCATCGAGCAGAGCCGCACCAAGCTCGAGGAGGTGCAGGACCGCCAGGAGCGCTGCGCCATCGTCCAGCAGGAACTGCTGGCCGCCCGCCAGAAGCTGGAGCGCGACTGCGCCCGGGCCCGCACCTACCAGGAGCTGCGCGCCCGACTGCAGGAGGGCCGGCGCCAGGAGCAGCTGCTCGCCTTCGAGGCGGCCCGCGACGGCCTGCACCAGCTGGATCGGCGCCAGCAGGACCTGCAGGGCCGCCAGCAGGGCGAGCGCGAGGCGATCGCCGCCGAGGAGCACAGCCTCGGCACGGCCGTCAGCGCCCTGGAGGCGCTGCAGGCGGAGGTGAAGGCCCTGGGCGAAGACCAGCTGCTGGCCGTGCAGGCGGAGCTGGCCGGGCTGGAGGCCGGGGCCCGCGAGCTGGCCCGCCAGGCGGAGAAGCACCAGCAGGAGGCGGAGGCCCTGCAGCGCCAGCGGCAGGAGCTGGCCAGCCGCCAGGCCGACCTGGACCACCAGCAGCGGCAGCTCGAGGCCGGCGACGATGCCGACGAGCTGGAGGCGGCCGAGGCCGCCTGCCGCAGCGGCGAGGCCGCCGTGGAGCTGTCGCGCCGGCGGCTGGGCGAGGTGGCCGGCCGCTCGCGCAGCTGGCTGGAGGAGCAGCAGCGGCGCAGCCAGGAGCGCCAGCGCCTGAGCGAGGCCGTCTCACCGCTGGAGGCCGAACGCCAGCAGCTGCGCGAGCGCTGCCGCCAGAACGAGCAGCGCCACGCCGAACTGGAGGGCGAACACCGGCAGGAGCGAGAGGCCCTGGACCAGGCGCAGCAGCAGCTGGGGGCGCTGGAGCAGGAGCTGCAGCAGCTCGACCACAGCAGCGGCAGCGGCCAGCAGCAGGTGCAGGAGCTGGCCGAGGCGCTGGCCCTGCAGCAGCGCACCCGGGGCCGGCTGCTGCAGGAGCAGGGCCAGCTGGAGAAAGAGATCGCCCGGCTCGACAGCCGCCGCGAAACCCTGCAGGAGAGCCGCGGCACCGGGGCCCTGCGGGTGCTGCTCGAGGCCGGTCTGGAGGGCATCCACGGACCTGTGGCGCAGCTGGGCGAGGTGGAGGAGCGCTTCCGCGTCGCCCTGGAGGTGGCGGCTGGAGCCCGCCTCGCCCAGGTGGTGGTGGACGACGACAGCATCGCCGCCCGGGCGATCGAACTGCTGCGCCAGCGCCGGGCCGGCCGGCTCACCTTCCTGCCGCTCAACCGGATCCGCGGCGGCTCCGGAGCCGCGGCCGCCCTGCAGCGCGGCGGCGGGATGACGGCAGGCAGGGGCCTGCTGGGCCGGGCCATCGATCTGGTGCGGCACGAACCGGTGTATGCGGAGGTGTTCCGCTACGTGTTCGGCGAAACGCTGGTGTTCGAGGATCTCGCCAGCGCCCGCCGGGAGCTCGGACGCTGCCGGGCGGTGACCCTCGATGGCGATCTGCTGGAGCGCAGCGGGGCGATGACCGGCGGCAGCCTGCAGCAGCGCGGCGGCCAGCTGAGCTTCGGACGCAGCCAGGACGGCGATGAGGCGGCACCGCTGCGGCGCCGGCTGCTGGAGGTGGGTGAGAGCCTGGTGGCCTGCGGACGCCGGGAGGCCGATCTGGCCCGCCAGCTGGAGGCCCTGCGGCCGCAGCTCAGCGGCCGCCAGCAGCGCCGCGCGGCGCTGGAGGCTGAGTGCGCCGGCGCCCGCAGGGCCCTGGCGCCCCGGCAGCAGCAGCAGGAGCAGCGCGAGCAACGGCTGCGGCAGCTCAGGGAGAGTCTCGAGACCGACCAACGGCGCCGCCAGGACCTCGAGGGGGCGCTGGAGCCGCTCACCCGGCAGCTGCAGGCCCTGCAGAAGGCCGAGGCCGACACCGCCGGAGCGGGCGACGCCGCCCGCTGGCAGGGCCTGCAGCAGGAGCTGGAGGCGGCCGATCAGGCCCTGGTGGAGGCCCGCCTGGAGCGCGACCGGCTGCTGGCCGCCCGGCGGGAACGGCTGCTGGCGGTCGAGCGGCTGGGCCAGCAGCGCCAGGCGCTGGAGGCGGAGGAAGGGCGGCTGGTGGCGGCCGTGCAGGCCCTGGTGGGGGAACGCAACCAGTGGAAGGCCCGCCAGCAGGCCGATGCGGAGCAGCGCCGGGGGCTGGAGGCACGCCAGAGCGAGCTGCAGACCCGCTTCGGCGAGCGACGGCGGGAACGGGACGCCGCTGAGGCCGGCGTGGCCGCCCGGCGCCAGGAACTGCAGCAGCGGCAGTGGGAGCTGCAGCGGCTGGGGGAGGCGCTGCAGGCGCTGGCGGAGCAGCGCCGCAGCGAGGAGCTGCGGCTGGAGGAGCTGCGGCGGCAGCTGCCGGAGCCCCTGCCCGAGATCCCCGAGGCGGTGCGCGCCGCCGGGCTCGAGGCCCTGACCACCGAGCTGCGTCGCCTCCAGGCCCGCATGGAGGAGCTCGAGCCGGTGAACATGCTGGCCCTGGAGGAACTCGAGCAGCTCGACGGACGCCTGGCGGATCTGGAGCAGCGGATGGGCGTGCTCAGCCAGGAGCGGGAGGAACTGCTGCTGCGCATCGAGACCGTGGCCACCCTGCGCCAGGAGGCCTTCATGGAGGCCTTCACGGCGGTGGACGGCCATTTCCGCACGATCTTCGCGGAGCTCTCCGATGGCGAGGGCTATCTCCAGCTCGACAATCCCGAGGCCCCCCTGGAGGGCGGGCTCACGCTGGTGGCACACCCCAAGGGCAAGGCCGTGCGCCGGCTGAACGCCATGAGCGGCGGCGAGAAGTCGCTCACGGCGCTCAGCTTCCTGTTCGCCCTGCAGCGCTTCCGTCCCTCGCCCTTCTACGCCTTCGATGAGGTGGACAGCTTCCTCGACGGCGTGAACGTGGAGCGGCTGGCCGGCCTGATCGCCCGCCAGGCCCACGAGGCCCAGTTCATGGTGGTGAGCCACCGCCGCCCGATGATCGCCGCGGCCCAGCGCACGATCGGCGTCACCCAGGCCCGCGGCGCCCACACCCAGGTGGTGGGTTTACCGCCAGCGGCGTAACCCCGGTCTCTGGGGGAGAATGCGGCCATGACGACGACACCGCCCGGGGGCGATCGCCTCGCCCAGCCCAGCGATTCCCTGGCCGTTCCCCCCAGCGACAGGCTCTGGCTGCGCTCGGAACTGATGGGCACCCAGGTGATCACCCGCGACACCGGACGTCGCCTCGGCGTTGTCGGCGAGGTGGTGGTGGACATCGACCGCCGTGAGGTGGTGGCCCTCGGCCTGCGCGACAACCCCCTGACTCGCTTCCTGCCGGGGCTGCCCCGCTGGATGCCGCTGGACCGCATCCGTCAGGTGGGTGACGTGATCCTGGTGGACTCCGCCGATTCCCTGGCCGAGAGCTTCAATCCGGAGCGCTACAGCAAGGTGATCAACTGCCAGGTGGTCACCGAGGCCGGCGAGCAGCTCGGCAAGGTGCTGGGCTTCAGCTTCGACATCGAGACCGGCGAGCTCACCACCCTGGTGCTGGCCGCCCTGGGGGTGCCGCTGCTGGGCGAGGGGGTGCTGAGCACCTGGGAGCTGCCGGTGGAGGAGATCGTCAGCAGTGGCAGCGACCGGATCATCGTCTACGAGGGCGCCGAGGAGAAGCTGAAGCAGCTCGGCAGCGGCCTGCTGGAGAAGCTCGGCATCGGCGGCCCGAGCTGGGAGCAGGAGGAACGCCAGCGCTACCGCGGCAGCATGGTGCCGGTGGAGAACCAGCTGGCTCCCGGGCTGCCGGCCGTTCAGGAGCAGCGCCGCATCCAGCCCGCCAGCAGCCGCTCCTTCGAGCCGGACGAGAGCTACGACTACGTGGAGGTGGAGGAGCGCCGCGAGCGGGAACCGCTGCGCCAGCGCCGCTATCTCGACGAGGAAGAGACTCCCCGCCGGGAGCCGGAGCGTTTCAGGGACGACGGCGGTGAGCGCCGGGGAGCTGAGCCGCGGGGGCCGGGCGATCGGCCCAGACCCCGACCCGTGGCGCCCGTGAACCGGGAGCCGCTGGATGTGGAAGCCGACGAGCTCAGCGATCCCTGGTGAGGATCAGCCGGCCTTGAACTCCAGGGATGCCGAATTGACGCAGTAGCGCTGACCGGTCGGCGCCGGGCCATCGCCGAAGACGTGCCCGAGGTGCGCCTCGCAGCTGGCGCAGCGGATTTCGGTGCGGACCATGCCGTGGCTGGTGTCCACATGGGTGCTGATGGCGGCCGGGTTCACGCCGTCCCAGAAGCTGGGCCACCCTGTGCCGGACTCGAACTTGGTGGTGCTGTCGAACAGCGGCGCACCACAGCACACGCAGTGATACGTGCCCGTGCCTTTGTGATTCCAGTACTGGCCGGTGAAGGCACGCTCGGTGCCGCCCTGGCGGGTGATCCGGAACTGCTCGGGGGTGAGCTTCTGGCGCCACACCTCCTCCCGGGAGTCCCGGCTCAGGCCGCTGTCGACACCGCAGGCCGATGCCGGGTTGGATGTGGGGTCGGACATGGTGGGCTGAACATGCTGCGCTCCAGACCCTAGGAATCGGCACCGGCCGGCGGCAGCAGCTCGCACACCAGTGCCGCCAGGGTGTCCACCCCTCCCCCCGGCCCCCACAGCCGGCGCAGCTCCTGGCGCAGACCCTCCAGCCGGGCGGGCTGCGCCAGCCAGTCGGCGCTCTCGGCGGCGATCTGCGCCGGCGTGATGGCCCCCACCCGCTCCGGCACCACCAGCCGCCCGGCGGCGATGTTGGGCAGGGCCAGGGGGCCTCGGCGCCGCAGCCGCCAGGCGGTGAGCGCCAGGCCGAGCCCATGGCGCAGCCCGGGTAGCCGGGCCAGCCAGCCCAGCAGCCCATCCCAGGCCTCCATCACCTCCGGGTGCTGGGTGGGCACCAGCACCAGCATCGGCACCCCCAGGGCAGCCAGTTCGGCGGTGTTGGCGCCCACCGTGGTGAGGGCCAGGGTGCACCCCCTGAGGTGGTGGTGGGCCGGGACGGCACGGGTGACCGCGATGGCCGTGCCGGCGGGGGTGACCAGAGCCAGGCCGTCGGGCTCCAGCAGGGCGGATGGCCGGGGGCGCGGCAGGCCGGAGCGGTAGTGGCGGGCGATCGGATTGGCGGGCCCGGCGCACTGCAGCAGCTCCTCCAGGCTGGTGGTGGGCGCCAGCGGCAGCAGGAAGCGGCAGTCCGGCCGCAGCGCCGCCAGCCGGTCGGCCGTCTCCAGCAGGAACGGCACGCCCACCACCAGCTTGGCCCGCTTGGACCCCGGCAGCAGGGCGATCCAGGGCCCTCCGGGCAGGGGACCGTCGTCGCCGGCATGCTGGCCGAGATCGGCCATCAGGTCGCCCACCACCTGGCAGCGGCGGCGCCAGCGCGGCGGCAGACGGCCGGCGACCTCCGGCGTCCTGGCGGCGATGCGGTCGTTCCAGCGCGGCCAGCGCGCCACCCATTCGGCATAGGTGAGGTGCCGGTAGCCCAGGCGCGCCGAGAGGAGCACGGTCCAGAACTGGTCTCCCCCCAGGAACACCACCAGGCCCCGGCGGGGCCAGGCGCCGCGACGGGCGGGTCGCAGCAGCAGCCGCCAGAACTCCCGGGCCGGGATGATCCGCTCGAACAGGCCCCAGGCCGCGGCCGCCTCGTGCTCCCGCCCGGTGCCGTTGGGGCAGGGCACCAGCACGAGCTCAAGACTGCCGGCGGCCCCGGGACTGCAGGGGAGCAGGCTGAGCCGGCGGTGCAGGATCTGGGCCAGGGGACGCACCCAGGTGCCCAGTTCCCCCGGGCCGTTGCTCACCAGCACGATGGCGAACGGCTCAGGCGTGGCGGCTCAGGGTTGAAGGAAAAATGCGGATGGCGAGACTTGAACTCGCAAGGCCGAAGCCACACGCCCCTCAAACGTGCGTGTCTACCAATTCCACCACATCCGCTGATGTGCCGGGCAGGACGCGGATCCCGCTCCGGAGGCGGCGCGCCGCAGCGCACCGGACCGCAATATACCCATCGCCCTGCCCGGCCTTTGCCCATCCCGCCCCGCCCCCGGGACGGGCGTGTCAACACTGATACAGTCCGCTGCGGCCTGGATGAGCTGAGACGCGGCGGATGTCCATCGGCAAGGTGCTGATCGCCAACCGCGGCGAGATCGCTCTGCGCATCCTGCGCAGCTGCCGCGAGCTGGGCATCCCCACGGTGGCGGTCTACAGCACGGTGGATCGCAACGCCCTGCACGTGCAGCTCGCTGACGAAGCGGTGTGCGTGGGCGAGGCGCCAAGCTCCAAGAGCTACCTCAACATCCCCAACATCCTGGCGGCGGCCACCTCCCGCGGCGCCGATGCCATCCACCCCGGCTACGGCTTCCTGGCCGAGAACGATCGCTTCGCCGAGATCTGCGCCGACCACGGCATCACCTTCGTGGGCCCCTCGCCCGAGGCGATCCGCTCGATGGGCGACAAGTCCACCGCCAAGGCCACCATGCAGCGGGTGGGGGTGCCCACCATCCCCGGCAGCGAGGGACTGCTGCAGACGGCGGAGGAGGCGCTGGAGCTGGCCGAGACCATGGGCTACCCGGTGATGATCAAGGCCACGGCCGGTGGCGGCGGCCGGGGCATGCGCCTGGTGCCGGGCGCCGACCAGCTCGAGAGCCTGTTCAAGGCGGCCCAGGGCGAGGCGGAGGCCGCCTTCGGCAACCCGGGCCTCTACATGGAGAAATTCATCGACCGGCCCCGGCACGTGGAGGTGCAGGTGCTGGCCGACCGCCACGGCAACGTGATTCACCTGGGCGAGCGCGACTGCTCGATCCAGCGCCGGCACCAGAAGCTGCTGGAGGAGGCGCCCAGCGTGGCCATCAACGCCGACCTGCGCCGCCAGATGGGCGAGGCGGCCGTGGCCGCGGCCCGCACCATCGGCTACGAGGGCGCCGGCACCGTGGAGTTCCTGGTGGATCGCAGCGGCCAGTTCTATTTCATGGAGATGAACACCCGCATCCAGGTGGAGCATCCCGTCACGGAGATGGTGACGGGGGTCGACCTGATCGCCGAGCAGCTGCGCATCGCCGGTGGCGAGCCGATATCCGTGAGCCAGGAGCAGGTGAAGCTCACGGGCCATGCCATCGAGGTGCGCATCAACGCCGAGGACCCGCGCCAGAACTTCCGCCCTGCGCCGGGCCGGATCACAGGCTGGCTGCCCCCCGGCGGGCCTGGGGTGCGCTTCGACAGCCACGTCTACACGGGCTACGAGATCCCGCCCTTCTACGACTCGCTGATCGGCAAGCTGATCGTGTGGGGGGTGGACCGCGACCACGCCCTGCGGCGGCTCCACCGGGCGCTTTCCGAGTGCGCCGTCACCGGCATCCCCACCACGATCGACTTCCACCTGCAGCTGCTGGACCGCCCCGAGTTCCAGGCAGGTGAAGTGCACACCAAGTTCGTGGAGCAGGAAATGCTCCCGCGCAACTGATCAGGCCACCGGCAGGGAGCGTTGCAGCACCTGCGTCAGCAGGCCCTGCTGCCCCACCAGCAGCTCCCGCAGCAGACTCACCAGACCCACCCACACCACGGGGGTGACGTCCACCCCGCCGATCGGCTGGATCAGCCGCCGGGTGGGCGCCAGCAGCGGCTCGGTGGGCAGGCCGATCAGGCGCATCACGCCGTGCTGCAGGTCCACCTGCGGGTACCACGTGAGCACGATCCGGAACAGGAACAGCAACGTCCACAGCGCCAGCAGCATGCCCAGCGACAGATGGATCCAGGCCAGGGGGGAGGCGGGCAGGGCCGTCACAAACCTCTAAGCAGTGGTGGCCACAGCGTAGAAAGCCGCCGTCACTGCCTAGGATCACGCCTCGAATCGCGTGACCGCGGCGGCCTCCCCATGACCCCTTCCCTCGCCAACTTCCTCAGCAGCCTCGTCTGGGGCGCGGTGATCGTGGTGGTGCCCATCACCGTGGCGCTGGTGCTGATCAGCCAGACCGACCAGGTGGACCGCCGCCTCTGAAGCCGATCCCGGGGCGCCACCGGGTTTCCCGCCCTGGCCCTCCCTACAGTGGGCCCACGCTCCGAGGGTGATCGGCCGTGGTCAACGCCAGTCTGAACTGGGCCAGCATCGTCGGCATCGTGCTGGCCGTGGGTGGAGCGCTGCTCTACTTCATCCGCAACTTCAAGCCGGCCCTGGCCCGCGACTACGACGTGTTCTTCGCCGCGGTGGGCCTGCTCTGCGGCGGCATTCTCTTCTTCCAGGGCTGGCGTCTGGATCCGATTCTCCAGTTCGGACAGTTCCTGCTGGCCGGCACGACGGTGTTCTTCGCCTACGAAAGCGTGCGCCTGCGGGGTGTGACCACCGAGCAGGCACGCCGCTCGGCCTACTTCGACGACGAGGAGCCCCTGCCCTCCGCTCCGCCCTACCGCCCACGCATGGGGGGGCGCAGCTGGGAGGAGGGCGGTGAAGCCGACCGCTTCGATGAACCTGAGCCCCTGCGTCGCCGGATCCCCAGCAGGGGCGCTGACGCCGAGGAAGACGACTTCTACCGTCCGCGCCGCACCAGCCGGGCCGCCATTCCCGAGCGGGCCGCCAGCCGTCGCTCGAGCGATGGCGGTCGCGCGGCCCCAGACAGCTGGGACGACGAGCCCCGCGCCAGCGCTCCTCCCGCGCCGCCCGCCCGCTTCGGCTCCGGCCGGCCGAGTTCCACACCCGAGTTCGGCGCCCGCCGCCGCGACCGTGACAGCCAGCCCGAAGTGCGGCGGGGCAGCCGGCCCGCCGCCGCCTCCGACACCATGCCCCGCTCCAGCCGCCGCGGCCCGGCGGGGCCCGGTGCGCCCGGCCCGGGCGGCGATCCGAGCCGTCCGGGCATCCCCCAGGGTTCGCCCATCCGCGGCCGCGGCCCCGAGGAGGGCGCCATCAGCGACGCGGACTACAGCCCGGTCGCGCGTGCCGCACGAGGCCCTCGGGCCTCCGAGGCCCCCTCGGAAGCCCCAGGCGGGAGCACCCGCCGGAGCGGCGCCCCCAGCGCCGGCAGCGGTCCCGCCGGACCCAGGGACAATTCCTCGCGCTTCGACGACTGACCCGCACCCCCGGCCCCGATGGCAGCTGGGCTTGGATTCCGGCCTCGCAGCACCGCTCTGCTGGTGTCGTCCCTGCTGGCGCTGATGGTGGGCGGATGCTCCCTGGGGCGGGTTCGGCAGGCACCGGGCACCGGCCCAGGGAGCGGCAACCGCATCGATCCGGCACTCAGCGGCGACGGACGCCTGCTGGCCTCAGTGCTGGAGCGCGACGGCAGAGCCCGGCTGATCCTGCAGGACCAGCCCGGCGGCAACCTCCGTCCGCTGCGGCTGCGCCGCCGTGAGCCGCACCAGTCGCCGGCCCTGAGCTGGACCGGGCGATACGTGGCCGTGCTGGTGCAGGAGGGAGAGCGGCGACGGGTCGTGATCGAGGATCGTCTGCGCGGCAGGCTGCTGAGGCTTCCCCTGCAGGCCGGAAGCCAGCCCGAGCGGATCAGCCTCGCCGCCGATGGCTCACGCCTGGCCGTGCAGATGCTTCGCCAGGGCGAGCGGCGGGTGCAGGTGTTCGATCTCAGCGGCCTGCTGGAACGGGACCTGCCGGCCGGCACGGCGGTGCAGGGTGGCGGCCCGCCGCCATGAACCGGGCTGCAGCTGCCTGGCGCATCCTGGCGCCGCTGCTCCCCCTGGCGGGCCTGCTGCTGGCAGGAGGCTGCGCTGGGCTTCAGCCGGTGCCCCTGGTGGCTCTGAACCAGGCGCTGGAGCAGGAGGAGAGCAGCCGCGAACCCTCACTGGCGGGCCGCTGGCTGGCCTTGATCAGCGCGCGCCAGGGGCGGGATCGGGTGCAGCTGGTGGATCTGGACCGGGGCGTGCAGCTGCCCCTGCCGGGCCTGAACCGCCCTGACGCCCAGCCGCTGAGCGTGTCGGTGGACGTGAGCGGCGAACGGCTGGCGGTGGTGCGCCAGCTGCAGGGGCGCACCGAGCTGGTGCTCTACCAGCGATCCCTGGGCAATGCGCGGCCGCTGCCGATCACCCCGGCCGGAGTGCCGCGGCGGGTGCACCTGCGCGCCGACGGACGCCAGCTGGCCGTGGAGGTGAGCCGCAACGGCCTCTGGCAGATCGATCTGATCTCCCTGCCCTGACGCTTCCCCGGCCTGGCCCTCAGCAAGCCTCATCGCAAGACCTGACTGGCAGACCTGACGTTCAGGGCACCAGGCCGGCCCAGCGCAGGAAGGTTTCGCCGCTCAGGGCTTCGATCACCAGCACCGCCGCGAAACCCACCATGGCGAAGCGGCCGTTCACCCGCTCGGCGTAGGCGCTCCAGCCGAAGGCGGGCACATCGCCGGTGGTGGCGCTGGTGGCCGGCACCCCGGCAGCGGCGGTCTCGGCAGTGGAGGACATGGGCTCAGGCATGACCTCCGAATACATAGCTGGCCGCCGGCATCAACCGCCAGGCCCCGGTCCCGTCCAGCTCCAGCACCGTGTCGTGGAACGCGGTGAGGGTGGGGCGGTGGCCCACGCTCACGAAGGCGATGTCGCGCTCCAGCAGCAGCTGGTAGAGGTGGCGCTCGGTGTCCACGTCCAGGGCGCTGGTGGCCTCATCGAGCACCACGATCCGAGGCGCGTTCAGGAGCAGGCGGGCGAAGGCCAGGCGCTGCTGCTCACCGAGAGAGAGCACCCGCGGCCAGTCCTGCTTGATGTCGAAGTCGGGGTAACGGTGGGCCAGATCCGGCAGACGCACCTCGCGCAGCACATGGCGCAGCTGCTCATCGCTGAACCGTTCCGGCTGCAGCGGGTAGCAGAGCTGCTCGCGCAGGCTGCCCAGCAACATGTAGGGCTTCTGAGGGATGAACAGCAGTTCCCCTTCACTGGGACGCTCCACCTGGCCGGCGGCCGGGGGCCAGAGGCCGCTCACGAGCCGCAGGAAGGACGTCTTGCCGCAGCCCGAGGGCCCCACCACCAGCAGCCGCTGCTGGCGGTCCACCTCCAGACTGAGGTCGTGGATCAGCGTGCGGTCGGTGCGCGGCGGCACCAGATCCACATGGCTGAGCTGGATGGAGTCGGGCCGCAGACCGCCCGGTGCACCGTTGCGGCCGGGCAGACGGGAGCTGGCGCTGATCTCGTCCACCTTGCCCTGGAATCCCTCCAGTCGGCTGATGGCGGCCGAAAAGGCCGCCAGGCGGTCGATGTTGTTGACGATGTAGCTGACCGAGAACAGCACCTGGGAAAAGGCGATGCTGGCCTGACCGAACACACCGAAATCAACCTCTCTGGCGAAATAGATGGGCGCGATCACCAGCCATGGCAGGAAACGTGAGAAATAATCGTAGGAGCGCTGAATCACGCTGATCAACGCCTCCCAGATGATCAGACGGTTGTAGTTCTGGATGGCACCATCGAGGCGACGCACCGCTTCACGCGATTCCTGCTGCTCTCCGCGGTAGAAGGCAATCGATTCGGCGTTGTCGCGAATGTGCACGAGGCCATAACGGAAATCAGCCTCGAGCTTGAGCTGCTGATAATTCAGCTTCACCAGTTTACGGCTGGCGAAGACGATCAGGGCCGTGCCGCCGACGGAGTAGGCAAGCAACAGCAGCGCCAACCGGTCGCTGATGCTCCACAGCACGATGATGAAGCTGAAGAAGGTGAGCAGCGCCGACAGCACCTCAACCGTCACGCTCAGGCTGGTATTGGTGAAGCTGGCCGTGTCCTGGGAGATCCGCTGATCGGGGTTGTCGATCTCCTCGCTGGTTTCGTCGTTGGGGTTGAGCTCGTAGTAGGCGCGGTTGCTGAGATAGCGGCCGAGCAGACGTCCACTCAACCATTCCCGCCACAGCAGGCCGAGCTTGGGGATGAGGTAGCTCTGCAGGGCGCGGATCGGCAGCGCCAGCACCAGGCAGAAGGCATAGATGCCGACGATCTTCCAGAAGCCATCCTGGTCGAACGCCACCAGGGCGTTGTCGACATTGCGGGCAATGAAACTGATGCCGACATTGATGCCGTTGATCACCAGGATCAGCAGCACGATCACCCCCAGGATCGTCCAGGGCACCCAGCGCCCCTGCCGCAGCTTGGCGCGCAGGGCAGCGAACGTGGCCAGGCCCGCGGCGAGCACCACCATCACCCCGGCACCCCAGGGTCCCCGCCAGATGGCGGCCACCTGCTCCGGTACACCGGGCAGGAACCGGCCACTCAGCTCAGGGATCAACAGCCGGCTGAGGGCCACGACACCGGTGAGGAGCAGGAGGGTGATGCCCACCACCACCGCCACCAGGGCCGCCACCAGAAGGGGAAACTGCCACGCCTGGGTGTCCTCGACAGGGAGGAAATAGGGCTGGGCCAGTCGCTGCAGCTTGCTCAGCTGGGTGCGGAGGGCCTTGAAGGCGTTCATGTCCGGGCTCTGTTGCCGCCCATTCTCACCGCCGTCACCTGCCCGTCGCGCCAGGCCCGCTGCCACTCAGCCCGGCGGCCAGGCCAGCGGGCGCCCGCCGATCACGTGCACATGCAGGTGAAACACGCTCTGGCCCGCCTCGGCCCCGGAGTTGATCACGGTGCGGAAGCCCGTCAGTCCTTCCTGACGGGCCACCCGGGCCGCCACCAGCAGGAGATGGCCCAGCAGCGGGGCATGCTCGGGCCCGGCCTCATCGAGGCGCACGATCGGCTCCCGGGGAATCACCAGCACGTGCACCGGCGCCTGGGGAGCCACGTCGCGGAAGGCCAGGCAGTGCTCGTCGGCGTAGACCTGATCGCAGGGGATCTCTCCGCGCAGGATGCGCCCGAAGATCGTGTCGGCAGTGCTGGCGGCGGGCTGTTCGGGGAGGGCCATGGCGCCGGGGCGGCGAACGCTCGGAAGTGACACGGGTGGCACTGGTGGAGCAGCGACCCGGGGCCGATGTTGGCACGATGCCGCAGCGCGGCGCTGCAGGGGCTGGAGGCCCTCACCGTCACCGTGGAGGTGGATCTGGGGCCCGGGCTGCCGGCCCTGCAGATGGTGGGCCTGGCGGGCACCTCGGTGCAGGAGGCCCGCGAGCGGGTGCGCTCCGCCCTGCGCCACAGCGGCTTCCGGGTTCCCCTCGGCCGCGTGGTGGTGAATCTGGCTCCAGCCGACCTGCGCAAGGAAGGGCCTGGGTTCGATCTGCCGGTGGCGCTCGGTCTGCTGACGGCCAGCGGGCAGCTGCCCCCCGCCGCCCTGGAGGGGGTGTGGAGCAGTGGCGAGCTCTCCCTCGACGGCGAGCTCCGGCCGGTGCGCGGCGTGCTGGCGGTGGCGCTGCGGGCCCGGGCCGAGGGGGCCCGCGCCCTGCTGGTGCCGCAGGTCAATGCCGCCGAAGCCGGCCTGGTGGAAGGCCTGGCGATCTGGGGGGTGGGTGATCTGGCTGCCGCGGTGCGCCAGCTGCGGAAGCCCGGGGCAACCACCGTCGTGGGCGACCCGGGCGCCGCACCCGGCGGCCCCCCGGCCGGGACAGCGGATCTGGCGGATGTGCACGGCCAGCCCCATGGCCGCCGCGCCCTGGAGATCGCCGCGGCCGGCGGCCATCACCTGCTGCTGGTGGGACCGCCCGGCAGCGGCAAGACAATGCTGGCCCGGCGGCTGGCCGGACTGCTGCCGCCGCTGAACCGGGAGCAGGCCCTGGAACTCACCCGCATCCACTCGGTGGCCGGCCTGCTGGGGCCGGGGACCGGACTCGTGGCGGAGCGGCCGTTCCGGGCTCCTCACCACA
Source organism: Cyanobium sp. CH-040 (assembly GCF_024346135.1). Classification (GTDB taxonomy): domain Bacteria; phylum Cyanobacteriota; class Cyanobacteriia; order PCC-6307; family Cyanobiaceae; genus NIES-981. The sequence continues at coordinate 65,806 of NZ_JAGQCJ010000004.1, read as the reverse complement.
GCTGCTCGGGGGCCGCGCTGATCGGTGGAGGCTCCATCCCCAGGCCCGGAGAACTGGTGCTGGCCCACCACGGGGTGCTGTTCCTGGATGAACTCACCGAGTTCCGCAGTGGCGTGCTCGATCTGCTGCGTCAGCCCCTGGAGGAAGGCGAGATCTGGATCCATCGCTCCCGGCAGCGCAGCCGCTTCCCCTGCGCGATCACGCTGGTGGGAGCCTCCAATCCCTGCGGCTGCGGATGGTACGGCGATCCGGAACGGGACTGCCGCTGCAGCGAGGGTGAACGGCGGCGCTACTGGGGCCGGCTGTCAGGCCCCCTGCTGGACCGGATCGACCTGCAGGTGGTGATGCGGCGGCCGCAGCCCTCAGCCCTGGCCGCCCCCTACCGGCAGCCGCAGTCCAGCGGTGCCGCTCCCGAAGCCACGGCGGCGGTCGCCGCGCGGGTGGCGGCAGCCCACCGGTGCATGGCGCGGCGTAACCCCGGTGGAGTGAGCAACGCCCGCCTCCCCGGCGGAGCATTGCACCAGGTGCTGGGTCTCGAACCCCAGGCCCTGGTGCTGTGGGAACGGGCACTGCGCCAGAGACGGCTCACCGCCCGCGCCGGCGAGCGGCTGCTGCGGGTGGCACGCACGATCAGCGACCTCGAGCAGCAGCCGGGCGTGAGCGCCGCCGCCGTGGCGGAAGCCCTCACCTACCGCAGCTTCGACGGGCTGGCGGAGTCATGAGCCCAAACCCAGGCTCACGGATGGGCCTCTCAGCGACGACGGCGACGGGGACAGTCCCGGTAGGGCTGAACGCCCAGCAGGGGAGGGGGGACCGGCTCAGGCCCCAGTGCCCTGCCCATGGCATGGGCCAGGGCCACGGCGAACCAGGAGGAAAGCTGGGCCAGGTCCTCAGCCAGCCCTGTCCGGGGCCACTGCATCAGGGCCTGGGAGCCGACGGAGGTGGATCGTGGAAACAGGTGCCGGGCCATGGGGGTTCGGTCTCGCTGTCCCCAGGCTGGAGACGCAAGAGAACCCCGACAATCGGTAGAAACGCGGTTCAGCGGCGGCGGCGGCGCTGCTGGGCCTTGCGCTTGTACTTCTCGGTTGGGGTCTCGTGATGGCGGAGCCGCTTCAGATCGGCAAAGATGCCAGCCCGGGACACCTGGCGCTTGAACCGGCGCAGGGCCGACTCGATGCCTTCGTTCTCGCCGACGGTGACCTGGGTCATGAAGCTGGATTCATCTCACGGAGTTTCCGAACCTAGCAAGGCGGCCTGCGGCCTCACAAACCCTGTCCACCGGGGCCCATGAGCAGGGCATCGCTGCCCAGCTGCACATCCAGCGGCACCGGGCCGGACTGACCGGTCGGACCCGGTGCCGACGCCCCAGGAGCTGTGGTCTCTGGAGCCGGCACAGCGTCGCCCACCGTGCTCCCGCCGCTGCCGGCCACATCGGCGGGGGCTCCCGGCCAGGTGTCGCGGTAGAAGTACACGTGGCCGAGATTGCGTCCGTTGTAGGCGCGGCGCATGAGCTGCCAACCCGGTTCGAGCACCAGCCGCAGGTAGTCCGTGCCGGGGCCCAGGGTGCGCGCCACCACCATCTCCGGTCCCACGCCGGAGCGCGTCGGCACCGCCAGCAGCAGGTTGTCGTCGTTGACGCGCACCACGCTCAACCGGTAAGCGGGAGCCAGATCGCTGCCACCGATCCGCACCGAATAGCCGTTGGCATCGAGGTAACGGCCGCAGATGCCGGTGAAGTCGAAGGTGGCCAGCAGGGGCTCCACCCGGGCCGGCCTGCCCTCGGCCACGGCGAAGCAGGGGCGGCGGCTGTTGATCTGTTCGTAGATGTTCAGCTGGGCACGGGTGCCGTCACCGATCGGCGCCGCCACCAGCACGAAGTTGTCGGGATTGAGCTCCGCGGTCTGGAACAGTGACGCGGCGCCGGCCGGCGGCAGGGCCGGGACGGCCGACACGGTCGAGGCAGCCAGGGCCACCACGACACCGGCCAGGGGGCTGCGACGGAGCAGCGCGGGGAAGGGCATGGCGAGGGAGACCAGGCAGATCGCCATGGTATGCAGTCCGGACCTGGCTCACCAGGGGTGGGGGCCAGTGAGGCGAGCGTTCAGACCGGCCTGTTGATGCGGATGGCCAGCAGCAGGCTGAGGACCGTGCCGGGCAGGCTCAGGGCCAGAATCGAGCGAGTGGTCGCCACACCCAGATCGGGGTCTCCGTAGGCGAGTTCGAAGACGGATCCGGTGGCGGCGATGCCGAGCAGGCAGGCCAGGGCCAGGAACAGCCCGGCCAGGGGTTTCATCGGCATGGCGGGGATCAGTGGATCGGCTGGACGTCGCCCCGCTGGAAGCCATGCTCCTGCAGCTCGGCGTTGAGGCTGAGCTCGTCGGTGACCCGGTCCACGAACAGCACCCCGTTGAGATGGTCCATCTCATGCTGGATGCAGCGACCCAGCAGGCCATCGGCCTTCAGGCGCCGGGGGCGGCCCAGCTCATCGCGGTAGGTCACCTCCACCGTGGAGGGACGCACCACGTTGAGATACACCCCGGGGATGCTCAGGCAGCCCTCTTCGTAGGAGTCGAGGCCGGAGCCGAAGGAGCGGATCTCGGGGTTGATCAGCACCAGAGGCGGCGTGGCGGCGTTGTCGGGATCGAGGTCGATCACCAGCAGCTGCTTGTGCACGCCCACCTGGGGTGCGGCCAGGCCGATGCCCTGGGCGGTGTACATGCTGCGCAGCATGTCCCGGGCCAGATCGCGCACGGATTCGTCCACCTTGCCGATCCGCCTGGCGGGGGTGCGCAGCACCCGGTCGCCGAGGGTGTGGATCGGCATGGGGGACTGGGCGAGGGGCTCTTTGGGCACCTGGACGCTGCGGCCGGGCTGCTCCGCCGTGCGGGCCATCTGGGCGAAGCTGCGTGCCAAGAACCGATCTCCCTTGTTTATGGCAGCTTAAGGCGGCTGAACAGGCATCCGGGTCGGGGTGCCCGCACCATGGGGCAGTCGCCGATCGCCAACCCAGACCACCCGCCACCGCCGCAGGCAACGCCACAGCCAACGCCACAGCCTCCCCTGCCGGCCGCGCTGGTGGTGGGCAGCGCCCCGGCCCTGCGCGAGCCCCTGCTGCGCGATGGACTGCTGCTGTGGCTGGAGCAGCGGCCCCAGGAGGGCGGCCGCACCACGCTGCTGGCGCGGCCAGCCGCCCGCCCCGGCGCCGAGCCGGTGGAGCTCACGCCGGCGCCCTGGAACCTGCGCAGCCGCGTGCACGCCTATGGGGGCGGCAGCTACGCCTATGCCGACGGCACGCTGGTGTTCGTGCACGACGGCGACCGCTGCCTCTGGCGCTGCCCTGTGGACCGCACCAGCGGCAAGCCTGCGGGGCCGCTGCAGGTCCTCACCACCCCGGCCGCGCGGGCCTTCGCCGATGGCCTGATCGACACCGCCCGGCAGCGCTGGATCGGCGTGATGGAAGCCGGGGAGCGCGACTGGCTGGTGGCGGTGCCGCTGGCGGGTGGCGAGCCCGCGGTGCTGCACCGGCCCGCGGACTTCTGCGGCTACGCCTGCCTCAGCCCCGACGGGGCCGAGCTGGCCTGGGTGGAGTGGCAGCAGCCGCACATGCCCTGGGAGCGCAGCCAGCTGTGGCTGGCGGAGGTGACGCCGGCCGGGGATCTCCGCAACGCCCGGCCGGTGGCCGGGTCCGGCCCGGCGGACGATCGCGGCATCTCGGTGTTCCAGCCCCTCTGGATCGGCGCCGGCGAGCTGGTGGTGGCCAGCGATGCCGGCGGCTGGTGGAACCTGCAGCACCTGCACACCGGCTCCGGCACCTGGAAGCCCCTGCTGCCGATGGCGGCGGAATTCGCCATGCCCCAGTGGGTGTACGGCTTGCGCACCAGCGCCTGGGATGGGCGGCAGCTGATCGCCGCGGCCTGCCGCGATGGCGTCTGGGAACTGGGCCGGGTGGCCCTGGAGGAACAGCGTTCGGGCAGCGCCGAGGCCTGGCAGCCCCTGCCCCTGCCCTTCGACGACCTGGCCGGCCTCAGCGCCGAGGACGGACGGCTGGCGGCGGTGGCCAGTGCTCCCGGCGTGCCCCAGGGCCTGCTGGAGCTGGAGCTGGCCACAGACCGCTGGCGGCACAGCCCCGTGGCCCCCTGCCCGCTGGCGCCGGAGGCGATCAGCCTGCCCGAGGCCTGGTGGTTCGCCGGCCACGAGGGAGCCCGCACCCACGCCTGGTTCTATCCCCCCATCGGCGGCGCCACAGCCGACTCCCCTCTGCTGGTGAAGGGGCACAGCGGTCCCACCGGCATGGCGCGGCGAGGGCTGAGCCTGGCGATCCAGTTCTGGACCAGCCGCGGCTGGGGGGTGGTGGACGTGAACTACGGCGGCTCCACCGGCTTCGGACGGGCCTACCGGGAGCGGCTTGACGGCCTCTGGGGGGTGGCCGATGTGGCCGACTGCGCCGCCGCCGCCCGCTCCCTCGTGGCCTCCGGCCGGGCCAGCGCTGCCCGCGTCGCCATCGAGGGGGGCAGCGCCGGGGGCTTCACCGCCCTGGCGGCGCTCTGTTTCACGGACGTGTTCCGGGCCGCCGCCTGCCGCTATCCCGTCTGCGATCCGGCCGCCCTGGCAGCGCATGATCACCGCTTCGAGGCCCGCTACCTCGACGGCCTGATCGGACCCTGGCCCCAGGCCGCCGCCACCTATGAGGCCCGTTCGCCCCTGGCGCACGCCGACCGGATCCGCTGCCCGGTGATCTTCTTCCAGGGACTCGAGGACACCGTGGTGCCGCCCGAGCAGACCGAGCGCATGGCGGCCGCCCTGGCGGCCCACGGCATCCCCGTGGACGTGCACCGCTTCGCCGGCGAGGGCCATGGCTTTCGCGACGGGACCGTGCAGACCCAGGTGCTGGAAGCCAGCGAGGCCTTCTTCCGGCGCCACTTCGGCCTGCCCGCCCCGTGAGCACGCTGCCGGCCGTCCTGGTGATCGGCGGGGCCTTCGCGGCCCTGGGGCTGCTGCTGGCGCTGGGGCGGGCGATCGGCCCGGCCCTCGGCCTGCAGCGGCTGGGCCTGCCGGCCTCGGTGGTGGCGGGGCTGCTGGGGCTGCTGGTCGGCCCCCAGGGGCCCTGGCCGGTGATGCCCGAGGCCGTGGAGGCCCTCTGGGCCCGGCTGCCGATGATCCTGCTCACGCTGGTGTTCGGCACCCTGATGCTCGGCCGGCCCCTGCCCGCCCTGCGGCAGTTCTGGCGGCCTGCCGCCGCCCAGACCCTGGTCGGGCTGACGCTGGGATTCGGCCAGCACCTGATGGGGGCTCTGGCGGTGCTGCTGGTGCTGGGCCCGTTGCTGGGGGTGGACCCGCTGATGGCCTGCCTGATCGAGGTGGGCTTCGAGGGCGGCCATGGCAGCGCCGCGGTGATGGGACCGATCTATGCGGGCCTGGGGTTCGAGGAGGGCACCGATCTGGGACTGGCCATGGCCACCGTGGGGCTGCTCAGTTCCACCGTGCTTGGGGGAGTGCTGGTGGTGCTCGGCCAGCGCTACGGCTGGCTGATGGCCCTGGAGCCCGTCGGCCCCGTGGCGGAGGCGTTGTCGCCGCCCCTCCCTGCCACCGACCCGCACCAGCCCAGCTGTCCGCTGCCCGATCCGGCCCCGGCCCTGGAACGGGGCCAGGCGGCGGTGCTGCTGCTCAACCTCGGGCTGGCAGGCCTGGCCGTGGGGCTGGGCGTGCTGATGCAGGCAGCCCTGGCCTGGGCGGCCACCCCTCTGGAGGGCGCCTGGCGCACCGTGGTGGATGCCCTGCCCGTCTACCCCCTGGCCCTGGCGGGCTCTCTGCTGGTGCGCCTGGCGCTGGAGCGCGGCGGGCTGAGCGATCTGGCCTCCCCCCAGCTGCAGACGCGCCTGGGGGGACTGGCCACCGATCTGCTGATCACCGCGGCGATGGCGGGGCTGAACCTCAGCCAGCTGGCGCGCAACTGGCTGCCGCTCACGGTGCTGGCCGTGGCCGGGCTGGGGTGGAATCTGCTGGTGGTGCTGGTGCTGGCCCGGCGGGTGCTGCCGGTGGACTGGTTCGAGCGGGCGGTGATCGAATTCGGCCAGGCCACCGGCGTGGCGGCCAGCGGACTGCTGCTGCTGGGCATGGCCGACCCCGACAACCGCAGCGGCGCCCTGCCGGCCTTCTCGATCAAGCAGCTGCTGCTGCAGCCGGTGCTGGCGGGCGGGGTGGTGACGGTGGCGGCACCGCTGGCGGTGCACAGCTGGGGCCTGCCGCTGTGGGGCGAGCTGTGCCTCGGACTCACCGTGCTCTGGATCGCACTGGCGCTGCTGCTGGCGAGGCAGGGGCCGTGAGACGGGCACGATGAAGCGGCTGGCGCGATGACGCTGTTCGATGTGCTGATCGCCTTCGTGGCGCTCAGCCTGCTGCTGCTGCTCGCCACGGCCCTGCGCCAGCGGTTGCCGCTGCTGCGCCGCCTGGGCCTGCCGGAAGCCCTGGTGGCGGGTCTGCTCGGCCTGCTGATCGGCCCCTACAGCCCGATCCGGATCTTTCCCGAAAGCGTCTACACCGTCTGGAGCCAGACCCCCGGGGTGCTGATCAACGTGGTGTTCGCCAGCCTGTTCCTCGGCCAGACCCTCCCCAGCCCGCGGCTGCTGTGGGAGCGGGCCGCCGGCCAGGCCGCCTTCGGCATGGTGCTGGGCTTCGGCCAGTACCTGGTAGGCGGGCTGGTGGTGCTGCTGGTGCTCAGGCCGGTGCTGGGCACCGATCCGCTGATGGCCTGCCTGATCGAGGTGGGCTTCGAGGGAGGGCACGGCACCGCCGCCGGGATGGGCCCCGTGTTCAGCCGGCTGGGGCTGGCCTCGGGCGAGGCCCTGGGACTGGCGATGGCCACCTTCGGCATCCTGGCGGGCGTGCTGGTGGGCAGCACGCTGGTGCTGATCGGCCGCCGGCGGCGGTGGCTGCTGACCGACCCGGCCGCGGACCGGGGCGCCCGCGGCGTGGACGGCAGGGCGGCAGGCAGGGCGGCAGGCAGGGCAGCGCTGCTCGATTCCCCTGGGATCGACGGCCTCACCGTCAACATCGCCCTGATCGGCGGCGCCATCGGCCTCGGGGTGCTGCTGCGGCACAGCCTGGTGAGCATGGCCGCGGGGCTGTGGGGAGAGGAGGCCGGCCGGCTGTTCTCGGCCCTGCCCCTGTTCCCGCTGGCGATGGTGGGAGGGCTGCTGATGCAGCGGCTGCTGCAGTGGCAGGGCCAGCCCGACCTGGCCTCCGCCGGGGATCAGCGGCGGATCGGCGCGCTGGCGATGGATGTGCTGATCGCAGCGGCGATGGCCAGCCTCAACCTGCCGCTGGTGGGGGAGGCCTGGCTGCCGCTGCTGGTGCTGGCGCTGGCGGGGCTGGCCTGGACGGTGACGGTGTTTCTGTGGCTGGGGCCCCGTCTGTTCCGCGACGCCTGGTTCGAGCGGGCGATCGCCGATTTCGGCCAGAGCACCGGCGTCACCGCCACCGGGTTGCTGCTGCTGCGCATGGCCGACCCCTACGGGCGCAGCCCGGCACTGGAGGCCTTCTCCTTCAAGCAGCTGGTCTACGAGCCGTTCCTGGGCGGCGGGCTGATCACCGCCTTTGCCCCCATTGCCCTGGTGGCCCTGGGCTTGCCCCTCTGGACCCTGCTGGCGCTGGCGCTCACCGCGGCCTGCCTGGCCTTCGGCGCGGCCATGGCCCGTCAGCCGGGGGCCGGACCGGCGGCGCCGTAGTGGAGCTCGGCCATACGGGTCGAGACCCGCTCCATCTCGGCGGCGTCGAGGACGGGCGGCTCCCCGAGCCGGCACGCCTCCAGGTACATGTGGGCCAGGGTCTCCACCTCCACCGCCAGCTGCAGGGCCTGATCCAGGTCGCGGCCCAGGGTCACCTGGCCGTGGTGCGCCAGCAGGCAGGCACGGCGGTCGCGAAGGGCCACCAGTGCCGCATCGGAGAGCGCCTGGCCGCCGAAGGTGGCGTAGGGGGCGCAGCGGATGTCGGCGCCGCCGGCCTGCACCACCATGTAGTGGAACGGCGGGATGCCGCGGCCGTGGCAGGCCAGGGCCGTGGCCCGGATCGAGTGGCAGTGCACCACCGCCTGCACCTCGGGCCGGCTGCGCAGGATGTCGGCATGCAGACGCCACTCCGAGGAGGGCTGACGCCCGGGGGCGGCGCTGCGCACCCGTCCTTGGGGATCAAGCTCCACGAGATCCTCCGGGCCCATCCGATCGCAGGGCAGCGAGCTGGGGGTGATCAGCAGGCCGTCCGGCAGCCGCAGCGAGAGGTTGCCGGCCGTGCCCTGGTTCAAGCCCAGGGCCTGAAGCCGCCTGGCGGAAGCCACCAGCCGGCGCCGGGGGTCGTCGTTCGCCAGCGGCATGGTGCCGTCTCCGCTGAAGCGACCCTAGGCAGTCGCAGAGCGGCGATCCCGTGCCGCACCGGCCAAGGCATTCCACCGCTGCTACCACTGCAGGTGAACCGCGGCGCATCGCACCATGGCCCTGCGCACCAGCCTGTTTCTGGTCACCAACCTGGCGGTGGTCGCCACGATCGCCGTGCTGCTCGGCCTGGCCACCGCCGCCGGTCTGCTGCCCAGCGACCTTCCCGTCATCCCCCTGCTGATCGGCAGCTTCTTCTGGGGAGCCGTGGGCTCCTGGATCTCGCTGCAGCTGTCGCGCGAATCGGCGATCCGCGGCATGGGCGTGCAGCTCGTGGATCAGACCAGCGGTGCGGAAGCCCGCTGGCTGGTGAACACGGTGGCCGCCCTGGCCGACAAGGCGGGCCTGCCGATGCCCGAAGTGGGCATCTACCCCGCGCCGGAGTTCAATGCCTTCGCCACCGGGCCCTCCCCCGATCGCGCTCTGGTGGCCGTGTCCAGCGGCATCCTGGAGGGCATGCCCGCGGCCGAGCTGGAGGCCGTGCTCGGCCATGAGCTCAGCCACGTGGGCAATGGCGACATGGTGACCATGACCCTGCTGCAGGGGGTGGTGAACGCCTTCGTGCTCTTCCTGGCACGGCTGTTGTGGGTGGCGCTGCCCCGCAGCAGCGACGCGCAGGGCCGGGTGCGCGCTCCCTTCCCGCTGCTGGTGCAGCCCTTCGAGCTGCTGCTCGGCCTGGCCGGATCACTGGTCACCGCCTGGTTCTCCCGCCACCGGGAATACCGGGCCGATGCCGGCGCAGCTGCGCTCGTAGGTGGCGACGCGATGGTGGCCGCCCTGGAGCGGCTCGGTGGTGCCATGCAGCTGGCAGACCGGCGTGATGGCCCCGCCTTCGACACGCTCAAGATTTCCGCACCCCCGGCCCTGCTCGGCCTGTTCGCCAGCCATCCGCCCCTCGAAGCTCGCATCCGAGCCCTGCGCGAGGCTCAGGCACTTCAGACGGTCGCGCCGTAAAGGCTGCGCAGACCCGCCTCACTGGCATCACATCGAGGGCGGGGTTGAAGCCAGCGCTGCCAGCGGGGTGAGCTGCACCAGGGCGAGCCTGCCGGTAGCGGATCCATCTGCATCAGAACCGGCGAGCAAACGTCCCTGGATGGCAGCTGCAGCCGGCATCCTCCATCGCCGGCCCCAGCACCGGATCGGCCCAGACGCAGGTGGCTCAATGCGCTTGAGCCCCTTAACCCAGCCTTCAACTGTCTTCAGCTCCCTCTGATCCCATGCCCGCCGCTGCCCGCAACCCGTCCGCTCACGGCCGCAGGCGCCAGGGCTGGTTGCTGGTGCTGGCCGGGGGGCTGCTGCTGGCGTCCTGGCTGGTGCAGGGGCCGATCCGCACCCTCTGGGATGGGATCGACCTGTGGGTGTTCTCGATCACCAACCCATCCCTGGGCCTCAGCCCGGTTTGGGATGGCCTCTGGGCGATCTCCAACCACCGGTTGTTCGACATCCCGGCGGCCCTTGTCATGGCTGCCATTTTTCTGCTCTCCGGCCGCAGCAGCACGCCGCCGCGCTGGGCGAACCTGCTGGTGCACGCCCTGATCGGCGCGCTGCTGGCCCTGCTCACCCAGGCCCTGGTGCATCAGTGGTGGGACCTGAGCCGGCTGAGCCCCACGCTGGAGATCCCCGGCAGCCAGCGGCTGAGTGAACTCACGCCCTGGATCCGAACCAAAGATGCAGCCCGGGGCAGCTTCCCCGGCGATCACGGGCTGGTGCTGTTCACGATCACCCTCTACGGCTGGCGCGTCCTGGAACCCTGGGCCCGCTGGAGCGCCGCCGTTGCCACGGTGGTGTTCAGCCTGCCACGACTGATGAGCGGGGCCCACTGGCTCTCCGATCTGCTCTGCGGATCGATCGCGCTGGGACTGATCACCATCGAGCTATACAGAGGACTCGGCCTGGAAGCGCCGATCGACCGCCGCATCGTGCCGGTGCTGGAGGACTGGCTCCGGTCCTGGACCCCGGCCAGGGTGCGGCGGTGGCTGGATCGACAACCGCGGCGCGAACGCACCGCCGAAGGCGCCTGAGCTGTCCACTACCGTCGCCATCCTCCCCTCGCCGAGCGCATCCGCGCCCTGCGCGAGGCCCGAGCGCTTCAGGCGGTGACTCCATAGAGCCCCCGCAGCCCGTCCTCGCTGGCCGGCGCCACGCCCCGCTCGGTGATCAGGGCGGTGACCAGCCGCGCCGGCGTCACGTCGAACGCCGGGTTGAAGCCGGCGCTGCCGTCGGGGCTGAGCTGCACCGAGGCGATCGTGCCGTCGGCGCCGCGGCCCTGAATGTGGGTCACCTCGGCGGCGCTGCGGGCCTCGATCGGGATCTCGGCCACGCCGTCGTCAATGCTCCAGTCGATCGTGGAGGCGGGCAGGGCCACGTAGAAGGGCACGCCGTTGTCGCGAGCGGCCAGGGCCTTGAGGTAGGTGCCGATCTTGTTGCACACGTCGCCGCGACGGGTGGTGCGGTCGGTGCCCACGATCACCGCGTCCACCTGGCCGTGCTGCATCAGGTGGCCGCCGGCGTTGTCCACGATCACGGTATGCGGCACCCCCTCGCAGCCCAGTTCCCAGGCGGTGAGGCTGGCGCCCTGGTTGCGGGGGCGGGTCTCATCCACCCACACATGCACCTTCAGCCCGGCGCGGTGGGCCTTGTAGATCGGTGCCAGGGCCGTGCCCCAGTCCACCGTGGCGATCCAGCCGGCGTTGCAGTGGGTGAGCACGTTGAGGGACTCACCCTGGCGCTCGGGCGGCCGCGCCGCCGCCAGCTGCCGCAGAAGACCCAGCCCGTGCTCGCCGATTGCCTCGCACATGGCCACGTCCTCATCGGCGATGGCCCCGGCCTCCGCCCGGGCCGCCTCGGCGCGCTGCTCCGGCGGCAGCGGCTGCACCCGGTCGCGCACGCGCTCCAGCGCCCAGCGCAGGTTGATCGCCGTGGGTCGGGTGGCGTTGAGCTGCTCGAAGGCCGCCGCCAGCGCGCCATCGCTGGGATCGGCCTGCAGGGCCAGCATCAGGCCGTAGGCCCCGGTGACGCCGATCAGCGGCGCCCCCCGCACCACCATCGTTCGGATCGCCTCGGCGGCCTCGTCGCAGGTGTGCAGGGTGCGGGTGGTGAAGCGGTGCGGCAGCAGGGTCTGGTCGATCACGCCCACCGCATCCAGGCCCGGGCGCTCCCCCTCCTCCAGCCAGATCGTGCGCCAGGGCTTGCCGTCGATATTCATGGCTGCGTGGTCAGCGGGGCATGGGGACCTGATCATCTCCGCCTGCGGCGCAGGCGCTGGTGTCCCCTGTTTGGGCCTTCAGATCGGCCGGTAGCCGAACCAGTCCGGCACCTGGCTCTGGCTGAGTCCCGCCGGGTGGGGCTCCAGGTGCACATGCCAGCGCCCGCCGCCCAGCAGCTCCAGCTGGTCCAGGGCCAGGCAGTCGTCCACGGCATGGAGGTCGTCCCTGTGCTGCTGCAGGGCGCCACGCAGCCACTGGCGTCTGGCCGCCGCCTTGGCCCCCTGGGCCGACGGGGCCACCACCAGGCCGAAGTGGTGCAGCTCGGCCAGCGAATCGGGGCGATAGGCGCCCAGGTTCACAAACCAGAGCCGCTCGGGCCGGGGCGCGCCAGGCTCGCGCCCCAGGCGCACGGCCCAGCCATCCACCGCCTGCACCGCCATGTACGCATCCAGGTGCAGGCCCTCACGCCGCCCGAACCACTGCCGCCGCAGCTCCGGGATCGCCGCCTCGATCGTGGCCGCCGCCACGAAGCGCACGTCGTGCAGTTCGATGTGGCAGCCGGGGGCGCGGCCGCCCAGCACCACCAGAAACAGAAGCGGCGATGGCTGTTGCGGGGAGGGCATCCAGGGCGGTCGTTGCATCCCAGCAAACCAGAACCGGGCCGCCACCTGGGCCGATGGGCGCCAGGCTGGCTCTGCCGCCCGTGTCTCCAGCCCGATGACCCCAGCGCTCGCCGCGATGCCCGCCCTCGGGCTGGGCACCTGGAAGGCCGCCCCCGGCGAGGTGGGTGCGGCGGTGCGCACGGCCCTCGAGCTGGGCTACCGCCACATCGACTGCGCCGCCATCTACGGCAACGAGGCCGAGATCGGCGCCGCCCTGCGCAGCGTCCTGGACCTGGGGGAGCTGCGGCGCGAGCAGCTCTGGATCACCTCCAAGCTCTGGAACGACTGCCATGCCCCCGAGCAGGTGCGCCCTGCCCTGGAGCGCACCCTGGCCGATCTGCAGCTCGATGATCTCGACCTCTATCTGATCCACTGGCCGGTGGCGCACCGCCACGGCGTGCTGATGCCCAGCGTCGCCGCCGACCAGATCCCCCTGGAGAAGCTGCCGCTGCAGGTCACCTGGGCGGCGATGGAGGAGCTGGTGGATGCGGGTCTGGTGCGGCGGATCGGCGTCTCCAACTGCAGCGCGGCCAAACTCGCCGCCCTGCTGCCCCACTGCCGCCACCGGCCGGCTGTGAACCAGGTGGAGCGCCATCCCTGGCTGCAGCAGAACCAGCTGCTGGCCTTCTGCCGTGGTGAGGGCATTGGCGTCACTGCCTACGCCCCCCTGGGGTCCCCGGCCGGCGACGGCCCCGCCCCCCTGCTCGCTGATCCGGTGATCAACGCCATGGCCGAGGACCGTGGGGTGAGTGCGGCCGAGGTGCTGCTGGCCTGGGGCCTCGCCTGCGGCACCAGCGTGATTCCCAAATCCGTTCAGCCCCGGCGGCTGGCGACCAATCTCCGCGCCAGCCGGCTGCGGCTCAGCGCCGCCGAGCTGGAGGAGATCACCGGCCTCGATCGGCACCATCGCTTCGTGGACGGCAGCTTCTGGGAGCTGCCCGGTGGGCCCTACAGCCGCACCGCCCTCTGGGATGAACCACTCGGATGAACCGGCCACCCCGTGAGCCCATCAGGGCACCAAGCGCACCGGATGCCGGCAGCAGCAGGCCGCTGGCGTGCAGCGCGAACGTGGCGGCCCGCTCAGCTGTGCTCGCGCAGGAAGCCGATCGTGCCCACCAGTTCCTCGGCGAAGCGGTCGACCTCTTCGGGCGTGGTGGTGAAGCTGAGGCTGGCCCGGGCCGAGCCGGGAATGCCGTAGAGGCGATGCAGGGGCTGGGTGCAGTGGTGACCGCTGCGGATGCAGATGCCGGCCGAATCGAGCAGGGCGGCGATGTCGTTGGCGTGCAGCCCATCCACGGTGAAGGCGGCCAGGGCGCCGCGGTGGGGCTGCTGATCGGGGGTGGGGCCGAGCACCCTCACGCCGTCGATGGCCTGCAGGCGATCGAACAGCCGGCGGGTGAGCTGCTGCTCCCAGGCGTGGATCCGGTCCAGACCGATCGCCTCGAGATAGTCGAGCGCAGCGCCCATGCCGATCGCCTCGCCGATGGCGGGGGTGCCGGCCTCGAACTTGTGGGGCAGCTCGGCCCAGCTGCTGTGGTCCAGGAACACGTCCTGGATCATCTCGCCGCCCCCCAGAAACGGCGGCATCGCCTCCAGGAGCGCTTCCCGCGCCCAGAGAAAGCCCGTGCCGGTGGGGCCGCAGAGCTTGTGGGAGCTGCCCACCAGGAAATCGCAGCCCAGCTCGCCCACCTTCACCGGCATGTGCGGCAGGCTCTGGCAGGCGTCCACCAGCACCAGGGCACCGGCCACGTGGGCCAGGGCTGCGATCTCGGCGATCGGATTGAGGCAGCCGAGGGTGTTGCTCACCTGCACCACACTCACGAGTCTGGTGCGCTCGTTCAGCTGGGCCTTGAGGTCATCGAGATCCAGTTCGCCGCTGGGGGTGAGGCCCACGTGGCGCAGCACGCAGCCGGTGCGGGCCGCCAGCAGCTGCCAGGGCACCAGGTTGCTGTGGTGCTCCATCACCGTGAGCAGCACCTCGTCGCCCTCGCGCAGATTGGCCTCGCCCCAGGTGCGGGCCACCAGGTTGATGGCCTCGCTGGCGTTGCGGGTGAAGACGATCTCGCGGCTGCTGGCGGCCCCCACGAAGCGGGCCACCTTCTCCCGCGCCCCCTCGAACGCCTCCGTCGCCCGGGCGCTGAGCTGGTGGGCACCGCGGTGGACGTTGGCGTTGTCGTGACCGTAGTAGCGCTGCAGGGCCTCCAGCACCTGCACGGGCTTCTGGCTGGTGGCCGCGTGATCCAGGTAGATCAGCGGCTGCCCCAGACAGGCGGTCTGAGCCAGCAGCGGAAAGTCGGGGCGGGTGAGCGCTGCCAGGTTCTCGGCGGCGGGGCTGACCGCGCTGTCCCCCATGGCAGCGGATCCCTGGATCGAACCGGATGCGGATGCGAAGCGCAGAGCGGGGGAGGCGGTCATGGCGATCAGGCGTCCCCCAGCAGGGCGGAGATGGGATCGTGGCGTCGGGCGGCGGCCGGAAGGAAGCGGAGCACGTCCTCGCAGAAGGCTCGCTGCAGCAGACGGGCGGCGGCGGCCGCATCGATGCCACGGCTCCGAAGGTAGAAGAGTTCCTCGCTCTGCAGCTGGCTCACGGTTGCCCCATGGGCGCACTTCACGTCGTCGGCGACGATCTCCAGCTCGGGCTTGGTGTCAATCCGCGCCCGGTCCGAGAGCAGCAGGTTGCGGCTCATCTGGGCGGCGTTGGTGCGCTGGGCGGCCCGGGGCACCTGCACGGCGCCGTTGAAGACGCTGCGTCCGGCACCGCCGGCCACGGCCTTGTGCAACTGGTCGAGCTCCCCCTCCGGGCCTTCGAAGCGCACGCAGCTGTGGGTATCGGCCAGCTGATGGCCCTCCACCCGCTGCAGACCCCGCAGGCGCGTGCTGGCGGCACCCCGCTCCTGCAGCACGCGGGGCTCGTGGCGGGCCAGCGACCAGCCGGCGGACACCGTGGCGGCCAGCAGCTCGCTTCCCGGGGCCTGACGCACCACCAGGTGGTTGAGCAGGCAGCAGTCGTCGCGGCCGAGGGCGAGGCAGCCGAGGCTGAGGCGAGCGTCCTCCGCCAGCACCACCTCGGTGACCAGGCTGAGCAGCTGGCGCTGGCCTGGAGCCGCGCTCGGCACCTGCAGCAGCTCCAGACGGGCGCCAGGCTCGAGCAGCACCAGCAGACGCCAGGCGGCCAGGCCATCGCCGGCGGGCGCCGCCAGGGGCAGCTCGAGGCTGCCGCCATCCCTGCGAACCCGGAGCACCAGGGGGGCGGGAGCGGCACCGGCATTGAGACGCACCGGCCAGTGGTCGGCAGCGCCGGTTGCCGTGAGGGCGGTTCCGAGCAGGCGCTCAGCGTCCGCTCCGGTCAGCCGCTCCACCCCGGCCGGCAGGCTGAGGCCGGTCCAGGGATCGGCCGGCACCGCGACGGAGGGCTCAGCCGAGGGAGCGGCGATGCCGGTGGGGATGGCCAGCAGCGGCGAGAGATCGGTGAAGCGCCAGTCCTCCTGGCGACGGCTCGGCAGCAGCGCGCCGGCCAGCTCGGCCAGCCAGGCGGAGGCGTCGGCAGCGGCTGGGGCTGCGGCGGCAGCCGAGGTGACGGGTGCGGCCACCATCAGGCCACCTCCGCCGGCTGGCGCTCGGCGTCAGCGCCCAGGCGGGCCAGCTCCTGATCCACCCAGTCGTAACCGCTGCGCTCCAGCTCCAGGGCCAGCTCCTTGCCGCCGCTGCGCAGGATGCGGCCGGCCGCCATCACGTGCACGTGGTCGGGCGTGATCAGATCGAGCAGGCGCTGGTAGTGGGTGATCAGCAGGGTGGCGTTGTCGGGGCTGGCCAGCTGGTTCACACCGCCGGCCACGATCCGCAGGGCGTCGATGTCCAGGCCGGAATCGGTTTCGTCGAGGATGGCCACCACCGGCTCCAGCAGCGCCATCTGCAGGATCTCGTTGCGCTTCTTCTCGCCGCCGCTGAAGCCCTCGTTGACCGAGCGCTCCAGAAAAGCGGGATCCATCTGCACCACCGCCAGCCGCTCCCGCACCAGATCCTCGAAGGCGAAGGTGTCGAGTTCCTCCTCACCCCGCTCGGCCCGGCGGGCGTTGGTGGCCACCCGCAGGAACTCCAGGTTGCTGACGCCCGGGATCTCCACCGGGTACTGGAACCCGAGGAACAGGCCGATGCGCGCGCGCTGCTCCGGATCGAGCTCCAGCAGGTTCTCGCCGCGGTAGAGCACGCTGCCGCCGGTCACGGCGTAGGCGGGGTGGCCGGCCAGCACCTTGGAGAGGGTGCTCTTGCCGCTGCCGTTGCGGCCCATCACCGCATGGATCTCGCCGGCGCGGATGGTGAGGTTCACCCCCTTGAGGATCGGCTGGTCGTCCACCGCGGCCTGCAGGTCGCGGATCTCAAGCAATACCGGGGCGTCGGGGCGGATCACAGGGAAGCAGGGAGCGGAGGGACGACGGAAGACGGGGCAGGGAGGAAGGCGGACCGGGACGGCTGAGCAGCCCGCAGCGGCCAACGGGCGGGCATCAGCCCACCGAGCCCTCGAGCTTGAGGGCCAGCAGCTTGTCGGCTTCGGCGGCGAACTCCATCGGCAGCTGGTTGAAGACGTCGCGGCAGAAGCCGCTCACCATCATTGACACCGCCTCCTCGAAGCCGATGCCGCGGCTCTGGAGATAGAAGAGCTGATCTGCGGAGATGCGGCAGGTGCTGGCCTCGTGCTCCACGCTGGCCTGGGGCTGCTGGGAGCGGATGTAGGGGTAGGTATTGGCGCCGGCCTGATCGCCGATCAGCATCGAATCGCACTGGCTGTAGTTGCGGGCACCGATGGCCTTGGGGCCGATCTGCACCAGGCCGCGGTAGCTGTTGACGGAGTGGCCGGCGCTGATGCCCTTGCTCACGATCGTGGAGCGGGTGCGGGGGCCCACGTGCACCATCTTGGTGCCGGTGTCGGCCTGCTGCCGGTTGTTGGTGAGGGCAACGGAGTAGAACTCACCCACCGAATCGGCACCCTGCAGAACGCAGCTGGGGTACTTCCAGGTGATGGCCGAGCCGGTTTCCACCTGGGTCCAGCTGATGCGGCTGCGATCGCCGCGGCAATGACCGCGCTTGGTTACGAAGTTGTAGATGCCGCCCACACCATTCTCGTCGCCGGCATACCAGTTCTGAACGGTGGAGTACTTGATCGAGGCATCCTCGAGGGCCACCAGTTCCACCACAGCCGCGTGCAGCTGGTTGGTGTCGAACATCGGCGCGGTGCAACCCTCGAGATAGCTCACCGAGGAAGCCTCTTCGGCGATGATGAGGGTGCGCTCGAACTGGCCGGTGTCGCCGGAGTTGATGCGGAAGTAGGTGGAGAGCTCCATCGGGCAGTCCACACCCTTGGGGATATAGACGAAGGAGCCGTCGCTGAAGACCGCCGAGTTGAGGGCTGCGAAGTAGTTGTCATTGCTGGGCACGACAGTGCCCAGATACCGCTCCACCAGCTCGGGATGCTCCTTCACGGCTTCGCTGATGGAGCAGAAGATCACGCCGTGCTCGGCGAGCTTCTCGCGGAACGTGGTGGCGATGGAGACGCTGTCGAACACCGCATCCACGGCCACGTTGGAGAGACGCTTCTGCTCGCTGAGCGGAATGCCGAGCTTGTCGAAGGTTTCCAGGAGCTTGGGATCCACCTCGTCAAGACTGGCCTTCTGCTGCTTCTGCTTGGGAGCCGCGTAGTAGACGATGTCCTGATAGTCGATGGGCGGATAGCCGAGGGCAGCCCAGTCCGGTTCCTGCATCTGCAGCCACTGCCGGTAGGCCCGCAGACGGAAGTTCAGCAGAAAGGCGGGCTCCTCCTTCATGGAGGAGATCAGCCGCACCACATCCTCGCTGAGCCCCTTGGGAATCTTCTCGGTTTCGATGTCGGTGACGAAGCCGTATTTGTAAGGCTGCGAAACCAGATCACCAACGGTGGCTGTGCTGCTCATGGCGGGGAGAGGGAGCGGGGTGCAGGTCAGTTGCCGGCAGTGGCGGCCTTGATCTCTTCGGCGGTGATGGTCTGTTTGTCGCAGCGGAATGGGTTGTCTTCGGTGAGGAAGAGCATGCAGTGGCACTCCTTGCGCTCCCGCATCGGCACACACGGGCAGTTCCAGAAGGCCTGGGCCACCTCCGCCTCCTTGTCCTCGTAGTGGCGGCAGGGGCAGAGGGCGCCGCCGAGCTCGTCCTTGTGCCGGGCCAGCCCCTCGAGCACCACGGCGGTGACGCCGGAATCGCTGCAGAAGTAGGTGCCGGTGCGCTGGGCGTAAGTTTCCGCGAACTTGCGGATCACCTCGAGGCTGTCAGCGCTGGGGGCGGGGTTGGCGTTGCTGTCGGCGTTGCTGTCGGGCATGGCGCGATCGGGCTTGGGCGACGAGGACTGATCGAAGGGGGCTGGGCGGCAGGGCCTTGGCGACTGGGTCTGGACGACAGGGGCTGGGCAACGAGGACCGGGTCGGGGACGGGGCTCGGCGCTGGACCCAACCCAAGGGCGCGCTGCCGGGTTGGCACCGATGCACCCGGGAAGGTGGATCAGGAGCGCGCAGCCGGACCAGCGATCGGCGGCCAGTTACGAAACAGGGGTGTTTCGTTAGTCGGCACCCTAGGGCACCCCATGGGAACCTGGGTGCTGGGCCATTGTGCCGCTCCGGTGCCGGCAGCGTCCTGACCGCCAGCCCCGCACCACGATCCCCAACCCCTCGCCGTGCGTGGCATCGTGTGCTGGCCGGATCAAGGCCATGGGCTCCCACTCCGCCACCAGCACCACCGACACTGCCGGAGTGACCCCGCCCGCCGCGACCCCGCCCGTCCCGACCACGTCCGCTGCGGCCCCACCGCAGTCGTCCACGCGCGAGGAGGCCCTGTCCCTGCTGCTGCGCCGCGGCCAGGCCACCGCCAGCGAACTGGCCCACGCCCTGGAGGTGTCCGTGCAGGCCATGCGCCGTCATCTGCGCAGCCTGGAGGACGACGGCCTGGTGCAGGCCAGCCCGGCCAGCGAGGGGCCGGGGCGCCCCAGCAACCGCTGGCAGCTCACCGCCAAGGCCCAGGATCACTTCCCTGACGGCAGCGAGCAGTTCGCCCTCAGCCTGCTCGAATCGATCAGCGGCTCGCTTCCGGCCGAGACCCTGCGCAGCCTGCTCGCCCAGCAGGCCGTCCAGAAAGCGGCGCTCTACCGGGCCCGGATCGGCGACGGTCCCCTCCAGCAGCGCCTGGAACGCCTGGTGGAACTGCGCCGCCAGGAGGGATATGTGGCCGAATGCGCCCCGGATCAGAACGGCCGGTCGTGGCTGATGCGGGAACTTCACTGCTCGGTGATGCGCATCGCCGAAAAGTTCCCCTGCGTCTGCGATCAGGAACTCAGCCTCATCCGTAACACCTTCCCGGACTGCGCCGTCGAGCGCGTGCAGTGGCGTCTGGAACAGGGCCACTCCTGCGGATTCCGGCTCTGCCCGACGGCCGGCGACGAGTCGCGCAACCCCGGCTGAGCGGCCGGTGATGGACCACCCCGGAGGACCGCTGACGGCCGCCGAAGTCGACGAGCTCGACGCCACCCTGCTGCCCGCTCTCGAGCGGCACCACCTGAGGCTGCTCGCCCATGGCCTGCGCAGCCTTCAGGAGGCCGCCGGACGTCGCCATGGCCCCCTGCCCGATCCCAGGGACCTGGCCAGCTGGGCGCTTCGGCAGCCACAGGTGGCCGCAGCCTCCGATTTCGCCGATGCCTTCACCGCCCAGCTGCAGAAGCTGGGGGATGAGCTTGCAGCCATCGCCGCCGCCCTGGGCCGCGACCCCCTGGGGCTCACGCTCGCGGAGCTGACGGACTGGGCCCGCAGCCAGGCCGATCGCCGCATCGACGCCCACCGCCGCGGCGACTGACCAGGCCGTCAGCGCACCAGCAGCCCCACCCCCAGCACGCCAAGGGCAGCCGCCAGCCATCCCGCGGGCCCGGGCCGGTCCCCTTCCAGCGGGGCCAGCGGCACGGCCATCAGCGGGGCGGTGGCCAGCAGGGCCACCGCCAGTCCCGCCGGCAGGCGCTGCAGGGCCAGCTGCTGCAGGGCGATTCCAGCGGTGGTGCCGAGCAGGGTGGCGGCGAGCACCAGGGGCCAGCGACGGGCCGCCGGCGCCGGACCCGTCCGCCACCGCCCCGGCACCAGCAACGCCGGCAGCAGGGGCAGCAGGGCCACGCAGGCCCCCAGCAGTCGCACACTCGAGGCCTCCAGCGGGCTGATGGGCTGCAGACGCAGCGCCGCCCGGGCCAGCAGGGCACCACCGCTGCCGCACACCAGGGCCAGCAGCGCCAGCAGCACCCCCAGCTGCTGCAGTCCGGGCTGACCGCGGTCGGCACCGGCCGGGGCATCCCGAGGCTGGGGGGGCTGCTGCCGGGCCACCAGCACCAGGGCCAGGCTCACCAGCAGGATGCCGGCCCACTGGTGCGCGCGCGGCACCTCCGCCAGCAGCACGAGGCCGGCGGCTCCGGTGACGGCCGGCCCCCCGGCCTCGAAGGTGAGCGTGCGCCGCGTGCCCAGCCGGCGCAGCGCCGCGAAGTAGAAACTGTCGCCGGCGGCGATCCCGAGTGCCCCACTGGCCAGCAGCAGGCTGAGGGGCAGCGGCGCCATGGCCGCGCGCTCCAGCAGCAGCACCAGCAGGGGCAGCTGCAGGCTCAGGGCGAGCAGGTTCTTGAGCAGGTTCAGCTGGGCCGCCCCCAGGGACGTGGGGACGCGGCGCCAGAGACCGCTTGCCAGGGTCCAGCCCAGGGCGGCCAGCAGTGCCGCCACCACCCCAGTCGTCACCGCAGGGACATGCGCGTCCTGCGATCATCGCTGCAGATGCCCTGGCTCTCGTGACCGAGCCGATCGCCGACGCCATCAGCTTCTTCCGGCTCAGCTGCGGCCGCTGGCGCTCGCAGCGCAGCAGCCACCACCTCCTGCACCGCCGCGCCGAGGCCGGGGACTCCTGGATCGAGGTGGTGGAACTGCAGCCGGACGATCCCCGGCTGATCGCCGTGGCCGCACTGCACGGTCAGGATCCCGACGGCCTGGCCGGAGGCTGCCGCGTCACCTGGAACGCCTCGATGGCCTGGGACAAGGCCGGAGAGGCCCATGAGGGCGAGAGCGTGTTCGGACTGATCCCCACGGACTCCCGGGGCCGCGCGGGACTGCTGCTGCGGGACCGCGGCTACGCGGAGACCGCGCCGGTGGCCGGCCGCTTCGCCATGGATGAGCGCGACGGCCTGCTGCTCACCACCAGCTACGAGACCATGCAGAGCCTGGAGCGGTTCAGCTTCGCCGGACCCGATGTGCGTCTGCGCACCAGCACGGTCGAAGGGCTCTCCAACACCGCCTCCTTCTGCATCGAGACCCGGGTGGTGCCAGCGGCGGCGGAACAGCCGCAGGCCGCGGCGGCCGCGGCCACGGACGACGGGGCGGCGCTGTCACCGCTGGGCTGGTGAGCCCGGCCGGCCCGCTGCGGTGTTGGCTGTGGTGTTGAACGTTACGGACTGTGAGCCCTGCCGGAAAGGCTTCAGTGGCTCCCCGGCCGCACTTCTACGATCCCCAGCGACGGATGCCGAAGTCGTGTGGCCCTGCCTCTCCTGAAGTACGCGCCCATCAGCCAGAACGCCAGGGTGGAGTCCCTCCGGGTGGGCTCGGATGAGGATCCCAAGGCCGTGTCCATGGACAAGGCCATGGATCGCGAAGACCAGAACTTCGTGATCGAGGCGGCCTACCGCCAGATCTTCTTCCATGCCTTCAAGGTCGACCGCGACCGCACGCTGGAGTCCCAGCTGCGCGACGGCCAGATCACCGTGCGGGATTTCATCCGCTCCCTCTGCCTGTCCGACACCTTCACCCGCAGCTTCTACAACCTCAACAGCAACTACAGGGTGGCCCGCCACCTGGTGGAGAAGCTGCTGGGCCGCAAGACCCACGGCAAGGCCGAGGAGATCGCCTGGTCGGCCGTGCTGATGACCCGCGGGGTCAAGGGGATGGTCGACGACATCCTCGACAGCCAGGAATACCTGGAGGCCTTCGGCTACGACACCGTTCCCTTCCACCGCAACCGGGTGGTGGGCAGCCGGGATCTGGGCGACACCCCCTTCAACATCACCAGCCCCCGCTACGACGCCTACTACCGCAACATCCTGGGCTTCCCCCAGGTGGTGTACACCGGCACCGCCCGCACCCTGCCGGAGCGTGCCCGCCAGCGCCGCGGCGGCTATCCCGAGGACTACCTCAGCTGGGTGCGCGGCCTGCCGGCCATGCGCGCCAGCAGCGCTTCCGCCAGCGCCGACATCGACTATCTGGCCAGGGTTCCCTACCGCAGCATCGGCCGCTGAGCTTCAGCCCAGCGTTCTCCCGGCGGCCGCAAGGCCGCTTTTTTCATGGCTGGATCGATGGTTGCCTGCGGCGGGCCAGGGGCAGCGGGGGCCGGTCACGGACAATCGCTCAACCCGTCAGTGCTTGCTGACCGCCTGCGCAGCGGGGAGCCGATGGTGACAAAGTTTGTCCACTGATCCCGAAGGAAACGTTCACTGTGGCCAAGTCGCTCGGATCGCTCGCCCGCATGACCCTGCGGCAACTGCGCCAGGTTGCCAGCGATCTCGGCGTGGCTCTCTACAGCCGCAAATCCAAGGAACAGCTGGTGGCGGCCATCGAGGAACGTCAGGATCAGGAGACCAACGAGCCGAGCCTGCAGGCCATCGAAGCCGAGCTGGAGCCCGCCCCCCGTCCGCAGGCGGAGACCAGCGTCGTGTTCCTGCCCCGTGACCCGCAGTGGGCCTACGTGTTCTGGGAGATCTCCGATGCCGACCGGGCAGCCGCCCAGGCCGCCGGGGCTTCCCAGCTGTGCCTGAGGGTCGCCGACGTGACGGGCCTGCCGGGGGGTTCGGCCCACCCCCACACCCTCCAGGAGGTGATCGTCGACAGCCACGCCACCGAGTGGTATCTGCCCGTTCCCCTCAGCGACCGCGACTACCGGGTTGAGCTCGGCTACCGCAAGGGCGGCTCAGGGGGCTGGATGTCGCTGGCCTTCTCCTCGGTGGCACGGGTGCCGGCCCTCCACCCCAGTGACCAGATCCTCGACCAGTTCGTTCCCTTCTCCCTCGAGAGCGCCCCGGCACCCACCCCGCAGGCTCCCGTCGAGCCGGTGGGGGATACGGGCCTGCACGAGCGCCTCTACCAGAGCGCCACGTCCCAGTGGCGCCGCATCAGCCGCGGTTCGGAGGCCTTCCACGAACTCGAGGGAGCCGGCCTGGAGGGCGCCGAACTGAACGCCTCCGGCATCGGCATCTGGGCCAGCGGCCGCGATTCCGGCATCGGCGGCGTGGCTCCCCGCCAGCGCTCCTTCTGGCTGGTGGCCGATGCCGAACTGATCGTCTACGGCGCCACCGATCCCTCCGCCCGCCTGAGCATCGGCGGCGAGGACGTGCCGCTCTCCGCCGACGGCACATTC
This sequence comes from Cyanobium sp. CH-040, assembly GCF_024346135.1. Lineage (GTDB taxonomy): Bacteria > Cyanobacteriota > Cyanobacteriia > PCC-6307 > Cyanobiaceae > NIES-981. The sequence continues at coordinate 42,076 of NZ_JAGQCJ010000004.1, read as the reverse complement.
CGGGTGCAGGTGCCCTTCCGGGATGGCAAGCAGCTCTATCCGATCGAGGCCGTGGCCGCTGACGGGGAGCAGAAGCGCAACATCACCCTGGAATTCACCCGCAGCACACCCGAAGACAACAGCAACCCGGCCGAGAAAGCCGCCAGCGAGTGGTTCTGACGTGCAGCTGAAGCGTGTGCTGGTAGCTGCCACACCGCTGGTGGGAGCGATCGCCTTTCCGGTGGCCGTGCCCCTGGTGATCCGCTCGATGGGGCTGCCCTCGGCCGTGCTCACCGCCGTCGTGCTCGGCAGCCTCTGGTTCGTGGTGATGCTGTTCAGCGCCGAAATGCCCTCTCACGACTGACACGACTGAACCGCAGGCCGCCCTCAGCCGCGTGCTGCGTGCCGGGGCAACCCTGATCCAGGTGTTGCCCGATTGCCATGCTGAAGCTGCGGCGCCTGCCCTGGGCCGCTGCCCTGGGGCTGTTGCTGGCCGGTTGCGGCGCCGAGGCCGCCCTGGTGGGGTCCCCGCCGAAGCCCCCGCCCCTGCCTGAAGGCATGGCGGTGGCCTTCAACCACAACCCCGCCAGCCGCTACCGCAGCCCGATCGATGGCCGCTGGCGCCAGGGCGACGACCTCGAGGCCTTCGTGCTCGCCTCGATCGCCGGCGCCGAGCGGGAGATTCTCGTGGCGGTTCAGGAGCTCACCCTGCCCCGCATCGCCCGGGCTCTGGTGGAGCGGCATCGCCAGGGGCTGCGGGTGCGGGTGGTGCTGGAGAACAGTTACAGCACCCCCTGGAGTGAGCAGCACCTGGCCGATCTCTCCCCCCGGGAGCGGCACCGCAGGGCCCAGCTGGAGGCTCTGGGCGGGGGCGATGCGGTGGCCCTGCTGCGCGACGGCGGCATACCGGTGATCGATGACACCGCCGACGGCAGCGCCGGCAGCGGCCTGATGCACCACAAGTTCATGGTGATCGACGGGCGCGAGGTGCTCACCGGCTCCACCAACTTCACCTCCTCGTGCATCCACGGCGACCCCGATGACGCCAGCACCCGGGGCAACGTGAACCACATGCTGCGGCTGCACAGCCAGGAGCTGGCGGCCCTGTTCCGGGAGGAATTCGAGCGCCTGTGGGGCTCAGGTCCGCTGGGCGGCCAGGGCAGCCGCTTCGGCCTGGCCAAGGAGAGTGCGGGCCTGCGCTGGGTGAGGGTGGGCAGCACGCCCGTGGGCGTCTTGTTCACGCCCCACCGGATGAGGGACGAGCGCAACGGACTGCAGCTGCTGGCGGAGCTGCTCCAGCAGGCCGAGACGCGACTCGATCTGGCCCTGTTCGTGTTCTCCGACCAGCGGCTGGGCAACGTGGTGGGCGATCTGCATGCGCGCGGAGTGGCCGTGCGCCTGCTGGCCGATCCGGGCTTCGCCAACCGCTTCTTCAGCGAAGTGCTGGATCTGCTCGGGCTGGAGCTGCCCGATCACCGCTGCATCGTGCAGGCCGGCAACCGCCCCCTCGACGATCCCCTCCCGGGCGTGGGCACGCCCCGCCTGGCCGGGGGAGACAAGCTGCATCACAAGCTGGCGGTGATCGACAGGCGGCGGGTGATCACCGGCTCCTTCAACTGGAGCCCCGCCGCCGCGCACACCAACGACGAAACGCTGCTGGTGATCGACTCCCCCCGGCTGGCGGCGCACTTCGGCGCCGAGGTGGACCGGCTCTGGAAGGGGGCGGAGCTGGGCATCACCGAACGGCTGCAGCGCAAACAGCAGCGGATGCTGGAGCGCTGCGGCAGCGGACGCCGGGCCGCCGCATAGGATCGATGTCCGGGTCAGCAGCCCCCATGCCCTCCCCCTCCGCATCCCGCGAACAGCGCGCCACCCTGGATGCGATCCAGCTGATGCTGCGTGACCTGCACACGCGCCACGACGACATCCGCCACAGGGCGGCCTTCCGGGGCTGCACCCGCGAGCTGCTGGAGGTGCAGCAGGAGCTCGTGGACTACCTGCTGGCCAAGAAGAGCGAGCTGATGGGGCAGAACTGCCGCGACGGCCAGTCCCATCCCAGCTACACCGCCTATCTCTGACACCGCTCTCCGACACCACCCACGCCTGATCCGATCGTGATCGTGGGCGCCGGTCCCGCCGGCGCCACTCTGGCCCTGCGTCTGTCCCGCGCCGGCCGGCCGGTGACGCTGGTGGAGGCGTCCACCTCCCTCGAGCGCCAGTTCCGCGGTGAGGCCCTGATGCCCCATGGCCTTGAGGCCCTGGAGGCGATGGGGTTGCTGCCGCTGGCCGGCGCCATCCCCCAGCGGCCGCTCTGCGGCTGGAGCTTCGTGCTCGAGGGGCGCGAGCTGTTCCGCCTGGCCGAGCCCCTGGAAGCGGGGCCGGACGCGGCAGCCTGCACCCTGATCAGCCAGCCGGAGCTGCTGCGCCACTGGCTGGCGGAACTCGGGGAGTTGCCGGGAGCGCGGCTGCTGCTGGGCCGGCGGGCGGCGGGCCTGCTGCTGGAGAACGGCCGGGTGGCGGGCGTGAGGCTGGACGACGGCCAGACGCTGACGGCCAGCCTGGTGGTGGCGGCCGATGGCCGGGCATCCCGCCTGCGGCAGCAGGCCGGTCTCCCCCTGCAGCGCCGGGGCGATGCCATCGAGCTGCTCTGGTTCCGGCTGGAGGGTCACGATCCCAGCCCGCTGCAGGGCTGGTTCACCACTTTGATCGGCCCTGGCGGGCTGTTCAGCGCCTTCGACAGTGCCAGCGGCGGGGTGCAGCTGGGCTGGGTGCCCCAGGGGGAGGAGACCAGCGGCGACTGGGCGGAGCGCTTCGCCGCCCTGAGTCCGCCGGCCCTGGCGGCCTGGCTGCGCGACGCGGCCGCCGACCTGCGCGAGCCGGTGCGGCTGCGGGTGGAGGTAGGCCAGGTCGAACGCTGGTGGCGGCCCGGCCTGCTGCTGCTGGGCGATGCCGCCCATCCGATGAGCCCGGTGCGGGCCCAGGGCATCAACCTGGCCCTGCGGGATGCCTGCACAGCGGCAGAAGAACTCCTCAAGGCCCTGGAGGGCTGCGGTGGCGAGGAGCAGGAGCGGCGGCTCGACCGGGCCCTGGCACGCATCGAGGCACGCCGCCGGCCCGAGTGCGAGCGCATCCAGACGCTGCAGGCGGAGGAGACACAGCGGGGACTGCTGTTGCGCCGGCAGGGCTGGCTGCGCCGGGCCCTGGCATTGAATGCCCCCTGGCTGGGAGCGCTGGTGGCCGAACGCTGGCGCCGCCAGCAGCTGCCCCTGCGGCTCGGTGTCACCAACCTCCACGGTGACGGAACCACGCCAGCGGCGGCGGCGGCAGCGGCGGCGGCGCGGCGATGATGGGTTCTGCCGCAGGGCCCGCCACAGCCATGCTCCGCTTCGCTTCCCCTCCGTCCCCCGGCCGCCGGCGGCCCGGCCCAGGACCGCTGGCCACCGCACTCCTGCGCTGGGCAGGTCTGCTGCTGGTGCTGGCCATGGCGCCTGCGGCCCAGACGCCCGCCCGGGCCAGCGAGCCCCCCTATCCCACGCGTGAGCAGCTGCGCGAACTGCAGCTGGCCACCTTCAACTGCGCCCGGGAGAACCAGGCCGGGGACTGCGATGGCGCCCGCCTGCAGGCCGATCCCCTACTCGACCATCCGCGGCTGCCGGGCAGCTGCAAGGACGCGCTCTGGGAGATCCGCGAGCAGGCGGTGACGGCACCCGAGAACAGTTTCGAGCGGCGCGATCGCCTCGATCGGGCCGGCCAGGATCTGATGCGCTTCTGCCCCCGCAACGCCCAGCCCGCCACCCCGAGGGCCAACTCCAGCCCGCCACGCCCGGCGCCGGGGTTCGGGTTCAGCGGCGGGGGGGGTCGTTGATCAACCCCAGCACGTCCCGGGCGGTGGCCTCCATGAAGTCCTTCGACCAGGTGGGCTGAACCACGGCCCGGTTGGAGAGTTCGCACAGGGAGTTGCGCTGCCCGGCCGCCTCACAGCTGGCCACCATCTGCAGCAGGGCATTGGTGAGCTTGCCGCGCAGGCAGCTCTCGGTGCCGGCACGGGCGAGCACGGCCCGCGCCGCCTCCCGCGTGCGCCCCAGGGCCTGGTCGTAGGGAACGGCCCTGGCTCCGCCCATCACGGCCGCGGTCGCTGCGCTTGAGAGCCCCAGGGAGAGCAGCCCCAGGCCCAGCCCAGCCGCCCAGCGCAGCAGGACATCCGGGAGATGGCCTGGGCCGCGGCGCCAGCGGGCGGTGATGGCAACCTGGCGTGAGTAAGACATGGGCGATCAGGGCGGGCACCCGGGGCATCGGGACAACCCGCCTGTCTCGCGGGCTTCCTCCGGAGCGTAGCCAGGGTGGCCGGTGTGGCCGGAACCGCAGGGTTAGTTTGTGGGCAACCGCCCCCGCTGCGATGGCCCTGAACGTGCAGGAGATGAGCGTCCGGACCATCAGCCTGCCGCAGCCCTTCAGCGACCAGAAGCCCGGCACCTCCGGCCTGCGCAAGAGCAGCCGCCAGTTCGAGCAGCCCCACTACCTGGAGAGCTTCATCGAGGCGATCCTCCGCGTGCTGCCGGGGGTGGCGGGCGGCACCCTGGTGCTGGGCGGCGACGGCCGCTACGGCAACCGCCGGGCCATCGGCGTGATCGTGCGCATGGCCGCCGCCCACGGAGTGGCCCGCGTCATCACCACCACCGGCGGTATCCTCTCGACGCCGGCGGCCTCGCACCTGATCCGGCTTCACAACGCCATCGGCGGCATCATTCTCTCGGCCAGCCACAACCCGGGCGGGCCGCAGGGCGACTTCGGGGTGAAGGTGAACGGAGCCAACGGCGGACCGGCCCCCGAGTCGATCACCGACGCCATCTTCGCCGTCACCCAGACGCTGGACGGCTACCGCATCGCCGAGGCGCCGGACGGGGACGGCGGCGTCGATCTGGAGCACACCGGCAGCCGCAGCCTGGGCAGCCTGCAGATCGAGGTGATCGACGGGGTGGACGACTACGTGGCGCTGATGCAGCGCCTGTTCGACTTCGACGCCATCGCCGATCTGCTGAGGGGCGATTTCCCGATGGCCTTCGACGCCATGCATGCCGTCACCGGGCCCTATGCCACGAGCATCTTCGAGGGGCTGCTGGGCGCACCGACCGGCACGGTGCGCAACGGCATCCCCCTGGAGGATTTCGGCGGCGGCCACCCCGATCCCAACCTCACCTACGCCCACGAGCTGGCCGAGCTGCTGCTGGGCAGCGACGCCTACCGCTTCGGCGCCGCCTGCGACGGCGACGGTGACCGCAACATGATCCTGGGCCAGCGCTGCTTCGTGAACCCCAGCGACAGCCTGGCGGTGCTCACCGCCAACGCCACCCTGGCGCCCGGCTATGCCGATGGCCTGGCCGGTGTGGCCCGCTCGATGCCCACCAGCGCCGCGGCCGATGTGGTGGCCACAGCGCTGGGCCTGCCCTGCTTCGAGACGCCCACCGGCTGGAAGTTCTTCGGCAACCTGCTCGACGCCGGCCGCATCACCCTCTGCGGCGAGGAGAGCTTCGGCACCGGCTCCAACCACATCCGCGAGAAGGACGGCCTCTGGGCGGTGCTGTTCTGGCTCAACATCCTGGCCAGGCGGCGCGAGCCGGTGAGCCGGATCATGGCCGAGCACTGGGGCCGCTTCGGCCGCCACTACTACTCCCGCCACGACTACGAGGCCATCCCCAGCGAAGCGGCCCATGGGCTCTACGGCCGGGTGAAGGGCATGCAGCCATCCCTGGTGGGACAGGTGTTCGCGGGGCGCAGCATCGCCACCGCCGACGACTTCGCCTACAGCGATCCGGTGGACGGCTCGCTCACCAGCGGTCAGGGCCTGCGCCTGCTGCTCGATGACGGCAGCCGGGTGGTGCTGCGCCTCTCCGGCACCGGCACCCAGGGGGCCACCCTGAGGGTGTATCTGGAGAGCTACGTGCCGCCCAGCGGCAACCTCAGCCAGGATCCCCAGCTCGCCCTGGCGGATCTGATCCAGGCGATCGATGACCTGGCCGAGATCCGGGTTCGCACCGGCATGGAGCGGCCGACGGTGATCACCTGAAACCTGGATCACCGGAACCCCGGGCAGGTAGTTCTTCGGCGCCTGCCGAGGGGTCTCGGGGCTCGGGATCGTCCTGGCCAAGGCGGCGGTCGGCAGCGGATGGGCGCAGGGAGCCATGCCGATACCCCTGGATGCGCTCCAGCTGCTTCATCGTCTGGGTGGCCAGCCCCCAGAGCGCTCCCGCGGCGCTGAACAGCACGAACCACCAGTAGAAGGTGCTCGGCCGGACATCGGCCGGGGTGTTGAGCACCAGTGCCCGCAGGAAGAGCGCCACGGACAGGCCGATCCCCCCACCCACCAGGGCGGCCAGGGTGGCCGCGGCGCCGTTGAAGCGGGGGCGTGCCATCAGCGGCTCCGAGAGGTGAGACGGGGCATCAGGCGCTGCTCTCCTGAGCGGAAGCGGCTGTGTCTGCGTCGGCACCGCCCTCGCCGAAGAACTGCTTCATCACCACATAGAACACCGGCACCACCAGCAGCGAGAGGATGGTGGCCACCAGCAGCCCGCCGAACACCACGGTGCCCAGGGAGGACTGGCTGCGTGCCCCGGCACCACTGGCCAGCACGAGGGGCAGGAAGCCGAACAGGGAGGAGATCGCCGTCATCAGGATCGGCCGCAGGCGTGACTGGGCAGCCTCCCGGGCCGCCACCAGGGCCGTTGCCCCGGCCGCCATGCGCTGGTTGGCCAGATCCACGATCAGGATGCCGTTCTTGGCCGCCAGGCCGATCAGCATCACCAGACCCACCTGGGCATAGATGTTCAGCACCTCACCGCGAGCGGCAAGGAAGAGCAGGGCACCCAGCATGGCGGTGGGCACCGTCATCAGGATGATCAAGGGGTCGGTGTAGCTCTCGTACTGCGCGGAGAGCACCATGAACACCACCAGGATGCCAAGGGCAAAGATCACGATCGCCAAGGCGCCGGCCTTCACCTCTTCGCGGGAAATTCCCGTCCAGTCATAACCAAGACCAGGCACATTGAGCTGCTCGAACTGGGAACGGATGGTGCTGATGGCTTCACCGGAGCTCCTGCCCGCAGCGGCATTGCCTTCCACCTGGATGGACCGGAAGAGGTTGAATCTGGGGATCACAGACGGACCGGTGATGGGGCGTACCGCGAAGAACTCCGAGAGCGGCACCTGATCTCCGTTGCCGTTGCGCACAAACAGCTCGGTCAGTGATTCGGGAGTGGATCGATAAGCCTCATCTGCCTGGATGTAGACGCGCCTGGCCTGACCCTCCACGAACGTGTCGTTCACGTAGGAGCCACCGAAATAGAAGCTGAAGGTGCTCATGGCATCGCCATAATCAATCCCCAGGGCCGCCATGCGATCCCGGTCCACGAGCACCTCCAGCTGCGGACTTTCCGGCGAGAACTGGGTGAACACCCGGCTGAACACACCGGTCTGCGTGGCGTTGCGGATCAGGGTGCTGGCCTGCTCGGCCAGCTCGGGCAGGGAGAAGGCACCGCCGCTCTGATCGAGCAATTGCAGCTCGAAACCATCCCCGGTGCCATAGCCGGGCACGGCTGGAGGCTCGACGACGAACACCCGGGCATCCTCCACCCTCTGGAGTTTGTCGTTGAGACGCGCCACGATCGCCGCGACACTGCGCTCAGGTGACTGGCGCTGATCCCAGTTCTCGGTGCCGAGGAAGAAAATGCCGCGGTTGGGAGCATTGCCCTGCAGGCTGGCCCCGCTGAAGAGAGCGGCGCTCTGCACGCCGTTCTCCTGCTCCGTTCGCAGGATTTCCGCCACCTCCTGATTGATCGCCTCGGTGCGCTCCAGCGACACCCCGTCGGCAGCCTGCACGAAGCCGATGGCATAACCCTGGTCCTCCGTGGGCACAAAACCCGAAGGCATCACATTGAAGGCCACGGCCGTGAGGGCGATGCCGCCCGCCAGCAGGCCCATGACAACGCGGCGGTGGTCGAGAACCCAGCCGAGCAGGCCCCTGTAACCGCTCTCGACACGGCCGTAGAAGCGGTTGAAGACGGCGAAGATGGGGTCGAGAAAGAAGCCCAGCAGCAGGCCGATGGCGGTGAAGATCACCACCGGCAGGGGATTGGCCAGGCCACCGAAGACCACACCTGCGGCGGCACCGCCGATGGCGAAAGGCAGGCGCAGGGGAAGCCCGGTGGTCAGCTTGAGCGCGAAGCCGACGAGCACGCCGGCCAGGGTCGCCAGCAGCGCCGGCACCACGCCTCCGCCGGCGGACAGCAGTCCATAGACGAAGCCCACGAAGCCGCCACCGATGCCGTAGGTGCGGCGGGAGGGCGTGCCCCCTTCCAGCCCCAGCAGCAGACCCGAGAGCATGGGCGAGAAGCTGAGGGCATTAAAGGTGGAGATCGCCACCGAGAAGATGATCGTGGCGGCGAACTGCTTGTAGATCGTGCCGGTGGCGCCTGGGAAGAACAGCACCGGCACGAACACCGCGAACAGCACCAGGGAGGTGGCGATCACCGCGGAGAACAGCTCATCCATGGTGGCCATGGCCGCCCTGATGGCCCCCAGTCCCGACTGCTTCTTGCTGGTGGTGTCCTCGATCACCGTGATGGCGTCGTCCACCACCAGTCCGGTGGCCAGCACCAGCCCGAACAGGGTGAGCTGGTTCAGGGAGAATCCGGCCGCCAGCACACCGGCGAAGGTGCCGATCAGAGCCACCGGGATGGCGATCCCCGGCACGAGGGTCGACTTCCAGTCCTGCAGGAAGAGGAACAGCACCAGCACCACCAGCACGACCGCATCCCGCAGGGCATTGGCCACGCCCCGGATCGAGGCGTTGATGAAGTCAGTGGTGTCGTAGATCTTCTCCGCCTTCACGCCGGGGGGCAGGCTGGCCCGGAAGTCCTCGATCACCTTCTCCACACCGGCCGAAACGTCAACGGCATTGCTGCCACTGAGCTGGTAGATCGCCATGCCCACCGAGGGCACGCCGTTGATGTCGGTGGCACCGATGTTGAAGGTCTCACCCCCGAGGGACACGCGGCCCACATCCTTGAGCCGGATCAGCGACCCATCGCCCATGCGCCTGAGGATGAGATTCTCGAATTCCTCAAGCGAGCGCAGACGGCCCTGCAGCTGCACGGTGAAGGTGTAGGGCTGGCCGTCCGGCGAGGGCTCGCCACCCACCTGTCCGGCGGGCACCAGGCGGTTCTGGCTCTGCAATGCCGCCCGCACATCGGCCGAGGTGAGGCCGACGGACGTGAGGCGACCGGGATCGAGCCAGATCCGGTAAGCCAGCTGGCGGTTGCCGAAATAGGTGAGGGAGCCGACGCCACGAACACGGCGGATCGGATCGGTGAGGTTCTGATCGAGCAGACCGGAGAGAAACTCGACGCTGTAGGGATTCTGCGGATCCTCTGATGCGAAGTTATAAACAAGCAGAATCGAATTCGAAGCCTTCTGAACACTGACGCCGGTCTGCCGCACTTCCTGGGGCAGCCTCGGTTCGGCCAGGGACACACTGTTCTGGACATTCACCTGGTTGATGTCCCCGTTCGTGCCACTGGCAAAGGAGATGGTGATGCTGGAGACCCCATCGGCAGAACTGGTGGAGGTGATGAACTCCATGTCCTGCACGCCGTTGATCTGCTGCTCCAGCACCGAGGTCACGCCCTCCTCCACCGAGATGGCATCCGCACCGGGATAGACGGCTCGCACGGTGACCGTGGGAGGGGCGATGTCCGGCAGGTTCTCCACCGGCAGCACGGGGATGGCGATCAGACCGACGATCACGATCAACAGGCTGCAGACCGTGGTGAGGACCGGCCGGGTGATGAAGGTGTTGGAAGGAGACATCAGCTAGGGCCTCACTTGACCACCACCGGCGTGCCGTGCCGGAGCCTGATCAGGTTGGTGGTGATCACCCGCTCACCCGGTTGCAGGCCCTTGAGCACCGGGTAGCGGTCGCCCTGCACGGCACCGAGCTCCACGGGGGTCTGCAGGGCATAGGCGCCATCGGCCGGGAGGGTGGCCAGCTGCTGCTCGGTGAGCTGTCCGGGATTGGCCCTGAGCTCCTGCAGTCCACCGACGCGGAACACGAAGCTCTGCCCGGAGGTCTGCCGCACGGCGCTGAACGGCACCGCGAACTGCGGCCGGGTGTCGAACACCACGCGGGTGCGCAGGCGCATGCCGTTGCGCAGGTCCGGACCGGGGTTGTCGAAGGGCATCGTCACCAGCAGTCCCTGGGTGTCGGCCGTGACGTTGGGGTCGACGAAGCTCACCCGGCCGCTGGCCAGGGTGCCGCCGCCACCGGGAGCCTCCACGAACACCTGCTGCCCAAGCCGCACGCGGGAGGCGTGGACCGCGGGCACCTCCACGCGCACCTGCAGGCGGTCGTTGCGGATCAGGCTGGTGAACGGGGTGCCCTCCCGGATCACATCCCCCACCTTCACCTCCAGGTCGCTGACGACGCCGGTGATGGGGGCCCGCAGGTCCTTGAAGGCCAGATCGGCCTGCCGGATCCGCACGTTTTCCTGGGACTGCAGGAAGGCTTCCCGGAAGCGATCGCGCTGGAAGGCACTGGCTGCCCCCTGGGCCGCCAGGAATTCGTAGCGTCTGAAGTCGATCCGGTTCTGCTCCATGGTGGCCCGGGCCGCCGCCAGCTCGGCCTGACTCTGTTTCTGATCCAGCACCACCATCAGCTGCCCGGCCTGCACCACCTCCCCCTCCCGCACCAGGATGCGCTCGATGCGTCCCCCCGCCCTGGCCGCCAGGGAGACCTTCTCCACCGATTCCAGGGTGCCGACGGTGGTGAGCTGGTCCGCGAAGGCCGAGGACTGCACCGGCGCGGCCTCCACCGGCACCAGGGTTGGCGGCGCCGTGACCGGCTGGCGGGCGCAGGCCACGAGCCCAGGGCTGCCTCCGGTCATCAGAGCCAGAGCGGACAACCGGCGAATCAGCACGCCCCGGCAGCAGGCAGACCGGGTCATTGTGCCCGTACCGCACGGCAGCGGCCATGGGCGGGCGAGCAGGCGTCAGCGGTTCAGCTCAGGCACCCGGCTCAGCCCTGGCCTCCGATCCAGCCGGGTCTGGAATCCCTGGGCCTGTGAAGCGCTCCTGCAGAGCCTTCACCACCACATAGAAGGGCGGTACCACGCCGAGGGAGAGCACCGTGGCCACCAGCAGGCCACCGAAGATCACCGTGCCAAGCGACTGCTGGCTGTTGGCCCCGGCCGTGGTGGCCAGCACCAGGGGCAGGAAGCCGGCCAGGGAGGCGATGGCGGTCATCAGGATCGGGCGCAGGCGGGATTCGGCCGCGGCCATCACGGCAGCGGCCGGCGCCAGGCCTCGTTCCCGCTGCTGCTGCTCCGCCAGTTCCACGATCAGGATGCCGTTCTTGGCCGCCAGACCGATCAGGGTCACCAGCCCCACCTGGGCATAGATGTTCAGGTCGATCGAGCGCAGTGCCAGGAACACCAGGGCGCCCAGCATGGCCAGCGGCACCGTCATCAGGATGATCACCGGCGTCACGTAGCTCTCGTACTGGGCGGAGAGCACGAGAAACACGAACAGGATGCCGAGACCGAACACCAGCACGCTGGCATTGCCGGCCGAGAGCTGAAGGGAGGCGATGCCGGTGAAGGCAGAGCCGATGTTGTTGAAGTCCTGGTCCCGGAAGACGCGCTGGATCGCCGCCAGCGCCTGGCCCGAGCTCCTGCCCGCGGCTTCGACTCCCTGCACCAGGATCGTGCGGTAGAGGTTGTAGTGGCTGATCACCGGTGGCGCGCTGGTGAGATCGGCCCGGGCGAACTGGGACACCTGGATCAGCTCACCGTCGCGGTTGCCGACGTAGTAGCTGAGGATGTCCTCGAGCCGGCTGCGGCCACTCTCGGCCGCCTGCACATAGATGTTGCGCACCTGGCCGCCCTCATAGGTGAGACCGGAATAGTTGCCACCGGCGAGGATGGCGATCGTCTGCATCGCCTGCTGAAAGTCGATGTTCAGGGCCCCCATGGCAGAACGGTCGATGCTCAGGCCGAAGGCAGGCGAGCTGGGAATGAACTGGGTGTAGAGGCTGGAGAAGTCCCCGCTGGCCTGACCCGCCAGCAGCAGGCTCTGCACCTGCTCATCCAGCTCCTCGAAGCTGTACCCACCCTCGCTGAGGTCGTTGAACTGGAAGTAGAAGCCCCCCTGGGCCGAGAACCCCGGGATGGCGGGCGGCTGGGACGCCCCCGCCAGGCCGGTGCTGAAGTCACCCAGGCGGGCGTTCAGCCGGGCCACGATCGCCGGAGCCCGGTGGGCGCTGCCGGAGCGCTCCTCCAGAGGCCTGAGACCGAAGAAGAACAGGCCCTGGTCAGGGCTGTTGCCGTTGAAGCCGGCGCCGCTGATGATCGCTGCGGAAGTGATGTCCTCCTCCTCGCGCAGCAGTTCCGCGATCTGCAGACCCACCCGCTGCGTTTCGTTGAGCGAGGCGCCGCTCTGCAGCTGGAAGATGCCCAGCCCGTAGCCCTGGTCCTCCTCCGGGATGAAGGCGGTGGGGAGGGCGTTGAACGCGTAGGCGGTGAGCACGATGCCGGCGCCGAGCGCGGCCATCACCAGCCGGCGCCGACGGATGAGCACCCGCAGCAGTCGGCTGTAGCCACCCTGGAGCCGATGGAAGGCGGCGTTGAAGCCGTCGAAGATCCAGGCCAGGCGGAACCCGGCCAGGCCGAACAGCACCAGGCCGAAGACGTAGGCGCCGGGCCCGAAGGACGCGGCGCTGAAGCGGCCGAAGGCCAGACCGAGCAGCACGCCGCCGATGGGCCATCCCCAGCCCCGCGGGCGTCCCGCCGCCTCGGATCTGAACAGCAGACCCGCCATCATCGGCGAGAAGGTGATGGCGTTGAAGGTGGAGATGCCGATGGAGAAGGCGATCGTGAGCGCGAACTGGCGGTAGATGATGCCGATGCCGCCCGGATAGAAGGCCACCGGCACGAACACCGCCATCAGCACCAGTGAGGTGGCGATGATGGCGCCGAAGAGTTCCCCCATGCAGGCCTGGGCGGCCTGACGGGGCCGCATGCCCGCCTCGATCTTGGCCGTCACCCCCTCCACCACCACGATGGCGTCATCCACCACCAGGCCGGTGGCCAGCACCAGGCCCAGGAGGGTGAGCTGGTTGATGGAGAAGCCGAACACCTGAATGAAGGCGAAGGTGCCCACCAGGGCCACCGGAATCGCCAGGCTGGGCACCACCGTGGAGCGCCAGTCCTGCAGGAAGAGCAGCAGGATCGAGAGCACGAGCACGATCGCCAGTCCCAGCGCATCCACCACGCCGTCCACCGCGGATTCGATGAACTGGCCGACGTCATAGATCTGCACCAGGGTGACGTCCGGCGGCAGCTGCTGGGAGAACTCCTGCATCAGCGCCACCACCGCCTGGGACACCTTCAGGGCATTGCTGTCCGGTGTCTGGTAGACCCCGATCGTGATCGACGGATAGCCCTTGATGTCCACACCCTGGGTGGAGAAGGAGGAGAACCCATAGGTGGCCTCACCCACATCCCGGAGACGCAGCAGATTGCCCTGGGGCGTGCGGCCGATCACCAGCTGGTTGAACTGATCGATCGACACCAGGTTGCCGTTGTCCTCCACCAGAATCGGATAGGTGAACAGCTGATCACCACCGGCCGGCGGTCCGCCCACAAGCCCGCCCACCGCGACCGTGTTCTGGCTGGCCACCGCCGCCACCACCTGATCGGCGGTGATGCGGTTCGCCGCCAGCTTGAGTGGATCCACGAACAGCCAGAAGGCCGGCTGGCTGCCGCCGAAGAGCGCCACCTGGGCCACCCCCGGAACGCGGCCGAGCTGGTAGTAGAGGCGCTGATAGATGAGGCCGTTGAGATAGGCCGCATCGAATTGCCCCGCGCTGGAGGACACCTGATAGGCCAGCAGGATCGAGGGTGTGGTCTGCTTCACCGACACGCCGGTGCTGCTCACCTGCTGGGGTAGCTGGGGCATCGCCAGCGACACCCGGTTCTGCACGTTCACCTGGTCGATGTTGATGTCCGTGCCCTTGTCGAAGAACACGTTCACCGTGCTGGAGCCGGTGCTGGTGGTAAGCGAGGAGATGTAATCGGCGCCCGGAACGCCGTTGATCTGCTGCTCCAGCACATTGGTCACGGCCTGCTCGGTGACCAGGGAGTTGGCGCCGCCGTAGGTGGCGGTCACCTGGATCTGCGGGGGCGCGATGTTGGGCAGGTTCTCGATCGGCAGGGCGGGGATGCTGATCAGCCCAACCAGCACGATCAGGACGCTGCACACCGTGGTGAGCACCGGCCGCCTGATGAAGGGGTCAGAGAGAGACATGGCGGCGCGCCCTATCCGGCAGTACGCGCAGGTTTCGTGGCTGGCGGCGGGGACGTCGGCGGGGCGGTGGGCCCCGTGGCGATCCGCACCGGCATGCCCGAGCGCAGCAGGGCGGTGTTGCTCACCACCACCCGGTCTCCGGCCTGCAGGCCCGAGAGCAGCGGATAGCGATTGCCCTCCAGGGGCCCCAGGCGCACCGGCGTCTGCAGCACCACGGGGCTGGTGGGAGGCAGGGCTTCCAGCCTGCGCTTCTGCAGCTCGGGAATCCGCGGGGACTCGCGGATGTCAGGCAGCACCTGGGCCAGCGGCACCACCCTGTACACAAACGGCTGCTGGGCCTGCATCTGCACCGCCTGCACCGGCACCGAGAGCTGGCGGGTGCGGCTGGTGAGAATGCGGTTCCTCACGAACATGCCGGCCTTCAGGTCGCCGGTGGGGTTCGCGAACTCAGCCTTCACGAGCACACTGTTGGGGGACTGCGGGCCGCCCCGGACACCGAAGTAGGGGGAGATGAACACCACCCGGCCGCTGCCGCTGATCGGGGGTGTGGTCTGGGCTTCCAGTTCCACCGTCTGGCCCATCGCCACCTGCCTGGCCTGGGTGGCCGGCACATCCATCAGGGTGTAGAGGCTGGTGTTGTCGACGATGCCGGTGATCACCTGCCCGGCGCGCACCACATCCCCCAGCTGTACCGAGGAGAGGTTGCCGATCAGGCCGCTGATCGGCGCCCGCACCACCTTGTAGGCCAGGTCGGCTTCGCGCACCCGGGCCTGATCCCGGCTGGTGATCGCCTGGGTCACATAGAAGTCCCGTTCCCGGGCAGACACCGCGCCCCGCTGCTGCAGGAAGGTGTAGCGCTGGGCATTAACGGCGTCCCGGCGGGCCTCGGCGCGGGCCGCATCGAGAGCCGCCCGCTGCTGGGCGTTGTCGAGCACCAGGATCGGCTGGCCGGCCTCCACCCGCTGGCCCTGCTGCACCAGGATCTGCACCACGCGGCCCTCCACCTGGGGCCGGAGCGCCACATCGGTGGTGGTGGAGAGCTGGCTCACCATCTCGATCCCAGGGCTGAACGCAGCGTCACCGATGGCCTCCACCTGCACCGCCGGCGGCTGCCGGGCCTGAGGCGCATGGGCGGCGCAGCCGCCGATCACCAGCGCTGCCACCAGGGTCGTGGCCTGAGCGCCAGGGGGAAGCCAGGGCTGCATACCGCGGTGCTCCGCTGCTCGCAAGCTACCGGCGATCAGCGCGTTGCCCCACAACCAACGGCCTGCAGCCGGCGGGATGATGGACAAACGTGACCGACCTCTTCTCCCACCAGCGCAACGAGCGCCTGCGCCGGCTGGCGCCCCTGGCCGACCGGCTGCGACCGCGCACCCTCGATGAGTTCGTCGGCCAGGAGCCGATCCTGGGGCCCGGCCGGCTGCTGCGGCGCGCCATCGCCGCCGACCGGGTGGGCAACCTGATCCTGCACGGCCCGCCCGGGGTGGGCAAGACCACCCTGGCGCGGATCATCGCCGGCACCACCCGCGCCCACTTCAGCAGCCTCAACGCCGTGCTGGCGGGGGTGAAGGATCTGCGCGCCGAAGTGGACGCCGCCCGCCAGCGGCTCGACCTGCACGGCCTGCGCACCACCCTGTTCATCGATGAGGTGCACCGCTTCAACACCGCCCAGCAGGACGCCCTGCTGCCCTGGGTGGAGAACGGCACCGTGACCCTGATCGGGGCCACCACGGAAAACCCCTTCTTCGAGGTGAACAAGGCGCTGGTGAGCCGCTCGCGCCTGTTCCGGATGCAGCCCCTCGAAGCCCGGCACCTGCGCCAGCTTCTGGAGCGCGCCCTGGCGGACCCGGAGCGGGGCTACGGCGACCGGCGCGTGGCGATCGCCGAAGCGGCGGCCGCCCATCTGGTGGATGTGGCCGGCGGCGACGCCCGCAGCCTGCTCAATGCCCTGGAACTGGCGGTGGAGACGACGGAGCCAGGGCCGGATGGCGTGATCACGATCGATCTGGCGATCGCCGAGGAGTCGATCCAGGAGCGGGCCGTGCTCTATGACAAGCAGGGCGACGCCCACTTCGACACCATCAGCGCCTTCATCAAGTCGCTGCGGGGCAGCGATCCCGACGCCGCCCTGTTCTGGCTGGCGCGGATGGTGGAGGCCGGCGAGAACCCCCGCTTCATCTTCCGGCGCATGCTGATCGCCGCCGGCGAGGACATCGGCCTGGCCGATCCCCAGGCGATCGTGGTGGTGGAGGCCTGCGCCGCGGCCTTCGAGCGGGTGGGACTGCCCGAGGGGCTCTACCCCCTGGCCCAGGCGGCCCTGTATCTGGCCGGGGCCGAGAAGAGCAACAGCGTGCTGGGGTTCTTCGATGCGGTGAAGACGGTGCGGTCGGCCAATCGCCAGCAGGTGCCGGCCCACCTGCGCGATGCCAACCGCGACGGCAAGGCCTTCGGCGATGGCGTGGGCTACCGCTATCCCCACGCCTACAGCGAGCACTGGGTGGCGCAGCAGTACCTGCCCGGTGAGCTGCAGGGGGAGGTGTTCTGGCAGCCGGGGCAGCTGGGCTGGGAGGGCGCCCTGCGCCAGCGGCTGCAGCAGCGCCGCGGCGCCCAGCTGGCGGCCGTCGCCGAAACGGCCCATGAGCGGGGTGACGTGCTCAGCAGCGGCCCCGAAGACCCCCAGCTGGAACGCTGGCTGCAGCGCCAGGCGGCCAGTGAGGGGGCGCGGCTGGACCGATTGCGGCAACGCTTATGGGCCGGAGCCGGCTGGCAGCGTCATCACCGGGTGCTGCTGCTCGATGGCCGCTCCCTGCTCTGGGCCCTCGACCCCCTGCAGGCCACGCCCGAAGGCGGGGTGACGATTCAGGTGCGAGAGGAGAGCACGGCCGCACGGCTGCGCGCCCAGCTGCAGGTGCTCGACAGCCTGCGCCGGCCCGAACTGCGGATCTCGGCCGCCACGGAGCCGGAGCAGCTGGCTGCGGACTGCGGGGAAGGCCGCTTCGACTGGATCGCGGCACGGCGGGTGGGGGAGGAACCGAGCGCGAGCCGGATCGAGCGCTGGGTCCACGCCTTCACCCCCCTGCTGGAGCCGGGCGGTGAGTGGCGGTTGCTGTTCAGCCAGCCCCAGCTTGGTCCCGCCAGCGCACTCAACCGATGCCACGACCCTGGTGACGAGCGGGAAGGGGACCTGCGGGACGCCTTGACGGCGGAAGCCAGGGCCGTGAGGCGGCAGGAGCTGGGCCCGGAGCGCTGGTTCAAGGCCCTGGCAGGACAGGGGCTGACGGTGCGGCGGGAGGTGTGGAACGAAGCCCTGGAGCTGGAACTCAGTGAGAGTGTGCTGCGTCGCTGGCTGGACCCGGGCGGTTCCTACCGCCGTCAGCTTCGCAGCCTGGACACATCGACCTTCACCGCACTGGCCGAGCAGCTGCGCCGGGCCCTGGGGCAACGCCTGCCCCAGGAGCTTCGGCACAGCCTGCTGATCGCCGGAAGATGCTGATCACCGGGAGGTACTGACCCCAGGGGCCAGACCTCCCGGGCCGCGGGCTCACCAGAGACCGCGGATGATCTGGGGCTGGGGCATCGGGGTCGGAGCCGGCGCCACGGTGCGACGCACCTCAGCCACGGGCTGCCTCACCTGGTTGGCCTGGACGCAGGCCGGAAGGAACACATACCAGGACAGCAGAGAGGTGCACTGGGCTTCTCCCTGGCACTGGCCCTCGGCGCAGACGTTCTGGGCCCCGGTGTAGGTGCCGCAGAAATCAGCCAGGCGCATATCCACCGGCAGGTTGGCCATGATCCCGGCCGAGGAGATCGAGCCATCGCGGGCATCGGCGATGATCGCCGAACGCAGGGCCTGCACCGAGTATTCCGTCTTGGAGTGGTAGGGGAAGTAGCTGGTGGTCTGGTTCTTGAGGAAGCGGACGCCCTCGTCGGAGTAGAGGAAGCGGTGCAGGCCCACCATGTCCACGTCATAGGACTTGGTGAGGCCCTCGCGCACCTCCTCGTCGGACCAGCCCGAGAGGTTCAGACCGCCCCGCAGACCCCGATCGGTGACTTCACCGGTCTCGAGGAAGGTCTCCATCGCCTTGGTGTTGGTGGACCAGACGGCTCCGCCGGTGTTCCAGCGGATCGGCAGGCCGTTCTGAACGGCAGCGTTGGCAGGCAGGAAGGCCGTGGAGGTGATCGCCGAGCCCACCACGAGACCAGCGAGCAGATGTTTGATCACAGCGAAGATCGGTGAGTTCCCCCAGAAATTAGTCAGCGCTGTCACCCCTGCCCATAACGAGCAAGCCTGGTCAAGGAATTGAAACAATTGACCGGGAAATTACGCATTCGATGACGCGATGCGCAGCAATCCGTCTCAGGCTGCGACAAGGCTGCTCTGCCGTGCGCCTGGACCCACCACCGCCCAGCGCCAGCCGCCTGTGGTGCCGCTCCGGGCCTCGGGCTGCACGCCGTCCCGGCCATGCACTAACTGCCCGCTGGCATGGTCGAGACGCCAGAGGGCCAGTTCGGCGGCCAGGGATCGCTGGCGCCATTTGATCGCCGCCTCCTTGAGCACCCAGCTGGCGAGCACCGCGGAACGCAGCGGCTCGGGGTCGAGATGGCAGAGCTGCGCCACTTCCTCCGGCGGGAACCAGCGCCGCATCAGGGCCGCTGCCGCCACGGGCCGATCGGCCGGCTCCAGATCGACCCCGATCGGATCGGCGGAGAAGCCCAGCAACAGCGCGCCGCCGCTATGGCTCAGGCTCACGCACCCAGCCCCCCCCAGCAGCCGTGGCGGGCAGCCGGGCGGGCTGTGCAGCGGCACCGTGGCGGCTCCGCAGTCCAGCACCCCGGCCAGCCAGTGCCGCAGGGCGGCCCGGCTCTGCCAGTAGCGCCGGCGCCGGCCGGGCGTCAGCCCCCGCCCCCAGGCCAGCTCCGCGGCGGAGAGCGCGTCGGCGCAGGCGCCCTGCAGAGGGCCCAGCCAGAGCCGGGGAGGGGCGGAAGGATCGGGGCGAGCCAGGCGTGACTCCCCTAGGCTCCGGCCATTCTTGCTCCATGCACCCGATGGCCCTGGAGATCGGCGCCAGCGCACCCGACTTCACCCTTCCCGATCAGGAGGGCAATCCCGTGAGTCTGTCCGGACTGCTGGGCCAGAGGGTGGTGATCTACTTCTATCCGAAGGACGACACCCCGGGCTGCACCAAGGAGGCCTGCAACTTCCGCGATCAGTGGAGCAGCTTCGAGGAGCACGGCATCAAGGTGCTGGGCATCAGCAAGGACGGCGCCGCCAGCCATGCCAAGTTCATCGCCAAGTACAGCCTTCCCTTCACCCTGCTCACCGACGCTGAGCCCTGTCCCGTGGCCAGTGCCTACGACAGCTACGGCCTCAAGAAGTTCATGGGTCGTGAGTACATGGGCATGATGCGGCACACCTTCGTCGTCGATCCCGAGGGCAACATCGAGCGGATCTACACCAAGGTGAAGGCTGAAACCATGGCCGACACGATCCTCACTGATCTGGGATTGAACTGAGCTCAGCCTCCTGGGCCAGGCAGGCCAGGGCCTGCAGGGCCAGGTCCGGCCGGTGCGCCCCTTCCAGGCGGTCGGCGATCCAGCCGCCATCCCCACCGGTGATCCACAGCCGGCAGTCGCCGTGGCGCTGGCGGGCCTGGCGCCAGGCATGGCGCACGGATGCCACCAGACCCTCGCGCACCCCCGTCACCATGGCGTCGGCGGTGGCCGAGGGCCAGGGGTCAGCGCCCGTCCACCCTGGCTCCGAGCCCGCGTCCACCGGCAGGGCCGGCAGTCCGGCCGTGCCACGGGCCAGGGCCCGCAACTGCAGGGCGAGGCCCGCCTGGATGCGACCGCCGACAAAGCGGCCCTCGGCATCCACCAGGGTGAGGCTGAGGGCGGTGCCGGCATCGGCCACCAGCACCGCCGACCCACTGCGCCGCCAGGCCTGCCAGCCCACCAGGGCCCGGTCGATGCCCAGCCAGTGCGGCATCCCCTGAAGGGGCACGCGGCTGAGGAGGATCCGTCGACGGGGATCCAGCCCTGGGACTGGGGGCACAGGACCCACCGCCGCCCAGGCGCACAGCGCCGAGAGGACCTCGCCGAGACCGAGACTGGCTTCAGCGCCCGGGTCGGGGGGTGGCTGGCTGCGGCAGACCAGGGCGTCCGGCTCGCCCCAGGCCCAGTGCCAGCGGCTGTTGCCGATCAGCAGCCAGTGGGCCGGCTCAGATGCCTTCACCCATCAGGCCGGGCAGGTGGATGCCGCACTCCTGCTTGAGGCCACCGAAACGGGTGTCGCGGCCGTTCAGCGAACCAGTGTCGGGAGCGCTGGAGTGCCAGTCGCCCACCGTGGAGTAGCCCTGCTCGAACAGGGGGTGCTGGGGCAGGTCGTGCTCCTGCATGTAGTAGTACACGTCCCTGTTCGTCCAGCTCAGCAACGGCCGCAGCGACCAGCGCTGGCGGATGGCATCGAGCAGCGCCATCGAGCGGCGATGGTCGGTCTGGCTGCCGCGCACGCCGCTGGCCCAGCAAGTCACCCCGAGGCCGGCGAAGGCGCGCTCCAGGGGATCGACCTTGCGAAGGCGGTGGTAGAGCTCCAGGTCGGCCACCAGACCGGTCTCCCAGAGACGGCCGTGCAGGGCCTCCATCCGGGCCGGCGTCATCTCGGCCTGGGCGATGTGCAGGTGGATCCCGAGCAGCTCCCGCAGCTGCTCGGCGTAGCGGTAGGTCTCGGCGGGCAGGTAGCCGGTGTCGACCCACACCACCGGCACCGAGCGGCCGCGCTCGGCCTGAAGGCGGCTGACGAGGTGCAGCAGCACCGCCGACTGGATGCCGAAGCTGGTGGTGACGGCGAAGCCGTCGGCGAAGGTGTCCTGGGCCCACGCCAGGCGGCCGTAGGCATCCAGCCCCTGCAGTCGCTCGAGGGCGTGCTCGAGGACCACGGGCGTGCCGTCGCTGTCACGAGGCAGGATCTGGGCCTGGGCGGTGACCATGGGGCCATCATGCTCCCGTGCGCGGGACGCTGGTTAGGGTTCTCACGGCAGATGGGCGAACCCGCAGCGATGACCCGCACGGATCCGCAGCCCGCCGCTGAGCAACCGGCCGGCCCCCAGACCATGGCCCACACCGATGCCAGCGGCGACGACCCGGAGGTGCGCGGACCCGTCGTGATTGTGGGCGGCGGCTTCGGCGGGCTCTACACGGCCCTGGCCCTCTCCCAGCAGCGCCGCCACCCGCCGCTGCTGCTGATCGAGCCCCAGGACTGCTTCCTGTTCCTGCCCCTGCTCTACGAGCTGCTCAGCGGTGAGCTGCGGCGCTGGGAGATCGCCCCCCGCTACGACGCCCTGCTGGCCGGGCGCGGTGTGGCCTGGCTGCAGGATCGGGTGGTGGAGATCGACGCTGCCCGGCGCTGCCTGCACACCACCGGAGGCCGGCAGCTGGACTTCGGCCAGCTGGTGCTGGCCACCGGGTCACGCATGCACAGCTTCGGCATCCCCGGAGTGGTGGAACACGGCCTCGGCTTCCGCAGCCTGGCGGATGTGGAACGGCTCCAGACCGTGGTGCGCCAGCTGCGGCAGCGGCGGCGGCCCCTGCAGCGTCTGGCCGTGGTGGGGGCCGGCCCCAGCGGCGTGGAACTGAGCTGCAAGCTGGCCGATCTGCTGGAGGGCGCCGCCGTGGTGGAGCTGATCGAGCAGGGGCCCGCGGCACTGCCCCAGGCCCGCGCCTTCAACCGGGAGCAGGCCCTGCTCGCTCTGCAGCGCCGGGATGTGCGCCTGCGCTGCGGCTGCCGGGTGCGGGAGGTGGGGGCCGACCACCTGGATCTGGACACGGCCAGCGGGCCGGAGCGCCTGGTCGTGGAGGCGGTGGTGTGGACCGCCGGCCTGGACTTCGCGCCGCCGGCGATCCGGCCGGAGCCGGCGCGTGATTCCCGGGGGCGCCTGCTGGTGGACCCCCAGCTGCGGCTGCAGGGCCACACCCATCTGTTCGCCCTCGGCGACATCGCCGCCGTGGGCGGCGACCACGGCGGTGCCGAGAGTTCTCCGCCGCTGCCCGCCACCGCCCAGGTGGCCTTCCAGCAGGCCACCTGCCTGGCGGACAACCTGCTGCGGGCCCGCTGCGACGAGCCGCTGGAGCCCTTCCGCTTCCAGGATCTGGGCGAGATGATCAGCCTGGGGAAGGGCGAGGCCAGCCTCGTGGGCGGCGGCTTCACCCTGGCCGGGCCGGCCGCCTTTCAACTGCGCCGACTGGCCTACCTGTCCCGCCTGCCGGGACGGTCCCATCAGCTGCGGGTGGCGGCCGGCTGGCTGGCCGACTGGCAGCCATGACCGCGGGCCAGCGCCCCCGCGGCCTGCTGCTTGATGCCATGGGCACTCTGATCGGCCTGCGGGAGCCGGTGGGCCTCACCTATGCCCGCCTGGCGGGGCGTCATGGCATCGGCGTCGCGGCCGAGGCGGTGGAGCGGGCGTTCCGCGCCTCCTACCGGCAGGCTCCACCCCTCGCCTTTCCCGACCTCGGTGGCGCGGCGCTGGAGCGCGCCGAGGTGGCCTGGTGGGGCGAGCGCATCAGCGAGAGCGTGGTGGGTGCCGGCGGCCCGCCTGCCCCCGAGGCACTGGTGCAGGAGCTGTTCGCTCACTTCGCCGATCCCGTCCGCTGGCAGGTGTACGCCGATGTGCCCGCCCAGCTGGAGCGCTGGCACGCCCGTGGCCTGAAGCTGGCGGTGGTGAGCAACTTCGACAGCCGGCTGCCCGGCCTGCTGGAGCACCTGGGTCTGGCGCGGTGGCTGGAGGTCGTGGTGGTGTCCAGTGTCGCAGGGGCCGCCAAGCCGGATCCAGCGCCCTTCAGGCTTGCCCTGGCGGGCCTCGGCCTCAGCCCGCAGGAGGCCTGGCATGTGGGCGACAGCCCCGAGGATGTGCAGGGAGCCGCGGCAGCCGGACTGCGCTGCCTGCTGGTGCGCCGGCCTTGAGGCAGGGGGTTCTGGGAGGACGCACGGCAGGCCTCAGGCCCTCCCAGCGGCGGCGGCTGGAGCAGCTCTGCCATCGCCGCCATCCAGCGGCGGCCGTGGCGGACCTGCTGTGCCTGCAGCGCCTGGCGGCGGAGAGCCGGGAGCTGGGGCTGCCGCTCAGCCTGGTGGTCGATGAGCGCGGGCTCTGCCGCCTGCTCTGGGTGGGTCCGCTGCAGTCCTGGGGCCAGCACCTCGACACCCTGCCGGGCAGCCGGCGGGGGCAGGAGCGGGACCTGCGGCTGCTCACCTGCTGCGGCCGCGGCCGCCAGCTGGAACCGGGCCAGCCGGAGGGCGTGGCGGGGCTGGATCTGGCTGCGGGGCTGTGGCTCCGATTCCCCGATCAGCCGGCGCCGGGAGGACGCTGGCCGGCAGTGCTGCTGCGCAGCGACCGGGGCGCCCCGCAGCCCTGGCAGGTGGAGGAGAGCGGCGATCTGGCGGCGCTCTGCAGCCGCGACCCCCGGCCAGTGGCCCAAGCCGGCCCCCTCCCTGCCCCGGGCGGCGCGGACTCGGGCACGGAGCGGGTGCTGCTGCTCGCGCTGACGCCGGCGGACCGCAGCGAGGCCCAGCGCTGGATCGGCGAGCTGGAGGGCCTGGTGCGCAGCGCCGGCGGCGAGCCGGTGGGGACCGTGGAGCAGCGCCGCAGCCATGCGGCGGGAGCCACGGTCTGGGGTGAGGGCAAGCTCGCGGAGGCCGCCCTGGAGGCGCGGCGGCTCGGGGCGACGCTGGTGGTGACCGACCGGGAGCTCACGCCGGTGCAGGGCCGCAACCTCGAGCGGCTGCTGGATCTGCCGGTGAGTGACCGCAGCGAACTGATCCTGGACATCTTTGCCCAGCGCGCCGGCAGCGCCGCCGGCCGGCTGCAGGTGGAACTGGCCCAGTTGCGCTACCGCCTGCCGCGGCTGCTGGGGCGGGGGCGCAGCCTCTCCCGCCAGGGGGGCGGCATCGGCACGCGGGGACCTGGGGAAACCCAGCTGGAGAAGGACCGCCGCGCCATCGCCCGCCGGATCGAACGGCTGCAGCGGCAGGGGCGAGAGCTGGGGGAACACCGGGCGCGGCTGCGGCAGGGGCGGGGTGCCATGCGGCGCCTGGCCCTGGTGGGCTACACCAACGCCGGCAAGAGTTCCCTGCTCAATGCTCTCGGCCGGGGCGACCGGCGCCAGGAGGTACTGGCCGAGAACAAGCTGTTCGCCACCCTGGACCCCACCACCCGGCGCCTGGAGCTGCCCGACCCCGCCGGCGGCCCCACCGTGCCGGTGCTGGTCACCGACACGGTGGGCTTCATCCGCGATCTGCCGCCACCCCTGGTGGAGGCGTTCCGCTCCACCCTCGAGGAAACCCTGGCCGCCGACGGCCTGCTGGTGGTGGTGGATCTGAGCGATCCGGCCTGGCCCGAGCAGCTGCGCACCGTGCACGCCATTCTCGATTCCCTGGGCTCGACGGCTCCCCGCCGGCTGGTGGCCAATCAGATCGACCGCTGCGCGGCGGGCGAACTGGAGCGGGCCCGGGCACTCGATCCCCAGGCCCTGTTCGTCTCGGCCACGGCCCGGCTCGGCCTGCAGCACCTGCGCGGCGAGCTGCGGCGCTGGCCGGAGCCAGCCCATATATCCCGGCAGCGAGATAGGGATTGATCCCTACGGCGCCCTGCATGACGGGAAAGCGCTTGCAAAACCAAGCCACTGAACCTCCTTGATTCCCGATCCAGGAGTCGTGCTATGTTTCCCGCAGCCAGAATCGGCGATGCCCGACCTCATCCCCGCAGGTCTCCAGCCGGACGCCCTCATCACCCTGGCGGTGCTCGCCGGGGCCGTGGTCCTCTTCGTGGGCAACTGGCTGCCGCCGGAAGTGATCGGCCTCCTGGCCGCCGGCCTGCTGATGGCCACCGGCGTGCTGGAGGCCAAGGAAGCCGTCTCCGGCTTCGGCAGCCCGGCGCTGATCACCCTGATCGGCCTCTTCGCGCTCTCAGCCGGCCTGTTCCGTTCGGGCACCCTGGATCGCCTGCGCGCTCAGATCGGCTCGGATGCGATCCGCAGTCCCAAGCGCATGATCGCCCTGCTGACCGCGGTGGTCGGGCCAGTGTCCGCCTTCGTGCCCAACACGCCGATCGTGGCGGCGCTGTTGCCGGTGATCGAAGGCTGGTGCCAACGCCGCGGCGTTCCCCCTTCGAAGGTGCTGCTGCCCCTGTCCTTCGCCACCGTGCTGGGCGGCACCCTCACCCTGCTGGGCAGCTCGGTGAACCTGCTGGCCAGTGAGGTGAGCGAGCGCCTGGGCTACGGCAGTTTCGGCCTGTTCGACTTCACCACGATCGGCCTCGGCGTCTGGGTCGCGGGCGGCGCGGCGATGGTGCTGCTGGCGGATCGGTTCCTCCCCGATCGGGGCAGCGATGCCGACGACCTCAGGAGCACCAGCGCCTACATCACGGAAGTGCTGATCCCCCGGGGCTCCGGGCTGGTGGGCCAGTCGCTGCACGCCAGCCGCCTGCAGCGCCGCTTCGATGTGGACGTGCTGGAACTGCACCGGGGGCGGGAACGGTTCCTGCCACCCCTGGCCGACCGCACCCTGAAGCGCGGCGACCGCCTGGTGCTGCGCTGCAGCCGCGACGAACTGCTGCGCCTGCAGCAGGAGCACACGATCGTGCTGGCGCCGACGCCTGAACCCGATCCCCCCGGCGACCAGCAGAACAACCAGCGCATGGTGGAGGTGCTGATGCCCTCGGGCTCCACCCTGGCCGGCGACTGCCTGCGGGATCTGCGCTTCCGCCAGCGCTACAACCTCACCGTGCTGGCCCTGCGCCGCGGCAACGCGGTGCTGCGTGAGCGCCTTGGCCGCATCTCACTCCACGAGGGCGACGTGCTGCTGCTGCAGGGACCGAAGGACGCCATCCGCGGTCTGCAGGACAGCGACGACCTGGTGGTGCTCGAGGAACTGGAGAAGGACCTTCCCACCGTCAGCCGCAAGGGTGTGGCCCTGGTGATCGGCGTACTGGTGATCCTTCTGCCCAGCCTCAACCTGATGCCGCTGGTGGCGTCGGTGCTGCTGGGAACCGTCGCCATGGTGGCCACCGGCTGCCTGCGGCCGGGGGAACTCCAGCGGGCCATCCGCCTCGATGTGATCCTGCTGCTGGGATCCCTGGCCAGCTTCAGCGTCGCGCTCGAGAAGACCGGACTGGCCGCGGCCCTGGCCCAGGCACTGATCAGCGGCCTGGCCGGCTGGCCGGTGTACGCGGCGCTGCTGGGGGTGTTCCTGTTCACCACCCTGCTCACCGAGGTGATGAGCAACGCCGCCACCGTGGCGCTGCTGATTCCCGTGGCCGGTCAGCTGGCGGTGGGCCTGGGCCAGCCCCCCCTGGCCTTCATCTATGCCGTGCTGTTCGGGGCCAGCCAGAGCTTTCTCAGCCCGGTGGGCTATCAGACCAATCTGATGGTGTTCGGTCCCGGCCGCTATCGGTTTCTGGACGTGACCCGCTATGGATTCCCTCTCACTGTGATCATGACCCTGCTCGTTCCCTTCCTGATCTGCCGGCACTTCAGGCTCTAGGGTCTGGCCCTGCCAGGCCCGCCTGGGCTGTCGTGTCAGCAATGCCCGCGGACGGATTCCGCGGTCCCACCAACCTTTCCCCTGTCTCTCCCCAGTCATGGCCCTTCAACTCGGCGACACCGTGCCCGACTTCACCCAGAATTCCCAGCTGGGTCCGATCAACTTCTACGACTACGCCGGCGACAGCTGGGTGGTGCTGTTCTCCCACCCCGCCGACTACACCCCGGTGTGCACCACCGAACTGGGTGAAGTGTCACGCCTGCGCTCCGAATGGGAGAAGCGCAACGTCAAGACCATTGCCCTGAGCGTGGACTCCGCCGAAAGCCACAAGGGCTGGATCTGCGACATCAACGAGACCCAGAACACCACCGTCGACTACCCCATCCTCGCCGATGAGGACAAGACGGTCAGCGACCTCTACGGGATGATCCATCCCAACGCGCTCAACAACCTCACGGTGCGCTCGGTGTTCATCATCGACCCCAACAAGAAGCTGCGTCTGCAGATCACCTATCCCGCCAGCACCGGCCGCAACTTCGATGAGATCCTGCGGGTGATCGATTCCCTGCAGCTCACCGACTACCACCAGGTGGCAACCCCGGTGAACTGGAAGGACGGCGACGACTGCGTGGTGGTGCCCTCGATCCCCACCGACGAGGCCCGCAGCAAGTTTCCCAAGGGCGTCACCGAGATCAGGCCTTACCTGCGCATGACCCCCCAGCCGAACAAGTGAACCCGCTTCACCGCCCCATGGTGGTGCTGGGGCTGATGAGCGGCACCAGCGCCGATGGGGTGGATGCGGTGCTGGTCCGCTTCTCCCGGTGCTGCCCCCGGCCCCGCTGGCGGATCCTGGCCAGCCGGTTCAGCGCCTATCCCGACCCGCTGCGCCAGGAATTGGTGGCGGTGGGCCAGGGAGCCCTGCGCAGCAGCGCCGCACTGCTCGACCTGGCTGAGGCCGTGACCGAAGCACAGGCCGCCGCCGCCAGGGCCTGCGACCCGCAGGGCCTGGCGGAACTGGTGGGCTGCCATGGTCAGACCATCTGGCATCGCCCCCCTGCGCAGCGGCGCCGGGGGGCCAGCTGGCAGCTGCTGCAGGGCCCTCTGCTGGCCCAGTTGCTGCAGCGCCCGGTGGTGCACGATCTGCGGGCGGCCGACCTGGCCCTGGGAGGGGAGGGGGCGCCCCTGGTGCCGGCGGCCGATGAGGCCCTGATCGGACGCACCGGGGGCTGGCGGGCTCTCCTCAACCTGGGCGGCATCGCCAACCTCACGCTGATCCCGCCCGGGCAGGGCCCGGATCGACGGCTGCCGGTGCGGGGCTGGGACTGCGGCCCCGCCAACACCCTGCTGGATCTGGCCGTGGCCCGGTTCACGGACGGCCGGGAGCAGGTGGATGCCGGCGGCGCATGGGCCAGCCGGGGCCGCATCGACGAGGACGCCCTCAGGGCATGGTTGCAGGAGCCCTACTTCCAGAGAAGCGCTCCGAAGTCCACGGGGCGTGAACTCTTCGGGCAGAGCGATCTCGAACGCCGGCTGACGTGGCTCGAGCGGGCGGCCCGGGAACGCGGGCAGGCTCTGGAGCCCGCCGACGCGCTGGCCACCCTCACCGCCTTCAGCGCCGCGGTGGTGGCCCAGGACCTGGCGCGCGGACCCCGGCCGGTGGAGCTGCTGGTGGCCGGCGGGGGAACCCGGAACCGGTTGCTGATGGCAGAGCTGCAACGCCGCTGCCGCGGGATGATCGTGCGGCCCCTGGCTGAGCTCGGGATCGGCGAATCACAGCGGGAGGCCATGGCCTTCGCGCTGCTGGCCTGGTGGCACCGCCATGGCCATCCGGGCAATGCCCCATCGATCACCGGGGCGCGTCGCAGGGCCGTGCTCGGCGTACGGGCCGAACCCACCCCTGAGGCCGGACCCTAGTCCGGACGCTGCAGACGCAGGCGCCGCGGCGCCCGCCTCAACCGCTGGGTGCGCTGATGCTCGAGCTGTTGGCGAAAGCGGTCGGCGGCCATGGGCTGGCCCCGGCTGGCCTCATGCCGCTCCACCCCCTGCTGAATCAGCACCCGGGCCATGTTGCTGACGGTCCTGGCCTCGGCTTCCGCCAGCTCGGCCAGGCGACGGCAGAGATCCTCCGGGAGAACGACCTGGATCCTGGGCGACTTGGGGCGCCCGCTGGAGGAGGTTTGTCGCGTGGCCACGCCGGGGTGCAGTGGATGGGCCGGGGATGGGTGCCGGTGCTGGCGGCTGGGTTGCTCTTGGCTACGCATCAGTCTAGTCGGATGCGCATGGGTAGTATCCATGCCTATGCTGCAGGCAGAGATCCCCGCACCCGTTCAGGGCATCCGTTCAGGCAGGTGAGCCCGCCCGGCGGGCCCGCCCTTGAGGTTTCAGTCCCGAGGTTTCCCATGCCCAAGCGACGCACCCAGCGCACGACCGACCGCAGCGACGTGCTCGTCTCGGCCGTGATCAGCACCTACCTGCTCACCCACCTCCACCATGTGCTCCAGCGGGCCGAATACGGCGCCCAGCAGGAGGGCCGCACGGCCCTCGCCGCCAACTACGCCCAGCTGCGCAAGGTGCTCTGTCTCGATGCCCGCAGCATGGAAGACGCCTCCGCCAGCGGCACGCCGGTGAGCGACAGCCCCCGCGCCGCCTGATCGGCACGCGCTGAGCGCCCACAGCGCTGAGCGTCAGACCGGAGCTGTGTAACGGCCGGCAGCCAGCGGCGGCGATCACCCATAGGGTCGGTGCGTCAGGTCCGCCGCCATGAGCACCAGCAGCCCCCAGCCGTCAGCCGCTCCCAGCCCCACGCCCAGTGCCAGCCCTGACGGTTCAGCCGCCAACGCCGCCACGCTCTACGAGCGCATCAGCGCTGACACCGAGCTCACCCAGTCGCTGTTCCGCCAGGCCCTCCAGGATCCCGCGGGAGCGCTCGATCGCATCGTGGCGCTCGGCCAGCAGCTGGGGTTGCCGGTGAGCCGCGAGGAGGTGAAGGCCCATGTGGCCTCCCTGGAGGACCCGGCCAGCAAACAATGGCTGCTCAAGGCCCGTGGCGGCCTCTGAGCGGGGGGATCGGGCCGGGCGGTTGAACCCTCCCCCCTGGGCCCAGCTGAAAAACAGCCAGTAGCTCACGATCGCCAGACCAGCCGCCACCACCAGGGCA
Organism: Cyanobium sp. CH-040; assembly: GCF_024346135.1. Classification (GTDB taxonomy): domain Bacteria; phylum Cyanobacteriota; class Cyanobacteriia; order PCC-6307; family Cyanobiaceae; genus NIES-981. Next base: position 12,059 of record NZ_JAGQCJ010000004.1, on the reverse strand, counting down.
GCCACCTGCTCCAGGCGCTTGATCATGGCGGCGTCGACCCCGGCTCCCTGGAGTCTGCCCCAGCCCACTCCTGGTCGAGTGGGCTGGGGGCCATGGGCCAGCGCGCGCGCCGCCATCGCACGGGCAGTGATGATGAGGACAGCCGCCCCGCGGTGCGCCCTCCCCTTCAGCAGCTCCCCCCTGTGCTCCGTCTCGAACGCATCGGCAAGATCTATCCCACCGGGGAGGTGCTGCGCGATGTCACCTGGGAGGTGAAGGCGGGCGATCGCATCGGCCTGGTGGGCGTCAACGGCGCCGGTAAATCCACCCAGCTGCGGATCATCGCCGGCCTGGAGGAGCCCAGCAGCGGCAGCGTGGTGAAGCAGGGCACACCGCGCATCGCCTACCTGCAGCAGGAATTCGATGTGGATCCGCAGCGCACCGTGCGCGAGGAGCTGTTCCAGGCCTTCGGCGAGGCGGCCGTGGTGCTCCAGCGCAAGCACGCGGTGGAGCACGAGATGGCCAGCGAGAAGGCCGCCAGCGATCCCGACCATCTCGAGGAGCTGATCCACGAGCTGGGCCGCCTGCACGAGCGCTTCGAGGCCCTGCACGGCTACGAGCTCGACGCCCGCATCGACAAGCTGCTGCCCACGATCGGCTTCACGCCCGAGGGGGCCGAGCAGCTGGTGGCCGACTACTCGGGCGGCTGGCAGATGCGCATCGCCCTGGGCAAGATCCTGCTCCAGGATCCCGACCTGCTGCTGCTCGATGAGCCCACCAACCACCTGGACGTGGAGACGATCCAGTGGCTGGAGGGCTACCTGATCGAGCAGAGCGCGGCGATCGTGGTGATCAGCCACGACCGCACCTTCCTCGATCGGGTGTGCACCCAGATCGTGGAAACCGAGCGGGGCGTCTCGCGCACCTACCTGGGCAACTACAGCCAGCACCTGGAGCAGAAGGCCCTCGAGCGCGAGGCCTCCCAGGCGGCCTTCGAGCGCCAGCAGAAGGAGCTCAGCGCCCAGCAGGCCTACATCGATCGCTTCCGGGCCAGCGCCACCCGCTCCACCCAGGCCAAGAGTCGCGAGAAGCTGCTGGAGAAGGTGGAGCGGATCGAGGCGCCGATCGAGAGCGTGGGTGGGCCCCGCTTCCACTTCCCCGAGGCACCGCGCTCCGGCCGCCTGGTGGCGGAGGTGAAGGACCTCACCCTCAGCTACGGCGAGCAGATCCTGTTTATCGGGGCCGAGCTGGAGGTGGAGCGGGGCGACCGGATCGCCTTCGTGGGCCCCAACGGCGCCGGCAAGTCCACCCTGCTGCGGCTGATCATGGGCAGCGAGCAGCCCGATGAGGGCCGGGCCGGCCTGGGCGAGCACAACGTGATCGCCGGCTACTTCGAGCAGAACCAGGCCGAGGCCCTGGATCTCTCCAAGACCGTGATCGACACGATCTTCGAGGTGGTGCCCGACTGGACCCAGACCCAGGTGCGCTCGCTGCTGGGCAGCTTCTGCTTCTCGAATGAGAGCGTGTTCAAGGAGGCGGGCAAGCTCTCCGGCGGCGAGAAGGCGCGCCTGGCCCTGGCGCTGATGCTGCTCAAGCCCTGCAACCTGCTGGTGCTCGATGAGCCCACCAACCACCTCGACATCCCCGCCAAGCAGATGCTCGAGGACGCCCTGATCGCTTACGAGGGCGCCGCCCTGCTGGTGAGCCACGACCGCTACTTCATCTCGCGAGTGGCCAACAAAATCGTGGAGCTGCGTGACGGCGAGCTGGTGCTCTACCGCGGCGACTACGCCTACTACCTAGAGAAGAAGCAGGAGGAGGCCGAGGCCGCCCGGGCGGAAGCCGAGGAGAGGGCCCGGGCCGAGAAGCGCAGCGCCGAGCGCGAGCGGCAGCGCCAGAAACAGGCGGCCCGCCAGGCCGCCCGCCGCACTCCGGCAGCCTGAGGCCCGCCCGGATTCGGGAACAAGGACAAACCCGAGGGCTCGTCGCAACCGCTACGCAACCTATTGCAACAGTTTGTAGCCTTGCAGCCGTAGACGCCGATCCAGGAGCCCCCCATGACGGAACCTCTCGCCCTTTCCCTGGGCCAGCAGTTCGAGCTGGAGCGCATGAGCCGGGCCATCGACGAGACGGCCGACCCCAAGGTGCTGCAGGGGATCGCCAAACAGCTGCTGCAGGCCTGGCAGAGCCAGAAGGCCGCGACCCAGTGGGTGATGCGCCAGCAGCTGAGTGCCCCTCCCACCCTGGGCCGCAACCTGGCCGCCCCGTGGGGTCAGGCGGCCAGATCCCACAGGGCGGGGACAGCTCAGCGGTTGCTGCTCAGCTGCGCCGGCACCACCTCGAGGTTCACCATCTGCCCCTGGCGGTTGATGCTGAGGTTGAGCCTGCCCCCCACGCCGACCCGTTCCACAGCCGTCACCAGCTGGGAGGGCTCCAGCACCGGCTGGCCGTTGGCCGCAACCACCACATCGCCCTGCCGCAATCCCGCCCGCTGGGCCGGACTGTTGGCCACCACCGAGGCCACCCGCACGCCACGGTCAACCCCGGTGCCATCGCCCGGGCGAACGGCGTCCATGCCGATGCCGATCACCGGATGGCTCACCCGTCCACTGGCCACCAGCTGACGGGCGATGTCACGGGCCCTGTTGATCGGGATCGCGAAACCCAGGCCTGCCCCGGGGCCTGACCGCACCAGGGTGTTGATGCCGATCACTTCGCCGTCGGCATTGAGCAGGGGTCCGCCCGAATTCCCCGGGTTGATGGCGGCATCGGTCTGGATCAGGTCCAGACGGCGGTCGGTGATCCCCAGCTTGGCCGCATTGCGGTTGAGGTTGCTGATGATCCCCATCGTCACCGTGTTGTCCAGGCCATAGGGGTTGCCGACGGCGATGGCCCACTCGCCCACCTCGAGACGGTCGGAGTTGCCGAGGGGAGCCACCGGCCACGGACCGGAACCATCCAGCCGCACCACCGCCAGGTCGGTGAGCCGGTCCAGGCCCACCACGGTGCCGAGAACGCGGCGGCCATCCTGCAGCCCCACGGTCACCTTGTCCGTGCGCTCCACCACATGGGCGTTGGTGAGGATCAGGCCATCAGGCTGAAAGATGAAGCCGCTGCCCTGGCCCCGCTCGGTGCGCTGGGAGGGCCTGGGAGGCTGACTCTGCTGCGGCAGTCCGAAGAACTGGCGGAACAGAGGATCGTTGAACAGCGAACTGGGCACGCCGGACTGGCCGCCCACCGTCACGGTGCGCTCGGTGTCGATCGTCACCACCGAAGGACTGGTGCGCCGCACCGCAGCGGCCACGAAGGACTGGCGGCCGAGGGCGGCAGCCACCGCGGGAGACGTGGGGGACGCGGCGATGGCTGCGGGGGTGGAGGCCAGGGCCGCCGGAGGCCGGCTGAGGCCGGCCAGCAGCAGGGGCAGCAGCAGCAGGCGTTGCCGGGCCGGAACGCGTGAGCGGAGAACGGACATGACTGGAGGCGGAAGGCCGCACCAGGGGGATGACTGGACCGTAACCAGGAGGGCCAGGCCACAGAAAGGGGGGCGGACCGGCCCTTCCATCGCCCACTGCCCCACAAACACCCCACCGCTGCCCCACCCCACCCGCCCCGGTGGGCGCCGCCAGGGCAGGCGGCCTATCCTGTACGAAGAAATATTTCAAGCCATGGACACATCCCGGCTGCTTCTGGCCTTCCTGGCATTCGGCGCCGCCTGCACCACCCTCTGGGCCTGGATGCTCGCCTCGGCGTCCAGCGCATCCGACCAGGCCAGGCGATGATGGGTGGGTCGGCTGCGCATCCCGCCTCAGCAGCGGGCCCGAGCCCATGAGTGCCCTTCTCTCCCAGATCTTCCCCATCCTGTACGGCGTCTGCTTCCTCGTCCTCCTCTGGCAGGCGTTCAGGGTGATGGGTCAGGGGTTTCAGGCGGCATCACGCCCCACGCCCGCCCCTTCGCTCGACCCTTCCACCCCGGATCGGAACGGCCCCGGTGATCGCACCGGCCGCCTCACCATCCACCCGGAGCTGCTGGATGCCGAGGGCCAGCTCACCCGGGAGGATCTGCTCACCGTGCGCTTCGGCAGCGATCAGGACCCCTCCGCCCCCCCTGGCGATCCCGCCTGAATCCGGCCCGACCCCTCCACTGAATAGGCTCAAGGACCAGTCCTTGAATCGACGGAGACAACCGGCTTGGATCAACGCACGCGAATCGTGGCAGCAGTGCTGCGCAACCTGAAGCTGCCGCCCCGGTTTCGCCTCAAGCTGACCAAGGAGGATCCGGTGCGCCTTGAGCTCAGCCTCACTCCGGCCTACGGCAAGGCGCCGGTGCTGGTGGGACTGCTCGAATCGCAGGATCTGGTGGCCCGCCGGGACCGCGAGGGGCGCATTCCCCGCGATCTGCAGGGCACCTGGGACTGGACCGTGCGTCACGGCAAGGTGAGCACCGGCGGCTGGAACCCCTACCTCAAGGAGGCCCTGCAGACGATGTTCGAAACCGGCCTGCCCGCGATCGTCTACGAGGAGCTCACCGGCGAGGCCTACCACCCCGTCGACGGCATGCGCCACGTGCGCTGATCCGCGCACCCGGGCCGTGGCACCCGAGCCTCTGCCGATCGATGGGCTGCTGCCGCAGCTGACCGCCGCCCTGGGGCCAGCGGGCGCCACCGTGCTGCTGCAGGCTCCGCCGGGAGCCGGCAAGACCACGCGGGTGCCGCTGGCGATCCAGCCGAGCCTCGAGGGCCGCGTGTGGATGCTCGAACCACGCCGGATCGCCGCCCGTACGGCGGCCCAGCGTCTCGCCGCCGAGCACGGAGAGGCCGTGGGCGGGCTGATCGGCTACAGCGTGCGCCTGGAGAGCCGCACCAGCGCCGCCACCCGCGTCGAGGTGCTCACCGAGGGCCTCTTCCTGCGGCGGCTGCAGGCGGATCCGGGCCTGGACGGCGTGGACTGTCTGATCTTCGACGAATTCCACGAACGCAACGCCGACGCCGATCTGGCCCTGGCGCTGGTGCGCCAGGTGCGCGATCTGCTGAGGCCCGATCTGCGCCTGGTGCTGATGTCCGCGACGCTCGCCCTCGAATCCCTCGCCCAGCAGCTGCCGGGAGCGGTGGTGCTGCGCAGCGAGGGCCGGGGCTTCCCCGTCACGGTGAGCCATCAGCCGGCACGCGGGAACGAGCGGCTGGAGCAGCAGGTTGTCCGGGCCCTGGAGGAGCACTGGCTGGACCAGCGCCGACCCGGCGAGACCGTGCTGGTGTTCCTGCCCGGGAGACGGGAAATCGATCGCTGTGCAGGGGCCATCCACGCCGCCGCCTGGAGTGATGCGCTCGAGGTCACCCCCCTGCACGGCAACCTGGATCTGGCGGAGCAGACACGGGCGATCGCGCCCGCCCGGTCTGAAGCCGGCAAGGTGGTGCTGGCCACCAGCATCGCCGAAAGCTCCCTGACGATCGCCGGCGTCGCTGTGGTGGTCGATTCCGGCCTCAGCCGGCGCAACCGCTTTGATCCGGCCCGCGGACTCAGCGGTCTGGTGACCGGGCCCGCCAGCCAGGCCAGTGCCGAGCAGCGGGCGGGGCGGGCGGGCCGCCTGGCCCCGGGACGGTGCGTGCGCCTCTGGTCGCCGGCGGAGCAGCAGCGGCGCCCGGCCCAGACTCCCCCCGAGCTGCTGGAAGCCGACCCGTTGCCCCTGGCGCTGCAGCTGGCCCGGTGGGGAGATCCACTGGGCACGGAGCTGCAGTGGATCGACCCGCCACCGCAGGCGGGGGTGCTGGAAGCCCGGCGGTTGCTGCAGCTGCTGGGCGCCCTCGAAGCCGGCGGCCAGCTGAGCCGCCATGGCGAGGCCATGGCAGCCCTCGGGCTGCATCCCCGGCTGGCCCATCTGCTGCTGATGGGCCACCGGCGCGGACTGACGGAGCTGGCCAGCGAACTGGCGGTGCTGCTGAGTGAACGGGATCCCCTGCCCCGGGAAGCGGTGGGCTGCGACCTGGGCCACCGGCTCGACTGGCTGCGCCGGCAGTCCCCGGGGCACCCCATCCAGCAGCTGCGGCGGCAATGGCGGCAGCAGCTGCGGGCCGTGGCCGATGAGCCGGCCCCGGCGGCGGGAAACGCCGACGCAGCCGCGGGCGACGAGGGGCTGAACGCGGCGCTGCTGGTGAGCGAAGCCTTCCCCGAACGGCTGGCCCTGGCCCGCGACGGCCAGGGCGGGCGCTTCCTGCTGCGCAATGGCCGCGGGGCCATCCTCCATCCCGACGACCCGCTGCGCGATCAGCAGGCCCTGGCCGCAGCCGCCCTGGACGGCGAGGGGCGCGACGCCCGGATCCTGCTGGCCCTGCCGTTGCCTGTGCAGGCCCTGCGCCAGCTGGCCCTGGAGCAGGGCCTGGAGGAGACGGGAGCGGTGTGGGAGGAGCAGGCCGGCAGGGTGCGCTGTGAGCGCCTGCTGCGGCTGGGGGCCCTGGTGCTGGAGCGCCGGCCCTGGCCGGAAGCCGAGCCCGATCAGGTGCGCATAGCCCTGCTCGGCGGACTCAGGCGTCTGGGGCTGGAGGCTCTGCCCTGGACCGCGACCTGCCGGCAGCTGCAGCAGCGCCTCTCCCTGGCGCACGCTCACTGCGGCGCGCCGTGGCCCGATCGCCGCGACGAGATCCTCGCCGCGGATCTGGACGCCTGGCTCGGGCCCCATCTCACCGGGGTGGCCAGCCTGACGGAGCTGCGACAGCTGGATCTCGGCGAAGCCCTGTGGGGTGACCTCGACTGGCCAAGGCGCCAGGAGCTGGAGCGCCTGCTGCCCAGCCGGCTGCCCGTTCCCTCCGGACGCAGCGTGGCCGTGGACTACAGCAGCGGCGTGCCAGTGCTGGCCGTGAAGCTTCAGGAACTGTTCGGCTGCCGGCAGACCCCCGCCGTGCTGGGCGGGGCTCTGCCGGTGACCCTGCACCTGCTCACCCCCGCCGGTCGTCCCGCCGCCATCACCCAGGATCTGGAGGGGTTCTGGGCAGAGGGCTACCGGCAGGTGCGGCGAGAGCTGCGGGGCCGCTATCCCAAGCACCCCTGGCCGGAGGATGGCGCCAGCGCGGCGCCCACCGCCGGCACCCGGAGCAGGGCGGCTCAGGCGAACAGGTGAGCAAAGCCGAAGTGGTGCAGGCCCTCGACGATGCCGGCGCATCCCTGGGCGCGCGCGCCATAGGTGCGTGGCAGCCGCGGGAGCAGGCTGCGCAGGGCGGGCTCGGCATTGGCCACCATGATTCCCGCCAGCCCCGTCTCGAACATGGCCAGATCGTTGAGGCTGTCACCGGCCGTGACCACCCGGCCGTCGTCGACCCCGAGCCAGTCCAGCAGCAGGCGCAGGGTGCTTCCCTTGTTGACACCCGCCGGCAGCACGTCGAAATAGCGCTCACCCGAGAGCAGACAGTCCACCCCATAGCGCTCCAGGCGTGGGATGAGGGCGGGGTCGAAGCGCTGGGGCTGATAGGTGTAGCCCAGACGCCGGTCCGTGCTGATGGGCTGGGGTGACAGGCCGGGGACGTCCTTCAGCAGCGGTGCCAGCTTCCGGCTCTTGCCTCGCCAACGGGCTTCGATCGGCTCCAGCATCTCCGGCAGGGGTTGCAGGCTGGTGCCGCAGGCCACGGTGCACCCCACATCGCTGATCACCAGGTGGGGAGCCCGCAACCCCAGCGGCCGCTGCTCCCTGAGCAGCCCCTCGACGGAGGTCAGGCCGCGGCCGGTGCAGAACACATGCAGCACCCGCTGCCGCTGCCGCTCCAGCCAGCGATAGAGACTGCGGCGCTCAGGGAGCTCACCGTCCAGGAGGGTGCCGTCGAGGTCGGTCACCAGCACGAGCTCCGGAGCCCGAGGCAGGGGCCCCGCAAGCCGCCGCTCCAGGACCCGTCGACGCGTCGGCGCTTCCCCCGGGGCCATCAGCCCCCCGGCCGGCGAACAGGATGGCCAGAAGCCGTCAATCCATCACCAAGCTTCTTTACAATTTGTTCGGTGCGCTGACCGGCCCGCCGATCCAGGCCGCCAAGGCCGGGATTCCCTCCGGACCGTGTCCCCGGCACGCCTTTCTCCACCCCTCCATTGCGTTGCGATCCAGCCATGTCTGACGCTTCCCAGCCCCGCTTCGGATTCGTGAACTTCGCCGAAACCTGGAACGGCCGTCTGGCCATGATGGGTTTCGTGATCGGCCTGGCCACCGAGCTGCTCACCGGCCAGGGCATCCTGGCCCAGATCGGCCTCGGCTGATCCCGCAGCCCTGAGCAGCCACAGGTCTGAGCAACCATCACACGGGAGCAGCCATCAGACCGGAGCAGGGCGTGACGGACACTGGCAGCGGCAAGCCTGAAGGTGCCGCTTTGTCCGGTCTTCACGCCCTTTCCCTTCTCGGTCCACCCCTCAGCCACCCGGCCTCGGCCCTGAGCGCTCGGCCTGATCAGCACCGCGGCCTGATCAGCAGCAGCGTGTGCTTGCCCCTGGATCACAACACGCTCTCCCCAGCAGCGATTCACATCCGGGAGTCGCGACTCAGCCGGCGCCATGACTGAGCCGCCGCTTCCCCGCTACAGCGTCACCAGCCTCAACCGCGCTGTGGCCACTCTGCTGGAGCGGGGCTTCGCCCCCCGCTTCCTGCTCGACGCCACGGTGAGCCGGCCTCAGGTCAGGAAAGGCCACCTGTGGATGGATCTGGTCGATGAGACCGCGTCCATTTCGGGCGTCGTCTGGGCCAGCCAACTGGCGAAGCTGAGCTTCCAGCCGGCCGAGGGCGACGGGGTTGTGGTGGTGGGCAAACTGAATTTCTGGGCCACCCGCGCCAGTCTCAGCGTTCAGATCCTCGACCTGCGCCCGAGTCTCTCCAGCGTGCTGCGCCGCTTCGAGCGGGTGCGCGACCGGCTGGAGCCTGAGGGCCTGTTCGATCCCCGCCGCAAACGTCCCCTGCCGGACACCCCGGCCTGCATCGCCCTGCTGACCAGCGTGCCCAGCTCGGCCCTGGCCGACATGCTGCGCACCGCCGCCGAGCGGTGGCCTGCCACCCGGGTGCTGGTGGTGCCGATCCCGGTCCAGGGCAACGCCGAGGAGCAGATCGCCATGGCCCTGGAGCGCCTCTGCACCCGCGCCGAGACGCTGGGAGTCGAAGCCATCGTGCTGGCCCGTGGCGGCGGGAACCGTGAGGACCTCGCCGTCTTCGACGGCGAACGGCTCGCCCGCTGCATCGCCGCATCCACCGTGCCGGTGGTGAGCGGCATCGGCCATGAGGACGACACCACCATCGCTGATCTGGTGGCCGACTACCGGGCAGCCACACCGACGGCGGCCCTGGTGGCCTTGCTGCCCGATCAGCACCTGGCCGCATCTGCGCTGCAGCAACTGCGCCGCCATCTCACCCAGGTGGTGGGACTGCGGTTGCAGGGAGAGCGTCAGCAGCTTGGAGGGCTGCTGGAGCGGCTCGCCCAGCTGCACCCGCGTGGCCAGCTGGACCGGCGGCGGCTGGATCTCGAGCGCAGCCGGGTGCTTCTGGAGGCCCTTTCCCCCCAGCACGCGCTGGCACGGGGGTTCGCCCTGCTGCGTACCGCCGACGGCGGGCTGGTTCGCAGCACATCCCAGCTCCATCCAGGTGACGGGGTGCTGCTGACCCTGGCCGATGGTCGTGCAGAGGCCCTGGTGCAGCAGGTGGAGGCAGCGCCTGCGGAGTGGCTGGGTCAGAGTTGATGGCGACTGCCAGGACCCACCGGCGCCTGTTGATCGATGGCCAGAAAAACCAGCAAGGACCCGACTCCCCCGCAGCCGGCAGCCCGTGAGCACCATGAGGGTGCGGACGGCGCCGCCGGCGATCTCAGCTACAGCCAGGCCCGGACCGCCCTGGAGCTGGTGCTGGCGGAGCTGCAGGCCAGTGATCTCGATGTCGAGGCGATGATCGGCCTGTACCGGCGCGGTCAGGCCTACGCCCGGCGCTGCGGAGCGATCCTGGATCAGGTGGAGCAGGACGTCCTGCTCTGGGATGCGCTCAACGACCCGGATGCCCCCCCGCAACCCGGTGGCCCCCTCTCCTCCCAGGACTGACCACCGAGCCACCATCCTCCCAGCCCCGCCATATGAGCCCGACTCCGCAGCCCTCGATCACACCGGAGCCCCTCCAGCAGGGCGGTGAGCACCACTCGGCCTGGCTGCAGTGGGTGTACCTGGCCTTGGCCATCGCCGGAGCCGTGCTGCCCTGGCTGGCGAACATCGCCTTCATCCATCAGTACGGCTCAGCGGGTGATCTGGGACTGTTCCTGCGACTGGCCTCCGCCAATCCAGCGGCAGAGTCCCTCTCCCGCGACCTGGCCATCGGCGCCACGGCGGTGCTGATCTGGATCGTTCACGAAGGCCGCCGCCTGCAGATGCGGGGACTGCCCTGGGTGCTGCTCAGCTGCTTCACCCTGGCATTTGCCTGCGGCGCCCCATTGTTTCTGTATCTGCGGGAGCGTCGGCTTGCGGAACTCAGACGGCAGGCCGACGACTCGCCGACCCGGGCTCAGGGAGACTGATCCTTGACTTCCACCACCTCCACGTCGATGGTTGCGTCTGCCGCGGCGACGTCTGCGGATGGCTGCGGGGAGGAGGCAGCAAAGGACGTTCCACAGGCCGGGCAGACCTCCTGATCCAGGCTGCTGAACCCGCACACCTCGCAGGTGCGCAGACGACGCCTGAGGATCTGCCAGCCGACGAAGCCGGCCACGCCGAGGAGCAGCGGCAGCACCAGCAGCAGCAACGTGATGCTGCCCAGCAGATCAATGAGGAAACGCCCGGCCGGCCCGGGGGCCAGGAGCAGCAGCAGAGCCAGCAGGATCCAGAACCAGGGAATCGGCCGTTGCATGGTCAGGAGAGTTGCCCTGCAACCCCATCCTGACGCCTGCCCATGGTGATGGAGAGGCACTGCCCGTAGTAGAGGATGGCGCCCACCATCCATACCCACAGACTGAACACCAGCACACCGCCGATGACCCCGTACGCCTGAAAGCGCTGACCAAGCGCGAGCAGGATGCGGCCCAGCAGAAGATTGAGGAGGGTCAGCGCGGAAGCGATGAACGCGGCCCCTGGGAACAGCAGATTCCAGCGGACAGGCCGAGATGGCAGCATCCACAGCAGCAGGTGCGCCGCCAGAAAGGAGAGCGCGAACGACACCAACACATCCACCCCCGCAGTCACCTGCTGCTGCCAACCCTGGAGCACGGGCAGGTTGCTATCGAGCCATTGCTTCAGCGCCGCAGGTGCAGGGAAGGGCACCCGCGACACCCGCGACACCCGCTGATCCAGAACGAACAGCAGTGACAGCACAGCCAGCAGGGCCATGGCCTTGAGGCGCAGCTGAAACTGATGCCGCAGAGCGCTGACCCAGGAGCGCTCAAAACGGTGGGTGGCGCCCTGCCACCAGAGACGGTCAGCTCCACGGCTGAGTGCCAGGTAGGCATTGCTGGCGGTGAACACCAGCACACCGAGGCCGAGGACCCCGGCGCCGGCGCTCTGCCGGATGAATCCCGCCAGGGACGATTCCAGAAGCTCCAGGGTTGATGCGGGCACGATGCCCACCAGCTGATCAAGCAGCTGGTCCACCAGCACCTCATCGCGACCCAGGAACCAGGCGATGAAGGACAGAGCGATCAGCAGGATCGGCAGCAGGGACTGCAGGGTGTGATAGGCGAACGCGGCACTCAGATCAGTGCAGCCCTCTCTGTTCCAGAGCAACAGCGCACACCAGAACGGCCTGACGAGTGCACGAAGGCGCTGAACAGGCCAGCCCATGGGCGTACAACGTCAGTGGCAGCTTAGGGTAGACAATCAGGAGCGTATCGGCTGCCGGCCTGACAGGTTCAGATCCCCAAGAGAGGCAAGCCCCCGGGTGCTGGGTCCTGACCTAAAAAACCAAGAATGGACAGACAGCTGAGGCATCACAGCGACTCATGAGGCAGTGCCCGACCGCTGGCCCTGCCGCGCGGCCTGTGCTGCGGCAGCGCTCAGCGCGTCCTTGCTGGATGGAGTGGCAATGATGTGGAGGTTTATCCTGGCATCGTCCTATTTTCTCAGGGGGCTTCCCCCCCAATATCGTCGGCGCTGCAGCGTTT
>NZ_JAGQCJ010000003.1 GCF_024346135.1 Cyanobium sp. CH-040 | reverse complement strand
CCGCACCAGCCCGATCGTTCCCTCCTGGATCAGGTCCAGCAGCTCCATGTTCCGCTTGGTGTACTTCTTCGCCACGCTCACCACCAGCCGCAGGTTCGCCGCCACCATCCGCTCCTTCGCACGCCGGCCCGCCTGCAGACGCTTCTTCAGCAGCGGCGCGCTCAGGCCCGCCGCCGCCGCCAGCTCCGCCTGGCTCGGCCTGCTGCCGCCGGCGCGCAGCGTCAGCTCCTGCTCCAGCTCCTCCAGCGCCATCAGCTCCTGCACCTGACGCCCCAGCGTGATCTCCTGCTCGTGCGTCAGCAGCGGCACCCGGCCGATGTCCCGCAGGTAGCTGCGCACCAGGTCGCCATCGGCGGCGGGCTGGCTGCGGGCGGGGCGGATGGACAGGGCCGGGGTCTCCGGGGCCTGGACGGAAGCCAGTGCTGTGGCCATGGCGCTGGTCTTGTAGTTCCGTAAAGCCTAACCTGAAGAAGTGTGAACGTCTTCTCATCTGAGGACCCATCCGGCCGTGCGGGGGCCAGGCGGGCCACGTCAGGCCAGGGTGGGCAGGGTCGCGGGCAGGGTCAGATCGCCAGCTTGGCCCGCAGCAGCCAGCCTGCGGTGGAGAGGTAGATGAACACCCCGGCCACGTCCACCGCCGTGGTGATGAACGGTGCCGACATCAGCGCCGGATCCAGCCCCAGGCGGTTGAACAGCAGCGGCAGTGAAGCCCCGGCCAGGGCCGCCAGCACGCTGATCGCCATCAGGCTCAGGCTCACCGCCAGCGCCACCGCCCAGCTGCCCCCCATCAGCCAGGCCCAGGGCAGCACCATGCAGGCCAGCAGCACCCCCAGCAGCGCCCCGGCCAGGGTCTCCCGCCCCACCGCCTTGGCCAGACCCAGCTGCTGGATCCGCTGGGTGCTGAGGCCGCGGATCACCACCGTGGAGCTCTGGGCGCCCACGTTGCCGCCGGTGCCGATCAGCAGCGGGATGAAGGCCGCCAGCACCACCACCTGCTCGAGCACACCCTGCTGGCGGGCGATCACCGCCGAGGTGCCGGAGTTCGCCACCAGGAGCACCAGCAGCCACACCACCCGCCGCCGGGCCACGGTGAACAGACCGGTCTGGAAGTAGTCGTCCTCGTCGCCCGCCTGCACCGCCCCCGCCGCGTACAGATCCCGCGTCGCCTCCTGCTCGATCACGTCGATCACGTCGTCCACCGTCACGATCCCCACCAGCCGCTGCTCCCGGTCCACCACCGGCATCGCCAGAAAGTCGTACCGCTGGATCGCCCGCGCCACCTCCTCCTGGTCCGTGTCGGTGCTCACGCTCACCACATCCCGCGTCATCACATCGCCGATGCGCGCCTCCGGATCCGCCACCACCAGATCCCGCAGCGACAGGATCCCCGTCAGGTGCCGCGAGCCATCGGTCACGTACAGCGAATAGATCGTCTCGGTGTCCCGCGCCCGCCGCCGCACCAGATCCAGCGCCTGCCCCGCGCTGTGAAACTCCTTCAGGTCGATGAACTCCGTCGTCATCAACCGCCCAGCCGTCTCCGGCGCGTAGCCCAGCAGCTGCGCCGTCACCCGACGCTCCGCCGGGCTCAGCTCCGCCAGCAGCCGCCGCACCACCTTCGCCGGCAGTTCGTCGAACAGCCGCGCCCGGTCGTCCGGCGACATCTCCTCCACCAGCTCCAGCACCTCGCCCGAGCGCAGCCGCTCCAGCAGGGTCTGCTGCACCTCCACCGGCAGGTACTCGTAGATGTCGATCGCCTCGTCCTTCGGCAGCAGCCGGAACGCCAGCGCCTGCAGCGTCCGCGGCAGGCGCTCGATCGCCTCCGCTGCGTCCACCTCCTGCACCGGCTGCAGCAGCAGCTTGGCGCCGTCGTAGTTGCCCGCCTCCAGCAGCGCCTCCAGCTGCGAAGCCACCACCTCCACCACATTGGTGTTGGCGGCGCTGGTCGTCGCCGTGCTGTTTTTGACCGTGCTGGTCGTGACCGTGCGGTTCGCCTCGCCCATCGCCCGCTGCCCCGGCACCCAGGAGTTTATGGGCCGCTGCCGGAGCGGGGGGATCCGGCAGCCGCTAGCGTCCCGCCGCCCGCAACCGGATGCCGTCCATGGCCGTGAATGTGACTGATGTGGTGGTGCGCGATGCCGCCGGCGCCGAGCGGCGACTCGGGGACTGGGCCGGTCATGTGCTGCTGATCGTGAATGTGGCCAGCCGCTGCGGCTTCACCCGCCAGTACGCCGGCCTGCAGACGCTGCAGGACACCTACGGCTCCCGCGGCTTCACCGTGCTGGGCTTCCCCTGCAACGACTTCGGCGGCCAGGAACCCGGCTCCCTGGCGGAGATCCAGCAGTTCTGCTCCACCACCTACGGCGCCGCCTTCCCCCTGTTCGACAAGGTGCACGCCACCGGCGCCAAGACCGAGCCCTACAGCACGCTCACCCAGGCCGAGCCCGCCGGGGATGTGGCCTGGAACTTCGAGAAGTTCCTGATCGGCAGGGACGGCACGGTGCTGGGCCGCTGGAAGAGCGCCGTGGAACCCGACAGCGCCGAGCTCACGGCGGCGATCGAGGCGGCGCTGGCGGCCTGAACGCGGCTCAGCCGGCCAGCCAGCCCCGCCGCACGCCGGCGGGGCCGGGCACCTCCACCTGCAGCCAGCGCTCGCCGCCGGGCTGGATCCAGCGCCGCAGCACGCGCAGGGGCACGCCGGCCTCGGTGCAGGTGATCGCCGGGGCCTGGTGGCGGGGAGCGCAGCGCAGGGCCTGGGGCACCACCGAGAGCAGCGGCTCGCGGCTGCTCTGGCGGCGGCGCAGCTCGGGCAGACGCCAGTCGGCGCCCCCGGCCGGCAGGCCCGCCGGTGCCACCAGGGCAAACCCCAGCAGCGCCACCAGACGCCAGGTGGAGGGCGTCACGCGCACGGCACGGCCAGCCATCAGATGTCCAGCTGGGCCAGGTCGAGTTCGGCGCTGTGGGTTTCGATGAACTCGCGCCGGGGCGCCACCTTGTCACCCATCAGGATCGTGAAGATGCGGTCGGCCTCCAGGGCATCATCGATCTCCACCCGCTTCATCATGCGGGTGGCCGGGTCCATGGTGGTTTCCCAGAGCTGCTGGGGCATCATCTCGCCGAGACCCTTGAAACGCTGGATCGTGTAGTTGGCCTTTTCACCGAACTGCTCGATCGTCTTCTTCAGGTCGGCTTCGTTGTAGCAGTAGGTGTGATTCTTGCCGCGCTCCACCTTGTAGAGCGGTGGGCAGGCGATGTAGATGTAGCCCCCTTCCACCAAAGACTTCTGATAGCGGTAGAAGAAGGTGAGCAGCAGGGTGCGGATGTGGGCGCCGTCCACATCGGCGTCGGTCATGATCACGATGCGGTGGTAGCGGAGGTTCTTCGCGTCGAAGTCCTCCCCCTTGATGCCGAGGCCGAGGGCGGTGATCAGCGCCTGGATCTCGGAGTTCTTGTAGATCTTGGCGTCGTCGGTCTTCTCGATGTTGAGGATCTTGCCGCGCAGCGGCAGGATCGCCTGGAAGCGCCGGTCGCGGCCCTGCTTGGCGGAGCCGCCGGCCGAATCGCCCTCCACGATGTAGATCTCCGACTCGGCCGGATCGCGGGAGGAGCAGTCGGCGAGCTTGCCGGGCAGGGTGGAGCTCTCGAGCACGCTCTTGCGCCGCACCAGTTCGCGGGCGCGGCGGGCGGCCTCGGCGGCATTGAAGGCCTGGATCGCCTTCTCCAGGATCAGGTCGATCACCGAGGGATTGAATTCCAGGAATTCACCCAGGGCCTCGCCCACCAGCGAGTCGACGATGCCGCGCACCTCGGTGTTGCCGAGCTTGGTCTTGGTCTGGCCCTCGAACTCCGGCTCGGGCACCTTCACCGAGAGCACGGCGGTGAGGCCCTCGCGGATGTTCTCGCCGGCGAGGTTGGCATCGGCCTCCTTGCGCTTGCCGCGCTTCTTGGCGAAGGCGTTGAGGGTGCGGGTGAGCACCGTCTTGAGGCCCTCGATGTGGGTGCCGCCATCCACGGTGCGGATGTTGTTGGCGAAGCCCAGGATGCTGTCGGAATAGGCATCCACGCACCACTGCAGGGCGGCCTCCACCTGCACGCCGTCGCGGGTGGCGTTGACGTAGATGATGTCGCGATGCAGCGGATCCTTCTCCGCGTTCATGTAGGCGACGTACTCCTTGATGCCGCCCTCGTAGAAATAGGTTTCCTCGTGGGGCGCGCCGGCCTCGCTGCGGGCGGCGCTGCGCTCGTCGCGGAAGACGATGCGCACGCCGCCGTTGAGATAGGCCAGCTCGCGCAGGCGTGAGGCCAGCGTCTGGTAGTCGAACTCGATGCCGCCGCTGAAGATCTGCAGGTCGGGCAGGAAGCGCACGGCCGTGCCGGTGCGCTCGACCTCAGCGGCCGGTGCGGGGCTGGAGGTGAGGCTGCCGATCGGCTGGCCGCGCTCGAAGCGCTGGTGGTGCACCTGGGCGGCGCGGTGCACGGTCACCTCCACCCAGGCGGAGAGGGCGTTCACCACCGACACGCCCACGCCGTGCAGGCCACCCGACACCTTGTAGCCGCCGGAGCCGAACTTGCCGCCGGCGTGCAGCACGGTGAGCACCGTCTCCAGGGCGCTCTTGCCGGTGCGCGGGTGGATGTCGGTGGGGATGCCGCGGCCGTTGTCGGTGACCGAGCAGGAGCCGTCCTCGTGGAGCACCACCAGGATCCGGTCGCAGTGGCCGGCCAGGGCCTCGTCCACCGAGTTGTCCACCACCTCGTAGACGAGGTGGTGCAGGCCCCGGGGTCCGGTGGAGCCGATGTACATGCCCGGGCGCTTGCGCACCGGCTCCAGGCCTTCGAGAACCTGGATCTGTTCCGCTCCGTAGGCGTTCTCGACCTTGGTGGCTTCGCTCATGCGGAGGTGGCTTCGCTCATGCGGGAGTGGGTCCCCGGAGACCTGGCATGGACCTGGAAGCCGTGGCAGGCAGGGCGGCGGAGGAAAGGGGGGTCGCAGGCAGGGTCGTCGAGGGCAGATCCCTTCTGCGCAGGGGAATCTACCACCGCCGGCCGGAGCCGACGGCGCGGCTGGCAGGGTGGGGGGATGGGCTGCGAGCGACCCCTGATCATCGTGCTGCTGGGCCCGACGGCCAGCGGCAAGACCGACCTGGCCATCGCCCTGGCCCGGGCCCTCGACCTGGCGGTGCTGAACGTGGACTCGCGCCAGCTCTACCGGGGCATGGATGTGGGCACCGCCAAGCCGACGCCGGCCCAGCGGGCGGCCGCCCGCCACGAGCTGCTGGATCTGCGCGATCCCGATCAGCCGATCAACCTGCAGGAGTTCAGCACCCTGGCCCAGGCGGCCATCAGCCGTGAACTGGCACGCCCCGGGGCCCGCGGGCCGATGGCCCTGCTGGCGGGCGGCAGCGGGCTCTATCTCAAGGCCCTCACCCGGGGCCTGCGGCCGCCGGCGGTGCCGCCCCAGCCGGCCCTGCGCCGCCAGCTGGACGCCCTCGGCCAGCCCGTGTGCCACCAGCTGCTGCGCGGCGCCGACCCGGAGGCCGCCGCCCGCATCGCCCCGGCCGACGCCGTGCGCACCCAGCGGGCCCTGGAGGTGCTCTATGCCACCGGCCGGCCCCTCTCCAGCCAGCAGGGAGCGGAGCCGCCGCCCTGGCGGGTGCTGGAGCTGGGGCTGGACCCGGCCGATCTGGGCCGGCGCATCGACAGCCGCACGCAGGAGCTGTACGCGGCGGGACTGGTGGAGGAGACGCGGGCGCTGATGGAGCGCTACGGCGCCGCGCTGCCGCTGCTGGACACGATCGGCTACGGCGAGGCGCGGCGGCTGCTGGCGGGGGAGCTGGAGCGGCAGGCGGCGGTGGCCCTCACCAGCCGGCGCACCCGCCAGTTCGCCAAGCGCCAGCGCACCTGGTTCCGGCGTCAGCACAGCCCGGTCTGGCTCACCGGCGACGACACCGGAACACGGCTGGAGCAGGCGTTGCGGGAGGTCGAGCGGCGTCTAGGGTGAAGGGTGACACCCATTCCTCCGACTTCAGCCACCACCTGAATGCCACCTCGTCCCCGTTTTGACCGTCGCGCTCCCGTGCGGGAGCTGCCCAACATCAACGAGCGCATCAACTATCCCCAGTTGCGGGTGGTGGACTCCGACGGCACACAACTCGGCGTGATCACCCGGGCCGAGGCGCTGGAGGTGGCCAACGAGCGCGAGCTGGATCTGGTGCTCGTGAGCGAGAAGGCCGATCCGCCGGTGTGCCGGATCATGGACTACGGCAAGTTCAAGTTCGAGCAGGAGAAGAAGGCCAAGGAAGCCAAGAAGAAGTCGCATCAGACCGAGGTGAAGGAGGTGAAGATGCGCTACAAGATCGACCAGCACGATTACGACGTGCGCATCGGTCAGGCCTCCCGCTTCCTCAAGGCCGGCGACAAGGTGAAGTGCACGGTGATCTTCCGCGGCCGGGAGATCCAGCACACGGCCCTGGCGGAAGTGCTGCTGATGCGCATGGCCAAGGACCTCGAGGAGGCCGCCGAGATCCAGCAGCCGCCCAAGCGCGAGGGCCGCAACATGATCATGTTTCTGAGTCCCCGCAAGGCCCCCGCGGCCAAGGCCAGCAGCAGCGGCGGCGGCAACAAGAGCACCAGCCGCGCCAAGGTGCCGCAGATGGCCAAGGGCGAGGCCGCCAGACCGGAGACGGCCGAGGCCTGAGCCTCCGGCTCAGAGCCGCCGGGCGAACAGATCCAGGATCGCCTGCCAGCCCAGCGCGGCGGCCTCTGGACGGAAGTCGGCTCGGGCGTCGCACATGAACCCGTGGCCGGCGGCGGGGGCCACGATCAGCCGGCGCTCGAGCCGGGGCTGGCGGGCCGCCGCCGCCGCCAGGGCGGTGTCGATGGCGCGGAGCTCGGCAGGGGGCATCAGCGGGTCGCTGTCACCGGCCAGGCAGAGCAGGTGGCCGGGAATCTCCGGCACCACCGCCAGGGTGGGCTCGCCTCCCCCGGGGCGGAAGCTGGACACGCGGGCTCCGTAGACATCGCAGGTGGCGGCCACCTCCGGCAGGGTGGCGGCGAGCATGGCCAGGTGGCCGCCGAAGCAGAACCCCAGGCAGCCCACCGGCCGGTCCAGCCCGGGCTGGGCCCGCAGCCAGGCGATCGCGGCGCTGGCATCGGCGAGAAACGGTCCGGCGCTCACCCGGTCCCGGTGCTCCCGGCCCGCGGCCAGGCCGGCCTCGTCGTAGCCCACATCCAGATCCGGCGCGGTGCGGGCGAAGATCGGCAGGGCCAGGGCCGCATAGCCCTCGGCGGCCAGCCGCCCGGCCACGCTCCGCACCCAGGCGTTGAGGCCGAACACCTCCGGCAGCACCAGCACCGCGGCCCGCGCCGGGCGCTGCGCCGGCCGGGCCCACCAGCAGCGCAGGCGGAGCCCGTCGGGGCCCGGCACCTCCCGCCAGCCGGAGGACACGGATCCGCTGGGAAGGCCGGTGGTCATGGGGCGGACAGGGGGCTGCCGGGGCAGTCTGGAATCCCGGCGCGGGGCCCGGCAGTCGCGGACTGTCCCCCAACCGGCACACTCGCGTATGCCAACACAGGGATTGTCCCCGGCGGAGAAGCTCCGTATGGTGGCGATCAGCCCATCTGGCCCGCAGCGGCGTGCGATTCCACATTCAGCAGGAGAGCGACATCCCCGCGTCGACCCAGCTGTACAACCAGATCTGCTTCGCGATCGCCGCCCGGCACTACCCGCCGGGGCACCGGTTGCCGAGCACCCGCCAGCTGGCGATGCAGACCGGCCTGCACCGCAACACGATCAGCAAGGTGTACCGGCAGCTGGAGACCGACGGCGTGGTGGAGGCCATGGCCGGCTCCGGCATCTACGTGCGCGACCAGCAGAAACCGCGCCAGCTCCGACCGGCGCCGGGGCCCCGCAGCCGTCACCTGCCGGACATCGACCGGGAGGTGCGCCAGAGCGTGGACGGCCTGCTCAATGCCGGCTGCACCCTGCAGCAGGCCCGTGACCTGCTCACCCGGGAGATCGACTGGCGGCTGCGCTGCGGCGCCCGGGTGCTGGTGAGCACCCCGCGGGAAGACCTGGGCGCCTCGCTGCTGATCGCCGAGGAGCTCACCCCCAACCTGGCGGTGCCGGTGGAGGTGGTGCCGATGGAGGAGCTGGAGGGGGTGCTGGAGCAGTCCAACAACGGCACGGTGGTGACCAGCCGCTACTTCCTGCAGCCGGTGGAGGAGATCGCCCGGCGCCACGGCGTGCGCGCGGTGCCGGTGGACCTCAACGACTTCCGCCACGAGCTCGACCTGCTCAAGGAGCTGCGCTCCGGCAGCTGCGTGGGGCTGGTGAGCATCAGCCCCGGGATCCTGCGGGCGGCGGAGGTGATCCTGCACAGCCTGCGCGGCAACGAGCTGCTGGTGATGACCGCCAGTCCCGACACCGGCAGCCGCCTGCTGGCGCTGCTGCGGGCCGCCAGCCACGTGCTCTGCGACCGGCCCAGCCTGCCGCTGGTGGAGCAGAGCCTGCGCCAGAACCGGGGAGACCTGATGCGCCTGCCGGTGGTGCACTGCGCCCAGAGCTACCTGGGCACCGCCACCATCGACGAACTGCGCAAGGAGATCGGGCTCCTGGCCGCCTGAAAAGCTTGCCGCCTGAGCTGGGGCCGGGATCAGAACAAGCGGATGAAGAGATTCGAACTCTCGACCCTCTCCTTGGCAAGGAGATGCTCTACCACTGAGCTACATCCGCAGAAGCCGGGGCCTCCAGCCGCCGACCGATCGATCATGCACGACGGCGGGCCCCCCGGTCAAACCCCGCGGGCCGCTCAACCGTGCGGGCGCTCAGCCAGGATGCCTGGATGTTCAAGGCCATCCGGTCCGACCTGCGGATCATCCAGGAGCGGGACCCCGCCGCCCGCGGACCGCTGGAGATCCTGCTCTGCTACCCGGGGCTGCACGCCCTGGTGCTGCACCGCTTCAGCCACGCCCTCTGGCAGCTGCGGCTGCCGATCCTGCCGCGGCTGCTCAGCCAGCTGGGCCGCCTGTTCACCGGCATCGAGATCCACCCGGGGGCGCGCATCGGCCACGGGGTGTTCATCGACCACGGCATGGGCGTGGTGATCGGCGAGACGGCCGAGGTGGGCGATCAGTGCCTGCTCTACCAGGGGGTGACCCTGGGCGGCACCGGCAAGGCCCACGGCAAGCGCCACCCCACCCTCAAGGACAACGTGGTGGTGGGCGCCGGCGCCAAGGTGCTGGGGGCGATCACGGTGGGGGCCAACACCCGCATCGGCGCCGGTTCGGTGGTGCTGCGCGACGTGGAGCCCGACTGCACGGTGGTGGGCATCCCCGGGCGGGTGGTGCACCAGAGCGGCGTGCGCGTGGATCCCCTGGCCCACTCGGCCCTGCCGGACACCGAGGCGCGGGTGATCCGCAACCTGATGGAGCGCATCGACGCCCTGGAGAGCGAGCTGTCGCGCACCCAGGCCTGCCTGCGGGAGCTGGCCGCCGGGCGGCCCATGGAGGAGCCCTGCGGCGGCCTGGCCCAGAGCCTGCGCGACCGGGAGATCCTCGAGTTCCTGGGGGACAACCCCGGCTCCACGAACTGAGCGGCGGCCCTCGGCCCGAGGCCCCGCCTCAGGCGGTGGCGCCCTGGGGCGCCGGGGCCGGCTGGAACATGAACATCGAGTAGATCACGTTGCGGCGCATCTGGGTCATCATCTCCAGGAACATGTCGTAGCCCTCGTTTTTGTATTCGATCAGCGGATCCTTCTGGCCGTAGCCGCGCAGACCCACCGATTCGCGCAGGGCATCCATGGCCTGCAGGTGCTCGCGCCAGAGGGTGTCGATCTGCTGAAGGATGAAGAAGCGCTCGGCCTCGCGCATCAGCCCCGGCCGCTGGGCCTCGATCTGGCCTTCCTTGATGTCGTAGGCATTGCGCATCTGCTCCTGCAGGAAGGCCTTGAGCTCCTCCATCGAGAGACCGCGAACCTGCTCGGGGGTGAGGTCCTCGAGCAGGTAGATGAACTCCTTCACCTTGGCCACCAGCCGCTCCATGTCCCACTCCTCGGGCGGCAGATCGGGATTCACGTAGGCCTCCACGATGTCGTCGATGGTGCGCTCGCCATAGCCGATCACCTGGGCCTTGAGCTCCCGGCCCTCCAGCACCCGCCGCCGCTCGGTGTACACGGCCTTGCGCTGGTTGTTCATCACCTCGTCGTACTCGAACACCTGCTTGCGGATGTCGTAGTAATAGGTTTCCACCTTCTTCTGGGCGCCCTCCAGGGAGCGGGTGAGCATGCCCGATTCGATCGGCATGTCCTCCTCCACCCGGAAGGCGTTCATCAGCCCGGCGACGCGGTCGCCGCCGAAGATGCGCAGCAGGTTGTCCTCCAGGGAGAGGAAGAAGCGGGTGGAGCCGGGGTCGCCCTGACGACCCGCGCGGCCGCGCAGCTGGTTGTCCACCCGGCGGGATTCGTGGCGCTCGGTGCCGATCACGTGCAGGCCGCCGGCCTCACGCACCTGCTGCTCCTCGGTGCGGGTCACGGCCTCGTATTCGGCCTTGACGCGGCCGCTCAGCTCGCGCAGCCGCTGGATCTGGGGATCGTCGGTGGGGGCCTTCTCGGCGGCCTGGGCGATGCGGTCCTCGAGTTCCAGCACCGTGAGCTGGCGGTCGCCCCACACCTTCACCAGCTCGCGGGCCAGCTCGCCCAGGGCCTGGTCGGTGTCGGGGCTGAGCTCGCAGGGGAAGAGGGCGCCGATGGCGCGGGCCTCGCTGGGGGCCTTGAACGCGGCACCCTGGCCCTTGCCGCCGCTGCCGAAACCGCCGGCGGCCTGGCTGCGCTGCTGGGGGATCGGTGGCCGGTGGCCATCCTCGGGCCGCACCAGCACCGGCAGCAGCACCTCCCGCAGCTTCAGGCGGGCCATGTAGTCGGCGTTGCCGCCGAGGATGATGTCGGTGCCGCGGCCGGCCATGTTGGTGGCGATGGTCACGGCGCCGGCGCGGCCGGCCTGGGCGATGATCTCTGCCTCCCGCTCCACGTTCTCGGGCTTGGCGTTGAGCAGGTTGTGGGGGATCCGCTGCTCGGCCAGCAGGGCGGAGAGCAGCTCCGACTTCTCCACGCTGGTGGTGCCCACCAGCACCGGCCGGCCGGCGCCGTGCACCTCGGCGGTCTCGTTGGCCACGGCGCGCCACTTGGCGGTTTCGGTCTTGTACACCTGATCGCTCCAGTCGGAGCGCGCCCGGGCCCGGTTGGTGGGCACGATCGTGACCTCGAGCTTGTAGGTCTTCTCGAACTCCACCTCCTCGGTCTTGGCGGTGCCGGTCATGCCGGCCAGGCGGGGATAGAGGAGGAAGAAGTTCTGGTAGGTGATCGAGGCCAGCGTCTGGGTTTCGGGCTGGATCGGCAGGCCCTCCTTGGCCTCGATCGCCTGGTGCTGGCCATCGCTCCAGCGGCGGCCCGGCATCACCCGGCCGGTGAACTCATCGACGATCACGGCATCGTCGTCGCGCACGATGTAGTTGACGTCGCGGATGAACAGCTCCTTGGCCTTCAGGGCGTTGTTGATGTAGTGGGCCCAGGGGTCGGCGGGATCGAACAGATCGCTCACCCCCAGCAGCTGCTCGGCCTTGGCATAGCCCTCGTCGGTGAGGGTGCAGCTGCGCTGCTTCTCATCCACCTCGTAGTCGCCCTCGGGGTCGATGCCGTCCTTGCCCATCTCCGCGGCCCGCTCCAGCAGGGCGGCCACCTCGGCGGCCCGCTGGTACTTCTCCTGGGGCCGCTGCACCTGGCCGGAGATGATCAGGGGCGTGCGGGCCTCGTCGATGAGGATCGAGTCGACCTCGTCGATCACGCAGTAGTGGAAATCGCGCTGCACCACCTCGGCGATGTCGGTGGCCATGTTGTCGCGCAGGTAGTCGAAGCCCAGCTCGCTGTTGGTGGCGTAGGTGATGTCGCAGGCGTAGTTGGCGCGCCGCTCGGGGGGCGTCATGTCCTGCTGGATCAGCCCCACCGAGAGGCCCAGGAAGCGGTGGATCTGGCCCATCCACTCGGCGTCGCGGCGGGCCAGGTAGTCGTTCACCGTCACCACGTGCACGCCGCGGCCGGTGAGGGCGTTGAGGTAGCTGGGCAGGGTGGCCACAAGGGTCTTGCCCTCGCCGGTCTTCATCTCGGCGATCTGACCGTCGTGCAGCACCATGCCGCCGATCAGCTGCACGTCGAAGTGGCGCATGCCCAGCACGCGCTTGCCGGCCTCGCGCACCACGGCGAAGGCCTGGGGCAGCAGCTCATCGAGCACGGCGCGCTCGCGGGCCCGCACCGCCTCGGCGTCGCCGCCGCCCTCCCGCACCTTGTGGAGCTTCTGGCGGAACTCGCCGGTGAGCGCGCGCAGCTCGTCGTCGGAGAGGGGGGCGATCTCCTCCTCCAGCAGGTTCACGTCGGAGACGATCGGCTGGTAGCGCTTCAGCTTGCGGGCATTGGGGTCACCCAGCAGGAGCTTGAGCATGGTGAGAACGGCTACCAGGGCAGTGCTGGCAGCCTACCGAGACTGCCCGGCTGAACCGGTGGGCCGGTAGTCGGGCACGAGCCGGCGCAGCACCGCCAGGGCGCCGGCCTCATCGCCGCCGGCCAGGGCGGCCTCGAGATCGGCCAGCAGGACGGAGAGGAGCTCGGGGGGCAGGGCCGCCTCGCGGGCGCGGCGGATCAGGGGATGGGCGGTGGGGTCGCTGGCGGCGGCGAGCAGCAGCTCCTCGTGCAGCTTCTCGCCGGGCCGCAGGCCGGTGTAGTGGATCTCGATGTCGCCGTCGGGGTTGGCGGCGTCACGCACGCTGGCACCGGAGAGCTGGATCATCTGGCGGGCGAGATCGGCGATGCGCACCGGCTCGCCCATGTCGAGCAGGAACACCTCGCCGCCGCTGGCCATGGCGCTGGCCTGCAGCACCAGCTGCACGGCCTCGGGGATGGTCATGAAGAAGCGGGTGATCTCCGGGTGGGTGACCGTGAGCGGCCCGCCGGCGGCGATCTGGCGGCGGAACAGCGGCACCACCGAGCCGGAGGAGCCGAGCACGTTGCCGAAGCGCACCATGGAGCAGATCGTGCCGCCCTGGCCCTCGGCGGCGGCGGCAGCGGCGTTCTGCACCAGCAGCTCGCACACCCGCTTGCTGGCGCCCATGGCGTTGGTGGGCCGCACCGCCTTGTCGGTGGAGATGAGCGTGAAGCGCTCCAGGCCGCAGGCCAGGGCGGCGGCCAGGGCGCTGCGGGTGCCGAACACGTTGTTGGCCAGGCCGGCGGCCACGTTGGCCTCCACCAAGGGCACGTGCTTGTACGCGGCGGCGTGAAAGAACACCTGCACGCCGTGGCGGCGCAGCAGCCGTTCCACGAAGGGCTGATCGGCCACATCCCCCAGGCAGCTCACCAGGTGCAAGGGGGCAGCGCTGGCGGGGGCGGCAATGGCGGTGGCGGTGGCGGTGGCGGTGGACGCCGTCGTGGCGGCGTGCTCGAGCTCCTGGCTGATCGTGTAGAGGGCGTATTCGCTGCGCTCCAGCAGCACCAGCCGGGTGGGGCCGAGGCGCAGGATCTGGCGGCAGAGCTCGGCGCCGATCGAGCCGCCGGCGCCGCTCACGAGCACGCAGCGGCCGGCGATCGCCGCCGCCAGCAGGGCCGGGTCGGGATGCACGCTCTCGCGGCCGAGGATGTCCTCGATCGGCACCGGGCGCAGGGTGTCGATGCGGGCGCGGCCGGAGGCGATCTCCTCCACCGAGGGCACCTGCAGCACCGGCAGGCCGTAGCCCTGCAGCACCGCCAGCAGGCGCCGCCGCTCCCGGGGCGCCAGGGAGGGGATGGAGAGGATCAGCTGGTCCACGCGACGGCCGCGCAGCAACCGCGGCAGGCGGGCGGGGGGCAGCACCGGCACGCCGTAGAGGGTGCGGTGCCAGAGGCCGCGGTCGTCGTCGAGGAAGGCGGCGATGCGGGTGCGCTGGCCCAGGCGCAGGGCGGCGGCCAGCTGGGCGCCGGCGGCACCGGCGCCGTAGATCACCACCCGCTGGCGGCGGCCGATGGGCTGGGGCTGGGCCTGGCCCAGCAGCAGATCGCGCAGCGCGAAGCGCACGCCGCCGGTGAGCACGGTGAGCAGGATCCAGAGCAGCACCCAGCTGCTGCGGGGCGGCGCGGGCTGCTGCAGCTGCAGGCCGGCGAAGGCCACCAGCAGGACCAGCAGGGCGTTGCGGGCGGCGAGCTGGTAGAGGGCGGCGCTGCCCACGTAGCGGGCCAGGCCGCGGTACTGGCCGCTGAGGGAATAGAGGGGCAGGCCGATCACCAGCACGGTGGGGAACAGCCAGAGCGATGCCTGCAGCTGGGGCGGCCAGGGCTCGGCCAGACGCAGCAGGAAGCTGAGCCACACCGCCAGGGGCAGCAGCAGCACGTCGGCCAGGAGCAGCGGCAGACGCCGCAGCATCAGGGGGATGCGACCGATGAAGGGCCAGCGGAAGCTCAGCGCCACCCCGGCGGCCGCGACGTGGCGCTCACCGTAGGCGGGGCGGCGAACGGCACCGCAACGCGCCGATCGAGCAGCACCCCGAACAGCAGCACGGCGGCGTTGGCGGCCAGCAGAGCGGGCCAGCCGCCGACGAAGCGCGCGAGGGCGAGGGCTGCGGTGGCGGCGGTGTAGAGGCCGGCCACCCGGGCGTGGCTCCAGCCGGCCTGCTGCAGACGCTGGTAGAGGTGCAGGCGGTGGGCCTGCCACACCGGCTGGCCGGCCCGCAGGCGGCGCAGCAGGCAGAGGGTGGAGTCGGCCAGCAGGGGGGTGGCCACCAGCAGCAGGGCCAGGGCTTCGCGCCAGCCGGGGCACTGCAGCAGCGCCCCGGCGAACACGGCGCCGAGGAAGGTGCTGCCGGCATCGCCCATGAACAGCCGCGCCGGGCTCCAGTTCCAGGGGAGGAAGCCGAGCAGGGCACCCACCAGGGGCCAGAGCGCGGGCTGGCCGGCTCCGGAGCTGGGCATTGCGGCAGCGGCGAGGGCCACGGCCAGGCAGCCGGCCACCAGGCCATCGAGGCCGTCCATGAAGTTGGTGAGGTTGATCAGGGCCACCACCGCCAGCACCAGCAGCGCAGCCAGCAGCAGCCCCGGCCCGGCCCCGCTGCCGCCGCCCGCCAACGCCAGGGCCCGGGGACTCACGGCCAGCAGCGCCAGGGCGGTGGCCAGCTGGGCGGCCAGGCGCAGGGCGGGGGACAGGGAGCGGCGGTCGTCGAGCAGGCCGACGCCGGCCAGGGGCAGGCAGAGGGCGGGCATGGCGCTGCCCAGGGGCAGGGCGAAGGCGGCGCCCACCAGGGCGAACACCACGCCGCCGCCGCGGGGGGTGATGCGGCGGTGGGAACTGCGGGCGTTGGGCTGATCGGGCAGGCGGCGGCGCAGCTGGGGCAGCAGCAGGGCCAGCAGGGCCCAGCTGAGCAGGGCCGCCGCAGTGGTGAGCAGGAGCGGGGCCATCGGCGGCGGTCAGCGGGGCTGGGGAGCGAAGGCGGCCTCGAGGGCAGCGCGCTGGGCCACGGGGTGGTGCCAGCCGAGCTCGCGGCGCACCAGGGTGCTGTCCACCACCAGGTTGGCGCTGAGCTGGCGCAGCTTCGGGCCCAGCAGGGGCAGGCGACCAGCGGCCCCCAGCAGCGGCGGCGGCAGGGGGAACAGGCGGCAGGGCCGGCCGCGCACGCGGGCGATCAGGCGGATCAACTCGGGGGTAGCGATGGTTTCGGCGTCGGCGGCCACGTAGGTACGGCCGGCGGCCGCCTCGGCGAACAGGGCGGTGGTGATCAGGTGCACCAGGTTGGCCTGGGCGATCAGGCTGCGCCTGTTGACCACGGCGGCCAGGGGCAGCGGCAGGCCGGCATCCACCCAGCGGGTTAGGGCGGCGAGATTGCCGGGGGCACCGGGGCCGTAGACGAGCGCCGGCCGCAGGATCGTGCAGCCGGTGGCGGTGCCCTCCAGGGCGGTGCGCACGCGGACTTCGGCCTCCAGCTTGGAGCGGGCGTAGGCGTTGGCCGGCCGCAGGGGGCTG
This sequence comes from Cyanobium sp. CH-040, assembly GCF_024346135.1. Taxonomy (GTDB): domain Bacteria; phylum Cyanobacteriota; class Cyanobacteriia; order PCC-6307; family Cyanobiaceae; genus NIES-981. The sequence goes on along the minus strand of NZ_JAGQCJ010000003.1, from coordinate 188,114 downwards.
GCTTCGCTGATCGCCTCGCCCGGAGCGGTGGCGGCGCCGTGCACGCCGATGGAGCTGAGAAACAGCAGCCGCTCCACCCCCAGCCGGGCGGCCAGCTCGGCGGTGCGACCGGCCAGCTGCACGTTCACGTCATGCAGCTCCCGGCGCTCGGCGGCGCTGCGCGGTGGCCGGCGATGGGCGATGGCGGCGGCGTGCACCAGGTGGGTGGGCGCGAAGCGCTCCAGGGCGGCTGGCGACTCCTCGGCGGCCAGCAGAGCACGGGGCACCGGGAACACGGCGTGGTGGGGCGCCAGGGCGGCCACCAGGTCCCGGCCCACAAAACCGGAGGCCCCGGTGATGGCGATGCGGGCGGCCATGGCGGATGGGCGGCCTATCCCCCCCGCCGCTCCTGCAGGGTGAAGGGCTCGAAGCTGGTGCTGATGCCGAACTCTTCGGCGAATTCGAGCACCCGGCACCAGGCACGGTTGTCGCGCAGGATGCCCCGCAGGACCACCGGCGCATTGCCGTGCTGGAGCGTCATCTCGAACAGGGGCCAGCCGACGCTGGGCTGCACCTGGTCGGCGCGGAAGCTGGGCACCACATCGAGGCTGCCGATGAGGATGCGGCGGCGGCTGGCGTCCCACTCGTAGGGGATCTCGTAGAGGCTGAGCAGGTCGGCGGCCAGGGCCCAGGAGCTGCCGTTGGCGTCGAGTTCCACCGCCAGCTCCTGGCCGCGGGCGGTCATGGTGGTGGCGCGGCGGAAGGCGAGGCGCTCTGGCGCGGCTGCGGCGGCGGGCTCTTCCGGCTTGGCCGTGGGCTTGGCGCCAGCCGCAGTGGCCGGCCGATCCAGCTCCGCCAGAAACCGCCGGATCCGCGCGCGCAGCTCCTCACCGCCGGTGGGCGGGCCGTTCCTGCTCAGCTGAAGGAAATCCCAGCGCTCGCCGGTGCCGCCCCAGATCACCGGGCCGTAGTTGTCGTGCATCCAGCGGCCGTCGCGGTTGGAGGCTGCCTCGGCGTGGGTCAGCACGCGCTGAATGGTGATGTCGGCCTCACGCCAGCCCCAGCTGCGGGCGATCTCGGCGGCCTCGCGGCACATCGCATCGAGCTGGACCTCGGTGGGCGGCAGGGTCCAGGGATCGGGGCGGCCGCCCATGCAGGCGCAGGAGAGGGCCACGGCGTTGCTGTTGCGCCGCCAGGTGTGGGCCGGCAGGTCGATGCTGTAGGCGTGCAGGCGGTGCAGCGTGCCGTCGCCACCGATGATCGTGTGATACAGCCCGGAGCGCACCCAGCTGTAGGGGGTGGCGGCCCAGTGCAGGTAGATGGTGGCCGGCATCGTCGGAGCGCGGGTGGTTGCGGGCTGGTGACGGGCAATGCCAGGCAGGATGCCGCAGTTTCGCGGCAACGCCTGCGGGCAAGGCCGAAAAGGAACGGCTATGGGCACTGCGCAAACGCTCAGATGCACCTAGCCTGCGTGCAATCGCACAAATGCAGAGGCTGAATGGCAGTTCTGGAGCACGGTGCTGAAACCTCGGCTGGCGATGCCCGGCTGGTGGCCGATGCCTGCATCAAGGCAGCCGCCGAACTGGGCATCTCCAAGGATGAGCTTGGGGTGATCGTGGGGCGGCACCGCACCAGCCTGGAGCGCAGCGGCCTGGATCCCGCCAGCAAGGAGGGAGAGCTCGGTCTGTTGTTTCTACGGGTGGCGCGCAGCCTGGATGCGCTGATGGGATCGGATACCGAGCTGATGCAGCACTGGCTGGCGCAGCCGAACCGACACCTGGCGCAGCAGGCGCCGCGCCAGCTGCTGGCCTCAGTGGAGGGGCTGGCGCGGGTGGCCGCCTACCTGGACGCCCTGCGTGCCTGATCCGGAGACGTTCCTGCTGCCCCACATCCAGCCGATGGCTGGCGGGGTGGTGCGCATCACCGACCGCCAGGGCTATCAGGCCAGCGAGCGCTGGACAAAAACCCTGGCCGAGCAGGCCAGGCTTGAGGCCCTGATCGAAACCGTGAAACCGCCGCTGCCGGCGGGGGTGGCCCAGCACCGGCTGCTCATCACCCCGTTCCGCTATCCACCGCTGCGCAGCGGCTCGCGTTTCACGCCACCGGATCAGCGGGAGATGTTCTACGGGGCGCGGGCACTCACCACGGTGCTGGCCGAACGAGCCTTCCATGCCTTGCGACTGCTGGAGGGCGCTCCGCTGCCGCCGGGCAAGGCGATCCACCGGCAGCAGACCTCGTTTCACGTGGACATCCAGGTGCAGCGGGGTCTGCAGCTGCAGCACTGTCTGAAGGAGAGCGCGTTGCAGGCGGTGACTGACCCCTGCAGCTATGCCGCCAGTCAGCGGTTGGGCCGGGTGATGCGGCAGCTGGGGATCGAGGCCTTCGAAGTGCCCTCGGCCCGTGCCCCCCAGGAGGCGCCCTGCGTGGGCGTTCTGTCTGTGACGGCGTTCAGCAGCACTCCCTTCGATTTCCAGGACTGGACGCTGGAAATCCGGCCGGACGGCGTGACCTTCGCATCCTTCGGCCTGAGCCAGGTGATCACCCTGAAGAGGGAGCAGTTTCTGGTGGATGGCCGCTGGCCAGGGCCCGATCCAGCCTGAGCCGCCACCCCCAACACGCCCTACCCTCAAGCCCCGAGCCCGCCCGTGCCACCGCTGGTGACAGCCGCCATGGACAACGGCACCCTGCCGGTGCGCGTGTACACCCCGGCCAGCCCGCTGGCCCAGCCGGGCGTGCTGGTGCGGGAGATGGCGGCCGACCTGTGGGCCGGACGGGAGCTGGCCTGGCGCCTGGCGGTGCGCGACATCAGCGCCCAGTACCGCCAGAGCCTGCTGGGCGTGCTTTGGGCGCTGATCGTGCCGCTGGCGAACACGGCGGTGTGGCTGTTCCTGAGCGCCAGCCAGGTGGTGCGGGTGGAGGGCACGGCGCTGCCCTATCCGCTGTTCGTGTTCAGCGGCAGCCTGTTGTGGTCGATCCTGATCGAGGCGCTGAACCAGCCACTGCAGCAGGTGCTGGCCAACAAGATGCTGCTGGCCAAGATCAACTTCCCCCGGGAGGCGCTGATCGTGAGCGGCGTGCTGCAGACGCTCTTCAACGGCGCCATCAAGGTGGGCATCCTGCTGGTGGTGCTGCCGCTGCTGGGGGTGCATCCCGGCTGGGGCGGGCTGCTGATCCCGGTGGGCCTGCTGGCGCTGGTGCTGATGGGCACGGCCCTGGGCCTGCTGGTGGCCCCGTTCGGGGCGCTCTACGGCGATGTGGGCCGGGGGATGCCGCTGGTGACGCAGTTTCTGATGTATCTGAGCCCGGTGGTGTTCCCCCTGGCCACCGAGGGCTGGACCGGCCGGCTGATGGGGCTCAACCCGCTCACGCCGCTGATCCTCAACGCCCGCAACTGGTTCACCGGGATGCCCACGGAATTGCCGGGAGCCTGGCTGCTGAGCGTGGTGGGCTCCCTGGTGCTGCTGGCGGGCGTGTGGGTGGTGTACCGGCTGGCGATCCCGATCGTGATCGAACGGATCAGTGCCTGAGCACAAGACAGCCGCGGTGAACACGTCTATGTTGGTCATCTGAGCAACCCTCCTGAGGATGCGCAGTCTCAGCGTGGCTCAGGCCAAGGCGCAGCTTTCGGCCCTCCTGGATGCCGTGGAATCAGGCGAAGACGTGGAGATCACCCGACGCGGGGTGCCTGTGGCCCGGCTCACCCGGGCGGCTGAGCGGCCTGCGGCGGGCTTTGATCTCGAATCGTTTCTGGCCGCCACAAATGAGCAACCCCTGCACACAGAGCGTGATGCGGCGGCTCTGCTGCAGGAGCTGCGTGATGGGGCTCGCTATTGAGGCGCCTCTACCTGGACACCTCCCTGCTGGTGGCGGCTCTGGTGCACGAAGCAGGCACGGCCGCGGCCGGGCGTTGTCTGCAAGCCCAGGCGCAACAGCCCTGGCTGATCTCGCCCTGGGTGACCACGGAACTGGCCTCTGCCTTGGCTTTGCAGGTGCGCCGTGGCGCGATCACTCTGAAGGAATCCCAGGAAGCCTGGCAGCAGTTTGGGGTCTTGCGTGCCAATCGCCTGCACCCCCTGCAACTGGCCAGCTTTGACCGCGAGCTGTGCAAGGCCGCCGCCCATCATCAGGTGGCCCACCAGCATCTCCTGATCTGAGCAAGCCCGAACGAACCACTTAGCCTCCTGCCTGAACAAGCATCCCCGCCACCAGCTTTCGCACACCCCGCAACTCCGTGACCATCGCCCTGTTCCTGGTCTGTATCGCCATCCCCGGGATGCCCACGGAGTTGTTGGGGGCCTGATGGACGACGACGTGCTGGTGCGGGTGGAGAACGTGAGCAAGCGGTTCTGCCGCAGCCTCAAGCGTTCGCTCTGGTATGGCCTGCAGGACCTGGGCAGCGAGCTGGGTGGCCGCCGCCATGGCGGCGGGCGCGGACTCCCACAGAGCAGTGCCGATGTGCAGCTGCGGCCGGATGAGTTCTGGGCTGTGAAGGATGTGAGCTTCGAGTTGCGGCGCGGGGAATGCCTAGGGCTGATCGGTCGCAATGGCGCAGGGAAAACGACGCTGCTGCGGATGCTGAATGGTTTGATCAAGCCGGATACGGGGAGGATTCAGATGCGGGGCAAGGTTGAAGCCCTTATTGCACTGGGCACCGGCTTTAATCCAATTCTCTCTGGCCGCGAAAACATCTTTGTGAATGCATCAGTACATGGCTTCAGGCCAGAGATTATTCGAGACAAGATTGACGAGATTATAGGTTTTTCCGAATTAGAGTCCGTTATTGACTCTCCAGTTCAGACCTATAGCTCAGGGATGCAGGTAAGACTGGGCTTCGCGATTGCTACCGCATTTCAGCCAGACATCTTGCTACTTGACGAAGTGCTGTCAGTTGGAGATGCAAGATTTCGCGCAAAATGCAATCAGAAGATGTCCGAGTTGAGGACAAGTTGCGCAACTATTGTTGTGTCTCATCATCATGCCGAACTTATCCGCGCATGCCAAAGCGGCCTCCTCCTCACGAACGGCACCTCAAACGGCAAGAAGAGAATTGATGAAACGTACAGAATCTACCGGTCACTCGACAAGAAATGCGCTAGAAGTGATCTATTGAAAGAGCGATTGCCGCCATCTAAACAGTATATTTCCTCATTCCCAGCCCTCGTCTTCTCAGCTTCGGTTTCATGCTGCAAATCCCTTGCCACAAGCGATCGCATCGAGATCCTTCTTAACTTTACAATGCCTACAAGGGTCGAACTGGGAACCACTCTCATCAACTTTATCGACGAGTTTGAAGAGGTTCACGCGACCCTGCTTCTTGATCAGATAAAGGCCCTGCCACTCGGCAAATCGTCAATCTTAATTAAAACCAGCTCCTTAATGCTGTCTGCAGGAACCTATTTCCTGCATGTCTATTTTGACACCATGAATAGTGGCCTTGTGGTAAGTTCGCTTCGCGCCTGTCACATCAATATTTCCGAGGGTCCGTCTTATACCTATTCATCGCACATCATTGATGCCAAATCCATAGATATTGTCAGCGCGCAAGACAAGCACCTCAACGCCAGTTCACTCTGCTAGAGAAGACAACTTGCCGACTCTCAATATGAACACCCCTGATCCGGATGATATTGCCGAAGCGTTTCTTGGCTACGCGCCAAATCCATTAAGGTATAACGCAAGTGACGAATCCAAATTTGAAGTTCACAAGTTAATCACAAGTTTAATTCAACAAAACTCTAGTGTGCTTGAAATTGGGTGTGGCACAGGTGTCCTTGGCAAAATTTTGTCTGCAAGAACGGACATAGAGTTCGAAGGAGTAGAACCTTCGCTCACCCGCGCCCAAGAGGCGAAGGCAAAAGGGCTAACCATTCACGTGGGGTTCTTCACTTCTGATCTTGCAGAGCGGCTAGGCAGCTTTGATGTTGTAGTACTGGCTGATGTAATTGAACACTTGGCCAATCCAGCGATATTACTCAACTCGGCCAAGGTCGTGATGAAAACGACTAGCATACTGGTGGTCTCCGTTCCAAACATTGCCCATTGGAGCATAAGGCTATCGCTTTTGATGGGCAAGTTTGACTACCAAGAAAGTGGAATACTTGATGCCACTCACTTGCGCTGGTTCACGAGATCCACTCTATCAACATACCTGCAGCGTTGCGGATTTAGAATTCAGGAAATCAAATACACTTCAGGATATCTGCTTGGCGCTTACTCTTGGGCACGAAGAGCTTTGGCGCCCTTCCTTTGCGAAAGAAAGCAGCGAGTCATTCTAGACTATATAGTCAATGCCTTGCCTGGGCTGTTTGCTTGCCAGATAGTATGCTCCTGCTCCATCGATCCCAAAAGAAAAAGATTTAGTTCGGTCTAAAGTAGCAGTGCCCAGGTTAATCTCCCTATACCTACCCCAGTACCACCCTATCCCCGAAAATAACTCCTGGTGGGGAGAAGGCTTCACCGAGTGGCGCAACGTTGTCCAGGGCGCTCCACGCTTCCCCGGCCACTACCAGCCGCATCTGCCGGCAGACCTTGGCTTCTATGACCTGCGCCTGCCGGTGGTACGCCGGCAGCAAGCCGACCTCGCCCGTCAGTTCGGGATCAGCGGGTTCTGCTACTACCACTACTGGTTCAGCGGTAAGCAACTACTGGAGAGGCCCGTTGCCGAGATCCTCAGCTCAGGCGAACCCGATTTCCCATTCTGCCTCTGCTGGGCCAACGAGAATTGGACGCGCCGCTGGGACGGCCAGGATCAGGATGTGCTCATCGCCCAGGAATACTCCCTCAGCGATGACGAGGCCCATCTCCTGGCGCTCCTCCCAGCATTTCTGGATCCGCGCTACATCCGCGTCCACAACAAGCCCCTCTTCCTCGTCTACCGCACCTCCCAGCTACCCGATCCCCGCGCCACCACCACGCTCTGGCGCCGATTGGCACAACACCACGGGCTTGATGGTCTGTACCTGGTGAAGGTGGAAAGCTTCCCCAGCGAAAGGCTCCGCTGCCCTGAGCAGGATGGCTTCGATGCAGCGCTCGACTTTCAGCCCGACTGGGGATCGCTTCCCCCACGCCTCCAGGCCCCCACGCACTGGAAGCTGCTCAACAAAATCGGCCTGGGCCCCACCCACGCGTTCCGCAGCACGTGCGTGTTCTCCTACCCTCACGTCGTAGCCGCCATGCTGGCCCGTCCACCGGTGGCCTACCCGCGCTTCCCGTGCGTCACACCCGGCTGGGACAACACGGCCCGGCGCCGCCAGGGTGGCGGCACCGTGCTGCACAACTCCACCCCCGAGGCATACGGTCACTGGCTCCGCTCAGTGCTGGCCGATCAGCGAGCCATTGACCAGCTCCCCGAGCCGATTGTGTTCATCAACGCCTGGAATGAATGGGCCGAAGGCAACCATCTCGAACCAGATCTCAGGTGGGGCCATGCCTATCTTGAGGCCACCCGGGAGGCTCTTGGGTGAGGTCGTTGGCTTGAATCTCTCCGATCTGTTCACAAACTGCTACCGGATCGGCAGATCAGCTGGGTACAGAGCCCTGCGCTCTGCCCGAAACCTTACGCGTCCTGTGGTCCTCTCAAGCAGGGGGCAATGCCCGATCTGCTGCCGGCAGGTGCGGTTTGTCGCTCATGACCCCTGGCTACGCGATCACTTCATCTGCCCTCGCTGTCGCAGCATTCCCCGGGAGCGCGCGCTGATGACCGTCATCGAGCGCTGCATTCCTGGCTGGCGCTCGATGAGCGTGCACGAATCCTCGCCCTGTGGACGCGGAGCGAGTGTGCGCCTGGCAAAAGAAGCCAGCAGCTACCTGGCTTCGCAGCATTTCCCCGGCGAAGCGCCAGGCTCTCTGGTGCAGGGATTCCGCAACGAGAACCTCGAAGCGCTGAGCTTCGCAGACGCCAGCATCGACCTGCACATCACCCAGGACGTGCTCGAGCACGTCTTCAACCCCGAAGCGGTGTTCCGCGAGATCGCCCGCACCCTGCGTCCAGGCGGCGCACACGTGTTCACGGTGCCCTTGGTGAGAGGGGCTGAGCCCTCGCGCCGGCGTGCACTCCAGAATCCCGACGGCACCATCACGCATCTGCTGGCCGCCCAATACCACGGCAACCCAGTGGACGAACGCGGCTCACTCGTCACGATGGACTGGGGTTACGACATCTGCACAGCCATCGCCAACGCCTGCGGCCTGCACACTGAGATCCATACGATCGACGACCTTTCTATGGGTATTCGCGCCAAGTACATTGAAGTGCTGGTGACTCGGAAGCCTCTTCAGGCCAGCCATGCCTGAAACAGGCACGAAAGGAATGATGAAGGGGCTTACACTCTTTTTATCTACGCCGATGGCGGCCAACGGCCGTCCTTCGAGGTCAGGAAGATCCACATGGTTGGGCCATGGATAGGCTTCGAGGATCTACGGATCCAGCAGAGCCAAAGGTCTGCACCCCGCTCATCTCAACCAAAAGCAAGTCGGATAGGCCATGGAAAGCCCCAAAATAAGCGCAGTGCTTCCGTGCTACAATCACAAAAAGTATCTTGCCGAGCGAATTAGATCAATACTCAACCAGACGCTCCCAGTTTCTCAGATTATCTTTCTAGACGACGCATCAACCGATGGCTCGCTAGAGCTAGCAAAAGAGCTCTTACAGAATACAAAGACTGAGATATCAATCCATTCTAATAGCGTTAACTCCGGTTCGCCCAGCAAGCAGTGGAACAATGGAGTTTCATTGGCAAAGCATCCGTATATATGGATCGCCGAGACTGACGACAGCTGCGACGCTCGCCTACTCGAGAGACTGCATGAAAACATCATATCGAATCAAACTGTATTGAGCTTTGCGCAGAGTCGTTACATTGACGACGCGGGCAAAGATCTAGGCTCGCTACTTGCCTATACAGACTGGAGGTGGCCTGGGGTCTTCGGAAAAGACTTCTGCACAGAAGGCCACCAGTTCAACACAACCTATATGTGGCTCATCAATGCCATTCCCAATGCCAGTAGCGTGCTCTTCAGCCGACATGCCTATCTCAAGGCAGGCATGGCAAATGAGTCGATGATCTACTGCGGAGACTGGGACTGCTGGATTCGAATGTGCGAGCAGGGCAGGATTGGGTTTGTAGCAGAGGAGCTAAACTTTTTTCGGTGGCATCACGAAACTACTCGAGCCAAAAGATATTCAGCACAAAAAGCAGCTGAGTTTCTGGCCTGTCGCTTGCTTGCAACATCACAAGATACTAGGTGCTGTATTGCCAAGGCGCAAAAAACCAAGGACAAAGAAAGAGCTTCTGAACGGCATAGATTCGGCAGAGATGAGCTGCAGAAGCCACTGTCTGCATTCCGATCCGTGAACTGGGGCTCCGTTTCACGCACAAGACACTATTATCAACAGCTTGACAGAGTGCCAACAATATCTGGCCAGACATGGAAGATCATTACATGCTTGAGCTTTTATACTTTTGCAAGGCAAAGGATAGCTAGCCGTGTAGCAAGAGCTCACAGCCATGCCCTTGGCAGAACAGACAAGTAGACGTGCACATGCGAGTTGCAAGCTCAAGCACAAAGCGGAGCATGAACCCCAAGGCAACGGCAAGCAGACCGAAAGACGACCTAGATCGGCCACTCTTCCAGCATTAGGAAGTGAGTCTTGGGCCGAAAGCGGATTGGACAGTTTAGTGCAGTGTTCGTACAGTGGAGACCACGCGACCTGTCTCAGACCCTTAAGATGGGCCAATCCTCCTAGAAGCATGGCCGACGATACAGCCATTAACAAGATTATCAGCATCGCATGGGATAGCCGCTTCCACTGGCAGATGACAAGCTGCGAACAATTTGCCCTCCAGCAGCTTCTTGGCACCCTGAAACCAGCCAACGCCATCGAAGTTGGAACGTACAAGGGCGGCTCCCTCCAGGTGTTGTCGGCACTATGCGCAGAGGTCGATTCGATTGATATCGACCCGACTGTCAGCAAGTCACTTGCAGGCCAGTTCAGCAATGTCAATTTTCATACTGGCAATTCTTCTGAGTTGTTGCCTGAATTGCTGGAAGACCACACTGCCAAAGGAAAGCCCGTCGGCTTCGTGCTCATCGATGGCGATCACAGTACTGAAGGGGTACGACGTGACATAAACGCAATCCTCAGTGTGAAGCCGCAAACCACTGCTTGTGTTGATGCATGATGCATTCAACCCGGGATGCCGGCAGGGAATCCTCACTGCTGCATGGAAGGAATGTCCATTCGTTCATGAGCTGGAGGTGGACTGGATACCTGGTGTGTATCACGAACACGCGTACGACACCGCTGCACCGCGCACCATGTGGGGCGGGTTTGCATTGGCGTTGCTCAAACCAGAAGCCAGGCCGGGCCCTCTCATGATCAGCGAACGCCAGAGAGGGCTGTTTGAAGCTGTCTACAAGGTGTCCAGTCACACACACAGCCCTCACGCCCTGCTCCGCAGATTCAAAGGCCGGCTGAGATCAGCCATGGCTAGAGCTTGGAGATGAGGATCGGAATCGCCCATTACAGTGCCCCCTCCGATATCAGCGGCGTCACCACCTGGCTGATCGACTTCTGCAAACGCCTGGCAGTCTCCGGCCATGTGGTTGGCCTCCATCTCCACCATTTCGGGGCCGACCCCAGCCATGCCTCAATTCTCGGCAGCCTCCGAGTGCATGACATTGAGATCTTCCCGGTGATCCGCAGCGGGTTGCTAGCCCACGACACGCGAAAAACCATCCAATTCCTGAATCACTTCAACCCTGATCTTTTTCTTCCACAGTGCCTGAATGCACACTATTTCGCTGCAACTCACGCAGGCCGCCAAGGGCTTCCATGGATCTTCACGATGCATTCAGATGACCCGGCCTACTGGTGCATCGCTGAGGCTTTGAATCCAGAGAAAAACGGTGGCACGACTGTCTGTGTGTCCCAATACCTGGCAATGCATCTGCAAAAGAAGTGTGCCATCGCGCAGCCACACGTGATCCCCTATGGCATCTCGATCTCGGGTCATCGCTCACACTATTCCACCGATCCATTCCGAGTGGTGTACAGCGGCAGGATGGTGAACCGCCAGAAATGCATCCGCCAGGTCGTTGAAGCGTTGATCGCTGCCTGCCGAGCCAGCTCTTGCATTCACGCTGATCTGCTTGGCGACGGGCCAGAACGGAGAGCCTGTGAGCGGATGGTTGCACGGACTGGGCTGACCAGACGCATTCGCTTCCTGGGCCGGCTGGATGCGAGCCAGGTTGGTGCCGTACTCCAGGGCTCGCAGGCCATCCTGCTCATGTCCGACTTCGAGGGGCTGCCTGTGGCGTTGCTCGAAGCCATGGCCTCGGGGGTCGTTCCCGTGGTTCGCGCAATCCCGAGCGGCATCCCGGAGCTGATTGAGCATGAGCACACAGGCCTGCTCGTCTCCAATGATCCGCAAGAGGCCGCTGCCGCGTTGGTGCGCCTGGCGGAAGACCAAGCTCTCTGGGAGCACTGCTCGAAAAACGCCAGGTTCTTGATCGCGGAAAGCTACTCAGTTGAAGACGCATTCGGCAAATGGCTTGAACTGATCAATCAATGCATAGAGGCCTCCTCGGTGAGTTATCCCCTCTTCTGTGCTGATCTTAGGGAGGAGTTGCCGTTTCGGGATCCACGCTTTCAGACTCGCTGTGCTGTCATTCGATCAGCCATGCGCCAGTTTCAGCCAAGGCGAACTGCATCGCGGCTACAGCAACTGATCAACAGGACAGGCCAGATCCTGCTCCCCAGAGGATAGAGCGGGCTTACTCATGGATGCATGGAGATACAGGCCTCATACCAGTCGCTCCAGCCCTGGCGCTCTACGCTCATGAAAACCGCCTGCGTCTTTTCGATTGATGACGCCTACCTGATGCCCTTTCAGGTGTTCTTCCATTCACTGGAAGCCACCAAGAGCATACCAAGCGCAACGCAGCTGTATATCCTGCACGACAAATCACTCAGCGGGCAATCCATCAACGGGCTTCAGACGTTTTTTGCCGGCTACGGCCGCAAGGCCAGTTTTCTCGACGCCAGCCCTCTGATTCCCGAAGATCTTCCCATCAGAGAGGGGGATCATGTGTCGCCAGCCACGTTCTACAGGCTTTTCATTGCCGAGATTCTGCCGTCAGATATAGGATTGGCGGTATATCTCGATGCCGACATGCTTGCACTGCGTAGCGTCGCAACTCTATTCAATGAGCCTCTAACAGAGCTGGTGGCAGCAGCAGATCACTGCAGCCCAGCAAATGAGATACGGCTCTGGGGCGAACGAGGTGGCAGCTACTTCCAGGCAGGTGTGCTGGCCATTCCTGTTCAAAGATGGCGTCATCAACGGATGGCAGAGCGCTTTCTAGAAGTGATGGCCACACAACGAGAGCGAATTCAATGGTGGGATCAAGACGTTCTCAACATCGCCTTATGCAACCATTGGCAACGCCTGCCGGTCTGGTTCAACGTCTGCGAGGCAACGCATCGTGCTTTACCCATTGCACAGGTGAAAAGGCATGCTGCCCTGGTTCACTACAGCGGAAGCAGCAAGCCTTGGAACGCTCCGAGGGCATCCTGGTTCACAGCCCACTGGGACTGTGGTTATGAGGCAGTGTTTCACCGCCCGTTTAACCGCAGGGCGCTGTGGTGGCCATGGCTGAGATCGGCAGCTCGATCCCGCTTGATCGGTCAACGCAAGAGCTGCGGATGAACACCCCCCTTCTCCTGATCGCCTGGCGGCGCCCCCACACCCTGCGCCAGGTGATCGACGCCATCCGCCCAGTCGCCCCGACCCGTCTGTACGTCGCCTGCGACGGCCCCAACCCCGTTCGACCTGGCGAAGTGGAGAAGGTATCAGCCACCAGAGCCGTAATCGAAAACGAGATCGACTGGCCCTGCCAGATCGAGCGCCTCTATTCCGACACCAACCGGGGTTGCCGCCAGGGCGTGAGCCGCGCCATCAGCTGGTTCTTCGAGCAGGTTGAGGAGGGCATCATTCTGGAGGACGACTGCGTACCCCATCCCGACTTTTTCCCCTACTGCACAGAACTGCTGGAGCGCTACCGCCACGACACCCGGGTGTGGTGCGTCAGCGGGAACAACTTTCAGAAAGGCCACTGGCGTGGCGATGGCAGCTACTACTTCAGCCGCTACAACCACTGCTGGGGCTGGGCCACCTGGCGCCGCTGCTGGGTCCACTACGACGCCGATCTGCGCCAATGGCCAGCTCTGAAGGCATCCGGCCTACTCGGATCCATCTTTGAGAACCCACGGGAAGCCCGCTACTGGGCACGCATCTGGGACCGGCTGCTCCGGGAAGGCAAGCCGGATTCATGGGCATACCGATGGACCTTCACCTGCTTTGCAAATGGAGGGCTAACAGCACTGCCTAACTTAAATCTCGTGAAAAACGTCGGCTTTGGTGAGGATGCCTGCCACACTATATCGGAGGACTCAACAGGTAGCCCCCTCAGCCGTCGAGCAGAGCATCCATCTGGATTACTACCATTACAGCACCCCAAATTCACGGTGCGGAATCTCGTTGCCGATGCCCATACCTATCACCACCACTTTGCCAGACCTTTCCGATCTCGCGTTGCGCGCAGACTAAAGCTTTTGAAAATCCCCAGATGGCCATAGACAGGACGGGCATATGATTGATTTGAGCAAATACACATTGTCCCGCCTCGAGAGGACTGACATTGAAAAGCATCTCCGGCAAATCGGAACACAACCCAGCCTCAAGCAGATTTGGGGCCTAATGGACATCGCATGGCGAGAGGCAGGCTGTAGTCAAAAAAATTTTGAGGCGCACCGATACGAATCATTCTACGCCGATCCTGTATGGCTTCTAAATGGGATTTACATCGAGCAGGATCCCGTATCGATGGGCCATCGCCAGGCGATCACCAACGGGGTGGCATCGCTTGACGCAAAGCAGATCCTTGATTTCGGTGGTGGCTTTGGCACACTGGCCAGGCTGATGGCGGATCGCCTTCCTTGCTCGCACATCTCCATCTACGATCCGTTCCCTCCAGCGCATGGGTTGGAAGCCTGCAAAGCGTATGCAAACATTACCTACGTCGTCGCGCTCACGCCTCACAGATTCGACGCCTTGGTCTGCACCGACGTACTCGAGCATGTGCACGATCCCTTGGGTCTACTGGAAGAGATGATTGCAGCGGTGAAACCAGGTGGGCATCTCTTCATTGCCAACTGCTTTCAACCTGTGATTCTCTGCCATCTCCCCTGCGCGTTTCACCTACGCTATTTCTTCAGCTGGTGCGCCGAACCACTGGGCCTGCAAAAGATCGGGCGATGCCAAGGCAGCCACGCATGGATCTATCAACGACGCTCTGACGGAGCCATCAACCGACGAAAAGCACGGTTCCGAGAGACCGTGGCAAAAGCCCTGCATCCGCTCCTCAACGGCCTTGCGATACCGGCTCGTCCACTACTTCGAGGGATCAGAGCCCTGCTCAGGATCGGTGCAGTGAGTTGAACATCTGCCACGTCTCCTTCTCTGATCAAAAGGGTGGCGCTGCCCGCGCTGCCTTTCGAATCCATGCCTCGCTACAGGGAGGGAGCGTGATTCACGTGACCAGCTCCATGCGGGTCAGCCGCAAGCTGAGTGACCAGCCGAGCATTCACGGCCCGAAAGGAAAACAGGCAGCGCTCCCCCTGGCCCGCAACGCGCTCGGCGGCCTGATCCAAGCCCTGCAGCGCACCCCCAACCCGGTGCTCCATTCCCCTTCCTGGCTCCCCTGCCGCCTCGACCGCGAACTCAACGCCAGCGACGAAGACCTGCTGCACCTGCACTGGGTGCAGGGGGAGATGCTCTCCATCGAGGCCATCGGCCGGCTGCGTAAGCCCCTGGTATGGACCCTGCACGACAGCTGGGCCTTCAGTGGCAGTGAGCACTACCCCAATGGCCCCGATGATCTGCGCTACCAGCAGGGCTACCACCGCCACAACCGCCCGCCCGGCCATGGTGGCCTGGACATCGACCGCTGGTGCTGGCAACGCAAACGCCGGCACTGGCACCGACCCATCCAGCTCGTGTGCCCCAGCCACTGGTTGGCCGGTTGCGTGCAGCGCTCAGCGCTGTTGGCCCACTGGCCGCTGCGGTTGATTCCCTACCCCCTGCCCACGAACGTCTACCGGCCCTGGCCCCAGGCCCTGGCGCGCAAGCTGTTTGGGCTGCCGGAAGAAGGGCCCCTGCTGCTCTTCGGAGCCATCGGCGGCAGCCGTGACCCGCGCAAGGGCTGGGATCTGCTCGAAGCCGCCTTGCGCCAGCTCGCCCCCACCCTGCCTGGCCTCCAGGCCGTGGTGTTCGGTCAGTCCGAGCCGCCCGATCCGCCACGGCTCGGCCTGCCGGTTCACTACGTGGGCGCCCTGCACGACGACCAGTCCCTGGCGCTGCTCTACTCCGCCGCCGATGTGATGGTGGTGCCCTCCCGCATGGACAACCTGCCCCAGACCGCCACCGAAGCCCAGAGCTGCGGCGTGCCCGTGGTGGCCTTCAACGCCACCGGCCTCCCTGATGCCGTGGAGCACCAGCGCACCGGCTACCTCGCCAGCCCTTACGACCCCGCAGACCTCGCCCAAGGCATCCTCTGGGTGCTGGCGGAGGATGAGCGCCGCCTAAAGCTCGGGGCGATGGCGCGGGTGCGGGCCGAGGAGCTGTGGCAGCCATCACGCATCGCCAGCCAATACTTGCGTTGTTACCAAGAGGTGCTCCAACAAACTGGTGCAAGGGTGGATGGGTGATCGATCAGATCGGCAAGGTGCCCTCCTCCCCGGCAGCCCTTCCACCAAGACCCTGGAATACACGGCATCCATGCCAAGGCAGATCAGGCTTTCCATCATCACGGTCACTCTCAATGCCGAGGCAGGCATTCAACGCACAGCCCAGTCGATACAGGCTCTGAAGATCAGCACGCTGCTTCCGCGGTGGATCTCCATCGAGGCTGTCCTCGTTGATGGTGGCTCCAACGATCACACCTTGCAGCTTGCCGAAGGATCAGGCGCCTACGAGCAGATCGTGAGCCTCCCTGGCAGCAGCCTGTACGAAGCCATGAACCACGGGGTTCAGTGTGCATCCGGAGATCTCGTGATCTTTCTCAACTCTGGAGACTACTTCTTACCCGGAGGTCTCGAACAACTGCTATCTGCCGGGGCCAACCACCTCCAAGGATCTGAAGACCACGGATTGCCACCTTGCCATGAACGCAGTCTTGTCAGCGGATCCATCGTGTTCTACGCCGGTTCAACCTACAGAACACTGCCAAGACCTCGTGGTCGGTCCCCTTTATCCATGCCGGCATTTCAACCAGCCCTGATCTACTGGAAATCCGCATTGATCAGATTTCCATTTGATTCTCGCTACACGATTATTGCCGATTATGTCCAGCTGAAGCTGCTGATCCAAGCTGGATACTCGATCATCCACTTTCCCATTGCCGTCACCGCCTTTTCGGCTGGAGGCATCTCGTCATCGAACAGGAGACGCCTGGAAGAAGCCTATTCAGCTGCATGCACCTACAGTTTTGGCAACGGCATCTCGCGATGGCTTGCACTCCTCTGGCTGAGCCGCGGCCGTAGTCTCCTGTGGAGGCTGCAGACCACAACACTTCTCACAACCAAGTCGAAGACACTCTGCAGCAAGGAAGAGGCGCTGTGATTCCAATCCTGGTGATAAGTTTTCGCAATCCCCAGATTGGGACAACTCTCCAGGCACTTCGTCATAGCGTTTCAGACAGTTTCAGCCTTCACGTTGTCAACAACTCAGGAACCACTCCACAGCTAGAGCCTATCTACGCTGCTGCCTGCCGCCAACATGGAGCACAGCTGTTTCAGTGCAGAAACCGTTGGCTGATGAGCCTGAATCGGCCTGACATCCAGACCCTGCTCAACCGCCATGACTTCTTCATCATCACCGACGAAGACATGGATTTTGCCCACATCAGATTTCGGCATTCCATCTACCCATGCTGGGCCTCGGAATTACTCGACACCATCAACCAGCATCCCAATATTGGCAAGCTGGGCATCAAAGTCATCTCAGAACAGGAGGCCGTGAGGCACAGCCGGGAGTACAGGCAGCGCAACAACCCGAGCGCTCGCCTGCATTCAGAATTCATTTCATGCCAACCTGTCGACACCACAGCAGCGATCTATCGGTCTGGACTCTACGTTCCAGGCAACAACATGTTCAGCCCAAGACACAACAAGCTCCTACGCGACAATCTGCTCAGCTGCACGCTTTTGACCATTTCATCCAGAAGCCTCTCCAACGAGAACGAAGGGGGGCACTACCAGGACCGGCACTACTTGATGAGCAAGGCGGTATGCTTCGCACTTAACGGCGCCTGGCTCTCTTCGGATCACTACGCCGCCACACCGCTGGCAGGAAAGATCTTCTACCGCTTGATCAGACCTCTGGCATGGTGGATCTCGGTCGTGGATGCCATCAGGAGGCTCCTCCAGTGGAGGCTCATCAGGGCAGTGCCAGGGCTGAAACCTCAGCCTCTCGGACGCTCACGATCGTGAGATTCCCACCATCCAAGGTAGGGATCAGACACTCACCAGACCTTGAGCCCCCAGACACGAAAGTACCGCCACGCACTCAACAGGTTCACCAGCATCAGCCGCAGACTGGAGTAATTGCCTCGCCCCCACCCATGCACCACCTCCGCCACCGGTAGGTGCACGCAGCATCCCTCTCGTGCCATCCGCCTTGTGAGGTCCGCATCCTCGAGATAGAGGAAGAACCTCTCGTCAAAGCCCCCAACCTTCAGAAAAGCGTCACTGCGCATCAGCATGCAGCAGCCGCTCAGGTAGGGCACATCAAAGACGGTGTCGTAGTCGTGGTCAGCCATCACATACCAGGCGTCGTAACGCCGCAATTCGCGCGGCTTCACCCAGTCCGGCAGGAACCTACGGCTCAACATCGCCAGCACCGTGGGATCGCGCTTGCACAGGTGCTGCAGGATGCCTTCCTCGTTCACGATTCGGGGCACAGCCAGGCTCACCTCCGGGTGCCGCTGGAGCCAGTCGAACAAGCGCTCGATGGTGCCCGGCTGCCAGCTCAGATCCGTATTCAGTGCAGCCGCATAGCGAGGCAGCGATCCTTTTGTGGAAAGATACCTGATGGCCTGATTCACAGCACAGCCATAGCCAGGGTTCTGGCGATTAGCGAGAAAGCAATCCGCCCGATCTCGCAGGGCATCGACTGCCTCGCCCGGATGGTGGTCATTCACCACAACGGCATAACCGATGCCTTCAGCCAGCTGGTCCAGACAGGCTTGCAGCCGCGCCACCTCATGGGCAGCGGGATGGAACGCCACCAGGATCAGGATCGCAGTTCGTTCTCGGCGATGGGCTTCACCAGCTGCTGCAGCCATCCCTCACCTCACCAGTCGCCGTTCTGGGGATCACCACGGGAAACAGCGTCTTGAGCGGCTGCCGCAGATCAGTGGATTCAAGCAGCTCCCCACCCTGCCTTCGGCTGATGAGCGCATCACTCAGCTGGAGCCCTCAGGCGTGATCAACCGCAGCCCGGGCATCGCCTGCCGGTAGCGGCGGGCGTCGCGCGTCAGCAGCGGGCAGCGTGCGATCAGGGCATGGGCGCCGATCAGAAAATCGGGGAGGATCGTCTGGCGGCTTCCCCCTCTGGCGCGGTAACCGGCATGGGCACGGGCCGCCAGAAAGGCGGCTTCCCGGGGGATGGGCCAGTAGGCGTACAGGTGGCGAGGCAGCACCTCCTCCACCGCCTCGATCCGCTCATAGGCGAACGCCACTTCGGCATAGATGAGCGGATTGATCGCAACGGGGCCGGCGATCAGGGAGCGCTTCAGCTGCTCAGCGCTCCAGGATTCCCACCGGTGATCGGCGGTGATCACATCAAGCAGCACACAGGAATCCACCATCACCGCGCCCGAAGCGGCCATGGCCATCAGACCTCACCGCGGCAGAGCGCCAGGATGGCCTCCGTGCTCAGGCCCGGGCGGGGCCGGTGGGCCCGCAGCCTCCTCAAGGCCTCCTCTCCCCGCTGCTCGGCCTGGCCAGTGGCCTTCTCCAGCACCACCTGCCCATCCACCAGCCGAAACTGCACCTCACAGTTGGGGTGCAACCCGGCCTCCTCGCGGATGGCCTGGGGAATCGTGACCTGCCCCTTGCTGGTGATCCGCATGCTGAACCGATTTGGCGTGGTAAGAATCTTACCGGCGCCAGCGCTGTCCGCCCCGGTGTGCGATCGGCTGGCTGGCGTGACTGACCTGGCTTAGTATGTGCAGCACATGCACAGTGCTTGAAACCGATGGCGACGGCCCCGAAAACCGGTGGTGAGCGCGCAACGGAGCGTGTTGCCATCCTGATGACGCCCACGGAGAAAGCCACCTACACCGATCGCGCCAGCGGCCTGGGCCTCTCGCTCGGTCAGTTTTTCCGGGAAGCGGGTGCCGCCTACGCCTCCAGCGCTGGTTCGGAGCGGCAGGCAGAGTCCGATGCTCTGGAGGCGGCCTTGAAGCAACTGGAGCTCAGCACCGCTCGCACCGAAGCGGCGCTCGATGACGCCCTGGCCGAAGTCCGTGCGGCTTCCATGGCCGGCCTGATGAAGGAGCAGCAGCGCCGCATCGATGAGCTCAACAGTCGGGTGATACGGCTGGAAACCGTGCTGGAGTTGGCCCTGAATCGCTCTCCGCTGCAAACCCCTCGCCTCACCGGGTCGGACTCCGGTCGCGGCACGCCGGAGTGATCAGCACTCGCCTGATGGCCCTTCGCTCGCGCCTGATCGGCTGGCTGGTGTGATCTTGAACACCCCGCCGCTGCTGCGGCTAGGCTGAAATTCCGCAATTCAGAGTCATGCCATCCGCACCCAGGCCTTCCCAGCGTGAGGTGCTCACGGTGTCGAGCCGAGGGCAGATCACCCTCCCGGCCAGCATGCGCAAGCATCTCGGCATCCAACCGGGCGGTGCTGTGATCCTGGAGGAGTGCGAAGGAGAGCTGCGCCTCAAGCCTGCGGCAGTGCTTGAGGTGGAGCACTACAGCGACGATCAGATCGCCGCCTGGGACCAGGCCGATGCGCTCACGCCTGAAGAACGGCAACGGATCCTTCAGCGCCTCCAACAGGCCTGATAGGCACGGCGCAATCTGGAATGGAAAGCTCCACACCAACTGGTCGAATTCAGCCGCCAGATGCAGACCATCCGCCTGGTGGGAGACGACACCTCTGTGCCGTGCCCATCAGGCCTGCCAGAGAAAGATTGGCCCATCTATCGAGGTGCCCATGCATGCAAAGCCGATGTGTTGCTCACCGGCGACATTCGTGACGTCGGCTTTCTCATGAACGCCCCGGAGATGGCGCAAGGCCTTGTGATTCAGACCGTCGCCGAGTTTCTTGACTCCACCAGCCCCAGCCGCCCGCCGGTGTAGCCGCCCCGCTCGCGCACCTGCGCGCACCAGTCCTGGTGCTCCAGGGTCCAGCGCACCGTGGCCTCTAGCCCCTGCTCGAAGCTGTGGCGCGGCTGCCAGCCCAGCTCGCCGCTGATGCGGGCCGGATCGATGGCGTAGCGGCGGTCGTGGCCCGGACGGTCCGTCACCGGCGTGATCAGGCGCGCGTGGGGGGCGCCGGCGGGGCGCAGCTCATCGAGCAGGGCGCAGATCGCCGTCACCACCTGCTTGTTGGTGCGCTCGCCATGCCCGCCCACGCAGTAGCTCTGGCCGAGCCGGCCGCGGCAGGCTGCCAGCAGCAGGGCGTCCACGTGGTCGTCCACGTAGAGCCAGTCGCGCACGTTGGCGCCGTCGCCGTAGAGGGGGATCGGCTCGCCCGCCGCCGCCTTGAGGATCACCACCGGGATCAGCTTCTCGGGGAACTGCCAGGGGCCGTAGTTGTTGCTGCAGTTGGTGAGCACCACCGGCAGGCCGTAGGTGTGGTGCCAGGCGTTCACCAGATGGTCGCTGGCCGCCTTGCTGGCCGAATACGGACTGCGCGGGTCGTAGGCGGTGGTTTCCGAGAAGCGGCCCGTGTCCCCCAGCGAGCCGAACACCTCATCGGTGCTGATGTGGTGGAAGCGGAAGCCGGCGCGGCGTTCCTCGTCCAGACCCTCCCAGTGGGCCCGCACCGCCTGCAGCAGGTGGAAGGTGCCGCTCACGTTGCTCTCGATGAACGCCCCCGGTCCCTCGATCGAGCGGTCCACATGGCTCTCGGCCGCCAGGTGCAGCACCAGATCCGGATCGGCCTGGCGCACCGCCGCCGCCGTGGCCTCGCCATCGGTGAGGTCCACCCGCAGCAGCTGGTGGCGCGGTTCCCCCTGGGCGGTCACGCCGCGTGGCCCCAGATCCGCCAACAGCGCCTCGATGCTGGTGAGGTCGCTGGCGTAGCCGCACTTGTCGAGGTTGAACACCAGCGCCTCGCTCTCGGCCAGCAACCGCCGCACGAGCGCCCCGCCGATGAAGCCGGCGCCGCCGGTCACCAGCACGCGGCGGCGGCCGGCCAGCAGGGCGGCGGGGGTGGGGGATGGAGCTGGCGAGACGGACATCGGTACGGGAGCGGCGGCCATGGAGGGCGTTGAGCGGGTCACAGACAGGAGGACAGGCTGCGCACAGCGGTACACATGTACTAGAGGGGCGTTGCTTCCTGGGGGCCTGGACTTCTTAGGGTGGATGGATCATCTGGTGGTGTGGATTCGGCAACAGCTGCCCATGGGGCGGTTCCCAAGGCCTGGCGCTGGCTGGGCTTCGACATCCAGGCCGTCGTGGAAACCCTGTTTGGCGCCGTCGTTGGCCTGATTGCCCTGTTCTCCTCCTATTGACCACATCAACGTCCCCCACCGCCGAATCGTCCTGCCCCAGCAATGGGGCGTCTGGCTCATCGCGCTCTCGCTTCCGCTCGTTCTTGTCGACGCTCAACTGGCGTCGCGATCCCGACGTCGAGATGAGGCTTGCCGAAGCCAGGAAGCAAGCCGAGCAGCTGAGGAAAGACAACGCAATTCTCGCCTGGATCGAATCCGAGCTCGACTTGATCGAGGCCGGCTTGCCTTCGAGCTCGACCCCAGCCCCAACAACCGACGCAAGCTCCAACGACTGCTGAACCTGCTCAACAGCCCGGAGTTGGCTGATCTCTACCGCCAGCCAGGCCTGTGATGCACCTGGCAGCAACCTGGATCTCGACACAGCGCTGATCATCCCACCGCGTTCATGGCAACGCCCCCAGCACCTGCCGCAGCACCTCCCGCAGGGCGACACGCCAGTGCAGGGGATCCAGCTCCAGCAGTTGCCGCGTGCCGCTGCAGTCCAGCAAGGAGTAGCTGGGGCGCGGTGCCGGCAGCGGATACTCGGCGGTCGTGATCGGCTTCACCGGCGCGGCCTGCTCCAGCAGCCCCAGCTCCAGCCCCAGGTCGCCCACCGCCACGGCCACGTCATACCAGCTGGCGGCACCGGCGTCGCTCCAGTGCAGCACCGGCGGCAGGGTCGCGCCAGCCTGGGTGGCGGCAAGCGACTCGGCACGCGTGATCAGCCGCCAGCAGGCCTCAGCCAGGGTGAGGGTGCTGGTGGGACAGCCCACCTGGTCGGCCACCACGCCGATCGGCGGGCCACCGGCACCCCGCTCGCGGTGCAGCCGCAGCAGCGTGCGCGCGAAGTTCTTCCCCACCGGACCCATCACCCAGCTGGTGCGCAGGATCACGCCCCGGACTCCACCACCGGCATCGGCACTCCCCCCCAGCACCTGCTCCACCGCCTCCTCGCCGGCCGCCTTGCTGGCGCCGTACACCCCCAGGGGCCGGCGCGGCTGCTCCGGCCGGTAGGGGCTGCCCTGGCGGCCGTCGAACACGAAGTCGGTGCTCACCTGCAGCAGCCGGCCGCCCGTCTCCGCCAGGGCTTCGGCGAAGGCCCGCGGCGCGCCGGCGTTCACCGCCCGGGCCAGCTCCGGTTCGCTCTCGGCCCGGTCCACCGCCGTGTAGGCGCCGGCGTTGAGCACCCAGTCGGGGCGGTGCTTCCGCACCGCCGCCCGGCAGGCGTCGGCATCGGCCAGATCCAGCGGCAGCAGTTCATTCCCGAGTGCAGTCCCGCCGCCCGTGCCGTCAGCCCCGCCATTCCGGCTGGTGGCGATCAGCTCCACCCCCTCCGGAACCCGCTGGCGCAGGGCCTGGCCGAGCTGGCCGGCGGCGCCGGTGAGCAGGACTCTCATCGCTGGTTCCCCCAGCGAAGCCTCGGTGATTTCACGGTTGTGACTGCCACCTGGCCACAGGGAAGCTGACGGGGTCTGGGCAGACCGGGATGAAGGTCGGGGAGGTCATCCGGCGGCTGGAACGCGAGGGCTGGTTTGTGGTGGGCACGCGAGGCAGTCATCGGCAGTTCAAGCATCCCCAGCGCCCAGGTCGCGTTACGGTTGCGGGGAAGCTCAGCGATGAGCTGGCACTCGGCACTCTGAAAAGCATCGCGAAACAATCTGGTCTGTCTCTGCCATGAGCCAATCCTTTGCCGTTGTGATCGAGCGGGCTGAGGGCAACTTTTCGGCCTATGTGCCGGATTTGCCTGGATGTGTGGCCACTGGAGAAAGCCAGGAGCAGGTGCTGGACCAGATCCGCGCCGCGATTGCGTTCCACCTCGAAGGCCTCGAAGACGATGCCCAACCGACGCCGGTGCAGCGCACCAGCGTGACCACCGTGACGGTGTAGACGAGCTCACGCGAACACCTCCCCGGCCGCCACCACCTCGGCGAAACTTGGCGCCTCGGCGTCCTTGGCGCTCAGCTGGGGGCCAATGGACTGGGCGGAGGTGCCGGCCAGGCGCTCCAGGGGCCAGGCGATCGCCAGCTGCGGGTCGTCCCAGCGCAGCGAGCGCTCGCAGTCGCGGCTCCAGAAGTCGGTGGTCTTGTAGAGCACCTCGGCGTGCTCGCTGAGGGTGAGGAAACCGTGGGCGAAGCCCGCCGGCACCCACAGCTGGGCCCGGTTCCCGGCGCTCAGCTCGGCCCCCACCCACTGGCCGAAGGTGGGCGAGGCGCGGCGGATGTCCACCGCCACATCGAAGATCGCGCCCAGCACGCAGCGCACCAGCTTGCCCTGGGGATGGGGCGGCAGCTGGTAGTGCAGGCCCCGCAGCACGCCCGCCGCCGAGCGCGAGTGGTTGTCCTGCACGAACTCGGTGGGGCCCGCGGCGGCGGCGAAGGCCCGCTGGTTCCAGCTCTCGTAGAAGAAGCCGCGCGCGTCGCCGAACACCTGCGGCGTGAGCAGCAGCGGCCCCTCCAGCTCCACCCCGGCCGCCGTCCTCAGCCGTTCAGCCTCCATGACCCACCTCCAGACTCGCCTGCAGGGCGCGGTGGTCGCTGCCGCACTCGTTCAGGCAGCGCAACAGGTAGTCGCCGTAGCCGCTCTTGCGCAGCGGCTCGGCCAGCCGCTCCAGCTGGACGCCGTCGATCCAGCCCATCCGCCAGGCCACCTCCTCCGGGCAGCCCACCTTCAGGCCCTGGCGGTGCTCCAGGGTGCGGATGTAACTGGCTGCCTCGTGCAGGGAGTCGCAGGTGCCGGTGTCGAGCCAGGCCATGCCCCGGCCCATCAGCTCCACCCGCAGCAGCCCCTCCTCCAGGTACTGGCGGTTGAGGTCGGTGATCTCCAGCTCCCCCCGCGCCGAGGGCCGCACCCGCCGCGCCCGCTCCACCACCGAGGCGTCATAGAAGTAGAGCCCCGTCACCGCATAGCGCGACTTGGGCCGGGCCGGTTTCTCCTCGATGCTCAGCACGCGGCCGTCGGCGGCGAACTCCACCACCCCGTAGCGCTCCGGGTCACGCACCGGATAGGCGAACACCGTGGCGGCGTCGCCGCAGCCGTTGCTGCCCTGCAGCTGGGGCACGAGGTCGTGGCCGTGGAAGAGGTTGTCGCCCAGCACCAGCGCCGCCGGCGCGCCGGCGAGAAACTCGGCGCCGATCAGGAACGCCTGGGCCAGCCCGTCCGGGCTGGGCTGCACCGCGTAGCGGATGGTCATCCCCCAGGCGCCGCCGTCACCCAGCAGCCGCTCGAAGGCCGGCTGGTCGTGGGGGGTGGTGATGATCAGCACCTCGCGGATGCCCGCCAGCATCAGCGTGCTCAGCGGGTAATAGATCATCGGCTTGTCATACACGGGCAGGAGCTGCTTGCTCACGCCCACCGTGATCGGGTGCAGCCGGGTGCCGCTGCCGCCGGCCAGGATGATTCCCCTGCGTTGCTGAGCCAAGGCGCCGGTGTGGCTGGGAGGATGCTGCCATGAGCCGCGTCTGATGGCCGCGATCCGACTCCTGCGTCACGCCCCCGGCGCCCCCGGCCTGCGCTGGCTCGGCCTCGGCCCCGGCCTGCGGCCCACCCGGGGGCTGTTGAAGCTGCAGCGGCTGTTCAACCACCACGCTTTCTGGGCCCGGCAGCGCAGTTACTCCCAGCTGCGCCGCCTGTTGGGCGGCAGCCCGGTGGTGGTGAGCCTGTGGCGGGGCAAGCGGCTGGTGGGCTTCGGGCGGGCCAGCACCGATGGTGAATGCCGCGCCGTGCTCTGGGATGTGGTGGTGGCCGGCGACCTCCAGGGCCGCGGCCTCGGCCGCCGGGTGGTGGAGGGCCTGCTCAGCCACCCGCGCGTGCGCCAGGTGGAGCGGGTGTATCTGATGACCACCAACAGCGCCGGCTTCTACGAACAGCTCGGCTTCCGCCGGGCGGACAGCCAGGTGCTGCTGGTCAGGCAGGCAGAGCGGCCATGAGCGAGCCCATCTCGATCGCCTGCAGGGCGTAGCTCCAGCCCAGGTTGCTCTTGATCCCGGCCCGCTCCAGGGCCTGCTGCATGGTGTCGGTGGTGAGCACCCCGAAGATCACCGGCACGCCGGTGGATCGGCTCACCGCCGCCACGCCCTTGCTCACCTCAGCCACCACCACATCGAAGTGGGGGGTGTCGCCGCGGATCACGGCCCCCAGGGTGATCACCACCTGGTACCGGCCGCTGGCCGCCAGCTTCTGGGCCACCAGCGGGATCTCGAAGCTGCCCGGCACCCATGCCAGATCCAGCTGGGTGCTGGCAGCGGAGGTGTCGATGCCGTGGCGGTGCAGGCAGTCGAGGCAGCCGCTCAGCAGCTTGCCGGTCACCAGATCGTTGAAACGGGCCACCACGATCGCCAGTCGCAGACCGGCCGCGCCGCTGAACGTTCCCTCGAATGTGGCCACGGGCACCCGCCACTGCCGTGGCGCTGATCGGATGGCCCGAGCCTAGAAGCCGCCCTCCGGGACCATCCCTCGGGGCTGCGCTTCAGACCACGAACAGGCTCATGCCCCAGTTCACCAGCACCAGGGCCAGCCAGGCGATGCCGCCCAGCAGGATCAGGCGGTTGGAACGGCCGCTGTCCTCGCTGCTGGCGTACAGCACCGGCACCGCCACGATCAGGGCGAACGACATCACCACCAGGGCCAGAACGGTGAGGGTGTTGAGGATCTGCATGGATCAGCGGGCAGGCCGGCCGGTCAGTTTCGGGATTCTCACACGTGGCTCCCGGCTCCCCGGCGCACCCCGGGACGTTCCTTCACAAGTTGTCGGGCAGCCGCCCCCGACCAGCCGTGGCCAGGTGGCGGTGGCGGTGGCGGTGGCGGTGGCGGTGGCGGTGGCGGTGGCGGTGGCGGTGGCGATGGCGATGGCGATGGCGATGGCGATGGACCGTGAGCGGAGAGGATCGAGTTCTGTACAGCCTGTACACAACTCGAAAACACCCGCACACCCCCTTCGCTCCCGGGAGCCCGCAGCGCTCAGCCGTGCACGCGACCAGACGCTCAGCCCGGCGCTCAGCCAGACGCTCGGCCAGGCTGCCGACTGCGCCTACGATCCCAGCCTGAGAGTCCTGTGAGCGCCCGTGGCCGCGGAAGCCGAGCAGCAGCTTTCGCTCGTGTCCGAAGCCGCCGTGCAGGGCAGCCTCTTCGGCGACATCCCCGGACCGGCGCGCCGCGCCGCCCCGCAAGCCGCGGCAAAACCAGCCGCCACCAGCGATGGCCTCGATGCCGAGGCCCTGGCGGCCGATGCCGCCGCCCGCCCCCGCCGGCGCCGCCAGGCCAGCCCTGCCGCCGCCGGCCCGTCCTCCCAGTCCGGTGCGCCGTCCGCAGCCTCCGGCGAAACCGCCGCCAACGGCCCCGGCAGCCCCGACTCCGACCTCCCCCCCTGGCACCACCACCGCCTGGTGGAGCCGGATCAGCTCACGCCGATGCTGCGCCACTACGTGGAGCTCAAACGGGCGCATCCCGAGCGGCTGCTGCTCTACCGGCTGGGGGATTTCTTCGAGTGCTTCTTCGAGGACGCGATCGCCGTCTCGCGCCTGCTGGAGCTCACCCTCACCGGCAAGGAGGGCGGCAAGGCGATCGGCCGGGTGCCCATGGCCGGCATCCCCCACCATGCCGCCGAGCGCTACTGCGGCGAGCTGGTGCGCCGCGGCCTCAGCGTGGCCCTCTGCGATCAGCTGGAAACCACCCCCGCCCGGGGCGAGCTGCTGCGCCGCGACATCACCCGCGTGCTCACCCCCGGCACGGTGCTGGAGGAGGGCATGCTCGCCGCCCGCCGCAACAACTGGCTCTGTGCCGTGGTGCTGGACGGCCCCGCCCAGGGCTCGGCGGCCCGCTGGGGTCTGGCCGTGGCCGACGTGAGCACCGGCGAGTTCCGGGTGAGCGAGCGCCGCGGCAGCGACGCCCTGCACCAGGAGCTGCTGCAGCTGGAGGCCGCCGAGGTGCTCTGGCCCGGCGGCGGCGCTGACGGCGCGCCCCATGACACCGCCGCGGCGCCGGCCTGGTGTCCCGCCGGCCTGCGGCTCACGCGGCTGCCCCGCACCCCCTTCGAGCTGCCGGAGGCCAGCGCCACCCTCAAGGAGCGCTTCGGCCTGGCCAGCCTCGATGGCCTCGGGCTGGGGGAGGTGCCCCTGGCCCTGCGCGCCGCCGGCGGCCTGGTGCACTACCTGGACGGTACCCAGAACGGCAGCCAGTACGGCAGCCAGAACAGCTCCGCAGGCGGCGGCAGCGGCGACCCGCCCCGGGTGCCCCTCGACCTGCCCACCACCTGGCACGCCGGCGACGCCCTGGTGCTCGACGCCGCCACCCGCCGCAACCTCGAACTCACCCGCACCCAGCTGGGCGGCAGCCTGCACGGCTCGCTGCTGTGGGCGATCGACCGCACCCACACGGCCATGGGCGGCCGCTGCCTGCGGCGCTGGCTGGAGGCGCCGCTGGTGGAACGCGCCGCCATCCTCGAGCGCCAGGGCAGTGTGAGCGAGCTGGTGGCGGCCCGTCCCCTGCGCCTGGCGGTGCGCCGGCTGCTGCGGCCGATGGGCGACCTGGAGCGTCTCGCCGGCCGGGCCGGCGCCGGCAGCGCTTCGGCCCGCGACCTGGTGGCCCTGGCCGACGGCCTCGAGCGCCTCCCCCAGCTGGCCGCCCTGCTGGCCGGCGCCACCAGCGCACCGCTGCAGGCCCTGGCCCGCCCCTGGCCGGAGCTCGAGGCGCTGGCCGCACACCTGCGCCACACCCTGGTGGAGAGTCCGCCCCTGGCCCTGAGCGAGGGCGGCCTGATCCACGACGGCGTCGACGCCCAGCTCGACGGCCTGCGCAACCAGCTCGACGACCAGGACGCCTGGCTGGCCGGCCAGGAGGCCGACGAGCGCCGGCTCAGCGGCATCAGCACCCTGCGGCTGCAGTACCACCGCACCTTCGGCTACTTCCTGGCGGTGAGCCGGGCCAAGGCCGGCGCCGTGCCTGAGCACTGGATCCGCCGCCAGACCCTGGCCAACGAGGAGCGCTTCGTCACCCCCGAGCTCAAGGCCCGCGAGGGCCGCATCCAGCAGCTGCGGGCCCGCGCCGCCCAGCGCGAATACGAGCTGTTCTGCGCCCTGCGCGGCCGCGTCGGCGAGCAGGCCGCGGCGATCCGCACGGCGGCCCGGCTGGTGGCCGAACTCGATGCCCTCGCCGGCCTGGCCGAGGTGGCCGCCACCGGCGGCTACTGCTGCCCGGAGATCACCGACCCCGGCGGCGCCGACGCCCGCGTGCTGCAGATCGAGGCCGGCCGCCACCCGGTGGTGGAGCAGCTGCTGGTGGAGGAGGGCTTCACCGCCAACGGCATCGCCCTGGGAAGCAGCAGTGACACCGGGGGGGCCCCCGACCTGCTGATCCTCACCGGCCCCAACGCCAGCGGCAAGAGCTGCTACCTGCGCCAGAACGGCCTGCTGCAGCTGCTGGCCCAGATGGGCAGCTGGATCCCGGCGGCGTCCGCCCGCCTCGGCATCGCCGACCGCATCTTCACCCGCGTCGGCGCCGGCGACGACCTGGCCGCCGGCCAGTCCACCTTCATGGTGGAGATGGCCGAGACGGCCAACATCCTTCACCACGCCACGGCCCGCTCCCTGGTGCTGCTCGACGAGATCGGCCGCGGCACCGCCACCTTCGACGGCCTCTCGATCGCCTGGGCGGTGGCCGAGCACCTGGCCACCGCCATCGGCGCCCGCTGCGTGTTCGCCACCCACTACCACGAGCTCAACGAACTGGCCGCCGTGCTGCCCAACGTCGCCAACGCCCGGGTGCTGGTGGAGGAGACCGGCCACGACCTGCGCTTCCTGCACCGCGTGGTGCCCGGCGGCGCCAGCCGCAGCTACGGCATCGAGGCAGCCCGCCTGGCCGGCGTGCCGGCGCCGGTGGTGCTGCGCGCCCGCCAGGTGCTGGGCCGCATCGAGGCCAACAGCCAGATCAGCCTCGGTCAGCCGGAGAAGGGGGACGGGGCGCTCGCCGCCTGAAGCCAGCCGGCCCGCAGCAGGGCGTTGCAGGCCGCGGCCACCAGACCGGCTCCGCCCTTGGAGCCCTCGAGCCGGATGTGGGCCAGGCCACTCGCCGCCAGGCGGCGCTTGCTCTGCTCCACCCCCACGAATCCCACCGGCATGCCGATCACCAGGGCCGGGGCCTCCACCGCGCCGGCCGCCACCCGCTCCAGCAGCACCTCCAGGGCGGTGGGGGCGCTGCCGATCAGCACCACCGGCGCGACGGCCGGCGTCCCGGCACCTCTGCCGCCGGCACCCAGCTCCGCGAGGGCCGCCGCCATGCCGGCCGCCGCGCGCGTGGAGCCCGCGGGCGCCTGCGCCGGGGCCCAGGCCAGGGCGCACGCCACCCGGTTGGCGAAGGTGCGCCCCGCCATCGGCGCCACCGCCGCCGCGGCCATGGCCGTGTCGGTGAGGATCGGCGCCCCGGCCCGCAGCGCCGCCACCCCGGCCGCGCAGGCCTGCGGGGTGAAGCCGAGATCGGCCGCGATCGCCGGATCGCCGCTGCTGTGCACGCAGCGCTCCAGCACATCGCGCTCCTGGCCATCCAGCCCCGCCAGCGTCCGCGCCAGGTGGGCATCGCCGCGGGCCTGATCCGCCAGCAGCTGCCGGATCAGAACGATGCTCTCGCTGAAGATCGGATGGTCGAACCGGTGGTCAGGCAGTGGGTCCAAGCGGAAAGGGGGGTGGCAGTGGCGTCGCCTGGCGGATCCGGGCAACCGACGCCCTGTTTCAGCACCAGTTTCGGCCCGGTTGCAGCTCAGGTTTCAGCCCGACCCTGTGACGACCGGATCGCGCTCCGGCCGAATCGCGTTGAAGCCGGATCCTGATTCTGTACAGCGTGTACAGAATTGGAACAGCCCGCACCACCCTCACCGCTGCGCCGATGACCGAGTCCCTGGGGGTGCAGGAGGCCAGGCGGCGCCTGCCCGAGCTGCTCAGCCGGGCCGAGGCCGGCGAGCAGCTGGTGATCAACCGTCACGGCCAGCCTGTGGCGGCCCTGGTCCCGCTCTACCAGCGGCAGGTGCCCCAGCGCCGGCGGCTGCTGGAGCTGCGCGGCAGTGGCCGCGGATACTGGCCGGATTCGGCAGCAGTCCCTTCGGCCTCCGGGAGCCCGTTTGACCCTCACCAGCTGGCCCATGGGGCCCTGATCGGCTTCGAGGCCTCGGCGCTGATCGCCTTTCTCAGCGGTGCAGCCGACAAGGGCGGGCTGCTCACCCAGCTGCTGGAGGGCATCGGCCGGGGAATCTGGCGCGGGCAGATCAGCAGCCTCTGCCTGATGCGGCTGCTGGAGGGGCCCCTCAGCCGGGGCCACGAGGGCCGGGCCCAGAGCTACCGCCAGGTGTTCGCCGACGGCCAGGCCTGGCAGGTGATGGCGGTGGATGGGGCCGTCGCCGAGGCCGCCGCCCGCCTGCGCCGGCCCCGTCTACGGGCGACCCAGCCATGGGCGACCCAGCCATCCGGAACCCAGCCATGCGGGGGCCACCTCAGCGCCGGGGCCGCCCTGGAACTGGCCGCGGCCATCCAGGCCGGAGCGGCGGTGCTGGTGAGCGACGATGCGGAGCTGCTGCACGGCCGGGCCCTGCTGCCCGCCCTCGACCTGCCCGTGGTGCCCAGCGTCTGATGCCCATCCACCTGCTCTGGGGCGACGACGAAGCGGCCCGCGGCCGGGCGGTGGAGGCCCTGATCGCTGAGCTGGTGGATCCGGCCTGGGCCGCCATCAACCTCAGCCGCCTGGACGGCAACGACCCCGACCAGGCGGCCCGGGCCCTGGAGGAGGCGCGCACGCCGCCCTTCGGGGCCGGCGCCCGGGTGGTGGCGCTGCAGCGCAGTCCCTTCTGCAACCAGTGCCCGGCGGAGCTGGCCGACCAGCTGGAGGCGGCGCTGGAGCTGATCCCCGAGAGCTGCCATCTGCTGCTGGTCAACCCGGCCAAGCCGGACGGCCGCCTGCGCACCACCAAGGCCCTGCAGAAGCTGGTCAAGGCGGGCCAGGCCAGCGAGCGCAGCTTCCCGCTGCCGGCGGTGTGGGACGAGGCCGGACAGGTGGACCTGGTGGCCCGCACCGCCCGCGAGCTGGGGCTGGCGCTGGAGCCGGCCGCCGCCGAGGCCCTGGCCGAGGCGATCGGCAGCGACAGCGCCCGCCTGGCCAGCGAGCTGGAGAAACTCAGCCTGTTCGCCGCCGCCGAGGCCGCCCCCCCGGCGGGCACAGCACCGGCGATCACCGCGGCGGCGGTGCAGGCCCTGGTGGGCGGCCACAGCACCACCGCCCTGGCGGTGGGGGATGCCCTGCTGGCGGGGCGGCCGGCCGAGGCCATCGCCCTGCTCGACGCACTGCTGGCGTCCGGGGAGCCGGCGCTGCGCATCGTCGCCACCCTCAGCGGCCAGATCCGCGGCTGGCTGTGGGTGGCCCTGCTCGATCGCCAGGGGGAGCAGGACGTGACTGCCATCGCCCAGGCCGCCGGCATCGGCAACCCCAAGCGCGTCTACGTGCTGCGCCGCCAGATCCGCGGCCGCCAGCCGGAGCGGTTCCTGGGACTGCTGGGCCAGCTGTTGGAGGTGGAGGTCCAGCTCAAGCGCGGCGCCGATCCCGGCGCCGCCTTCCGCGACGGCTTCCTGCTGGGCACCGCCGGCGCGGGGTGAGGGCAGATAATCGCTGCGATCGATGTGCAGACCGCGGGGGCGCGGTCCCGGTGCCATGGCCCTGCTGGTTCAGAAGTTCGGGGGCACCTCGGTGGCCGACGTGGAGCGCATCCAGGCGGTGGCCCGGCGCATCGCCCACTGCCGGGAAGAGGGCCACGAACTGGTGATCGTGGTGTCGGCCATGGGCCACACCACCGACGAGCTCACCGGCCTGGCGCGGGCGATCTGCAGCGACCCGCCCCAGCGCGAGATGGACATGCTCCTCTCCACCGGTGAGCAGGTGTCGATCGCGCTGCTGTCCATGGCCCTGCACGCCCTGGGGGTGCCGGCCGTGTCGATGACCGGCACCCAGGCGGGCATCGTCACCGAGTCGGCCCACGGCCGGGCCCGCATCCTGGAGATCCGCACCGAACGGCTGCGGCGCCTGCTCGACGACGGCCAGGTGGTGGTGGTGGCCGGCTTCCAGGGCACCAGCAGCGGCGCCGCCGGCACCCCGGAGATCACCACCCTGGGCCGCGGCGGCTCCGACACCTCGGCCGTGGCCCTGGCGGCGGCCCTCGGCGCCGAGGCCTGCGAGATCTACACCGATGTGCCCGGGGTGCTCACCACCGACCCGCGCAAGGTGGCCGATGCCCAGTTCCTGGAGACGGTGACCTGCGACGAGATGCTGGAGCTGGCCAGCCTCGGGGCCGCCGTGCTGCATCCGCGGGCGGTGGAGATCGCCCGCAACTACGGCGTGCCCCTGGTGGTGCGCTCCAGCTGGAGCGAGGCCCCGGGCACCCGGCTCACCAGCGGCGCGCCCCAGGCGATCGGCAGCGGCGGCCTGGAGCTGGGCAAGCCCGTGGACGGCGCCCAGCTCGAGACCCACCAGGCCGTGGTGGCCCTCTCCCACGTGCCCGACCGGCCCGGAGTGGCCGCCCAGCTGTTCGAGGCGCTGGGCGCCGCCGGCCTGAACGTGGACCTGATCGTGCAGGCCACCCACGAGGGCAGCGGCCGCGGCGGGGACGGCTACACCAACGACATCGCCTTCACCCTGCCGGAAACGGACCTCGACCAGGCCCTGCTGGTGAGCCGGGAGGTGCTGATCGGCATGGGCGCCGAGCCGGTGGAGCAGCTGGCGGATGGCGTCGACGGCGGGGCCTGCCTGCGGGGGGAGGGCGGCCTGGCCAAGCTGAGCATCTCCGGCGCCGGCATCATGGGCCGTCCGGGGGTGGCCGCCCGCCTGTTCGACACCCTGGCCCGCTGCGGCATCAACGTGCGCCTGATCGCCACCAGCGAGGTGAAGGTGAGCTGCCTGGTGGCCGGCGAGCAGGGCCAGCGGGCCCTGCGGGCCGCCGCCGAGGCCTTCGAGCTGCACGAGAGCCAGCTGCAGCACAACCCCGAGCTCTGCCGGCTGGAGGCCCCGCCGGTGCGCGGCGTGGCCCTGGACCGCGACCAGGCCCAGGTGGCCGTGCGCCGGGTGCCCGATCGTCCCGGCACCGCCGCCGCCGTCTGCCGCGCCCTGGCCGATGCGGGCATCAGCCTCGATGCGATCGTGCAGTCGGAGCGCACCCACGGCGAGGGAAGCCAGCTCAGCCGCGACATCAGCTTCACCCTCAAGCGTGACGAGCGCACCCGGGCCGAGCGGGCCCTGGCACCGGTGCTGCGCCAGTGGCCGGGCTCGCGCTTCGAGGAGGGTCCGGCCATCGCCCGCGTCAGCGCCGTCGGCGCCGGCATGCCCTGCACCCCGGGCACGGCGGCGCGCATGTTCCGCTGCCTGGCGGAAGCGGGGATCAACATCGAGATGATCGCCACCAGCGAGATCCGCACCAGCTGCGTGCTGGCCGAAGGCGACGGCGTGCGCGCCCTGCAGGCGGTGCACGCCGCCTTCGCGCTGGGTGGCGCCATCACCCACAGGGCCGAAGGCACGGAAGCCCCGGTCTGAACCCGGTCGCTCAGGTCTTGGCGCTCAGGCCTGGTCCTGGTCGCTCAGGCCCTGCCCACCAGCTTCTGGCGCAACCCCTTGATGCGGTCGCGCAGGTTGGCGGCCTCCTCGAACTCCAGATTCTTGGCGGCGGCCTTCATCTTGTCTTCGAGCTGCTGGATCAGCTCGGGCAGGGAATCGAGGGGCACCGCGTTGTGCTCAGCCTGCTCGGTGGCCTGCTCCAGCTGCTCGTCGTTGAGCCGGCGCGACACCTCCAGGAAGGCGAGGATCGAATTGCCGGCCCGCTTGCCCGCCGGGGTGGGGGTGATGCCGTGCTTCTCGTTGTAGGTCTGCTGGATGGCCCGGCGGCGTTCGGTTTCGGAAATCGCCTTGGCCATCGAATCGGTGAGGTTGTCGGCATAGAGCAGGGCCACCCCCTCCACGTGGCGGGCGGCCCGCCCGATGGTCTGGATCAGGGAGCGCTCCGCCCGCAGGAAGCCCTCCTTGTCGGCATCGAGGATCGCCACCAGCGACACCTCCGGTAGATCCAGGCCCTCCCGCAGCAGGTTCACGCCCACCAGCACGTCGTATTCGCCGTTCCTGAGGTCCTGGATGATCTCGATGCGCTCGATCGAGTGGATCTCCGAGTGCAGGTAGCGCACCCGCACGCCGTTCTCGGCCAGGTAGTCGGTGAGGTCTTCGGCCATGCGCTTGGTGAGGGTGGTCACCAGCACCCGCTCCTGCTTCTCGGCCCGCACCCGGATCTCCCCCAGCAGGTCGTCCACCTGGCCGTCGGTGGGGCG
Organism: Cyanobium sp. CH-040; assembly: GCF_024346135.1. Classification (GTDB taxonomy): domain Bacteria; phylum Cyanobacteriota; class Cyanobacteriia; order PCC-6307; family Cyanobiaceae; genus NIES-981. The sequence goes on along the minus strand of NZ_JAGQCJ010000003.1, from coordinate 153,012 downwards.
CACCTCCACCACCGGATCGAGCACGCCGGTGGGGCGGATCACCTGCTCCACCACCTGTCCCTTGCTCTCGGCCAGCTCCCAGGTCCCCGGGGTGGCGCTCACGAAGATCGTCTGGCGTGCCTTCTGCCAGAACTCTTCCCCCTTGAGCGGCCGGTTGTCGGCGGCGCTGGGCAGGCGGAAGCCGTGCTCGATCAGCACCTGCTTGCGCGATTGGTCGCCGTTGTACATCGCCTGCAGCTGCGAGCACGTGACGTGGCTCTCATCCACCACCAGCAGCCAGTCGTCGGGGAAGTAGTCGATCAGGCACTCGGGCGGCGTGCCCGCCTCGCGGCCAGCCAGGTGGCGGGCGTAGTTCTCCACGCCGTTGCAGTAGCCCACCTGCTCCAGCATCTCCAGGTCGTAGGTGGTGCGCTGCTCCAGCCGCTGGGCCTCCAGCAGCCGGCCCTGGGCGTTGAGCACATCCAGCCGCTCGCGCAGCTCGAGCCGGATCGCCTTGATCGCCTCCTGCAGCCGCTCCTTGGGTGTGACGAAGTGCTTGGCCGGGTAGATGTTGATGGTGTCGAGGCTCTGCAGGATCTCGCCGGTGGTGGGATCCACGTAGCGGATCGCCTCCACCTCGTCGCCGAACAGCTCGATCCGCACCAGCCGGTCCTCATAGGCCGGGCCGATCTCCAGCACGTCGCCGCGCACCCGGAAGCGGCCGCGGGAGATCTCCACGTCGTTGCGGGAATACTGATTGTTCACCAGCTCCCGCAGGGAGCCCCGCAGGTTGAGCGTCTCGCCCACCTGGAACTTCACGGCGGCCTTGAGGTATTCGCTGGGAATCCCCAGGCCGTAGATGCAGCTGATCGAGGCCACCACGATCACATCGCGCCGCTCAAACAGCGACCGGGTGGCCGAGTGGCGCAGCATGTCGATCTCCTCATTGATCGACGCCGTCTTGGCGATGTAGGTGTCGGAGACGGGCACGTACGCCTCCGGCTGGTAGTAGTCGTAGTAGGAGATGAAATATTCGACGGCGTTGTTGGGGAAGAACTCCCTCAGCTCGTTGCAGAGCTGGGCCGCCAGCGTCTTGTTGTGGGCCAGCACCAGCGTGGGCCGGCCGGTGCGGGCGATCACATTGGCGATCGTGAACGTCTTGCCGGTACCCGTGGCCCCCAGCAGGGTCTGGTAGCGCTCGCCGCCCTCGACACCCGCCACCAGCCCGTCGATCGCCTCGGGCTGGTCGCCCTTGGGCTCATAGGGGGCGTGGAGCTGAAAGGGACTGGCCATAGGGCCATTGTCGGCCAGTCCGGCCAGCGGCCGCGAGCCGCACGGCCCCGGGACTCAGCCCACCAGCGATCCGGCCATCAGCGCCGAGGCGCGGGTGAAGTCCACGTCCAGCCCCAGCAGGCGCAGGAGCACCGTGGAGAGCACGGCATACACCACGGCACCCAGGGCGGCGCTGAGCAGGCCCCGCCGCAGCCGGAAGCCCTGAATCAGCCAGGCCGCCAGGCCGAACAGGATCACGGTGATCAGCCAGTTGTAGAGCCAGCTGATCGGCGTGATGATTCCGCCGAGGCTGGTGATCGCCCAGGGCACAGCCATCAGGGCTCTGAGGGGCCAGAGCAGCAGGGTGCCCAGCAGGCCGATCACCACGGCAGCCAGCAGGGCGATGGGGAAGCTGTCCAGCTCCACGCCGAGGGGAAGCCAGGCCACGATCAGCAGCACAATCGCGCGAATCGGCCACTGCAGCAGCCAGACGAGAGAACCCATGACCTCAATAGGGGGCAGGCGCAGTCAAGCTAGGCACAGTTGCCGCACCCGCAACCCCACGGCGGGGCGTCGTTACAGAGGCCTGTCGTTACGGACGCGACGGGACCGAGACGAGCTCACCGAGCGCCTCACGCAGGCCGCGCACCACGGCCACCATGGCAAGCTCGTCGGTCAGCCGGTTGATGGCCGAGCCCACGCCCACGCCGGCGGCGCCGGCGGCGATCGCCATCGGCACGGTGACGGCCGAGAGACCGGAAGCGCAGAGCACCGGAGCCGGAACCGCAGCGGCGGCCAGGGCCCGGCTGATGCCGTGGGCGGCGGCCAGGGTGGGGGCGGCCTTCTCGATCAGGCCGAGGCTGCCGGCGCTGAAGGGGCGGGCGCTGGTACCGCCCTCGGTCTGGATCAGGTCGGCGCCGGCGGCCACCAGATCGATGGCCAGCTGCTCCTGCTGATCCAGGGGCAGCACGTGGGGCACGGTGACGCTCAGCACCACCTCGGGCAGCAGCGAGCGGGTGCGGCGGGTGAGCTCCAGCACCTCGGCGGCGTCGAAGATGCGGCCCAGGGGGTAGAAGGCGTCGTAGTTGCCGATCTCCACCAGGGCAGCGCCGGCCTCCACGGCGGCGGGGAACAGCTCGGGATCCACGGCGCTGACGCAGATCGGCAGGCCGCTCACCCGGGCAGCCAGCCGCACCAGCTCCGGATCACAGGCCACGTCGATCAGGTCGGCGCCACCGCGGCCGGCGGCGCGGCTGATGCGCTCGACTGCAGCGGCGTCGTGGTTGGTGAGGCCGGCGATCACCTTCAGCAGGCGGCCCTGGGCGAGGGCGGAGCGCAGCGGGGCAGGCAGGCGATCGAGACGCGACATGCCGGGGGAAGCACAGTGGATGGGATTCTCCCACCCCAAGCCAACGGCCTCCTGGAGCGGCGACCACCACCGCCTGCACCGCCTGCTGCAGCGCCATCCGCAGCTGCTGCCGGCCGGCGCGCCGCTGCTGCTGGCGGTGTCCGGCGGGCAGGACTCCATGGCCCTGCTGGGGCTGCTGCTGGATCTGCGCGCGCGGCACGGCTGGCGGCTCAGCCTCTGGCACGGCGATCACCGCTGGCGGCCGGAGTCGGCGGAGCAGGCTGCGGCGCTGAGCCGCTGGGCCGCAGACCGCGACCTGCCGATCCTGGTGGAGGGCTGGCAGCGCAGCGCGGAGGAGGTCCCCAGCGAGGCCGCGGCGCGGCGCTGGCGCTACGACCGGCTGGCCCGGCGGGCCCGGGAGCTGGGCTGCACCCGGGTGGTCACCGGCCACACCGCCACCGACCGGGCCGAGACGCTGCTGCTCAACCTGGCGCGGGGCAGTCACCGCCGGGGTCTGGGCAGCCTGCGCCGCCGGCGCACGCTCGAGCCGCCGGTCGAGCTGGTGCGGCCGCTGCTGGACTTCGACCGCGCTGACACGGCGCGCCTCTGCCGCAGCCTGGCGCTGCCGGTGTGGAGCGACGCCAGCAACAGCGATCCGCGCTTCAGCCGCAACCGCCTGCGGCTGGAGGTGGGGCCGGTGCTGAACAGCCTGCACCCCGGTGCGGACCGCCGCATCGCCAGGGCTGCGGAACAGCTGGCAGAGGCGGAGGATGCCGCGGCCGAGCTGCTGCGGCTGGCCCTGGAGCCCCTGCAGGCGCCGGCCCCGCCGGGGGCCGTCGGCGCCGGCCTGCGGCGCGGACGCCTGGCCGGCCTGGGGCGCGGCAATCAGAGCCAGCTGCTGCAGAGCTGGCTCGAGCAGGCCAGTGGCCGGCGCTGGCCGGCCCGCAGCCTCGAGGCCGTGCTCGATCGCCTGCCTCCCGAGCGCGGCCCCGGAGGGGCCGATCTGGGCCACGGCTGGCACCTGCACTGGCAGGGCACCACACTGTGGCTGTGCCGTGACCGCGACCCCTCAGCCCCATGAGCCTCAGTCCCGAGATCCTGCAACAGCGCTACGCCACGATCGAACGGCTCTACAGCGAGCGCGAGTGGCCCCAGGTGGAGGCCCTCGGCGAGGCGCTGCTGAGGGACCTGCCGGCCGATCCGGCCGACCCGGTGCGGCTGCGGGTGGAGCTGCTGCTCGGGCACACCCGGCTCTATGGGATGGGAGCGGTGGGCGATGCCCGCACCCACTACCAGACCGTGCTGGAGAACTGCAGCGAGGTGACCCTGCGCGACATCGCCGAGCAGGGCCTGCAGCAGTGCCTGCAGGTGGAGCAGGGCAACAATCCGGACATGGCCGGAGCCGCCCCCGGCCAGCCCAGCACCGCGGCCATGCCCTGGATGGAGGAGCTGGCGGTGGAGGTGGTGGAGGAACCGGAACAGCTCGATGTGGCCCAGGCCGACCCGGGCCGCCGGCAGGAACTGGAGCTGCAGGAGGTGGGCTCCCTGGGTGCCGCCGGGCGGACGCCACGGGCGGTGGACCCGCTGGCCTTTGATCCCACCCGCCTCAGCGCCCGGGAGATGGAGGAACTCAGCCGGGGGCTGTTGCGGGTGAGCCTGACCTGAACCGCGAGCTCCCTCAGCCCGCCGCCGCCGCTGAACGGCGGCGGCGGGTGCGGCCGCTGAACTCCCGTTCCGGCACGGCGGCGGCGGGCGCGCTGGAGCCGTTGCTGCCGCTGGCACCGTTGCTGCCGTTGCCGCCGTTGGCGGTGGCGCCCACGGTGGCCAGCTGGCGCTGCTGGCGGGGCGCCGCCTCGGTGCGCGCACCAACCGGACGGTCGCTGCGCGCCGGGCGGGCCCCATCACGGCCGCCGCGTCCACGGGGTGCCGGGCGGTTGTCCGGCTCGACGTCGGCACGGCCCTTGTAGACCGGGGTTCCGGCGGGGGCGGGCTGCACCAGGCAGAGGATCAGCGGTTCGACCTGGAGTTCGCGCCGCAGCCGGCGCTGCAGGCCGAGTTCCACCTCGCGCTGCACGCCCACCCAGTCCACGTCGGGGGCCTGGCCGCCGGTGTTGCGGCACAGCTGCTTCCAGCGGTTCTCCAGCACCCAGGTGATCTCCCGCTCGGCCCAGAGGCTGAGCTTGCGGGCATCGGCGCTGGTGACCACACCGCGCAGGTTCACCCGCGGTGGAGCCACCATGGCGCCGTCGGTGCTGATCGCCGCCAGCAGGGTGATCACACCGTCCTCAGCCAGCTGCTGACGCTCCTTCAGCACGCGGGCATCGACGATGCCGTTGCGGGAGGCGTCCAGCAGCTCGATGCCGGCCTTCACCGGTTCGCCCCGGCGGATCGACTCCGGGGTGAGCTCCACCACGTCACCGTTGTCGATGATCAGGATGTTGTCGGCCGGCACCCCCATCGACTGGGCCGTGCGGCTGTGGCACACGAGCATGCGGTGCTCGCCGTGCACCGGCACGAAGAACTTCGGCCTGGTGAGGGCCAGCATCAGTTTCTGGTCCTCCTGGAAGCCGTGGCCGGACACGTGGATGCCCTCGCCCTTGCCGTAGACCACCTTGGCGCCCAGCATCATCAGCCGGTCGATGGTGTTCACCACCGAGATGGTGTTGCCGGGGATCGGGCTGGCGGAGAAGATGATCGTGTCGGTGCTCTTCACCTGCACCTGGGGATGTTCACCGCGGGAGATGCGGCTCAGCGCCGCCAGCGGTTCGCCCTGGCTGCCGGTCATCAGCAGCAGCGTCTCCCGGTCGGGCAGATCGCGGATCTGCTTGATCGGCACGAACAGATCGTCGGGGGCGCGCATGTAACCGAGCTCGCGTGCCTTGGCGATCACGTTCAGCATCGAGCGGCCCAGCAGGCCCACCTTGCGGCCGTTCTTGAGCGCCAGCTCCAGGATCATCGCCACCCGGTGAATCGAGCTGGCGAAGGTGGTGATGATCACCCGGCCCTCTGCCTGGGCGATGTGGTGATCCAGCATGGGGAACACCGAGCGCTCGGGCGGGCAGTGGCCCGGCACCTCGGCATTGGTGGAGTCGCTGAACAGACACAGCACCCCCTGCTCGCCGTAGTGGGCCAGGCGGGCCATGTCGAAGTGCTCGCCGTCCACCGGCGTGTGGTCGAACTTGAAGTCGCCGGTGAAGATCACCGTGCCCACCGGCGTGGTGATGGCCAGCGAGAAGCTGTCGGCCATCGAGTGGGTGTTGCGGATGAACTCCACCGAGAAGTGCTGGCCCACCTTCACCACATCGCGGGGAGCCACGGTCTTGAGGATGGTGCGGTCCATCACGCCCGCCTCCTCCATCTTGCCGGTGAGCAGGGCCAGGGCCAGGCGCGGCCCGTGGATCACGGGGATGTTGAAGTTCTTGAGATGGTGGGCAATGCCACCGATGTGATCTTCGTGACCGTGGGTCACGATCATGCCGCGGATGCGTTTCTGGTTCTCCTTCAGATAGCTCGTGTCGGGCATCACCACGTTGACGCCGTGCATGCCGTCACTGGGGAAGGCCAGGCCGGCGTCCACCAGCATCAGGTCGTCGCCGTACTCGAAGACGCAGGTGTTCTTGCCGATCTCATGCAGGCCGCCGAGGGGAATCACCCGCAGAGCGGGCTGTCTGGAACCGTTGCTGCTGCCGTTGGAACTGGACATGTGGGACTTCAGGAAAAGAGGGGAATGAATGAACGTGAACGGAGACGATCGGGGGGAAACCCGGAAGACGGCACCAGGGCGTTGGCGTTGCCCTCGGCTCAACAGCCTTGGCGTCAGGTCGGACGCAGGGCGGCCAGGGTTTCGGAGAGGCGTTGTCTCACGGCGTCGTCAGCGGGAAGGAGGGGAAGTCTTGGGGCACCCACGGGCCAGCCGCTGAGCTCCAGGGCGGCTTTCACGGGGATGGGGTTGGTGGTGCAGAACAGCGCCCGGCAGAGCGGCAGCAGCTGGTCGTGGAGCTGCAGGGCCGTGGCCTGATCGCCGGCGCAGAAGGCCCGCACCATGGCGCTGATGCGCTCGCCCACCAGGTGACTGGCCACGCTCACCACGCCCACGGCCCCCACGGCGAGCATCGGCAGCGTCAGCGCGTCGTCGCCGGAGTAGATGGCCAGGCGGTCACCGCAGACGGCGCGCAGGGCGCTCACTTCATCGCTGGTGCCGCTGGCCGCCTTGAAGCTCACCACGTTGGGCAGATCCAGCAGCCGCGCCACCGTGTCGGGCGCCAGGCTGGCGCCCGTGCGGCCGGGGATGTTGTAGAGCATCAGGGGCAATTCGGGAGCCGCCCCGGCAACCGCCCGGAAATGGGCCTCCAGACCGTCCTGTGGCGGCTTGTTGTAGTAGGGCACCACCACCAGGGCACCATCGGCGCCGAGGGCCGCGGCCTCGCGGGTGGCCTCGACCGCCTCGGCGGTGCAGTTGCTGCCGCTGCCGGCCAGCAGGCTGGCCCGGCCGCCCACGGCCTCACGCACGGCGGCGAACAGCTGGTGCTGCTCATCCCAGCTGAGGGTGGGCGACTCGCCGGTGGTGCCGCAGATCACCAGCCCATCGGAACCGGTGCTCACCAGATGGTCGGCAAGACGGGCGGCCAGATCCAGATCCACCGCACCGTCACCCCGGAACGGAGTGACCATGGCGGTGAGCACGCGGCCGAAGGGAGCGGCGCTCACCCGTCACCTCCTCCGGCTCCGTCCCCGCGCTGCAGCAGCTCGGCGATCTGCACGGCATTGAGGGCCGCCCCCTTGCGGATCTGGTCGCCGCAGAGCCAGAGCTCCAGGGCGTTGGGGTCGCTGAGATCCTGGCGGATCCGGCCCACGGCCACCGGATCCCGGCCCGTGACGTCGGTGGGCATGGGGAAGCGGTTGTCCTCGAAATTCTCCAGCAGTTCCAGGCCGGGAGCCTGGCCCAGCAGTTCGCGGGCCTCGTCGAGCGGGAAGGGTTCGTGGAACTCGATGTTCACGGCCTCGGAATGGGCCCGCAGCACGGGCACCCGCACGCAGGTGGCCGTCAGACGCAGATCGGGGGCGTCCATGATCTTGCGCGTCTCGTTGAGCATCTTCAACTCCTCCTCGCAGTAGCCGTTGGGCTGCAGGGGCGAGTTGTGCAGGAACAGGTTGAAGGCCAGCGAGTGGGGCAGCACCGCGCTGCGCGCCTCACCGCCGTCGAGCACGGTGCGGCTCAGCTGGCGCAGCTCCTCCATGGCGCGGGCGCCGGCGCCGCTGGCGCTCTGGTAGGTGCTCACCACCACGCGCCGGATCGGTCGCCGGTGGTGGAGGGGCGCCAGGGCCAGGGTGAGCAGGATCGTGGTGCAGTTGGGGTTGGCGATGATTCCCCGATGGCCGAAGGCCGCCTGAGGGTTCACCTCCGGCACCACCAGCGGCACGGCCGGATCCATCCGGAAGGCGCTGGAGTTGTCGATCACCACCGCACCGGCCACCACCGCCACCGGGGCCCACTGCCGGGAGGCGGCACCACCGGCGGAGGCCAGCACCAGATCCACGCCCTCGAAGGCCTCGGCGCTCACCTCGGCGATCGTGAGGTCCCGGTCCTGCCAGCGCAGGCTGTGGCCGGCCGAGCGGGCCGAAGCCAGGGGGCGCAGCTCGGCCACCGGGAAGCGACGCTCGTCCAGCAGCTGCAGCAGCTCCTGACCCACGGCGCCGGTGGCGCCGAGGATGGCCACCCGCAGGGGACGGCGGGGAAGAGCGCTGGGAGCTGGAGCAGGGGCGGTCCGGGCGGTGATCAAGGGAGCGGAAGGGTGGGGATGGCAGCTGGGCCTGGGAGGTGAGCGCGAAGGTGGCCGGTGCGGATCTGCTGGTGCGGATTGCCTGGGCCGAAACGGATTGCCTGGGCCGAAAGGAAAAAGCTGTGAGGAGAGGCGCGACGACCGGTGGCGCTGGGATCCGTCCGTGGTGCGGGTCCGTTAGTGGGGGTGGATGCTGTGGTGGACAGCTGGGGTGGTGGACAGCTGGGGCCTGTAGGAGGCCGGTTCAGGTGCGTCGCCACCGCGCGATGCCCGGAGGTGCCCAGCTGACCCGTCGAGACGGCGAGGTCGAGACGGCCGGGTCGCGAGGGCCGGATTGCGCGGCCTGGTCATCAGATGCACGCACAATACCGCCCGGCGAGGGGGCTGCGACCGCTTTCTTAGGATCGGGGGCTGCGTCGCCCTGTCATGAGTCCAGCCGCCCAAGCCTCCTCGTCGGATCCGGCCGCCAGCGGGGCGTCCGCCCTGAAGGTCACCTCCTCTCCCCGGCCCGGCAGCCGGGTGGCGCTGGAGGTGGCCATCCCCGGCAGCCGCAGCCAGGCCAGCTACGAGGCGGCCGTGGAGCGGCTGAGCCGCAGCGTGAGACTGCCGGGCTTCCGCAAGGGCAAGGTTCCCCGGCCCGTGCTGCTGCAGCAGATCGGCCCGCTGCGCATCCGCGCCACCGCCCTGGAGGATCTGGTGGATGCCGCCTGCCGCGACGCGCTGGAGCTCGAGAAGGTGGCCGCCATCAGCCGGCCCGAGCTGAGCGAGGGCTTCGAGCTGGTGCTGGAGCGCTTCGAGCCCGGCAGCGACCTCACGATCACCGTGGAGCTCGACGTGGAGCCCACCCCGACGCTGAAGCAGACCAGGGGCCTCAAGGCCGAAGCCGAGGCGGTGGCCTACGACCCGGCCCGCGTGGATGAGCTGATCGAGCAGTCGCGCCGGCAGCTGGCCACCCTGGTGCCGGTGGAGGACCGCCCCGCCGCGAGCGGCGATGTGGCGGTGCTCAGTTTCCAGGGGGTCTACGTCGACACGGGCGAGGAGATCCAGGGCGGCAGCAGCGACGCCAGCGAGGTGGAGCTGGAGGAGGGCCGCATGATCCCCGGCTTCGTGGAGGGCGTGATCGGCATGGGCGTGGGCGACACGAAAACGGTGGAGTGCCAGTTCCCCGAGAACTACCCCCAGCAGGATGCCGCCGGCCGCAGCGCCCGCTTCACGATCACCCTCAAGGACCTCAAGACCCGCGAGCTGCCCCCCCTCGACGACGCCTTCGCCCAGCAGGCCAGCGACAAGCAGACCCTGGCCGAGCTGCGGGACGACCTCGAGACCCGGCTGAAGGAGGACGCCGAACGGCGCGCCCGGGCCGCCCGCCACGACGCCCTGCTGGAGGCCCTGGTGGAACAGCTGGAGGTGGAACTGCCCGAAACCCTCATCCAGCAGGAGGTGCGCAACCTGATCGAGCAGACCGCCGGCCAGATCGCCCAGCAGGGCATGGACGTGAAGAAGCTGTTCAGCCCAGATCTGGTGCGCTCGCTGATGGACACCTCCCGGCCGGAGGCGGAGCAGCGTCTGCGCCGCAGCCTCGCCCTGCAGGCCCTGGCCGCGGCCGAGGCCATCGAGGTGGCGGCCGAGGAGCTCGAGGCCAAGGTGAAGGATGTGAGCCGGGGCATCAGCCAGGAGGGACGGATCGATCCGGACCGTCTGCGCCGGGTGGTGGCCGACGACCTGCTGCGCGAGAAGCTGCTGGCCTGGCTGGAGGAGAACAGCACGATCGCCGAGAAGGCCCCCGAGCCCGAGGCCGGTACCCAGACCCCGGCCTGAGCGCCGAGCCCCATAGATTGACGATCCCAGCCCACGCGCGCGTGATCGACGCCTACCCGCTGATCCCCGAGCCCACCGCCCTGTGCCCCCACCCGGTCCACAGCCGCTGGGCAGGGGCGCCGCCTCAGGCGATCACGGGCCGGCCGATGGCCGCCCCCGGCGTGCTGCCCACCGTGGTCGAGCAGTCCGGCAAGGGCGAGCGTGCCTTCGACATCTATTCCCGCCTGCTGCGCGAGCGGATCATCTTCCTGGGCACCGGCATCGACGACGCCGTGGCCGACGCGGTGGTGGCCCAGCTCCTGTTCCTGGAGGCCGAGGACCCGGAGAAGGACATCCAGATCTACCTCAACTCCCCGGGCGGTTCGGTGACGGCCGGCCTGGCCATCTACGACACCATGCAGCAGGTGGCGCCGGATGTCGTCACCATCTGCTACGGCGTGGCCGCCTCCATGGGGGCGTTCCTGCTCTCCGGCGGCACCAGGGGCAAGCGCCTCGCCCTGCCCAACGCGCGGATCATGATCCACCAGCCGCTCGGTGGCGCCCAGGGCCAGGCCGTGGACATCGAGATCCAGGCCCGGGAGATCCTCTTCCTCAAGGACACCCTCAACGGTCTGCTGGCGGAGCACACCGGCCAGCCGCTGGAGAAGATCGCTGAAGACACCGACCGGGACTACTTCCTTTCCCCGGCCGAAGCGGTTGAATACGGCCTCATCGACCGGGTGGTGACCGACACCGGAGCCGCGGCCGCCTCCCTGGCCGCCCCGGCCTGAATCAGGACCGGTCCTTTCCTGGCCTGGTCCCGGAGGTGATCCTTAAGGACGGCTGACGAAGCCGGCGATCGGGGCAATCCTGGTCCTTGGGACTCCCGCGGAGTTCCCCTCCACTCCACCGCCCGACCCAGCGCCCCAGCCCGTCCGGGCTCACCTCTCCGGCTCCCTCACCCAATGGCCAAGTTCGACGCCCACCTGAAGTGTTCGTTCTGCGGCAAGTCGCAGGACCAGGTGCGCAAGCTGATCGCCGGGCCGGGCGTCTACATCTGCGACGAGTGCATCGATCTCTGCAACGAGATCCTCGATGAGGAGCTGGTGGATGGCCACGGCCACGGCGGCGGCGGCGGCAGCCACAGCCACGGCCGCGGCAAGCCGCCCGCCCGCAAACCCTCCAAGCCGGCCCCGACCCTGGCCCAGGTGCCCAAGCCCCAGGAGATCAAGGCCTATCTCGATCTCCAGGTGGTGGGCCAGGACGAGGCCAAGAAGGCGCTCTCGGTGGCCGTCTACAACCACTACAAGCGGCTCGCCTGGCAGGGCGACGGCAACGGCGAAGCCGCCGACACCGCCACCCGCCTGCACAAGAGCAACATCCTGCTGATCGGCCCCACCGGCTGCGGCAAGACCCTGCTGGCCCAGACCCTGGCCGAGCGCCTGGAGGTGCCCTTCGCCGTGGCCGACGCCACCACCCTCACCGAGGCGGGCTACGTGGGGGAGGACGTGGAGAACATCCTGCTGCGGCTGCTGCAGAAGGCCGATCTGGACGTGGAGCAGGCCCAGCGGGGCATCATCTACATCGACGAGATCGACAAGATCGCGCGCAAGAGCGAGAACCCCTCGATCACCCGCGACGTGTCCGGTGAGGGGGTGCAGCAGGCGCTGCTGAAGATGCTGGAGGGCACGGTGGCCAACGTGCCCCCCCAGGGCGGCCGCAAGCATCCCTACCAGGACTGCATCCAGATCGACACCAGCCAGATCCTGTTCATCTGCGGCGGTGCCTTCGTGGGCCTGGAGGACGTGGTGCAGCGGCGTCTGGGCCGCAACGCCATCGGCTTCATCAGTCCCGACGGCAGCAGCCGCCCGCGGCAGCCCCGTGAGCGGCAGGCCACCGAGGTGCTGCGCCACCTGCAGCCCGAGGATCTGGTGAAGTACGGCCTGATCCCCGAGTTCATCGGCCGCCTGCCGGTGAGTGCCGTGCTGGAGCCCCTCGACACCGAGGCGCTGCAGGCGATCCTCACCGAACCCCGGGACGCCCTGGTGAAGCAGTTCCAGACGCTGCTGAGCATGGACGACGTGGCCCTGGAGTTCGAGCCCGAGGCCATCGAGGCGATCGCCAGCGAGGCCCATCGCCGCAAGACCGGGGCCCGGGCCCTGCGCGGCATCGTCGAGGAGCTGATGCTCGACCTGATGTACGAGCTGCCCTCCCGCACGGATGTGAAGAGCTTCACGATCACCCGCGACCTGGTGGAGAAGCGCAGCCGGGCCCAGGTGGTGCCCCTGAGCGGCAGCATGGAAGCGATCCAGCAGGCCAGCGCCTGATCCTCCTTGGCCGCCGCCGACCACCTGCAGGTTCCCCGCCAGCACGGCCTCTTCAACCACCACGGCATCGACCTGGGTGACGGCACCGTGGCCCACTACCTCGAGGGCCGCGAGATCCTGCGCAGTTCCCAGGACGACTTCAGCCGCCACGAACCGGTGAGCGTGGTGGTGTATCCCAAGGGCGGCTGTTCACCCACCGGCGTGACCCTGAGGCGGGCCATGGGCCGCCTGGGGGAGCAGAACTACAACCTGCTGTTCAACAACTGCGAGCACTTCGCCCACTGGTGCAAGACCGGCCGGCACCGCAGCGGCCAGGTGGAGGGCTGGCTGCACACCGGCAGCCTCGGCGCCCTGGCGCTCGGCCAGTGGCTGCCCGCCGCGGTGCTGGCCGGAGCCCGCGCGCTGCTGCGTCAGGGGGTGCCGCTGGATGAGGGCCTCGAGCTGGTGCGGCGCAGCCTGCGGCAGCTGGAGCAGCTGCACCGCACCCTGCAGGCGCGGCTGGATGAACAGCTGGCCAGGGCGGAGTCCCGCTGGGGACAGGGCCAGTTCGAGAGCCTGCGCCGGGCCGCCCAGAGGCTCGCCGACCAGCTGGCGGAGGTGGAGGACCTGGAGGATGCCCTGGAGAGCCGGCTGCAGAGGCTGCTGGAGGGACAGAACACGCCCCACGGGCTGCTGGAGCCGGGCGGGGGTGGGGGGCCGGACGAGGCGGCGGCGGGTCTGCCCGGGCCCTCCGGCCCGCCGATGGAGCCGTGAGGTCCCGGTAGCCTCGTTGGTCTGACCCCTCGCCTCCCCGAGGCAGCCACCGCGCGCCGCTGCCCCGCATGTCCCAGGCCTACCAGCCGCTGCACCACAAGTACCGGCCCCAGCGCTTCGACCAGCTGGTGGGCCAGGAGGCGATCAGCGCCACCCTGGGCAACGCCCTGCGCACCGGGCGGATCGCGCCGGCCTATCTGTTCAGCGGCCCGCGCGGCACCGGCAAGACCTCCAGCGCCCGCATCCTGGCCCGCTCGCTCAACTGCATCGGCTCCGACGGGCCCACACTCGAGCCCTGCGGCGTCTGCGAGCTCTGCACCTCCATCGCCGCCGGCAACGCCCTCGATGTGATCGAGATCGACGCCGCCTCCAACACCGGCGTGGACAACATCCGCGAGCTGATCGAACGCTCGCGCTTCGCGCCCGTGCAGGCCCGCTGGAAGGTGTACGTGGTGGACGAGTGCCACATGCTCTCCACCGCCGCCTTCAACGCCCTGCTCAAGACCCTGGAGGAACCGCCGCCGCGGGTGGTGTTCGTGCTGGCCACCACCGACCCGCAGCGGGTGCTGCCCACGATCCTCAGCCGCTGCCAGCGCTTCGATTTCCGCCGCATTCCGCTGGAGCCCCTGGAGCGGCACCTGGCCTGGATCGCCGAACAGGAACAGATCGCGATCACCCCCGAGGCTCTGCTGGTGGTGGCCCAGCGGGCCCAGGGCGGCCTGCGCGACGCCGAAAGCCTGCTCGATCAGCTCAGCCTGCTGCCGGCGCCGATCGAAGCCGCGGCGGTGTGGGATCTGCTGGGAGCCGTGCCCGAGCAGGAGCTGCTGGAGCTGGCCCGGGCCCTGGCCGACGCTGAACCGGTGGCCGTGCTGGAAACCTCCCGCGCGCTGCTGGAGCGGGGCCGGGAGCCCGCTGCGGTGCTGCAGGGTCTGGTGAGCCTGCTGCGCGATCTGGTGCTGGCGGGGGTGGCTCCCGAACGGCTCGAACTCACCGGCGTGTCGCCCCAGCTGCGCGGGCAGCTGCCGGAGCTCGCCCGCGCCATCGGCAAGGCCCGGCTGCTGAGCTGGCAGGCCCAGCTGCGCGGCAGCGAACAGCAGCTGCGCCACAGCGTCAACCCGCGCCTCTGGCTGGAGGTGCTGCTGCTGGGACTGCTGGCCGAGACCGCAGCGGCCGGCGCCGCCGCCCCGGTCCCGACCGCAGCCCGGCCAGCTCCAGTCCAGGCCCCTGCCGCCGCTCCATCCGCGGAGGAGCCCCCGGTTCAGGCTGCAGCGGCCCGGTCCGGTGCGCCTCAACCCATTGCGAATCAGCCCGTTGCGGGTGAGTCCGTTGCCGGGGCCGGCCGCGATGGCGATGGTGCCGGGGAGACGCCGAGCCTGAGCGACCTGTGGCAGCGCATCCTGGCCGGCCTGGAGCTGCCCTCCACGCGCATGCTGCTCACCCAGCAGGCGCGGCTGGTGCGGCTGGACGAGCGCCAGGCAGTGGTTCAGGTGGCCGGCACCTGGATGGCCATGGTGCAGACCCGCCAGGCGCTGGTGGAGCAGGCGATCGCCCGGACACTGGGCAGTCCGCGCCAGCTGGTGCTCCAGGCCGGCCTGGACACCCCGCCCACCAGCGGCGCGACGCCGGCGGCCGCGCCCACCCCCGCAGCCCCTGCCGCAGCTCCCCCGCAAGCCAGCCCGGCCCGCCAGCAACCGACCGGGCAGCGACAACCGAGCGCAACGCCGCCGCCGGTGCCGCCGCCTTCACCCGCACCGCTCCCGGCCCCCACTCCCGCACCGGCCGCCACCACCACCCCCTCCCCTGCACCTGCGCCAGCACCAGCACCAGCGCCAACAGCCACGGCGCTCGATCAGCAGGCCCGCCGGCTGGCGGAATTCTTCAACGGAGAGGTGATCGATTTCGACGGCCCCCTCGATGACGCCCTGCCGCCTGTGGGCGGCGACGGGGACGGCCCGTCCCGGACGACCCCCACGGCCGCCTGAGGGCATGGCCTCAGGCGGCGGCGGGATCCTCCCCGAGGTGGAGGGTCTTGGCCCACACCAGGCGCTTGGGCAGAAGGGCCATGCGCAGGGTTGTCCAGGGGATCACCAGGAACCAGTGCCCCAGATAGAGGAGTCCCAGGGCGAGATTGAGGGGCCCGATGGCCGGCAAGGGCGGGCCCTCGCCCCGGCGCCGGCAGCCCGCCACGATCGACACCCCCGAGAGGCTGAAGGCCACGAACGAGAGGGGCCAGATGGTGGGCAGGCTGCGGGTGAGGAGGGCCCCGAGCAGATCGGCGGCGGCCACCATCGGCAGCACGTACTGCAGCAGGAAGAAGCAGCCGAGATCCAGCTTCAGGGCAGCGCTCAGACGGGGGGAGAGCAGACCGGGGGTGTAGTCGAGGAAACGCTGCAGCCCGCCTTCGGCCCAGCGCTGCCGCTGCCGCCACAGGGCCCGCAGGCTGAGCACGGCCTCCTCCCCCACCGGCGGATCCCAGACGATGGCCATCGGCTGGCCCTGCAGCAGCAGACGGGTGCTGAGGTCGAGGTCATCGGTGACGGTGGCCTCGTTGAAGCCCCCGGCAGCCAACAGGGCCTCACGCCGCAGCAACTGCCCGTTGCCGCGCAGCTCCACCACGCCGCCATGGATCTGGCGGCCCTCCTGCACCACCGCATCGAGCACCATCTCCATGGCCTGGGCCCGGGTGAGCCAGTTCGCCTCGGGATTGGCCACGGCCTTGCGCAGCTGCACGGCCCCCCAGCCTCCCGCCTCCGCCATCGGGATCAGCCGCTCCAGGGTGTCGGGCTGGAGATCGGCATCGGCGTCGAGCACGAGCATCCAGGGGGCGCGCAGCTGCTGGAGCGCCAGATTGAGGGCACCGGACTTGCCGCCGCCGGCATCCGGCTCCCGCCTCAGCACCTGCAGGAACCGGTGCCGGCGGCGCAGCTCCTCGAGCACCTGGGGCGTGCGGTCGCCGCTGCCGTCATCCACCACCCAGAGGCGCAGCTGCTGCAGGGGGTAGCGCAGGGCGGCGATGCGCTCCACCAGGCGGGCGATCACGGCCTGCTCGTCGCGGGCGGCGACCACCACATCCACGGCCGGCAGCGACTCCCCCGCCGACAGGGACGCGGCAGAGGCCGCGCCGCGCTGGGAACCGACGGCGGGCCAGGTACCGGAGAGTGCCGGCACCAGCACCGTGCGGATGCTGTAGCCCCCCAGGAAGAGCGCCATGCCGATCGCCGGCAGCAGCCGCACGCCCGGCTCGAGCCAGTGGGGGCCGAGACCGGCACAGCCGCAGATCAGCACGAGCAGGGCCGACTTGCCACGGCGGCGATCGCTGGCCGGACTGGTCATGACCGGCACGTCACTGGGCTGAGGGTCACTGGACAGGGCGTCACCGTGCCGGGAGTTGCCATGGTTGCCATGACTGCCATGAGAGGGGGCGGCGGCAGGGTCCGTGACATGGGCGTCGGCAGTCATGGCGAACCCATCATTAATGCGGACTTTAGGGGCCCTCTCCGGTGAAGCCGGCGCCCAGGGCCGTCAGGGGCAGCAGCTGGGTGCCGGGGTAGTAGTGATCGAGGATCCGCTGCAGGCCCCAGCCGCGGCGCGCGAGATCGATGGCGCCGGCCTGCGAGAGGCCGGCGCCATGGCCGAACCCCCCGCCCACGAAGCGCCAGCGCCCGGGACCCTGGGGGTCCACCAGGAACAGCGTGCTCGGCAGCTGCCTGAAGGTGCGGCGGATGGCGTCGAGCCGCAGCACCACGCGGCTGGATCCGCTGTCCCCACCGACAGGGGCCCCGGCGATCTCCAGGGCCAGCACCCGGCCGCTCGGGCCCCGTTCCAGCACGCTCACCCGCTCGGGCGTGCCGAGCTGGGGATTGCGGGACTTCAGGGCCTCATGGATCTGCGCCGCATCGAGGGTGCGGGTCCAGCGGAACCGGGGGTGGTCGGCGCCGTGGAAGCCCGGCGTGCCGAGCAGTGGAGCCACCTGGGACGGGGCCAGGGGCAGCGGGAAGCGCTCCTGCAGGGCACTGCCGGCGTCGACCCGGGGCCTGAGGTAGGGCAGCGGCACACCGCTCCACACCTCCTCGAACCCCGCCGACACGCCGCCGTTGGTGGCGTGGTACACGGCATGGATCGGCCGGCCCTGCCAGGTGAGCACCTGGTGGCGGGTGCTGTCGATGGCCTGCCGCACCGCCGCGCCCGCCGTGCGGGGGTCGGCATACACCTGGCACTGAACGTCAGCGCAGAGGTGGTAGCCGTCCACCGCGAAGCGCTGCAGGTTGCTCAGGGCCCAGGTGCGGGCCAGCACCGCCTGGGCCGCCAGGGCGACCGGCGGCGAACCGGCACCGATCTCGTGGGGCACCACACCCTGGAGATAGCGCTCCAGGGGCACGGCCTCCACAAGACTCCAGCCGCCATGGGCGTCGGGCAGGAGCCGGAACGGCCCGGCAAAGACACCGCCCTGCCAGCGCAGGCCGCCGGGGGCCTCCAGCGTCATCCCTGAGCTGAGCGTCACGGGCCCGGCCTCCCGGCGGAGCTCCAGCACCGCCCGCCGCTCGATCAGCTGCTCCACCTGCCGGGCCGGACCGAGGTCGGGCGGAACGGGGGCATCGGCCGCCGCCCACACCTCCCAGTCGCGGGGGTAGCCGATCACGGGCGCCGCGCCGGCCTGGCGCCAGCGGGCGGCCGCCTCGGCGGCACTCTCGTAGCTGGCGAAGGGACCCAGCACCTGGCGGCTGATGCGCACGGGAGGCTGCACCGGCTCCTCGCGCCAGTGCAGCACGAGGCTCGGCGACTGGTAGCGGGCGCCGTCCGGGGCCACGAGGGTGAGCAGCCCCTGGGCACTGCGCAGTTCGACCGGCTGGGTGGCGCGCAGTCGGGAGGCGAGGGCCACCCACAGCACCGGATTGGCGGCATCCAGCGCCGGCGGGGCAGGCACCGGCCAGTGCAGGGCGGCCGTCTCCGCCTGCGGCGGCAGCGACGCGGCCCGGCAGCCTCCGGCCAGCAGCAGCGGCAGTCCCAGGAGCACGGGCGAGAGGCGCTCGGGGATGGCGAATGCGGCGGGTCGCGGCCTGGGCATGGCGGAGGGCGAAGCGGAGGAGCGGGGGGGGAAGCGCCCCAATCCTGAGGCAGGCGAGAGCGGAGAGCGGCTGGACGGGGTCGAGGGTGACGTCGGGTGACGTCGTAGGCTTTTCGTTTGTGCCAGCGTCAGGAGAGATGCCGAAGCTCAAGACCCGCCGGGCTGCCGCCAAGCGGTTCAAGGTCACCGGCAGCGGCAAGTTCACCCGCCGCCACGCCTTCCGCAATCACCTGCTCGATCACAAGAGCGCCAAGCGCAAGCGCTATCTGGGAACGATGGCCGTCGTCGACGAGCGGGATGCCGACAACGTGAGCGCCATGCTCCCCTACGCCTGAGTTCCCTCCCTTTCCCATCACCTGATTCCCTGCCATGGCCCGCGTCAAGAGGGGCAACGTTGCCCGCAAGCGTCGTCAGAAGATCCTGCGTCTCGCCCGGGGTTTCCGCGGCGGCAACGGCAGCCTCTTCCGCACCGCCAACCAGCGGGTGATGAAGGCGCTCTGCAACGCCTACCGCGACCGGCGCCGCCGCAAGCGTGACTTCCGCCGCCTCTGGATCGCCCGGATCAACGCCGCCGCCCGCATCAACGGCCTCAGCTACAGCCGGCTGATGGGCGGCCTGAAGAAGGCCGACGTGCGCCTCAACCGCAAGATGCTGGCCCAGCTGGCCGTGGTCGACCCCGGCAGCTTCAGCACCGTGGCCGGCGCCGCCAAGAGCTGACGGCTGCCGACAACCCATCTCAGATCGCCGGCCGGTCCTTGGACACTCTCCTTCCCCAGGCCTACCTGATCGGCCTCGTTCTCCTGCTGGGCGTGGCGGCAGTGCTGGTCGGCCGCCAGATCTGGCGCGTGCGCCGCGATGAGGTCACGCTCTCGCGCCTGGAGCGTGGCGGCGACGGCAGCGGCGGGAGCGACGACGCTGCCAGCCTGTACCAGCTCGCTTCCGTGCAACTGCGCAAGCGGCTCTACGGCCAGGCCGCGGACAACCTGAAACTGGCCCTCAAACAGGCGCAGGCCGGCCAGGACCCCGCCGAAGCCCTGGCCCTGATCGAGAACGCCCTGGGCTTCGCCCTGGCGGCCCAGAACAATTACAAGGCTGCCATCCGCCACTACCGCTCCGCCCTGGAGGCCAAGCCGGATTACCCGGTGGCCCTCAACAACCTGGCTTACGCCCTCGAGAAGCAGATCAACCTCGAGGAAGCCCGGCAGACTTACCTCAGAGTGCTGGAACTGGACAGCGGCAACAGGACCGCCCGCAAGCGACTGCAGCGCCTGGAACGCACCCTCGGCACCCCGGCGGCACCCGCCTCAGGGGCCAACTAGGCAAACGCATCAACAGGTTCGCCGGGATGATCCGTGCGATCACCGCTTGCTCCAGCTCACCAGAGGCCGCCTCACCAGAGGCCGCGCACCGGGGCCGCCGGAGCCAGGGCAGGCATCCCCGGCTGCGCACGCTCCACGGGCTGGAGGTCCAGGCGCCCGCCGGGATTGGTGAGCCGTGCTGCCTGCCATCCGGACAGGGACAGACCCTGCAGTCCGGTGAACACCCCGCCCGGTTCCAGCCCGGCGGCGCTCTGCCGGTTGAGCAGCAGCAGATCCAGCTGGTCGCTGCGGGCATTGAGGTTGCCCTGCACCGCGGTCACCAGCTCCCCGATCCGCATCTCACCGCGCAGATCGACCATCTGGCCGATCGATCGGGTGGCCGTGAGCCGCAGCTGCACGGGCTGGCTCTGGGCCGCTCCGAAGGCCTGGTAGGTGCCGACCCAGAGCGGTGGCAGATCCCGGGCCAGCAGCTGGGCCCGGGCCACCGGATCGAAGGTCTCCACCGACTCCGGCAGCGGCATGGCGGCGCCGGGAGCAGCGGCCCCCGGCGGCGTGAACGGCAGGAAGCCCCCGAAGGCATCGGAGCCGAGGGGCACCTGGGCTGCAACCCTGCCGGCACAGACGAGAGCCGCGGCGCCCAGGGGCGGCAGCACCGCCAGCAGCCGACGGGCAACGGCGGCGGGGGACGCAACGGTGGGCACGGGAATGGCCGGTCAGGGAATCTGGTAGGAGGCTAGAGCCCGTCCGCAACCCATCGCCCCCGTCAGCGTGGTCCCGTCCTTCACCAGCGCCGGCTCCCCCGCCGGTGCGGCCGATGAGCTGGTCATCGGCGGCCGCCGCTTCCGCAGCCGCCTGATGACCGGCACCGGCAAGTACCCCAGCATCGAGGCCATGCAGGCCAGCCTGGCTGCCAGCGCCTGCGACATCGTCACGGTGGCGGTGCGGCGGGTGCAGAGCGGAGCCGACGGTCACATCGGGCTGATGGAGGCGATCGACTGGTCGCGGATCTGGATGCTGCCCAACACCGCCGGCTGCGCCACCGCCGAGGAGGCCGTGCGGGTGGCGCGGCTGGGCCGGGAGCTGGCCAGGCTGGCGGGCCAGGAGGACAACACGTTCATCAAGCTGGAGGTGATCCCGGACACCCGGCACCTGCTGCCCGATCCGATCGGCACCCTGGAGGCGGCCGAGCAGCTGGTGAAGGAGGGCTTCACCGTGCTGCCCTACATCAACGCCGACCCCCTGCTGGCCAAGCGCCTCGAGGAGGCCGGCTGCGCCACGGTGATGCCCCTGGGCTCGCCGATCGGCTCGGGCCAGGGCATCCGCAACGCCGCCAACATCGCCCTGATCATCGAGAACGCGGGGGTGCCGGTGGTGGTGGACGCCGGGCTGGGCGTGCCCAGCGAGGCCGCCCAGGCGATGGAGATGGGCGCCGACGCCCTGCTGATCAACAGCGCCATCGCCCTGGCCGGCGATCCCCCCGCCATGGCCCGGGCGATGGCGCTGGCCACCGAGGCCGGCCGGGCCGCCTTCCGGGCCGGGCGGCTGCCGGTGCGGGGCGAAGCGAGCCCCAGCTCACCCACGAGCCACCGCGTGGGCAGCTGACGGCACCACAGCGGCAGGACCTGCCGGTGTCGATGCCCTCCCGGCCTGCATGAACCGGGTCTCCATGAAGAAGCGTGCCTGCACCCAGGCACCGGCACCGATCCTCCATAGGGTGAGCGGAAGTACTCAGCCCGCGGCATGCAGGTCACCGAAGAAGACGGCGGCAAACTCAACGCCTTCGCCCGTGAGCCCCGGATGGTGGTGATGGAGGAGGGGGAGACCCGCTCCGCCGGCAACCGCGGCCTGCTCATCGCCGGGGCCGTGCTGGTGCCGCTGCTGGTGGTCCTCGCAGCGGGGATCAGCCACTAGGAGCCGCCCAGAGTCCGTAGTAGCTTGCGCGTCGCAGTCCTGGGCTGGCCTGCCCCCGCGCCGGTGCCCACGGGTCTCCGAAGGCGTCCGGATACCCGTCCGGAGCGTCCCATAGGAGGATGATCCGCAGTGCAGGATGGTCAGACCTGGGTTTCGGCAATGAAGATCTTCGTTCTCGGTGGCGACGGTTTCTGCGGCTGGCCCTGTGCCGTCAACCTGGCCGACGCCGGCCATGACGTGCTGATCGCCGACAACCTCAGCCGGCGCAAGATCGACATCGACCTGGAGGTCGAGTCGCTCACCCCGATCGCCAGCGTCAGCGAGCGGCTGCGGGCCTGGGAGCAGGTGGGCGGCAAACCGATGCGCTTCGAGCAGCTCGACATCGCCCGGGAGTACGAGCGGCTGCTGGAACTGCTGCGCAGCGAGCGGCCCGATGCGGTGGTGCACTTCGCCGAGCAGCGCGCCGCTCCCTACTCGATGAAGAGCAGCGCCACCAAGCGCTACACGGTCGACAACAACGTCAACGGCACCCACAACCTGCTGGCGGCGATCGTGGAGAGCGGCCTGGATGTGCACATCGTGCACCTGGGCACGATGGGGGTCTACGGCTACGGCTCCCACCGCGGCGCCACCATCCCCGAGGGCTATCTCACGGTGGAGGTGCCCCAGCCCGACGGCAGCCGCTTCACCGAGAAGATCCTGCATCCGGCCGATCCCGGCAGCGTCTATCACATGACCAAGACGCTCGATCAGCTGCTCTTTTATTACTACAACAAGAACGACGGCATCCGCGTCACCGACCTGCACCAGGGCATCGTCTGGGGCACCAACACTGCCCTCACCGAAAGGGATCCCCGGCTCACCAACCGCTTCGACTACGACGGTGACTACGGCACCGTGCTCAACCGCTTCCTGATGCAGGCGGCGATCGGCTACCCGCTCACCGTGCACGGCACCGGCGGCCAGACCCGCGCCTTCATCCACATCCGCGACTCGGTGAAGTGCGTGCAGCTGGCCCTGGAGCACCCGCCGACCGCCGGCGAGAAGGTGAAGATCTTCAATCAGATGACCGAGAGCCACCAGGTGGGCGAACTGGCCCGCAAGGTGGCCGACCTGACCGGCGCCGCGATCAACTATCTGCCCAATCCCCGCAAGGAGGCGATCGAGAACGACCTGATCGTCGACAACCGCTGCTTCATCGAACTGGGCCTCAAGCCCACCACCCTCGATGACGGCCTGATGGCGGAGGTGGTGGATGTGGCCCGCCGCTGGGCCGACCGCTGCGACCGCAGCCGCATCCCCTGCCAGTCGGCCTGGACCAGCAAGCAGGCCCAGGCCATCCAGGCCGTTCCGACCGTCTGACCGCCGCCATCACGGGCCCCCATCCCTTGAAGATCGCCTTCTTCACCGAAACCTTCCTGCCCAAGGTGGACGGGATCGTCACCCGCCTCACCAAGACCGTGCAGCACCTGGTGGCCGCCGGCGATGAGGTGCTGATCTTCTGCCCCGAAGGCGCACCGGCCTCCTACATGGGTGCCCGGGTGGTGGGGGTGCCGGCGATGCCGCTGCCCCTCTATCCCGAGCTGAAGCTGGCCCTGCCGCGGCCGGCGGTGTCGGAGGCGCTCGAGGACTTCGACCCCCATCTGGTGCATGTCGTGAATCCGGCCGTGCTCGGGCTCGGCGGCATCTGGCTGGCCAGGACCAAGGGCTATCCCCTGGTGGCCAGCTACCACACCCATCTGCCCAAGTACCTGGAGCACTACGGCATGGGCATGCTCGAGCCCCTGCTCTGGGAGCTGCTCAAGGCCGCCCACAACCAGGCCCGCCTCAACCTCTGCACCTCCACCGCCATGGTGCAGGAGCTGAGCGAGAAGGGGATCCAGCACACCGACCTCTGGCAGCGGGGGGTGGACACGGAGCTGTTCCGGCCGGCCCTGCGCAGCGACGCCATGCGCCGCAGGCTGCTCGGCGACCACAGCGACACCGGCAAGCTGCTGCTCTACATCGGGCGCCTCTCGGCCGAGAAGCAGATCGAGCGCATCCGGCCCGTGCTGGAGGCCATGCCCGATGCCCGCCTGGCCCTGGTGGGCGACGGCCCCCACCGCCAGCAGCTGGAGGCCCACTTCAGCGGCCTTCCGGCCACCTTCGTGGGCTACCTGGCGGGTGAGGAGCTGGCCTCGGCCTATGCCAGCGGCGATGCCTTCGTGTTCCCCTCCAGCACCGAGACCCTGGGCCTGGTGCTGCTGGAGGCGATGGCGGCCGGCTGCCCGGTGGTGGGCGCCAACCGCGGCGGCATCCCCGACATCGTCACCGACGGCGTGAACGGCTGCCTCTACGAGCCCGATGGACCCGACGGCGGCGCCGCCAGCCTCTCCGCGGCCGTGGAGCGGCTCCTGGGCAACCCCGCCGAGCGCCAGGCCCTGCGGCAGGCCGCCCGGGCGGAAGCGGAGCGCTGGGGCTGGGCCGGTGCCACCGACCAGCTGCGCGATTACTACGGCCGGCTGCTGGCGGGCGAAGGGCTCAGGCTGGTGGCCTGAGTCAGCTCCTCGGCCGGGAACCCTCGGTCCTGCCCGCCTGAAACCAGGTGGCGAAGACGGCCTGGGCCATGGGTGCCGCCACGGTGCCGCCGAAGCCGCCGGTGTTCTCCCCGAAGGCCACCACCACCAGATCCGCGTTCTCGGCCGGCGCGTAGCCCCCGAACCAGGCGTGCACGGGCCTGGGAGGATCCTCGGCGGTGCCGGTCTTGCCCGCTGCCGGAGGCAGTCCGGGCTGATTCAGGACCCGGGCCGTGCCCTGCTGCACCGCCAGGCGCAGGCCCTGACGCAGGGTGCGGATGGAATCCGGCTGGAAGCCGATCCACACCCGCTGCGGTTTCCGCTCCACCAGGTGGGGGGTGACCAGCCAGCCCCCGTTGGCCACGGCGGCATACATGCGCGCCATCTGCAGCGGCGTCACCAGCACGGCCCCCTGGCCGATGGAGGCGGTGATCGTGTCCACGTCGGTCCAGGGCTCCCCCAGCACCTCCTTCTTCCAGGCCTTGTCGCCCAGCAGGCCCTCGCTCTCCTCTGCGCCCAGCTCCACGCCGGTGCGCGCCCCGAAGCCCAGCTTCCGGGCCGTCTTGAAGATCGGATCGGCGCCGATGTTGATGCCGGCCCGGTAATAGAAGCTGTTGCTGCTCAGGGCCAGGGCCATCGGGAAGCCAAGCTGGCCCATGCTCACGTGGTCGCGGTAGCAGAGGCCGGCGCGGCAGTAGGAGGCGGTGGTGAGTTCGGTGGAGGTGGGACCGTAACGGTCGGATTCGAGGGCGGCGAGGCTGGTGACGATCTTGAAGGTGCTGGCGGGCGGAAAGCCCTGGAGCGCACGGTTGAGCAGGGGGGCCTCCGGGCTGTTGAGCGCCGCCCACTGGCTGATGCTCGGGGCCGGGGAGAAGATGTTGGGATCGAAGGCCGGCCGGCTGGCCATCGCCCGGATGGCGCCGGTGTTCGGATCCATGGCCACGATCGCCCCCCTGGCCACGCCGTCGAGGGCCTTCTCGGCCGCCTGCTGCAGCGGCAGATCGAGGGTGAGGCGCAGATCCTTGCCGGCCCTGGCCGGCTTCTCGCCCAGCACCCGCTGCACCTGTCCGGCGGCGTTCACCTCCACCTGCTGGCCGCCCCACTCGCCGCGCAAGTGGGTCTCGTACACCTTCTCCAGGCCGCTGCGGCCGACGCGGTCGCGGATGCGGTAGCCCTGATCGCGCAGGCGCGCGTATTCCTCCTCGGTGATGCCACTGGTATAGCCCAGGGCATGGGCCCCGAGGCGGCCATGGGGGTAGCTGCGCAGCACATCCACGTCCACCTCGGCGCCCGGCAGGCTGCTGGACTGCTCGCGAAAGCGCAGCACCTGATCCGGCCGCAGGCCCTCGGCCAGCTGGATGCGGAAGCCCTCGCTGTTGGCTCCGGCACGGCGCTGGCCATCCAGCTGGTCCGGCGGCAGACCGAGCAGGGCCGACAGGCGGTCGCGCAGGGCCGGCCAGGCCTCGTCGCTCACCTCGCCGGGCTGCACGTAGAGGTTGTAGGTGAGTCGGCTGGTCGCCAGCACCCGGCCCTGGCGATCCAGCAGCCGGCCGCGGATGGGGTTGCGCGGCATCAGGCGGATGCGGTTCTCGTCGGCCCGCTGGCGGTTCTCGGCCCCGTGCAGGAGCTGCAGCCAGGCCAGGCGCGTCACCATGGCGCCGCTGAGCAGCAGCACCACCGCCAGCAGCCACACCGGCTGGCGACCCATGCCGCTGTGGCGCACCCCGGGAGCGAACGCCATCAGGCCCTAGCGCAGTGGAGCGGAGGACCCGGATGAGGAACCGGACGGCGCCTCTGCCAGCAGGATCTGCTCGAGCTGGCCCAGGCGGGTGGCGATCGCCGCCAGGCGCTGCTGCAGCTCCAGCGGATCCCCGGTTTCGCCACCATCCCCGTCCGCGACGGAGGCATCAGGCACGTCGTGCACCTCCACCTTCATCACCGGATTGCCCAGACCGGGGCTCACCTGATCGAGCCGGGCGCGCAGGCGGCTCGCCGCCGACTCCCCCTCCTCGCGCAGCTGCCCGAGGGGGTCGGCGCTGCTGCCGTCGAAGGCGGCCATCACCTGGCGGGGGCCGCCCCTGCGGGCACGATCCACGACGGCCAGTCCGACCGGCAGCACGTCCTGCATCAGGGTGAGCCGCAGGGCGTCGAGGGGGTCGGCGGCCATGGCCGGTGGGGGCAGGAAGGTCCAGTCTGCCCTGCCCGGTTCAGTTCATGCCCGGTTCAGTTCAGCGCAGCCGGGCCGGTGAGCGGCGGGGGAGCCGCGGCTGGGGAGCAGGCCTGGCGGCTGCCCAGCCACCAGCCGGCGGCCGCCGCCACCACCAGCAGAGCGGCCAGCGGCAGCAGCGCCTGCCGGGTGACATCGAGGCCGAACCACTCACCCCAGGCGCGCAGGGCACGGTCGCGGTCGAAGCGGCGCCGCTCCTTCGCCTGTTCCCGTTCGCGGCGCGCCAGAGCGCGGCTCACCCAGCGTTCGAAGGCCACCTTCTTGGTGACCGCCATCTTGCGCTCCACCTCCAGCAGCTGGCCGGCGCTGAGGTCGGGATTGAAGGTGCTGATCAGCTCCAGGCTCTTGAGGAACATCTCCACCGCCCCATCCTTGGTGGCGCGTTCCTCGTCATCCAGCAGATCCCAGTCCAGCTCGGGATAGAAGCGACCACGGTTGGCCGCGATCTGCTCCTCCGGCAGCTGACCGGGCTCGCGCAGCCAGCGGTCGGTGTTGGCGTCGAAGCGTCGCCAGTAGAGGAAGGGATTGAGATAGATGGTCTTTCCACCCAGCTGGATGCTGTCCTGCTGGAGCCGGCGCTGCAGCTCAGGGGCGCTGGATGACGCGGGGGCGGCGCTCACGGCACGACGGAACCGGGACCCCGAAGGTACCGGACGCCCCCCGCAGCCGCCACGGGCCCGGGCTCATTCCCACTCGATGGTGCCGGGGGGCTTGCTGGTGATGTCGAGCACCACCCGGTTCACCCCCTGCACCTCGTTGACGATGCGGTTGGAGATGGTCTCCAGCAGGTCGTAGGGCAGGCGCGACCAGTCGGCGGTCATGCCGTCCTCAGAGGACACGCAGCGCAGCACCACCGGGAAGGCATAGGTGCGCTTGTCGCCCATCACCCCCACGCTGCGCACCGGCAGCAGCACGGCGAAGGCCTGCCAGATCTCGTTGTAGAGGCCGGCATCGCGGATCTCCTCGCGCACGATCAGGTCGGCATCGCGGAGGATGTTGAGCTTCTCGTCGGTGACCTCGCCGAGGATGCGGATCGCCAGGCCGGGGCCCGGGAAGGGGTGGCGGCCCACGATCTCCTCCGGCAGCCCCAGGCTGCGGCCCACCTTGCGCACCTCGTCCTTGAACAGCTTGCGCAGGGGTTCCACCAGCTTGAACTGCAGATCCTTGGGCAGGCCGCCCACGTTGTGGTGGCTCTTGATCTTCACCGCCACCCGCTCGCCGGTCTTGGGGTCCACGTTGGTGCCGGCGCTCTCGATCACATCGGGATAGAGGGTGCCCTGGGCCAGGTAGTCGAAGGGGCCGAGGCGCTTGCTCTCCTCCTCGAACACCCGGATGAACTCGGTGCCGATCAGCTTGCGCTTCTCCTCCGGATCGGTGACCCCGGCCAGCTTGCTGATGAAGCGCTCACGGGCGTTGATGTATTCGACCCGGATGTGGAACTTCCGGTCGAAGAACTCCGTGAGAAATTCGGGCTCACCTTTGCGCATGAAGCCCTGGTCGATGAACATGCAGGTGAGCTGATCACCGATCGCCCGGTGCAGCAGAAAGGCCAGGGTGGAGGAATCCACGCCGCCGGACAGGGCCAGCAGCACACGCCGCTCACCCACCTGGCGGCGCACCTCCTCGATGGCCTCATCGATGAAGGCCGCCGTGGTCCAGTCGGCCTCGCAGCCGCAGATGTGATAAACGAAGTTGCGCAGCATCGCCATGCCGCAGGTGGAGTGCACCACCTCGGGATGGAACTGCACGCCGTAGAGCCGGCGCTGGTGGTGGGCCACCGCCGCTTCCGGGGTGTTCTCGGTGTGGGCGAGGCGCACGAATCCCTCCGGCAGCCGCTCCACCGAGTCGCCATGGCTCATCCACATCGTCGAGCCGTCCTCGACGTTGGTGAGCAGATCCGTGGGATCGTCCACATGCAGGGGCGCCTTTCCGTATTCCGCCTTGCCGGCGGCCACCACCGCCCCGCCCAGCTGCTGCACCATCAGCTGCATGCCGTAGCAGACGCCCAGCACGGGAATGCCCAGATCCCAGATGCCCGGATCGCAGACGGGCGCGCCAGGCTCATACACCGAGCTGGGGCCGCCGCTGAGAATGATGCCCCGGGGGTTGAGGGCCCTGAGCTCCTCGGCACTGGTGGTGTAGCTGATCACCAGCGAGAACACCTCCGTTTCCCGCACCCGCCGGGCGATCAGCTCGGAGTACTGGGAGCCGAAGTCCAGGATCACGATCGCCGGATGGCGGGACGACTGGGAGGCGGCGTCGATCACGGACATGGCGATGGGCGGGCCGGGGCTGAAGCCTAGGGGGCGCCCCCCGGCGCCTCCCGGGCCGGGCTGCCGAGCTCCGTGAGCAGCCGGGAGCCTGCGGGACCGCAGGCCCGGACCCTGCGGCTGCGGTCGAACAGCACCGCCCCCACCGCGATCGCTTCCGGCTGGCCGTGGCTGAGCAGGTAGGCGCGGCTGCGCTGCTCGATGGCGGCGGCGATGCGGGTGCGCAGCCGCTCCGCCAGGGCCGGCTGGCGCTCATCGAGATCGGCGAGCCCCGTCTCCACGCTGGCGGCGCCGTGCAGACGCTCCAGATCGGCGCCCGCCAGGCCCTCCAGGGCTGCCAGGGCGGTGAGCACCTCGGCCCGGCCGTCGGCGAGATGGTGGTGGGTGTGGAAGATGCCGCCGGCCAGCTTGATCAGCTTGCCCTGGACGCCGAACAGCAGCAGCCGCTGGACGCCGGCCGCTGCCGCCGCCACCAGCAGGGGCCCCAGCCAGTTGCCGGCCTTGAGCAGAAGCTGGGGGGGCAGACCCAGCCGGGGCGCCAGATCGAGGCCGTTCTCGCCGATCACCAGCACCAGATCACCAGCGAAATCGGCACAGGCGGCGCGGCGACGCAGCTCCGCCAGGGCCACCTCCAGCTGCTCGGGGGCCGCACTGCGCTGCACCCGGGCCTGGGTGCCGATCAGGGCGAGCCCCTCCACCACCCCGAAGGCGGCATTGCTGGTGCGCTCGGCCAGCCGTCGGCCCTCGGGGATGAACACCTCCAGGCCCAGACGGCGCCCAGCCGGCACCAGGGGGCGCAGATTCCACTCCAGCAGCTGGCGGGCATAGGTCGACAGGCAGGCCTCGCCACTGGCCTGAATCACACCCACGCCTTCCCCGGCCCGCAGCTCCAGCCAGGGGCCCACGCCGCTCAGCCAGCGCGCCTGCACCCACACCAGCAGGCCGCGGGTGAGATCCAGCACGCCTTCGCCGGGATCACAGCGGGCCATGGCCAGGGCACTGCCGTCGGCCAGGGGAGCCGCCGCCTCGATCGGAATCGGCTGGAGCTCGCCCTCCCCATCCAGCCGCAGCGGCTGCTGCGGATCCAGCCGCTCCCCGAGCAGACCCTGCAGCGCCGCCCGCGCCGCGGCGGCGGTCCACACCGGCAGGGTGAAGCCGGCCTCAGCCATGGATGGTTCGTTGAGACACCGAAGGGGGGAGCCTGGGCTGTTTTTTATGGTGGTCGATTGCGCCGCCGCCGGGCCGCGTCCCCATCCACCCGCATCGCCCCCGTCCCCTCCACCATGCAGGACAAGCTCACCCTGATGATCCCCGGCCCCACGCCGGTGCCGGAAACCGTCCTGCAGGCGATGGGCCGCCACCCGATCGGCCACCGCAGCGCCGACTTTCAGAAGATCGTCAGGCGCACCACCGAGCAGCTCAAGTGGCTGCACCAGACCAGAAGCGACGTGCTGGCGATCACCGGCAGCGGCACCGCCGCCATGGAGGCCGGGATCATCAACGTGCTGAGCAGGGGGGACCGGGTGCTCTGCGGTGACAACGGCAAGTTCGGCGAGCGCTGGGTGAAGGTGGCCCGGGCCTACGGCCTGGACGTGCAGGTGATCCAGGCCGAGTGGGGCCAGCCCCTCGATCCGGAGGCCTTCCGCACCGCCCTCGAGGCCGACACGGCCAAGGCGATCAAGGCGGTGATCCTCACCCACTCGGAAACCTCCACAGGGGTGATCAACGACCTGGAGGCCATCGCCGGCCACGTGCGGGCCCACGGCACGGCCCTCACGATCGCCGACTGCGTCACCAGCCTCGGCGCCTGCAACGTGCCGATGGATGCCTGGGGCCTCGACGTGATCGGCTCCGGCTCCCAGAAGGGCTACATGATGCCGCCGGGGCTGGCCTTCGTGGCCATGAGCGAGCGGGCCTGGGCCGCCTACGAACGCTCCGACCTGCCCAAGTTCTATCTGGATCTGGGCAAATACAGGAAATCAGCCCAGGCCGACAGCAACCCCTTCACCCCGGCCGTGAACCTCTACTTCGCCCTGGAGGCGGCGCTGGAGATGATGCAGGCCGAGGGGCTTGAGGCGATCTTCGCCCGCCATGCCCGCCACCGCGCCGCCGCCCAGGCCGGCATGACCGCCATGGGCCTGCCCCTGTATGCCGCCGCGGGCCACGGCAGCCCGGCGATCACGGCCGTGGCTCCCGAGGGCATCGACGCCGAGACCCTGCGCAAGCAGGTGAAGGACCGTTTCCAGATCCTGCTGGCCGGGGGCCAGGATCATCTCAAGGGCAAGGTGTTCCGCATCGGCCACCTGGGCTTCGTCTGCGACCGTGACGTGCTCACGGCCGTGGCGGCCATCGAGGCCACCCTGGAGGGCCTGGGGCTGCACAAGGGCACCCCCGGCGCGGGGGTCGCCGCCTGCGCCGCTGCCCTGGCGGGCTAGGCTTCTGCCATAAGGAACTGCCGGACGGCAGTTCCTTATCTGATGCGGGTGTAATTCAGTGGTAGAATGTCAGCTTCCCAAGCTGAACGTCGCCGGTTCGAGTCCGGTCACCCGCTTTCAGTAGTAGTCCATTGTTCATCCTTGCAGGTGACCTGGCGATGGGCCTGCCGCAGTGCCGGAAGAGCACCGGGCACTCCTGCTGAGCCCTTCTGTTCAGGCACGTTGCTTGCCCACGCTGCAGCCACCTGGATGGCCGAGGGCTCAGGACCGCGGCTTGATCACCTGCAGCACCTGGGGGCCGATGGCGGCGAGACGCCGCTCGCAGTCGAGTATCTGCAGGATGACCCGGGCCGATGTCTCGATCGCGCCTGCGTCAGCGGCCAGGCGAGCCTCCTGGTCCAGCCTGGTGATGCGGTTGCGCAACTCGTCCTTGGGGTCCACGTCGGCGCTGGCCGCGGATCGGCCAACAGGAAGCGGGGTTTTGGCGGGCAGGGTTGCCGTCATGAAACAGTTAAGGAATGACCTTCAGGACTGTCCAGGCTCAGCCGTGTGGTGCACAGCAGAGGCACGAAGCACAGCGGAGGTGGAGCGGTGGTGGGCATGCTGCCAACCTGCCGGCGATCTGGCCGTGCTGGTGACCCGGGATCACAACACAAGTGAAGACACAACCAATCAGTGGCCCTGAAGCCATGCTTGATGGCGCCTCGCATGATGCTGCATCGTTGCGCTGGATGGGTTGATATTGCCTCAACATCCTGGCAGCAGAGGAATTCTATCAGCAGTACACCCTTCTCACTCAGCAGCCGGGATGCATCTTGGAGGACGTCGCCGACCGGCCCGAGCTCAGGATCCGCAGGGATGGGATCGGGTCTCGAGCCGGATGCTCAGGTACCCGGTTCCTCACCGTGGCCCCCGAGGGCAGCAATCTGCTCACGCAGGAACCGTTCCCGCTCGCGATCGCCGCGGGTGAGAGCCACCGCCAGAGCGAACTGGAGCTTTTCCAGCTGATGCTCCCCGTCGCTGCTGGGCACCTGAGGGAATGGTCTTGTTGCCGCACCAGCAGCGGTGTGGTGATGGGCACCCCGGCGCAGGCCATTGGCAACGGCTGGGACAACGGAGGTGGGGGGAGCGGTGGGTGTCGCAGCGCCGGCGGGAGCTGCTGCAGGGGACGCGCCGGGGATGGTCTGCGCGGGATTGGGGTGCGCGGGGCCGGGGAAAGCCATGAGCTCACTTTCTTCCCATTTTGACACCGGCAACCGTCTGAAGCGAGGCCGAGGCAGACCCCGCAGACGATCAGGCCGCAAGCTCTCCTGGACCCTCCATGGCCAGCAGATCTGCAGGGTCTGATTCGAACTCGTCGTCTGTATCTGGAAATGATGAATCCGGGGCTGAACCGGAGACTGGAACCACGGCTGTTGCCTCTGCTGTTTCGGCATCCAGGCCCAGCAGGGAGCGGCAGTCATGAAGCAGCCGTTCCACATTCTCGAGGCTGTTCAGCTCCAGGGGATCGCGTTGGTCGCGTCGTTCCAGCGCATGCTGGATCTGCAGTTCGAGCGCCTCGAGCCGCTGCTCGAGCTTCACCAGCCGCAGGGAGAGGGCGTGGGTGGTCTGCGCCAGGTCCTCGGTGCTGCGGGTGATGCGAAAGGAAACGGAGGCGGAGGTCATCGAGTCGTTGCCGTGACGCCGATGACAGCACATCCGCGCAGGCTGGCCAAGCCATGGGCGCACGCCGCTGGCGATGATGGCCGGATGGCTGCCCCCTGGACCCTGCTGCTGTTCGCCCTGGCGGGAACGGCCGGGGGTGTGCTGGCTCTGCGCACCGGCCTGCCGGCAGCGCCCCTGGCGGGCGCGCTGCTGGCTGCCGGGCTCGTGAGCGCCACGGGACGCCTGGAACCTGCCCAGTGGCCCCTGGGCACCCGCACGGTGCTGGAGATCGGCATCGGCACGGTCATCGGCACCAGCATCACGGCGGCGGCGCTGGTGGAGCTGCGTCAGCTCTGGCGGCCCGCCCTGCTGATCACGGGCACACTCATCCTGGCCGGCCTGGCGGTGGCCCTGATCTGCAGCCGGCTGCTGGGCACCGAGCCGGTGGTCGCCCTGCTGGGCTCGGCTCCCGGGGCGATCAGTGGCATGAGCCTGGCCGGCGCCGAATTCGGGGTTGGGGCAGCCGTGGCGGTGCTGCATGCCGTGCGCCTGATCACCGTGCTGATCGTGCTGCCCCTGGTGCTGCGGCTGGTGCTGCCAGGCGCCCACCCCCCCGGCTGAGCGCGGATCCAGCGCGCCGACCCCTGGGGTCCGGCCACTTCAGCCCGCGGCCCATCTCGACGCTGCCGGAGCGGATCGATACCGTGACGAACGCTTGTGCGCGAGGAACCATGGCCGATCCGAGGTGTTCCCTGCCCGGCAGGCTGCCGCAGTGGGGACTGCGCCTGGCGCTGATTGCCGGCACCTGGGCACCCCTGGCCGCTGCCGCCCAGGACGGCGGCGTGGTGCCGGTGGTGATGTCCACGCCGGGAGGCCGGGGCGCGCAGATCTACTGCTTCATGCGCGGCAGCGGCAACAGCCACCAGGTGAGCTGGGATGCGGCCTATGAGGTGATCAAACGCCAGGGCGGCGGCCTGTTTCGCACCTCCCCCCAGCACGCGGCCGTGATGATCACCGAGGCGGTGGTGCAGAGTCCTGAAGCCTTCCCCAACTGCGGCATGCACCTGGGTGACCTGTTCCGCCGGGATGAGGCGGAAACCGCTCCGCAGACCGCCGGCACCCCCAAGAGCCGTGGCGAGCGCTACGGCTACTGAGCCCTGGCCGGCCCGGTTGATCGGGCCCCTGCTGCTGATCAGCCTGGCACTGGTCGGCTGCAGCGAGGAGCCCCTGCCCCAGGAGGAGGGGGTGCGCAGGGACGACTGCCTGCGCAACGTGACGCTGGATCGGCTCCAGGAGCAGATCAGCCTCTGCGACGAGGTGGTGGCGGCCTATCCCGACGATCCCGGGCCACGCAACGACCGCTATCTCCTCCACAGCCTGGCCGGAGAGGACGCGGCCGCCTGTGCGGATCTGGGCGAGGCCCTGCGCCTGGCCGACCGGTTGCCCGCCGAGCGGCTGGACGCGCAGCTGCGCAGCGACCTGGAGGTGCGCCGCAAGCTCTGCGCGGGCATGCCGGTCACCACTCCCGCAGCACCTCCCGTACCATCGCCGTGAGCCGGCGGCGGCGCAGCTGGGCTTCGCCACGCTGCAGGGTGAGGGCGATGCGCTCGGCCTTGCTGGCGATCAGACCATCCACCAGCTGATCGGCCACACCGAGCTGCAGCCAGTGGCTGGTGAGGCTGCCGCCCATGCCGATGCGGTGGCAGCGGTCCTCCGCCTGCTCGGCATCGCCCGGCGTCCAGGGCCGCTCGATCAGCAGCACATGGCGGGCCCGGTGCAGGGTGAAGCCGAGGCCACCGGTGCCGTAGGTGGCGATCAGCAGCGGCGTGGCACCGGCCTGGAACCGCTCCACCAGCCGCTGGCGCTCGGACACGGGCACCGCCCCGGTGAGCAGGGCGCCGCCGCCGAGATCGGCCTGCAGCAGGCGCGCGGTGGAGACGAAGGCGGTGAACACCACCACGGCCTGGCGCTGCTCCAGCAGACGGCGCACCAGCGACCGCGCCGCCGGCAGCTTGTAGTCGGAGCCGATGCGGCGCAGGGCGGTGAGCACGGCCAGCACCTCGGCATCCCGGCGCACCTCCCCCCGCTCGGCGCGGCGCCGGTAATCGGCCACCCGGCGCTGGAGCTGATGCTCGAACCCGCGCGCCTGCCCGGCATCGAGCTCCACCGGCTGGAGCAGCCGGTGCTTGGGGGGCAGATCCAGGCAGTCCTGCTTGCGGCGGTGCAGCAGCAGCGGACGGGTGAGGCGCTGCAGCTCGCCGAGGTTGCTGGCGCCGTTGGCCTGCCAGATGCGGCGGCCCCGGCGCTCGCACCAGTGGCCCTGGCAGAACAGCTCCTCGAAGGCACGCTGGTCGCGGGTCAGGGGGTGGTCGAAGGCGGCCAGCAACGGATAGAGCTGGGCCGGACGACCGTTCTTCATCGGCGTGCCGGTGAGCAGCCAGACGGCCCGGAGCCGCGGATGCCGGGCCAGGCGCAGCAGTCCCCTGGAGCGGGCCGTTTGCAGGTTCTGGGCGTAATGGGCCTCATCGGCGATCAGCACGGTGCCGGCCGGCGGCAGCGACTCCGGCAAGCGCGCCCAGCTGTGGATCTCCAGCCGCAGCCCCAGGGCCAGGGCCTCGCTGCGCCAGTGGTCATGGAGCCCCACCGGCGCCAGCACCACCACGCGGCAGTCCGCCAGGCGCACCATCGCCCTGGCGGCCGCCAGGGCGGAGAGGGTCTTGCCCAGGCCCATGGCATCGGCCAGCAGGGCACCACGCCGGGCCAGCAACCAGCGCGCCGCGGCGCGCTGGTGGGCGAACAGGCAGCGGCCATCCGCCAGCGGCTCGGCCAGGGCCGCCGCCGCCACCAGCTGGCGGTGGGGCGGCAGGGGCGGCAGGGGCTGCTGGAGCCAGCCCAGCCACTGGGCCAGTTCCGGCTCCACCGGAAAGCGGTCGGCCAGGGTGCGGCGCAGCGCCTCGGCGGCTTCGAGGGGAAACTCCCAGCAGCGCTGCCGTCCATTCCACTGGCCCCGGGGCCGGATGCCGCGCAGCTGGGCCTGGGTGACGGCATCGAAGGGGCTGATCACCTCGATGCGCCCACTGGCCCCGAGCCGCAGGCGGCAACGGAGAGGCCTGACTGCAGCCCCGGACACAGTGCCACCGCTTCCCATGCGGCATAACTGTGCCAACCGAGCCACGCGCATGCAGGCCAGGGATTGGGGTTCGCACCGCGCCGGGGTGCAGGGCCAGGCGCTCAACGCCGTCTCACTCGAGGATCTCTGTCCCAAGCTCAAACACCGCCGCTGGCGCCGCTCCCTGCACGAACTCACGGGCCAGACCTGCGTTTACTGCGGCCAGCGATCCGAGTCGATCGACCACGTGCATCCCCAGAGCCGGGGTGGATCGAGCGTCACCGAGAACTGCGTTCCCGCCTGTCTGGCCTGCAACGGCCACAAGGGGGACGGCGACGTGTTCGTCTGGTACCGGCGCCAGAGCTTCTACGACCCGCGCCGCGCCATGGCGATCCGGGCCTGGCTGGAGGGAGATCTGCAACTGGCGCTGCGGCTGCTGCAGTGGGCGGATCCTCACCAGACCCGGCAGGCCACCGAGCCGTTGTGGCGCTGGCAGATGGCGGCCTGATCCTGGGGTTGCTCCGGAGCCAGCAGAGCAGCCAGCAGCACCAGCGTGCCCACCGCGAGGGCGGTGATCAGTCCTGGGGCGGCGGCCGCCGCCGGATCCGCCCCTGCGGCAGGCTGGGGTGAACGGTGGTGCAGGACCTTGGCAGCGGGGAGGACGGCCGCACGGCCGTGGCAGACGGACAGGGACGCGGAGCCGGCCTTGCAGCCCAGCCGGACCTGCGCCGGGCGGGGCTGCGGCGGACGCAGGGAGAGCACGGAGGTGGCGAGCGCCGGCGAGGAGAGACGGCGGGGCATCGTGGGAATGCAACTGGTACAGGTGTACTGATGCCAGGCCAGGATGTCAAGGGCGCGGGGCGCCTGCTGGTGGTGGGCGGCGGGTACACGGGCCGCCGCTTCGCCCGCGCGGCTCTGCGCCAGGCCATGCCGGTGCTGCTCACCAGCCGGCAGCCGCGGCCGCCCGAGGCGGGCGGGGCCCCGCCGGCCGAGCTCAAGTGGCTGCTCTTTGACAGCGGCGCAGCCGCGCTCCCCCCGGCCAGCGCCCTGGCGGGCGTGACCCATGTGCTGGTCACCGCCCCCCCGGACGGCGGACCGGGGGATCCGACCCTGCGCTGCCTGGGGCCGCTGCTGCGGGAGCTGCCCCTGCAGTGGCTGGGGTATCTCTCCACCACGGGCGTCTATGGCGACACCGGAGGAGCCTGGGTGGAGGAGTCCGCCCCGCCCCGCCCCGGGCCCGGACGCAGCCAGGCCCGGCTGGAGGCCGAACAGGCCTGGCGGGAGAGCGGCCTGCCGGTGCAGGTGCTGCGTCTGCCGGCGATCTACGGGCCGGGCCGCAGTCCCTTCGCGGGGCTGCGCGGCGGCCGCAGCCGGCTGATCCACAAGCCGGGCCAGGTGTTCTCCCGCGTCCATGTCGACGACATCGTCGGCGCCCTGCTGCACTGCCTGTCGCTGCCGGCCGGGCGGCGACCGGCGGTGCTCAACATCACCGACGACCGCCCCTGCCCCTCCAGCGAACTGCTCGGCTTCGCCTGCCATCTGCTGGGCTTGAAGCTGCCGGATGCGGAGCGCTACGCCGACATCGAAGCCGAGCTGAGTCCGATGGCCCGCAGCTTCTGGGCCGAGAACAGGCGGGCCAGCAACCGGCTGCTCTGCAGGGAGCTGGGTTACCGGCTGCGCTATCCCAGCTTCCGGGAGGGGCTGCCGGCCTGCCTGGCGGAGGAGGAGGCCCCGGCCGATGGCCTGCTCGGAGGCGGCTCACCCGCCGGGGGGCAGTCGCAGGGATCAGGATCGGCCACGAAGGGCAGCCCCAGATCCTGAAGCATCCGGCCCCAGCGCAGCTCGATCCATCCCCGGCTGATCCCGGTGCCCAGACCCCACAGCAACCCCAACAGCAACAACCAGCGCAGCATGGGCAGCAGCGGCACCAGCGATCCATCCAACTCGATCCGCGGGCGCCTGGCCATCGCCCTGGGGGACCCCGCGGGCATCGGCGCCGAAGTGGTGCTCAAGGCCCTGGCAGGACCCCTGCCCGAAGGGCTGGAGCCGGTGCTGGTGGGCTGCCGCCGCTGGCTGGAGGCCCACCATGCCCACCTGCGGCGCCACAGCGATGCACCCCTGAGGGATCCCGCCGAGCTGGAGATTGTCGATCTGCCCCTCGATCGAGCGGTGACGCCCGGACACAGCGGCCCCGCCGCCGGAGCCGCCAGCTTCGCCTGGCTGGAGGCGGCCGCCGGCCTCGTGCAGGCGGGCCGTTGCCGGGCCCTGGTCACGGCTCCCATCGCCAAGGCCAGCTGGCACGCGGCCGGCCATCACTACCCGGGCCAGACGGAACGGCTGGCCGAACTGAGCGGCGCCCGGGAGGCGGCGATGCTGTTCACCGCCCG
Organism: Cyanobium sp. CH-040; assembly: GCF_024346135.1. Classification (GTDB taxonomy): domain Bacteria; phylum Cyanobacteriota; class Cyanobacteriia; order PCC-6307; family Cyanobiaceae; genus NIES-981. The sequence goes on along the minus strand of NZ_JAGQCJ010000003.1, from coordinate 114,834 downwards.
CGCCCCCCGCGGCGCCTGGCGCCTGAACACGCTGCTGGCCACCACCCACATCCCCCTGGCCGCGGTGCCCGGCCAGCTGAACGCCGCGCTGGTGCGGGGCAAGCTCGAGCTGCTGCTCGCCTTCTGCCGGCGCTTCAACCCCGAGCCCCGCCTGGTGGTGGCGGCGCTCAACCCGCACGCGGGCGAGGCCGGCGGACTGGGCGTGGAGGAGCGCGACTGGCTCGAGGGCTGCCTGGAGGCCTGGCGGGCCGACCACCCCGGCGTGCGCGTGGAGGGCCCCCGCCCACCGGACAGCTGCTGGCTGGATGCGGCCGCCGCCTGGCGCGGGCAGGGCAGCGGACCCGATGGCTACCTGGCCCTGTACCACGACCAGGGCCTGATCCCGGTGAAACTGCTGGCCTTCGACGCCGCCGTGAACACCACCCTGGGCCTGCCGTTCCTGCGCACCTCACCCGACCACGGCACCGGCTTCGACATCGCCGGACGGGGCATCGCCCGCTCCCAGAGCATGACGGCCGCGATCGAGACGGCCTGGGAGCTCAGCCGGGCTTGACGCGCATCAGCACCTGGCCGAACTCCACCGGCGTGCCGTTCTCCACCAGGATCTCCACCACTTCGCCGCTCACCTCGGCCTCGAGCTCGTTCATCAGCTTCATCGCCTCGAGGATGCACACCGTCTGACCCTCCCGGATGCGGCTGCCCAGCTCCACGAAGGCCGGCTCCCCTGGCGCAGGGGCGCGGTAGAAGGTCGCCACCATCGGCGCGGTGATCTCCACCAGGTCGCCGCGGCTGGCGGCGGCAGCCGGTGGGGGAGCGGAAGGCACCTCCTGCAGCACCGCGGCGGGCACCTGCGCGGGCGGCAGCGGAGAGACGGCCGCCGGATGGTGCGGCAGGGGCACCAGGGGGGCCGGGGAGGGGAGGTTGCGGCGCACTTCGAGGCGGAAATCGTCCCCCTCGAGCTTGAACTCCTGAATATCGCTCTCTGCCAGCAGAGCCAGGAGCGCCTGAAGCTGATCGTGGTCGAGCTGCATGGCGATCAGTTCTCCCGCCCCAGGTAGGTGTCGGTGCGGGTGTCGATCTTGATCCTGTCGCCGATGGACAGGAACAGCGGCACCATCACCTGGGCGCCGGTCTCCACGATCGCCGGCTTGGTGCCGCCGGTGGCGGTGTCGCCCTTGACGCCGGGATCGGTCTGGGTGATCTCCAGCACCACCGAGTTGGGCAGCTCCACCTCCAGGGGCTTGCCGTTCCAGGCGAGCACGTTCACCTCCATGCCCTCCTTGAGGTACTTGCGGCCGTCACCGATCTGGGCGGCGCTGAGGCGGGTTTCCTCGTAGGTGCCCATGTCCATGAACACGTACTCGTCGCCTTCCATGTAGGTGTGCTGGAGGGTGCTCTTCTCCAGCAGCGCCTGGGGCACCATCTCGCCGGCACGGAAGGTCTTCTCCACCGTGTTGCCACTCTGCACCGCCTTCAGCTTGGTGCGCACGAAGGCCGAGCCCTTGCCCGGCTTCACATGCAGGAATTCAACGACTCGCCAGACCTGCCCATCCAGCTCGATCGAGGTACCGGTGCGGAAGTCGTTGCTGGAGATCATCCCGGCGATGCGGACCGGGCGGATTGTACGGCTGGCTACAGCAAGCCATCGTGAAGATGCGGGGCGGGCTCCAGGGAGCTGTGCCAAAGTCCGGCCAGAGAGGATCCATGGCCATGGCCCAGGGCCCATTCCGCCTCGCTCCATCCCGCCTGGCGCCCTTCCCACAGGTGCTCTGGCCCAAGGTGTTCTGGCCCGCCGGGTCCGTGGTGCGGATCTGCCGGGGGGCCCTGGCGCTGCTGCTCAGCCTGCTGCTGCTGGCCCCCGCCGCCAGCGCGGCGCTCCCCGAGGGCAACGCCGTGAAGGACCCGGCCGCGATCCTGCGCAACGCCCTGCCGGTGGACGCTCCGCGGCTGCAGGATCTGCAGCACCGCCTCGAGGACACCAGCGACGACCTGCGGGCCAAGCGCTGGACGGCCCTGGCCAACACGGTGCGGCGCAGCCAGTCGCTGCTGAGCAGCACCCGCAACGGCATCCTCGCTGACTTCCAGCCGGCCGACCAGGAACGGGCCGCAGGCCTGCTGGACAACCTGGAAAGCCAGCTGCAGGAGATGGCCGCCGCCGCCGGCAGCCAGCAGCGGGACGGGTTCCTGGACGCCCGCCGCAGCGCCCTCGCCAGCCTCGGCGAAGCCGAGGCCCTGCTGGTGGGCGACTTCCCCTTCGCCATTCCGGCCGAGTTTGACGGCCTGCCCCGCCTGCTGGGCCGCGCCACCGTGCGGATCTCCACCACCAAGGGCGACCTCACCGCCGTGGCGGACGGCTACAACGCCCCGCTGACTGCCGGAGCGTTCGTGGACCTGGTGCAGAGGGGCTTCTACGACGGCCTTCCCTTCGTCCGGGCCGAGGATTTCTACGTGCTCCAGACGGGCGACCCCAAGGGACCCGACCAGGGTTACGTGGATCCCCGGACCGGCCAGGAACGCACGGTGCCCCTGGAGATCCGGGTGCCCGGAGAGGCGGCGCCCTTCTACAACCAGACGTTCGAGGATCTGGGGCGTTACAAGGCCACCCCCATGCTGCCCTTCGCCACCTTCGGCACCCTGGGCTGGGCCCACTCCGACGAGCGGCTCGATGACGGTTCGTCGCAGTTCTTCTTCTTTCTCTACGAGCCGGAACTGACACCGGCGGGCCTGAATCTGGTGGATGGCCGCTACGCCGCCTTCGGCTACGTGGTGGATGGATTCGACGTGCTCGGAGAGCTCGGTGTCGATGACGCCATCGTCAAGGCGACGGTGATCGACGGAGCCGACAATCTCAAGCCCCACGGCTGAATGACCATGGAGATCACCCCGGCTGATGACACCGGCTGAGGGGCCCAGCCTCGCCGACCTGGGCGAGTGGGAGCTGATCGAACGGCTGGCCGCCTTCGCGCCGCCCGGACAGTTCAGCGATGACGCCGCCCTGGTGGATCTGCCCGGCCCACTGGTGGTGAACACCGATGTGCTGGTGGAGCAGGTGCACTTCAGTGACGCCAGCACCAGCGGCTTCGACGTGGGCTGGCGGGCGGCGGCCGCCAACCTGTCCGACCTGGCGGCGATGGGCTGCAGCAGCGTCTGCGGCCTCACCGTGGGCCTGGTGGCCCCGGGCAGCACGCCCTGGTCGTGGGTGGAGGCGGTCTACACCGGGCTGCGGGCCTGCCTCGATTCCCATGGCGGGCAGCTGCTCGGCGGAGACTGCAGCAGTGGCACGCTGCGGCTGCTGGCGGTCACCGCCCTGGGTGGCCTGGCGCGCACGACCGGCGGCGACCCGGCTCCGATCCGCCGCGGCGACGGCAAGCCCGGCGACCGGCTGGTGAGCACCGGCCCCCATGGCCTCAGCCGCCTCGGCCTGGCAGTGCTGCTGGGAGCGCTTCCCGAAGGCCTGGCCAGGGGTCTCGAACCGTCGCTGCTGGAGCGGGCGATCGCAGCCCACCAACGCCCTCGTCCTCGCCTCGATGCGGTGGCGGCACTGCACGCCAGCCGGCCCCGGAACAGCCTGTGGCGGGTGGGCGGCACCGACAGCAGCGATGGCCTGGCGGCCGCTGCCGAGGCGATCGCCCGGTCCAGCGGCTGCAGGGCCCTGCTGGACCGGCGGCGGCTGCCGCTCGATCCGGGCATGGCGGCGCTGCCTGAGGCACTCGACTGGTGCCTGGGAGGAGGAGAGGACTTCGAGCTGATCCTGGCCCTGGAAGCGGCCTGGGCAGAAGCCCTGGTGGCCCGGCTTCCCGGAGCTCAGATCATCGGCGAGCTGGCTGAACGCTCACAGGAGGGCCGCGCGATCGGCTGGCTGGGAGATGCGGAAGCCTTTCCAGCCAGCGCCGCAGGCTTCACTCACTTCCAGTTGCGAGCCACCACCTCGGCGAGATCGACGACGCGCTGGCTGTAGCCCCACTCGTTGTCGTACCAGGACACCACCTTCACCATGTTCTCGCCCATCACCAGGGTGAGATCGGAATCGACGATGGTGCTCTCGTCGGTGCCGGCGTGATCGCTGGAGACGAGCGGCAGATCGGAATACTTGATGATGCCCTTCATCGGCCCCTCGGCGGCGGCCTTGAGGGCGGCGTTCACCTCCTCGGCGCTGGTGCCCCGGCTCACCTCCAGCACCATGTCCACCACCGAGACGTTGGGGGTGGGAACGCGCAGGGCGATGCCGTTGAGCTTGCCCTTCACGGCCGGATAGACGAGCGCCACGGCCTTGGCGGCGCCGGTGCTGGTGGGCACGATGTTGATGGCGGCGGCGCGGGCTCGGCGCAGGTCGCGGTGGGAGGCATCGAGGATGCGCTGATCACCGGTGTAGCTGTGGGTGGTGGTCATCGTGCCCTTGACGATCCCGAAGGTCTGGTCGAGAACCTTGACCAGGGGCGCCATGCAGTTCGTGGTGCAGCTGGCGTTGGAGATGATCGACCAGTCCTCGTGGCGGTACTCGTGATCGTTCACGCCCACCACGAAGGTGCCGACACCGTCGCCCTTGCCCGGGGCCGTGATCAGCACCTTGGAGGCTCCGGCTTCGAGATGCTTGCCGGCACCGGCCTGGTCCACGAACACACCAGTGCTCTCGATCACCAGATCAACGCCCCATTCCTTCCAAGGAAGGTTGAGAGGATTGCGATCGGAGAAGCATTTGATGTGCTTGCCATTCACGACGATGGCATCGTCGGTGTAGGACACCTGCGCATCACGGATGCGGCCCAGCATCGAGTCGTACTGGAGCAGGTGGGAATTGGTCCTGGGATCGGAGGTGTCGTTCAGCCCCACCACCTCGATGCCGGTGTTGGCGCCCCGGCTCAGCCAGCAGCGCATGAAGTTGCGTCCGATCCGGCCGAATCCATTGATCGCAACTTTCAGAGTCATGGCAGGGGAGCGGCGGCAACCGCCGGCAGCAGGGAGATTTGGGTGCAGATCATACAGAAATAGGCCTCTCCAACCCCCACCGGCGGGCCTGCTCCTCCGCGCAGGCTGGCCCGGAGAGCGGCGAGGCGTAGCAAGTCGTCATGGCACACGGCAGGGGGAAGCCCTAAGTTCCTGCTGCGGCGGCCGCCCCCCAGCTGGGATCCACCGTGGTGGCGTCCTCGGTTCTGGCGTCATCGGAGTCCAGACCACCGGACCGGAGCCCACTCTTGATCCCCTCGCTCAGCCGCCACCAGCCCCTCCACTTCATCGGTGTCGGCGGGATCGGCATGTCGGCTCTGGCGGGAATCCTGGCGGAGCGGGGCCATCCGGTGAGCGGCTCCGATCACCGCGACGGGCCGGTTCTGGACAGGCTGCGCCGCCTGGGTGTGCGCGTGTTCCTGCAGCAGAGCGCGGCAACGGTGGCGGCGATCCGCAGCGGCACCTCCCACACCCCCCAGGTGGTGATCAGCTCGGCCGTGCCGGACAGCAATCCGGAGCTGATGGAGGCCCGCCGGGTGGGGCTGCCGATCTGGCACCGCTCCGACATCCTGGCGGCCCTGATCAACGCCCAGCCGTCGATCGCCGTGGCCGGCACCCACGGCAAGACCACCACCAGCACCCTGGTGGCCACCCTGCTGGCCTGCACCGACCGCGACCCCACCGCGGTGATCGGTGGCGTGGTGCCGGCCTTCGGCAGCAACGGACGCCATGGCACGGGCCGGTTGCTGGTGGCCGAGGCCGATGAATCCGACGGCTCGCTGGTGAAATTCCGGCCGGAGCTCGGTGTGCTCACCAACCTGGAGCTCGACCACACCGATCACTACAGCGATCTCGACGCCCTGATCGGCACCATGCAGCGCTTCGCCCGCGGCAGCCGCCGGCTGCTGGCCAACCGCGACTGTCCGATCCTGCGCGAGCACTTCGAGGCGGACCACTGGTGGTCCACCGAAACCTGCGAAGGGGTGGACTTCGCCGCCATCGCCATCGAGGAGCGGGGCGACGGCACCCTGCTCGCCTTCCATGAACAGGGCACGCTCCTGGGCCATCTGGAGCTGCCCCTGCCCGGCCGCCACAACCTCAGCAATGCCGCCGCTGCCCTGGCCGCCTGCCGGCTGGAAGGGGTGGAGTTCGGCGAACTGGCCGAGGCCGTCGCCAACCTCCGTCCTCCGGGACGGCGCTTCGATTTCCGCGGGGTCTGGAATGGTCGCCTGGTGGTGGACGACTACGCCCATCACCCCAGCGAGGTGGCCACCACCCTGGACACGGCGCGGCTGATGGTGAGCAGCGGGCGCAGCCCCCTGCCCCAGGCTCCGCGAAGGCTGCTGGCCGTGTTCCAGCCCCACCGCTACAGCCGCACGGCCCAGTTCCTCGAGGAGTTCGCCGCGGCCCTCACACGGGCCGACGCCGTGCAGCTCGCCCCCCTCTACGCCGCCGGTGAGGAGCCGATCGAGGGGGTGAGCAGCCAGTCGCTGGCCGAAGCGGTGCAGCGCCTGGCGCCATCCCTGCCGGTGACCGTGGCCGGCAGCATGGAGGAACTGGCTCGGAACATCAGCCGCTGCAGCGCCGCCGGCGATCTGGTGCTGGCCATGGGCGCCGGTGATGTGAACAGTCTCTGGGACCGGCTCAGCCAGCTGCCCAGCGATCTGCACGAACTCGTGGCCTAGGGCAGGCATGGCGCCGTCCATCAGCCCACCACTGAGCCTGCGTGAAGCGACGGGCCTGAGACCGGCGGTCGGTCTGCGGGAGTACACCACCTGGAAAGTGGGCGGACCGGCGCAGTGGTTCGCCGAACCGGCCGGCGCCGAGGAGCTGGACACACTGCTGGGCTGGAGCCACCAGGCCGGTGTGCCCCTGCACTGCATCGGTGCCGGCTCCAACCTGCTGATCGCCGACGCCGGCCTAGAGGGGCTCTGCCTCTGCCTGCGCCGCCTGCAGGGCAGCCGGCTCGATCCTCTGGAGGGCTGGGTGGAGGCGGAGGCCGGCGAGCCCATCCCCACCCTGGCCCGCAAGGCGGCCCGCGCCGGTCTCAGCGGCCTGGAGTGGGCCGTGGGCATCCCCGGCACCGTGGGTGGCGCGGCTGTGATGAATGCCGGCGCCCAGGGAGGCTGCACCGCGGAATGGCTGGAGTCGCTGGTGGTGATGGATCCGGCCCGGCCCGGAGCACCGTTCACGCTCATGGCCAGCGAGCTCGACTTCGGCTATCGGCAGAGCCGGCTGCAGCAGGAGTCCCTGGTGGTGCTCTCGGCGCGGTTTCGTCTCTCGGCCGGCCACGACCCGGCCGCGGTCAGCGCGCGCACCAGCGCCAACCTGCACAGCCGCACCAGCACCCAGCCCTACCAGCAGCCAAGCTGCGGCAGCGTGTTCCGCAACCCCGAGCCCCGCAAGGCCGGCCGGCTGATCGAGGAGCTGGGGCTCAAGGGGCTGAGCATCGGCGGCGCCCAGGTCTCGCCCGTGCATGCCAACTTCATCGTCAACACCGGCGACGCCAGTGCCCACGACATCGACGCCCTGATCACCGAGGTGCAGCGGCGGGTGGAGATCGCCCACGGCTTGAGACTCCACCCCGAGGTGAAGCGCCTGGGGTTCTGAGCCGTCCGGCCAGCGCTTAGCCTGCCGCAAACGCTCCCCCAGCCATGGCCGGCTTCGGACTTCCCAACTTCGGTCAGCTCACCGAAGCCTTCAAGAAGGCCCAGGAACTGCAGCAGAACGCCCAGAAACTGCAGGAGGAGCTGGATGCCATGGAGCTGGAGGGTCGCAGCGCCGACGGGCGTGCCAGCGTCTGGCTGTCGGGCAACCAGCAGCCCCTGAAGGTGCAGCTGGCCCCCGAGCTTGTGGCCGAGGGTGCGGGGGTCTGCGAAGCGGCTGTGCTGGAGGCCCTGCAGGCGGCCTATGACCTCTCCACCGGCACCATGAAGGGCCGCATGGAGGAACTCACCGGCGGGCTCAACCTGAACCTGCCCGGCGCCTGAAGCCCCTAGGCCGGCCATGCCGGCCTAGGGGGAAGAGGCGTCGTCGTCCCCGTGGTCGCGACGGGTCTCCAGCCCCGTCCGCTGACGGGTGCGGCGCCGGGAGGGTTGCCGCAGACGCGGGTCGATGCGGGGCTCGAGGCGATCCCCCCGCCGCCGGATGCCCGGCTGCTGGCTGCGGCCGGTGCCGGGCGGCTGCCGTTCCAGGCGGGCCTGGATCTGGTCCAGGCACTGGTTGTAGAGCGACTGACGCTCCCAGGGGTCAGACGCGGCACAACCCGGTTCCCCCTGGTGCAGGCAGTCGGCGAAGCGGCAGCGGCCCTGGCTCAGGCGCCGGCGCAGTTCAGGGAACAGGGGCGCCAGCGCCAGCGGATCCTCCGGCAGCTCGGGACGGTTGAACCCGGGCGTGTCCGCCACCAGGGCCCCGGGGGCGAGGGCGAACAGCTCCACGTGGCGGGTGGTGTGCCGCCCCCGCTGCAGCCGCCCCGACACGGCGCCGATGCGCAGGGCCAGACGGGGATCGAGGCGGTTGAGCAGACTGCTCTTGCCCACCCCGGACGGTCCGCAGAGCACCGAGATGCCGGGACGGGAGAGCAGACGGCGCAGCGGCTCCAGCCCCTGGCCGGTGTGCCCGGACACCGCCACCGCCCCGTAGCCCCAGCCCCGCAGCCGCACGCACCAGGCCTCCACCTCCCCAGGCGGCAGCAGATCGGCCTTGGAGAGCACCAGTTCCACAGGCCGGCCGGTGGCCTCGGCGGTGATCAGGAAGCGGGTGAGCTGGAGCGGGTCGGGCTCGGGTTCCGCCAGGGCCACCACCACCACCACCTGCGACACATTCGCGACCGCGGGTCTCGGCAGCAGACACTCGCGCTCCTCCACCTCCGCCACGGCGCCCCGGCCGGCGGCCCAGTCGATGCCGGCCAGCCGCACGCGATCCCCCACACAGATCGTCTGACCGCCCTTGGCCAGGCGGGTGCGGCGGGTGCAGAGCAGTCGGCCGCGGTCTCCGGGACCGGGACGCTCCAGCTCGACCCAGCAGTAGTTGGCCTGCAGGGCCACCACCAGACCGCTCCGGGGGGGAGGCTGGCAGGCGGGATCAGCCGTCATGGCGCCTGACGAGCAGGCGCACCCCGGCAGGATCAGCACCTTCCCGGGCCGGGGGGTCCGGCATCCTCTGCACGCGATGGCCGGCCTGGCGCAGGCCTTCGCTCACCGTCTGCTCCGGTTCGCCGGCGTCGAGATCCAGCTGCAGCCACTCACCCGGGCCGAGGGCTTCGAGGGCCAGCCGGGAGCGGATGAAATTGAGCGGACAGGGGGTGCCGCGCAGATCCAGGCAGGTGGCGGGGGTGGGGGGAGTCGATGCCATGGCAGCCGGGCAGAAGCCGGGGCGGATCAGTCGCGGTGGCCGAAGAGACCGCCGAACAGGCCGCTCTTGTGGGGATGCTTGTCTCCCTTGCGGGTGTGGTGGCCGGCCAGCTCCTCCAGCAGCTCGCGCTCATGGTCCGTGATCCGGGTGGGCAGCTGCACCTTCACCGTGAACTGGTGATTGCCCCGGGCCACCGGATTGCCGAGCCTGGGGATTCCCTTGCCCTGCAGGCTCAGCACGGCCCCCGGCTGGGTGCCCGCTGGAATCGTCAGCTGCTCGTGCCCGTCCACGGTCTCCACCTCGATCGTGTCGCCGAGGATCGCCTGCAGGTAGTTGAGGGTCACCTCCGACTGGACGTTGATGCCATCCCGGCGCAGGTGGGGGTGGGGCTGCACGCTGAGGAACACGTACAGATCGCCGGCCGGGCCTCCTCGCTGGCCGGCGTTGCCCTCGCTGGCCACCCGCAGCCGGGTGCCGGAATCGACGCCGGCGGGGATGTTGATGCGCAGCTTCTTGCGCACCTGCTGCAAGCCCTGGCCGCCGCAGGCGCCGCAGGGATCGGCGATCACCTCGCCGCTGCCCTCGCAGGTGGGGCAGGGGGCCACCTGGGTGAAGCTGCCGAAGGGGGTGCGGGTGGCGCGGCGCACCTGGCCGGCACCCCCGCAGGTGGGGCAGCCGGTGGGGCCGCTGCCGGCCTTGGCGCCACTGCCCTTGCAGGTGGAGCAGGTTTCCAGGTGGCGGATCTGCACCTCCTTCTCGATGCCTGAGACGGCCTCCTGAAACGTGATCGTCAGATCCAGGCGCAGGTCGTCGCCCTGGCGCGGGCCGCGGCGGCGGGGAGCGCCACCTGGTGCGCCGCCGAAGCCGCTGAAGAACGTCTCGAACAGGTCGGCGAAGCCGCCCATGTCACCCATGTCGGGCATGCCCGCGGCCCCCCCCAGGCCGGCTTCCCCGAACTGGTCGTAGCGGGCCCGGGTCTGGGGATCGCTGAGCACCTCGTAGGCGCGGCCGATCTCCTTGAAACGGTCCTCGGCACCGGGATCCTTGTTGATGTCCGGGTGGTACTGGCGCGCCAGGCGCCGGTAGGCCCGCTTGAGGGTGTCGGCATCGGCGTCACGGCTGACCCCCAGCAGGTCGTAGTAATCGGCCATGGGTCAGGCGTCGGAGGACGCGGCCCGGAGCTCGGCATCGGCCGGGACATCGGCGGCAGCCGGTGCGGACTCGGGCCCCGGGCCCATGGACACCTTCACCAGGGCATGGCGCAGCACCCGGCCCGAGAGCTGGTAGCCGCGCTGCAGCTCGGCGATGACCACATCCTCGGGATGCTCCTGGCTCTCCTCCCGCAGCACCGCCTCATGCAGGGTGGGATCGAAGGGTTCGCCCTCCACCCGCATCGGCGACACCCCCAGCTGCTTGAACACCTCGACCAGCTGCTTGTAGAGGCCCTGGTAGCTGCGGTGGAGGTTCTGGGCCTCCTCGTGCTGGGGATTGAGCTGCTGCCGGGCCCGCTCGAAGTTGTCCACCACGGGCAGGATCTCGCTGAGCGTGCTGCAGGTGATCTTCAGGCGCAGGTCCTCGTGGTCGCGGCTCTGACGCTTGCGGAAGTTGTCGAAATCAGCCGCCAGCCGCATGTACTGACTGTTGAGGTTGTCGTAGTCCGCCTTCAGGGCTGCCAGCTCGGCCTCCAGCCGGGCGGCGCGCTGGCCGGGATCGAGGTCGCCCCCGGCCTGGGCCTCTCCGCCGGCAGCGCCGGCATGGCCCTGGGTGGCTTCCGTCTCGGGAGGATGGCCGGGCTGGGAAGGCTCCGGGGCAGCAGAAGCCCCGGATGCATCCTCCGGAAGTGGGTGCTGCAGATCAGCTCCGGCGCCGGACTCGGGCCCCACCCCAGATTCTCCACTCATGGCTGACAAGCGCAGGCTTTGGTTCTAGACATGTTGGAACTCCAGGGTCGCCCCCCACAAGCGGGGGAAGCCCGCACCTTCGCCGCATGACCCTGACTCCGACACGGCCCGTCCCGGAAGCCGTCAACGCCGTGCAGCAGCGGCTGGAGATCGAACTGCTGCGCGGTGAACCGGTGCTCAGCGCCGAGCAGCTGCACCCTGAACTGCTCAGCAACACCGTTCTGCAGCTGGAACGCTGGCTGCAGCTGGGGGCCTGCCCCGCCGGGGAACCCGAAGCCGGACAGCTGCCGGTGGCGGTGCCGAGTCACTGGAGCGAGGAGCAGCGCGAGACGCTCTCGGCCGAGCTCAGCCGCAAGGGCTACCTGCCCCGCTTCCGGCTCGCCCTCACCCCCGACATCCAGGAGGCCCTGGGCCGCACCCTCGACATTCCCGCCGAGACCGTGCCGCTGCACTCGCTCACCGACGAGCTCGGTCTGCGCAGCGATGGCGAGGATCTCGAGGAGATCTCCGATCTGGAGGATCTTGAGGAAAGCCTGCAGAAGACCGCTGCCGACGCCAACGCCTCGCCGATCATCAATCTGGTGAACCGGCTGCTGCTGGAAGCACTCACGGTCGAGGCCAGTGACATCCACATCGAGCCGCAGGAGCATTCCCTTGAAGTGCGCTTCCGGCTGGATGGCGTGCTGCAGAAACGCTTCGAGGATCTGCCCAGGAACCTCACCCCGGCGGTCACATCCCGCATCAAGATCATGGCCGACCTGGACATCGCCGAGCGGCGCATGCCCCAGGACGGCCGCATCCGGCGCCGCTTCCGCGGCCGGCGCATGGACTTCCGGGTGAGCACCCTGCCCAGCCGCAACGGCGAGAAGGTGGTGATGCGGCTGCTGGACAGCGGTGCCACCGAACTGGGCCTGGACAAGCTGATCACCGATTCCCATGCCCGGCAGGCCCTGCGCGAGCTGGGCTCGAAGCCCTACGGCATGGTGCTGGTGACCGGGCCCACCGGCTCGGGCAAATCGACCACCCTCTATGCCCTGCTGGCGGAACGCAACGATCCCGGCATCAACATCACCACCGTCGAGGACCCGATCGAATACACCCTGCCCGGCATCACCCAGACCCAGGTGAACCGGGAGAAGGGTCTCGACTTCGCCAAGGCGCTGCGGGCGTTCATGCGCCAGGACCCGGATGTGCTGCTGGTGGGCGAGACCCGCGACCTGGAGACCGCCAAGACGGCCATGGAGGCGGCCCTCACCGGTCACCTGGTCATGACCACCCTGCACTGCAATGACGCCGCCAGCGCCATCGCCCGGCTGGACGAGATGGGGGTGGAGCCGTTCCTGGTGAGCGCCTCGCTGCTGGGGGTGATCTCCCAGCGGCTTGTGCGGAAGGTGTGCGAGGCCTGCCGCGTCGCCTACCACCCCAGCCCCGAGGAGCTGAGCCGCTTCGGGCTGATGGCCAGCCAGGAATCCGACGTCACCTTCTACCGGGCGAACACCACCCATGTGGGCGCGGAGGGGTGCTGTCCGGTCTGCAACGGCACGGGGTACAAGGGCCGGGTCGGTGTGTTCGAGATCCTGCGCAGCAACGATGAGCTCTCCGCCGCCATCGCCAAGCGTCAGAGCACGGACGTGATCCGCAGAATGGCGCTGGAAACGGGCATGAAGACCCTCCTGGGCTACGGGCTGCAGCTGGTGCGGGAAGGCCGCACCACCCTGGCCGAGGTGGAACGGATCCTGCTCACCGACTCCAGCCTGGAGAGCGAACGGCGGGCCCGGGCTCTCCATGCCCTCACCTGCAGGAGCTGCGGCGCCGGCCTGCGGGAGGAGTGGCTTGAATGTCCCTACTGCCTCACGAGCACGCAGCTCTGATCACCCCTTCCGGAGATTTCCCATGGCCGTGATGATCGAGGATCTGATGAGTCAGCTGGTTGCCGACGGCGGCAGCGACCTGCACATCAGCGCCGGTCTGCCTCCCTACGGGCGCTTCAACGGCCAGTTGCGGCCGATCCAGGACGAGCGGCTCGACAGCGACGCCTGCAACAAGCTGATCTTCTCCATGCTCAACAACTCCCAGCGCAAGCAGCTGGAGCAGGAGTGGGAGCTGGACTGTTCCTACGGCCTGCGGGGGGTGGCCCGCTTCCGGGTGAACGTGTTCCGGCAGCGCGGCACCTACGCGGCCAGCCTGCGGGCCCTGGGCAGTGAGATCCCCAGCATGCAGGCCCTCGGTCTGCCGCCGGTCGTGGAGGAAGTCAGCCGGCTGCCCAAGGGGCTGGTGCTGGTGACCGGTCCCACCGGCTCGGGCAAGACCACCACCCTGGCGGCCATCCTCGATCACATCAACAAGACCCGCGCCGAGCACATCATCACGATCGAGGATCCGATCGAGTTCACCTACCGCTCGGAGCGAAGCGTCGTGCACCAGCGGCAGGTGCATGACGACACCCGCAGCTTCGCCAATGCCCTGCGGGCGGCTCTGCGCGAGGATCCCGACGTGATCCTGGTGGGGGAACTGCGCGACCTGGAGACGATCCAGCTGGCGATCACCGCCGCCGAAACCGGCCACCTGGTCTTCGGCACCCTGCACACCAGCTCCGCCGCCCAGACGGTGGACCGCATGGTGGACGTGTTCCCGGCGGGGCAGCAGACCCAGATCCGCGTGCAGCTCAGCACCAGCCTGGCCGCGGTGTTCGCCCAGACCCTCTGCGTGCGCCACAATCCGGCTCCCGGCCAGCTGGGCCGGGTGATGGCCCAGGAGATCATGATCAACACCCCGGCCATCGCCAACCTGATCCGCGAGGGCAAGACCGCCCAGCTCTATTCCCAGATCCAGACGGGCGGACAGATGGCGATGCAGACCCTTGAGAAGGCGCTGGCCGATCTGGTGGTCGCCAACCAGGTGACCATGGACGAGGCCCTCGCCAAGACCACCAAACCGGAGGAACTCAAGCGGCTGATCAACCAGCTGGGCTGATCCCGGCTGATCCATCTGCGTCGCTCTCCGCCCTTCCCCGACCATGCCCACCTTCACCGCCAGCTACACCAACAGCCGCGGCAAGACGCAGGCCATCGACGTGGACGCCGGCGATCTGCTGCAGGCCAAGCGCCGCCTGCGCCAGCGCGGCATCCTGGTTAACGACATCAAGGTCAAGCCGCGCAGCTCCGCCAGCAGCCAGCGGGCCCAGGAAGAACTCAAGCGCAAGATGCGCTTCTCCGGCCTGCAGAGCCTGTTCGAGCGGCGGCCAGGCATCCGGCATCGGGCCGTGTTCGCCAGCAAGATGGGCGCGCTGGTGAGCACGGGTGTGCCCATCATCCGCAGCATCGACCTGATGGCCTCCCAGCAGAAGCTGCCGGTGTTCAAGCGGGCGCTGGAATCGGTGAGCCTTGAACTGAACCAGGGCAACAGCCTCGGCTCGGCGATGCGGGCCTGGCCGCACGTGTTCGATCGCCTCACGATCGCCATGGTGGAGGCCGGCGAGGCCGGCGGGGTGCTGGACGAGGCGCTGCGGCGCCTGGGCCAGCTGCTGGAGCAGAACGCCAAGCTGCAGAACAAGGTGAAGGGGGCCCTGGCCTACCCGATCGCGGTGCTGGTGATTGCGATTGCCGTGTTCTTCGGGATGATGCTGTTCATCATTCCCATTTTCGCCGATCTCTACTCCCAGCTCGGTGCGGAACTGCCGGCCTTCACCCTGTTCTTCGTCAACATCAGCAATCTCCTGCGATCCAGTGCCGCGATCTTCGTGGCCGCCGGCATCGCGCTGGCGATCTTCATCCTGGTACGGTTCTACCGAACCCACTACGGCAGGCGGCGCATCGACGCCCTGATGCTGAAGCTGCCTCTGTTCGGCGATCTGATCCAGAAGACGGCCACGGCCCGGTTCTGCCGCACCTTCAGCTCCCTCACCCGGGCAGGCGTGCCGATCCTGCTCTCGCTCGATGTGGTGCGGGAGATCACCGGCAACTCGATCATTGCCGACACCATTGCCAACAGCCGTGATGATGTGATGCAGGGCATCCCCCTGAGCGTGGCCCTGGGGCGCACCAAGGCCTTTCCGGAGCTGGCGCTCAGCATGCTCGCCATCCGTGAGGAGACCGGTGAAATGGACACCATGCTTTCCAAGGTGGCCGACTTCTACGAAGATGAGGTGGAGAATGCCACCAAGGCCCTGACCTCGCTGCTTGAACCCATGATGATCATTTTTGTGGGGGGCATCGTCGGCGTCATCCTGGTTGCGATGTATCTGCCGATGTTCTCGATCTTCGACCAGATCCGCTGATTGTCGGTCCTCCGGCAGATTCGCTGATCGCCTGACCGGCGATCCAGCCGGAGGTCCAGCAGTGCTGGAAGTTGAAGCCTCCGGTGATGCCATCCACATCCAGCAGTTCCCCCACGAGATACAGGCCGCTGCAGATGCGGCTCTCCATCGTCGCCAGGTTCACCTCCCCGAGCGAAACACCACCGGCGGTGACGAACTCCTCGCCGAAGGGACCGCGGCCGCTGACCGTGTAGCGGGAGTCGCGCAGGGCGGCGATCAACCCGCCCTGCTGCTGCCGCGTGAGTTCGGCCCAGCGCCGCTCCGGCTCCACGCCCGCCCCGGCGACCAGATGCTGCCAGAGACGGCGGCTGAGGTCCGGCCAGGGCCGGGCGTTGCCCAGCTGGCGGCGGGGCTGGGCGCTGCGGGCCTGCTGGAAGAGTTCCTCGAGATCGGCCTGGCTGCGACCGCCACTCCAGTCGACCCGCAGCCGGGCGCGGTAACGGCACCCATGCAGCTGGCGGGCGGCGAAGGCGGTGAGCCGCAGGGTGGCCGGACCGCTCAGGCCCCAATGGGTGATCAGCACCGGCCCCCGCTGGCGCTGGATTCCGCCATCGGGCAGCTCCAGAGTGAGGCCCACCGGATCCATCGCCACTCCGGCCAGGGCCAGCAGGGGCTCACCGGCCAGGGCCAGGGTGAACAACGACGGCACCGGCGGCACCAGGCTGTGGCCCAGGGATGCCGCCACGCGGCGCCCGCTGGGGTGGCTGCCGGTGGCCAGCACCAGTCGACGAGCGCTGACCGCACCTGACTGGCCGCTCAGCTGCTGGCCCCGCAGCTGCAGGGCAAAACCGTCCGCAGCCAGGACCGCGCTCTGCAGGGCCAGACCCGTGTGCAGCGTCACCCCGGCCGTGGCGGCTGCCCGGCGCAGCGTGTCCACCACCGAGCTGGAGCGGTTGGAGCGGGGGAACAGGCGGCCGTCGGCTTCCTCCACCAGCTCCAGGCCGTGCTCGTGGAACCAGGCCAGCGCATCCCCCGCCGCGAAGCGGGAGAAGGGACCTCGCAGGGCGCGGCTGCCGCGGGGATAGTGGGCCACCAGTTCGCGGGGGTCCCAGCAGGCGTGGGTGACATTGCAGCGGCCGCCGCCGCTGATGCGCACCTTGTGCAGGGGTTCCGGCGTGGCCTCGAGCAGGTGCACCCCGCCCACGCCGGCCTCCGCGGCGCTGATGGCGGCCATGAAACCGGCCGGGCCACCACCGGCCACCAGCACGGACAACCGTTCAGGAACCATGGCTGGGCAGCATGGGGCGATGGAGCAAACGATCGGCCACAGCCGGCAGGTGACCAGCTACCGCTTCAGTGTGGCGCCGATGATGGACTGCACCGATCGGCACTTCCGGGTGCTGATGCGGCAGATCACCCGCCACAGCCTGCTCTACACGGAGATGGTGGTGGCCCGGGCCCTCCACCATGCCCGCCTGGAGCCGGGGGCGGAGCGTCCCGGCGGCCGGCTGGAGCGGCTGCTGGGCTTCGACCCCTGCGAGCAGCCCCTTGCCCTGCAGCTGGGCGGGGACGATCCAGCGCTGCTGGCCGAAGCCGCCCGGCTGGCGGCGGACTGGGGCTACGACGAGATCAACCTCAATGTGGGCTGTCCCAGCGAGAAGGTGCAGCAGGGGCGGTTCGGCGCCTGCCTGATGGCCGATCCACAGCAGGTGGCCCGCTGCGTGGAGGCCATGGCCAGCGCGACGCGCCTGCCGGTGACCGTCAAGCACCGCATCGGCATCGACGACCGCGACTCCTACGCCGAGCTCCTGGCCTTCGTGGACGCCGTGGCGGCCGCCGGAGCGCAGCGCTTCAGCGTGCATGCGCGCAAGGCCTGGCTGCAGGGCCTGGACCCGAAGCAGAACCGCACCATCCCGCCGCTGCGCCACGACTGGGTGCACCGCCTGAAGGGCGACCGGCCGCAGCTGACGATCGAGATCAACGGCGGCCTCCAGACCGTGGAGGACTGCCTCCACCATCTGCGTCAGGTGGATGGGGCGATGGTGGGACGGGCGGCCTACGACCACCCCATGCGCTGGGCCGGGGTGGATCAGCGCATCCACAGGGATCCCGGCGGCGGCGAGCCGGCCACCCCCGCGACGGTGGTGCGGGGCCTGATCCCCTATGCCGAGCGCTGGTGCAGCCGCGGGGAGCGGCTGTGGCCGATCGCCCGCCATCTGGTGAAGCTGGTGCAGGGCGTGCCCGGTGCGCGGCCTTGGCGCCAGCAGCTCACCGCGGCCGCCGGGTCACGCCAGGCCGGGCCCGAGGTGCTGGAGGGTGCCGCCCGCCAGCTGGAGGACGCTCAGTCCTCGGCGCCGGGGTAGCCGCCCTCGCTGTCCCGGAAACCACCGTCGAAGCCACCGCCGGCACCGCCGCTGCGGCGGCGGCGGGTGCGGCCGGCCTCGAAACCGGCTTCGGGAGCGCTGCCGCCATAGCTGCGGTCTTCCCAACCCCGGGCGCCCGAGCCGCGGGGGCCACCGGCACCATGACCGCCGCCACCGGGGACGCTGTCATAGCCACCGCCACCGCCGTAACCGCCACCACCGCCGCCGTAACCACCGGGGGAGCGGCGAGGGGCGCTGCCACGGGGTTCGGCCCGGTTGATGCGCAGCGGACGGCCCATCAGCTCAGCACCCTGAAGCGCCTCGATGGCACGGGCTTCCATCTCCGGATCGGCCATCTCCACGAAGGCGAAGCCACGCTTGCGGCCGGTGTCCCGCTCAAGGGGCAGCGAACAGTTGACCACGTCCCCGAAGGGAGAAAAGAGCTCCACCACATCCTCCTGCTCAGCGCGGAAGGGCAGATTGCCGACAAAGATGCTCACGTCCAGGGGGTCAGGCGGGGGAAAGGAACCCAGGCCCATCAATCGCCCAGCCTAGGGGCAGATTCAGGCGTGGCTCACGGCCGCCGGACCCAGCCGCTGCCGCACCGCCGTCAGCTGCGCCCGCACCTGCTCGAAGCCGGTGCCGCCCTCGCTGCGGCGGGCCGCCACCACCTGACGCGGCTCGATGGCGGCGAAGATGTCGGCCTCGAAGGCGGGATGCAGCTGCTGCCAGCGCTCCAGGGGCAGCTGGCGGAGCAGGATTCCCTCGCTGAGGCAGGTCTTCACCAGGCCGCCCACCAACTGGTAGGCCTCGCGGAAGGGCACCCCCCGGGTCACCAGGTAGTCGGCCACGTCGGTGGCGTTGGCGAAGTCGGAGCCCACCGCCACCTCCAGCCGCTGGGGCCGGAACTCCAGCCCCTCCTCGAACAGGATCGCCATCGCCTCCAGGCAATCCAGCACCGTGCTCACCCCGTCGAACAGGGCTTCCTTGTCTTCCTGAAAGTCCTTGTTGTAGGCCAGCGGCAGGCCCTTGATCATCGTCAGCAGGCCCATCAGGTGGCCGAACACCCGGCCGCTCTTGCCCCGCACCAGTTCGGGCACATCGGGGTTCTTCTTCTGGGGCATCAGGCTGCTGCCGGTGGCGCAGCGATCACTGAGGGCGACGAAGCCGAACTCCTCACTCGCCCAGAGAATCACCTCCTCACTGAGGCGGCTGAGGTGGGCCAGCACCAGGGAGCCCGCCGCCATGAACTCGACGGCGAAGTCGCGGTCGCTGACCGCATCGAGACTGTTGGCGTAGATCGCCTCGAAGCCCAGCTCGGCAGCGGTGGCGCGGCGATCGATCGGCACCGGCGTGCCGGCCAGGGCCGCCGCCCCCAGGGGGCAGATGTTGACCCGTCGGCGCACATCGGCCAGGCGCTGGCGGTCGCGCTCGGCCATCTCGATGTAGGCCAGCAGGTGGTGGGCCAGGCAGAGGGGCTGGGCCCGCTGCAGGTGGGTGTAGCCGGGGATCAGGGTGTCGGCATGGCGCTCGGCCTGCTCCAGCAGGGCCCGCTGGAAGCGCAGCAGGGCGCCATCGATGACGTCGATCCGGCGCCGCAGCCACAGGCGGATGTCGGTGCCCACCTGGTCGTTGCGGGAGCGGCCGGTGTGCAGCTTCTTGCCCAGGGGGCCCAGCAGTTCGATCAGCCGCCGCTCCACGGCGAAGTGCACGTCCTCGGCCTCCAGGCCGGGGTTGAAGCGGCCCTCGGCCGCCTCGGCGCGCACCTGCTCCAGGCCATCGATGAGCTGCTCGGCCTCGGCCGCACTGATCACGCCACAGCCGCCCAGCATGCGGGCGTGGGCGATCGAGCCGTCCAGGTCCTCCTGCAGCAGGGCGATGTCGAACCCGATCGAGGCGTTGAAGCGCTCGATCGCCGGATGCAGGCCCTGCTCGAAGCGATTGCTCCAGGCGGATGCGGAGGAATCGACGGCCATGGAGGGGCGCAGCGACAGAGCGGACCGGGGCTCAGCTTGCCACTCGGCCGCCGGGCCCGCCCTGGGGCAGGGAGGGCAGCATCACCTCCTCCTGCACCTTGAACACCAGCATGGAGGCGTCGTCCTCCAGCTCCCGCTCCGGCCCCACGAAGCGATCGAGGCGCGCGAACAGCTGATCGAGGATGGCCTGGGCCCCGCTGCCGGAGCGGCTGGCCACCTGGAGGCTGCGGCACAGCCGGTCCTCCTCGTAGCGCTCACCGCTGAATCCCCGGGCCTCGGTGACGCCATCGGTGTAGAAGAGCACCACGTCCCCGGGTTCGAGGACGATCGACTCCATGCCGTAATCGGTCTCGCTCTGCAGGCCGATCAGCAGCCCAGGGGCATCCAGGCGTTGAACCCGGTTGAGGCGCCGCCGCCAGAGCAGGGGTGGATTGTGGGCGGCGTTGCTGTAGCGGAGCAGCCGGGTGAGCGGATCGAAGTCGGCGTAGAAGAGCGTCACGAACCGGTGCGACTGGGAGAGGTCCTCCTGGGCCAGCTGGTTGAGATCGTGGAGGATGCGGTCCGGGGCATGGCCGCTGAGGGCACCGGCCCGCAGCATCCCCCGCAGCAGGGTCATCAGCAGCCCCGCGGGCACCCCCTTGCCCATCACATCGCCCACCGCCACCGCCCAGCGGCCGCGCTCCCGGCGACGCCCCTGCAGGCGGGGCCGGGTGGGGATGAAGTCGTAGTAATCGCCCCCCACCTCGAAGGCCGGGCGGCAGCGTGCCGCCAGGTCCACGCCCTCGATCACCGGACAGCGGTCCGGCACCAGCTGGGCCTGGATCTCGGCGCCGATGCTCAGCTGCCGGTCCACGCGCTCGTGGCGGCGCATGTCCTGCTGCAGCACCTCGTTCTCCAGGGCGAGGGCGGTGAGATCGGCCACCAGCTGCACGTGGCGCCGGTGCACCTCGCTCCAGCAGAAGTCCTCCCGCTCGCTGAACACATACAGCCGCCCGCGCTGGCGCCCCCGGGCCACCACGGAGGTGGCGAACACCTCTGCCCGGCCCAGCAGCCGCGACACGCGCTGATCCAGCCGGGCGGCCTGCTCCACACCGGTGCCGTCGTCGTCACGGTCGCCGCCCGGCAGCTCGCTGTCGGGCACAGCGGTGAGCCGGCGCACGAGCTCGGCGGCGCGCTGCAGCGGCGAGGCATGCACCTGATCGCGCCAGAGGCGACCGTCCTCGCGGAAGGGCACCAGCAGCGCGCCATCGGCCTCCACCAGTCGCGCCGCCACCAGCGGCACCAGCTCCAGCAGCCGGCTGAGGTTGGTGAAGCTGCGCAGCACGAAACCGAGCGAAGCCAGCAGCTCCTGGTTGCGGCGCTGCTCGCGGCTGAGGCTGTCGAGCAGCTGCCGCAGGGAGGCGCCGGGGGAGAGCGGCGGTTCCTGGGGCACAGCTGGCGGCGTCTGGCTCACCGCGCTGCCGCGGGGGAGTCGCAAGATAGCCGTGACGGGCACGCTTGACCTCAGCCCGCCAGCAGGGCCTCAACGAATTCGAAGCTGTTGAAGGGTCGCAGGTCGCGGATGCCCTCGCCGGCGCCGATGAAGCGGATCGGCAGATCCGCCTCGGAGGCCACCGCCAGGGCGACCCCGCCGCGGGCGCTGCCGTCGAGCTTGGTGATCACCACCCCGGTGAGGCCGGCGGCGCTGGCGAAGGCCATCGCCTGCCGCAGGCCGTTCTGGCCCTGGCTGGCATCGAGCACCAGCAGGGATTCCACGGCCGCGTCGGGGGCCAGCCTGTCGACGATGCGGCGCACCTTGGCGAGCTCCTCCATCAGGTTGTGCTTGGTCTGCAGGCGGCCGGCCGTGTCCACGAGCACCAGCTCCGTGCCCTTGGCCTGGGCGGCACCGATGGCGTCGTAGACGACCGCCGCCGGGTCGGCATTGGCGGTGGGGTTGGCGATCACCGGCACGTGGCTGCGTTCCCCCCAGACCTCCACCTGCTGCACGGCGGCGGCACGGAAGGTGTCGGCGGCGGCGATCAGGCAGCTGTAGCCGCTGCGCACGGCCAGGTTGGCGAGCTTGCCCAGGGTGGTGGTCTTGCCCACGCCGTTCACCCCCACCATCAGCCAGACGTTGAGGCGGTCGCGCCGGGGAGCGAGCAGGGGCACGCCGCTGGCCTCGATCGGGCCGTCGAGAATGGCGCGCAGCTGGTCCTTGAGGAAACGCACGCCCTCGGCGGGGTCCACCACCTCCTGGTTGAGGCGCTGGCGCAGGGCATCGAGCACCCGATCGGTGGCGATGACGCCCACATCCGCCCGCAGCAGAGCCGTCTCAAGGTCCTCCAGCAGCTCGGGGGTGAGGGGATCGTCGCCGAGGCGCTCGAGCAGCTGGGTGACGAAACCGCGGCGGGTCTTCTCCAGCCCCTGCCGCAGCCTCCCCAGCCAGTCGATCTCCTCCAGGGACACCTGATCGACCCGCCGGCCCTGGGCGGCCAGCACCTCCGCCGACCAGGTGAAGGCGTCGTCGAAGTCGCCCAGCCGGGGCTCGGCCGCATCGGCGTCCACCGGCTGGACCGCGGCATCGGCCGGGGGCGCGGGTTCAGCGGCCGCCGGGGCGGTGAGCGCCTGCTGGCGCTCGGCCCGGCGGGCGGCCGCCTGCTCCAGCAGGGAGGCGCCTGCCGCAGGGGGTGGGGTGGCCGCCGGAGCCTCCTGGCCGGCGGTGGGGGTGGGGGGTGCCGGTTCGGGCTCGGCCTCGGGTTCGGGCTGGGGCTCGGGCTGCAGCGGCGCGGCCTGCTGCTGCGCCTGATGCTCGGCCTTGAGCCGGGCGTAGGCCTGGCGGGCCCAGGCCAGGGCGTCCTCGGAAGGCTGGCTGGCCGCGCTGTCGGCAGCGGCCACGGGCGCTGCAGGAGCCGCCTCGGGTGGTGGCGACTCGACTGCTGGCGCCGGTGCCGGCTCCGGTGCTGGCGGCTCGGGGGCGGTTGCGGGTTCCTGCGCTGCAGCCGGCTCGGCGGGAGCGGACTGGGGGAGGACGGTGCGTCTGAACCAGTCGAAGACCATCAGGCTCGGCTCCCGGCAGCGGTGGTGAACCGGCGCAGGACGCCGTTGATCATGCGCCGGCCCTGTTCGTCGCTGTAGCGGTTGGCCAGCTCCACGGCCTCGCTGCAGGCCACGGCGGCAGGGGTGCCGAACGCGTCCAGGTCCACCACCGCCAGGCGCAGGATGTCACGGTCGATGCGGGGCAGCCGGCCCAGGCGCCAGCCCTCCATCACGGCGTCGAGCCGCCGGTCGATGCCGTCACGGTCGCGCAGCACCGCCCGGGTGCGCTCGACGGCCCCGCGCCGCACCTCCTCCTGGTCGGCCAGCAGCAGCAGGCGGGGAAGCTCGAGACTGGCGGAGAGGCGGTTGAGCGCCTGCTCAGCGGCCGCCAGGCCCTGCTGGAGGTGCTGGCGCACCCGCGGCAGCTGGTCGGCGCCCTGCTCCTGGAGCTCACTGTCGAGCAGCTGCTGCTGGGCGGTCTGCAGATCGGCGGCGGAGCTGTCCAGGGCTTCGCGCACGTGCTGGGTGAGGGTGAGCAGCGCCTGCTGGAGCAGGTCTTCGAAAGGGGGCTCAGGCGCAGCCGGGCCGCGGTCGCCGCCCGTGGAGCCGCGGTCATTGGTCTGACCCAGCATCAGCAGGGCCAGTTCACGGGAGAGACTGCGGCTGGGCATCAGGACATCTGCGGGGCCCGGAGCTGGGCCAGAAGGCTGGAGAAACTGCGGTTGGAGGGGGCTTCGCGCTCGTCGGGGCTGACGATGCCCGCGGAGATGATGGTGCGGAAGGCATCCTCCACCGTCAGGTCGAGGTCCTTCACGGAACGCTCCGGCACCACCGTGTACCAGCCGGTGGTGGGATTCGGTGCGGTGGGAATGAACACGCTCAGCATCGGTTCGCTGAAGCCGCTCTGCAGGCTGGTGCCGAGGGGACCGGTGACGAAACCGAGGGCATAGAGGCCCTCGCGCGGGTACTCCACCAGCACGACCCGGCGAAAGCGGCTGGCATTGCCCTGCAGGAAGGTTTCCAGCAGCTGCTTGAGGGTCTTGTAGACCGACCCGGCCAGGGGAATGCGCAGCAGGGTGCCCTCACCGAATTCGAGCAACCATCGCCCGACGATGTTGCGGGCCATCAGGCCGATCAGCAGGATCCCCAGCAGCGGCACCAGCAGACCCACACCCAGATTGATCAGCTCCTGGAGGAGCGGATTGAGGGTGTTGAAGGGATTGAACTGCTTGGGAATCGTGGTGAGGAACGCCAGCACGAAGCGGCTGACCGTAGTGGCCAGCCAGATGGTGGTGGCCAGGGGGATGACCACCAGCAGACCGGCGATCAGGTCGTTCTTGAGGTCCTGCTGGAGCCGGTCCGCCAGCGGCTGGTCAGGTCTGGGACTGGATTGAACCAAGGCAAAACCCCGCGTTCCGGCCGTCTGCTGAGACAGGCAACTTAGCCAGGCGTGGGGCCCGCCCGTCCTGCCGGGCAGAGGGAGGGGCAGCTGGGTGAGAGATGCCGACGCCGCTCACTCAGCTGCTCACACCAGGGCCACAACGGCCACCAGCACGAAGGCGACCGCAAGGGCGACGGCACGGCCGGTGACGCCGAAACGGCGCTGCTGCAACCCCAGATTGCGGGCGAAGCGGGCCTGGGCCACCTGCTTCTCGGCCTGCTCCAGCTGAGGCCTGATCTGGCTGTCGATGAACTCGCGGGCCCGCTTCTTCTTCTCCGCGTCGGTGGCCTGGGGAGGAATGCGGCCCTCCTTCTCGGCCTCGGCGATCAGCTGGTCCACGAAGGCCGGATCCTCCACCTGCTGCTTCTGCATCTCCAGCTGCATCGCCTGCTGGGCGATCGCGGCCTCCTGCTGCTGCGCTTCCTGGGCCAGGGCGGCCTCGCTGTTCAGGGACAGCGGCACGGCCACCACCATCGCGATCGCCAGCAGGGCGGCGAGCACACCCGCCAGCCAGCGCAGGGGGGTACGGGAGGAGGGGCCCTCGAGCCGCTGGGCCACCAGCATCAGCAGCAGACCCACCAGGGCCATGGGACCCTCGCCCACGAGCCGGTCCAGGAACACCTGGCGGAAGGGTTCCAGATCCCAGTTCCAGTTCACCAGCAACGGGGTGAGCTGAAGCCCCATCAGCACCACGAGGGTGAGACCCAGCCAACGCAGGAGCTGGGCGATGCGGCCCGATGAGGCGGTACTCGGAGTCAAGCGCTACAGACTGGAGAAGTTGCGCAAGTGTACGGGTGACGGCCGGCTCTGCCACGGCGCTGGCGGCTCAGCTGCGGGAACGGGCCCGGGCCCTGGGCTTCGATCCGGTGGGGATCGCCGCCGTCCCCGGAGGTGAACGGATGCAGCTGCGCACGGCCGCCCTGGAGCGCTGGCTGCGGGCAGGGCATCAGGCCGGGATGGGCTGGATGGCCGATCCGCGCCGGCGGGCAGTGGAGAGCCTGCTGCCCGGGGTGCGCAGCCTGCTGGCGGTGGGACTGAACCATCACGTGGCCGCGGCCAGGGCCCCGGGCGCCCTGAAGGTGGCGCGTTACGGCTGGGGCCGCGATTACCACCGGGTGATCGAGGGGCGTCTGCGGCAGCTGGGCCGCTGGCTGGAGCAGGAGGTGGAGGGGGTGCGCTGGCGCGCCTGCGTGGACAGCGCCCCACTGATGGACAAGGCCTGGGCCGAGGAGGCCGGGCTGGGCTGGATCGGCAAGCACGGCAACCTGATCCACCGGCGGCGGGGATCCTGGCTGCTGCTGGGACATCTGCTCACCACCCTGGAACTGCCGCCGGATGCGCCGGCCCAGTCCCTCTGCGGCAGCTGCAGCCGCTGCATCCCCGCCTGCCCCACCGGCGCCATCCGCGAACCCTTCGTGGTGGACAGCCGCCGCTGCATCGCCTACCACACGATCGAGAACCGGGATCCGCAGCTGCCCGAACCCATCGGCGCCGCCCTGCACGGCTGGGTCGCCGGCTGCGACCTCTGCCAGGAGGCCTGCCCCTGGAACCACCAGCCCCTGGAGAGCAGCCTGGAGGCGGATCTGCAGCCACGGCCCTGGTGGCTGAATCTGCAGGCCGGAGAAGCCCTCGGCTGGAGCGACGCCGAATGGGACAGCCGGATGCGGGCCTCGGCCCTGCGACGCATCCGCCCGTGGATGTGGCGGCGCAACATCCGTGCGGCGCTGGCGGGACAACCTCAAGCCGATCCCTAGGCTGAGTGGAATTGCCTGTTGCCGATGCCGTCGCACTGGCGGCGCACCCTGCTGCGCATCCTCCCGCTGCTGGCGCTCGGGATGGGCCTTGGCGGCATTCAACCGGCACGGGCCCTGGTGCCCTACGTGTACGTCCCCCAGCGCCAGGAACTGGAAGGTGCGGCGCTGGGCATCGCCCAGGCGGCGGCCCGGCTGCTGCAGCTGGGTCAGGCGGAGGATGCGGCGCGACTGGCGGCGCTCACCGTGCAGATGCTGCCGGCCGACCCCCGCGGCTGGGTGCTGCTGGCCGAGGCCCAGCTGCGCAGCGAGCAGACCGCCGCGGCGGTGCTGTCGCTGGATCGCGCCCGGGAACTCGATCCCGAGAACGCCGGCATCTGGTTCGCCCAGGGATCCCTGGCCCTGCGTGACGGTCGGCCCGCTGAAGCCCTGCAACTGCTGCGCCAGGGCCTGCGGCGCGATCCCCGCAATGCCAGCGCCTTCTTCGACGTGGGCAACGCCCACATCCTGCTGGACCAGCCCACCGAGGCCTACACCGCCTTCGAGCGGGCCGCCGAGCTGCGGCGCGACTTCTGGGAAGCGATCAACAACCAGGCGCTGGTGCTGTTCGAGCAGGGCAAGGCGGACCGGGCGATCGAGCGCTGGCGCCGGGTGCTGCAGATCCGTCCCGAGGCGGCGGAACCCAATCTGGCCCTGGCCTCAGCCCTGTTCGAGCGGGGCCCGCAAGGCCGGCAGGAGGCGCTGGAGCGGGCCGCCCGGGCCCTGGACTCCGAACCGAACTACGTGCTCGAGAGCTATCAGAAGGAGCAGCTGTGGGGTCCGAGGCTGCGCAGCACCACCCGGCGCCTGCTGGAGATTCCCGAGCTGCGCGCCGATGTGGACCGGGCCCAGGCCAACGCCAGCTTCTGAACCCATCCACCCAGGCTCAGGCCGGGACGGCCCCTGTCCGGACCGGAGGGCATCGGTAGGCTGAGCGCCACATTGCGCCCTCAGACCGCAGCACCGGATGGCCGAGGAGCGACCAGGAGAGCAACCCGAACAACCGCGGGTTCAGCCGATCGCCCTGCACCAGGAGATGCAGCGCTCCTACCTCGAGTACGCCATGAGCGTGATCGTGGGGCGGGCCCTGCCGGATGTGCGCGACGGCCTCAAGCCGGTGCAGCGGCGCATCCTGTTCGCGATGCACGAGCTGGGGCTCACCCCGGACCGGCCCTACCGCAAGTGCGCCCGCGTCGTGGGCGACGTGCTCGGCAAGTACCACCCCCACGGCGATCAGGCGGTGTACGACGCCCTGGTGCGCCTGGTGCAGACCTTCGCCAGCCGCCACCCGCTGCTGGATGGCCACGGCAACTTCGGCTCGGTCGACGACGACCCGCCGGCGGCCATGCGCTACACGGAAACGCGGCTGGCCCCGATCGCCAACGAGGCGCTGCTGGATGAGATCGGCGACGACACCGTCGATTTCGCCCCCAACTTCGACGGTTCCCAGCAGGAGCCGACGGTGCTGCCGGCCCAGCTGCCCTTCCTGCTGCTCAACGGCTGCACGGGCATCGCCGTGGGCATGGCCACCAGCATCCCGCCCCACAACCTGCGCGAGGTGGTGGATGCCCTGATCGCCCTGATCCGCAAACCCGCTCTCTCCGACGAGAAGTTGCTGGAGCTGGTGCCAGGGCCCGACTTCCCCACGGGGGGCGAGGTGCTCACCGGCAGCGGCGTGCGCGACACCTATCTCACGGGCCGCGGCAGCATCCCGATGCGGGGCGTGGCCCACACCGAGGAGGTGCAGCCGGGCAAGGGCCGCCACCGCCGCAGCGCCGTGGTGATCACCGAGCTGCCCTACCAGCTCAGCAAGGCGGGCTGGATCGAGAAGCTGGCCGAGCAGGTGAACGACGGCAAGATCGGCGGCATCGCCGACATCCGCGACGAATCCGACCGCGAGGGCATGCGCATCGTGGTGGAGCTGCGGCGCGACGCCAAGGCGGAAACGGTGCTGGGCGAACTGCAGCGGCGCACCGCCCTGCAGAGCAACTTCGGCGCCATCCTGCTCACCCTGGTGAACGGGCAGCCGCTGCAGCTGAGCCTGCGCCAGCTGCTGCAGGAGTTCCTCGACTACCGCGAACACACCCTGATCCGGCGCACCCGCCACGCCCTCAGGAAGGCGGAGGACCGGCTCGAGGTGGTGGAAGGCCTCAACAGGGCACTGGGCGATGTGCGCCGCGTGATCGAGATGATCCAGGAGGCCCGCGATGCGGCCAGCGCCCGCGCCAGTCTGCAGGTGCACCTGGATCTGAGCGAGCGCCAGGCCGATGCCGTGCTGGCGATGCCGCTGCGCCGCCTCACCGGCCTGGAGCAGGAAAGCCTGCGCCAGGAGGCGGAGGATCTTCGCCAGGAGCGCAGCCGCCTGCGCCATCTGCTCGACGATCGCGGTGCCCTGCTGGACGCCATGGTGGCCGAGTTCAAGGCCCTGAAGAAGCGCTACGCCACGCCACGCCGCACCCGGCTGGTGGAAGGCGGAGATGCCCTGGTTGCGCAGCGGGCGGCGGCCGTGCGTCCCAGTGCCGGCCTGCAGCGCCAGCAGGCCGTTGCCGCCCTGGCCGCCGACAGCCGGCTGCTGGTGCAGGCCGATGGCCAGGTGAAGATCGTGGCCCCCCAGCAGCTGGGGCGCCTGCACCTCGATGAGCCCGTCGAGCGGGGCGACCATCCCGCCCCCGCGCGGCTGATCCTGCCGGTGAGCGGCCAGCCGGCCCTGCTGGCCTTCACCGATGCCGGCCGGGTGGCCCTGCTGCGCTGGGAATTCGCCGGCCAGCAGCCCGGCCGCCTGGAGCGCTTCCTGCCCGACGGCATGGCCGGCGAGCAGGTGGTGCAGCTGCTGCCCCTGCCCGGCGGCGAGGCGGCGGCGGGGGCGAGCATCGGCCTGCTGAGCAGCGATGGCCGCTTCAAGCGACTGCCGCTGGAGGACTTTCAGGAGCTCTCAGGCCGGGCCGCCTCGGTGCTCAGGCTCAAGGAGGGCGTGAGCCTGCGGCGGGTGGTGCTCTGCCGCGATGGCCAGGAGCTGGTGGTGGGCAGCAGCACGGGGCGGCTGCTGAGGCTGACGGTGAACGACACCAACCTGCCGCTGCTGGGCCGGGCCGCCCAGGGACCGGTGCTGCTGCGGCTGCTGCCGGGCGAGAGCGTGGTGGGCGCGGCGGGCGCGGCGGGCGCCGGGAGCACGGTGCTGCTGGCCAGCCGACTGGGTTGGATCAAGCGACTGGCGGTGGACGGGTTGCGCCTGTGCCAGCGCGGGGATCTGGGGCAGATCGGCCTGCGCTTCAGCCAGCGCCAGGATCAGTTGATCGACCTCTGCGGCGGCGACACGCCCCTGGTGGGGGCGCTGCTCGACAGCGGCCGCAATGCCCGCTTGCAGCCGCAGGATCTGGAGGTCGAGGATGCCACCGGCAGCGGCGTGAGCCTGGGCCTGGCGGAGCAGGAGGAGCTGTCGGACCTGGTGCCACTGGTCGGACAACAGGGGGTCGGACAGGGAGCGGCCAGCTAGGGCGCGGCGGCGGCCACCAGCCTGCGGCGGGCGGCCAGTCCGGCGGGCTCCAGCATCAGCTTGCTGGAGCGCACCGATTCGTCCATCTCGATCGGATAGGCACCGTCGAAGCAGGCGGTGCAGAAGTGGCCGGAATGGGCCTGGGCGGCCTCCACCATGCCCTCCTTGCTGAGATAGGCCAGGGAGTCGACGCCCAGGTGGGCGGCGATCTCCTCCAGGGTGAGCCGGGCGGCGATCAGCTGGTCCTGGGTGTCGGTGTCGATGCCGTAGAAGCAGGGGTGGGTGACGGGCGGCGAACTGATGCGCATGTGCACCTCGGTGGCGCCGGCATCGCGCAGGGCGGCCACCAGCTTGCGGCTGGTGGTGCCGCGCACGATCGAGTCGTCGATCACCACCACCCGCTTGCCGGCCAGCACGTCGGGCAGGGGGTTGAGCTTCACGCGGATGCCCGCCTCGCGCATCGCCTGGGTGGGCTGGATGAAGGTGCGGCCCACGTAGCGGTTCTTGATCAGCCCGTCGCCGAAGGGGATGCCGCTCACCTGGGAGTAGCCGATCGCCGCCGGGATGCCGGAGTCGGGCACACCGATGACGATGTCGGCGTCCACGGGGGTCTCCCGGGCCAGCACCTCGCCGATCCGCACCCGGTAGCTGTAGAGCGACTCGCCGAAGAAACGGCTGTCGGGGCGGGCGAAGTAGATCATCTCGAAGACGCACAGCTTGGCCGGCTCCTCGATCCAGCGGCTGCGCAGGGGGGTGGGATCGCCCTGGCGGAAATGGATGATCTCACCGGGCTGGACGTCGTCGTCGAAGCCGGCGCCGATGATGTCGAGCCCGCAGGTCTCACTGCTCACCACCCACTGGGCCTGGTGGGTCTCGCCCAGGTGGCCGAACACCAGCGGCCGGATGCCGTGACCGTCGCGCAGGGCAAACAGACCATCCGGCGTGCCGATCACCAGGCTGAAGGCGCCGCGGCAGCGGCCGGCGGCCTGGCGAATCGCCCCATCCCAGTCGAGGCCTCCATCCACCGCCTGCTGGACGGCAAAGGCGATCAGCTCGGAGTCGGTGGTGGAGGTGAGTTCGCTGGCGAGATCCGCCAGGTCGTGCCGGAGTTCGGCCGCGTTCACCAGATTGCCGTTGTGGGCCAGGGCGAACGGGCCCAGGCGCGTGTTGAGCAGCACCGGCTGGGCGTTGCACACCTTGCTGCTGCCGGTGGTGGAATAGCGGTTGTGGCCGATGGCGAGGAAGCCGGGCAGACGCTCGAGCACGTCCTGGTCGAACACCTGGCTCACCAGGCCCATGTCCTTGTGCAGGCGCACCTGCCGGTCCTCGCCGAAGACGGCGATGCCGGCCGACTCCTGGCCGCGGTGCTGCAGGGCGTAGAGCCCGAAGTAGGCCAGGTTGGCCACGGGCTGCTGGTCCGCCATGACGGCGTAGACGCCGCAGGCCTCCTCCGGCTTGTCGGGCCGCTCGGAGGTGAGGGAGGGCTCGAGCTGGGCGGTGTGCTGGGGCGGCTGGACGGAGCGCTCGGGGGGAACCACCAGCACAGGCCTCACGATGCACGCCGAAGTTGCATTCTGCATCAGCACCTCGACAACTGGGTGCTGCCCACCTGCTGCGCCGGGAGCTGCCGCCGCGGGCAGGGATCAGGCGGTGGGAGGCAGATCCGGGCCGAGGCGTCGGGGGATGGCCTGCTCGAAACTGCGGCGCAGGTCGGCCACCGGCAGATCGATCAGGGTCTGGTCGCCCTGGCGCAGGCGCAGGCGCGGCTGCTCCAGAACGCTGCCCAGGCACTCCGCGGGCACCGGCGCCGCGCCAGCGGATGCGCTGGACTCCAGGGCGGCGCGCCAGGCCTGGTGCCGCTCCGCCGGCACGCTCACCAGGATGCGTGCGCCTCCCTCGGCGAACAGCAGCCGATCGAGCCGCCCCCGGGCCGCCGCTGGCAGGGCGAGATCGGCGCCGAGGGACGCCTGGGCGGGGGAGGCGATGCAGGCCTCGGCGAGGGCCACCGCCAGGCCGCCGTCGCTGAGGTCGTGGGCGGAAGCCACCAGCCCGGCGGCGATGGCCTGGCGCAGAAAGGCCTGCACCGTCTTCTCCAGGACAAGATCGATCTCCGGGGGCCGGCCGGTGAGGGCACCGTGGATGCGCTCGAGGTAGCTGCTGCCGGCCAGCGTGACGCGTGCATCAGCGGTCTCGCTCAGCGGCACCCCCAGCAGCCAGATGGCATCGCCGGCCTCCCGCCAGGCCTGGCCGCGCACCTGGGCCAGATCGTGCACCAGGCCCACCATGCCCACCACCGGCGTGGGGTGGATCGGCTGCATGGTGCCGTCGGGGAGGCGGGTCTCGTTGTAGAGGGAGACGTTGCCGCCCGTGACCGGGGTGTCGAGGGCCGAGCAGGCGGCCGAGAGGCCGCGGCAGGCCTGGGCCAGCTGCCAGTAGCCGGTGGGGGTTTCGGGGGAGGGGAAGTTGAGGTTGTCGGTGACGGCCAGGGGCTCGGCACCCACGCAGCTGAGGTTGCGGGCCGCCTCGGCCACCGCCGCCATGCCGCCGCGCTCGGGGTCGAGGGCCACCCAGCGGTTGGGGCAGTCGACCACCGCCGCCACCCCGCGGGTGGCCGGGGCCATGGCGCCCTCGCCCTGCTGAGGGCGCAGGCGCACCACGGCCGCATCGGCGCCGCCGGGGGGCACCACGGTGTTGGCCTGCACCTGATGGTCGTACTGGCGGTACACCCAGCGCTTGGAGGCGATGGTGGGGTCGTCAAGCAGGGCCAGCAGGGCGTCGTTCCATGAGGTGGCTGTGCCGCCCGCCGGGGTGATCCCCGCCGCGCTCGCCGCCGGCAACTGGTCTTCGCTCCAGCGCCAGTGGGCCTGGATCTCGGCCGGGGGTTCGCTCAGCAACTCGTGGTGATTGATCGGCGTGTCGTCGGCCAGGGCGCTGGCGGGCACCTCAGCGGCGACCTCACCCTTCTGGAGCACGCGCACGATGTTGTCTTCGAGCACGCGGCCCACCACGGCGGCCTGCAGGCCCCAGCGGGTGAAGCGCTCCATCAGCGCCTGCTCGCGGCCGGGCTTGACCACGAACAGCATCCGCTCCTGGGATTCGCTGAGCAGAAACTCGTAGGGGGTCATGCCGGCCTCACGGGCGGGCACGCGATCGAGATCCAGCTCGATGCCCAGCCCGCCTTTGGCGGCCATCTCCGAGCAGCTGCAGGTGAGGCCGGCGGCGCCCATGTCCTGAGCGGCCACCACATCGCCGCTCTGGAACGCCTCCAGACAGGCCTCGATCAGGCCCTTCTCCAGGAAGGGATCGCCCACCTGCACAGCGGGGCGGTCGTCGAGGGAGGCCTCGGTGAGCTCAGCGCTGGCAAAGCTGGCGCCGCCCATGCCATCGCGGCCGGTGGTGCTGCCCACGTACACCACCGGATAGCCCACGCCCTCGGCGCCGGAGCAGACGATCTGCTCGGTTTCCATCAGCCCCAGGGCCATGGCGTTCACCAGCGGGTTGCCGGAGTAGCTGGCGTCGAACGCCACCTCACCGCCCACGGTGGGCACGCCCACGCAGTTGCCGTAGTGGGCGATGCCGGCCACCACGCCCTCCATCAGACCCACGTTGCGCTCGTCCTCCAGGGGACCAAAGCGAAGGGCATTGAGCAGGGCGATCGGCCGGGCGCCCATGGTGAAGATGTCGCGCAGGATGCCGCCCACGCCCGTGGCTGCCCCCTGGAACGGCTCCACCGCCGAGGGGTGGTTGTGGCTCTCGATCTTGAAAGCCAGGCGCTGGCCCTCGCCCAGGTCCACCACGCCGGCGTTCTCCCCGGGGCCCACCAGGATTCGCGGGCCGGTGGTGGGGAAGCCCTGCAGCAGCGGCCGCGAGTTGCGGTAGCAGCAATGCTCCGACCACATCACCCCGAACATGCCCAGCTCGGCGCGGTTGGGGGCGCGGCCCAGGCGGCGGCAGATCTCGTCGTAGTCGGCCTGGCTGAGGTTCTCTTTCCTGAGCGCCTCGGCGACGGAGTAGTCGGGAGCAGCCACCACGGCCTGCGGGTCGGTTGGATCCAGTGTGGCGGAGCGTGTTACGGCCACCGGCAGCGAGGCGCTCAGATCCAGGGGTCGCCGTCGTCGTCGTCACCGTCGTACGAGCCGCCGCGGGGCAGTGGATCCTGGCGGGGACGGCGGGATCTGCGGGGATGGTCCGGAGGCGGTTCGGCGGTTTCCCAGTCCCAGTCCTCCTCGTCCCAGGGTTCCGGCCCGGGGGGCGCGTCGTCCGACTGCCGCCAGTCCACCGGCTCCTCCTCGACGCCATCGGAGTCGTCCCAGGGCGGCTCCTCCAGCCAGCCCTCCACGCGCGACTCCAGGCGTTCACCGGCCTGCTGCACCTGCTCCCGCCAGCGCCTTGAGCGCCGCAGCAGGTCCTGGCGCACGCTGGCGCGGGCCAGGGGCAGATCGTCGAGGCCCGAGAGCGCCGTGGACACCAGCCCCGGCTGCTGATCGACGATGCGGTCGGGGCTGAGCCGCCAGCGGCTGCTGCCGGGCAGGCGCGGATCGCTGCGGCTCACCAGGTAGTGGCGGATGGCGCCGCTGCGCAGGTCGATGGCGGCATCGGCCACGGTGCCGATCGGCTGGCGGTCGCGATCGAGCAGGGCGGCATCGATCAGGGTGGGCAGGCGCTCGAGCGTGGCCTGATCGGTGTCGGCCGGCTCGCCCTTCACGAGGGCCTCCAGCTCCAGCAGGCCCGCGAGCTGGTTGAGACGCCACACCAGCCGGCGAGTGCCGAACATCGAGGGGCGGCTGGCCCAGCCCAGCACCCGATGGACCGGCGGATGCATCCACACCGCCACGCCGGTGCCCCGCTCAAGACCCTCCTGGTCGCGCACGCGGCGCTTCAGCAGATCGCTGAGCAGCAGCTGCTCGGGAAGGGCCAAGGCGTTCAGACGCGGATCTGAACCGGCATCACCAGATAGGTGAAGTCGGACTCATCCAGCGGACGCAGCACGGCGGGGGTGGTGGGGGCGTTGCACTGCAGCACCACCTGATCGGCGGCCATCACCTTGAGTCCGTCGAGCAGGTAGCGCACATTGAAGGCGATCTGGATCGGTTCTCCCTCGATCCCGGCGGCCACGGCCTCCGAACCCCGGCCCACGTCCTGGGCATCGGCCTGCACCTGCAGCTGGCCGCTGCCGGCCATGGTGCTGAGCTTGACCACGTTGTTGTGCTGGTCGGCGAGCACCGCCACCCGCTCCAGGGCCGCCACCAGGGCGCGGCGATCGACGCTGATGCTGCGGCTGAAGCTCTCGGGGATGAGCTGGCGGTAGCTGGGATAGGTGCCGTCGAGACTGCGGCTGGTGAGCACCTGGTCAGCCCAGAGGAACACCACCTGGCCCCGCTCGCAGAAGAGGCTCAGGGGCTCGCTGGACTGGCGGCCGGAGAGCAGCCGCTCCAGTTCCCGCAGGGAGCGCGCGGGCACGGTGACGGCGAAGGGCTCCCCATCGGCGGCGGCGGGGGGCGTCTCCCCTCCCTGCACCAGACGCAGCACCGCCAGCCGGTGTCCATCGGTGGCCGCGCATTCCAGGGCGTCGTCCTCCAGGCGCAGGTGCACCCCGGTGAGCAGCTGCTTGGCCTCGTCGCCGCTGCTGGCGAACAGGGTGCCCCGCAGTCCCTTGACCAGGGCCTCGACCTCAAGGCGGATGGGCTGACCGGTCTGCACTAGGGGCAGATCGGGGAAGTCCTCGGCGGGCAGGCCCCGCATCTGGTAGGAGCCGGAGAGGCTGGTGAGCTCCACCTGCTCGCCGCCCTCGGGGCAGTGCAGACCGATGGGGCTGTCCGCGGCAAGGCGCGAGACGATCTCCCCGAACAGACGGGCCGGCAGGGTGATGGCGCCGCTGGCTTCCACCTCGGCGCTGAGGCTGGTCTGGATGCCGAGGCTGAGGTCGAAGCCAGTGAGGCTGAGCCGGCCGGTGCCGGCGTCAGCGGTGAGCAGCACATTGGCCAGCACCGGGTGGGTGGGGCGGGCGGCCACGGCCCGGCTCACCAGCTGAAGGCTGGCGCTGAGTTCCGACTGGGAGCAGACCAGCTTCATGGCGGGGGCGGTGAGGCCGGAAGGGCACCGGTGCGCGGATGGGCCACCACGCTTCCACAGGGCGGCGGAATCCGCAACGCCGGTGATCCGCCCGCCTGCCACCCGTCTATGGATCAGATGAAGAGAACAACCAAACCATTGAGCCAGCAGCAGTAGAGGCTGTGGGAATCGGGGAAAACCGGGCAGATCGCCCCAGGGATGCCCTGCTGCCAGGCGTCAGGGCTGCGGAATGGAGGCGAGGAAATGGGGAGAACGGCCCGTTTTCCACCGTTTCCCGCCCCGGTGGAAAAGTCCGGGCCTCCGCGAGGTCCCGCTCGCTCCCCGCTCTCCCCGCGATCGCCTGCTGTTTTGGTCCCCTTCTCCGCAGTCACTTTGTGCACCGGTCCATGCCGGCAGGTCCTGCGGACGCGTCCCCGGCGGCCCATGAAAAAGCCCCCGGCGCTGGGCCAGGGGCGTGGTGGTGAAGCGTTCCGCCGATCCGGTGGGTTCAGAACCCCATCACTTCGGCGACCTTGGCGGTGTCGGCCTCCAGGCCGGTGTGGAAGCGGGCTTCGTTGTGCTCGATGGCGGTGGCGGGGTCCTTGAGGCCGTTCCCGGTGAGCACGCACACCACCGTGGCCCCCGCCGGCACCTCCTCCCGGCGCTTGAGCAGGCCGGCCACCGAGGCGGCGCTGGCCGGCTCGCAGAACACCCCCTCCTGGCTGCCGAGCAGCTTGTAGGCCTCGATGATCTCGGCGTCGGTGACGGCCGTGAAGTCACCGCCGCTCTCGCTGCGCACTGCCAGGGCCTTGTCCCGGTTGACGGGGTTGCCGATGCGGATGGCGGTGGCGATCGTGTCGGGCTGCTCCACCGTGTGGCCCAGCACCAGCGGTGCCGAACCGGCGGCCTGGAAGCCCATCATGCGCGGCACGCTGCGGCAGTGACCGGCGTCGCGGTACTCGTTGAAGCCCATCCAGTAGGCGCTGATGTTGCCGGCGTTGCCCACGGGGATGCACAGCCAGTCGGGGGCTTCACCGAGGGCATCGACCACCTCGAAGGCCGCGGTCTTCTGGCCCTGCAGCCGGTAGGGGTTCACCGAGTTCACCAGGGTGACCGGATACTGCTCGGCCACCTCCTGCACGATGGCCAGGGCCCGGTCGAAGTTGCCCTGGATGGCGATCACCTCGGCGCCGTAGAGCAGGGCCTGGGCCAGCTTCCCCTGGGCCACGTAGCCGTCGGGGATGAGCACGAAGGCGCGCATGCCGCCGCGCCGGGCGTAGGCCGCCGCGGCGGCCGAGGTGTTGCCGGTGCTGGCGCAGATCACCGCCTCCGAGCCCGCCTCCCGGGCCTTGGAGATGGCCATGGTCATGCCCCGGTCCTTGAAGGAGCCGGTGGGGTTCAGGCCGTCGTACTTGAGGAACACCTTCACCCGATTGCCCACCCGCTCGGCGATCGCCGGTGCCGGAATCAGCGGGGTGGCACCCTCCCGCAGGGTGATCACCGGTGTGCGCTCGCTCACCGGCAGCCAGCGGCGGTAGGCCTCGATCAGTCCGGGCCAGTCCTGCATGGTGGCCTGGGCGTTGCCGGGCCCCAAGCCCAGACGCCGCAGGGATGGGAGCAGGGGCAAGGAGGGGTGGACGGCTGGCCTGAATCTAGTTCTCGGCTCCGGTGGTCCCGCGCAGGCCGTCGAGGGGGGATTCGGAGAAGAAGCGCACCAGCTCGGTCACCGAACTCGCCCGTTGCACCAGGGCCAGCAGGTTGGGGATGTTCACCTCCAGTTCCTGAGTGGGATAGGCCTTGAGGAAGGAGACGGCCGAGAGCTCGCCATTGCCGTTCGCCAGCCCCATCACGATCGCCGAGCGCAGGGCCGGAACTCCGGCGCCTGGAGCCTTGAGGGGGTGGAAGATCTGCGCCATCCGCTCCAGCAGGGCCTCGCCGATGCGGGTGTTGAGCAGGCGGCTCACCAGGGTCACCGGCAGGCTGAGCGACTGGTTCAGCAGCGCCGACACGTCCTCCGGGCTCTGATTGCTGAAGCGCAGCACATCAGAGAGCAGCCCCCGGGCCTCCCCGGTCTCCGCCAGCAGAGCCAGGTCGCGCACGGGGATGGAGCGGCGGAAGGCGCCGCTCACGAACACGAGGTTCTCGGCGGCCTGGGCGGCCGGCCCGGTGAGGGTCAGGCCCAGGCCGAGAAGACAGGCCAGCAGGCGCTGGCGACAGCGGAGTGAGGTCATGGCGCAACCCTAGGGAGATTTCAGGCGCTGGCCACCACCGGAGCGGGGCGCAGGGAGGGATCCACGAGCACGTCGCGCAGCAGCCGCACCACACCGCGCTCGGCCAGGCCGCGCGCCACGTCCAGGCCCATCCGGCGCAGCTCCCGTTCCCCCAGCAGCCGGGGCAGGCGCTTCACCAGCAGCCGGGGTTCGAATCCGGGCAGGGCCCGCAGGATCGCCGCCAGCTGCCGGATCGGTTCGAGGCTCATCAGCACCTCGGCGGCGTCCTGGGGCTGGCGCCGGCGCAGCCCGGGGGGCTGCAGCCGTTCCGGCAGGCGCTTGCCCAGGCGCAGGGTGGTCTGCCAGGCCAGGGCATCCACCCGGCTGATCACGGCCTCCACCAGCTGGTGGCGCAACAGGCCGCCGTTGGCCGAGAAGAGGAAATCCAGCACCTGATCGAGCAGGCCGTCGAGATCCAGCTGGGATCCCTGGGCGGCGCTGGCGATGAGGTTGTCGAGCCGCTGCCAGCGGAACACCTCGCCGTCGAAGAGCATCTCCTTCAGGCTGCGGCGCAGGCTGGGATCGGGGTCTTCCATCAGCCGGCGGGCGAAGTAGGGATAGGCGGCGCCGAGGATCTTGAAGTTGGGATCCACGCTCAGGGCAATGCCCTCCAGGGTCACCAGGGAGCGGATGATCAGGGCGTAGTAGGGCGGCACCTGGAACGGGAAGCGGTACATCACGCCGCTCAGGTCGTCGGTGACGGCCTTGAAGTCCATGCGGCTGACCCCCATCTCCAGCGCCTGGCCGAACACCTGTTCGAACGCCGGCACGATCGGCTCGAGGTTCACGTCCTCGGCCAGGAACCCGAGCTGCACGAAATCCTTGCTGAGCTTGCCGAAGTTGCGGTTCACCAGGTGCACCACCGCCTGGATCAGACCGGTGCGCGCCTCCCGGCTCACCTCGCTCATCATCCCGAAATCCAGATAGGCCAGCCGGCCGTCCGCCAGGGACAGGAGGTTGCCGGGGTGGGGGTCGGCGTGGAAGAACCCATGCTCCAGCAGCTGCTCCAGGCTGCAGTTCACGCCCACCTGCACCAGCTCGTCGGGGTCGATGCCCTGGGCCCGCACCGCCTCCAGGTTGGTGAGCTTGACCCCATCGATCCACTCCATCGTCAGCACCCGCCGGCTGGTGGCCTCGCGGTGGATGCGGGGCACGGCGATGCGGGGGTTGTGGGCATGCAGCCGGGCGAAGCGCTCGGCGTTGGCGGCCTCGTTGAGGTAGTCCATCTCCTCGAACACCCGGGTGCCGAGTTCGTCGATCAGGGCCACCAGGTCGCTGCGGATCAGGCGCACGTTGCGGTTCAGCCAGGCGGCGAGGTTGCGCACGATGTAGAGATCGAGGGTGATCTGCTCGCGCAGCCCTGGCCGCTGCACCTTCACCGCCACCCGCTCACCGCTGTGCAGCACGCCGCGGTGCACCTGACCCAGGGACGCGGCCGAGATCGGCTCGCGTTCCAGTTCGGTGAAGACCGCCTCCACCGGCGCGCCGAGGTCCTCCTCGATGCAGGCCATGGCCAGCACGGGATCGAAACCCGGCAGCTGATCCTGCAGCTGGGCCAGTTCCTCCAGCAGCACCGGCGGCACGATGTCCGGCCGGGTGGAGAGGGCCTGGCCGGCCTTGATGAAGGCCGGCCCCAGGGAGGCCACGAGGTCGGCGGCCTCCCTGGCGCGGGCGCGGGCCAGCCTGGGGTTGCGCAGCCGTTTGGTCAGCCAGTCGAAGCCCACCCCCAGCAGGTAGAGGCTGATCGGCACCAGGGTCTGCCACAGGCGCCGCAGCAGCCGTTCCGGGTGGCCCGCATAGATGCGGGTGATCGCCGCCGGGTCGTAGTGGAGCAGCCCGGAGGCCTCGATGAAGTCGGCCAGCTCGCCAGCGGCCGGCGCCGCCGTTGTGGGGAGTGCCTCCGTGGCTGCCGCTGTGGCTGCCGCCGGTTGCACCGCCGCGCGCATGGCGGCCGCGGCCGCTTCCAGGGCGGTGACCTCCTCGGCCACGGTCACGCGGTCCAGGTCCTCCGGCGGCTGCCCGGCGGGGCCGCTGCTGGAGGCGCGGTCGGAGGTGGAGGCGGGAGGGCTGCTCACCATGGCGTTCGGGGTCGCAGGGGAGTGGGACGGGGCCTGGGTGGCGGCGGGGTGTGGGCTCAGGCGGGAGGCCGCGCCTGATCTCCCCTGGAGATCCCCCTTCTAAACGACGGAAACTGCCGCTACGGTCGCTGCGAACACCTGTTCTATCCCGCGGCGGCCGTGCTCACCGGACTGCGCCTGGAGAACATCGCCCTGATCGAGCGGCTGGAGCTCGATTTTCAGGGGGGCCTAACGGTGCTCACCGGCGAGACCGGTGCCGGCAAGTCGATCCTGCTCGATGCCCTCGACGTGCTGCTCGGCGGGGCCCAGGCCGGCGGCGGCGCGCGCCTGCTGCGCCAGGGCTGCAGCCAGGCCCGCATCGAGGCCGGTTTCGCCCTCAGCCCACCGCTGCGGGCCTGGCTGGCGCAGCAGGAACTGGAGAGCGACGACGACGAACTGCTGCTCAGCCGCGAGTGGCGGCTTGGCGATGGCCGCCTCAGCAGCCGCCACCGCCTCAACGGGGTGGCCGTGAACCGGGGCCAGATCCAGGAGCTGCGTCCCCTGCTGCTCGATCTCACCATGCAGGGGCAGACCCATCAGCTGGCCCGCCCGGGCGAGCAGCGCCGCTGGCTCGACCGCTTCGGTGGCGAGAGCGTGCAGTGCCGTCTGGCGCCGGCGGTGGAGGCCTGGCGCGCCTGGGTCCGGGCCCGTGACGCCCTCGACCGGGCCACGGCCCGCTGGCAGGAGCTGGAGCACGAGCGGCAGCGGCAGGAGCAGCTGCTGGCCGATCTGGAGACGGCCGCGCTCGACGATCCGCTGGAGCGGCTGCACCTGCAGCAGGAGCAGGACCGGCTCTCCCACGGCGTGCGCCTGCAGGAAGGCGTGATGACCCTGCTGGGCCGCTTGCAGGAGGGGGCCGAGGCCGCCCCGTCGGTGCTCGACCACCTGGCCGCCTGTGACCAGGAGCTGCAGCTGATGAGCGGTCTGGATGGCTCGCTGGAGCCCCTGCGAGAGCGGCTCGCCGGCGTGCTGGCCGAGCTGCAGGATCTGACCCGTGCGTTCGACCGCTACGGCGGCGGGCTGGAGAGTGATCCCGAGAGCCTCGATCAGCTCCAGCAGCGGATCGCCGACCTGCGCGCCCTGGAGCGCCGCCACGGCCTGGAGCTGGCCGAGTTGATCGCCCTGCGCGACCGGCTGCGGGAGCAGCTTGCCCCGGGGGGTGCCGCCGCCGAGCTGGAGCAGCTGGCCAGCGAGGAGGCCGGCGCCCGCGGCCGCCGTGATCAGGCCCAGGCCGCCCTCAGTGCCGCCCGGACCACCGCGGCGGCGGCGCTGCAGGAGCAGCTGATGGAGGCGCTGCGGCCCATGGCCCTGGCCCACGTGCGCTTCGCGGTGGCCATCGAACCCTGTGAGCCTGGCGAGCAGGGGGCCGACGTCGTGCGCTTCCTGTTCTCCGCCAACCCCGGCCAGCCCCTGGCGCCGCTGGCGGAGGTGGCCTCCGGCGGCGAGATGAGCCGCTTTCTGCTGGCCTTGAAAACCTGCCTGGCCGCCGCCGATCCCGATGTCACCCTGCTCTTCGACGAGATCGATGCCGGCGTCAGCGGCCGGGTGAGCGGCGCCATGGCGGCGCTGCTGCAGCGCCTGGCCCGCCGGCGCCAGGTGTTCTGCGTCACCCACCAGCCCCTGGTGGCCGCGGCGGCTGACCACCACTTCAAGGTGAGCAAGGCGGTGGAGGGCGGCATCACCCACACCCGGGTGTCCCACCTGCGGGACACCCGGGCCCGCCAGGCGGAACTGGCGGAGCTGGCCGGCGGCGACGCGGCCGCGGTGCACACCTACGCCGCCAGCCTGCTGGAGCGTCAGACCGTCTGAGGGCATCTGACCTGATCCGGCCCCAACCGATCGGCATCCATCCGTTCATCGATCAGGTCGTCGAGAGTGACGAAGCGGT
The DNA here is from genome assembly GCF_024346135.1 of Cyanobium sp. CH-040. Classification (GTDB taxonomy): domain Bacteria; phylum Cyanobacteriota; class Cyanobacteriia; order PCC-6307; family Cyanobiaceae; genus NIES-981. The sequence goes on along the minus strand of NZ_JAGQCJ010000003.1, from coordinate 72,977 downwards.
AACCGCGCCTGCGCAGCTCCGGCACCACCGTGCGCAGGGTGGCCAGGGTGGCTGCGATCGTGTCGGGCCGGTCATGGAGCACCAGGATCGCCCCCGGGTGCACGTTGGCCAGCAGAAAGCGCCGCAGGAACCACAGGGGCGGGTGGCTGGTGTCGAACGGGAACACCGACCCCAGCACCAGGCGGTAGCCCTCGGCGTGGAGGGTCTTGAGCATGGCGCCGTGAAACCAGCCACGCCCCGGCCGGAACCAGCGCAGCGTCAGGGTCCGGGGAGCGGCCGCCCGGCGGAGGGCAGCGGCGGTGCGGCGCAGCTGATCCAGGAAGGCCTCGGGGGGCAGGCGTGCCGAGGTGCTGTCGTCGGCCATGTGGTTGCCGATCTGGTGGCCCTCCGCCAGCGCCTGGGCCACGAAACCCTCGCCGCCCCGGCTCAGGTGTCCTCCGATCAGAAACAGGGTGGCCGGCACGTCCAGCCCGCGCAGCAGTGCGAGCAGCTCCAGGCTGCCGGCACCGCTGGGGCCGTCATCGAGGGTGAGGGCCACCAGCTTCCGCCCGTCCAGGCCCCGGCCCCGCCCGCGAATCACCACCCGTGGTGCCAGCGCTGCCAGCAACCGGCGCACCAGCCAGCACAGTGCCGGGCTCAGCAGCAGCGCCAGCCCCCAGCACAGGTTGCGGATCAGCCGGCGCATGGACGCTCCCTCCAACGCAATCAACCCGGCGCAAGCAAGGCCCTTCATACACCGTTACATTTGAGGTCCATCCGGATCCCGCCTCGGTCGTCATGCCCTGGACCGCCGCCGACATCCCCGACCAGTCGGGCCGCCTGGCCCTGATCACCGGTGCCAGCAGCGGCCTGGGTCTGGAGACCGCCCGGGCCCTGGTGGCCCGGGGCGCCACGGTGATCCTCGGCTGCCGCTCCCGCGCCAGAGCCGAGCGGGCACGCCAGGAGCTGCTGCCCGCCGCCGCCAACGGGGGAGCGCTCGATCTGCTCGATCTCGATCTGGCCGACCTGGCCTCGGTGGTCCGCGCCGCCCGGCAGCTGGCCGACCGCTATGGCCGTCTCGACCTGCTGATCAACAACGCCGGCGTGATGGGGCTGCCCCGGGCCCTCACCCGCGACGGTTTCGAGCTGCAGTTCGGCATCAACCACCTCGGCCACTTCGCCCTCACGCGCGCCCTGCTGCCGCTGCTGCGCGGCCAGAGCGATGCCCGCGTGGTCACCGTGACCTCCGGTGCCCAGTACTTCGGGCGCATCGACTACGACGACCTCCAGGGTGAGCGCCGCTACGACCGCTGGAAGGCCTATGGCCAGAGCAAGCTGGCCAACGTGATGTTCGCCGCCGAGCTGCAGCGGCGGCTGGATGCCGAGGACGCCGGCGTGCGCTCCCTGGCGGCCCATCCCGGCGTGGCCCGCACCAACCTGCAGCCCGCCTCGGTGGCCGCCAGCGGCTCCTGGATCGAACCCCTCGCCTACCGGCTGATGGCGCCGCTGTTCCAGAGCGCGGCCATGGGCGCCCTGCCCCAGCTCCATGCCGCCACCGCTCCCCAGGCCCAGCCCGGCGGGCACTACGCACCCGATCGGTTCGGAGGCATGCGCGGCTGGCCCACCCAGGCGCCCATGGCACCCGCCGCCAGCGATCCCTCCCAGCGGCAGCGCCTCTGGCAGGTGAGTGAGCAGCTCTGCGGGGAGGCTCTGGAACGGGTGTCGGCGCATCGCGACGACGCCTCGCTGGTGGCCTGAGGGCTCTGGCAAGCTCAGGGCCATCCCCCTCGATCTGGAGCCGGCCTGTGATGCCGAAGCTGCCCTTGCGCCTGCTCCCGACGGCCCCGGGCCCCGCCCGCCGTGCCGCCCTGGTCGGGGTGGCGGTTTTCGCTGGGGGCGTCCTGGGCGCCGGTCTGCAGCTGCGCGCCTCTGCCCAGGATCTGTTCATCTATCCGGCCGGTGGTCAGAGCGCCGAGCAGCAGCGGCGGGACACCCTGGACTGCCGCCTGTGGGCGATCGACCAGACCGGCTTCGATCCCACCGCTCCGGTGCCGGACAGCCGGACCCAGATCCCCGCGGAGCCCCGGGCCAGGAACCAGGCTTCGTCCGGCTTGGTCCGCTCCACGGCGCGTGGTGCCGTGGTGGGGACGGCCGCGGGAGCGATCATGGGCAACACCGGCCGCGGTGCTGTGGCCGGCACCGCCGGTGGTGCGATCGTCGGTGCCGGACGGCAGGTGGATCAGCGCCGTGACCAGCAGCAGGCCTCCCGCGACCTGGAGCGCCAGCAGCAGATTCTCGAGGCTGAGCGGCAGCAGTTGCAGCACTACCGGCGGCAGGCCTTCAACCGTGCCGTGACCGCCTGCATGGAGGGCCGGGGTTACACCGTCAGCTGAGCGGGGTCCAGCGAAGCGCCCCGGCGATGCGGGTCACCGCCCCAGGAGAAACCGCAGCAGCGACAGCAGGATGATCAGGCCGATGCCGGTGTTCCATACCAGGGCCTGACGCCGGCTGAGCCGCTCCAGCCAGACCGGCCAGCGGCCCTGGTTGCGCTCCACCATCCAGGTGGCTAGCAGCAGCAGCGCCAGCGGGATAACCAGCGCCAGGTAGAGCTCCGTGCCCATTCGTCCTCTCTGGCGCCAGGTTCTCCGGAGGGATCATGCCTGGAGCAGCCCGGGAGTCCACCCCCATTGCCGCCATGACGGGTCACGACCGCCAGTGGGCGCTCAACCGCCGCAATTTCGAGGGCCGCTGGTGCGGCACCAGCCACTGGTACCTGCGCCCGCAGGACAGTGCGGCCGGTGCCGCGCCGCTCGATCTGGAGCGGCCCAGCCGCACGATCGATGACACCTGCTACGCCATCAGCTTCAGCGACGACGACAACGGCCTCTGGGATGGCCGTGGACTGCTGCTGGCCCCCGGCGGCCAGCGCCGGCTGCCGCTCTCCCGGGCCACCTACAACCGCGGCGGCCTGTGCTGGCAGTTCCCCGGGGCCGGCGGCCAGTCGAGCCTGGCGGTGGATCCGGCCCAGCCGCGCTTCGGCCATGAGGTGAACCTCTTTCACCGCCGCTCGCGCTCCATGCTGGTGCTGCTCTACGCCCCGCTGGACACCGGCGAGGGGCTGTGCTGGAGGCTCGACGCCGTGGCGGCGGTGGCCTTCCGCTGCACCCTCACGAGCCCCGGGGACCCGGCGCGACCAGCCGTCAGGGACTGGCGCGCCCTGCTGGCGGAGCAGGAGGGCTGGCCGGGGCGCATGGAGCGGCTCGAGCCCCACCGCCCGCCCGCCGAAGCCCCGCCGGCGGAGCCCTGTGGGGCCTTCCGCGCTGCCGACTTCGCCCTGCACGCCGGCACTGCCGGCTTTGCCGACGGCCTGGTGTGTTCCGTGCCCGAGGAGCTGCCGGCCGGTGCCTTCGTGCTGCAGGTGGGTTGCCGCCTCGAGGCCGACCGCTTCCACCAGATCAGCCTGCGCTTCGGCGCCGATCAGCGGCTGGAGGCCTGGGAACTGCGGCGTTTCCAGCGGCCGTGAGACCCCGGCTCCCGCAGCGGCGCGGCTCCTCTCCCTCCCTACGGTGCCTGCCATGCCGACGTCCGCCGACCCCACTCCCTACCTCGAGCTGCAGGCCGTGGAGGCCTGGCTCGGGCCCCGGCCGGTGTTCACCGACCTCTGCCTGCGCCTGCATCGGGGCGAGCACACCGTGATCCTGGGTCCCAACGGCTCGGGCAAGAGTTCGCTGGTGAAGCTGCTCGGCCGCGAGCTCTATCCGGTGGTGAAGCCGGGCTCGTGGCTGCGGATCTTCGGCAGCACCTCGGTGAACCTCTGGGAGCTGCGCGGCCGCATCGGCCTGGTGTCGCCGGATCTGCAGGCCCACTACCGGCCCCAGGTGAGGGCCGCCGATGTGGTGCTCTCGGGCTTCTTCGGCTCGGTGGGCATCGGCCGCAGCCAGCAGCCCACGGCCGCCATGGCGGCGCGGGTGGCGGAGCTGATGGAGCAGCTGGGGTTGGCGGAGCTGGCCGGGCGGCCCTTCGGCCAGCTCTCCGACGGTCAGCGCCGCCGGCTGCTGCTGGCCCGGGCCCTGGTGCACCAACCGGAGGTGCTGGTGCTCGATGAGCCCACCAACGGCCTCGATCTGCGGGCCCGGCACCAGCTGCTGGGTCTGCTGCGGGAGCTGGCGCGGGGGGGCACCACCCTGCTGCTGGTGACCCACCAGATCGAGGCGATCATCCCGGAGATCCGCCGCGCCGTGCTGCTGCGCGCGGGCCGGGTGGTCGGTGACGGGCCGGTGGAGGAGCTGCTGCGGGACGGCCCCCTGAGCGACCTGTTTGCCACGCCGCTGCGGGTGTGCAGCGCCAACGGCTACCGCCAGGTGCTGCCGGCGGACTGAGGGGCAGCCCTCAGGGTCCGAACGTGACGGTGCGCTCCTGCAGATCGGTCCAGTAGTTGAGGCGAATGCGCTGGGAGGCGCCGCCGCCGGTCGGGAAATGGAAGGTCTTCTGGGTGCCGTCCCAGCTGGTCTGCTCCGCCGTCACGGCGCGGCCGTCGCGGATCTGCAGCGCGTTGATCAGCGCCGGCAGGGGGCCCGTCACCGTCACGCCCATTGCCGCGGGCGCGGCGCCCGCGGCCGGCTGCACCTGAAACGGTCCCAGCGCCTGCGGCGGACTGGCGGGTGTGAGGCTGAGCTCGCCGCTCTCGCGCCGGGAACCGGTGAACACCACCACCGATCCGCGCAGGGAGCGTTCGTCCACCCGGCCGAACAGGTCCTCTCCGGACTGCACCGAGAAGAGCAGATGGAGGCCGTCGTCGGTGGCTTCGGGGAAGGGTCCGAGCTGCACCGGCGAGTTGCCCGTGCGGGTGAGGCTGAGATCGCTGCCATCCCTGCCCCGCAGGGAGGTGAGCTGCAGCGAGCCCTCCTTCACGCCGGTGAGGTCGCGGCCCTGCACCAGGTAGACGATCTCGAAGCCGGTGTCATGGCCCAGGGGCTTCTTCTCGAACGGGATCGTTCCCGGCAGGGGGGCGCTGGCGCGGAACTGCACCGCTCGGGCAGTCAAGGGCGTCGCCTGCTGCTGGGCCTGGACCCTGCCGAGGAGCCCGGGCGCGGCGAACCCGAGGCCGATCGGCATCGCCAGGCCCAGGAACGCTGCGGCCAGACCGGTGACGACATGGCTCCCGCGGGAGAGCATCAGACCGCTGTTCACTCCGCCCTCAATCTGGCAGCGGGGGGCCCGCGAGCCCGCAGCCGAAACCGGCCCGCCTCGTCATTGTGTGCGCTCCTCCTCCAGCAGGCGCTGCAGGTCGGCGAGCGCCCGGGCACGGGCCCTCACCAGCTCAAGCCGGTCGCTGGCGTGGAGCACCCGGTAGAGGGATCCGTCCAGGAGCCCGTAGGCCGCCTGAAGCCAGCGGAACTGGGCCTCACGCCAGCTCTGCCAGTGCCGCTGCGACGTCTCCAGGAGCGCCCGCTCCTCTGGCGGCAGCCTGCGCGACAGCGCCGACAGCGTGCGCTCCAGGTCCCGCTCCCAGGCCAGGGCCCCCTCGGCCAGGCAGGCGAGCATCCCAGCCGTGCCGAGGGCCTGCTCCAGACAGGCGGCGGTCTGCTCGTCGATGGCCGCCCGGGGGTCGGCCCGGACCGGCGCCGGTGCCAGCCCTGCCGCCACCGCCACCCCCGTCGCCAGCGCCAGGGCCAGCAGGGCGGGAGCGGCCGGCGCGCGGCTCCGTGGGCAGGCCGAGCGGGACCAACGACCCATCGCGACCATCCCGGCGGCTGGGACCATCCTGGCTGCGCCTTGACCCATTGATGTTCAATGCTACCGTTATATGTGAGCAGAGTCGAACTCCTGCTCCACTCCTCCCTTCACCCCATCCGTTCTCATCCCCCATGGCATCCACGTCCCTGGCTCCCAGGCGGAGCCACCCCTGGGAGTCCTTCAAGGACTGGATCACCAGCACCGAAAACCGCCTCTACATCGGCTGGTTCGGGGTGCTGATGATCCCCACCCTGCTCACCGCCGCGATCTGCTTCGTGATCGCCTTCATCGCCGCACCGCCGGTGGACATCGACGGCATCCGCGAACCGGTGACCGGCAGTCTGCTCTACGGCAACAACATCATCACCGCGGCAGTGGTGCCCAGCTCCAACGCCATCGGCCTGCACTTCTATCCCATCTGGGAGGCCAGCAGCCTCGATGAATGGCTCTACAACGGAGGCCCCTACCAGCTGATCGTCTTCCACTTCCTGATCGGCATCTATGCCTACATGGGCCGGGAATGGGAGCTCTCCTACCGCCTCGGCATGCGTCCCTGGATCGCCGTGGCCTACAGCGCCCCGGTCGCCGCCGCCACCGCCGTGCTGCTGGTGTACGCCATCGGCCAGGGCAGCTTCTCCGACCCCATGCCCCTGGGCATCTCCGGCACCTTCAACTTCATGCTCGTGCTCCAGGCCGAGCACAACGTGCTCATGCACCCCTTTCACATGCTCGGCGTGGCCGGGGTGTTCGGCGGCGCCCTGTTCTCCGCCATGCACGGTTCACTGGTGACCAGCTCGCTGGTGCGGGAGACCACCGAAACCGAGAGCCAGAACCGCGGCTACAAGTTCGGCCAGGAGGAGGAGACCTACAACATCGTGGCCGCCCACGGCTATTTCGGTCGCCTGATCTTCCAGTACGCCTCCTTCAACAACAGCCGCAGCCTGCACTTCTTCCTCGCCGCGTGGCCGGTGGTGGGCATCTGGTTCGCCGCCCTGGCGGTGGTGAGCTTCTCCTTCAACGTCAACGGCTTCAACTTCAACCACTCGATCCTCGACAACCAGGGCCGCGTGGTGGACACCTGGGCCGATGTGCTCAACCGGGCCGGCCTGGGCATCGAGGCGATGCACGAGCGCAACGTGCACAACTTCCCCCTCGACCTGGCGGCGGTGCCGTCCGAGCCCATGGCCCTGCGTGCTCCGGCGATCGGTTAGCGGGACTTTGACCCCCGCCCAGCCGTGCCTTTCGGGGCCTGGAGGAATCCGGGCCCTTCTTCCCGATCGTTTCCATCCCGGTTTCCACCCCAGCCTGAGGAAGCGCCCCGCCCCGCTCCACCCCCCGGCCCTGCCATGACCGCTCCGCTCTCCTGCGTCCACCCCGCCCGCCCGTCCCGCTCCCGTCGCCTGGCCGCCCTGCTCCTGGGCGGCCTGCTGGGGGTGCTGCTGCTGGTCTGGCAGCCCGCGCCGGCCAGGGCCGCCGCCGGCGAAGCCCCGGTGGATCCCGCCACCCTGGCCCGCGCGGTGGATCAGATGGAGCAGCTCGACCGCCTGCGCATCTCCCTGGCCTCCACCCTCGAGGGCAGCAGCGAGGAGCCCACGCTGGACACCATGCGCCAGGTGTGCAGGCCCGTGGGCCAGCGGGCCGTGGCCATCGGCCGGGAGAACGGCTGGACCGTGCGCCAGGTGGCCAGCCGATACCGCAACCCCGACCATGCCCCTGCCGGTGCCCAGGAAACCGGCGTGATCGATCTGTTCAGCCGCCATCCCGAGGTCACCGGGCTGTGGGAACCGGCCACGGCCGATCAGGGCGCCGGCGTGAACTATTACCGCCGCATCGACGTGCAGGCCAGCTGTCTGGCCTGCCACGGCAGCAGGGAGAGCCGGCCCGCCTTCGTGAAGGAGCGCTACGCCGACGACAGGGCCTTCGATTTCAAGCCCGGCGACCTGCGCGGCATGTACGCCGTGTTCATCCCCGAGCTGCAGGAGGCCCTTCAGCAGGCCGGCTGACGCCAGAGGCCCAGCCATTCGTCACCCCGCCCGGCGATGGAGCCTCGGGCCGGCTCCCAGAGTTCCTCCTCCAATCCGGCCTGCCGCCACAGCTGAGCGAGCTCCCGGGGATCACTGCCCCAGGGGGGGCCGCTGGCCCGGCCGTGGCACCAGAACAGACCCAGCAGCCAGCCACCCGGCCGCAGCAGGTGCACCACCGTGGCCCTGTAGGCGCTGCGCAGCGGAGGATCGATGGCGCAGAAGCAGGTGTGCTCCAGCACGCCCGCCAGGCTGCCGGGCCCCAGTCCGGCGGCCTCCAGTGCCGCCCGGTCGAACAGGTCGGCCTGCAGCCAGCGCAGGCCGGGGCGGTCGGGGCCGTGCAGCCGGCGCGCTTCGCGCAGGGCCTCGCCGCTGAAATCCAGGCCCAGCACGGAGAAGCCCAGCTCGGCCAGCAGGGCAGCCTCATGGCCGCGGCCGCAGCCGGGCACCAGCACCGGGCCTCCAGGTTCGGGAGCGCGGGGATCGTGGCGCAGGAATGCGGCCAGGGGCGGAGCGGGCTGGCCCAGTTCCCAGCCGTCGCCGCCCTCGCGGTAGCGCTGGTCCCAGCGCCCGGGAGCCGACGGTCCGGCCTCAGGATGCGCGCTCATCGGCGAAGCGTGCCACAAGCAGGCCGACAGGCCTTGTGCCATAAGCATGGAACCAGCTGGTGACTGACGAGCCATGACCTCCCCGGTTGTTCACGTGACGGGGCCCACGAACGCCTGTCTGGCCGGTGGAGAACGTCGCCTTCTCCCTGCCGCCAAGGCGCTGCTGCGCTCCGCCGCCATCGCCCTGGCCCTGGTGGCGGTGGTGGGCTGTGGTCCCCGGCTGCCGCGGCAGGCCTCCGATCAGCAGCTGGCCGCTGAGGTGGAGCGCCGCTACGCCGCCTTCCGCCGGCGCCTGTTCCCCGCCGTGCCGGACATCAGCGTGGCTGACTGGCTCAGCGCCGGGCGGCCCGCCGGCTCCGGACGCCAGCGGCTGCTGGTGGATGTGCGCGACGCCCATGAGCAGGCGGTGTCGATGCTGCCCGGGGCAATCAGCCGCCAGGCCTTCGAGCGCGACCGGGAGCGCTACCGCGACCATCTGATCGTGCCCTACTGCACCATTGGCCTGCGCAGCGGTCTCTACGCCCAGGAGTTGATCGACCAGGGCTTCGCGGCCCGCAACCTGGCTGGCAGCGTTCTGGCCTGGGCCCATGCCGGTCAGCCCTTCGAGGCCGGCGGCCGATCCACCCGGCGGGTGCACGTGTACGGCGCCGACTGGAACCTGCTGCCCCGCGGCTACGAGCCCGTGCTGGAGCGCTGATCAGGCCTGCCCCGGCAGCCAGCGGCGCAGGAGCTGTTCCTGCTGCACCAGCCGGGCACGGTTCTCCTCGCTGGGATCGCAGGCGTAGCGCTGCTGCAGATCGTTGAGCAGGTGACGCATGCCCACCTGCTCCAGGGGGTGGCGGGCAACCGGCACCGGCTCCAGCTGCAGATCCTCCAGGCACACCTCCTCGAGCAGTTCCCAGCCGCTGCCGGTGGCGCCATGGATGCGGACCTCGCCGTCGGGCGGGGCATGGAAGGTGAGCAGTTCGAAGGGGAACACCACCCGCTCCAGGAAGAACTGTTCCGGGCCGCTGCAGCGCAGCACCACCATCACGTCCCTGGCGTTGCGGTAGCCGTAGGCGGGATGGCTGGAGCGCTCGGACGTCGCGTCCGGGGAGGTCGCGTCCGGGATGGAAGGCTGCCGGCGCGTCATGACGGGATCGGGCGAGGGGCCGGAACGTCGATCCTGCGGCTGTCGTCCCGGCGAAACCGTGTTCCACGGCACCGCCGCGGGCGAATGAGTGTTCCTACCTCCCCCGTCCCGGCAGAGACGCCGCGCCGGCTCAGCCCAGCTCCAGGCAGGCCAGCCCGTAGACGTCGGTAAGGGGCACCGCCGGAGCGCTGCCGCGGTACATGCGCAGGGTGCGCGAGAGCGGCCGGAAGCCCAGGTCCTCCAGCAGGGTCGCGGCGTGGGGATTGCCCGCCGGGGCATCGATCAGCACCACCCCTGGATGGCGCCGGATCAGCCCTGTGAGCAGCTGCCTGGCCAGGCCGGGGCTGTCCGCCAGCAGCGGGCCGATGCGCCAGCCCTCACCGCCCCGCAGCAGACAGGGACGGATCCGGCCGAAGCCGCGGCACTGCCCGCTCCCGTCCACCAGGGCCAGCACCGTTCCGGCTGGATGGGTCAGCCAGTCGGCCAGGAAATGGGGCCGGGGGCTCGGTTCGCGCTGGGCGTCGTAGGCCTGCACCGCCGGTGCCGGCACCGCCGCCCCCTGCAGCAGCCGGGCCGGCCCGTGCAGCACTGGTGCGGTGTCGCCGCCGGCACGGCCATCGCTGATCAGCTGCCAGCGGGTGGTGGTGGTGGCCGGCTCGAACCCCCAGCCCGCGTAGTCGTCCACCCGCTCCGGCGCCGCCTCGAGGCCGATGCAGGCCAGGTCGGCCAGGTGCTCGAGGGCATGCCGCCAGAGCTGTAGGCCGTAGCCGCGGCCGCGGTGCTCGGGCTTCACCAGGAACAGGCCCAGGAAGCCGTAGGCGGCGTTGTAGCGGACGCCGGCGATGCACCCCACCGGCTCCTGGCCCAGGCGGCCCACCCACAGTCCCTGGCGGTCGGTGTGCCGGTAGATGGCCACGTCGCCCGCCCCCGGCGCGAAGTTCTCCGCCCGGGCCCAGGCCGTCACCAGCGGGATGTCGCTGCGGCCGAGCGGGTGGATCTTCAGCCCCGAAGCCATCGTCAGCTGCATCGATCGCCAGCACCATGCCTAGGTCGGAACCAGGGCGACGTCATCGCCCAGGCTCGGCTCTCTCCCACCGACCACCGCTTCTAGACTTGCCCGTTCCGCAGGCCGCCCCATGCCCCCTGCCAAGAGCTCAGCGCCTGCCCGGGGGCGGCGGACTTCAGGCGATGCGCAGGCCCAGGAGATGGCGGCGCTGCGCACCCTCAACGGCGGCTCCCTGGAGGACGTGATCCGGGTGCGGGGCGCCCGCCAGCACAACCTCAAGAACGTCGATCTCACGATCCCGCGCAACCGCCTGGTGGTGTTCACCGGCGTGAGCGGCAGCGGCAAGAGCTCGCTGGCCTTCGACACGATCTTCGCCGAGGGCCAGCGCCGCTACGTCGAGAGCCTCTCGGCCTACGCGCGCCAGTTTCTGGGCCAGGTGGACAAGCCCGACGTGGATGCGATCGAGGGGCTGTCGCCGGCGATCTCGATCGACCAGAAATCCACCAGTCACAACCCCCGTTCCACCGTGGGCACGGTGACGGAGATCCAGGACTACCTGCGTCTGCTGTTCGGCCGCGCCGGTGAGCCCCACTGCCCGGAGTGCGACCGCTCGATCCGGCCCCAGTCGATCGACGAGATGGTGGACCAGATCCTCCGGCTGCCCGAGGGCACCCGCTACCAGCTGCTGGCGCCGGTGGTGCGCGGCAAGAAGGGCACCCACGTGAAGCTGCTCGGCGGCCTGGTGGCCGAGGGTTTCGCCCGGGTGCGCATCAACGGCGAGGTGCGCGAGCTGGCCGACAACATCGAGCTCGACAAGAACCACAGCCACCACATCGAGGTGGTGGTGGACCGGCTGGTGGCCCGGGAGGGCATCCAGGAGCGGCTCACCGATTCCCTGCGCACGGCCCTCAAGCGCGGCGATGGCCTGGCCCTGGTGGAGGTGGTGCCCAAGGCCGACGCGGAGCTGCCGGAGGGGGTGGAGCAGGAGCGGCTCTATTCGGAGAACTTCGCCTGCCCGGTGCATGGGGCGGTGATGGAGGAGCTCTCACCGCGCCTGTTTTCGTTCAACAGTCCCTACGGCGCCTGCGCCGACTGCCACGGCATCGGCCACCTGCGCAAGTTCACCGAGGAGCGGGTGATTCCCGATCCCAGCCTGCCGGTGTATGCCGCCGTGGCTCCCTGGGCGGAGAAGGACAACTCCTACTACTTCTCCCTGCTCTACTCGGTGGGTGAGGCCTTCGGCTTCGAGATCAAGACCCCCTGGAACCAGCTCACGGCGGAGCAGCAGGACGTGCTGCTCAACGGCTCCCGCGAACCGATCGCCATCCAGGCCGACAGCCGCTATCGCAAGGCGCAGACCTACGTGCGGCCCTTCGAGGGGATCCTGCCGATCCTGGAGCGCCAGCTGCGCGACGCCAGCGGTGAGTCGGTGCGCCAGAAGCTGGAGAAGTATCTGGAACTGGTGCCCTGCGCCAGCTGCCACGGGCTGCGACTCAAGCCCGAGGCCCTGGCGGTGCGGGTGGGGCCTTACCGCATCCATGAGCTCACCAGCAGCAGCGTGGGCGAGAGCCTGCGGCGGATCGAACAGCTGATGGGGGTGGGCGAGAGCGAGGGGGCCGAACCCCTGCTCAGCGCCCGCCAGATCCAGATCGGCGAGCTGGTGCTGCGCGAGATCCGCATGCGCCTGCGCTTCCTTCTGGATGTCGGTCTCGACTACCTGAGCCTTGATCGCCCGGCGATGACGCTCTCCGGCGGCGAAGCCCAGCGCATCCGCCTGGCCACCCAGATCGGCGCCGGCCTCACGGGGGTGCTCTACGTGCTGGATGAGCCGAGCATCGGCCTGCACCAGCGCGACAACGACCGCCTGCTCAACACCCTGATCAAGCTGCGCGACCTGGGCAACACCCTGATCGTGGTGGAGCACGACGAGGACACGATCCGCGCCGCCGACCACATCGTGGACATCGGCCCCGGCGCCGGCGTGCACGGCGGCCACATCGTGGCCGAGGGCGATCTGCAGGCCCTGCTTGCCGCGGACGACTCCCTCACCGGTGCCTACCTGAGCGGCCGGCGCACCATCCCCACCCCGGCCGAGCGGCGCAGCAGCGGTTCGCGCAGGCTCACCCTGGTGAACTGCCAGCGCAACAATCTCGCCGGCTTCGACGTGGAGATTCCCCTGGGCCGGCTGGTGTGCGTGACCGGGGTGAGCGGCAGCGGCAAGAGCACGCTGGTGAACGAGCTGCTGCACCCCGCTCTGGAGCACCAGCTGGGCCTGAAGGTGCCCTTCCCCACCGGCCTGGGGGAGCTGCGCGGCATCAAGGCGATCGACAAGGTGATCGTGATCGACCAGTCGCCGATCGGCCGCACGCCCCGCTCCAACCCGGCCACCTACACCGGCGCCTTCGATCCGATCCGCCAGGTGTTCGCCGCCACGGTGGAGGCCAAGGCGCGCGGCTACCAGGTGGGCCAGTTCAGCTTCAACGTCAAGGGCGGCCGCTGCGAGGCCTGCAGCGGCCAGGGGGTGAACGTGATCGAGATGAACTTCCTGCCCGATGTGTATGTGCAGTGCGACGTCTGCAAGGGCGCCCGCTACAACCGCGAGACCCTGCAGGTGAAGTACAAGGGCCACACCATCGCCGATGTGCTGGAGATGACGGTGGAGCAGGCCGCCGAGGTGTTCTCCGCCATTCCCCAGGCGGCCGACCGCCTGCGCACCCTGGTGGACGTGGGCCTGGGCTACGTGAGGCTGGGCCAGCCCGCGCCCACCCTCTCGGGCGGTGAGGCCCAGCGGGTGAAACTGGCCACGGAGCTCTCCCGCCGCGCCACCGGCAAGACCCTCTATCTGATCGACGAGCCCACCACCGGCCTGAGCTTCTACGACGTCCACAAGCTGATGGACGTGATGCAGCGGCTGGTGGACAAGGGCAACTCGATCCTGGTGATCGAGCACAACCTCGATGTGATCCGCTGCTCCGACTGGATCATCGACCTCGGCCCCGAAGGGGGCGACAAGGGCGGCCAGATCGTGACCTGCGGCACGCCGGAGGAGGTGGCAGCGCACCCCACCAGTCACACCGGGCGCTACCTGGCCCAGGTGCTGGCGCAGCATCCGCCCCTCTCCCTGGCGGCCTGAACCGCCACCAGCATCACCCAGTCCTGGTGTGCTGCTCAGGGTGAGCACTCCAGCGCTGGTGGCCGCGCTTAACCTGGCCCCAGGCGGCTGTCCAGCCCCGCCCTCCTCCGGATCGTCCGATGCCCGTCGGTTCCCCCGCGCGTCCCCTGCGGTCTCCGTCCGCCCCACGGCCCCCTGCCGCCGCTTCACCGGCCGCGCGGGCGGCAGCCGAGCCCGCCGCCCGTGTGCCCGCTGCCGGACCCCTTCTCTCCCGGCTGCGCCGGCTGGCTGACCTGCTGGTGCTGGAGCCGGTCGCCGCCCCGGAGCCTGGTCCCTTCGTGCACACCGCCGCCGTGCACACCACGGCTGATCTGGCGGCCTCCCTGGCCGGCATCACCGAGCTCAGCCGGGAGCAGGGCTTCAGCCGCGACCCGGAGACCCACTACGGCGATGGCGGCTGCAGCGCCTCGTATCACGTGGATCATCGCGATCTGCCGGTGTCGTTGAGCGTGAACTGCAACCCCCTGCGCCAGACGGTGGCCATCGCCGTCAGCGGGCTCGACTGCGATGACGCCTACCGCTGCTTCCGGGCCCTGGAGCGGGCTCTCTTCGGCGCCTGCTGACGGCCGAGCCTCCGGCACCCTGGGCCCCTGATCCCGGGCCCGGGCTGCCCCCTGGCACTGGTGCCCTGATGTGAGCATCCGTGAACAGGGCGACGTCGGCGTGGGCGATGTCGCCTGGGGCTGGAATCCCCTTGGCAACTGGGGGATTCACGTTTCCCGATCTGGGCCCGGTTCGGTGATGCCGCCGCCGGCGGCAGGACGGCTGCTGCGATCACGGCTACAAAGGAAGGATCCGTCTCCCTCCGCAGCCCGATCCCCTGAACGGAATCCCGCCTCTCCGGCAGCACCCATGGACAGCTCCCCCCAGGCAGGCCTCTACGTTCTGCATCTCCATCTGCACGGACTGTTCCGATCCCGTGACCTGGAGCTGGGGCGTGATCCCGACACCGGTGGCCAGACCACCTACGTCCTGGAACTGGCCCGTGCCCTGGCCGGCAGGCCGGAGGTGGAACGGGTGGACGTGGTCACTCGGCTGATCCGCGACCGGCGCGTGTCCGCCGACTACGCCAGACAGGAGGAGCGGATCGGCCCCGGCGCCACCATCCTGCGCATCCCCTTCGGTCCGCCGCGCTACGTGCGCAAGGAGCTGCTCTGGCCCCATCTCGATGAGCTGGCCGATGCCCTCGCCGAGCGCCTGCTCGCCCAGCCCCGGCGGCCCGACTGGATCCATGCCCACTACGCCGACGCCGGCTACGTGGGTGCCCTGCTGCAGCGCCGGCTGGGGATCTCCCTGGTGTTCACCGGCCATTCCCTCGGTCGCGAGAAGCGGCGCCGGCTGCTGGCCGCGGGCCTGGAGGCGGTGCAGATCGACGGCCAGTACGCCATGGCCCAGCGCATCGACGCGGAGGAACTGGCCCTGGCCCATGCCGCCCTGGTGGTGACCAGCACGCCCCAGGAAGGCGAGCAGCAGTACGCCCGCTATGGCCGCTTCCGCGCTGAGCGCGCCCGGGTGATTCCCCCGGGAGTGGACAGCCGTCAGTTCTTCCCGCCCCAGAACGGCGAGCGGGAAACGGCCGTGCAGGCCCTGATGGAACCCTTCCTGCGCGATCCGGCCAAGCCCCCGGTGCTGGCCATCTGCCGGGCCGACCGCCGCAAGAACATCCCGGCCCTGGTGGAGGTGTTCGGCCGCTCCGAGCATCTGCGGCGTCACCACAACCTGGTGCTGGTGCTCGGCTGCCGGGACGACCCCAGACAGCTCGACCGGCAGCAGCGTGAGGTGTTCCAGCAGGTGTTCGAGCTGGTGGACCGCTTCGATCTCTATGGGCACATCGCCTATCCCAAGCAGCACCAGCGCAGTCAGATTCCCGAGATCTACCGCTGGGCGGCGCGCCTGGGCGGGGTGTTCGTGAACCCTGCGCTCACCGAGCCCTTCGGGCTCACCCTTCTTGAGGCCGCCGCCAGCGGCCTGCCGGTGGTGGCCACCGACGACGGCGGCCCCCGCGACATCCTCGGCCGCTGTGAGAACGGCCTGCTGGTGGATGTGTCCGATCTCGACGCCCTGCAGAAGGCCGTGGAGGACGCCCTGGCCGAGCCGCGGCGCTGGCGCCGCTGGCGCGACAACGGCATCGAGGCGGTGAGCCGCTATTTCAGCTGGGACGCTCACGCCACCCGCTACCTGGGCGAGGCCCTGGCCGCCACGCGGGCGGCCGCCCGGCAGCGGCCTCCCCACTGGTTTCTGGAGGCGGTGGGAGAGGAGGTTGAGCCGGAGATCCCCCGGGTGCCGGAACGGCTGCTGGTGCTCGATCTCGACGTCAGCCTCGCCTCGCCGGACGAGGGCAGCCTGGCCGAGCTGCGCCATCGCCTCACGGCTGATCCGGAGCTGGGGATCGGTGTGGTGTCAGGCCGGGGCTTCGCGGCGGCCCGGCTCCGCTACGCCGAGCTCCATCTGCCGCGGCCCTGCGTGTGGATCACCGAGGCGGGTACGGAGATTCACTACAGCAGTGCCAGCGCGGACTGGCTCGACCGGCACTGGCAGGCGCACATCGGCCGCCAGTGGGACCGGCAGGGGGTGGAGGCCGCCATGGCGGAACTGGAGCCGCGCCTGCGCCGCCAGCCGGAAGCGGATCAGGGGGTCTTCAAGGTGAGCTACGCCCTCAGCGAACCCGATCAGGGGATCCTGCCGCTGGTGCGCCAGACCCTGCGCCACCACGGGCTGATGGCGCGTCCCCATCTGTTCCAGCACTGGTTCCTGGATGTGCTGCCCCTGGCGGCCTCCAAGACCGAAGCCCTGCGCTACGTGGCCCTGCGCTGGCAGCTGCCGCTCGCTTCGCTGCTGGTGGAAGCCAGCCAGCAGGGCGACGGGGACCTGCTGCGCGGCCTCATCCTGGGCGTGGTGCCGGGTGATCATGACCCGTCACTGGACCGGCTGCGGGGGCACCGCCGGGTGTTCTTTTCGCGCCGCCCCCAGGCCTGGGGCCTGCTGGAGGGTCTGGATCACCACCGCTTCCTGCGGCGTTGAACCCCCTTGTGGCGGCGTTCCCTTGCCGCGGGCGTCAGAAGTTGTAGACCGACCCGCTCTCCGTGCTGCGACTGCTGCTGCCGCCGCTGCCTCCATCGGCAGCCCAGGGTTCAGGGCTGAGGCGATCTGCGGACCAGTCCCCGGATTCAGCCCCTTCGCCGCCGGCCTGCTCGGCGGCGATCTGCTCGGGCGTGCGGCCGTACTGGGGGTTGGCGTCAGGCATCCAGAAGCTGAGGTCGTTGTACCAGTACAGCCGGCCCGGCAGCTGGCTGGCCGTGAGCTGGGTGCTGGCCATGGCCGTGAGCAGTTGCCCGAGTTCCAGCGGGGTGAGGTTGGTCTGGATGTCTTCGCCGGCGATCCTGAGCAGCTCGGGCAGGCGGGTGAGCGTGGTGGGCTCGCTGAGCTTGCGGAACACCTGCTCCAGCACCTGCCGCTGGCGAGCCATGCGGCCCAGATCGCCTTCGGGGTCGTTGCGGAACCGCAGGAAACCCTCCAGCTCCTCGCCCCTGAGCACCTGGGGTCCCGGGTAGAGGTCGATGTAGAGGCCCTGGGCGTCGTCCACGTAGTAGAGGCGCCGGGGCACGTCCACCTCCACGCCGCCGAGGGCGTCGGCGACCCGCTCCACCGCCTGCAGGTTCACCAGCAGGTAGCGGTCGATCGGCTCCTTCAGCAGGCCGCCGAGTTCGCGGCGGGCGCCGTCCATGCCGCCGAAGGCATAGAGGGCATTGGCCTTGAGCACCCCGTAGTGCTCCGATTCGACGTAGGTGTCACGCGGCACCTGGGTGACGCGGGTGGCCCCGTCCCTGATCTCCACGGTGAAGATCACATCGGTGTTGGCCCCCACCTTGTCGATCCCCATCACCAGGATCGGCTTTCCCGCCAGGGGCTGGATCGTGCCGGCGAGGTAGCTGGAGCTTCCCTTCAGGGCCGCCACCGCGCCGCTGAGAAGACCCGGCAGGGGTCCGGTGAGGCCGTAGCCGAGAACCAGCCCGAAGCTGAAGGGCAACAGGGACCATCTGCGACGCCTGCGGGCCGGGCGGAGCCGCACGCCCTTCTCCTGGGCGTTGGATGACGGTTTCGGCGCCGGCTGCTGGCCCATGGACACTCCTGGTCGGCGCACGATAAGGGCGCCCGGCCTGCCGCACCAGGCCTCAGGAGGCCACTACGCGAATCTGTCCGGCTGCGGCGTCGGCCCGGCGGCGGGCCTCGGCCTCGCTGGTCCCGCGGGCCAGGGCCACCCCCATGCGCCGGTGGGGTCTGGCGTCGGGTTTGCCGAACAGCAGCACCTGGGTCTCCGGTTCTTCCAGGGCCTCGGCCACACCCTCGAACGCCACCCGTTCGGCGGCTTGCTCGGCCAGGATCACCCGGCTGGCGGCGGGCCCGAGGCTCTCGATCCGTGGAATCGGCAGGCCCAGCACGGCCCTCAGGTGCAGCTCGAACTCGCTCAGGTTCTGGCCCATCAGGGTCACCAGGCCGGTGTCGTGGGGACGGGGTGAGAGCTCGGAGAACACCACCTCCTCCCCGCAGAGGAAGAACTCCACGCCGAAGATGCCGGCACCGCCGAGGTTGTCGGTGACGGCCCGGGCCATCGCCTGGGCCTGGGCCAGCTGGGCGTCGCCGAGGGCGGCCGGCTGCCAGCTGCACTGGTAGTCGCCCCGCTCCTGGATGTGGCCGATGGGCGGACAGAACAGGGTGGGGCCGCTCCACTGCTTCACCGTGAGCAGGGTGATCTCCAGCTGGAAGCGCAGGAATTCCTCCACGATCACCCGCGCTCCCGCGCCCCGGGCGCCGGCCATCGCCGTGTCCCAGGCGGCGGCGATTCCCTCCGGCCCCTGCACCACGCTCTGGCCCTTGCCCGAGGAGCTCATCACCGGCTTCACCACCACCGGCCAGCCCAGGGGCGCGGCGGCGGCGGCCAGCTCCTCGGCGCTCCCGGCGTAGGCGAACCGGGCGGTGCGCAGCCCCAGCTCGGTGGCCGCCAGATCACGGATGCGGTCGCGGTTCATGGTCACCGCCGTGGCCCGGGCGGTGGGGATCACGGTGATGCCCTCGGCCTCCAGCTCGGCCAGGGCATCCACTGCCAGGGCCTCGATCTCCGGGATCACCAGATCGGGCCGGTGGCGCCGCACCACCGCCCTGAGGGCATCCGGGTCGGTCATCGGGATCACCTCGGCCAGATCCGCCACCTGCATCGCCGGCGCACCGGCGTAGCGGTCCACGGCGATCACCCGGCAGCCCAGCCGCTGGGCCGCGATCGCCACCTCCTTGCCCAGTTCACCGCTGCCGAGCAGCATCAGGGTGCGCGGAAAGGCGGTGGCCATCGGTCGCGGCGGTGCGGCAGCGGCGATCCTCCCGCATCCCCGCCGGCCCTGCTAGAGAGGGCCGATCGGCGCGCACCCCAGATGCGAGGGCTCCCGGATCCAGCTCTGATCGGTCCAGGCGTGCCTGATCCAGGTGTGATCGCTCCGCTGCTGGCGTTCAGCACCGCAGGCGATGCGGCCGAGATGCTGCCCTTCGGGCTGGACATCAACACCCTGCAGACCTCGGTGCTGGTCTACCTGGGGCTGTCGTCGCTGGTCTTCGTGCTGGTGTGGGTGGTGGGCTATCTGCGCAGCCGCTGAGCCATCCCCCGCCCGGCTTCCTCACCCCTCGGCGATCCCACCGCTGGCGTTGCTGTCCGGATCGGAGCCCAGGAGGGTGAGCTGGCGCACCGGCGGTTCCTCGCTCACGAATCCATAGGACTCGAACACCGCCGGATCCGGGTGGGTGATGCGCGGCCCATCGCCGTGGCGCTCCAGGCGGAAGCCCTCGTCAGCCATGCGGCGCATCAGCGCCGCCGCCTCCTCGAAGCGTGCCGCCATCGCCTCCAGGCTGGCGCAGTCGGAGGTGAGGCCGGTTTCCCTCCAGGTGAAGTGGGCCATGGCGCAGGTTGGGCGTGCAGGTCGGGGGCCGTCAGGGCAGCAGTGCCAGCCCCAGAAGTACCAGTAGCAGGCTGGCGATCCAGAAACGGCTCACCACCTGCACCTCCGCCACTCCGCCCAGTTCGACGTGATGGTGGAGCGGGGCCATGCGGAACACGCGCCGCCCCTGGCCGTCCGGCCCCTTGGTGGCCTTGAACACCCACACCTGGATGATCACCGAGAGGGATTCGGCCAGGAACACCCCGCCCATCACCAGGAGGGGCCAGAGGCTGTTGGAGAGCAGGGCCACGGCGCTGAGGGCGGCACCCATCGCCAGCGAGCCGGTGTCGCCCATGAACAGGCGGGCCGGATTGCGGTTGTGGGCCAGGAAGCCCAGCCAGCAGCCGGCCATGGCGGTGCAGAAGGCGGCCAGGGCCGGATCGCCCCCGTGCCCCCGCAGCATCAGCTGCAGGCCCATGCCGGTGAACACCACGGCGCCGCAGCCGGCGGCCAGGCCGTCGAGGCCATCGGTGAGGTTGGTGGCGTTGCTCTCGGCCAGGAACACGAACAGCCCCAGGGGCCAGATCAGCAGGCCGAGGGGCAGCACCCAGCCCAGGGGCAGGGCCACGTCGCCGGGGCTGGCTCCCGCCAGCCACTGACCCTGGGCCGCCCAGATCAGGAACAGCAGGGCCGCGCCGGCCTGGAGCAGCAGCTTGCCCCGGGGCGAGAGGCCGGTGTTGGTGCGGCGGGTGAGGCTGCGCCAGTCATCCACCGCGCCCACGGCCATGTAGGCCAGGGTGACGGCCGCCACCGCCAGCAGCCGGGGATCGGCGGGGCTGATCAGGCCGCCCACGATCACCCCCACCGGCACCGCCAGCAGGCCGCCCATGGTGGGCGTGCCTGCCTTGCTGTGGTGGCCCTGAGGGCCTTCCTCGCGGATCACCTGGCCCAGCTTCAGCCGCCGCAGCCGGGGCACCCCCCAGGCCGTGACTGCCGCGCTCACCCCAGCCGCCACCAGCAGCGGCAGGGTGAGCATGGAGTTGGCCACCAGCCAGTCGCTCAGCAGACAGACGACCAGCAGCAGCACTGCCAGCAGCGCCGCCGCCCGCCGCCCGCCACCGGCCGGAGTCTCGCCCTGCGTCAGCACGGGATCAGTCTTCCCAGTCCTCGTCCTGCTGCTCGTCGTCCTTGTTGTAGTCCTCCTTCTCGCCCATCAGCGCCGAGAGTTCCTCCTCCTCCACGGTGCTCACATCCGTGGTGGCGCTCTCCTCATCGGCCACCAGGCGGCCGCTGGTCTCCAGCCAGCTCAGCAGGTCGGGCTCATCGCGCAGGGGCAGCACCGGCGCCGGCTCGTCCCGGTCGTAGCGGGTGAGGGAGGGGTTGACGCTCTCCAGACGGCTGAGGCTGGAGGGGGAGAGCTTGCTCATGCGGTCCGGCGTTCGTCAGGCTTGCGGGCAGGCTTTGGGGGCCAGGGGGACGGCGCAGTCGCCATCTCCGCTGCGACCCTCCACCCTAGACCCCCAGCATCCGGCCACTCCTCCCCGGTTCCCATGCCCCCGCCTGCCGCCTCCGGGCCCCCGCCCCCGCCCGCCCCGCCTCCCCCTGCCGAGCCGTTGCCCGCCGCCGCGGGCCCTGCCGGCGCCGCCGCAGTGGTGCGGCCCGTGCTGCGCCTCTGGGCCCTGGCCCTGGCCCTGAGCAGTGTGCTGGCGGCCGCCGGCGGGCGCTGGCCCCGGCCCCTGGTCCCCGACGCCGCCCTGGTGTGGAGCCTGGTGCTGGGCCCGCCCCTGCTGATGGCCCTCTGGCTGGCGGCCACCTGGCGTCTGCACCCCCAGGCGGCTGCCGGCGACAGGGGAGAATCGAGCGACCGAATCCAGGAACGGGATTGATGGGGCGTGCCAAGAAGGCGGTGCTGGCCTACTCCGGCGGGGTGGACACCAGTGTCTGCATCCCCTACCTGAAGAACGAGTGGGGCGTGGAGGAGGTGATCACCTTCGCCGCCGACCTGGGCCAGGGCGATGAGCTCGAGCCGATCCGCCGCAAGGCGCTCGATTCCGGTGCCAGCCAGTCGATCGTGGGGGATCTGCTCGAGCCCTTCATCGGCGAGTTCGCCTTCCCGGCGATCCGTGCCAACGCCCTCTATCAGGGCCGCTACCCCCTCTCCACCGCCCTGGCCCGGCCGCTGATCGCCCGCCGCCTGGTGGAGATCGCCCGGGAGGTGGGTGCCGACGCGGTGGCCCACGGCTGCACCGGCAAGGGCAACGACCAGGTGCGCTTCGATGTTGCCATCGGCGCCCTGGCGCCGGATCTGAAAGTGCTCACCCCGGCGCGGGAGTGGGGCATGAGCCGCGAGGAGACGATCGCCTACGGCGAGCGCTGCGGCATCCCCTCGCCGGTGAGCAGGAAGTCGCCCTATTCGATCGACCTCAACCTGCTGGGCCGCTCGATCGAGGCCGGACCCCTGGAGGATCCCGACGTGGAGCCCCCCGAGGAGATCTATGCCCTCACCGTGAGCGTGGATGCCGCTCCCGATCAAGCCCAGGTGGTGGAGATCGGCTTCGAGCAGGGCAATCCCGTGAGCCTCGACGGCGTGCGCCTCGATCCGGTGAGCCTGATCCGCCGCGCCAACGAGCTGGCCGGTGCCCACGGCTTCGGCCGGCTCGACATGATCGAGGACCGGGTGGTGGGCATCAAGAGCCGCGAGATCTATGAAACTCCGGGCCTGCTGCTGCTGATCAGGGCCCACCAGGAGCTCGAGAGCCTCACCCTGGCGGCCGACGTGCTGCGCAGCAAGCGTCAGCTGGAGCAGCAGTGGGCCGATCTGGTGTATCAGGGCCTGTGGTTCGGCGCGCTCAAGGACGCCATCGACGGCTTCATCGAACGCACCCAGCGCACGGTGAACGGCACGGTGCGGATCAGGCTGCACAAGGGCAACGCCACGGTGGTGGGCCGCAGCAGCGCCAGCGACAGCCTCTACGTGCCCGACATGGCCACCTACGACGCCGGTGACCGGTTCGACCACCGCGCCGCCGAGGGGTTCATCTACGTGTGGGGTCTGCCCACGCGCCTCTGGGCTGCCCGTCAGCGCGGGGGTTGACCGACGCCGAAGGCGTGCCGCAGGTTGCGGGCCCACCCCCGCTGGCGGGGTGGTGAGGAGACCGCCGCCTCCGCGTCGTGGGTGGCGGCCGGCATCAGGCTGCCGGCGATCGGCAGACCGCCCGGCTGCAGCTGGCGCAGCTGTTCACGCAGGCCCTCGTTGCCGTGCAGCAGCCGCTCCTTCTGCTCCAGCAGCGGCCTGAGGCGGTTCTCGAACTTGCTCTCGAAGATGCGCGGCAGGTCGTCCAGGAGAGCGCGCATCGCCGCCAGTTCCTCGCGGCAGGCGGCCAGTTCCTTTTCCAGGGACTCCCGCTTCCAGGCCTGCTGGTGGGAGGCCAGCAGGGCGTCGGCGGCATCGGCCTGGGTGCCACTGGCGCCCGCGCCCCGATCCTCTGGCCAGTGGGGAGCCGGGGGCATGGTCCCGGCATCCGCAGTGGCTCCCGGGGAGTCGCTCCTCAGGGAGCCGCTCCCCGGGAATCGGTTCCCTGAGGAGCGGCTCCCTGACGAGCCTTGACCGGAGGATTGGTCCGCCTGCATGTCCTGAGGGTAGGCGGAAACCGGTTTCTCAGGCCTGCTCGGGCTGGGGTTCGCTGCCGGCGCTGACGGCCGCGGGGATGGAGCGGGGCGGCGGCATCGGTCCGTCCTGCTTGACCGTGAGGTAACGGATCACGTCCTCCGAGAGGCGCATCGCCCGCTCCAGGGGAGCCACCTGCTGACCATCACCGTTGTGGTTCAGCTGCACGTAGATGCCTTCGCGGTGCTTGGCGATCGGGTAGGCCAGACGGCGCTTGCCCCGCATCTGGCAGTCCAGCACGTCACCGCCGGCGTCCACCACCAGGTCGCGGTAGCGGTTCACGTGGGTTTCGACTTCCTCCTCCGGAATGTCGGGGCGAAGGATGTACATCGTTTCGTAATAGGGCTGCGTCATGGTCGCCTGTGGGACGGGCCGATGGGCGTTGCCCACCAGCGACGGATCGACCAACCTATCCCAGCGCCCGCGCCTGCACCCGGTCCGGGTCAGTAGAGCTGCATGCGCACCGCCTCCGAGAGGCTGGGGATGTCCGCCTCCTGGCCCCGCAGGCTCTGCACCACCCCGAACAGCACCAGCAGCAGGGCCCCGAGAAACACCGTGTTGCTGAGGGTGCGGACTGCGAAGCCGCCGGCCAGGGGCGCCAGCAGCACGCTGAAGGCCAGGGTGAGCAGGATCAGCAGGATGTCGATCAGGATCGCCTGCAGCACGTTGAAGCGGATCAGGTAGGGCACCCGGCCGTTGCGCACCACCGCCAGGAACAGCACCAGGAAGATCACGAAGCCGCCGAAGGGCACCGCCTGCTGCAGCAGCAGCAGGGGCAGGGCCGGCAGGCTCAGCCACTGCAGCGGCGGAAACAGGCCGAACAGGCTGCGGCCGAAGCCCAGGGCATCGCTCCAGGGCAGCACGTAGGCGAGGGCGGCCAGCAGGCGCTGCCAGATCGGGGGGCCTTGCATTGCTGCCGGGATCATTGCCGCTCAGGCTAGGGACCGGGGCCGGCATGGCCCGGCGTTCAGCTCCCGAGGGCCGCGGCGGCCGCGGCGCGCATCGCCTCCACCGGCACGTCCGGCCGGCCGCTCCACAGGCGCAGGGAGGCCGCCCCCTGCTGCACGAGCATCTCCAGCCCGTCGAGCACCGGGCAGCCCCGCGCGGCCGCCGCCCGCAGCAGCGCCGTGGGGCGTGGTGTGTAGATCAGGTCGTACACAGTGGCGCCGGAGGGCAGGGCATCGAGCTGGGTGGCGCTCAGGGGGCAGCGCTCAGCGGCGCCGGGATCGGAGCTGGCGGCCATGCCCACCGGGGTGGTGTTCACCAGCAGGGCGGCCTGGCCCAGGGCCCCATCCAGCTCCTGCCAGTCCAGGCCCCGCAGCTGGGGGGCCCAGGCACGGCAGCTGGCCACGAACCCCGCCACGGCTTCCGCCCGCCGCCCGCTGACGGTGATGGCGTCCATCCCCAGCTCCACCAGGGCCGCCACCACGGCCCGGGCGCTGCCGCCGCAGCCCAGCACCACCGCCTGACGGCCGCTCCAGGTCGCCGTCCCGCCGCCGGTCCGCAGGGGCGCCAGGAAGCCCTCCACGTCGGTGTTGGTGCCGCGCCAGCCGCCGCCGGCCAGGGGCACGAGGGTGTTCACGGCGCCCAGCCGCTCGGCCAGGGGACTGAGCTCCCGGCACAGCGCCGCCACGGCCTGCTTGTGGGGAATGGTCACGTTGAGGCCGCGGCAGCCCAGCGCCGCCAGCCCCTCCACCGCCGCCGCCAGCCGGTCGGCGGGGGCCGGCAGGGCCAGATAGACCCAGTCGAGCCCCAGGGCGGCGAGGGCGGCGTTGTGCATCACCGGGGAGAGGGAGTGGCGCACCGGATCGCCCAGCACCCCCACCAGGGCGGTGGCGGCGGTGATCGGCTGGGCCATGGCGGCGGCGGTGGCGATGTGGCCGAACCGTAGGCCTCGGTTCGGGAGCTGTTCGGGAACCACCCCTCGCCCCGCAAGGGCTCCGCTGCTGAGGATGCACCCATCGAATCAGTCACCACGAGGAGGTGGGACCCCATGGGCAAGGTTGTTGGCATCGATCTCGGCACCACGAACAGCTGTGTGGCCGTGATGGAGGGCGGCAAGCCCACGGTGATCGCCAACGCCGAAGGGTTCCGCACGACCCCCTCGGTGGTGGCCTACACCAAGAACCAGGACCAGCTGGTGGGCCAGATCGCCAAGCGCCAGGCGGTCATGAACCCCGAGAACACCTTCTATTCCGTCAAGCGCTTCATCGGCCGCCGCGTCGATGAGGTGAACGAGGAATCCAAGGAGGTGAGCTATGCGGTGGAGAAGTCCGGCGCCAACGTGAAGGTGAAGTGCCCGGTGCTCAACAAGCAGTTCGCCCCGGAGGAGGTGAGCGCCCAGGTGCTGCGCAAGCTGGCCGAGGACGCCGGCAAGTATCTCGGTGAGACCGTCACCCAGGCGGTGATCACCGTGCCCGCCTACTTCAACGACTCCCAGCGCCAGGCCACCAAGGACGCCGGCAAGATCGCCGGCCTCGAGGTGCTGCGCATCATCAACGAGCCCACCGCCGCGGCGCTGGCCTACGGCCTCGACAAGAAGAGCAACGAGCGCATCCTGGTGTTCGACCTCGGCGGCGGCACCTTCGACGTGTCGGTGCTGGAGGTGGGCGACGGCGTGTTCGAGGTGCTCTCCACCTCCGGCGACACCCACCTGGGCGGCGACGATTTCGACAAGGTGATCGTCGACCACCTGGCCGACACCTTCAAGGCCAACGAGGGCATCGATCTGCGCCAGGACAAGCAGGCCCTGCAGCGCCTCACCGAGGCCGCCGAGAAGGCCAAGATCGAGCTCTCCAGCGCCACCCAGAGCGAGATCAACCTGCCGTTCATCACGGCCACCCCCGAGGGCCCCAAGCACCTCGATCTCACCCTCACCCGCGCCAGGTTCGAGGAGCTGGCCAGCAAGCTGATCGACCGCTGCCGCGTGCCGGTGGAGCAGGCCCTCAAGGACGCCAAGCTCTCCTCCGCCGAGCTCGACGAGATCGTGATGGTGGGTGGTTCCACCCGCATTCCGGCGGTGCTGGAGCTGGTGAAGCGCATCACCGGCAAGGACCCCAACCAGACCGTCAACCCCGACGAGGTGGTGGCCGTGGGTGCCGCCATCCAGGGCGGTGTGCTCGCCGGTGAGGTGAAGGACATCCTGCTGCTGGACGTCACGCCGCTGTCGCTCGGCGTGGAGACCCTGGGCGGCGTGATGACCAAGATGATCACCCGCAACACCACCATCCCCACCAAGAAGACCGAGGTGTACTCCACCGCGGTGGATGGGCAGACCAACGTGGAGATCCACGTGCTCCAGGGCGAACGCGAGATGGCCAGCGACAACAAGTCGCTCGGCACCTTCCGCCTCGACGGCATTCCGCCGGCGCCCCGCGGCGTGCCCCAGATCGAGGTGACCTTCGACATCGACGCCAACGGCATCCTCAGCGTGACCGCCAAGGACAAGGGCAGCGGCAAGGAGCAGAGCATCTCGATCACCGGCGCCTCCACCCTGAGCGAGAACGAGGTGGAGAAGATGGTCAAGGACGCGGAGGCCAATGCCGCCGCCGACAAGGAGAAGCGCGAGCGCGTCGACCTCAAGAACCAGGCCGAAACCCTCATCTACCAGGCCGAGAAGCAGCTCGGCGAGCTCGGCGACAAGGTGGGCGCCGAGGACAAGGCCAAGGTGGAGGCCTCCAGCGCCAAGCTCAAGGAGGCCCTGGAGAAGGAGGACTTCGACACCATCAAGGGCGAGCTGGAAACCCTCCAGCAGGCCCTCTACGCCGCCGGTGCCGCGGTGTACCAGCAGGCCGCCGGGGCGGAGGCCGCCGCCGGTGGTGCTCCGGGCGGCAACGGTGCCGGCGGGGAGGCCGGCAGCACCGCCGGCAGCGATGACGTCATCGACGCCGAGTTCACCGAGAGCAAGTGAGCGCGCCCCCGCTCACCGGCCGCCGCTGACCCGCTGCCGCTGAGCGAGCCAGCCCCCCGCAAGGGGGGCTTTTTCATGGGCGCCTCCATGGTGCGCCTCGAGCCGGTGGATCAGGCAGGGGCCCCTTCGATCCGCTCGGCCACCCATTCGGCCGTGGCGGGCGCGAGCAGCACGCCGTTGCGGTAGTGGCCGCTGGCCACCAGCAGTCCCGGCTCCGGGGATTCCAGCACCGGCGCCGGCTGCCGGACGGGCCGGCAGCGCTCGCCCTGCCAGTGGTGCACCACCGTGGCCCGCTGCAGCCAGGGCAGCTCTGCTCCCGCCCAGCCGCGCAGGTCCTCCAGGGCCCGTGGATCAGCGTCGCCGCCCGGCTCCAGGGTCGCGCCCAGCCAGCAGCGCCGGCCGCCCGGCAGGTCGGGCCGCGGCACCAGGTTGAGGCCGCGCCACACCACCACCCCCGGCCAGCCGCTGCCGGGTTCGCTCCAGCCGGGCCCGTCGTCGAGCTCCAGCTCCAGCGCCTGACCGCGCACCGGCTCCATCGGCAGGTCATGACCCGCGCCCGCCAGCAGACCAGGCGTGGCCACCCCGGCGCACAGCACCAGCCAGGGGGCGTCCAGGCTGGTGCCGTCGCCGCAGCGCAGCCGCCAGCCGCCGCCGCGACGCTCGATTCCCGTGGCCTCCAGGGCCAGGGTCCTCAGGCCGCCGGCCCGGGCGCTGGCCAGCAGGGCGGCCATCACGCTCGGGGGATCCAGCTGGCCATCGGCCGCCGAATGCAGGCCTCCGAGGGCAGCGGCGGGCAGCTCAGGCCGAAGCGCTCTGAGCTGCTCGCTGGACCGGAGACTCAGCGGCAACCCCAGGGGCGCCCGCCCGGCGGCCAGCCGCTGCTGCCGGACCTGTTCGGCCGCGTCCGCGGCCAGCAGCAGCAGGCCCCGGCGGCGGGGCAGCCTGTGGCCCTCCGCCTCCAGGCCGGCGATCCACTGCTGCCAGAGGCTGTGGCTGCGCTGGCGCAGGCGCCAGACCCGGCCGCTGGAGCGGTGGAACACCTGGGCCATGAGCACGCCCAGGGCCGCCTGGCTGCCGGCCCCGGGGGCGGGCGGCCCGTCGAGGGACGGATCCACCAGCACCACCCGGTGGCCGCGGCGCTGCAGCAGCCAGGCGATCGACAGGCCGATGATGCCCCCCCCAACCACCAGCACCTGCCGGGGCGGGGGGCGGTCGTTGGCAGGGCCGGCCGTCAGATCGCTCAGATCTGCTTGAGGTCTTCCTTCACCTGGGCCGGCAGGATCTGGGCGTACTTGCCGAAGCCGCTGGCCACGGCGATGTAGGTCTTGCGCAGGGCTTCGGCATCCTGCAGACGGGCGGCCTCATCGAGCTGGGCGAGGGAGCGCTTGAGCTGGGCCGCCAGCCGCTCGGCCTCGGGCTGGTCGTCGGGCAGCAGGCGCTGGTTGATGTAGAGCATCTGACGGCCCACTTCCTGCATCGGGCCGTGGATCAGGTTGCGGGTGAAGGTCCAGTCGCGCCGGTTCACCAGGTCGGCGAGCTCGGGCAGGCGGTCGCGGGCCGCCAGGAAGCCCTCGGCCTGGCGCTCGATGCTGGCGATGTCCTCGGTGCTCAGGGTGGGCGGCTGGGCCTGGGCGCCGCTGCAGGCGGCCAGGTTGACGCACAGCACCGCCGCCAGGGCGACCATCAGCAGCCGGCGCAGGGACTGCAGCAGGGTCGCGAAGGGCGCGGGTGCCGGCGCACCGGGAGCCATCACGGGGGCCATCAGGGGATCCATCGCAGGGAGCATCGGCGCACAGCATCAGCTGTGGCTGGGCCTGACTGTATCCGTGTCGTCCCGCGTGAGCGGCGCTGTTGTCGCCGCTTGCAACCTGGCCGGACACAGTCAGCACCCCTGCACTAAAACGGACTGAGTATGAGTTAGAGCGATGCGCGAAGCTGTGCTGCCCCTGGCCGCGATCCGCCGCCCCCTGGAGCGCAGCCTCGATGAGGCCAAGGTGGCCTGGCTGATGGAGGCGATCGCCGCCGAGGGCCAGAAGGAGCCCATCGACGTGCTGGAGGTGGATGGCCACCTCTGGGGGTTCAACGGCTGCCACCGGGTGGCGGCCCATGAGCGTCTCGGCCTCACCACGATCCGGGCGCGGGTGCGGCGCGCCAATCGTGAGGTGCTACGCATGCACATGCTCTGAATCTCCGCCCGGCTGCCGTCCCGATGCCGCCTGCCACCGCCATCCTCCAGGTGATCTGTCCGGACCGGCCGGCGCTGGTGAGCGAGCTGTCCGGCTGGGTGGCGGCCAACGGCGGCAACATCCGGCACGCCGACCACCACACCGACGCCGGCGCCGGGCTGTTCCTCAGCCGCATCGAATGGCAGCTGGAGGGCTTCGGCCTGCCGCGGGCGGCGATCGCGCCGGCCGTGGGGGCCCTGGCCGAGCGCCTCGGCGGCGAGGGCCAGGTGCACTTCTCCGACGAAGTGCCGCGGGTGGCCATCTTCGTGAGCCGCCAGGAGCACTGCCTGGTGGATCTGCTCTGGCGCACCCGGGCCGGAGAGCTGCCGATGACGGTGCCGCTGGTGGTGTCCAACCACCCGCACCTGCAGGCCACGGCGGAGAGCTTCGGGGCCACCTTCGTGCATCTGCCCGTGAGCGCCGCCACCAAGGCGGAGGTGGAGACCGAGCAACTGCGCCTGCTGGCCGACCACGGCATCGAGCTGGT
Organism: Cyanobium sp. CH-040; assembly: GCF_024346135.1. Classification (GTDB taxonomy): domain Bacteria; phylum Cyanobacteriota; class Cyanobacteriia; order PCC-6307; family Cyanobiaceae; genus NIES-981. Next base: position 43,113 of record NZ_JAGQCJ010000003.1, on the reverse strand, counting down.
GGTGCTCGCCAAGTACATGCAGGTGCTCAGCGGCGACTTCCTGGCGCGCTTCGATGCCGCAGGCCGCCCCGGTGGATCGGGGGCCTCGGGCCATGGCGTGATCAACATCCACCACTCCTTCCTGCCGGCCTTCCAGGGGGCCCAGCCCTACCACCGGGCCTGGGAGCGGGGCGTGAAGCTGATCGGCGCCACCGCCCACTACGTGACCGAGGAGCTCGACGCCGGGCCGATCATCGAGCAGGCCACCGTGCACGTGAGCCACCGCGACGAGGTGGACGATCTGATCCGCAAGGGCCGCGACACCGAGCGCCTGGCCCTGGCCCGGGCCCTGCGCCTGCACCTGCGCCGGCAGGTGATGGTCTACCGCGGCCGCACGGCGGTGTTCGACTGAGGCTCAGGACGTTGTCCCGCCCGTCTGGTCCAGGTGCCTTGACCTGGACCAGACGGGATCGTGACTCAGACGAAGACAACGTCGCTGGTGCTGATGCCCGAGACGCCCTCCAGCACGGCAATCAGCTCGTCGCGGTTGCGCCCACCGGTGTCAAGCCTGCCGTTGCCGTTGCGATCCCAGTAGAGGGAGAGGTTTCCATTCGATGTGGAGGTCAGATAAGAGTTGCTGCGCAATTGCAATCTGTCGCTTCCGACTGTGAAATCCCTGATCAGTGCATAGTCGGCTGTGCCCAGATTGCCGCTGTTGCGGTCGTCGTAGAACACGCCGCGGCCGTCGCCCAGCACGAACACGTCGGCACCAGCATTGCCGGTGATCACGTCGATCTGGCCGGCGCCCATGGCGGAAGCTGTGGTGCCGCTGGCCAGCACACCGCTGAGGCGGTCGTTGCCGCTGCCGCCGGTGATGGTGTCGTTGCCGGTGGTGCCCCAGAGGATCTGATCGGTGCTCGGTTCGGGGTCGGGGCCGGGGGGCTCCTGCTCCGGCTCGGAGCTGCTGGGCGTCACACCCCAGGCAAAGGGGTCGGCCGTGCCCGAGTAATGGGGGGTGACGAGGTCGCCTGCCTTCACGCCCCCGGTGAGCAGCAGGCCGGCGATGTGGGGCGCGGCCATGGAGGTGCCGCTGAGATAGGCGAGCTGGCCGTTCTGGTAATAGGAGAGCACGCTCACGCCAGGCGCGGCGAAATCCACATCGTCAACGCTGTCTAGACTGTCCAGGCGGTCCCAGTTCGACCAGGACGCCATCCTGTAGTTGCTGTCGACGGCGGAGATGGTGAACACATTGGGATGATCACCGGCCGCCGCCGGCGAATAGCCGTCGGCATCCTGGCCACTGTTGCCTGCCGCGATGGCGAAGAGAATGCCCTGGCCTGCGGCATTCTTCACAGCCGTGTCCAGCGAGGAGCTGAAGCCCCCGCCCAGGCTCATGTTGATCACCGCCTTGCTCTTGTCGAGCTTGTTGTCGTTGATCACCTTCACCGCATGGTTGATGGCATCGATGATCGTGGTGTAGCTGGCTCCACCACCGCTGCTGTTGAACACCTTCAACGAGACGGTGTTGGCACCGGGGGCCACACCCACCACCCCCGTGCCATTGGCCAGGGCGGCGATGGTTCCGGCCACATGGGTGCCATGGCCATTGCCATCGGTGAAGGCGCTCTCACCGCTGATCCAGCTGCGATGCCAGCTGCCGGTGCTGGCCAGATTGAGATCGCCGGTGGTGCTGAGCACACCGGAGTCGATCACAAAGGCGAAGGAGTCGCTGGCGATATTGCCCCGGGCGGAGATGTCTTCCCCCTGATAGACGGCACGCACTCCCCAGGGCAGAGTCTCGCCGCTGCTGGCTTTGCCATTGCCGTAGCTGGTGAGGGCAGTGGTGCCTGCGGCCTGGGGCTGAAGCGCCGAACTGCTGTCTGTAGAGCCGGGAATGGGTGGTTCCAGAAACACCGCCGCATCGGCCTCCACGCTTCTGACGCCACCCAGGGCCCGCAACCGCTGGGCCTGCTGATCGGTGATGTTGAGCACGAAGCCGTTCAGCTGATCGAAGACCAGCGCGGGGTCGCCCTTCACCCCGAGGCTGCGCATCAGTGCTTCGGCGCGTTGCTGAATGCCGCCCTGGCCCGGGGCCTCATCGAGGAACACGATGAAGTCCTTGCTGCTGGAGCCGGCGGCAGCATCGGCTGATGTGCCGACCCTTGGCTCCCGGGCCTGGAGGGTGATGGCTGAACCGACCTCCGGAGTGAGATCTGAGCTGTTGTCTGCACCCTCCTGCGACTGGATCTCAGATGCAGTGCCTGCGGTGTCCTGGACACGGATTTGAGGCGGCTCCGTGCTGCGATTGCCCCTGCTCGATGTCTGTGAAAGGATTGATGTGAGACTCAGTGGACTAGTCATCGACCGCCGGATTTCTGGCCTCAAGCTAGTCAGGGGCGCAGGGCCTGCTCTGCATGGTGTTGCAGGGTGTTGTTGGCCAGCGGCCCCTCCAGGTGCTGCCAGGGGAGCACGCGCTCCGGGCTCCAGGTGGTGTGGATCACCTCCTCCCAGGGGGGTGGCGGCGGCAGCTGAGTGTCCGCGCTGCGGGACGGTGCCGGCTCGTGCTCGCCCGCCAGCACGGCCCGGTAGGCCTGCTTCCACCCGCCCAGGCTGTCGTGGCGGCCGCGGGCGGCGGCGATCACCGGCGCCAGGCGCCGGTCGCTGCGCGACAGCAGCGCCTGGATCACGCTCCAGCCGTAGCTCTCGGGCCGCAGTTCGATGCCCCTGGGCTTGAGCCGCTTGGCCAGCAGCTTCAGGCGTTTCTCGGCCTCCGGCCGCACGCCCTGCCACTGGAAGGGGGTGTGGGCCTTGGGCACGAAGGTGCTGACGCCCAGGCTCAGCCGCAGGCCCGGGGTGGCCTTTCTGAGGGCCAGCAGCAGCTCGGCGGTGGCCTCCACGTCGGCATCCTCCTCGGTGGGCAGGCCCACCATCCCGTAGAGCTTGAGGCCGCTGAGGCCGCCCTCTTTGGCGTAGCGGGCGGCGGCGAAGATCTCCTCGCGCTCGAGCTTCTTGTTCACCAGCCGGCGCATGCGCTCGCTGCCGCTCTCGATCGCGATCGTGAGCGACCGGCTGCCCCGCCTGGCCAGGATCCGGCCGAGTTCGGGGGTCACCGTGGCGGCGCGCACGGAGCTCACGCTCACACGCGTGTCCGCGAAGCGGTCCTGATCGAGCCAGGTCAGCAGCTCGCCGAACTGGGGGTGCTGGGTCACCGAGGCCCCCAGCAGGCCCAGGCGCCGGGTGGCGGCCAGACCCTTCTCCACCGCCGGGATCAGGCCGTCGTCGAGGCTGGGGGTGCGGAAGGGCAGGGTGAGGTAGCTGGCCAGGCAGAAGCGGCACAGCTCCGGGCAGCTGCGCACCACCTCCACCATGTGGATCGAGGGCCAGGCCGCCTCCGGCGTGATCACCGTGGAGTGGCTGAGGGTGTTGCCGCGCCAGGTCTGCTTGGCCACCGTGGCGGGAATGCCCGGCGCTGTTGGCTCAATGCCCAACAGCCGGCCGTCGGAGCCATAGCGGGGGGCGTAGAGGCCGGGCACATAGACGCCGGGCACCGCCGCCAGGCGCCGCAGCCGCTCGGGGCGCGGCGCCTGGCGGCACTCCTGCAGGGCATCGACGAAGGCCGGCAGCAGCAGCTCGCCATCGCCCAGCAGCACCACATCGAAGAAGGGCGCCAGCGGCTCGGGGTTGGCGGTGAGCACCGGCCCGCCGCCGAACACGATCGGGTCGGCGTCGCCCCGCTCGCTGGCCCAGATCGGGATCCGCTGCCGCTCCAGCAGATCCAGCAGCACCGGCCCGTCCAGCTCCCAGCTCAGCGACAGGCCGAACAGGTCGAGGTCGCGGTGCGCTGGATCGCCCTGGTCGGTGAACAGCCGCCGCACATCCACGTCGGGCCGCTGGGCCAGGGTGGCCCACACCACCTGGTAGCCCAGGCTGGTGATGCCCACCGAGTAGGTGCTGGGGAAGGCCAGCACGGTGCGCAGCGCCCCGGCCAGAGGCACGGCGGGCTGGAACAGCAGGGTTTCCTGGTGCAGGGGACGCGGCGGAGAGACCCTCCCCAGCGTGTCACCCGGAGCCGGCCTACTGCCCGATCAGGCCGCTGAGGGGACCGATCAGGCCGCTGATGGCCGACGAGGCGGCGCCCGCGTCCGGCGTGCCGCCGCCGAAGGTGCTGATCACGGTGTTGGCGGCCATCTCGATCGCCGGCCACTTGTCACCGGCCAGGGGCTGGATCACCGGGGCCGCTTTGTCCCAGAGCCCCTTGAAGCCGCCCATGGTGGCCACGGCGGCGGCGAGGTTGCCCGCCTTCACTTCGCCTTCGCCCTTCTTCAGCAGGTCGAGCACGGGCGTGACCGCCGGCGCCAGGGCGGCCTGCCCGGTGGCGGTGGCGGCATCCTTGGCGGCATCACCCACGCCGCTGGTGGTGTCCTCCAGGGTCTGCTGGGCCTGCTGGCAGCCGCTGAGGGCGATGCCGGTGCCCAGAGCCAGGGCGGCGGACAGGCCCGCGGACAGGGCGGCGGATGGGCGGACCAGGCGGAACATGGGCATCGCGTGCATGACAACGCACCGGCAATCTATGCGTGTGCGCGAGTAGGGCAAGCGGTGTGATCGCCGGCAGTGAAAATTGATACAACACGTGGAATAGCGTTGCTTTTCTTATTCCGCGGTCGATGGGTTCCTGTGGTCGCCGCCTGTGCCCTTCCCCCGGCTCAGCCGCGGGCGCAGGGGCACCAGCGCCGGAGCGGGCATCCATCCCGCCCCGTCGCTGCTGGGCGTGAGGCGGATCAGCCGCTCGAACAGCGAGTCGCGGGCCAGCTGGCGCGCCACCAGGATGCTGCCCAGGCAGGCGCTGAGCACCGGCTTGAGCAGCAGCCACTGCTTGCTCAGCGCAAACACCAGGAACAGGGCGGTGATCGGCGTGCGGGCCGTGGCCGTGAGAAAGGCGCCCATGCCGGCGAACACGGCCGTGTTGGGGGCCTGGATGCCCGCCAGCTCCACCAGCTCCACGGCCACCAGGCCCAAGGCGCCGCCGAGGGTGAGCATGGGAGCGAACAGGCCTCCCGGCGCCCCCACCGCCGCGGCCAGGCCGGTGGTGAGGAACAGCACCACCGCCACGCTCAGCGCCATCGCCAGATCGATGTCGCCGCTGGCCACCGCCAGGCGCACGCCGGCGTCGTTGACGAAGGCATCAGGCAGGAAGGCATCGAGCAGGCCCAGCAGGGCCCCCGCCAGGGCCAGCTTCAGCGCCAGCGTGAGGCGCCAGCGGCTGCAGAGCCCCTGCAAGGCGAGCAGGAAGCGGCAGTAGCCCTCCGCCACCAGGGCCACCAGTCCACCCAGGCAGAAGAGCAGGATCAGGTCGACGGGCACGACCTGCACGTACACATAGAGCGTGCGTTTGAGCTGCAGTTCGCCGCTGGCGATCAGGCGTGTGCTGTCCACCCCCAGGCCGGCCAGGCCCATCAGATCGGCGCAGATGTCCGTCCAGAAGGTGAGGCCGAGCACGATCAGCATCACCATCGGCTTCACCCCCTGCAGCAGGGCCTCCACGGTGTAGAAGAAGCCGCCGATCGGCGCACTGAACACGGCCGTGATGCCCGCGCCGCCGCCGGCGGCCACCAGCAGCCGCACGAAGGACTGGGGCGCCTTCAGCAGCCGCGCCAGGCTCCAGCCCACGGAACTGCCCATCTGGATGGCCGGACCGGACGGGCCGAGGGGGAAGCCGCTGCCGATCGTCAGGATGCCGGCCACCAGCTTCACCAGGGCGATGCGCAGGCCGATCGGCACGCCCCGCCGGCGCAGGAAGAGCATCACCTGGGTGATGCCGGAACCCGCTGCGGCCGGCGCCAGGGCCTGGATCAGCACGCCGGCCAGCAGCCCGCCGCCGGCGCCGAACGCGGTGAGCACGAGCCAGGTGGGGCCCTGATCCAGCAGCCGGATGCGCCAGCTCCCCAGCGCGTCGATGCCGAGGGTGAAGACCAGCACGGCGGTGGCCGCCGCCAGGCCCGTGAGGGCCAGGGAGAGGACGACCGCGACCCGGCGCTGGCCGAGCAGCTGGCGGATCGCCCGCAGCTGCAGCCACTCGGCCCGCTGCAGCGGGGCTCCGGCCTTGCTGATCACCCGGCGGTGCTCAGACTTCGGCCAGCACCTTCGCTTCCTCCTCGGCGCTCACCACCCGGCCCTGGTCCTCGAAGCCCTCGATCTGGTCGAAGTTGAGGTAGCGGTAGAGCTCGGCGCCGTAGGGATCGATCTTCTCGGCCGCGATCGCCAGATACTCCTCCTTGCTGGGGATGCGGCCCAGCTGGGCGCACACCGCCGCCAGTTCGGCACTGCCCAGGTACACCTGGGCGCCGTTGCCGAGCCGGTTGTTGAAGTTGCGGGTGCTGGTGGAGAACACGGTGGTGTTGTCCTCCACCCGGGCCTGGTTGCCCATGCACAGCGAGCAGCCGGGCATCTCCATGCGCGAGCCGGCCGCTTCGAAGATGGCGTAGTAGCCCTCCTCCTTGAGCTTCTCCTCGTCCATGCGGGTGGGCGGGCACACCCACAGGCGGGCGGCGTTCTCGCCCTGGCCCTGGAGCACGTTGGCGGCGGCGCGGTAGTGGCCGATGTTGGTCATGCAGGAGCCGATGAACACCTCATCGATGCGCTCGCCCGCCACCTCGGAGAGCGTTTTCACGTTGTCGGGGTCGTTGGGGCAGGCCAGGATCGGCTCGGTGATCGCATCCAGATCGATCTCGATCACGGCGGCGTACTCGGCATCGGCATCCGCTTCCATCAGCTGGGGATCGGCCAGCCAGGCCTCCATCGCCCGGATGCGGCGGGCCAGGGTGCGGGCGTCGCCGTAGCCGCGGGCGATCATGTTCCTGAGCAGAGCCACGTTGCTGCGCAGGTACTCGCTCACCGTGTCGACGCTGAGCTTGATCGTGCTGCCGGCGCAGGAGCGCTCGGCGGTGGCATCGGTGAGCTCGAAGGCCTGCTCCAGCTTCAGATCGGGCAGCCCCTCGATCTCCATGATCCGGCCGTTGAACACATTTATCTTGCCCTCCTTGGCCACCGTCAGCAGCCCCTGCTGGATCGCCACGTAGGGAATGGCGTTCACCACATCGCGCAAGGTGACCCCCGGCTGCAGGGAGCCGGAGAACTTCACCAGCACCGATTCGGGCATGTCGAGCGGCATGGCGCCGATGGCGGCGGCGAAGGCCACCAGGCCCGAGCCGGCCGGGAAGGAGATGCCCAGGGGGAAGCGGGTGTGGCTGTCGCCGCCGGTGCCCACGGTGTCGGGCAGGAGCATGCGGTTGAGCCAGCTGTGGATGATGCCGTCGCCGGGGCGCAGGGCCACGCCGCCGCGGGAGGCCATGAAGTCGGGCAGCTCGGCGTGGGTTTTGAGATCCACCGGCTTGGGGTAGGCGGCGGTGTGGCAGAAGCTCTGCATCACCAGGTCAGCGCTGAAGCCCAGGCAGGCCAGCTCCTTCATCTCATCGCGGGTCATGGGCCCGGTGGTGTCCTGGGAGCCCACGGTGGTCATCAGCGGCTCGCAGCTGGTGCCGGGGCGCACGCCCGGCAGACCGCAGGCCTTGCCCACCATCTTCTGGGCCAGGGTGTAGCCCTTGCCGGTGTCGGCCGGGGCCACCGGCCGGATGAACAGCTCGGAGGGCGGCAGGCCCAGCTGGGCGCGCACCTTGTCCGTCAACGAGCGGCCGATCAGCAGGGGGATGCGCCCGCCGGCGCGCACCTCATCGGTGATCGTGCTGGGCTTGAGCTCGAAGCGGGCCACGATCTCGCCGGCATTCGGCTCACCGGCGGCGCGCTCGATCGTGCCGGCGTAGGGGCGGATGGTGATCACATCGCCGCTGTTGAGCGCCGTGACGTCGCACTCGATCGGCAGGGCGCCGGAATCCTCGGCGGTGTTGAAGAAGATCGGCGCGATCTTGCCCCCCAGGATCACGCCGCCGCTGCGCTTGTTGGGCACGTGGGGGATGTCGGTGCCGGTGTGCCAGAGCACCGAGTTGATGGCGGATTTGCGCGAGCTGCCGGTGCCCACCACATCGCCGACGTAGGCCACGGGATGGCCCTTGGTTTTCAGCTGGGCGATCAGCTCCAGGCCGCCGGGCATGCGCGTCTCCAGCATTGCCTGGGCGTGCAGGGGGATGTCCGGGCGGGTGGTGGCGTGGGTGGCCGGCGAGAGGTCGTCGGTGTTGGTCTCGCCCTCCACCTTGAACACCGTCACGGTGATCTCGGCGGGCAGTTCCGGCTTGGCGGTGAACCACTCGGCGGCGGCCCAGCTGTCGATCACCCGCTTCGCGTAGGCGTTGGTCTGCGCCAGCTCGAGCACGTCGTTGTAGGCGTCGTAGACCAGCAGGGTGGTGCTCAGGCCCGTGGCGGCGGCCTTGGCAATGGCGGGATCGGCGCTGGCGAGCAGCTCGATCAGGGCGCCCACGTTGTAGCCGCCGATCATCGTGGCCAGCAGCTGCACGGCCTCCACCGGGGTGAGGAGCGGGGTGGTGGCCTCGCCCTTGGCCACCGCCAGCAGCCAGCTGGCCTTCACGTAGGCGGCTTCATCCACCCCCGGCGGGATGCGTTCGCTGAGCAGGTGCAGCAGGAACGCCTCCTCGCCGGCAGGGGGAGCGCCCAGCAGCTCGGTGAGGGCGGCCGTCTGCCCGGCGCTGAGGGGCAGGGCCGGCACCCCCAGGGCCTCGCGCTCGGCGGCGGCGGCGCGGTAGTCGGCGAGGAAGGTGGTGGCGCTCATCCCGGATCGGATCACTTGGAGTCCATTGTTCTTGGCCGCGGCCCGGACTGTTGGTGGCAACCGCTGCCATTGCCCGGCGGAGCCCCTGCCTTGCCGGGGGCCTGAGCGGTCGGGGCCCAGCTCCTGACTAGGGTGATGGGTCTGAACGCGGCACCTGCTCGGCAGCCTGTTTCCCATGCACCCCACCACCAGCGACCTCCATGTGGTGGAGACGCGGCCCCTGGTGCCGCCCGCCGTGCTGCATCGGGACCTGCCGATCACCGACCGGTCGGCCGACACCGTGCAGCTGGCCCGCCAGCGCATCCAGGACATCCTCCATGGCCGGGATCAGCGCCTGCTGGTGATCGTCGGTCCTTGCTCGGTGCACGACGTGTCGGCCGCCAAGGAGTACGCCGCCTTCATCGCCGAGGCGCGTCAGCGCCATGCGGCCGACCTCGAGGTGGTGATGCGGGTGTACTTCGAGAAGCCCCGCACCACCGTGGGCTGGAAGGGCCTGATCAACGACCCCCACCTCGACGGCAGCTACGACATCAACACCGGCCTGCGCCTGGCCCGCTCGCTGCTGCTGCACGTGTCGGAACTGGGCCTGCCGGCGGCCACCGAACTGCTGGATCCGGTGGTGCCCCAGTACATCGCCGATCTGATCAGCTGGACCGCCATCGGCGCCCGCACCACCGAGAGCCAGACCCACCGCGAGATGGCCTCGGGCCTGTCGATGCCGATCGGCTTCAAGAACGGCACCGACGGCAGCATCGCCACGGCCGTGAACGCGGTGGAGGCCGCGGCGCGCCCGCACCATTTCCTGGGCATCAACCGCGACGGCTACGCCTCGATCGTGACCACCACCGGCAACCCCGACGGCCACGTGGTGCTGCGGGGCGGCAAGCACGGCACCAACTACCACCCGGAGGCGATCGAGGCGGCCGCGGCGGCCCTGGAGGCGGCGGGTCTGCCCTCCCGGCTGATGGTGGACTGCAGCCACGGCAATTCCAACAAGGACTACCGCCGCCAGTCGGAGGTGGCCGCCCGGGTGGCTGACCAGGTGCGGGCGGGCTCCCGCCACGTCATGGGCGTGATGCTCGAGAGCCATCTGGTGGCCGGCAACCAGAAGCTCGGCGCCGACCTCGCTGCCCTCACCTACGGCCAGAGCATCACCGATGCCTGCATCGATCTGGCCGCCACCGCGGAAGTGCTGGCCGGACTGGCCGCCGCGGTGCGGGCCTCGGCCGGGGCCGGGGGGGCTGTCGAGCGCCAGGCGCTCACCGTGTGAACGCCTGGCGCTCAGCATCAGCATCTGGCACTCGATTGGCGTGAGTGCCAGACAACGAAGCCTGCAACATCGTGCAAAGAACTGTTCTTCCTGAACAGAATTCTTGTGCCGACTCCATAGCGTCGATGCACGTCAGTCGCAGGAGCGCCATGAGCTATCTGCTGCAGTTCTGCGGGTTATCCGATCCCCTGCAGCTGTTCTATCTCGAGCAGCGCAGTGGTCCGGCCTTCGCTGGATTCCGGCCCGTGCAGCTCGACGGCCTGCTCAGCTGGGCCCAGGCCATCGGTCAGCAGCGGCACTGGGACCTGGAGGTGATCCACCAGGCCGTGATGGAGGCCTGGATGGAGCGCGCCGACGTGATCCGGCAGTGGCAGCTGCGGCTGCGCCAGGAACCCGACGACCGGCTGCTGGTGGCGGGCCTGGGCACCGCCCGCGACTGGGAGCGCCGCTGCGAGGATCTGCTGCGGGCCTGAATCAGCCGAGCTGTTGCCAGAGCCAGGCCACCCCCAGCGGCACCGTCAGGTTGTCGATGCCGACGATGGCGATCTGCTCCAGCAGGGTGGCGGCGGCGGCGATGCCCAGCAGGGCCGGCCAGGTGGGGACCTCCAGCCCCAGAGGGATCAGGCTGCTGCGCAGCAGCGCCAGCACCAGCAGGCTGGTGCCGGCCATCACGGTGGTGCCCAGCAGGGAGCGGCGCTGACCCAGCACCTGCCAGCTGGGACTGGGCACCAGCGGTCCCAGCAGGCCGGCGAGGCCGTCACCGAAGGCCATCACCAGCACCCCGGCCGTCACCGGCGCAGGCTGCTGGGGCCAGTACAGCCAGAGCAGCAGGGTGATCGAGGCGCCATAGGCCACGGTGCCGTAGCTCGCCCGGCCCACGTCCTCCACCGCGGGCAGCAGCCGCAGGCGATGGTTGAGGGCCGCCAGGAGCGTGATCGCCCCGGCGGCCGGCAGGGCGATCGGCCGGGCGATGCCGCAGGCCCAGGCGATCGGCACCACCGCGCCGGTGCCGATGTGCACCAGCTTGCGGCTCCATTCGCGCTGGTGGGGGGTGGCCGTGCCGTTGAAGCGATGCCGCACCGCCACGGCCAAACTGGCGAGCAGGGCAAGCCATCCGGCCACCGCCGCCACCCCCAGGGCCTGATGGGGCCAGTTCAGCCCTGGCCAGGTCAATCCCGCAACCAGGGGCCCGTCAGGCGGCTTTGTGCAGGTTACTGAGCAGCCGCAGCTTCATGATCGCCTTGGCCTCGAGCTGGCGCACCCGCTCGCGCGACACGTTGATCAGCCGGCCGATCTCGGCCAGGGTGAGGGGCTCGCTGCCCTCCAGGCCGAACCGCAGCTTGATGATCGTCTGCTCGCGCTCGTTGAGCTGGGAGAGCCACGACCCCAGATGCTCCTTCTGGAGATGGCGGTCCATGGCGTCGAAGTGCTGATTGCTGGCGGGATCGGCGATCAACTCGCCCAGGGTGCTGCGGTCCTCCTCGCCGCGGGCATGGGCATCGAGGGAGGCGCAGGGAGCGCTCTGGGAGATCAGGTCGTCCAGCTCATCGGGGGTCATGCCGAGGGCATGGGAGAGCTCCAGCCGGTTGGGCTGGCGGCCCAGGCGGTGGGAGAGCTCGCGGGTGACCCGCCGCATTTTCGAGAGCTTCTCGCTCACGTGGATCGGCAGGCGGATGGTGCGGGCGCTGTTGTCGATCGCCCGGGTCATGCCCTGGCGGATCCACCAGTAGGCGTAGGTGGAGAATTTGTAGCCCATGGCCGGATCGAATTTGTCCACCGCCCGCTCCAGGCCGATGGCACCTTCCTGCACCAGGTCGAGCAGTTCGAGGCCCTGATTCTGATATTTCTTGGCCACGCTGACCACCAGGCGCAGGTTGGCGGACATCATCCGCTCACGGGCCCGCTGGGCCATGCGCAGCTGGCGTTTCTGCTGGGGGTTGAGCTGATCGGCCCCGAGCTCCAGCAGGCGCTTGCCCGCCTGCACGTGATGGGCCAGTTCGATTTCTTCGGCCGGTGTAAGAAGTGGCACACGGCCGATGTTGCTCAGATACCAGCCGATGGAATCGGCGTTGATCCTGGCGGTGGGCCGGGATGCCGTTCGCCCGTTCGACTGACCGGTTGACTTAGTGGATGGCGTCCGGGTGTCACTGGCTGTGACGCCGGAGCCGGATCGCAGAGGCGTCCCCACACCCTTGCCCTCCGAGGAGAAATGAATTGTGGCCGGAATGTAGCACTGTTGCAGCGGTGCTGGGGCGGGAATTTTGAAGATATTGCGAAGTAGCCGTCAATCGAAAAAATGGCGAGGTCGGAATGACTCTGACTTTGGTGTCCGATGCTGCGGATCGGCAGCAATCCTGTAACGAACGCCACCTCAAGCCTGTCCGTTCCCTCGGGGATGCCCGTTCTCGCCTCTCCGCTCAGCCCGCCTGTCAGGCTGCAGGCGCCAGTCCGCCGCGCCAGCGGGCCATCAGTTCCGCCTGGGCCAGGTGTGCCTCGCCCTCCTGCTGGGGCTGGCTGAACTGGCCATCCGGGCCCATGTGCCAGGCGCGGGTGTCGTGGAGATAGATCTCCAGCAGTTTCTCGAGCTGCTCACGCAGCAGCGGATCCTCGATCGGCGCCACCGCCTCGACGCGGCGGTCGAGGTTGCGCGGCATCCAGTCGGCGCTGCCGATGAAGATCTCCGGCGCGCCGCCGTTGCCGAACCAGAACAGCCGCGAGTGCTCCAGGAACCGGCCGATCACGCTCACCACGCGGATGTGGTCGCTGATGCCCTCCAGGCCTGGCCGCAGGCAGCACATGCCCCGCACCACCAGCTCGATCGTCACCCCGGCCTGGGAGGCCTGGTAGAGCAGGCCGATGATCGCCGGATCCACCAGCGCGTTCATCTTGGCCCGGATGTGGCCGCCGCGCCCCGCCTGGGCGTGCTCGATCTCGCGGCGGATCAGATCCTCCATGCCCTTGCGCAGGGTGACGGGCGCCACCAGCAGGCGGCGGAAGCTCTGCTGCTTGGAGAAGCCGGTGAGATAGTTGAACAGCTCCACCAGATCGGCGCCGAATTCCGGCCGCGCCGTGAGCAGGCCGATGTCGGTGTAGAGGCTGGAGGTCTTGGAGTTGTAGTTGCCGGTGCCGATGTGCACGTAGGTGTTCAGGCCGCGCTTCTCGCGGCGCACCACCAGCAGGATCTTGGTGTGGGTCTTGAGGCCGATCACGCCGTACACCACATGCACCCCGGAGCTCTCCAGCTGCCGGGCCCACTGGATGTTGTTGTCCTCGTCGAAGCGAGCCTTGAGCTCCACCAGGGCCATCACCTGCTTGCCGTTCTCCGCCGCCCGGATCAGGGCCGCGATCACCGGTGAATCCTTGGAGGTGCGGTAGAGGGTCATCTTGATGGCCAGCACCGAGGGATCGTCGGCGGCCTGGTTGAGGAACTCCTCCACCGAGGCCGAGAACAGGTCGTAGGGGTGCTGCAGCAGCACATCGCCACGGCGGAGCACCGAGAAGATGCTCTCGAACTCCTCCTGCTTGATCGAGCCGTCCTCCAGCTGGCTCTTCTGGGTGCGGGCCAGGGCGGGCGGCGTGCGGCCGCTGAAGGGCTTGTCCTTGAGCCGGGGCAGGCGGATGCTCAGCAGCCCCATGAGGTCGTCGAGGCCGAGGGGGCCGTTGATGCGGTACACGTCCTCGGCTTCCACGTCGGCGCCTTCGATCAGCAGGTGCAGCACCGACTCCGGCATCTCGTCGGCCACCTCCAGGCGCACCACCTCGCCGCCGCGGCGGCGTTTGCGCAGGCCCGCCTCCAGGGCCTCCATGAGGTCGTCGGCCTCCAGGTCGCGCAGCTCCAGGTCGGCGTCGCGGGTGACGCGGAAGAAGTAGTGCCCCTCCACGTTCATGCCGGGGAAGAGCAGGCTGAGGTTGAAGGCCACCACCTGCTCCAGGGGCACCGCCGTGAACACCGGCTCGGGGCTGCGGCCGCTGAGTTTCGGAGGAATGGGCACGAAGCGCGGCAGGATCTTCTGGGGCACCTTCACCCGCGCGAACTGCTGCTGGCCGCTGTCCGGGTCGCGCACCAGCACCGCCACGTTGAGGCTGAGGTTGCTGATGTACGGGAAGGGATGGGAGGGGTCCACCGCCAGCGGCGTGAGCACCGGGAACACGGCGTTGCGGAAGTAGTCGTCCACCCACTGCCGCTGCTCGCCGTTGAGGTTGGCGTAGTCGATCAGGTGAACGCCGTGTTCCGCCAGCTGACTCTTGAGCGAATGGCGGTAGTGCTGCTGCTGCAGATCCAGCAGGGGCCTGAGTTTCTGCTGAATCGCCTCCAGCTGCTGGTGGGGGGTGAGGCCGTCGTCGCTGAGAGTGGCGACGCCGGCCTCCAGCTGGCTCTTCAGGGAGGCCACCCGCACCATGAAGAACTCGTCGAGGTTGTTGCTGAAGATGGCGCTGAACTTGGCCTGCTCCAGCAGAGGGGTGTGCTCGTCGAGGGCCTGGGCCAGCACCCGGTAGTTGAACTCGATCCAGCTGAGCTCCCGGTTGATGTAGAGCTCCGGGGAGACCTTGGGCGCGGCTTTGCTCATGGCAGAACCGTAGCAATCACGGGCGGCCTGGCCTGTGCCGCGTTTGCTTGACGGCGCCCATGCGCCGGGCGCCGCCGGCCACGATCGCCGCCACCCCCAGCAGCAGCCCCAGGCCGAGCCAGAAGGGGCTGGTGCGGCCGAGGGTCTCGTAGGCCAGCCCCGCCAGGGCCGGCCCGATGAAGCTGCCCAGGCTCTGCAGCCCCTGCAGGCTGCCCAGGGCCGCGCCCTGGCCGCTGTCGTCGAGGCGGCGCGACACCTGGGCGCGCAGACAGGGCGTGACCAGCCCCGTGCCCAGGGCCAGGAGCGACACGGCCGGGAAGATCAGGGCGCGGGAGGTCTCCGCCGTGGCCAGCAGGATCAGCAGGCCACCGCCGATCACGAAGCCGATCCCCGCCATGGTGAGGCGCCACTCGCCGAAGTGCGCCACCAGCGGGCCGATCAGGCCGCCCTGCACCACCATGGCCACCACTCCCACCACCACGAAGGCGGCGCCCGCCAGCCCCGGCCCCCAGCCGAACTGCTGCTTGAGGTAGAGGATCAGCACGGCGGCGAAGCCGTTGAAGGCCAGGAAGAAGAGGAAGAAGGACGCGCACAGCCGCCGCACCTGGGGGTTGACGAACACCCGCGCCAGCTGGGTGAACGGCTGCAGCTCCCGTTTGCGCGGCAGCGGGATGCGGGCCTCGATCGGGTGGGTTTCCGGCAGCAGGGTGACCACCAGCGTGAGGTTGAGCACGGCGATGGCCACGGCCACCAGCAGCGGCAGGTTCACGTGCACCCGCCCCAGCAGGCCGCCGAGGGCCGGGCCGAGGATGAAGCCCAGGCCGAAGGCCACCCCGATCAGCCCGAACGCCCGGGCCCGCTGCTCCGGCGGCGACACATCCGCCAGCACGGCCCCGGCGGTGGCCGCGGTGCCGCCGCTCACTCCATCGATCAGCCGCGCCGCGAACAGCAGGCTCAGCGGCAGGGCGGAGCCGGCGGCCCAGGGCAGCGCGCTCCAGTCGGTGGCGATCGTGAGGGCGAACAGGCCCAGCCCCAGCACCGAACCGGCCACGCACACGCTGATCACGGGCCGGCGGCCGAAGCGGTCGCTGAGGGCGCCGATCAGCGGTGTGGCGGCGAACTGGGCGAAGGCGTAGCTGCCGGTGAGCAGGCCGAGCACGCGGCCGTCGCCGGTGAAGCCCGCCAGCAGGAACGGCAGCAGCGGAAAGATCAGCGTTTCGCTGAGCCGGTCGTTGAGCAGGGTGAGAAACGCGCAGAGGAAGGCGGCGCGGCGCGACGCGGTCACCGGCGGGCCACGAGCACGCGGTGGCGGTGGTCGGAGGCCACGCGGCGGATGGCCTCGAAGCCGGCCTGCCGCAGGGCGGCCTCCATGTCGAGGGCGAAGTAGTCGGCCAGGTAGGGCTCGGTGCTCTTGAGCAGGGTGGCCAGCGGCGCCGGCATGGCGCGGATCGTGGGGGACTGGGGATCCTGGTCGACCATCGCCAGCACGCCGCCGGGGCGCAGCAGCCGGGCGGCTTCCGCCAGCACGGCGCGGGTGGCGGTGGCCGGCAGCTCGTGGCAGAGGAACTGCAGGGTGATCAGATCGAAGCCGGCCTCCGGCAGGCCGGTGGCCTCGGCGGCGGCGTGGTGCCAGGCCTCGATGCGGCCCTCGGGATCGCGCACCCGGGCCACTGCCAGCATCTGGGGGGAGAGGTCGAGACCGCTGACGCGGGCCGGCTCGCTCTGGCGGGTCTCGAGCCAGGTCTTGAGCAGCTGGGTGCTGATGCCCACCGAGCAGCCCAGATCGAGGGCCTCGCGCACCGGGCCGGAGAGGCTGGGGGCGATCGCCGCGAAGATCGCGTCGCGCATGCGCGCCTCGGCCGTCTCGGGGCTGAGAGGCTCCTTCTTCCACACCCGCAGTGCCACCGAGGCGGTGGCCTGCTCCGCCTCGCAGGCCGCGTCCCAGCAGAGGTTGCCCTGGTCGTAGGCGTGGAAGCGGGCCCGGTAGTAGGCGGGCACGACGGTGGCGGGGTTGGTGCTGGCCGCCAGCAGGGGCTCGGCCTGACGCCGCAGCTGCTCGCGGCGGGCCCGCCAGGGGATGCCGCGCTGCTCGGCGGTGCGGATCATCATCCGCCGGGCCTGCAGGAACAGCAGCCGGCGCAGGGGATCCACCGCCAGCACCCCGGAGATCAGGCGCCCCAGGGGGGTGCGATCGTCCGCCCAGTTGGGCGGCGCCAGTGTGGTCGGCGCTGCGGGGCTCGTGCCGGCGGCGGCGGCGGACATGGGGTCGCGCTGGCTGGGGGGCTGGGGGCAGTATCGCCGCCGCCGCCCTTGGCCTGAGAGCCGCCGCCGTCCGCCATGCTGTGGCACGCCGCGGATGGGTGCCGTGCCGGAGCTGAGCCATCTCAACGCCTCCGGGGAGGCGCGCATGGTGGAGGTGGGTGACCGGCCGGCCAGCCGGCGGCAGGCCGAGGCCGAGGGCCTGATCGCCATGGCCCCGCAGACCCTGGCGCTGGTGCTCGCCGGCCATGCCCCCAAGGGCGACGTGCTGGCGGTGGCCCGGGTGGCGGCCATCCAGGCCGCCAAGCGCACCTGGGAGCTGATCCCGCTCTGCCATCCGATCGCCCTCTCCGGCGTGGACGTGACGATTGAGTCCGCCGCCGACGGCAGCGGCCTGCGGCTGGTGGCCCGGGCCCGCACCACCGGCCCCACCGGGGTGGAGATGGAGGCGCTCACCGCCGTGCAGGTGGGGCTGCTCACCCTCTACGACATGCTCAAGGCGGTGGATCCGGCCATGACCATCGGGCCGGTGCGGCTGCTGCGCAAGAGCGGCGGCCGCCACGGTGACTGGTGCCATCCCGACCTGCCGCCCGACCTGCCAGCGGCTGATGCCGGGCGGGCCGATGGCTGAGGCTGCGTCCGCCGAGCCCTATGGCCGCGAGGGCCTGCCCCTCGATCAGGCCCTGGCCCGCATCCTCGACACGTTGGAGCCGCTGGGGGTGTGCGAGGAGCTGCCGCTGGCCGCCTGCGCCGGCCGCGTCACCGCGGCGCCGGCGGTGGCTGCGGCGGCGGTGCCGGGTTTCCGGGCCTCGATCATGGACGGCTACGCCATCGCCGGTGCGGAGGTGCCGCCGCGGGGTGCGCGCTGGCGGCTGCTGGGACGCTCGGCGGCGGGCGCGCCGTTCGACCGGGTGCTCGAACCGGGCCAGGCGGTGCGCATCCTCACCGGCGCCGTGGTGCCGGAGGGCAGTGGCCGGGTGCTGCCCCAGGAGCTGGTGCGCGTGCTAGAGGAGGCCGATGGCGAGGCGATCGAGTTGGCGGGCGACTGCGGTTCCAACCCCTGGATCCGGGCCCCCGAGGAGGAGGCCGCCGCCGGCGCGCTGCTGGTGCCGGCCGGCTACCGGCTGGGGGCGGCGGAGCTGGGCCGGCTCGCCAGCTGTGGGGTGGAGCGCCTGGCGGTGGCGGCGCGGCCGCGGCTGGGCCTGCTGATCAGCGGCGATGAACTGGTGCCGCCCGGCGCTCCCCGGCGTGCTGGCCAGATCTGGGAGAGCAACTCCACCCTGCTGCGGGCCCTGCTGGAGCGCCTCGGCTACGGCGTCACCGCCGAGCGGGTGGTGGTGGATCAGCCCCAGCCCCTGCGCCGGGCCCTGGAGGATCTGGCCGGCTGCTGCGACGTGGTGGTGAGCACCGGGGGCGTGTCCGCCGGCGACAGCGACTGGATCCGCCCCCTGGTGGCCGAGCTGGGGCAGGTGGGCTTCTGGAAACTGTTCCTGAAGCCGGGCCGGCCGTTCGCCTTCGGCCATCTGCAGCACGGGGGCCGGCGGGTGCCGTTCTTCGGGCTGCCGGGCAACCCGGTGGCGGCGGCGATCACCGCCCTGCAGCTGCTCTGGCCGGCGCTGCAGCAGCTGGAGGGCGCCGGGATCCAGCGGCTGCCGCGGCTGAAGGTGCGCCTGGAGGCCGATTTGAAGCGGGCCAGCGGCCGCCCCGAGCTGGCCCGGGCCGCGCTGGTGGTGGCCGCCGATGGAGCGCTGCTGGCGCGGGTGAGCGGCTCCCAGGCCTCCTCGCGCATCGGGTCGCTGGCCGGGGCCGACCTGCTGCTGGAAATCCCCGCCGAGCTGGGCACGCTGGAGGCCGGCACCGAGCTCTGGTCCCAGCTGCTGCGCCTGCCGATCCTCTGAGCTCCGGCGGCGCGGTTTGCCGCGCCTGATCAGAGCGGCGTGTTGCCCTCCAGCCACTGGCGGCTGCCATCAAGCAACCACTCGCGCTTCCAGAAGGGCGCTTCGTGTTTGAGGGCTTCCAGCAGCTCCTGGCAGCAGCGCTGGGCCGGGCCGCGGCGGTCGGCGGCAACGGCCACCAGCACGATCGGCTCCCCCGGCAGCACCCGGCCGATCCGGTGCCGCACCAGCACGGCGGCCACCTCCGGGTTGTCGGCGGCCGCGGCGGCCAGCTGCCGCAGCTGGGCTTCGGTCATGCCGGGGTAGTGCTCCAGCTCCAGGGCGGCCAGGGGCACACCGGCGCCGCTGTGGGGCCGCACCCGACCCACGAAGCTGCTCTCGGCGGCCGGCAGGTGGCCCAGCCGGTGGCGCAGTTGGCCGTGCCAGCGCTCCAGGGCCTGCAGCGGCTGGAAGGGTCCGGGTTCCAGCGCGATCGAGAGCAGCGGGGCGGCCATGAACGCTCGCAGGTCAGCCGCCGCTGATCGGCGGCAGGAAGGCCAGCTCGTCGCCGCCGGCCAGGGGCGAGTGCCAGGTGGCGAACTGCTGGTTGATCGCCACGCGCACCGTGGCGGCGGCATCGGCGGGCTCCAGCCCCAGCTGCTCCCACACCGCGGCCGGCGTGATGCCGCCCGTCACCGGGAGGTGGCGTTCCCGCCAGCCGGCCCGCTCGCGCAGGGCGGCGAACAGCAGCACACGCAGCTCGCCAGGAAGGGGCAGCTCGGGGCTCGGGGAGGGATCGGTCATGCCAGCACGGGGCGGTGCCGGCCCCCACAATGGCGTCAGCCGAGGCGGGCCGGTGGGGCTGGCGATTGCGTTGCTCACGGTGTCCGACACGCGCAGCCTGGCCGACGACCCCTCCGGCGATGCGCTGCAGGCTCGGCTGGAGGCTGCGGGCCACGCGCTGGCGGAGCGGCGGATCGTGCCCGACGACCGCTACCGCATCCGGGCGGAGGTGAGCCGCTGGATCGCCGATCCGACGGTGCAGGTGGTGATCAGCAGCGGCGGCACCGGCCTCACCGGCCGCGACGGCACCCCCGAGGCCGTGGCACCCCTGCTGGACAAGACGATCGAGGGATTCGGCGAACTGTTCCGGGTGCTGTCGTTCGAGACGATCGGCACCAGCAGCCTGCAGAGCCGCTGCCTGGCGGGGGTGGCCAACGGCACGGTGGTCTTCGTGCTGCCCGGATCGCTGGATGCGGTGGAAACGGCCTGGGACCGGCTGATCCGCGCCCAGCTCGACGCCACCACCCGCCCCTGCAATCTGGTGGCGCTGCTGCCGCGGCTGGCGGAGTCGCCCGATCGGCCGCAGGCGCCCGCCTGAGGGGGCTCGGCCGTGCGGCTGCGCACGGCGGCGCGAGGCCGATCCGGCGTGAGACGAACCGGCAGCGGGCGCAGGATTCCGCCGTCGTTGCCGGAGTCGTGGGAGGAGATGCTGCAGAGGTGGCCATCGGCATCGGCCGCCATGGCAAGGATGGTGGCCTCCACGGTGTCCACGGGCACGGGCCAGGGCATCGGCGCGTCGAGGCTCCACCTGCCGTTGCGGTTGGACGCCGAGGAACAGATCGCCCTCCACCCAGGCCAGTCCGCTGAGGTCGGGCAGGGATCGGGCCCGCTCCACCCCCTGGGAACGGCGCGGCAAGCTCGCCGCGGCGGTGATCAGCAGAGTCGCGGCCATGGAGATCGCTGCCAGAGCTGGCTTGGGCCTGCTGGGTCTCCGCCCCCAAGGTTTCAGGCCCACCGGCCGGGTGGCGCTGATGCTGCAGGTGGTGCGCTCCGGCGCCCGCAGATCGCCGGGCACCCAGCTCTCGCTGCGGGGTACTGCGCTGGAGGTCCAGATCACGATGGCGCCCTCCTGTTCGCCCTTGCCCACCGGGGAGGCCTGGTAGCCGAGGGCGGTGGGCACTACCTGCCAGCGGAGGCTCTGGGCACCGCCTGGCGCTGCCGCGCTGGTGAGCCCCTGGGCGGAACCGGTGGGGACTGGGTGGTGTCGGGCCAGGGCCGCCAACGCCTCACGCATCTGCCCGGCCGCCAGGCCCTGCAAGAAGACGATTGGCGGAGGCGTAGCTGGAGCAGGCGAGGCTGAAGGATCTTGGTGCTCCGTGAGGCGCACCTCGCGGTGCGACAGGGCCGTCGTGGTCCTGCAGGAGCGTTACCGGGCCTGAGAGCGGCTGGTGTGCCGGGTGGTGGGCCAGCACCGCAGCACCCAACGACAGCCCGGCAAGGTCGTTTCGATCGAGGAGGCCAGGCTCAGGCATCGCATGCGGGAGATCGCGGCGAATCACATCCGCTGGGGCCGGGGGATGGGCCCATCACCTGCTGGGGCGGAAGGGCTGGATGGTGCACCACAAGCGGGTGCAACTCCTGTAGCGGGAGGAGGGCCTGCAGCGGCCCACCACCCCCAGGAAGCGCAAGCTGGCCCGCCCCGCCGACTGCTAAGTGCGGCGTCGCCGGGCTGAGCATCCCCACCTGGTGTGGGCCATGGACTACCAGTTCGCGCCACCGCCGATGGCCGCAGACTCAAGTTCCTGAACGTGATCGCCGAGCACAGCCGCCTCTGCCTGGCGATCCGGGTGGGCAGGCGCTGCAAGGCCAAGAATGTCGTGGTGGTGCTGTATGCGCTCACCAGCCTCCACCCGGCACCGGCCTTCATCCTCAGCGACAAGGGCTGCCTGGAGTTCATCGCACCAGCTCCGTAGGAGCTGGTGCGATGGGAGTGGGATGACCACCCCTTACATCGAGCCAGGATCACCGTGGGGAATGGCTTTGCCGAGTCGTTCAACGGACGGTTCCGGGATGAATTCATCAACACCGAGCTGTTCACCACAACCAAAGAGGCGCAGATCCTGGCTGATCATTGGCGCTGGGAGTACAACACTCTCTGGCCAGATTCGGCACTCAAGGGGCTTGCGCCCCCGGAGGCAGGTCAACAGGGAACTCCAGCATGACAACATCCACCCATTCTCATACTGTCTGGACCGATAACGGGGGTCACGTCACCAGCACCAGGGCGCTGGAGGTGGGGCTGGCGCAGTACAGGAAGTGCAAGCAGCTGATCGTCGATGAACTAAGGCACCTGCTGTTCGAGCCGCAGCCAGGCCGCTCGGTCTTCCAAGTGATCTGGCGCGGTTACAAGTAGGGGGGCGTGGTGATCAGCTCCAACCGGCCGGTCTGGGTGTGAGACGGAATGTTCAGAGGGGTGGTGGGTGGGCGTGGCTGCGGCAATGCTCGATCGGCGGATGGATCACAGCCACGGGGTGACGATCCTCGGCGACAGCTACGGGCTGAGGGAGAAGCGCCGCTTCGGATTGGTCCGGGCACGTGAGGGCGATGCCTGCCAGGACGGCCTGAAGAGAAACAACAGGAACAGCCGCACCAGCGGCAAGAGCAGACCACAACCCACCAACCAAGACCAAAAATCATGAGCAAGCTCTTATAGCGCCGTCGCAAAAAATGCCGGTTCACTCGGAAAGCCCCACCCCTGAGCATCCCTGGGGTGGGGCAGCTGTTGATGTCGGCTATGGCTCAGGATCCAGTTTCGGCTATCACCCCTCTACCCGCTACCCTGGCAGGGGGTGGTGATGTGACAGGATGAGTTCAGCAAGCTTATATGGCCAAAAAAGGTTGATGAGCCTGCCTCACAAGCGCCGATCCAGAGTCAGTCTCGCTCACAGTAATCCCTGGCAATCCCTAGTAATCCCTGGTCGCCCATACTTTGAAGCGGCAGCGGAGGATTGCAACCTGTCGGCTGTTCATGTCCACAAGAAGGAAGCGGCGAGCTCTCCGACGGCGTCCCTTACCAGGAATCCAGGAATTCAAGGCGTATGATCAACGGCCGGTCACGCCAACGAATCAGCAATTTCCCCATGTGTCGTTTTGGGGCGCTAATAAGGTCAAGGCCGCTTACATTCCAGTAAGGGGCCTTGAATCTGATCATCAGAACAGCCTAGTTGTGGGCAACTAGGCTGCGACGGGAAAGGGATAGGAGCCCGTAAAAGCAGTGGCCGCAATTGAGCTGTCAAATATCGACTCAAGCGACGCAACCTTTCCACCATTTCTTGAAGTGGCCGTTAAGACAATGCTCAAGACAGGGATATCATAGTTGCGACCGGTCTGCACTGCGGTGCGGGACTCGAATGTCTTTGCTATGAAGCGGTCGCCTTTGGCATAGACCTCCTGAATGTCAAAGATACGCGGCACACTATTATTAAGAATGTCCGCGAGGCTATTTACTACAGCCCTTTTGCCGGTACGGATTTCCTTGTCGGCAAAAGGAAGGATGCTTGGATCTCCAGTAAATTTAACAGCGGTACCTGGCTGCACGAATTTAGTCAGGACATCCAGATCATCCGCACTCTGGACACCTCCGAATGCACCAAAGAATCTCAGTGCAGCGCCCAAGGTCTCTTCTGTGGTGATTGATCTATCACGCTTGCCTGTAATAATATCGTCAATATCAGGATTCGGGACCTGCTTCTTGCCACCTACGAGAGCCTCAGACATCAGATAGGAGTCATTGGCAACATTGACACTTCTGATTCGGCCCTTCCCATTGACGTCCAGATAGATTACAGAATCTAGACGAAAGTCTCTACCCTTTAGTGTTGATCCCTTGCCACGCGTCGTCGCCGCTTGCTCGGCAATGACTGCAAATTTATTTCTTACAGGGGAAAGGGGGTTGGGCTGGGTGAAGTCTACAGAAAATGCAGAATCAATGATCTCTTGACTTTGGAATGAAGTGGTCTTGACCTCACTCTTCAAAGCCTTCAGAGCCGAAGCAATGCTCTTGCGACCCTGAAAACTGCCATACGACCCAGAAACGAGTCCAGGCTGTCCTGAATAGGTCCACTCAGCCCCACCGCTGAGCAGATCCTTAATTTTTGAGAGTGAGGACTGCTCCCTTTGCTTGCTATTTGACTCTAAAAAGCGTTCGTAATATTTAAGGAATGAGGAAACCGTTGAGGACGCAGCGGAGCCGGACATAACAGTGAGGTCAGTACCTTTAGTTAAAAGCATAATTGCATGGGCCAGCGATGGAAACATTCTGGAAATATATGTTCACCGGAGGATTGTGTAGCAGAGCTGTCGTCAGGATGGAATCCTGGCCGTTGGCGGAGGAGTGGTGATGTCGTTGCTGAGTCCAGGTAGATCGTGCGCTTGACGTGGACCCCGGAAACTGAACCAGTCCTTATGAGAGCTTCCCTATCGGCCAGGCCTGGCCAGGAGAAGCCCCATGAAACGCAAGCGCACACCCCCGAGCAGATCATCCGAAAGCTGCGCATCGCTGAGCAGCTCCTCAATCAAGGCCAGACCGTTGCCGACATCTGCAGGACGCTGGAGGCGTCGGCTCCCACGTATCACCGCTGGCAGCAGCTCTACGGCGGCATGAAGGCCACTGAGGCCAAACGCCTCAAGGAGCTGGAGCAGGAGAGCACCAGACTCAGGCGCTTGCTGGCTGACGCCGAGCTCGATAGGGCCATGCTCAAGGAGCTGGCCGAGGGACACTTCTGAGCCCGGACCACCGTTGCGCTGCAAAGCGCACCTCGCGGTGCGACAGGGCCGTTGTGGTCCTGCAGGATCGATTCCGGGTGTCCCAGCGCCGGGCCTGCCGGCTGGCGGGCCAGAACCGCACCACCCAACGCCGGCCCGTGCCGGTGTTGGCGATCGAGGAGCAGAAGCTCAGGCGGCGGATCCGCGAGCTGGCCCGGCGCCATGTGGGCAGGGGCCGAAGACTGCTTTACCAGCGGCTGCAACTGGAGGGCTGCAGCGGCCCCTGCCGCGCCGGCGCAAGCGCTCCCGCCCCGCCAGCGGCTCAAGGGAGTTGCTGCGGGCCCAATACCCGTACCACGCGTGGGCGATCGACTTCCAGTTTGACCTGACGATGGATGGCCGGATGCTTAAGCACTTGAACATGGTGGATGAATTCAGCCGCGTATGCCTGGCCATTCGGGTGAGCAAGCGCTGCAGGGCTGTGGATGTGATCGACATAATCGAGGAGCTGCTCAAGCTGTATCCACCACCCACCTGCGGATGGACAATGGCCCTGAGTTCATTGCCCATGCCTTGCAGGAGTCGTGCACAGGCAGCGGTTCTGGCGCGGCCTCCATTGACCCAGGTTCACCCTGAGAGAATCCATTCGTGGAGTCCTTCAACAGCCGCTTCTGAGATGAGTTCCTGACTATCGATCTGTTCGCCTCAGTGCCAGAAGCCAGGCGGTTGGCAGAGCATTACAGGATGGAGTACAACATCGACAGACCGTATTCGGCGCTCTATGGGCGTACGTCCCTGGAGAGCCGAATGCAATGGAGAGCGGCCTGACTACCCACCAACTCTCAGAAGAACTGGACCAGCTATGGGGGTCACGTCACGCTTAGGAGGTGTGGCACCGGAGATGATCAACGGCGGCTGGAAGGAATAGTGATGGGCTTCGCGGAGTCCCTCATTGGGTCTTCTTAACGGCAGCAATCGGCATTGACGTGCATTGCAGAAGCCCACAGAAACCTGCAAAACAAGAAGGGCGGTCACGTGATGATCACAAACCAAGGCTTCTGCTTGCTCAGCGATCCAAACTAGGTGAAGCGTACTGATTGTGAAGTCTGGCCTGAACTCAATGAAATCGAGAAGCTATCACGAATGTGGATGGAGTAGTTGTTGGCAGTCTCAGCCTCATCCTGGACTTCAGTGATGCAGTCTGCGGGTTAGAGATGAAAACTCATGAACTCCTGGTTCTCACTCGGGACCAGCAATGGTTAAGCATTGCTGCCGTATCGTCAGTAAATGCTGAGGATTCAAGGCGACAGTGGGAAGGATTGAGCGAGGCCGAGGACTTTAACTGTTGCAGAGCAGAGTCACAGTGGCGACAACGGATTACGAAGGAGCAAGATCTAAGCCAATCAAGCCATGCAGGGAGCAGGATTAAAAGATTGTATGAGAGAAGGAGATCGTGTATCATGGGAAGAGTTACGGCCTGTACTGGGCGTCTATAGTCAAAAATACATGAAAGACGAGGCAGAGATCTCTCTCGGACAAGGCGACTACGCCGCATTATTCGCATTGGGCGGAAACATAATCCGAGAGCCTGATTTGGATGGGTTATTGAAAAAGATTCTCGAGGAAAGCAGGCCTTGGATATCATGTGAGGCCTGCTCAATCTTTTTGCTTGACGAGGCTACCGGCGAGCTCCTGATTCTTTCAGCATATGGAAATACCGCAGATTCAATGACGGAGTTCCGCATGCCCGCTGGTCAAGGCATTGTGGGAACTGCAATGACTGAAAAGTGCACAATACGTGTCGATGATGTCAGAACAGATAAGCGATTCTATTCTGCTGCCGATCAGAAGACGGGATGGAAGACACGCGCACTTGTTGCAGCTCCATTGCTTGATGGCGATAGGGCGATCGGTGCAATTGAATTCTTAAACCCGATAGGTCGCCCGGCATTCACGAGGAATGATGAGCTGCTAATTGACTATTTCTCAACCCTAGTATCAGCATCACTCGTTAGGATTCAATCACATCGAGCAGCTCTTGAGCGTGCACAGGTACAGAGAGACCTCGATTTAGCTCGAGAGATTCAGTCGGGGATCCTCCCAAAAGACTTCCCTTCTCCAGAACTGATTGGAGGTTTAGACCTCTATGCAGTGATTCACCCCGCAAAGGAGGTTAGCGGTGACCTCTATGACTTCTTCCTCGGTCCAGATGGAAGACTCTATTTCCTTGTGGGAGATGTATCAGGAAAAGGTGTTGCCCCAGGTCTTTTCATGGCAATATCGCGCACAATGATTCGTGCCATTGCTGGGCAGGGGTTGGGTCCGATGGAACTTCTCATGGCAGCCAATGCACAACTATGGCCGGAGAATCCAACATTCCTATTTGTAACCATCGCACTTGGGCTGTACGATTCAGATAACAGCACGATACATTATGCCCAAGCTGGTCACTGCCAAGCCGTATTAATCAAGCAAAACGGAAAGGCAGAATTGCAGCCTGCCGGAGGTCAGCCCCTCGGTGTGTTTGAGGACGCTGAGTTTTCACCGTTATCATGCAAACTAGAACTTGGAGACACCTTTGTTCTTTACTCAGATGGTGTGACCGAGGCCATGAATAGTAGAAAAGAGCTATATGGAGATACGCGCCTACTATCTGTTCTTGGCAATGTTACGGGACTCAGTTCACGGCAGATTTGCGAAAAGATGCTAGAGGATGTTGCAAGCTTTGTAAACCGAGCAGAGCAGTCAGATGATATTACAATTATGGTGCTGCGCAGGATGAAATGACTTCAGTGTCATGGGTCTTGCAGATCTACAAGACACCTGCGCAGTTAGACGTGGTATCGATTACAGAAAGGCACTTACTCATCTTGAAATCCGTGACTTATTTCAATGATCCGGCCATCCGGATCTCGAATCCAGACGGTGCGCCATCCAGGAATGTAGTCATCGAAGTTCAGAGGGCCGAGCGTAATTTCGACATCTGCGATTTCGGACAACTTCTGATCTACATCGTTAACTTTAAAAGCCAAGTGACGGAAGCCAGGGAAGGTATATCCGTCATTCATAGCCTCTGGAATAGGAAGTTCTTCTTCTGCCTGGAAGAGTTCAAGATAGAAGGCACAGTCTGACATCTTCAGGAAAACGATTTTCTTTCCACCTGGGAGAACAGCAACCCTGGTTCTCCTGAACCCAAAGTTCTTGCAGTACCAAGCCTCTGTAGCCTCCTGATCTTTGCAGGTGATTGCAAGCTGAGAAATGATTTGGAGCATGATTGATCTCAGGCAACGGTTCCGTCAGGATACTGGGTCATCCCAGCAAAGTGGATCTTGATGCGACCGTCTTCATCAAGAACCCAGCTATCAGCAAAACGCATGTGGGCTATACCATCAGGAGTTTGAAGAGTAATTGCCTCGACGATCATGAGAGTGCATGGATTTTCAGTCTCTGCCCAGAAGGCTATATCTGTTTCCAAGCCTTCAATTCCTAGAATGCCTTTGAAGTGTTCTGACAACTGCTTTTGGCCTCTGAAATACTTGGGTTCGCGCTCAAAACTAGAAATAAGAAGCGCGTCTTCAGCGTACTGACCGAGCAAAGCATCAATATCCTTGTCCAAGATATATTGTATATGTTCTCGATACATATCGCCGAGCTTTGTAGCTGGTACATTGTTCATTGTTGTCAAATTCAATGGTACGAGATTAAGTCCGAGTTTCAGAGCTTACATGATCCAGGCATGTAGGTCATGCCATTTACAACATACTGAACTACGACAAGACGGTCGTCAAGACGCCTGATGCGCCAAGTCTGATCGGCATCCATCATCAAGCGAGTGCTTGTTGCTGCCGGAGGATCCCATACGCTGGCCTGCCAGTTGACAACTACATGAACAGTACATTCATCGTCGTCAACAGATTCAATGTCAGCCACCTTAAGAGTATGGACTTCATCAAAGAAGATGTTTACTACCTTGTTGTACCATTCTGCGTAGCCGTCAAAGCCTGTGACTGTAGCCTCTGGGAATACAAGCTGAACGTCGTCTGTCAGCAATGGGCGAAAGCATTCAAGTGGTGCATGTATATCAAGAAGTTGGTACCAAGCACTGGCGAAGGACCAGATTTCAGGATGGGTAAACATGAGGACAGTCTCTCAAAGAGCAGTTACGGAAAAGCAAGAATTATGCTGAACAATGAGTCAAGAGTGGTGATCACTGGCCACAGTGGACACCAATTAAATCGGGGTGCACGTCACCTTCTAAGACGAGATTAATCAAATAGGGCTCAGTGGAATTAAGCATTCGCTCAATTGCGGCATTGATCTGTGAGGGTTTCCAAACACGTTCACCCTTTACACCCATAGAAGAAGCAGCATCTTCAAATGAAATTTCAGGCCTGGAGAGATCAAAGCATAAGGGGTAGTCGTGTGGTTCTATATTTCGTTCGTTCCAGAACTGTTGAATATTTGCCTGCAGCAAACGGTAGGATCGATTTTGACAAACCACAAACTTGGCGGCTATATTGTGCCGAGCTGCTGTCCACAGCGCTTGGATAGTATACATGCTACCGCCATCGCCTGAAATGCCAATCACCTCACGTTCAGGGTGAGCAAGTTTAATTCCAATGGCGCCAGGAAATCCAGTACCTAAGGACCCTCCTCGTGTCCAGTGCTTGTCGCCAAAGTGTCGTCCGGGAAGATATTTTGATATTGGAGGGGAATTGGTCAGTGCTTCATCAAAGATAATGGAGTTAGGAGGGAGCTGAGATGAGAGCTGCGAGAAGAATGCTCCTGAAGACATGAAGACAGTCTCGCCATCATAGGCACTGTCAGAGATTTCATCTCTAAGCCCATAAAGTTCTTGTATACGGTCATCAATAGTGGCTCGCCGCGACTCGTTCGAGTCTCGAAGACGGATGAATCTATCACGAGCTTCTATCGGCATCGATTGCAATACCCCGATTAGCTGACCGACTAAGCCCTTTGGATCACCCAGAACTGAAAGATCAACCCTATGGTTTTTGGCAATGTTGGCAGGGTTGCTGTCGATGTGAATAACTGTTGCTCCAGCCGAGAATATGTCGCCCAAATGCGGAAACACTTCAGGAAGCAAATAGCATCCAATAGCAATAATGCAGTCAGAATCCCGTGTTATCGGCAAACTGGATTGGCCGAACATATGACCAGTGCTTCCAAAAAATAATGGATGATCTTCTGGAAAATTGATCTCCCCGCCATCTGCCATATAGACTCTTGCGCCTATCAGCTCAGCAAGTTGTTGCACTGCTGCGTTGGCATCGCTCCAAGCGACACCATCGCCTACGAGTAATATCGGATCATGGGAGCTGGAGATGGCTTGAGCAATATCCTGGATGGACGACGAGGGTGCTAGTGAAGCTAGAGAGATCTGATGTGCAGGGAGAAGTGGTTCCTCTACCTCTGTATCGAGAATATCTTGAGGGACACAAAGATAGACTGGACCGCAGGGCGGAGTGCTAGCAATCTTGATAGCTCGGCGCACCATTCTTAATAGACTTGAAGGATGACTGACCATCGCCGCCCATTTTGTGACCGGCTCTGCCATCGCCACCAAGTCTCCTGCCATCTGTGCATCCATGGCCTGGTAACAGATTCCAGCATCACCTCCGATAACCACAAGCGGTGCATTGCCGCGCATGGACTGATATAGGTTGCCTATGGCATTGCCGAGACCAGGCGTTGAATGGATCTGAACCAGAGCCGGCATTCGCCGCGCCCGAGCATATCCATCCGCACATAACACTGCGATTGACTCTTGCAATGTCAAGATGTACCGCATTTCTGGCACCATCCCCAGCGCGTCAAGAAAGCCTTGCTCAACGGTTCCTGGATTGCCAAACATGTAGGTGATGTTGCTTGCGACAAACTGCCGCAGCATTGCTTCGTGTCCTTTCACAGAATTGCCTCACCAGCCATAGCGCTTAAGACCCTGCTCAAGACATTTGACCATTAATTCCCCAACAAGAGTGGAATCCTGGGTTGAGCGACCCGTCAGAAAGGGATAGTCAAGAATGGTTGAAAGAGTGTGGCCCACACCACCATGAAACTTACCTGTTGGACCAACAGCGTCTCTTAGAATATATTCGAGAGGATAGAAGGGTGGACCAAAATTGGCCGAGGTATTCATCGGTTGGTTATCATACCCGTACATTTGGGCAAAGCCAGTTCCATCCTTGTAGTCATACTCACGAGCATGGCCAGTGACATGCTTGCCGTTAATAATGCTTGTGCGATCGGTCCAGTCACGGGCGAAGGCGAGACAAGTTACGCAATAGCACTCAGCAGCTATAAGCTTATCCCTATCAAGATATCCAAGAATAAGATTGTGAAGCCTCTCATTGTTGACCATGTCAACCATGGGGCCGCTGCCGCCTGGCAACAATAACGCATCATATTCATCTACATACAGCTTCCAGAACTCCTCCCGAATAGCATAGAAGCGCTCTAACTCATGACCAAAGTTCTCACTATTGAAATAGGGCATTTGTGGCAGGACATCCTCTAGACTTATGGGGTTGCTTAGTAATTCCGAGCCATCGATTTCTTGTGTGCGCCTAGCAAAATGAGAAGTGGTGACACACTTACCAAGTGGTGGGTCCATATAGCTCTCATCCATGCTTGGCGGTAAGGCAGGTGGCTTACGACCCTTGGGTGTCATGAAGTCGAAGCTGTAACCAGCTGCCTTGAGGACGTCATAGGGACCGACGAGCTCCTCGCCCCAGTAACCCCATTCAGAGAGTACAACAAGAATCTTTTTGGCCATGGAGTCTAGAGGGACGTGAGGGACAGAAGTGTTAAGCAACAACATGGAAACCATGTTGTTAGATTCAACAGATGGCTCTTACATCCAGCGCTTTGGGTCGACTAGGGAAGCAAGATCTGCTGGCTTTAAGTAGAAATAGTGAGTGCAAGCACAATAATTAGGTTTAGAGCGAATTCTAGAGATCAGAGTCAGAGCTAGATGCCTAAGACATGGCGAGTCGATTTGCAAGACGATTTGCAAGAGATTTGCAAGAGATGAGGATCCAAATAGGGCCTCTGGCTTCTTCTTAAACAGAGCCTGGTGGCAGTAGCGCATACTCATACATTTCTTTACGATTGAACCTTACTCTGGGCTGCTGGGGCAGCCCACGGGGGCCAGTGCAGGCTGAACACTGTACGCACCTGTGTTGAGATCCACACAGAAACGGTGCATTCCTGTTTGCTTAGGACGATAGCGAATCGGAGGGGGATTGCCATGGGTAGTCAACTGGCCATAGCGCCTTAGATCACATAGCCGACTATCAAAAGGGCTGGGATTGATGGGGCTCTCATATGACATCCCGTATCCATCTAGCTCATAGTCAGCAAAAACAATATGCCAATTGCTGCGATTAGCAACAAACTTGAACTCATAGGAACAAGAGGACTCTAAATATACAAGCTTCTCGAAGCGACAGCCTCCAAGACAGGCCATGATGTTGTTGGCTGAATCAGTAGACCAACTCTCAAGAGGTGGCGCAAAGCTACCCACCAAAGAAAGTGTCTCAATGCCCAAAATGGGCTCCAGAATGCCAGGCTTCTGGTGTTCAGGAGCAACAGGTTCAATTGTGAATTGATCACAACTACAATCGTAGCGAAAGCGATAATGCCCTGCTTTGCGCACATGAAATCCAATATTCACTTCGTTGGGTTTACCGTGCCAAGCTATTCCTCGCAGGCCATATCCATCATACTCCAGCCAACACCCAAGGCCCATTGTGTCAAGAAATAGCTCGTGAGCAATGGCAAAGTTAATTGAGTATGCTCCTGGGCCAATCGATAAGCAAGTTTCGAATGCCATTCCGCTGGCATCAGGCTGCATCGTCGCTTGAGGGTGACTGGGGTCAAAACCATGCTCAGAAAAAATAGTTCCGAGCAACTGAATACTCAATGAAGAGTGGTTTAAAAATGGTACGTTGTAGCCATCGGAGTCTCGGATCCACAGCCGATAACCTTGGGGTTCTTTCTTAAGGCTAAATATATATAAACAGTTCTTTTCTACTTTGATCGTAGGAGCTGAGTGACGAGCAGTCCCATGGCTGCTACCAAATCCACTACCTTCTATGAGGTGTAGATCATGCGCGGTTGTGGGTCGATTCAAGGCAGAAAGTCCTTGATCTTCGTCCCCATTACAGGAAATGAGAAACTGATAAACTCCATCTCGACGAAAATCTATTCCACCATCACGGCGCAACGGAACAGCCAACTCCCAAAAGTTCTCAGCTACTCGCCTGAAAGATCGGCAAGGAGCACGCTCATCGAACTTTAAGAACATATCAACGTCATCCCATACAAAGCCATTCAATTGGAAGCTGACAGCTTGCGCAATAGGGGAAAGGGACGCAGGTGTATCGCTTGTAAAGCTGGCTTCACCCGCTTCTGGGTCCACACGAACGCAGACACTACAGGATTGCAGAACATGCAGGGTGAGGTTGCCTCCAGTATCACCTAGGGAACTCTCGCGTAGCGATGCTATTAGGAGCTCGGGTGAAACGTTCCACTCGATCAGCTTAAGAGTGCGCCTCGGATTATAGTTGATGATAAACCTTAGATTATAGATCCCATCTTGATGGCGTCCTCCCTTAGAGTGCAGATTAAACCACCGCATCCAGACCCGAGAATTCCCCTCGCGCTGCATCACATTTTCGATATGGAAAGGATTCCAGCGGTTGCGATGATTGTGAAGCGTGCCAAGAACCGATACGGTATGAATGCCAGTAGTAAATAACTGGTTGGAGTTAAGCAGCGGGAAGTTCAACACGCTTGGAAAGACTAATAATAAGGAAGTATAGTTCAGAGTAACCACTATTGCCATCAGAATGCCAGATCTGCTCTAGGTTCCGCAACATGTCGCGGCATATGCTGCCTTGTCAGCTTGAGGTCAGGTCCAAGCTCATTGCCGACTCTGTGTCCGAGGGTTGCCCATAGTGAGAAGCCCGTCTAGCCTACGTATGGACGTGTACACCAAGTAGGAGATCTCGTCATGACTGATCATTTCGATATTGTAATCATTGGTGGTGGCGGAGCTGGATGTATCTTGGCTCGTCGTCTTGCCGAGCAATGCTCAGGAGCTGCGGTGGCATTGCTAGAAGCTGGCATGGAGGGACGCCGTTCACCATTCCAAGAAGCAAGCCTGGCCAGCGTCATCCAAACCTGGGCGCCTGAGTCGAACTGGCCACTACAAAGTGTGCCACAGCCAGGGCTGGAAGGGCGCACCATTCCCCTGATGCAAGGCAAGGTTCTAGGTGGGGGGACATCAGTTAACGCAATGATGTATGTGCATGGTGATATTGCAGTTGTTGAGGAATGGCATCAACTATCAGGACTTCATCCAGCTTGGGCACCATCCCGCTATCAAGCTCAATATCACGATCTAGAAGCCTGTGTTGGTGATGGATTCGCTCCTTCTACACGAGGAATGTCTGGTCCCATCACAATCCGTCAAACGCCGAATCCAAGTGCCTCAGCCCTTGCCTTTATCGACGGTGCGTGTCAGGCAGGTTTTCGACGAGATGATTTCAACGGTCAGCAGCAACTGGACGCTGTAGGTTTAATGCAGCTAAACCTTGCAGCAAATGGTATGCGGTGTAGCATGGCTCATGCTTTTCTTCAAGAGCCACTTCCGAAAAATCTGACACTTCTGCTAGGAGCAGAAGTGCGTAGTCTAGTGCTTGAAGGGAACCGTGTTGGCAGAGTATGCATTGCCGATGGCAGGGAAGTAAATGCCGATACCGTAATCATTGCGGCCGGTGCATTTCAAACACCTGCATTGCTAATGACATCTGGAATTGGTGATCCAAACAGGCTTGAGGCGGCATCAATTCCTTGTGTCATTCCTAATAGTCGCATTGGTGTCGGTCTTAGTGATCACATGCGCGCCATGGTTGCCTTCAAGTCCAACGTAAATCCGGGGAACACAGAGTTTCTCTGTGAAGCAGCACTATTTACCAGCTCAGGCCTTGTCGATCGCCCCGAAGCTGATCTCCAGATTAACTTCTCGGCTGGAATCGATGGGTTTATTCCCCCAGAGTTCTTACCATCCCCACCACCAGAGCACACTGTCATATTCGTGCCTATACTTGCAAGACCATTGAGTAAAGGATCTGTTTACCCTCTGGGGCCAACGGTAGAACATGGCTTCGGCATTGACCCCGCATATCTGAGCAACCCCATCGATCTTGAAGTTTATGTTCGCGGAGTTGAACTGGTTCGAGAACTGGCCAAGACAGCTGCACTAAAACCCTATTGCAGCCAAGAATTGTGTCCCGGCTCACTTGAATCTGCAACATTTCTCAAACGATACGCCCAAACTGTTTGGCACCCTGTCGGATCCTGTGCAATGGGGGCAGATCCAAATGGTAGTGCCTGCACTCCTGGTTTCAGGGTTCGGGGAACGGACAACCTGTTCGTTGCTGATGCATCGATACTGCCGACACTACCGAGCGGAAATCCCCAGGCAGCAATTTTCGCAATGGCTGCAATCGCCTCTCAAAGCATTGCCTCCCAGATCAGTTGATGGTGAAGAACCTAGAAGGTTCTAACAACCGTCCTGGATCTGAGTCGCTAAGCGCTCAAATACCAAGGCCGCCCCCAGATCTGCTCTGGTCAAGGATGATACTTATAGGCCTTAGAGTTACGATGATTGACAATCATTGATTCGGTCTCGCCATAGAGCAATGCACGTGAGTAGAAGCTCGGAAGGGCCGGGCTACCGTACTCAAGCATGGGATATGGATAAGGCCCATACTCAGGCAGCGGGGGGGCAATGGCAGGCCTAGTCTTTAGTTCAATAAAATCCATGTCCTGCTTGCTAAGTTCAAATTCTGAAGCCCTAAGTGCTTCCTGCAATTGATCGTAAGTCCTCACAGAAAAAATGGGAATCGTAACCAATTCCTCCTGCTGCATCAGCCAGCGTAATGCGATAGCCGTTGGCGGTTCGCCAATTTGGTCAAAGCGAGGTAAAAGCTGCTCAATGATCGAGAGATTTCGCTGTGTACAGGGGTACCAGAACTGGCTTTGATCTTCGACATGAGGAACAAGGCGGTGCGGCATCCCTTGCGGTAACGGCTTACGATTGTATTTCCCAGAGACAATTCCGCCGCCCAAGGGAGACCAACTGACGATTCCAAGATCCAAAGCCTTGCACATCGGGACATATTCAGGCTCCTGAGATCGCTCAACCAGACTCCATTCATTCTGCAATGCAATGAACGGGGAAAGGGCATGAAAGTCCGCATAGGCATTCAGACGTGCAACTTCCCAAGCCGGAACGCTAGAGAGGCCTGCATATAAGATCTTCCCTGACTGGATTAGATCATTAATGCTCTGAACGAGCTCATCAACTGGAGTTGTATAATCCCAAATATGAAGCCAGAGCAAGTCGATATAGTCTGTTTGCAGTCTCCGCAGGCTACCCTCCACTGAACGCCTCAAATTCTTGCGGTGGTTTCCGCGATTGTTGGGGTCAGCTTGATTCGTGGCTTTACCCAGCCCATTAAAGTCTGAGGCACCATCACCAAGACTAAACTTTGTCCCAATGACAAAGCGATCACGATCCGACCGGACAAACTCGCCCAGCCATTGTTCTGACTGGGACTCTTGGTAGCGATTTGATGTATCCAGAAAGTTGCCACCTGCCGCAGCAAATCCCTCCAGAATCTTGAATGATTCGGTTCGATCCGAACCTAATGGGCCCCAATTGGTACCGATTGTGCCGCAGCCAAGACCCAGTTCAGAGACCCTTAAACCGGAACGACCGAGAAGATGGTATTTCATTGGTTTGAATGTTCAGACCTGCAGCCAACAGGCCTAGACTAGTCACTTGGAAGGTTCGCTGCAACTTGGGTTATTGAGCTCTCAGCGGGAGGATTGCTCTGAGCGGGAGTTCCAAATCTAGCGGCGATCAGCCTGCAGCAGCCGGGAGCACCAGTTGATTCGCACATGGACCGTGCACAGGCATTCTGACCACGGTTGCGCAGCCAATAGTAGTAGTCTAGAGTTGCGAACATTAGTCAGAGTGGAATGCATCATTCTCAAGTTGTCGTCACTCTTGAGGATGACTGGAGATCCAAGCAGCTATGTAAGGTCCTGCTCCAGGCCAACGAAGCTTGCCCCAGGTGGTCAAAGCACTCGTAGTTCTTGCAAGACCTGGATAGGAAGGCGTCGTACACTGGTCCGAGCTCTAACCGATCTGTGAACCAGCCCTTTGAGCCTGTAGTGGGTGACACCATTCCAACTAGTGTGCTGGATCCCAACGATCCCTATCGCAGAGAGCACCAGATCTTTCCTCGACTGACAGAGAATCAAATCCAACGATGTCGTGAGTTTGGGATTACAGCTGACTTCCATGGCGGAACACTACTTTTTGAACGAGGGGATTCGTGTGTAGACTTCTATATTGTTGAAGCAGGGGCTATCGAGATTTTCGAGACGTCATCCCAAGGTGAACGTGTGATCACCGTTCATCGCGAGTCAAATTTCACAGGCGAGCTTGACCTCTTCAACAAGCGCCAGATTCTTGTCTCTGGGCGTGTGAGCAGTGAAGGTGCTACGTTAATTCGCATTGCTCCAGCAGACTTTCGGAGGCTGATCACCGCCGAGCCGGATATCGGAGAGGTAATTATCCGCGCATTCATCCTTAGAAGAACTGCATTTATTTCTCATGAACAAGGTGGCGTCGCACTTGTAGACAAGGAGCGCAGCGCGGATGCGATTCGGATTGAGAGGTTCCTGAGGCGCAATGGCTATCCAGTGAGGTTGCTGGACCCGAGTTGCCAGGGCTTTGCTGAAGTTATTGAGCGACATCAGCTGGTTATCGAGAAGTTGCCAGCAGTAATTATTAACCTGAATGAAGAAGTTCTGTATTCCCCTGCCAATCATGTTCTGGCAAAGGCTCTCGGCCTTGTAGAGGACTTTGACTGTTCCACTCCTTATGATGTAGCCATCGTCGGAGGAGGGCCTGCCGGGCTCTCTGCAGCTGTCTATGCCGCATCCGAGGGACTCAGAACCATCCTCATTGAAGGGGAAGCTCCCGGTGGTCAAGCCAGCACCAGCTCCAAAATCGAAAACTATTTGGGCTTTCCGACGGGCATTTCCGGTCAGGCGCTAGCTGGGCGCGCCCAAGTTCAGGCGATGAAATTTGGTGCCACAATTGCGCTGCCAATTGAGGCAGAATCTCTGACACCTGGGCCTGAGCTTCATACAGTCACTTTGAAGCGTGGCGAAGGCTCCTACCAATCCTTGAAAGCGCGTACAGTGGTTGTCGCAACAGGAGCGACATACCGTACTCTCTCTGTTGACAACAGTCGAGAGTTCGACAACAGTGGAGTATATTACGCTGCCACTGCGTTAGAAGGTGATATCTGCACTAATCAAGAAGTGATTGTCGTCGGGGGAGGTAATTCTGCTGGCCAGGCTGCTGTTTTCCTCTCATCCAAAGCAAAGCATGTCCACTTGCTCATCCGGCGTCCGAGCTTGGTGGAGACAATGTCGAACTACCTCATTGATCGCATTAATTCATCGGACAGGATCACAGTACATCCCTATACAGAGATTACTGCTTTGTCTGGTGGCCGCCATCTTGAGCAAGTGACGTGGGAGAACATTCAGACAGGTGCAAGTGAAACACTGCCAGTTCGGCATGTATTCCTGATGATCGGAGCAAAGCCCAACACCGACTGGCTTTCTGGCGTACTGGCTACTGATGAGAAGGGTTTTATTCTTACAGGAGCAGATGCCGAGGCTTCGGGATCCTGGCGAACCGGCGCCAGGACAGGCAACGACCGTGCCCCCATGCTCCTCGAATCCAGTGTTCCTGGAGTGTTTGCGATCGGTGATGTTCAATCAGGTTCTACGAAACGAGTAGCCACGGCTGTTGGCCAAGGAGCATTATCTGTAAGCCATGTTCATGCCGTGTTGGCTGAACTGGTCCATGTCTCTTAGGGCTTGCTATTGAGGATAGTCTGCAGCGGTCTGACGTCTTCAGCGGAGCTCCAACCCTCGACCTGGGTCACCGATTTCGCTGCACGATCTCCTTGGCAAGTCACTTACCCTTTCCGGAACTTGATCATCCGCACCCTGTTTTTATTGAGCTATCTACATCAATCGCACAGCCAGCTTATCCCATGGGGCAGCAATGTTCAGCCGAGATGGGTGCTCTGCCGTAGAGACGACTATCTTGATTCACTCTTGAGTCTCTATCCGATCGCAACATCCCTTCTACCTGTCAATTGAGCAGGGACCCACGGCCAAGCTCGACCTGTAGCCAGCCCCCACGGTTCTTCCAAACTCGCCATTAAACGAAAAATGCCAGACATGTCTGCGGTAAAATCACGGGCACCGGCAATCTGGCGACAGCGAAGAGATCGGCTGGTGTTGATTCTGAAAGGTCTCTCACCCTATTTGGGTGCCGTGGCCGTTGTGGCCGGCTTGCACTTTTCGGGCATCTCACAGACTCTCAATCTACTGCTCTATGACCTGATCACAACTGTTCGGCCTGCGACCTCGGGGCTTGCTCAGCCTATCACCATCATCAGGATCGAAGAATCAGATATTCGTCGGTTGGGCTGGCCTGTCGACGATGCCCTGCTCTGTCGTGGTCTGGACCGTCTGACAGGTGCGGGCCCCCTGGCCGTTGGCCTCGACCTGTATCGCGATCAGGGAGTCGGCGTTGATCAGGCCTGCTTGCGTAACCGTTTTCGCAGCGATCCGCGCCTGGTGTCGATTTTCAACGTATCCAGCGCCATTGAGGCAATTCCGGGAACTCCTTACAATCGACAGGCTTACAATGACCTGTCACTGGATCGCGATGGCGTTCTGCGTCGTGATCTTGTTCATGTAACTGGCCAGGACGACGCCACGGTGGCTCTGCCGCTGCGACTTGTGGAGGTGGCTCGAGGTGACACCGAGCTCCGCCGACTGTTGAATCGAGGCGCCCTGTCCGGTCCATGGTTGAGCGCCGACTCTGGTGGATATCACAATGAAACAGATGCGGGCCTGGGCATACAGCGTATGCTCATCTTCCGCCAACCAGGCAGTTTTCGCTCTTATTCACTTTCGCAGCTGCTGGATGGAGAGGTTCCCGAAGCCGACATTCGCGGGAAGATCGTGTTGATCGGCAGCACTGCTCCTTCCTTGAAGGACCTCTTCCTCGTGCCCATGAGCCGCTTCCAGGCCGGTGAGGAGAAGATGACCTTGCCCGGCGTAGAGATCCATGCCCTGCGGCTGGCAACACTGCTTGAACAGCAGGACGGTCGTGACATTCCGGGATGGTTGATGCCCGGCTGGGGGAACCACCTGCTGGTTCTGGCGGGAGCAGGTTTCGGGATCGCACTTGGAGAGGGCTTCCGCAGCCTGCGCAGAAGTGTTCTGGTGACAGCGGCCACCACACTCTTCCTCAGCGGTGGACTTGTCGTCCTGCTGATGCAGCATGTCTGGGTGAGCACCACCACGCCGCTGGTGACAATGGTGGCGCTCGCAGGTGCCGGATGGTTGCGACGGGGATCGGCGAGTCAGCAGCATGAGCAGCAAATCCAACGTCTGCTGGGCCAGGCCACCTCTCCAGCGGTTGCCCGTCAGCTCTGGGAACAGCGGGATCAACTGCTGCGAGAGGGCCGCTTTGAAGGACGCCAGTTGCCAGTGACAATTCTCTTCTCCGACGCAGCCAATTTCACCACGGTGTCTGAAGCGCTGACGCCGGCAGCTCTGATGGCCTGGTTGAACAGGGGTCTTGCCTGTTGTGTACCCGCGGTGACCAAGCGCTCCGGAATGATCAATAAGTTCACCGGCGATGGCATGCTCGCCGTCTTTGGTGTGCCGCTGAGCTCTGATCCGTCAGCCGATGCACAGTCAGCCATCGAAGCTGCGCTGGAGATACGAGCCGGCCTCAAACTGCTCAACCGCGAGTTGGCTGCAGAAGGGCTGCCAGAGATCAGGCTTCGGATAGGTATCCATTCAGGCGAAGTCTTGGCTGGATCCATGGGCAGCAGTGAGCGGCTGGAGTACGCTGTCATCGGCGACACCGTGAACTGCGCCTCTCGTTTGGAGAGCTTCGACAAGGAGCGTCACACCGGTGTCGTGCGGATCCTGGTGTCATCAGCCACCAGGGCCCTGCTCAACTCCGAGCTGGACGAGGAACTGGCATGGTTGCCATGGGGGCCCCTTCACCTCAAAGGACGGGCAGAGCCTCTTGAGGTGTCAGAACTTCAGGAAGGGCAGCGCACCGGCAGCTGATCGGGCCAGTCAGGGGTCAGCAGGTCGGCCAAGCCGAACGTGGCGGCGAGATCTGATTTGCCAACGCTCCCTCCACAACGGCTCTGGAGCTGCTGGAGGCCTGCTCGGATTGACGAATATGAGGGATCGTCAGTGCCTACAACGAGGAGGCTGAGGGCCGGAGGCGACACAGGCTCGATGAACTGAAGCGGATCGGAACTCGGGGAAGGGGCAGCGTCGCTTCCACAGCGGTAGCTGGATTCCCAGACGGTTGGAGCATCCATGGCAGGAGCACGCAGCAGCACAACCGAGACTGGGTGAGCAGGCAGGAGGCGTTGGCTCGACCCTGCCTCAGTCCCTTGAGGGCGGAAGCTCAGCTGGAGGGGTCGGGGGTTCGCGGTTGGGCCCTCCAGCAATCCGAGCAAGAGGGACTCACCAGGAGCAAAGACACTGGACTCGGGCACCAGATGCACGATCAGACGCGCACTGCACTCGCCTCTGGTGCCCCCCCCCACGCGCCGACCTGGGAATGTGGAGCGGAGGTCGACCTGGGCGCGTGCGCTCGGGGCATCCGCAACGACGAAGGCAGGCACGCCAACCAGCAGCGGCAACAGCCCCGCAAGCAGGGGCTTCATGAGGCGGGAGCTCAACGACGAGACAGTAGTCGGCATGGAGAGGCAGGTCTGTACATGAAGAGTAGAAGTAACTGCTGTGGCAGACGAAGTGGCCAGACGCAATCGTCACCAGGGACTGCCAAGCAGCGTGATACCAGCCCAGAAGAATGGATGACTGAGGCCTGTACGGATCCGTTGCTGCTGAGCCAGTGTGAGATTCGTCAGCAGGGGAACTTGGCCACTCCCCATCACCCTGTTCCCTTCCAGGCGGATGCTGCCCTGGATGAGGTCACGACGCGTGGCCTGGATGGCCTCGGCCTTGGGGTAGCCCTGATCCATGTAGCGGTAAAACTGCACGAAAAAAGCCGAGGTCGCCACGTCATCGACATACCAAAGGCTGCCCACAGCGCTGCGGGAGCCAGCCTGGAGAGCCAGCCCGGCAAAACCAAGCTCGCTGTCCTTATCTCCCACGGCAGTACGACAGGCACTGAGGATGAACAGATCGAGGGGCTGGCCTTCACGGCGAGCGCGCATCTGGACAAAGTCGGACAGGGGGATGGATCCTGTGCCGGTGTACACACGGGCTTCCTGGGGACCTCCAGGCAGGAACTCGGCATGGGTGGCCACATGCACCCGGTCATAGCGCGGGTCTGACGCCTTTTCCAGCAACACGCCGGGGGTGAAGGCCCGATTCAGGAACACATCGGCGGGACGCTCTCTGGCAAGGCCATCGATTTCCTGGGGCACGAGCGGGAGGGGTGTGAGGCCGGGGAAGACCTCAGCTCCTGCTGCCAGCAGCCTGCCGCTGCTGGGCTGGGGTGGGGTCAGAGCGGTGTAGCGGAGGGCTGGTGAGATTGAGAAGGCATAGCGCTGGCCAAAGTAGGTGTTGCCGTCATGCAATGCAGCGAAGGGCAGCGCCTGCAGGCCCCGATCTGCAGCGATC
The DNA here is from genome assembly GCF_024346135.1 of Cyanobium sp. CH-040. Lineage (GTDB taxonomy): Bacteria > Cyanobacteriota > Cyanobacteriia > PCC-6307 > Cyanobiaceae > NIES-981. The sequence continues at coordinate 1,059 of NZ_JAGQCJ010000003.1, read as the reverse complement.
AGCAGGGTGGTGATGCCCTGCTCACGCAGCACCGGCTCAATCGGGGCGATCATGGCGTCGTGCAGGCGACGCACCGGAGCGGCAGGATCCTGCGGCGAAAGCGGCGCCTGTGCAGCCAGTTGCTGATACAGATCTCGCAAGGTCGCAGCAAACTGATCCCGGGAGATCTGCACCCGCCGGGTGACGGCCTGGGGCTCCGTGCTCACCAAGGTGAGATCCAGAAACACTCTGGGGGCCGCTTCAGAGCCGGAGCTGGTGTCCTCATTGAAGGCGATGCTGAGGACGGCTGGCCGGTAGGCACTGCGGTCGAATGCTCCACCCAAGGCTTGGGCCCTGAGGCCAGCAGGTGAAAGTGTGAGGGCAGCAGAAGCCACGACGACCACCATGCGGGCCAGTGATCGGGTCTGTCGGCGCGGGTTCGCTCTTCGCAGGAGCATCGGGAAAGGGGGAAAGGCGGTCATGGCTGTCGCCCTCCCGCCGAAGGCGTGGAGCGGACTGCGTCCTGTGCCATTTGGAGGCGAACCCGCAGGTCCTCAATCGAAAGCTCATCCGGCGCCTCTTCGGGCCTCTCAACCTCAGGAAGGCCGTTCTGCAGCGCCAGGCTCCGGGCCTGTTCTGCGGCTCTCAGCTGAGCAAGGGCAGGGTCTCCGAGCAGATCCTCGACCACGATCACCAACGGGAGCTGGTCTCGCTGGGGGGTATCCGCGGGCAACTGGGGGAGACGGAAGGCAAGATCGGACAGGTCAAGCTTCTCGATCAGCTGAATTCTTTTCCTGTCTTCGTCCTCCTCATCGCGGCTCCGGGATTCCGAAGCAGACAACGCCGTGGTGGTTTCCCAGGGAGGAATGATCGGCTGGTTCAACTGATTGAACTCTTCGGGAAATTTCAGCTCCGGCCTGGGATCGGGATTCGGTGATGGATCGGGGTCTGGATCTGGCTGGGGAGCGGGACCAGGACCAGGACCAGGACCAGGACCAGGACCAGGACCAGGACCAGGACCAGGACCAGGACCAGGACCAGGACCAGGACCAGGACCAGGACCAGGACCAGGACCAGGAC
>NZ_JAGQCJ010000027.1 GCF_024346135.1 Cyanobium sp. CH-040 | reverse complement strand
ACCGCGAACGGCGCCATTCAACGATCGGTTACCTCAGCCCAATCGACTACGAGCAGCAGTTCGTCGCTGCCCGTACACTCACCCTTGTGAACCCCTGAGGCCTGTCCACGAAATCGGGGGAACCCCACCGTCAACCTTTGAATGGATGCCTGCGTACAGAGTCAAAGACCGGACATCGGCTTCAATGGCGTCAAGAAAACGGTCACCAAGGCCAACGAGCTGGCACTCATCAAACATCCAGCCATTGCGGAGATCATCCCTGGCAGCGTCAAGAAGTCTGATGTCCACGAAGCTCAGATCTCAGCTCAGCGATGGCAGCATTCCAGGGCCGAAAAAGGTCAGGATCCTGCCGTACCTGCTCACGGCGTCGCTCTAATTCATCGCGATGCCAGGAGGGGGAGTCGACCTGATCGGGCGTAGCGGAGAGATCTGCCCAGAGGAGTTCCATCACCTCGAGCTTCTCTTCCAGACTCATCTCAGCCAGAGAGAAATCTGCCGCCATCAGCCGAGGCCTCCCAGGGAGCAATCGCGCCACTGTAGAGCTGAGCAGCCTCGACAACGATCCAAATCACACGTTCAGAGGCTTGCTGTCCAATTCACCAGTGCCACCCCCTGTCCCATCTCCCACCGGCACTGGCCTGACAGCGGCAGGATGCCCCCATGCACCCAAACCCCTCCCCCACCTACGAGCGCCTCCGCGAGTACATCGCCAAGCGCATGCGCATGAGCCACATCTATCAACCCTTGATGCTCATGGAACTGCTCGGCCGCCGCAGCCCGGCCCCGGCGCAGGACATCGCCCGGCGGATCCTGGGGGAGGACGTGACCCAGATCGAGTACTACACCGAGAGGGTGAAACGGATGGTGGGGCGCGTGCTCAGCGGCAACGGCATCACCCGCTACGGCGATGGGCTCTACAGCCTGATCGGCGCGGAGGAGCTGAGCGACAGCGAGCGCGACGCACTGCTGCAGCTGTGCCGCCAGCGGCTGGACGGGTTCCGCGAGCAACGGGGTGAGGAGGTGTTTGCGCATCGCTCCCGCCACCGCAGCCCGATCAGCGGCTCGGTGAAGTACCGGGTGCTCACCAGGGCCCGGGGCCGCTGCGAGTGCTGCGGCGCCCATGAGCATCAACGGGCCCTGGAGGTGGACCACATCATCCCCAGGAACCAGGGCGGATCGGACGACATCAGCAACCTGCAGGCGCTCTGCTTCCGCTGCAACGCCGGCAAGCGCGACACCGACCGCACTGACTTCCGTGGTGTGCAGGCCAGTTATGGACAGCGGCTGGAAGGCTGTGTGTTCTGCGCGTTTGAGGGGTCCGGGCGGGTGCTGCTGGAGAACGAGCTGGCACTCTGTATCGCCGACGCCTACCCGGTGAGCGAGGGCCACAGCCTGGTGATCCCGCGGCGGCACGTCGCTGATGGGATGGCGCTGCACCAGCCGGAATGGAACGCTGTGGTGGAGCTGATGAAGCAGAGACGGGAGCAGCTCAGCGCCCAGGACGTATCGATCAGCGGCTGGAATGTGGGGTTGAATTCAGGCGAGACAGCTGGGCAAACGGTGTTTCACGCGCACTGGCATCTGATCCCAAGACGAGAGGGGGACTGCGAGCTGCCGAGGGGCGGGGTTCGGGGGGTGATTCCTCAGAAGCAACTTTACTGAAAGCCAATTGTCTACTATTTCGGCTGAGCGGCGGCCGAAAGCAGACCGCCTGAACAAACTTTAAAGCTGTACCACGTAACCCCTTGCAGATTCCCCACTGCGAAGAAGCACCATGCCTTGACAATGACTTCAGTGATTTCTATGCACTCCCGCGTGTGCCCCTTAAAAGCAGTTGATTCGGATTTCTTGTCTATATTCTCTTCATCCCCAGTCCCGCAAGATACTCATAAGTGGTGTCGTAGTATTCCGGCTTTCGCGTCACATCACTTTCTGAGCCTTCAGGCACCAATACCACCATGCCTTGTCGAGCTCGGGTCAAAAGGACGCGATAGGCGTTCTTTAGATATGACTTCCTCTCATCCTTCCTTATCTTGTTCCAACGCATAGCCTGCCTATTCGGAACCGCGCGAAACTCGTATGTATCCCATCCATTGCCCGCGTATCTGTAGTCAGCATCCCAGGCCACGCAGGCCCAGTCGAGCTCAAGCCCCTGCACATCAAATTCAGTAGCAACGTCCTCCATAAAGAAGGACGAGCGCACATCATCACGGCCATTAAGAAACCAATGGACCGGGCTGACTTTAGCATTCACATCCAGCGCCAGCGGCCTGAGTCGAGCTCCTTTAGACGATGCAACTATGCCGTATCTTTCTGAACCATGCGCTTTCTCTTTCAGCCAGGCTTTTGCCTTTTGGATGTCGCGAGTCAGCACCAACGGATATTGATCTGAAATTTCGCTTACTATATTCCGAGCATGTTCGCTTTCAACATCGAGCAAGAACTTGACGAAAGAAGATACTTTATCACTACGAAATGATCGTATCGACGTCTTTAAATGTAGTTCGGGCATACGGATGACAGCACTGTGCTGAGCCAATGATTTCTCGGTTTTCTCTGCCCCGAATTCCGCTTCTAGGAGTTTGTCAGAGACGTAGATCTTCCAATCTGGGAATGATCGGTTCACCGACTCGATCCACTCCCCGATGCCCGCTTCGCCAGTGTTGATTTCCTGCCCACCTCCAACCAAGCAGACGATCACGGCCCAATCCTGATGACGATTCATACAAGATATTAGAAACTCGGGCTCGGACATATGAAAGTTCGGTTGATTCTTCTTGCGCTTCATGAAATCAATGGTCATATCTCGAGTCCAGGCCCTTTGCGCTTCATCGAATATTGCAACGTGCTCAACGGGTGGGTTGATAGAATCATGCAAGCCTTCATCGCGGAAGTGGTGGATATTCTGAACAAAAGCCTTCACTTCGCTTTGGGCCTCACCCTTTCTGATCTTCTCGCCCATCTCTTTGGTGCGCCGCACCTTGTCCCGTGCCAAAGCTTCCTGCAATACTGCAACCAAGGGGCCATTGCCTGACAGATATACGCTATAAAGCTCGTCTTTGGCATTGATATGTCTCGTTGCAATATCCAGCCCGACCAGGGTCTTTCCGGCGCCGGGCACGCCTGTAACAAAGCAGACTGCTTTATCGCCCTTACTCCGCGTTGCTCGGATGATTTCAGAAACAGATGCAGCAGTCTTAGTTAGGTTGTCGCCAGCGTCATTCTTCGTGATGTCTGCCACAGAGTGTCCACGGTAAAGCGCCAGTGTCGCTTCAATTATTGTCGGGGTTGGCTTATACCGACTCTGCTCCCATTTCAACCCATCCAACGCCGGACCCTGTACTGCCTCCAGGGCCAGTTCGATGGCTTTGGAAATACCCGACTTATTGACTTTCATTGGCTTAAACAGCCGCCCCTTGGCAAGGAGAGTCTCCTTAGATACTTGCGTGTCGGGCGCTTCTGTTGCGACCAATACAGGAAAGACGAATTTGTCGTGGCTACCTTCGTGGAAATTCGAAAGATCAAGGGCATAGTCCATGACCTGTTCCAGGTCTTGCGCTTGAAACGTCATCTCGCCCACTTTGAATTCAACAACAAATATTGCTGGACCGATTAAAACAATCGCATCCACACGGCGGCCCATGCGCGGAATGGAGTATTCAAAATAGATGTCTCCATCGTGGCCGGTCAAGCCGGCTTTCAGCAACTGAATCTGGTCAACCCAGGCGTCGCGCTGTTGAGGGGTGAGATCAAATGTGTTGGCAACTGCCATCTGGCCAAGGATGGCAGCTTGGTCAGCGGTGGCGAACTGGGAGAGGGTGGATCTGAAGAAGTAGCGATTCATCAGGTGAATGTGTCCTTTTCAAACCGTCTCAAGAAAACGACTGGGAAGCTGTATCTCGTTGGCGATCCGAGGATGGAATCGATGCTTAGCTCTAGACCGAAACTGATGCATAGGAGAATCCGCGAAGGTTTCAGAGCCCCATAATCTGGTGGGTAGGAGCCGCATCAAGAATGTTAGCGAAAGCAGAACCATTAGGAGATGAAAACTTTGAACTTGAACCCACCGGCTAGGCTCAGCTTATCTAGTTCCACATAACAACGCTATTGGACGTCTGCCTGCTTGTCGCTCCGCGGACCAAGCGAGGGCAATCAGGGTGCCACCCCCCGACCGCTATAACCAAGCCATCCACGAGACCCTCTCCCAGCTAGTTGAAGCCGACAGCCGGCTTGGCCTCCTGGACGCCTATGCCCCGCCAGCGCCTGGCCATCGGCGAGCTGCGCATCCTCTTCGCGGTCGACCTGTTCAACGAAGGGCTCGACATCCCCGCCATCGACACCGTGCTGCTGCTGCGGCCCACCGAGAGCGCCGTGGTGTTCCTGCAGCAGCTAGGCCGGGGCCTGCGCCTCTGCCCCGAAACCGGCAAGAGCTGCCTCACGGTGTTGGATTTCATCGGTCAGCAGCACCGCCGTTTCCGCTTCGATCTGCGCTTCCGCGCCCTGCTCGGCGGTAGCCGCCGTCAGCTGGAATCCCAGCTCGATCAGGGCTTTCCGTTCCTGCCGCCCGGCTGCCGTCTGGTGCTCGATCGCGTCTCCCAGCAGGCGGTGCTGGCCAGCCTGCGCGCCAGCCTCCCCAGGCAAAAGGCCCCGCTACTACGCGAACTCCAAGCCCTCGCCTCCGAGGGGGTGATCGGCCCCGGCTCCGGCCTGGCGGACTGGCTGGAGGCCCTGGCCATGGAACCCGCCGACTTCTACGGGGTGCGCGGCGCCGGCTTCACCAGCCTGCGGCGCGAGCTGGGCTGGCTCCCGGTTGCCCCCCATCCGCAGGAGGAGTCGCTCACCCGCGCCATCGGCGCCGGCCTGCTCCACCTCGACGATCCCGATCGCCTGCGCGCCACCGCCGCCGCCCTCGCCGCCCCGTCACCCCCCGATCCCGGGCGGCTCGGCGAACGCGAGCGGCGCCAGTGGCTGATGCTCACCGCCCAGCTGTTCGGCACCGGCAAGCGCTGGCGGCCCCTGCCCGCCGCCCTCGCCCTGCTCTGGCATGCATCCGCCTGGCGCGAGGAACTGCGCCAGCTGCTGGTCCTGCTGGCCGAGCGCACCGAGCGCCGCCTCCACCCGCTGCCCTGGGCCCTGCCGGTGCCCCTGCGCGTCCACGGCCGCTACAGCCGCGCCGAAATCGAGGCCGCCTTTGGGATCCTGAGCGACGACGCCCCCTGGATTCACCGCGAAGGCGTCCTCTGGCACGAACCCAGCCACACCGACCTGCTGTTCGTGACCCTCAACAAGAGCGAGGCCCTCTTCTCCCCCACCACCCGCTACCGCGACCTGGCCCTCGGCCCGTCCCTGTTCCACTGGGAGAGCCAGAGCACCACCACCGCCGCCTCCCCCACCGGCCAGCGCTACATCCACCACGAGGCGCGAGGTTCACGGGTGCTGCTATTTGTGCGGGAGCACCGGCGCGAGGGTGGCCGGGCCGGGGGTGTCACGGAGCCGTTTCGGTGTCTGGGGTTTGCGCGCTACGAAAGCCACGAGGGGGAGCGGCCGATGGCGATTCGCTGGCGGCTGGAGCGGCCGATCCCGGCGGGGTGGATGCAGGGGATGGGGTTGGCGGTTTGAGGGGGCAACCCCCATCAACCCCTCCTAAAGTGAATGTCTTGGAGGAGTGCCATGGCCCTCGCCATCAATCTCAATGAAGAGCAGTCCCGTGCTCTCGCTCAGGTGGCGGGACGGCTCAACGTGGCCCAGCAGGATCTGGCGGCAGCCGCCGTTCGCGATCTGTTGAGCAGGCCCTCCGCTGACTTTGAAGTCGCAGCCTCCCAAGTGCTGGCAAAGAATGAGGAGCTCTACCGGCGCCTGGCTTGATCCGCTTTCTCAGCCTCAGCGAGGTTCTGGAGCTGCATCGCCGTCTGATCGTCACCTCTGGTGGATTGCCAGGATTGCGGGACCTTGGCTTACTGGAGGCGTCACTCTCGCAGCCCCGCCAGACATTCTCGGGTACTGATCTCTATCCCACTCTCGTCGATAAGGCAGCAGCACTTGGTTTTTCATTGATCAGGAACCATCCCTTTGTGGATGGCAACAAACGCATCGGTCATGCCGCCATGGAAGTCATGCTGATGCTTAACGGGTATGAACTGACGGCTTCGACGGAAGCAGCGGAAGCCACCATTCTGGGCGTGGCCTCCGGAGCGCTTGGGCGCCAGGCATTGACAGATTGGGTCCGGAAAATGATTAAGCGCTCGTAATGAGGTGATTCTGCAGACAGATCAACAGCCACCTCATTCGGCCCAGCAGAGATGGGCGCCAGCTCAGGAGTTCTCCGGGGCTTCCCAATCGCCCTCGGCCTTGGCAATCCACTCCGGAACGGCCGACCAGCCTTCGGACCAGGAGATCCAGGGGAAAGTACGCCTGACAGCGACGCCGCATTTCACGGATCTTGGCTAGGTGGCGTCCCTCAAAGGGCATCACCGCCAGGATGTCGGCATCCGAATCCCAGCGCCCGTCCCCACGAGACAGCGACCCGAACAGGATGACCTTCTCGGGGGCGTAACACTCCACCAGCTGCCGCGTGAATGGGGTTCCCCCAATTATGAGGACAGGTCCATAGGGGTCACGCCATGACCACCAGACTGTCCATCGATGACCAACCCCACCAGAACCCGGCGCCGGTTCACGGCGCAGCAGAAGGCGGAGGCCGTGG
>NZ_JAGQCJ010000026.1 GCF_024346135.1 Cyanobium sp. CH-040 | reverse complement strand
CGTGCTCGCAGCGGAACTGGGCGCCGGCCGCCACCGGCTCACCAGCTTCCGCCGCGAAACCCCCACCGCCATCGCCGCCTCGCAACGTCAGCCATCCGAGCGCGAGCCGGCGCAACCCGAGCAGCTCATGGCGGCCTGAAGGGGAATCGCGGGGCACCAAGGGCCGGAAACACCGCTCCGAAGCAGCAAGCCCGGGAGCACCGGGCTCTGGAACCGGGAGCACCGGGCTCTGGAACATCGTGCTCCGGAACATCGTGCTCTGGAACACCGTCGGGGAGGGCCTGCCTTCCCCAAGCTGGTGCCATCACGACGCTGGTCTGTGCTCAACACCCTGGCCGGGGACCGGCAGTCCCTGGCTGATGGCGATCTGATCCGCGAGCTCGAGGGCCTGCGCACCGACCTGCTGGCCTTCGAGGACGCCTGCGCCCGGTGGCTGGACCCGGTGCAGCCCTGCTATCGGGAGAGCGCCCGCAACCTGCTGCACTTCATCGCCTTTCACCGGCACGACCATCCCGGCCTCCAGCGCCAGCTGCGGGAACGGGGGCTGAGCTCCCTGGAGGGCTGCGACGGCCATCTGCTGGCCAGCCTCAACGCGGTGATCGAACGCCTGACGGCGGCTGCTTCCGTCCGGGCCTGCCTGCCGCCGGCCAGCCCCAGCCACGGGCAGGCGGTGGAGCTGCTGCAGTGGCACTGCAGCCGGCTGTTCGGGCTGGCGGCCTGCGGCCAGGCCAACGCGATCATGGTGACCCTGCCCGCCGAGGCGGCGGATCATCCCGGCCTGATCCAGGAGCTGGTGGAGGCCGGCATGGGCGTCGCCCGGATCAACTGCGCCCACGACGACACGCGGGTGTGGCAGGCGCTGGTGACGGCGGTGCGCTCGGCCGCGATCGACAGCGACCGCCCCTGCCGGGTGAGCATGGATCTGGGCGGACCCAAGCTGCGCACCGGGCCCCTGCCCGAGCAGCCCGGGGTGGTGGATGCCCGGCCCCGCCGCGACCGCTACGGCCGCCTGCTGAAACCGGCCCAGATCCTGGCGGTGGCCGGCGGCCGGCAGCCTGCGGGAGCGAAGCCCGACCCGGAGATCAGCCTGCTGCCGGTGCTGCAGCTGCCCGAGCGGGATCAGGAGCCCGGACTGGCGCCCGGAGACCGCTTCAGCGGCCGTGACGCCTCCGGCCGGATGCGCGAACTGACGGTGGTGGAGCAGCGGGCCGACGGGCTGCTGCTGGGCTGCCGCCAGCACTGCCGCTTCACCGAGGGGCTGCGCTTTCGCCGCGAGGGCGGCGGCGCGGAGCTGCAGGTGGGGGCACTGCCTCCCAGTCCCGGCGAGCTGCTGCTGAACAGCGGCGATGTGCTCGAACTCACCGCCACGCCCGGAACCGCCACGCCCGGAACCGCCAAGCCCGGATCCGGCACGCCCGGCCGCGGCCGCCACAGCATCAGCTGCACCCTGCCGCAGGTGTTCAGCGCCCTCAGGCCGGGCCAGCGGGTGCTGTTCGACGACGGCAGGATCGGCGGCGTGATCCGCGCCGTCAACGCCGAGGTGGTGACGATCGAGATCACCGACGCCAAGCCGCGCGGCAGCCGGCTGCGGGCAGACAAGGGCATCAACTTCCCCGACAGCGAGCTGCAGCTGCCGGCCCTCACCGCCAAGGACCGCCAGGACCTGGCCTTCGCGGCGGCCCACGCCGACATCGTCAACTACTCCTTCGTGAGCCGCACCGCCGACGTGGAGGCCCTGCAGGGGGAACTGGAGGACCTGGGGGCGACCCAGCTGGGCGTGGTGCTCAAGATCGAGAACCACCAGGCCTTCACCAACCTGCCGGGCCTGCTGCTCACGGCCATGCGCCGGCCGATGCCGCTGGGGGTGATGATCGCCCGCGGCGATCTGGCTGTGGAGTGCGGCTGGGAACAGCTCGCCGCCATCCAGGAGGAGATCCTCAGGCTCTGCACCGCGGCCCATGTGCCCTGCATCTGGGCCACCCAGGTGCTCGATGAGATGGCCCGGCACGGCACGCCCACCCGGGCCGAGATCAGCGATGCCGCCCTGGGGGCCCGGGCCGATGCGCTGATGCTCAACAAGGGGCCCAACATCACCGCCACGGTGCGCACCCTGCGCCACATCGCCGCCGGCAGCCTCAGCAGCCAGCCGGAGCACCCCAGCCACCGCGACCGGCTGCGCTCCTGTCTGAACTTCCGGCGCGGCAGCGAGGTCTGAACCGGCGGAGGGCCGAGGCCGAGGAGGGCCGACCAGGCAGGCTTGAGGGGCCCTGAGCCCCGTGCGCGATGCCCCCTGCCGGTGGCGCCCTCCTCAATGCCGCCGGCGGTCTGGGCCTGTTCCTGCTCGGCATGTCGCTGATGACGGAGGGGCTGCGCAACCTCGCCGGCGGCCGGTTGCGCCAGGGACTGCTGCGCTTCACCCGCTCGCCGTGGAGCGGCGCCCTCAGCGGCGCCCTGGCCACGGCGCTGCTGCAGTCGTCCTCGGCCACCACGGTGGCCACGGTGGGGTTCGTGAGCGCGGGCCTGCTCAGCTTCCAGGCCTCCCTGGGCATCATCTTCGGGGCCAACATCGGCAGCACCGGCCTGGGCTGGCTGGTGGCCCTGCTGGGCATCAAGCTCAACCTCAGCCAGCTGATGCTGCCCCTGCTGCTGGTGGGGGCCGGCCTGCGCCTGCTGGGCCGCGGCCGCCGGGCGCAGCTGGGCCTGGCCCTGGCCGGATTCGGCCTGCTGTTCACGGGCATCGCCACGCTGCAGCAGGCGATGGCCGGGCAGGGGCTGCTGCTCGATCCAGGCCGCTTCGATGCCGCCACGGTGGTGGGCCGGCTGCAGCTGCTGCTGCTCGGCCTGCTCACCACGGTGATCACCCAGTCGTCAGGAGCAGGGGTGGCCACCACCCTGGCGGCCCTGGCCGCCGGTGCCATCGCCCTGCCCCAGGCCCTGGCCCTGGTGATCGGCATGGACGTGGGCACCACGGTCACGGCGATCCTGGCGGCCCTGGGGGGCAGCCTCGGCGCCCGGCGCACCGCCGCGGGCCATGTGGTGTTCAACCTGTTCACCGCCGGCCTGGCGTTCAGCCTGCTGCCCCTCTATCTGCGGGCCCTGGAGCAGTGGTGGCCGGCGCTGCTGCGGCAGGACCCGGAGTTCGCCCTGACGGCCTTCCACACCGGTTTCAACGTGACCGGGGTGCTGCTGATGCTGCCCTTCACGCTGCCCTTCGCCGCCCTGATCCGCCGGCTGCTGCCCGCCGAGGGTGACCGGTCGGTGGACGCGCTCGGCGACACGCCGCCCGCCGACGCGGTGGTGGCGATCGCCCAGGCCGAGCAGGCCATCAACCAGACCTTCGTGAGTGTGCTGGAGCTGCTGCGCCAGGCCCTGAGCGGAGCGTCCACCCGCCGGCACCCGCAGCATCTGGGCGTGCTCCAGGCCGATCTGGACCGGTTGGAGCTGTTTCTCGACCAGATCCACCTGAGCGGCCTGTCCGAGCCCCAGGGACAGCACCTGGTGCACCTGCTGCATGGCCTCGACCACCTGCAGCGCCTGCACGAACGCTGCGAGGAGGAACCGGAGCGGCTGCACACCGTGGTGACCTGCACAGCCCTGGCCCGGGAACGGCAGACCCTGCTGCGCACGGTGGAACGCATGATTCCGCTGACCCTGGAACGGCAGTGGCGGGAGGCGGCGGCCGCCGCCAGGCACTGCGTCCGCAAGGTGGACCAGCGTGTGGATCCCTTCCGCGACGCGGTGCTCGACCGGGTGGCCGCCGGCGAGCTGGCCGTGGACGGGGGCACCGCGCAGATGGAGGCGATGCGCTGGCTGCGCCGGGTGAGCCAGCACCTGCTGCGCATCGGCAGCCATCTGGCCCAGAAGACCTGAACGGCACGGGCGGTGCCCTGAACGGCAGCCGGCCTCAGCCGTTGAGCAGCGACCCCTTGCTGTCCTTGAGCTGCTTCCAGAGGCGGCGGATCTCGTCGTAGGCCTCCTCCTGGGTGAGCTTGCCGTTGCTCTGCAGGCCCACCAGCAGTCCCACGCGATCGGCGAAGGTTTCCAGGTTCTGGTGGAACATCACCCGCTGGGGCGACCAGTCAGCGGCCCGGTAGGAGGAGTGGGCCTCCAGCGGCCCCCGCACCGTGGGGTGATCGCCGGGACCCCGGTCGCCGGAGGGCGGGGTTGCGGGCGAGGAGCTCAAGGAGGGTGAATCGGCAGACCAGTGGGTCACGTTAACCACGGGTTCGGGACGGTCCCTGCAGCGCCGGACACCATCCATCCCCTGCCCCACGGGCGGCGCCCTGCTCCCTCGGCCTGCGACAGCCGCTGTGACCTGGCGCACCGACAGGCCGGCAGGCACCGCTCAGGATTGCGGCGATGCACGCCAGCGGCATGATTTCCCCGAGCCTGCTTGCCGACGTGATGTTCTGTCTGCTCCTGCAGGCCTGCATCGTGGGCGGTGGTCAGCTGCACGAGCGCTCGATCGCCCCCGCCCCTCCGTGCTGCGCCCGACCCCTGGTGCCCTGACCTCCCGCCGGCTGGAGGAGCGGCCGGCCAACCTGCCCACCGAGCTCTATGTGCATGGGGGCCGCCAGCCCAGCCGCTTCAGCGCCGTGGTGTTCGGGGCGGACGGCGCCGAACTCCACCGGCTCGGCGGCCCCGAGGATCTCGAGGGTCTGAAGCGGCGTGGGGAACCGATCTGGCTGCGGGTGATGGGACTCTCCCAGCCGGGACAGATCGCCGCGATGCTCGAGGTGGCGGGGGTGCCGGCGCTGCTGCTGCCACCGCTGCTGGAGGTGCCCCAGCGGCCGCGGGTGGACAGCCTCGACCAGGCCCTGCTGGTGGTGCTGCACCGCCTGAGCGTGGCCCACGACCCGGCGCACCTGATCAGCTCCCAGGTGGGCCTGCTGCTGCTGCCCGGCCTGCTGGTGAGCTTCGAGGAGGCCAGCCTGGGGGAATCCTTCCCCGAGCTCACCGACTGGCTGCGCTCGAATGTGGGAACGGTGGACCAGCGGGATCTCGACGACATCCTCCACTACCTGATCGATGAGCTGCTCGATGCCCTCTTCCCGATCCTCGAGCAGACCGCCAACCGCCTCGACGATCTCGAGGAGGCGGTGCTGAGGCGCCCCCAGCCCCGGCTGCTCAACGTCACCTTCCAGCACCGCAGCAACGTGCGCCGGATCCGGCAGCAGATCTGGCCGCTGCGCCATCAGATCCGCAGGCTGCTGGGCCAGCGCCAGCAGCTGCTCGGCCCCGAAGCCCTGGCCGGCTTCAGCGAGATGGCCGACCAGGTGGAATTGCTGTTCGAGAACTGCGAGCTGCTGCGCCACCAGTGCGACGGCATCACCCAGGCCTATGCGGTGAGCGTGAGCAACCGCATGAACCAGGTGATGAAGACGCTCACGATCCTCACCAGCATCTTCGCTCCGCTCACGGTGATCGGCGGCATCTACGGCATGAACTTCGAGCACATGCCAGAGCTGCACTGGCGCTATGGCTACGCCTACGCCCTGCTGCTGATGCTGCTGGTGGCGGCGTTGCAGGTGTGGCTGCTGAAGCGGCGCGGCTGGTTCAAGGACTGGACGGCCCTGCGCTGAGACAACCCGGCCTTAACCATTCCCGGCAGGTCAGCCCAGCAGAGTTGAGGCATGGCACCCCCAGCCATGCCTGCGCGCAACGGCGACCACGCCCATGGCCTCCTGGCCGGGCACTGCCGGCGGCTGGTGGAGCTGCACGGGCCGGTGCTGGAGAGCCGGGAGCCGCAGGCCCTCGCCGAGGCGCAGCTCACCCTGAGCCGGCTGCGCACCACCCTGCAGCAGTTCGAGCCGGCGCTGGCGCTGCCCGCTGTCGTGAGTGCGAAGCGCCTGGGCAAGACGGAGCGCCGGCTGGCCCTCGCCTGGGAACTGGAGCGGCTGCAGCAGCGGCTGGAGAGCGGCTTTCTGTCCCAGGTGCCGGAGCGGGAGGGCCGGCGGCTGCGGCCGGCGCTGCGGCAGCTGCGGCGGGAACGGCAGCTGGCCCAGCAGCATCTGGCGGCCGCGCTCAACAGCAGCGGCCATCTGCAGCTGATCGCCCAGCTCCAGGGCTGGCTGCGGCAGCCGCAGTACACGGCCCTGGGCGAACAGCCCCTGGCCGCCTGGCTGGCGGAGTGGAACGCCGGCTCGGCGCCGCTGCTGCTGCATCGGGGCTGGTGGACGGTGGAGCGCGACAGCGACCTCACCATGCTGCGGGATCTGGGCGAGGAGGTGGCGGCCACCCGGCTGCGGATCGCCAACCTCCCCCCCGGCGGCCAACCTCCCTGGAGCCATGGCCGCCGGGGGGCCTGGCTGGATCAGCTGCGGCGGGCGGAGGATCTGCTGAGCGAGCTGCACGATCTGGAGCTGCTGCGCCGGGCGATCGACGGGCAGCTGCGCGACGGCATCGAGCGCACCGTGCCCCAGCTGGAATGGCTGCTGGAGCAGCACCAGCAGCAGTGCTGGCGCCAGTGGGGCGACGTGGCGCAGGCCGTGCTGGCTGCCAGGGCGCAGGCCACACCCCGGGGACGGATCCGCGCCTTGCTGCTGCGCCTGGCCGCACGCCTGGAGTGATGTGTTCTGGAACACAGCGGGCGGGTGGCCTGGCCACTGCCCCGGACTGGGGGCAACCGTTACATTCCGGCCGATGCCCCTTGGGCGTCTTCCCTATCGGTGTGAGGACCCGATGAAACTTTTCCAGCAACTGCTGGTTGCTCCGGCGGCGCTCGGTCTGCTGGCCCCTGTGGCCGCCACCGCCGCTGAGATCAACCTGGACGGTGTCAAGAAGTACACCTCCACATCGCTGAGTGACGAGCAGGTCACCAGCATCTCCCAGTTCTCCGACGTGCGGCCCACCGACTGGGCCTACCAGGCGCTCTCCAACCTGATCGAGCGCTACGGCTGCGTCGCCGGCTACCCCGACGGCACCTACAAGGGCC
>NZ_JAGQCJ010000025.1 GCF_024346135.1 Cyanobium sp. CH-040 | reverse complement strand
CCGCAAGATGAAGGATGCCGCCATCTCCATCGCCAACGACCGCAACGGCATCACCCCCGGCGACTGCTCCGCTCTGATGAGCGAGATCGGCACCTACTTCGATCGCGCCGCCGCCGCCGTCGGCTGATGCGTCTCCCCTGGAGGGGCATCTCCCGGGGCTGCGGTGGATGCCACAGCTGAAGCCACAACGTAGCCCGGGCAGCAATGCCCGGGCTTTTCGTGGTCTTGGGGATGAGTGCTCCTCGGTTGCTCAGGCGAGCGTGGCTTCGCCGCTCTCGCCGGTGCGGATGCGGATGGACGCTTCCACGGGGGTGACGATGATCTTGCCGTCCCCCACCTCGCCGGTGCGGGCGGCTGTCTTGACCGCCTCGAGAACGGCGTCCACCTTGTCGTCGTTGACGACGGTGGTGATCATCACCTTGGTGAGCAGCCGGGCTTCGATCTTCACGCCGCGGTAGACCTCGGTGTGGCCCATCTGCCGGCCGAAGCCCTGGACGGTGGTCACGGTCATGCCGTTGATGCCGATGTCCACGAGGGCATCCTTCACCGAGTCGAGCTTCTCGGGGCGGATGACGGCTTGAATCTGTTTCACGCGATACCAGTGAAATCGGAACTTGTTTAAGGGCTGTTCCCGGTGCGTTCTGTAGCAACGGTGTCAGCCTGCTGCTCCTGGCGTCAGCCCCGCGACCTGGGAGCGGCACCTGGAGCACGCCGCAGGAGTCTCAACCCTGTCTAGCCGCGGATGGGGCGAGGCGGCCATTTGGTAGCGAAACGAACACCACAGGGTTGCCTGCCCACGCATTCTCTCTGCCGATGGATGTCGCAGGGCATCCAAATTCCCGTGCAGCCGTCGTTCCGAACTGCCCATGACCATTGCTTCCCACCCTCCGCGGCGCCCCCGGCGCCTGCAGGAGGCGAGCCTGGCGGAGGCCCCGCTCCTGATGCTGCGCAGCATCCGCGGTCTGGCCTCCCAGCGATCCCTCACCTGGTTGGCCTGCGTGCCCCTGGCCCTGCTGGGACTCGGCGTCTTCAACCTCTCCGCCCATGCCGCCGAGTTGCCGGAGCTGACGCCGGCCTTCCTGGCGAACAACCTCTTCATCTTCGTCTGCGCGATCCTGGTGATCTTCATGAACGCCGGCTTCGCCATGGTGGAGTCGGGGATGTGCCGGCAGAAGAACGCGGTCAACATCCTGTTGAAGAACCTGATCGTGTTCGCCCTGGCGGCCACGGCCTACTGGTTCATCGGCTATTCCCTCATGTACGGCGACGCCGTCCTGAACGGCTGGCTTTACTTCAAGGGCCTCTTCTTCGACCCGGCCGTCACCGCTGACATGGTCAAGGAGGCGTCTCTGGTGCCCACCGTGGACTTCTTCTTCCAGGTGGCCTTTGCCGCAACGGCCGCCACGATCGTCTCCGGTCTGGTGGCTGAGCGCATCAAGTTCGGAGAATTCGTGGTGTTCTCCCTGGTGCTGGTGGGTTTCATCTACCCCATCTCCGGCTCCTGGCAGTGGAACGGCGGCTGGCTGAGCGAGATCGGCTTCATTGATTTCGCCGGTTCCTCGATCGTGCACTCCTTCGGCGCCTGGGCCGGCCTCGTGGGCGCGATGCTGCTTGGACCCCGCATCGGCAAGTTCGCCGACGGCAAGCCCCAGGCCCTCCCCGGCCACAACATGGCCATCGCCACCCTGGGCTGCCTCATCCTCTGGATCGGCTGGTACGGCTTCAACCCCGGCTCCGTGCTGGCCATGGATGAGACCGTCCCCTACGTGGCCGTCACCACCACCCTCGGTGCCGCCGGTGGCGCCATCGCCGGCACCCTGGTCTCCCAGCTGCGTGGCGGCAAGCCGGACCTGACGATGACCATCAACGGCATCCTCGCCGGTCTGGTGAGCGTCACCGCCGGATGCGATGGCTTCTCGATGGCCGGTGCCTGGGTGGCCGGCTTCATCGGTGGCGTGATCGTGGTGTTCTCCGTGGCTCTGCTGGATTCGCTGCTGATCGACGACCCGGTGGGTGCCTTCTCCGTGCACGGCTCCTGCGGCATCTGGGGAACCCTGGCCGTAGGCCTGTTCAACAAGGACAGCGGTCTGTTCTACGGACACGGCTTCGCTCAGCTGGGATCCCAGATCGTGGGCGTGATCGCCTACGGCGTCTTCGCAGCCCTCACCTCCTGGATCCTCTGGTCGATCATCGGCGCCATCTTCGGTGGCATCCGCGTCACCGAGTCCGAGGAGATCGAAGGTCTGGACATCGGCGAGCACGGGATGGAGGCCTACCCGGACTTCGCTGCCAGCGCCAAGTGAGTGTCGTCTCACCCAGCCTGAGCTGAATCCGGTTGGTTCCACACAGAAAAGCCCGCGAATAGCGCGGGCTTTTTTCATGCCTGCTTGCAGTGAGGTGGGCGATCCTGACTCCGGTCAAGGCCCCCGGCACTCACACCAGCCGCGAACCGCTGGCCCGTTGACGCTGGGCGGGATCGAACACCGCAGCGATGGTGCGAATCAGCCAGCGCCCCTCGGTGGTGACGCGAACCCGTCCCAGCTCACCGCTCTGGCTGAGCTGCACCAGGCCGTCCTCGGCCAGGGCCTGGAGCTCCTCCCACTCCAGGCGGAAGCGGGCCAGATCCAGCTCCACCTGGAAGTGACACATCACCTCCTTGATCAGCTCGCGCCGCTCCAGCACCTCCGCGTCCCACACCTCCAGCCCCCGTTCCACCGGCAGCCGGCCGGCGTTCACGGCGGCGGCCCAGGCCTTGAGGTTGCGCTCGTTCTGGCAGGTGAGATGGGTGAACTGGCTGATGGCCGTGGGACCCACGCCCAGCAGCTCCAGCTCGCCGCCGGTGGTGTAGCCCTGGAAGTTGCGGTGTAGGTTGCCCTGCCGCGCGGCCACCGCCAGGGCATCGCCGCTGAGGGCGTAGTGGTCCATGCCGATGGCGTCGTAGCCGTGGCCGGTGAGCTGGCGGTTGGCGTTCTCCAGCATGGCGATCCGCTCCCGCTGGCTGGGCAGGTCGTCGGCGGCGATCTTGCGCTGCATCGGCAGCTGCTGCGGCAGATAGGCGAAGGAGAACAGGGAGATGCGGTCGGGCCGCAGCTCCTGCACCAGGCCCAGGGTGGTGTCGAAGCGCTCGGGGGTCTGCAGGGGCAGGCCGCAGATCAGATCCACATTCACGCTCTCGAAGGCCGCCTCCCGCAGCCACTGCATCGAGTGCCGCAGCTGCTCCACCGCCACCACCCGGTTCACCGCCCGCTGCACCTCGGGGTTGGCGTCCTGGATGCCGAAGCTGATGCGGTTGAAGCCCAGCTCCCGCAGCTGCAGGGCCTGGTCGCGGCTGAGGAATTCCGGGTTCACCTCGATCGAGGCCTCCAGAGCGGGGTCGAGGTCGAAGTGGCGCTCGATCAGCCCCCAGAGCTGGGCGCGCTCCTCGGCGTTGAGGTAGTTGGGGGTGCCGCCGCCCCAGTGCAGCTGGGCCAGGCGGCGGCGCTGGGGCATGGCCTGCGCCACCAGCTCCAGTTCCCTAGCCAGGCTGTCGAGGTAGGGCGCCACCACCTTCGAGCCCAGCTGGGTGGTGACCCGGTTGCAGCCGCAGTACCAGCAGGCATGGCGGCAGAAGGGCACGTGCACATAGAGCGACAGCGGCTCCTCGCTGGGCTGGCTGAGCTGGGTGCGCAGCTGGCGTTCCCCCACCGCGCCGCTGAAGGCGGCGGCCGTGGGGTAGCTGGTGTAGCGGGGGACGGGCCTGTCGTACTTGAGCAGCAGCTCGATCGGGCTGAGGGTTGGGCTGAAGGTGGTGGCGGTCATCAACGGGCGCTGGAGGGAAGGGAGGCAGGTCGAAGAGCGGGAGGGGCGGGAACGGCACGCCGCCCGGTCCCACCGGAATCAGGTCAGCTCGGCGAGCTCGGCCAGCAGCGCCTGGGTGAGGTGGAAGGCGTCCTCGGCCTCCGCCAGCAGGTCCTCCTCCTGGGCCTCGCTCAGCTGCAGCTGCTCGAAGCCGTCGTGCAGGGCCGCCTTGAGCTCGCCGATCGGCCGCTCGAACACCCAGAAGCCGGGGCTGGGCAGGCCGTGGCGCTCCAGGATCACCGCCGCCTGCTGGGCCAGCTGCTGGCCGCCGGAGAGATCGCCGCCGTAGCGCACGTACACATGGGCCATCAGCCGGTGCGGCGCCTGCGCGGCGAGGGAGCGCAGCCGCTCGAGCCACACCGCCGCCGCCGCCGAGGCCGGTGTGGCGGGCAGGGCCTGCAGGGTGGCCACGTCGTGGGCGAGGGCGGCGCTGCGGGCCAGGCTCTGCCAGGGAAGCTCGCGGGCCCCCAGCTGGGCGGCGGCGGCGGGAGCCTGCTCCTCGATGAAGCGGTAGGCCGGCACCAGCGCCCGCAGCAGCGCCGCCAGCTGCAGGGGCGTGGCCTCGCCGGCGAGCAGGGCCTTCGAGAAGCTCATGCCCTCGGCCTGGTGGTGGGCCTTGCCGATGCGCGCGTGCAGCTTGCGCACCCGGGGCCCGAAGCCCCTGCGCAGCTGGGCATCGCTGCTGGTGGCGTGGTCGGAGATGGAGGGAGTGGCGGTCACGGTGTGCGTGGATCGGCTTCGCTGCCAACGCTATAACGCTACTGTTGTGCTGCAGTTCCACGGTTGCAGATTCGTAGCAACCTGCCGTGCATGACCCAGGTTTCCCCGCCCGCCACCGCCACCGCCACCGCCGCCGCCGTTTCCGCTGATGCCCCGCAGACCTGGCACGTGCTGCTGGCGCCCGCCGGCGACCTCAGCGGCGACGGCCAGTTGCGCGAACTGATCCGTGAGCGCCGCGAGCGCCAGGGCGGCACCGGGGCCATCTGGTATCTGCAGCCCCGCCTGGTGGCAGACCTCGGGCTGGGCCAGGGGCCTGGGCTGGGCGAGGAGCTCGAGGCTGTGGTCACCCCCGCCGCTTCGGTGCTCACCTGGCTGCAGCTGCGCTTCGGGGGGCGGGCCGCAGGGCCGCTGAGCCAGGCCCGGCTGACGACCGCCTGGCTCGATGCCGAGGCCGGGGCCCTGCCGCCGGGGGCCCCGCTGCCCCGCGTCAGCTGAGGGGTCAGCTGAGGGTCGCGCCCCGGCTGAGGGCCCGGGCCGTGAGGCGCGTCACCAGCTGACGCGCCGCCGGCTCGCCGTAGCCGATCGCCTGCAGGGAGGCCTGGAACTCCACCACGAACTCGGCCACCAGCTCTTGGGGATCGATGCCGATCGTGCGCAGGTCGGCGTCCAGGGCCGTGAGCATGGCCAGGGCCGCCGGCAGGCTCCGCGCGGCGCAGGCCTCCACCTGAGCGGCCACGGCCTGGAAGCGCGGCCGCAGCCACTGCTCGCCGAAGTTGAGGTGCTCCGCCTCGTCCGCGATCACCGCCTCGGTGATCGGTCTGGCGTAGGCATCCGCCACCGGCAGGTAGAGCCGGTAGGCGGCCACCGCGAAGCACTCGATGATCAGGCACTGGATCACCAGGCAGCTCACCAGGTCGCCCTGCTGGTCCGCCTCCCGGAACTGCCGGTGCAGGGGGTCCAGCAGGCGGCGGGCCAGGGGGCTGTCCGGCCGCACCCGCAGCTGGCGGCCGCAGCCCACGAAGTCACGGGCGTGGCGGGCCTCCATGGCGCCGAGCCGCAGCAGCTCGTCGCGCTGATCCGGCAGCAGCTCCGCCAGGCGGCGGAAGTGGCGGTCCGCCATGCCCTCGCCCACGATCACCAGGCCGTTGATGCGGCTGTAGGCGTCGCGGTAGGCCGGCGCGTCGAACCGGGGCGGCTGCACGGCCGGCCCCGCAGCCGGCGTTGCTGCTGGGGCGGCGCTCATGCCACCGCCTCCTGGAGGCCGGCATCGGCCGCACCGGCCCGCTCCACGCCGGTGGCCACCATCGGCTGGCAGAACTGGCGCAGCAGCAGCGAACCGAAGCGCAGCTGCAGTCCCAGCCGGCGCAGCCCCGAGGCCTGCTTCAGCTCGCGGAAGGTGTCCACGATCCGGTCCCGCAGGGCGATGAAGGCGCTGCTCTCCAGATCGAACACGGCCGGGAAGGCCCGCATGGCGGTGCGATTGGTCTGGCGCATCACCTCGGCGTCAAACAGATTCGGATCCATGCCCAGGATCCGGTAGAAGTTGCCGCGCTCACACACGGTGAGGCTGTGGGTGAGAAACACGCTCCAGAGGAAGAAGCGGCTCAGCAGCTTGCCGCGCAGGCCCTGGCGCAGGCCGGGCCAGCAGCGGATCAGCATGTTGAAGATGTCGCCGTGGCGGTTCTCGTCCTGGCACCAGGGTTCGAAGAAGTCGAACAGGGGCGCGAAGTTGTTGTCGGGGTTGGCCTTGAGGTGCCGGTCGATGAGGATGTAGCGCCAGTAGCCGATCTTCTCGGAGAGATACACCGAATAGAGCACCCAGCTCAGCGGGAACCAGGTGATCGGCCGCTTGGTGCTCAGCTTCGGAAGGTCGATCTCGATGCCTTCGGCCACCAGGGCGCGGTTGAGGAAGCCGGCGTGGCGGGCCTCGTCGCGGGCCATCAGCTGGAACAGCTCACCCAGCTCCGGGCGCCCGGCCCTGATCAGCCGGCGGGAGAGCTCCTTGAACAGCAGGAAGCCGGAGAACTCCGACACGCAGGAGCGCACCAGATAGCTCTCGTAGGCCTCCTTCTCCTCGGTGGAGAGGTCCCTGAGGCGGTCCAGCGGCGCCTTGCGGTCGAAGTGGTCGCGGTTGTAGTCGGCCTTCATCTCGCCGAGCATGGCCTCGAACTGGGTCCGCTGCCCCTCGATCGGGGTGCGCGCCGCCTTCTCGATCTCGGTGGTGTAGAAGCGCGGCGTCAGCAGGTCTTCGCGCAGGTGGGGAGCGGCGGGGGTGGCGGTCATGGCGGAGGTTCAGCGCAGGGGGTGGATGGTCGTCGGGTCGTCGGGTCAGGGGGTGGCCGGGGGGGCCGGGGATCGCTGGCGGGCCAGGGCGTAGGCCATGGCGTCAGGGCCCTGGCGGTGGGCCGTGAACCAGCCGTCCAGCTCCTGCAGCCAGGCCAGCCGGCCGCGGCGGCTGCCGGCACGGCTCACGAAGCCGGCGATCGCCGCCTGGGCGGCCTCGCGATGGTTGCCGCGGTGGCCGGGGCAGAGGGCATCCCAGCGCTCCAGCCAGCGCTCCTCCAGCCGCAGGTGCAGGCGGAGGTCCCAGAGCAGGCGCCGGCAGGCCAGCTGCTCCGCCTGGTCGCTCAGCTCCAGCCGCTCCGCCGGCAGGGGCTGGATGTGCTCCTGCAGGAGGGTGGTGAGCAGGGCTTCCAGGCGTTCGTGCTGGCGCTCGAGCAGGGGTTCCTGCTCCTGCCAGCGGCGGGGCCAGTGACGGGCCGGGCTGGGGACGGCGGGAGCCAGGACGGCCCCCGCACCGGAAACGGCCATGGAGGGAGCGGCAGTGCAGCGGCCTGAACAACATACACCGATATAACAGCATCGTGATTCCATCTGCCTGTCCGATCGGCGTCGCTCGCGGGCGGCGGCAGGGGCGGCCACCGCTCCTGCCGGTCTTCGCTTCCACACCCACGCGGGTGCGTCGCGCCTGGCTGGCTAGAAGCGGATCAATCCGATCGGCCGATGGCTGTCGACCCTTCCCTGCGGATGGTCGGGGAACTCGCCGAGTTCTTCGATCTGCTGTTCGTGCTGGTGATCGTGGCCGGCACCGGGGTGACCCTCGGCCGGGCGATCCATGTGGGGCGGATCGCCGGTGGCAAGGCCTCCTATCTGGTGGCTCGCCGCACCTTCGGCAAGGTGCTGCTGCTGGCGCTCGAGGTGCTGATCGCCGCTGATCTGCTGCGCACCGTGTCGCTCAGCCTCACGGTCTCCAGCGTGCTCGCCCTGGGGTTGCTGGTGGTCGTGCGCACGATCCTCAGCTTCGCGATCCAGATCGAGATGGAGGGCGACCTGCCCTGGCGGGTGGGTCGCCCGGGCCATCGAGCGGGGCGATCCGGCTTCCAGCCCGACCGCGATCCGCATGAGGTCAGCCGCGCGCCCGGCCACCCCGTGCCCGGTCATCGCTTGTCGGATCAGCGCATGCCGGAGTACCGCATGCCGGAATCATGATCCTGTGACATCAACAGGTGCTTAAAATGGCAGGCCTCACGGGTGTGCGCCGCCGGGTGCGTGCCGCCCCGGCTCCCGCCCGCCACCCAGCTCCCCAGTCCGCCCCCGCCCCCACGCCCACACCGTCATGGACGCCCTGGCCGAGTATTTCAAGGTCTTCTCCGAGCCCAACCGCCTGGCCGTGCTCGAGGCCCTGCGCCAGGGTCCCCTCAACGTCACGGCCGTGGTGGAGCGTACCGGCCTGAGCCAGGCTCTCGTGTCCAAGCACCTCAAGCTGCTCACCATCGCCGGGGTGGTGAAGCGCCGGCCGGAGGGCAGCCTGGTGTTCTACGAGGTGATCGACAAGGGGGTGTTCCGGCTGATGGCCCAGGCCGAGAAGCAGCTCCTGGCCTCCCGGCGTCAGCAGCTCGATGCCCTTGCGGCCATCCTCTAGTGGTCACGCCGCTGCCGACCACGCTCGTGGGGTTGCGCCAGGCCCTCGCGTCCGGAGAGCGACGGTTTCCAGGCCTGCGACTGGGGGATCTCGACGGCGTCGACCTGGATCTCTCCGGCTGCGACCTGCACGGCGGCTGCTTCAAGGAAGCCCGCTTCGGCAGAGCCTGTCTGCAGGGCGCCAACGTGGAGGGTTGCTGCTTTCAGCAATCCCTGATCTGGGGTGCCGATCTCTCCCATCTCAAGGCCAGCCACTCGCAGTGGCATGACGCCGATCTTTCCGGATCGCGGCTGCAGCATGCCGATTTCTCCGCTGCGCTGCTGCACCGCGCCTGCCTGCGCGGGGTGCTGGCGGCGGGCAGCCGCTGGTGCGACGCCCGCCTGGTGGAAGCCGACTTCCGCTCCGGCCTCGATCAGCTCACCGATCTGGGAGGTGCCGATTTCCAGCGGGCCGACCTCAGCTTCGCCCAGCTGAACGGTGCGCAGCTGCGCGGCGCCGACCTGCGCGGTTGCTGCCTCTACGGCGCCAACGTCACCGGCGCCGATCTCCGCGAAGCCGACCTCTCGGGTTGTGACCTGCGCGATACCCAGCTCGACGCTGCCAACCTCACCGGCGCCCGCATCGAGGGCGTCCTGTGGCCTTAGGCCTCAGGACGTGATCACCCCGGGGTGGTGATGGGTCGCCAGCCCCAGGGTCGGGAGCTGATCGCAGGGCTGAACGAGGGCACCAACAGCCAGGCCCTGTCAAGCCAGCCCGACACAGGCCAGACGGCGGCAGAGCCCATACGATCCGCCAACTTCCCTTCCAGGATCCGGTGAGCGCACCGTTCCTCGGCATCTACGGCCCGGTCGCCGTTCCCCTGATCCTGCTCTCGATCGCCGTGCTCACGGTTGGTTTCGACCGCTGGCGCTACTGGGTGCTGTGGTGGCGCCACAGGGAATCCCGCACGCTCCTCTGCACCCGTCTGGCCGAGCGGGGACCAGCCGCACTGGAGCACCAGTTCGACGCCTGGGAGCGGGAGATGCGGTACGGCGAACCCCTGCTGCACGCGGCCAGCGTGATCGGCCCGCTGCTCGGGCTGGTGGGCACCGTGATCGGCCTGATGCGGGTGCTGGCGAGCCTGGGTCCCCAGCTTCTGGTTCCCGCGGGCGCCAGCCTGCGCAGCTACGGCATGGTGCTCACCAGCACCGCCCTGGGGCTGACGGTCAGCGTGATCGCCACCACCTGCCTGTTCGCCAATCAGGCGCTGCGGCAATGGCAACGCGAACGGCTCGACCGTTGGCGCCAACGGCGTCTGGAGGCGGGTCTGCCGTGAACGCCGCCCTGCTCAGCCTGGTGGGATCCACCCTGGTGGTGTGTGCTGGTGTTGCCGTTCTGCCGGAGTTCTGGGCCCGCCAGCCCCTCCAGCGGAGCACCACCGCCACCAGTCTCACCACTCCCGGCCCTGAAGACCTGGTGCTGATTCAGGTTGGAGAGGATCGCTGGTTCCTGAACGGCCATCCGATCCACCGGCAGGGGCTGGGAGATCTGCTCGACGCCTCGGCCCCGGCAGGCACAACCCGCTATCTCCCCTCCCGGTCCCTCAGCAGCGGACAGGTCGCCCGCTCGCTGCGGTGGCTCGAAGGGCGCGGCCTGCGCGTGGAGATGCCGCCATCGACGCCATGACCAGGTTGCCTTCGCCGCGGGATGGCCTGGTGATCGGGGCGATGTCGTCCCTGCTGGCGGGGGTGGCCCTGGCCCTGCTGATCGCGCCCCAGCGGGTCGCGCAGCGCGAGGCGAGCGAGCTGATCCTGGCCCTCCGGCTGGAGCCGGGGGGGCGGATCTGGCTGTGGAACCAGCCCATGGCGGCCGAGGAGCTGCCCGCCCTCCTTCAGCAGGCGTCGTCCAGGAACCGGGAGCTGCGCCTCCGCCTGATGCCAGCCCCCCAGGTGAGCTGGGCCGACGTTGAGGACCTGGTCAGCCAGCTGAAACCGGCCGGCCTGCCGATCGACCTGCATCTGCCTTCGCCCTGACAATCCCCATGGCCCGCTTCGCTCCGGACCTTGATCTCCGCCCTTACCTCGACCAGGCCCGCACCCGGATCCTGGCTCTGCGCCACCGCTGGCGTCGCTCTCCTCTGGAGCCGCTGACCCTGCCCTTCGTGGCGGCAGTGCTGGTCAACGCCGTCGGCCTGGGCCTGCTGCAGGCGCGCCAGCACCGGCTCGTCACCGCTCAGGAGGCTCCTGCCGCGGAGGACACCCGGCAACTGCTGGAACTCAGCGAGGGTCTCGAGGCAAAGCCCGGTCTCAACACCGTTGCGGTGCCTCTCGGCGACAGCCTGCCTCCCCCGCCCCCCGATCTGCTGGCAGATGCCGGAGGCGATACAGGCCTCTTGGCCGCGGTCCCCGGCACCGACGCTGCCGAAGCGCCGGCAGCGGACACGGACTCCCCCGAGACGGTGGCCGCCCCGTCACCGGCCAGCGGCGACGACGCAGCAGAACCCCCGCAGGCTGCGGCTGTGAACCCCGAAGCCCCGGCGGGCGAGCCAGAGGCCACCCTGACCACCATCGCAGGCCTGCTGCTCCTTTCCCAGCCGGCCAACCCCTACGACGTCAGCTGGGAAACGGCGACCGCCCAGGGCACCCCTCCCGACGAGCTGGGCAAGCTCCCGGCCGGCCTGGCCCTCCGCTCCCTTCCCGTGGACGCCGCCCGCCGTGCCGGTCTGCCGGTGGTCCATGGCCAGTCGGTGCTGGTTGACGATCGCCTCTATCTGCTGTGGGTGAAGGACACCACCCTCTGGATGATGCGGGCCGAGTTCGGCTCAGCGAGGCCTGGGGCGGGGACATCCGAGTAGCAGGCCGGCGTGCCGCCACTCGCCTCCCCGGTGCCAACCTGCAGGGGGGCAGGCTGGATGGCGCCAGGCTTCCCTCCACAGCGTCCTGATGAGCGAACACTTCGATCTGATCGTGCTGGGCGCCGGTTCCGGCGGCCTGGCCGCCGCCAAGCGGGCGGCATCCCACGGCGCCCGGGTGGCGATCGTGGAGGGCGACCGGGTGGGCGGCACCTGCGTGATCCGTGGCTGCGTGCCCAAGAAGCTGCTGGTGTACGGCTCGGCCTACGCCCAGCTGCTCGCCGATGCCCCCAGCTACGGCTGGCCGGTGCCGCCGGTGCAGCCCGATCCCGCCACCCTGCTGCGCCACGTGCGCGCCGAGGTGGACCGGCTCAACCAGCTGCACATCGGCTTCCTCGAGCGCGCCGGCGTGGAGCTGGTGCGGGGCTGGGGGCGGTTCGCCGATGCCGGCACGGTGATCGTCAGCCAGGCCGACGGGGCCGAGCGGGAGCTGCGCGCTGAGCGGGTGCTGATCGCCGTGGGCGGCCGTCCCCACCGGCCGGCCATCCCCGGTGCCGATCTCGGCTGGGTGAGCGACGACCTGTTCCTGCTCGAGAGCCTGCCGGAGGCGGTGGTGGTGGTGGGGGGCGGCTTCATCGCCTGTGAGTTCGCCTGCATCCTCCATGGCCTGGGGGTGAAGGTGACCCAGCTGGTGCGCGGCGATCATCTGCTGCGGGGCTTCGACCGGGAGGCGAGCCTGGCTGTGCAGGAGGCGATGGAGGAGGCGGGCATCGAGATTCGCTTCGCCCATTCCCCCTCGGCGATCACCGGTCAGTGCGCCCCCGGCGAGTACACGGTCACCACCCAGAGCGGCGAGCAGATCCCCTGCGGCGGTGTGCTGCTGGCCACGGGCCGCCGCCCCTTCCTCCAAGGCCTCAACCTGGAGGCCGCCGGCGTGGCGGTGGAGGGCCACCGCATCCCCGTGGATGCCGATCAGCGCACCAACGTGCCCAGCATCTACGCCGTGGGCGACGTGACCGACCGGGTGAACCTCACCCCGGTGGCAGTGGACGAGGGCCGGGCCTTCGCTGACAGCGTCTTCGGCCAGCGCCCCCGTCAGGTGAACCACGAGCTGGTGGCCGTCGCCGTGTTCAGCCAGCCCGAGCTGGCCGCGGTGGGCCTCAGCGAGGAGCAGGCGGTGGCGCGCCACGGCGCCGGCGCGATCCGGGTGCACCGGGCGCGCTTCCGGCCCATGAGCCAGGCCCTGCCGGCCCGTGGGCCGCGGGCGCTGCTCAAGCTGGTGGTGGAGACGGCCAGCGACCGGGTGCTGGGCTGCCACATGGTGGGCGATCACGCCGCCGAGATCATCCAGATGGCAGCCATCGCCATCGGCATGGGCGCCACCAAGGCCGACTTCGACCGCACCATGGCCCTGCACCCCTCGGTGGCCGAGGAGTTCGTGACCATGCCGAACTGAGACCGGCGCCGCAACACTGCGGTGCTTTCTGCGGTGCTTTGTCACCGATCCCTCTACAACGGGATCAGCAGGGGCTCCCCAGATGGTTGACGGCGCCGCGATCTCCCACGCCGTGATGCTGGCCGGTCTCTGGGCGGCCTGGCTGCTGGTGATGCTGTTCCATGTGGAACTTGGCCTGATGCCCCTCTTCCACGGGCTGTCGGTGGAGATCCAGAGCCAGGTGGCGCCCAGCCGGGTGCCGCGCCTGTTCCTGGCGATGCTCTTCTATTTCCTGCTGCCGGTGCTGGCCATGCTGGTGGCGATTCACGCCATCGCCGATCCAGCCGGCTGGAGTGCCTCGCCGCCGTGGCGTGCCGCTCAGTTCTGGTTCAGCGTGGTCTACACACTCACCAACCTGATCCACCTGGTGGCCGACATCCGCATCCCCGACTCCCGCACCGATCAGGTGATCCTGATGACGGCGCTCACCCTGATCGGCCTGCTGATCAACCAGCAGGCCTGGACCTGGTGGCAGGGCTGAGCAGCTTCGTCTGGATCCTGGTGGGCGGGCTGCTGATGGCCCTGGTGGCCATGGTGGGCGCGATCACCCTGCTGCTGCCCCCCCGCAGGCTGCAGCAGCTGCTGGTGCCCCTGGTGTCGCTGGCGGCCGGATCGCTGCTGGGCGGGGCCCTGTTTCACATGCTGCCGGAGGGCATGGCGGCGATGGAGCCGCATCGCGGCGGCTTCTGCATCGCCGCCGGATTCACGGCGTTCCTGGCCCTCGAGCAGTTTCTGCACTGGCACCACTCCCACCGCGAAGCGGCCCGCCCCAGGGCGCCGGTGGCCGTGCTCATCCTGCTGGGGGATGCCCTGCACAACTTCATCGGCGGCCTGGGCATCGCCAGCACCTTCCTGATGAATCCCGCCGCCGGCGTGGCGGCCTGGTTCGCCGCCGTGGCCCATGAGGTGCCCCAGGAGCTGGGCGATTTTGCGATCCTGGTGCACAGCGGCTGGAAGCCCCGCACCGCGCTGCGCTGGAACGTGATCTCCGCCCTCACCTTCCCCCTGGGTGCGGTGCTGGCCTGGTTCATCTCCCGGTCCGTCTCGGTGGCGGAGCTGGTGCTGTTCGCCAGCGGCAACTTTCTTTACATCGCCGCGTCCGACCTGGTGCCTGAGATCAAGGCCGGCAGCAGCCTGCGTTCCGCGGTGCTCAGTTTCTGCTGGTTCAGCGCCGGGCTGCTGCTGATGCTGGTTCTGGCCCGCTAGGCGTCGGCGCCATCGAAGCCCCACTGGGCCCGGATGGTGGCGTTGGTCACGTCCCAGGCGTGCTCGCCGCTGAGCACGCTGTGGGCCTCGCGCGCCGGAGCCAGGTCGCGATCCCGGAACTCCGCCTCCAGCTCCTGCAGGTAGGCGTGCGCCTCGCTGAGCAGCAGGTCGATGTGCTGCCGCCCGCCGGTGACGCGGAGCATCTCCGGGGTGGTGCTGCACAGGTCCAGATCCTCCAGATGCTGGTGCAGCCAGGTCCACTCGTAGCGCAGCATCGGCGGCGTGCAGGCCCGCAGCCGCTGGCGGTAGTCGTGGCGGTGGCGGTCCAGGTCGCTGCTGCTGGCCGCCGTGATCTCCAGCGCCGGGGCGGAACCGCCGGCGTGGCGCTGGCCGAGTTTCTGCATGATGTCGCGCAGGTGGCTCATGGCGGCGGCGTGCGGATCGCGAGGCTCACACCGCATTCTTGCCCGGGCGGCCGCTGCGGCGGAGAGTGGAGGGGTGGTTCCCCCAAGGGCTGAAACGCCATGACTGCCCCGGGCGCGGTGGATCTGGCGGCACTGCGGCGCGAGTACCGCCAGGCCGGCCTGCACCGGGCCGAGCTGGCGGCCGATCCGGTGACGCAGTTCCGCCTCTGGTTCGAGCAGGCGACGGCGGCCCAGCTGCTGGAGCCCAACGCCATGGTGCTGGGCACCTGCGACGGCCAGCGCCCCAGCACCCGCACCGTGCTGCTCAAGGCCTTCGACCGGCGCGGGTTCGTGTTCTTCACCAACTACAGCAGCCGCAAGGCCCGGGAGATCGCCGCGGTGCCCCAGGTGAGCCTGCTGTTCCCCTGGTATGGGCTGGAGCGTCAGGTGGCGATCCTCGGGCCCGCCGAGCGCATCAGCACGGCTGAATCCCTGGCCTACTTCAGCTCCCGGCCCTTCGGCAGCCGGCTGGGGGCCTGGGTGTCGCAGCAGAGCTCGGTGATCAGCTCCCGCCGCATCCTGGAGATGAAGTGGGAGGAGATCAAGCGCCGCTTCGCCCAGGGCGAGGTGCCGCTGCCGGATGCCTGGGGGGGCTTCCGGGTGGTGCCTGAGGAAGTGGAGTTCTGGCAGGGCCGCGAGAACCGGCTGCATGACCGCCTCCGCTACCGCCGCCAGCCGGGTGGCAGCGACGGGGAAGACGGGCCGTGGATCATCGAGCGTCTGGCACCCTGATCCCGGCTGCCGGCCTCAGAAGGTGAAGGTGGTCTTCACCAGGCCGCCGTAGGTGTCGCTCCGACCGCTGTTCTCGATCCAGAAGAAGGCGGGGGTCACGCTGATGTTGTCGGTGACCTGCCACTGGTACCAGAGCTCGTAGGCCAGGGTGTTGGTGCCGGGATCGGCCCACACACCGAGGGTGTCGATCCGGCCGCTGGCGGCGTTGGACTGGCCTGCGCTGCCGATGGCCATGCCCAGGGCGTTGCCCTGCATGAAGGCGTCGTCCCACTGCAGGCCCACCATCCAGCTGGTGCTCTCGTCGAAGGGCCGGTCGGTGTTGAAGTCGCTGTAGCCGAAGCCGGCGCTGATGGATGGAGCCCAGGCTGCCGAGATCGGCGACCAGTAGGCGCTCAGCGCGATGTTGTTGGAGCTGTTGTCAAAGACATAGCCCACATCGGAGTATGTGTAGGCAAAGGCCGCACCCCAGCTCTCGCCGGCGTAGCCCACCTGGGCGGTGACGCTGAACTCCTCCCCAGCGCCGATCCGGGAGTCCTCGGCCGCACCCTCGGCTGAGATGTAGTTGACGCTGGCGTTGAAGCCACTGCCGTCAGCCTGCCACCAGATGCCGGCACCGGCACCCAGGTTTTTGCTGTAGGTGGCTGGCGCTCCGGCCCTGGTGAAGATCTCGAGAATGTTGGCCGTGTAGGCGGTGGGCCACATCGCCAGCATGTCCGGCTGTTCCACCTTCGCGCCCACTGTCGCGGTGACCCGCTCGCCAATGGGGAACTGGTAGAAGAGGCGATTGATTGTCACTGAATCAGCAGAATCTTCTTCGCCGAATGCGGTCTCCAGTGTGGTGTTGCCGCTGCCGAATACCGAGTTTCCAAAGTTGCCGGCCCGCAGGGTGGTGCGCAGCAGATCCTTGCCGGTGAAGCTGGTGTCGAAGTTCAGCTGCACGTCGTAGTTGACGGTGACCTCATCACCAAGGCCGGTGTTGCCGGCGCCGCCCACCACCATGGTGGCGATACCGTTCAGCTTGGTGGTGGTGGAGAACTGGTTGGCCTCCAGCTCACCCACCTTGGCCTCGAGGCCGT
>NZ_JAGQCJ010000024.1 GCF_024346135.1 Cyanobium sp. CH-040 | reverse complement strand
GGGCGTCGATCTGACCAGCGTTGATGAATTCGCCGCGGGCATCAGCCTGGGCAACGACCTTGGTGAAGGCGTCGAACATTGAAGAGCTCCTGTTCTCGACGAGGAAGTCGGGGAGGGTGGGTACGGGGCCAGGTTGGCTTGACCCAGTGACAGCCGGCAGTGTCAGGCCCGCTGCGCCAGGTACTCGTCAACTTGACCGCACCATTGTTGGCGGCAGAGGGTGGTCCCATGAGATGGAGTTAACAAACGGTCATTCCCGCTACGACAACGGCTCGGCCTGGGGCGGTAGGAGCTGCTTGATGGGCCGCGGAACGGCAGCAAAAAAGCCCCTTGCGGGGCTTCGGACCGGGAGCCAGGGCGAACCAGGAGGGGCCTGGAGATTGAACCGGCCCCGATCCGCTCAGCCTTTGTCGGGGTTCGACTGGGCTTTTTTTCGGGCCGGTGCCACCTTGGCGGAGGCCAGATCGCCGCCGTTAACCGTGACCCCGGTGATCTTGCCGCCCATCCGCTGCACCATGCGCATGGCCTCGTTCATGCGGGTGTAGGGGACGTTCATGACCATGTCCGCAGTTCGCGAATAGTCGTTGTTGGCAAGACCGGTCACGGTGAAGGTGACCTGGCGGCTGCTGGTGAAGCTGGTGCCGCGGGTGCCTGCAGAAACCTTCATGGCTGGAGTCGCAAGGAAAGGAATGGAAATCGTCTGATGGACGTCAGTTCACAGGCGTGATGCTGGCGATCCGGCCTCCTTCACGATGGATCTGCTGTTGGTATTGCAGCAACTTGTTGAAGGGGATGAACCGCACGCGGTTGCTGCGCTTGTGCAGCCTGTAGTTGTTGAAGCCGCTGATCTCAACCCGGAAGGTGCGGCCCTCTTCGCCGGAGCCCACGCCCTGGCGGGTCACCCCGTCGGTGACGACCTTGCGGAACACGGCACCCTTGGCGTTGGGGCTCACCACCGGCAGGGGCTGCTCGGCATGCACGGATGGGTTGAGGCGGGACTGGGTCTTCAGCAGATCGCCCCGCACCGAGGCGCCAACGCCACGGGTGAGCTGCAGCATGTAGGAGAATTGCAGACCCTGTTGGCCAGGGTTGTAGTTGAATCCGTGCAGGAACGGCACCACTTCTTCGCCGAAGCGATCCTGATACTCGGCGCTATCGATGTAGGAGTCGATCTCGGCGTCGTAGCCCTGCTCCTGCAGGATAGTGAAGTGATGAAGCATCTCAGCTTTGTTCTGAGGTGCCCGGCCCAGCAGGTGCTTGAAGTTGAGCTCGATGAAACGGTAAGGATTGCAGTTCTCAAAAAACTTCTGCTTGTACAGTCCACTCTTGGCGACCTGGCGCACGAACTCACGGACGCTCAGGTAACCACGCTTGAAGAGGGATTCAGGGCCTTCGAGGCGCTCACTCTTCATCACATACTGATTTCCCAGCACCTGCCGGTAGACAGCACGAATCAGGACCGCCTTGTCGTTTTCAGTGGCGTTCGTCCAGTTTTCCTTGGTGCGGTCGTTGGCGAAACGCTCAATGCCCAGATAGGCAGCGTTGGCGAGGGTCATGGACTTGGAGGGGCGGGCGTGTTGGGTGGAGCCGCTGGGATGGGGCGCTGGGATGAAGCGCGACTCGCCGGGCGGCTCCCTGATGAAGAACTCTGGTCCGGAGCGGTTCTCAGGACAGGGTCCGAAAACTGCCAGGAGTCAAGGTGGATCCTATGGGCCTGTGTGGGCCTCTTCACAGGCTTTCCGGAATCGTTACAAATGCCGCGACGGTTCCCGATGGCCCCCGATGCTCCGCCACCAGGGCCCTCTGGCTTCATGGCCCAGGGTCGATACCATCGGCGCCGGGGAGCTTCTGCCCCCGCCCCCCATTCCACCGGTGCCACGTGATGTCCGGTCAGGCCGTGTCTGGGCAGAGTCCGGCGCCCAGCGGCGCAGGCGATGACCCACAGTCGGCTTTCGCCCCCGCTGATGCCAGCCGACGCCTGGCGGATCAGCTGAACACGCTCTCGGAGGTGGTGGAAACCATCACCTACCGCCTGCTGGAGCTGGAGGAGCGACTCGCTGCCCAGGACCTGCGCCTGCGGGCGCTGTGCGAAGAGAGCGCCATGGACTCCCCCCGGCCGGCCGCGGTGGAATTCCGTCTGGATGACACCGAGGAGCGCCTGCTGAGGATTGAGGCGATGCTCACCGGGATCGCTCAGTCCGGCACTGCTGCTGAAGATTCGCGTGGCTTTGGCGCGGGCTCCGTTTCAACCTGGCGTCAGCTGGGGAGCGGCAGCGGGGCGGTGACCGGTGAGAATGATCTGGATGGCCCGTTTCCCGAGGACCCCGAGCAGCCGTTCCTCGATGAGCTGGAGGGGGACAGCGTCTGACGCGCTCCCAGGGCTTGCCCCCGGGGAAGGTTCAGGCCCTGAAGGCCGCATCCCAGTCCGCCGGGATCTCATCGCTGAAGTCGTGGGTCCGGCTGAACTCGAATGGACCAGCCAGTGACCCCCACACCTGTTCGTGGGTGGCGGGGTCGTGGCCGGTGTCGATGGTGCGCATGCCCTCGGCATCCAGTTCCAGCCGGCTCACCAGATAGGTGGTGGTGCCCTTGCGCTCCACCAGGCAGCGGCAACCCGGCTCCACTTCACCGATGAAGGCTGCGCCCTGTTCCCGCACCCGGTAGGAGCAGCCCTCCAGGGGACGCAGGTCGCTGGCCTGGATCCCGGCACGCCGCTCCGCGTCGTCCACCGCCCCCCAGAAGCGCTGCTCCTCGATCACCGCCTGATTGCGGATGACCAGGTCATCGCCCTGGCGTTCCGGTCGCAGCACGCGCAGACGGTACGGGGCCGCCGGATTGATGGCGTAGCTCTGCTCGAGCAGAAGGGAGCCTGGCGGGAGCTGGGGCAGCGGCCTCAGCTTCACCAGGATGTGGGCATAGAGGGGTGGATTCTCGAAGGCCTGCTGCTGATTGCTGAAGCCACCGCTCAGCAGACGCACCAGCCGGCTCAGGGCGCTGTCCATCGAACCTCAGGAGAGTGGTGTGGGGCGGGGGAGCCGGGGCTAGAGCCCCAGCAGTCGCAGACGGAAGCTGGCCACCTGTGCCGCCAGCTCGGGCTCGCTGCGGCGGAAGGGATGCTCGGCCAGGGTCTCGAGGATCAGGGCCAGCTTGTGCTCCCGTGGCAGTCCGTGGTCGGGCTGCTGGCGCTCGTGCAGTCGCCAGGCTTCATCGAAGGCCTGGGCGAAGCTGTCGGCATTGTTGAACAGGCGCTCGCCCAGGGGCTGGCCTGGGTTCGCTGGAACCTCGCGCATGCTGGGGCGGGTGCATCGCTGGTGCTCAGCCCCCATCCTCTCACCGTGCCTGGAGTGCGGCCGCAGGCAAGTGGCATGACGCCAGCACCTGGAACCGAGAGAATGCCAGGACCCAGATTTGAACTGGGGACACGGCGATTTTCAGTCGCCTGCTCTACCAACTGAGCTATCCCGGCACGTCAGACCGCGGCCAGCAGAACCGGCCTCGGCGACCTGGAGATCCTAGATCACGGCTGGGGCGCCCACGGATCGCTGCCCGCGGGCTGCCGGGGTACGCGCCACACACGCCATCCCCAGCACTCGCCAGCCTCGCTCGCGCAGCGCCGCGGCTGCGGCACAGGCGGTGGCTCCCGTGGTGAGGATGTCGTCGAGCAGCACCACATCGCGCCGGGCACCTGTGGGACGCTGCAGGCAGCGGAATGCTCCCTGCTGGTTCTGCCAGCGCAGGTCGCGGTCGAGCCGGTGCTGCCCCAGCACCGGCCTGCTGCGCGCCAGCAGAGGCCGCTGCGGCCAGTCCAGCTGCTGGCTCAGCACCGCCGCCAGCAGCGGCGGCAGGGGGTTGGCCTGGCGTTTCCAGCTGGGCACCGCCACCAGCAGCGGCGGGCCGGCCGGTTGGCCTGTCCGGGGCAACTGCCGAAGCTGGGCCACCAGTCCCGGCAACAGGGGCCGCAGGTTCTGGCTGCGTGGCTGCCGGCGCAGAGCCAGGAGGTGCAGGCGCAGGCCATCCGCGTAGGGGCCGGCCGACCACCAGGGCAGCGGTTCCAGGCCGGTCATCCCTTGCGGGGGCAGCTGCAGCGCTGCACCGGCGGGCGGCTGCAGCAGCCACTCCAGCGGCAGCAGGCGGAGGGGATCCAGCCGGAATAGCCGCCGGCCGCGGGCGGATTCAGGGCCATGGCTGCCGTGCTCTGGAGGCGGGAGCGCCGAGGCCAGGGGCGCCGGCGAGGGGATCAGGTTGGGCAATCTGTCGGGCCGCAGCTGCCCTCAGCATTCCCACCCCGGCCACGGAACCCTCAGCTCTGGGGCAGGGCCCGCAGCATCGCCACCAGGGTGCGATGGGCATCTTCGCTGTCGCTGAGGCTGTGGTCGAAGGGAACCGACAGGGGCTGGCCATCCACCTCCAGGCGCATGGCCTCTGGCTCGATCGACAGCATCCGGGCCGTGGAGGCTTCGGCGGCACCGCCGTAGTGGCGGGCGTAGGCGAGCACGGCCTCGACGTGGTCGTCGTTCATGTGCTTGCAGATCCGCTCGCTCACGGCGGGGGTGAGGGGGTCTCCGGCCATGGCGCAGGGGTAGAGGCGACCCCATTCTGCGGGCGGGCCTCAGCCTGCGGCGAAGCGCTGCCAGAGCAGAAGCCCCAGACGGATGGCGCTGAAGCTCACGTATCCGGCCAGCACCACGAACAGCGCCATGGAGATCCAGGTGCGCAGCTGGTTGTTCATCGTGCAGACAGGGCGGTGGCGGCCAGTCTG
The DNA here is from genome assembly GCF_024346135.1 of Cyanobium sp. CH-040. Taxonomy (GTDB): domain Bacteria; phylum Cyanobacteriota; class Cyanobacteriia; order PCC-6307; family Cyanobiaceae; genus NIES-981. Next base: position 21,473 of record NZ_JAGQCJ010000024.1, on the reverse strand, counting down.
GCCATACCCTGCGCCGCACTCAGCCGCGGACGGTTCAGCACCGGCCTCTGGAGGAGGCGTTCGCGGATGGCCCGCCACTGGGGATTGCGGGCGCCGCCCCCCAGGCTGATCACCCGCTGCACCGGCGGTGCGCCCAGCTCCAGCAACCGTTCCCAGCCGGCCCGCTCGATCTCGGCGAGCCCCTCCAGCAGCCCCTGCAGGAAGAGGGCATCGCTCACCGGCCGGGGCTCCAGCACGGGTTCGAGATCCGGATCGTCCACCGGAAAGCGCTCACCCCGGCAGGCAAGAGGGAGCAGGCTCTGGCCGCTGTGGCGGCTGGGATCGATCTGGCGGCTCAGCTCCGTGAGCTGGTCATCGCTGAAGAAGCGCCGCAGCACCCCGCCACCGGCATTGGAGGCGCCCCCCACCAGCCAGCGCCCCGCCACGCGGTGACAGCTCACCCCGGGAGCCTGGATCGCCCGGGGACACCACTGCTTCAGCACCAGGGTCGTGCCCAGTACGCACACCCCGTCCTGGTCTCCGGGGGCGGCGGCCAGCACGGCGGCATTGGCATCGGTGCTGCCGGCCACCACCAGGCAGTGGCGTGGAAGATCCAGGGTGGCGACGGCGGTGGCGCAGAGGGCGCCGAGTACCTCGCCGCTGCCGCGGATCTGCGGCAGCGCACCGCTCCACGGCTGCCTGCCGATCCGGCCAGCCCAGGTGCGGCTTTGCAGATCCCAGCCCAGGCGAAGGTTGTTGCCTTCCTCGCCCCAGCGCCAGTCGCCCAGCAGCCAGCCCATCAGCCAGTCGGCCTGATGGCGCAGCAGCCATGGCCCGCTCAGCTGGGCGTCTGCCGCGGCCTGCAGCAGTCGCAGCCCCCGTGCCAGACTGCCGCTGGCACGGCTGGCCGGGCCCTGGAGCGCGATCGCTGCAGCGGCGGGCCCCTGCTCGGGGCAGGCCCGGTGGTAGGGCAGGGCTTCGGCCAGGTTCACGCCACGCCCCCAGCCCTCGGCGAGGCTGCCATCCGGTCGGCAGAGCAGCAGGGTTCCCGAGGTGCCGGCGATCGCCAGGGCGTCCGCCTGACGCCGCACAGCATCCGGCAGCCGCCTGCACAAACTGATCAGAGCCTCGCGCCACCCCTCGGGCTGCTCGAAGGGGGCCGGGTAGCTGCCGGCCTGTTCGGCCACCACCTGGCCCTCCGGGGTCACCGCTGCCAGGCGCAGGCCACTGGTGCCCAGGTCCAGCCCCAGTGCCAGGCGGGGCTGGGCCACCGGAAGATCAGCTGGTGATCAGGCTGAGACTGGCCTGCTTGAGGTCGGCGGCGATCCCGGCCACGTCTTCCCAGGGCAGGTTGAGATCGCTGCGGCCGAAGTGGCCGTAGGCGGCCACGTCCTGATAGAAGCGCCCGCCGCGTTCTGCGGGCAGCTCCCGCAGCCCGAAGCGTTCGATGATGGCGCCCGGACGCAGGTCGAAATGCTCCTGCACCAGGGCGGTGAGGTCGGCATCGCTGACGGTGCCGCTGCCGAAGCTCTGCACCAGGATGCTCACGGGCCTGGCCACGCCGATGGCGTAGCTCAGCTGCACCTCCACCCGTCGCGCCAGCCCGGCTGCCACCAGGGCCTTGGCCACATGCCGGGCGGCATAGGCAGCCGAACGGTCCACCTTGGTGGGATCCTTGCCGGAGAAGGCGCCACCCCCGTGACGGGCGTAGCCGCCGTAGGTGTCCACGATGATCTTGCGGCCGGTGAGGCCGGCATCGCCCTGGGGACCGCCCACCACGAACTTGCCGGTGGGATTCACCAGGAAGCGGGTGGTCTCGCGGCTGGGCTGCAGGTGGAGATCGGCGGTGGCGGGCTCCACCACATGGGTCCAGAGGTCGGCGGCGATGCGCTCGCGCAGGGGTTTCTCCTCGCTCACCCCATCGATGCTGGGCGTGTGCTGGGTGGAGATCAGGATGGTGTCGATCGCCACCGGGCGGTCGTCTTCGTACACCACGCTCACCTGGGTCTTGCCGTCGGGGAGCAGGTAGCCCAGGGTGCCGTCGTGACGCACCTGGGACAACCGGCGGGCCAGGCGGTGGGCCAGGCTGATCGGCAGCGGCATCAGCTCCGGCGTCTCATCACAGGCGAAGCCGAACATGATCCCCTGGTCTCCCGCGCCCACCAGATCCAGAGGATCACCGTCGTGATCGTCCGCCTCATTCACGCCCTGGGCGATGTCGGGGGATTGCTGATCGAGCGCCACCAGCACGGCGCAGCTGTTGGCATCGAAGCCCCCCGCCCGGGCGCCGCTGTAGCCGATCTCCTGGATCACGCCCCGCACCAGGGTGTTGAAGTCCACCCGGGCGTTGGTGCTCACCTCGCCGGTGATCAGGCACAGCCCCGTGTTCACAACGGTCTCGCAGGCCACCCGGCTGGCGGGGTCCTGGGCCAGCAGGGCATCCAGCACCGCATCACTCACCTGGTCGCAGATCTTGTCGGGGTGCCCTTCGGTCACCGACTCGGAGGTGAAGACGTAGCGGCTCATGGCCCCGCCCGGAACAGCGCACCAGCCTATGCGCTGACCACCTCCAGCTCCTGCCAGTGGGAGAGCTGCCGGAAGCGGGATGCCAGCGGCGGACGACGCCGCCAGCCGGCGCTGTAGCCCAGCACCACGGCCACGCCGGCCCGTTCGGCCATCACCAGGTCGCTGTTGGCGTCACCGATCAGGGCGCAGCCTCCGGGCGCGACGCCCAGCTCCCCACAGACGGCGATCACCGCATCCGGGTGTGGCTTGCGCGGGGCATCCCCGGCACTGCGCAGCACCTGAAAGTGGCTGCGCAGGTTTTCGCTGCCCAGAAAGGCCTCGATCCCCTGGCGCTCATCGTTGCTGATCACCGCGCAGGCCACCCCCGCGCCGCCCAGTCGATGAATCAGCTCGTGCAGCCCTGGCGTGGCCCGGGGTGCCGGGGTGCCGTCCCTGGCGAGCAGGCGGTCGCTGCGCTCGAACACCTCTGCGGCCAGCTCCAGCGCCTCGGGCCAGCCCAGCCCCAGCTGGGCCAGGGCGGTGGCCGTGGAGATCAGGTTGTGCTCCCGGCTCGCCACGGCGGTGGTGCCGGCGGGATGGATGCCGTTCTCCTCCACGCCGTAGGTGGCTTCCAGGCGCGGCCCCAGGTCGGCAAGCACCTCATGGGCCAGCTCTGGATGCCGTTCCTGCAGCAGCTGCCGGCAATGAAAAACCCTGGCCTGGGCCAGGGCGAGGAGCATCGGCTCACTGCGGCAGAGGGTGCCGTCCTTGTCGAAGAGCACGGCAGAAACGCCGTAGCGCAGCAGTTCTCCCCGCAGCAGCAGCTGAGCCAAGGCGGCTGCTTCAGTCCAGGGTCACGCCCATCGGCTCGTGGTCCTCTGCCTGCTCCAGCAGCATCTGCTTGTAGCGGGCCGCCATCTCCTCGGCACGGTCGAATACCTTCTGGGGGTCGGAGAGCATGTCACCGGGTTCGGGTTCGAGGGCCTTGGTGGACAGCGAGATGCGACCGCGCTCGGCGTCGAGATCGATGATCATCACCTTCATCTGATCGTTCACATTGAGCACCGTGTGCGGCGTCTCGATGTGCTCGTGGCTGATCTCGGAGATGTGCAGCAGGCCGCTCACGCCGCCGATGTCGATGAAGGCGCCGTAGGGCTTGATGCCGCGCACCGTACCCAGCACCACTTCGCCCACCTCGAGGCGGTTCATCTTGCGCTCCACCAGGGCGCGGCGATGGCTGAGCACCAGGCGGTTGCGCTCCTCGTCCACCTCCAGGAACTTGAGGGGCAGGAAGTCGGCCACCAGCTCTTCCTTGGCCTTGCGGGTGCTGATGTGGCTGCCGGGGATGAAGCCGCGCAGACCTTCAACCCGCACCAGAGCGCCACCGCGGTTGGTGGCGAACACCTCGCTGTAGATGGTGGCGTCTTCCTTCTGCAGCTGGCGCACCCGCTCCCAGGCCCGCTGGTACTCGATGCGGCGGATGGAGAGCGAGAGCTGACCGTCCTCGTTCTCCTCACTCATGATGAAGAACTCGCGGATCTCGCCGGGCTGCAGCACGTCGCTGAGGCCCTCCACCCGGTTGATCGACACCTCCTGCAGGGGCATGAAGGCGGCGGTCTTGGCGCCGATGTCGATCATCGCGCCCTTCGACTCCAGGGCGAACACGGTGCCGTTGACGACGTCGCCGGGCTTGAAGTTGTAGTCGTACTTGCTCAGCAGAGCGGCGAACTCGTCCAGCGAGAAGCCCACGCCATCGAGATCACGGCTGGCTGGGCGGCTGTCGGAGTCATCGGCGGCGGGAACCTCCTCTTCCATGCTGGCGTCGAGGTCGTCTGCGGCCGCCTCAGCGGCGAGATCGAGATCGGCCTCGGTGCTGCTGATGTCGGAAGGGGTCACGGTCATGGCGATTGGCGGACTGCCTGCGGCAGGGCGATGGAACCGAAAGCGCCGCCCGCCTGCAGCTGCTTTCGAACCATCGACTCTACCAAGCCGCCCTGGGGAGCCCGCTGGCCAGTTCCGCCCGCTCAGCCCAGGGCCGCCAGAGCCGGTTTGCTGCCGCCCCGGCCGCGGCGGCTGAGTCCCTCCAGGGTGGCCACGAAGTCGCTGACGCTCTGGAACTGCCGATACACCGAGGCGAAGCGCACGTAGGCCACCTCACTCATTTCGCTGAGCTGCTCCAGCACCAGCTCGCCGATCTCGGAGCTGCTCACCTCGCGGCCGGGGCGCTGCTGGAGCTGCAGTTCCAGCTCGTCCACCACAGCCTCCAGACGCGCCGGCTCCAGCCCGGTTTTCTCGCAGGCGCGCAGAAGGCCATGCAGAAGCTTGGAGCGGTTGAAGGTCTCGCGCACGCCATTGCGTTTGAGCACCGTGATCGGCACCGTTTCCACCCGCTCGTAGGTGGTGAAGCGGTAGTCACAGTTCAGGCATTCCCGCCGCCGCCGCACGCTGCGCCCACCATCCGCCGACCGCGACTCCAGAACGCGGCTGTCGGTGTGTTGGCAGGAGGGGCATTGCATGCCCGTGCGTCCGCTCGGCCTCGATGCAGTGTAGTCAGCACTTCTTCCGCTGAGAAGGGCCTGACATTCCGAGGGCCGTTCACGCCGATGAAAAAGCCCCCGGGTTCTCCGGGGGCGCTAGGGCCGGGTCGGTGCCCGCCTGTCTCACTTGCCGATCTTCGGGGGATCGCGGAAGGCGATGGCGAAGAACAGGGTGGCGATCGCCAGAGTGAGGATGAGGATGTAGGCGAAGCTCTCCATGGGGTGACCTCCGGGTCAGCTGAGGGGTGTACCGGCCGGCGGTACGAAGCCCTCCGGCAGTCGACGGGTGGATCTGTCGCCCAGCTTCTGGAACAGACCGAATTCCACCTGCTCGCCGAGATCGGGGTCGATGCCGGCGAACACGTCCCTGTAGAGGGTGCGGGCGCCGTGCCAGATGTGGCCGAAGAAGAAGAGCAGGGCGAAGCAGGCGTGGCCGAAGGTGAACCAGCCGCGGGGTGAACTGCGGAAGGTGCCGTCGGAGTGGTAGGTGTCGCGGTCGAAGTCGAACGCCTCACCGAGCTGGGCCTTGCGGGCCAGACGCTTCACGTCGGCAGGGTCGGTGAAGGTCTGGCCGTTGAGGGCACCGCCATAGACGGTGGCGGTGACGCCGGTCTGCTCGAAGGAGTACTTGGCCTCAGCCCGGCGGAAGGGAATGTCGGCGCGCACGATGCCGTCCTGGTCCTCGAGCACCACGGGGAAGTTCTCGAAGAAGTTGGGCAGACGACGCACTTCCAGCTGCCTGCCGTCCTTGTCGCTGAAGGCGATGTGGCCCAGCCAGCCGGTGGGCAGGCCGTCGCCGTTCACCATCGGTCCGACGCGGAACAGACCGCCCTTGGCTGGGCTGTTGCCGACGTAGTCGTAGAAGGCCAGCTTTTCGGGGATGGAGCCGTAGGCCTGCTCCATGGAGGCCCCGCCGTCGAGGGCGGTCTGCACCCGGCGGTTGATCTCAGCCTTGAAATAGCTCTGGTCCCACTGATAGCGGGTGGGGCCGAACAGCTCCACGGGGGTGGCAGCGGCGCCGTACCACATCGTGCCGGCCACCACGAAGGCGGCGAAGAAGACGGCGGCGATGGCCGAGGCCAGCACGGTTTCGATGTTGCCCATGCGCAGAGCCTTGTAGAGGCGTTCCGGCGGCCGGGTGGTGATGTGGAAGATGCCGGCGATGATCCCCACGATGCCGGCGGCGATGTGGTGAGCGACGATGCCGCCCGGGTTGAAGGGATTGAAACCTTCAGGTCCCCAGGAGGGCTGCACCGGTTCGATGTGGCCGCTCAGGCCGTAGGCGTCGCTGATCCACATGCCGGGGCCGAACACACCGGTGAGGTGGAACGCGCCGAAGCCGAAGCAGGCCAGGCCGGCCAGCAGCAGGTGGATGCCGAAGATCTTGGGCAGGTCGAGCGCAGGCTCGCCGGTGCGGGGGTCCTGCCAGATCTCCAGATCCCAGTAGGTCCAGTGCCAGATGGCGGCCAGGAACAGCAGGCCGCTGAGGATGATGTGGGCGGCGGCGACACCCTCGAAGCTCCAGAAGCCCGGATCCACGCCGGTCTCGCCGGTGATGCTCCAGCCGCCCCAGCTGCCGGTGACCCCCAGGCGGGCCATGAACGGCATCACGAACATCCCCTGGCGCCACATGGGGTTGAGCACCGGGTCGGACGGATCGAAGATCGCGAGCTCATAGAGGGCCATGGAGCCGGCCCAGCCGGCGACCAAGGCGGTGTGCATGAGGTGCACGGCCAGCAGCCGCCCGGGGTCGTTGATGACCACGGTGTGCACCCGATACCAGGGCAATCCCATGGGGGCTTCGTTCTGGGGTGGGTGCGGCGATCGTAGGGGTGAGCCGCCCTGCCCGGAGCGGCAGGTTACGGAGCGCAACGGCTCTGATCAGAATGGTTGCAGCTGCCCCTGGGCCGATGCCCGTGATCCGCTTTCTGCGGGAGAACCGCGATGTGGAGTGCTACCCCGGGGAGAATCTCCGTGAGGTGGCCCTGAGAGAGGGGATCGCCCTCTACGGCGTCAAGGGAATCCTCGGCAACTGCGGCGGCTGCGGCCAGTGCATCACCTGCTTCGTGGAGATTCCCGAGGGCAATCCTGGAGACGCCCTCAGCGGGCGCACCGCCGTGGAGGAGCAGAAGCTCCGCCGCCGGCCCCCCGGCTGGCGCCTGGCCTGCCAGGCCATGGTGCAGCGGTCGCTGGTGGTGATCACCCGCCCGCAGCTGGGCATGGCCGGCAAGGACACCCAGGTGGCGACAGCGCTGGCGGCACCCCTGCCCCCCGGGCCGACGTGCTGGCCGGAGCCGCCGGCTGCGGCCTCAACCGATGAGGATCCCCAGCAGGCAGCGCCGGTGGCCCCCGAAGCATCCGCCCCGGAGGGCGCCGGCAGCCCTGCTACGAGCGATGAACGCGCCTGAGGGCCGCCGGTTTGCCGGTGATACCCTCCGGGTCGCCTCTCCCGTGCAGCCCAATCATGGAAACCAACGATCTCGGCTTTGTCGCCAGCCTGATGTTCGTCCTGGTTCCCACCGTGTTCCTGCTCGTGCTCTACATCCAGACCAGCAGCCGGCAGGGGGGGTGATAGTTGAGCGGCGGCGCCGTCGCCGGCAGGCTCAGCGGCGCCCCTCCGGCTCCCGCACGAGCAGCACCGGCGCCGGCGCATGCACCCGGATGTAATCGCTCACCGAGCTGCCCAGCAGGCGATCGAGATCCACCAGCGCCTTGGCCACCACCGGCCGGCGATCCTGCGAGGCGATCACGAGCAGATCGGCGTTGAACTCCTCGGCGGCCTGGCACACGGTGCGCCCGATGTCGGCACCGGTGCGGTGCACCCCCTGCATCGTCACCCCGTAGCCCCGGGCCTGCTGCACCGCCTTCTCGAGCACCTCATCGGCCGGAGATCTGCCACCCCGCGACGGCGTGATGTCCTGACGGGTGACATGCACACCGGTGAGGGTGCCGCCGGGAATCTCCCGCACCAGCTCCGCAGCCAGCTTGATGGCGTCATCCCCCACGCCCGTGCCGTCCACGGTCACCATCACCCGGTTGATGTGGCGCACGTAGAGGTCGTCGCGCACCAGCAGCATCGGCCGGGTCGAGAGCTGAAACACGTACTGGCTGGCACTGTTGCCCAGGATTGACTGCAGCCGGTTCAGCCCGCGGGACCCCATCACGATCAGGTCGGCTTCGAGTTCGTCGGCCACCTTGAGCACGGTCTGCTTGGTGTCTCCCTGGCGGATGATCGTGTTCACCTCGCTGGGGTTGAGCTGCAGGCGGCTCACGGCAGCGGCCACCAGTCCCGCGGCCTGCTGCCAGTGCTGCTGAAAGTCCTCGCCCGCCTGTTCCGGCACCACATGCAGGAGGTTCAGGCGTGCCTGGCGGACCACGGGGATGTCGCGCAGCATGCGCACCATTTCCTCGACGTGGCCTTTGCCGGAGTCGGCGATCAGAACGTTGCGGAACACAGGGACAGCACCGGGCTCTCCGGCAGCCTATGGCGGTTCAGCGGATCTCCCGGTTCCCACCATGCAGACCGTGACGGAGTGTGGCGAATGGCTGCTGCAGCGCCGTGTGCTGCCTCAGCACACCGACCACGCCGGGGTGATGTGGCACGGCACCTACCTGGCCTGGCTGGAGGAGGCGCGGGTCGAGGCGCTCGCGGCCGTGGGGCTGGCCTACAGCGATCTCTCTGCCCAGGGCCTGGAGCTGCCCGTGGTGAGCCTGGCCATCGATTACCGGCAGGCGCTGCTGCACGGCGACCGGGTGGAACTGCGCAGTGAGGTGCTGCCCCGCCAGGGGGTGAAGCTCCCCTGGCGGAGCCGATTCCTGGGGCCGGGAGGGCAGCTTGCCGCCAGCGCCATGGTGGATCTGGTGCTGGTGGATCGAGGGGCTCTCCCGGGGGGCGCCGCCGGCCTGGGGGGGCGGCGCGTGCTGCGCCGCTGGCCGCCTGAGCTGGCCAGGGCGGTCGAGTCCCTGCGCCGCGGACCGGGCTAGCTTCAGTACAGATGTACTGAAGCAATGGGGGAGCTGGTGCCGCTGCGCAGGCCGCAGGGCTGGGCGCGCGATCGGCGCTTGTGGTGGTTGCTCTGGGCCTCCTGTCCCGGTGTGGGCTGGGTGACTCTGCGGGCGATCGAGGCGCATTTCGGCAGCCTGGAGGCCGCCTGGGCGGCTCCTCTGGGAGCATTCCCGGCGTTGCCCTGCCGCGGCCGGCAGACGCTGGATCTGCTCGACCGCTTCCGGCGCCGCTGGGGTGCGACACCGTTGGAGCGCTGGGCGGAGCAGGTGCGGGGCGGGCGCCGGGTGCTGCTGCCCGGTGATCGGGCCGCCCCGCCCCAGCTCGGCGAGCTCGAGCGGCCACCGCTGGCCCTCCACTGGCAGGGGCGCGGCAGTCTCTGGGCCTGTCTGGGTCTCCGGCAGTCCGTGGCCGTGGTGGGCACCCGCCGTCCTTCCCGCCATGGTCTGGCGATGGCGGAGGCGCTCGGCAGGGCGCTGGCCGCCGCCGGCTGGCCGGTGGTGAGCGGCCTGGCCGAGGGCATCGACGCCGCCTGCCACCGGGGCTGTCTGGCCGTGGGTGGGCGGCCCGTGGCCGTGCTCGGCACCCCGCTCGAGCGGGTGTACCCCCGCCACCACACGTCCTTGCAGCGCGACGTGGGCGCGCAGGGCCTGCTGCTCACGGAGCATCTGCCCGGTGCCTCCGTGCTGCCTGGCCACTTCGCCTCGCGCAATCGCCTGCAGGTGGCCCTGGCACGGGCCGTGGTGGTGGTGGAGTGTCCCGAGCGCAGCGGGGCCCTCCATTCCGCCCGGCTGGCCTGGCGTCAGCAGCTGCCTCTCTGGGTGGTGCCCGCCGATGCCCTGCGCGCTTCGGCCAAGGGCAGCAACCGGCTGCTCGGCGAGGGGGCCTCGGCGCTTCTGGATCCGTCCGACCTGGTGCATCAGCTTGGCCCTGGGCCCCTGGCTCCAGGTTCAGCCGCCAGCGGGGCGACGGCCGTGATGCCGGCACCCGGCGATCCGGAGGCGGATCCCGAGCTGTTGCGGGCTCTCGGGGAGCGGGCCACCCTCGACCAGCTCAGCCAGCAACTCCGCCAGCCCGCCGGGTCTCTGGCGCAGCGCCTGCTCGCCCTGGAGCTGGCAGGGCTGGTGCGGGCGGAGCCGGGTCTCCACTGGAGCCGCGTCTAGCGTGTGGGTCAACGCAGTGCGGGTCTACAAGCGCGGGCCTGCACCGGAGCGTCCCTCGGACAGCTCCTGAACCGACACGGTCCGGATGCCCTGGCCATCCACACCATCACTCTCGGCTGCGATGCTGTCCCGTTCGTCCTCACCGGCTCCAGGCGGCGCGATGGCAGCCACCCTCCAGTGCTCGGAGAGCGCGGCCGTGGCGGGCCTCTCCGGTGAGGCCTTGCTGCGCTGGCGGCGGCAGCAGCTGGCCCTGGGCGGCCGGGCCGTGGATCTCGACTGGCTCCTGGATCTGGTGGGGGGGCTCCGCTGGGCCGATCTGCAGCGTCTGCGTCTCGACCAGGCCAACCCCGTGACGCTTCAGGTCTCCCTGTCCCATCTGGAGGGGCTGTGGCGTCGACATCTCAGCCGCCAGGACCCTCTGCAGTATCTGGCCGGCTGCTGTCCCTGGAGGGATCTGAACCTCGCTGTGGCCCCCGGCGTGCTGATCCCGCGCCAGGAGACCGAGCTCCTGGTGGAGCTCGCCCGGGATCTGCCGGACGATGCTCCGGGGCTCTGGGCGGATCTGGGCACCGGCTCCGGATGCCTGGCCCTGGCCCTGGCCCTGCTCTGGCCCCGCAGCCGTGGCGTGGCCGTGGATCTCAGCCCAGCCGCCCTGGCTCAGGCCAGGGCCAACCTCGCGGCGGGGGGCGTGGCCGACCGGGTGGAGCCGAGAGCCGGCAGTTGGTGGCATCCACTGCGGTCTCTCTGGGGGCAGCTGGAGCTGGTGGTCGCGAACCCTCCCTACATCCCCACGAGCGTCTGGGCCGACCTCGAGCCGGTGGTTAGAGACCATGAGCCGGCCCTGGCCCTGGACGGCGGTGCCGATGGGTTGGGCGCGATCCGCGTCATTGCCAGCGGTGCGGCTGCGGCGCTGGCTCCGGGGGGCTGGCTGCTGCTGGAGCACCATCACGACCAGGCCACGGAGGTGGCCACACTCCTCAGGGGCGCAGGTCTGGAGCAGGTGGAGGGGCACCGGGATCTTCAGGGTGTCCTGCGCTTCGCCTCTGCCCGCCGCCCTCTGCGGATCGACTGATGGCCGCTCCCAGCACCACGGAACCAAACAGTCCTCAGGGTGATGTGCTCGAGGCGGCTGACCTCACCCGGCAGCTCCAGGCCGGTGCGGTGGCGCTGATGCCCACCGACACCCTGCCGGCCCTGGCGGCCCTGCCCGCCCATGCCGCCCGGATCTGGACCCTCAAGGCACGCCCGGCCGACAAGCCCCTGATCCTGATGGGGGCAGACCTGGAGCAGCTGTGCGAGGTTCTGGGCACCCCCTGGCGCCCCGAGTGGCTGGCGCTGGCGGAACGCGGCTGGCCCGGAGCGCTGACGCTCGTGCTGCCGGCCCGTGGCCCATGGGTGAACTGGCTGCATCCTGGCGGCGCGGATCTCGGCCTGCGCATCCCCGCCTGCCAGCCGGCACGGGAGCTCCTGCGCCTCACTGGTCCTCTGGCCACCACCAGTGCCAATCCGTCGGGTCTGCCGGCCGCCACCACTGTGCAGGAGGCACGGCGGATGTTCCCCGCCATGCCGATGCTGGGCCCGCTCCCCTGGCCGCCCGCCGGCGGCCAGGCCAGCACCGTTCTGGCCTGGAGGGACTCCGCCGCGGGGGGGCAGGGGGGCTGGCAGCTGCTGCGGGCCGGCGCTGTCATGCCCGCAGGTCTGCATCCCGACGCCTGATGGCAGCGCTCATGCTCGTGCTGCTGATCAGCATGGCGGTGTATGCCTGGCTGGTGAGCCCCCTGATCGCGTTCGGCACCGGGCTGCTCCAGGCCGGCTGGCTGCTCTGGTTGCCGCTGCTGGCGCTGGTGTGGCTGCTGGCCGCACGCGACTGAGCCGCTGCCGGCCACTGGTTGAGCTGTGCCGGCCACAGCGTCAGGTGCGGCGGAACACCTTTAAGGTGCCTGCGCTCTGCAACCCAGTCCATGGCCCGCCGCCGTCGGTTGCTCGCGGCCACCCTGCTGCTGGTGGGCTGGTGTTGCAGCCTGCTGCTGCACCTGGCCCTTCCGGCCATCGCTCAGGGGCCGGCCGGCCGCCCTGCTGCCGCCCAGTCCGCAGCAGCGCCTCAGCGGGCGGAACTGCGCGGGGTCTGGCTGACCGCCAATGACATGCCGGTGCTCCGCGACCGGGAGCGGATGCAGGAGGCCGTGGCCCGTCTTGCCCAACTCGGCTTCAACACGCTGTACCCGGTGGTGTGGAACGGCGGCATGGCCTACTACCCCAGCAACGTGGTGGTCGAGCGCCAGATTCAGGACTTCTCCTATCGCGGTCTGCAGGGCCAGGACGTGCTCGGCGAGCTGATCGCCGAAGGCAGGCGGCAGGGGGTGCTGGTGATCCCCTGGTTCGAGTTCGGCTTCATGGCGCCCCTGGATTCGGAGCTGGCAAGGCGCAACCGCGCCTGGCTCACCCAGAAGCAGGACGGCGGTCTCACCTCCATCAGCGCCGCCGGCGAGGTGGCCTGGCTGAACCCCTTCAGGCCCGAGGTGCAGCAGTTGATCACCGATCTGGTGCTGGAGGTGGTTGGCACCTACGGAGCGGATGGGATTCAGTTCGATGACCACATGACCCTGCCGCGGGAGTTCGGTTACGACCCCTTCACCACGGCTCTGTACCGTCGCGAGACCGGCAGGAATCCTCCCGCCAACCCAGCGGATGGGGCCTGGGTGAAGTGGCGGGCCGACAAGATCACGGCATTCATGGATCGCCTCAGCAAGGCCGTCAAGGCCCGGCGTCCTGGGGCTGTTGTCTCGATCTCTCCCAACTACTACGACTTCGCCTACAAGCTGCAGCTCCAGGACTGGCTCACCTGGGTGCGTCGCGGCATCGCCGATGAGCTGCTGGTGCAGATCTACCGGCAGGACATGCCCAGCTACACCCCTCATCTGGTGCGTCCGGAGGTGCAGGAGGCACGCCAGCGCATCCCAACCGCCATCGCCATCCTCAGCGGTCAGCGCAACCGGCCCACCCCCATCGATCTGATGCAGCAGAAGGTGTTCGCGAACCGGCAGGCGGGCTTGGGGGTGGCCTTCTTCTATCTGGAGAGTCTCTGGAGTCTGGGCCCGGAGCCCCCCGAGCAGCGCAAGGCCGTGCTGGCAAGCCTGTTCGCGGCTCCCGCACCCCGCGTCGCCATGCCTCCGCCCACGGCGACTCCGGGCCCTGCCGTCAGCCCGGCACCGCGGATCACCGTGCCTGCGCCTCCGCCCCCGCCCATGGGGTTCCCCGGCGCCACCCTGCTGCCGCGGAGCCCCCAGCCCCTGCCGTGGGCCTGATCAGCGGGTGCTCGTGAGGGTTGGGGGATCGGGAAGCCGGCTAACGGATTTGAACCGATGGCCTTCGCTTTACAAAAGCGCTGCTCTACCGCTGAGCTAAGCCGGCGTCGGTGATGCCACCTGATGATTATCCCTTGCCGCTCTCCCGGGAGAGAGCCCAGAGCAGCAGCTGGGTACGGCTTCTGCAGCCGGTCTTGGACAGCAGGGTGGAGATGTGACTTTCGACCGTGCGGGGGCTGAGCACCAGGGCGGCGGCGATGTCCTTGTTGGTCAGGCCGAGCTCCAGGTGCTCCAGGATCCTGCGTTCGGCCTGGCTGATGGCGCTGTGGGGGCGGGACATGGCCGGTGCAGGGGGGAGACATCCCTGAGGATTGCCTCCCACCCGCCGAGGGGAGGAGAGGCACCGACCCGACAATCCCCCTCCGGCTCAGGATCTGATCGGCGAGGAGACCGGCTGCGGGCGGTTTTCACCGCTGCGACCGGATCCGCCCTCACCCGGTGTGCGGGCGCGACGGATCGGCAGGTTCGCCACCAGGGCCGTGACGCGGTCCTCGGTGGCCAGGCTCACGTCCCCTTCCTCCATGTCGATCTCGACGTAGCGGCTCACCACCTCGAGGATCTCCCGGCGCATCTGCTCCAGCAGCTCGGGATTGAGGTCGCTGCGGTCATGGGCGAGCACCAGCTGCAGGCGCTGCTTGGCGGTGCCGGCGCTGGCCGGCTGCCGCCTGAGCAGCTTGTCGATCAGGTCGCGGAGGGTCATCGGCTCAGAAGATCTTGGTATGCATCAGGCGGCCGATCCGGGCCCGCAGCCCCTGGCGCTCCTTGCTGGGATCGATCAGGGGCACATCCTCGCCGCGCAGCCTCCGGGCCACGTTGATGTAGGCCCGGGCGGCAGGGGATCCACCTTCGCCGAGGGTGAGCGGTTCGCCGCGGTTGGTGCTGACGATCACCTGTTCGTCCTCGAGCACCAGGCCCAGCAACGGCAGCGCCAGGATGTCGGTGACGTCATCGACGGCGAGCATCTCCTGGCTGGCCATCATTTTCGGCCGTACCCGGTTCAGCACCAGCTGAATGGGCTTGACCCCCTCGCTGTTGAGCAGTCCGATCACGCGGTCGGCGTCCCGCACCGCGGACACCTCCGGTGTGGTGACCACGATGGCTTCGCGCGCGGCCGCCATGGCGTTGCGGAATCCACCCTCGATGCCCGCGGGGGCATCGATCAGCACGTAGTCGAACTGCTCCCCGACCATCGCGGCGATCCTGCGCATGTCCTCGGGCTTGAGCCACTCGAGCATGCGCGGGTTGCCGGCCGGCAACAGCGCCAGGTTGGGTTGCTGCTTGTGCTTCACCAGGGCCTGCTCCAGTCTGCAGCTGCCGGCCAGGACCTCCTGCGCGGTGTAGACGATGCGGTTCTCGAGACCCAGCAGCAGGTCGAGGTTGCGCAGGCCGAAGTCAGCGTCGAGGACGGCGGTTCTGGCACCCTGCCTGGCCAGGGCGATGCCCAGGTTGGCGGTGAGCGTGGTCTTGCCCACCCCTCCCTTGCCGGAGCAGATCAGGATGAAGCGGCTGGACGGGGCGGTCACGGAATGGCCTGAGGTCGGGGCAGGTTAGGCCCATCCCAGTCACCCTGTCGCCGCCGCAGCGGACTCGGTGCTGGCCAGCGGCCAGAAGGGTTGCGCGGGATCCAGCCGGATCACCCCGTGCACCAGCGAGGCCTGCTCGGCCATTCCCGCCGGAGGGCTGTCCTCCGGTCCCCGGGCCACCACGTCGGCGATGCGCAGTTGCAGGGGACGCAGCTGCAGGGCCACGATCCTGGCCTCGGTATCCCCGCGGCAGCCGGCATGGGCGGTGCCCCGCAGCCGGCCCCACACCAGCACATGGCCCCCGGCACGCACGCAGGCCCCGGGGTTCACATCGCCCAGCACCAGCACGGAACCCTCCACCTCCAGGTGATCACCCGCCCGCAAAGTGCCGCGCTGCAGGGCCAGCCCCGGGTCGTTGGCCGGGCCTGGCGGCCGATCGCCGGCCGGTCCCTGGGCCAGCGGCGCGCAGGTCGACAGCCCGACGGCCGCGGCGGCCACCCGGCTGTGCGCATCGTCGCTGCACAGGGCCACCAGCGTCACGCCGCTCCCGGCCAGCCGTTCCATCACGGCCCGCAACTGGCGCACGCCCAGCCGCCAGCCTGCCGCTGCCAGCCCCAGAGCCCTGGGCAGCGGCCTGTCCGTCAGCAGGCTGGCCTCGTCCAGAGCCCGTTGCACCAGGTCCACGGCGGTCACCGCGCTCTCCGGCGTGGTCGGGCTGGGCAGCACCAGCCAGCCGGGGGCGCCGTCCCAGTCCGGTGGCACCAGCACCGCATTCATGGCTGCCGACATCAGCTGTGCAGGATCTGCCGCAACTTAGGGGCCACCTCCGCCGGATGAATCAGCCAGGCCATCTCCACGGGCTGGGCCAGGCTCTGCACCAGGGCCGAGCGTTGCTCGAGCGCCTGCAGACGCCGGCCGTCCCAGAGCCGCAGCCCCCCTTTGTACACGTGGTAGCCGCGGCTCTGACGCTGCTGCAGGGCGCAGCAGTGTTCAGCGCGGAAGCCCTGCTGTTCGGCCAGTCGCCGCGCCCGGGCCAGCAGTTCCAGGCGTGCCGGCGCGGGCAGGTGGCTCACATCGGTGGCCTTCAACAACCGGCGCTCCAGCAGCCGTCGGCAGAGCTCCGCCAGCTCCTGCGGCCCCTCCTCCATCCAGCGGCTGAGGTGATAGCCGGTGCGGACATCGTCGTTGGCCAGGTAGTCCTCCAGGCTCAGGTCCCGTTGTTCCCACAACCAGCGGGCCATCACCCCGTCGGCCCACACCCTGGCTGGCCCGAACTCGCGGGCCAGGCTGATCACCTGCTGCAGCAGCCAGTTGCACACCACGTTCAGACGGTGGTTGTACACGCTCCTGTACATCAGGTTGCGCACCACCAGGTAGTGCTCCACCGCCATCAGTCCCTTGGGGTGGAGGGCCAGGCTGCCGTCGGGCGCCAGGGTGAGGGCCGCCAGGATGCGTTCCAGATCCAGATGGCCATAGCTCGTGCCCGTGCTGTGGCTGTCGCGCAACAGATAGTCGAGACGGTCGCAGTCGAGCTGGCTGCTCACCAGGGCCTTGATGGCAGTGCAGGGGTACACCCCGTGCTCGAGCAGATCGGCCACGACCGCGGCCGTGCCGGAGGAAAAGGACTCGAGCGGCCCCCGCAGAGCGGGATGCTCGCGGATCAGGCGTCCCGACCAGTGCTCGTGACGCAGCCCGTACATCTCTTCACCGGTGTGACTCAGGGGGCCATGGCCCACGTCGTGGAGCAGCGCTGCGGCATACAGCGCGCCGCGATGGGCGGCCAGATCCGGATGGAGGCGCTCCAGCTGGCCCAGGGCCCGCCGCGCCAGCTGCAGCACGCCCAGGGAGTGGGTGAAGCGGCTGGACTCGGCTCCATGGAACGTGAGGAAGGCGGGCCCCAGCTGACGGATCCGCCGCAGCCGCTGAAACGGCGGCGTGTCGATGAGGGTGATGGCGAGAGCCTCGGTCGGCTCCTCGCTGCGGAGCGTGATCGCCCCATGCAGGGGGTCGTGATACGTGCGTTCCGCCATGCCTCCGCTGAGCCCCGTCGAGCCCCCGTTCAGGAATCGCCGTCCGGCCGGCGGGGCAGCTCGGCTGCGAGCAGCCTGCCGGCCTGTTCCAGCCAGGTGTCTCCATCCCCGCCTGGATTGAGCGGTTCCGGGGCCCCCAGCGTCACGTCTGGTTCGATGCCCTCGTTCTGGATATCGCGGCCGCCGGGGGTGAGGTAGCGGGCCACCGTCACGGCCAGTCCACTGGCGTCGCTGAGCGAGATCAGCGTCTGGATCAGCCCCTTGCCATAGGTGCGGCTGCCCGCCAGCCGGCTGCGGCCGTTGTCCTGCAGGGCGCCGGCGAGGATTTCACTGGCACTGGCGGTGCCGGCGTTCACCAGCGTCAGCATCGGACCGGCAAACAGCTGGCCAGGACTGGCCTGCTGAGGCGTGACCAGACCGTCGCGATCCTCCGTCTCCACGATCGGACGGTTGTCCAGCAGCCCGTCGGCCACCGCCAGCCCCGCGCTCACCAGTCCACCGGAGTTGTTGCGGAGATCCAGGATCAGGCCCTCGATCTGCTGCTCCTGCAGATCCCGCAGGGCCTCCTTCACCTGCTGGGGAACCGGCTCGGCGAACTGGGTGATGCGCAGATAGCCCAGGGTGTGTCCATCGATCCGCAGACGTCTGCTGCGCACCGGGTGCAGATCCACCTGCCGCCTCTCCAGTTCCACCTCCCGTTCGGCGCCACCCTGATCCCTCAGGGTCACCAGCACGGTGCTGCCCGTCGGTCCGCGCAAGGCCGCCGCCGTTCCGTCCAGCCCGAGTTCACCGCTGTCCACCCCATCCACGCTCAGCACCGCAGTGCCGCTCACGATCCGGGCTTCCGACGCCGGTGAGTCGTCCAGTGGGGCGATCACCACCACGGCGTGGTCGCTGCTGCGCTGGGCCAGTTGCAGTCCCACCCCGCTCACCGTCCCCTGGTTCGTGGATTGCAGGGCTGCGTAGTCATCGGGCCTCAGCAGCCGGGTGTAGGGATCGTCGAGGGGTTGGAGCATGCCCTCGATGGCGGCGTAGGCATCGCTCGAACTGCTGATGGGGCGTTCCAGGGCCCGCTGACGCAGCCGTTTCCAGTGAATCCGCTCGAAGCGCTGCGGATCAACGTAGCTCTGGTTCACCAGCCGCCAGGCCTCCACCACGAGCTGCTGGGCGTCGTTGAGCGCCAGGGCAGGGGCCGGCAGGCCGCTGAGCGTCAGCATCGCCACCAGGGCCAGGGCCAGCAGCCGCCGCGGCAAGGGGCCGAGCCGCCGGCGGGTCGGCGGAGAGGGGAACAGGGGGAGCTCGGCGCTCACGGCAGCTTCTGGGCAGTGCGTAGACTCTCGCAACCCATCCACCCCTGCTGCATGGCGAACACTCCTGCTGGCAACCCCGGGGGAGCCTCCAACCCCGTTTACGACTGGTTCCAGGAGCGCCTCGAGATCCAGGCGATCGCCGACGACATCTCGGCGAAGTACGTGCCGCCTCACGTCAACATCTTTTATTGCCTCGGCGGCATCACGCTGGTCTGCTTCCTCATCCAGTTCGCGACCGGGTTCGCGATGACCTTCTATTACAAGCCCACGGTGGCAGAAGCCTACGCCTCGGTTCAGTATCTGATGACGGATGTCAGCTTCGGTTGGCTGATCCGCTCGATTCATCGCTGGAGCGCCTCGATGATGGTGCTGATGCTGATTCTGCACGTCTTCCGTGTCTATCTCACCGGCGGCTTCAAGCGGCCCCGTGAACTCACCTGGGTCACCGGTGTGACGATGGCTGTCATCACCGTCAGTTTCGGCGTCACCGGCTATTCCCTCCCCTGGGATCAGGTGGGCTACTGGGCCGTGAAGATCGTGAGCGGCGTGCCTGCAGCAGTGCCTGTCGTCGGCGACTTCATGGTCGAGCTTCTCCGTGGTGGCGAGAGCGTTGGCCAGGCCACGCTCACCCGCTTCTACAGCCTTCACACCTTCGTGATGCCCTGGCTGCTGGCGGTGTTCATGCTCATGCACTTCCTGATGATCCGCAAGCAGGGCATCTCCGGTCCTTTGTGAACATCAGTTCACTCCAGTCGAACCCGGCTTGCAGACGCTTCTAGCCTTCCACAACCGGCCCTCCAGCCATGCACATCCTCAAGAAGCCTGATCTCACCGACCCCGCCCTGCGTGCCAAGCTCGCCAAGGGTATGGGTCACAACTACTACGGTGAGCCTGCCTGGCCCAATGATCTCCTCTACATGTTCCCAGTGGTGATCCTGGGAACCATCGGCTGCATCGTGGGACTCGCCGTCCTGGATCCGGCCATGCTGGGCGACAAGGCCGATCCTTTCGCCACGCCCCTGGAGATCCTCCCCGAGTGGTATCTCTACCCGGTGTTCCAGATCCTGCGGGTCGTTCCCAACAAGCTTCTCGGCATCGCCCTGCAGACCATGATCCCTCTTGGTCTGATGCTTGTGCCGTTCATCGAGAGCTTCAACAAGTTCCAGAACCCGTTCCGGCGACCGGTGGCGATGGCCGTGTTCCTGTTCGGCACGGTTTTCACGATCTACCTGGGCATCGGCGCAGCTCTCCCCATCGACAAGTCCCTGACTCTGGGACTGTTCTGAGATTCCCTGCTCGCTTCAATGCTTTTCAGCCGCTGCGGATGCAGCGGCTTTTTTGTTGTCTGAAGTCGTGCGTTTCAGGTCAAGAAGAAGCACGTCGTCCGGCTTCACCCTCAGCAGGTGGTGCAGCAGCAGGAATCCCACGATCGTCCAGGTCTGGTAAGTCCGAGCCTGCTGTCCCACCCAGGTGCCCGTGGGCCCGTCAAAGTATTCGGCCCACTGCTGCCGGGGCAGCTGGTTGAGCTGGCTCCAGTAGCAGTCTTCCAACAGGGCCCGCATCTGACCCATCAGCAGAACATCGGCACTGGGGTTCGCCTGCTCGTGCAGCAGGATGGCGCTGCCCAGGTACCACAGCAGGCTTGGCCAATGGCCACCATTGTGATAGCTCCAGGGCCAGTTCTTGGGGTCTGAGCCGGTTTTGTTGACCCACTCGTCCATGTCCATCGGTGGATGGCAGATGCGCATCGGCATCTGTGCCATCAGATGGTCGCGGTTGTGCAGCACCAGGCGGAAGAGGGCCCGTTGCTGCGGGGCGGCCAGAATGCCGAACAGGCAAGCCAGCGCATTGCCGAGGCTGTAGAAGCGGAAGTCGGGGCGACCGGTGCGCATGTTGCCGATCAGGTATCCCCCCCGGTTCTCCAGCCAGTCCTGGAGCCAGGGAGGGATCACCTGGGGCTGCACGTTGAATTCGTTCTCGTGCTGGCGGTCGCCGTATTGCTCGGTGGGACGCCGACGCAGCACCTGCATGGTCTTGCTGGTGACCCAGTAGTGCTTCAGCAGGAACAGTCGCAGGTCATGCAGCCACTGACGGGTGATAGCGAGCCGCTGTTCCAGCAATCTGCTCATGGCATGGGTCTGCGCCAGCTCCATCAGCCTGCAGCAACTGCGCAGGCAGCCATACAGGAGCACCTCCACTTCCAGCGGGGCGCCCCACACATCCATGGGGCGATCGATCATGAACGCACAGTCGGGAACGAACAGCACCGGTGTTCCCTCGAAGGTGGGGTGCAGCACCAGATCCAGCAGGAGCTGCACACCGCGCTGCACCTTCTGGCTGCCGGCGAACTCCACGTCGCCGCTGCGTTGCACGTAATACCAGCAGAGCACGGGCCACCACAGGCTCGCGTCCACGGAGGTGATCCGTCCGATGGATCGCTGGCCGTAATCGGCCACCAGTTCTCCACGCTCCTCCACGAAGCTGGTGGGGAACACCCCACGGGTCTGGTACGTGGTGCTCTGCAGTTCCAGGCAGGTGTTGAGGAAGTTGCGCACCACCTCGTAGCGGCCCTCCAGCAACAGATAGATCATCACCGGCACGTTGTCGCGCAGGAAGATCTCCCCGTAGTTGGCCGAGTCTCCTTTTTCTGGGTGCTCCAGGGCCGCCACCGACCCCACAACCTGACCGCGCACCCTCACCAGCGTGCGCTCGAACTGGCTGCGGGCCGAGGCGACAACCGCCTCTTCCCTGGAACTGGGCCTTACCCGCAGCTGCTGCTCGTTGAACTGCCGTGCCATCGACGATGCCCGTTGCGCCCTCACAGAGCGCTCACCGCCTTGACCCTAGAAGGACCGGATGGATCAGGCATCCCCCGATGCTGGGGCTCAGCTCCTCCGCCCACGCTTCGGGACTCCCGTGCCCCTGGTCCCTGAGGTGCTACAGTATTGGACTGCGCAAGCGGGAGCGAAGCGAGCCGAGGGTCACCTGAGAGGGTGGTTGGAGGCGGAGCTGAGTGTGCCGTGAAGCGCGGGGCCTGCGGGACCGGGAGCAAGAGCGA
>NZ_JAGQCJ010000023.1 GCF_024346135.1 Cyanobium sp. CH-040 | reverse complement strand
CTGCCGCACGGCCCATTCGGCCGCGAGGGCGACCAGGAGACTGCGACGATCACCGCGAATGCGAATCATGGAGCCTGGGGGATCACTTCCCCCAGGCTCCACCACCGGGCGGCGCGGTGCCGGTCCTGGAGCACGATCCCGGGCAACCGATGGCACAAGCCCGTGGATCAGGGCAGGATCGGTCCCACACGCGGCGTGGCGGAGCCCATCGCAGCGCGGGAGGAACCGGGCCCCTGGCGCACCCCGGAGCGCGCCACCAGCGCTGAAGACCGCTGGACCAGCAGCGATCCCAGCATGCCGGCATCGAAGGAGAAGCGCCCGGGGCCCATCAGCAGGATCGCCGCGCTGCCTCCCAGATAGAGCACCACCAGCTCGAGCACATAGATGTTGAAGCCGCTGGTGAGGATGTGGTGGTACGCCGCGACCAGCATCGTGCCCGAGAGCGCCAGGGCTCCCAGAGGGGTGAACAACCCCAGGATCAGACACCAGGACCCGAAGATCTCGGCGTAGCCCGCCAGGTGTGCCATCAGCAGCGGGAACGGAAGATGCAGCGGCACCACATAGTTCGTGGCGAACAACTCCGGGTTGGCGAGTTTGTCCTGGCCGTGATGAATCATCATCAGACCGAGCGCCACCCGCAGCAGCAGGAGGCCGGCACTGGGCAGAACGCCGGGACGCAGAAAGTAGCGAAACAGAAAACCGTTCATGGCACGAGGGGATCAGGGCGCGGGTCGGGTGGAGCGGCTGAGACGCAGCAGCCAGAGGCCTAGCGAGGCACTGAAGAAGGCCAGGAACGCTTCCAGCAGCAGGGTGGTGGACATGGCCTGAGGGCGGGATGGACGCGGGTCGAGGACCGCGCGCAACCACCCTGGCGCGCCGTGTAACGACGTGTGAGCGCCGTCTCTCAGGCAGGGCCGTCGGCTCGCGCGAGCCGGGGGGTGGCACTTGGCAGTTGCACCATCGGCTCTCCCCCATGGCTCGATCCCGCTCCGGCCCGGCCCACGGCCCCTCCCCGCAGACGCAGGGCGATCCCGATGCCGGCCAGGGCCGTCGGCCAGGCCCTGACACCCGGCTGGTGGAGGGACTGATCGCCCTGATGGAGGCCGGCACCACCCCCTGGCGGCGCGAGTGGGACGGTAACGGCGGGGCCGCCGGTGGGGGCCACCACGTGAACCTGATCAGCGGCCGCCGCTACCGCGGGGCCAACCCGATCCTGCTCACGCTGGGCCTGCACCAGCGCGGCTCCTGCCTGCCCTACTGGTGCGGCTTCGCCGAGGCCCGCGCGCGGGGCCTCGCCCCCCGCCGTGGGAGCAGGGCCGTGCATGTGCTGCGCCCCCAGCTCTGCCGCCGGTCCGGGGCGACGGAAGCCGACCCGGCAGCAACGGCTCCGGCGTCCGCCACTGCAGCGGCGGAGCCCGCCGCCCCCCGGCCCGGCGCCACGGCTCACCAGGGCTGGGTGCGCTACAGGCCGGTGGCGGTGTTCAACGCCGCCGATCTCGAGGGTGAGGCCCTCGCCGCACTGCTGGAAACCCGCCAGGCGGAGCACCGCCGCGTGCGGCGCAGCGAACCGGAGCGGCTGCAACGGGCCGAAACCACCCTCGGCGCCTGGCCCGTGCCGGTGCTCCATGGCGGCGGGCTGGCCTGCTACCTGAGCGGCCCCGACCGCATCCAGCTGCCGGATCGCCAGGCCTTCCACACCGCCGCCAGCTACTACGCCACCTGGGCCCATGAGGCGATCCACTCCACGGGCCATCCGTCGCGGCTGGCCCGCGACCTCACGGGCGCCCGCGACAGCCAGGCCTATGCCCGCGAGGAGCTGGTGGCGGAGCTGGGCGCGGTGCTGCTGGGCGACCGTCTGGAGATCGGCAGCGACACCCGCAACCATGCCGCCTACCTCCAGCACTGGATCGAGCTGCTGCGGCGCACGCCGCGGCTGCTGTTCCAGGTGCTCGGCGAGGCGCGCCGGGCCGCGGATCTGATCTGCGCCGAGGAGGGCGGGGAGCCCGCCGCTGAGGCCTCGGCGCCTCTGTAGTGGCGCTGCCGTAGAAGAGAAGCAGGTTCAACCGGCGGGCAGCGCCGGTTCGCGGCGATCGCCCCTCCCCCTTCAGCTCCCCCCCTGGTTCTGGTGCACGGGCTGCTGGACACTCCGGCCGTGTTCGAGGGCCTCAAGCGCGAGCTGGGGGAGCGCCGCCAGCCCCTGCTGATTCCGGCCCTCCCCCTGCGGCTGGGGGCCACGCCGGTGCTGGAGGCCGCCGCCCTGCTCGGCAGCCACATCGAGGCGGCCTTCGGTGTGGACCAGCCCATCGATCTGCTGGGCTTCTCCATGGGAGGAGTGATCGCCCGCGCCTGGATCCAGCTGCGGGGCGGTCACCGCCGCACCCGCCGCTTCCTCAGTGTGGGCAGCCCCCAGCAGGGCACCCTCACGGCCCAGCCCTGGCCCGGCCGGCTGCTGGCCGGCATCGCCGATCTGAAGTGGCGGAGCCCGCTGCTGCGACAGCTCGACGCCGACCTCGACAGCCTGCGCCGGATCGAGTGCCACAGCTTTTACTCGGGCCTGGATCTGGTGGTGATTCCCGGCTGGCGCGCCGTGCTGCCGGTGGGAGCCCGCACGATGCTGCCGGTGCTGACCCATCCCCAGCTTCTGCGCGACCCGGCGGCGATCAGACCCCTGGCCAGGGAGTTGCTGCGGCCATAGCGTTGCGGGACTCCAGCCCCAGAGTGGGCCGGGGATGGAGGGCCGGACATGGAGTTGATCGCCCTCTCGCTGCTGGTGCGCTGGGCCCTGGGCTGGCTGCTGGCCTGCCGCATGCCGGTGCTGCCGGCCGCGGTCCCCTCCGGGGCGCCGGGGGTGTCGGTGCTGATCCCGGCCCGCAACGAGGCCGCCAGCCTGCCCGGACTGCTCGCGGCCCTGAGCCGCCAGACGCTGCGCCCGCTGGAGGTGATCGTCGTCGACGACCACTCCGACGACGACACGGCCGCCCTCGCCCGTGCCGGGGCGCCGGGGCTGGCGGTGCGGGTGATCCAGCCTCCGCCGCTGCCTGCGCGCTGGTGCGGCAAGACCTGGGCGCTGCACCACGGCGTGGCCGCCAGCCTGGGGGAGCTGCTGGTGTTCCTGGATGCCGACACCCAGCCGGCACCCCAGTTCCTGCAGAACCTGGTGGCCGCCAGCCAGCGGCTCGGCGGACTGGTGTCGGTGCAGCCCTACCACCGCACCGAGCAGCCCTACGAGCAGCTGTCGGTGCTCTTCAACCTCGTCGGCCTGATGGCCGTGCCCCTCGGTGAGCGCTGCGGCGTGGCCTTCGGGCCGGCCATGGCCACCAGCCGCGGCGACTACGCGCGCAGCGGCGGCCATGCGGCGGTGGCGGACAAGGTGGTGGAGGACTGGTTCCTGGCCCACCGCTATGAGGCGGCGGGCCTGCCGGTGAGCGCCTTCATCGGCAAGGACACGATCACCTACCGCATGTACCCCGGCGGTCTGGGGGATCTGGTGATGGGGTTCAACAAGAACTTCGCCACCGCCGCCGCCGAGGTGCGCTGGCCCTGGATGCTGGCGGTGCTGCTGTGGCTCTCGGGACTGTTCTGGGCGGCCTGGTGCCTGCCGGCCTCGCTGCTGGGCTGGCCGCTGATGGGAGACCCCCGCCCGCTGCCCAACGCCCTGCTCTACGGGGCCTTCGCCCTGCAGCTGCTGGTGATCACCCGCCGGGTGGGGCGCTTCAGCTGGATCAATCTCGTGTTTCCGATACCGGTGCTGTTCTTTCTGGGGGTGTTCCTGCAGGCGATCGTCAACCTCGGGCGGGGGCAGGTGCGCTGGAAGGGGCGCAGCTTCAGCACCCGTGCCGGCCGTCCCGGCCTTGGTGGCCGCTGATGGCCATGGCCGCATCGCTGCCGCCCTGGCTGCCCGCGGTCCTCGGCTGTGCTGCCCTCTGGGTGGGCTGGTCGCTGCTGGTGGGGATGCTCGCCAACCACCTGCCGGCGCGGTATCTGGAGGGAGTGCAGTCCCCCGGGAGGGAGCCTCCGCAGGCCGGCGGCCCCGGGCACGCAACAGGCCAGCCGGCGAGCCGGGCGCTGCGGCACTTCGAAACGCGACTGGCGATCCGGCGCTGGAAACCCTGGATTCCCGATGCCGGGGATGCCCTGCCCGGCGGCGTGCGCAAGGCCAGCCTGGTGGGGCGCGATCCCCGCGCCCTGCGGCGCCTGCTGCTGGAGACCCGCCGGGCCGAACTGGTGCACTGGGCCCTGTGGCCGGTGTGGATGGTCACCTGCCTGTGGCTGCCGCCGGCGGGGGTGCTGATCAACCTCGCCTTCGCCACCCTGTTCAACCTTCCCTGCCTGCTGCTGCAGCGCTACACCCGCCTGCGGCTTCAGCTGATGCTGCAGCGGCTGGACCGGCTGCAGCGGCTGGAACGAAGCTGAGCGAGGCACACCGCTGCCCGATCCTTGCCTGATCAGCTCAGGGCCCCAGCCAGCCTCCCTCCAGCGTCACCTCCACAGCCAGTCCGGGATCCTCGACGTGGCGGGCCACCACCAGCCGATGGAGCCCCGCTTCGATCCGGAAGCCGTCGCCGGCCTCATCGAAGTAGGCCAGGCGGCGCCGGGGGATCGCCAGCCTCAGGTGACGGCGCTCATCCTCCGCCAGCTCCAGGCGCGTGAAGGCCACCAGGGTGCGCGGTGGCCGCTCCACCTCCAGGTCCGGCGCTTCCAGGTACACCTGCACCACCTCCGCGGCCGCCATCGGGCCGGCGTTGCGCACCGTGACGTTGAGCACCAGCGCCCCATCACCGGTTGCTGGCTCCGGGTCGAGAACGGGCTGACTGAACTCGAAGCGGCTGTAGGAGAGGCCGAAGCCGAAGGGGTAGGCGGCCCGCTGCCCTTCCCGCCCCAGGCGCCGGTAGCCGTGCCAGAGGTCGTAGGTCACCAGGGGCGCCCGCGGCTCGAAGGGGGGCAGATGGTCGGTGCTGGTGGGCAGGCCGAAGGGCAGGCGCCCCGAGGGCGACACCCGGCCCAGCAGCACGTCGGCGAGGGCGTGCCCGCCCTGCTCGCCCGGATACCAGAGCAGCAGGATCGCCGGCACCACCCGGCGCCACTCCTCCATCAGCACGGCCCCCCCGCCCATCAGCACCACCACGGTGCGCGGGTTGGCGGCCGCCACCGCCCGGATCAGGGCCACCTGGCGCGGCGGCAGGCGCAGGTCGGTGCGGTCCCCGGAGGCGAAGTCACCGCCCTGGCGCGGCGTGGCGTGACCGGTGATCCAGGCGATCAGATCCGCCGCCGGCTGCCAGGCACGCCGCAGCCGGCGCCGCCCGCCGGGGCCTCCGGGCCAGCGGCCGAGCAACCAGTCGGGCGGAGGGATCCGGCGCAGCACCGGAGCGATGTCGCCGGGATGGATGTGCTCCCCCTCCAGGCGCCAGTCCAGCCCCACCACCACCACCGCGGCCTCGCAGCCCGCCGCCACCTCGGCAGCGGCAGCGGGATCGTCGCTGGCGGAGGCGCGGATCGTCAGCTGCGCTGCCGCGGCCCGCAGTCCGTCGAGTGGGGTGACCACCGAGCCCGGCGGCGGGCGCGTGTCGGAGGAGCCGCGGTCGCCCAGGTTCGGCTCGGCCGCCAGCCGGCCCACCACCGCCAGCGAGTCCAGATCCCGGAACGGCAGCAGCGGGCCCTGATTGCGCAGCAGCACGATCGCCTCGGTGGCCGCCTGGCGCGCCAGCTGCAGGTGGTCGGCGCGGCGGCGCAGCGCGGCGGGATGGTGGCCCGCCGGCACCGCCAGCTGGGCCCGCAGCAACCGCAGCGCGGCGTCGTCGACGCGGCCGGCCGGCACCCGGCCGTCGGCCAGGGCCTCCTCCAGAACCCCCGCGAACACCATGCGGAAGGGCATCTCCAGGTCCTGACCCGCCAGCAGGGCGGCCACGCCGTCGCGCAGCCCGAAGATGAAATCGGTGACCACGAAGCCCGCGAATCCCCAGCGCCGCTTGAGGATCCCCTCCAGCAACTGGGGGTGCTCGCCGCACCAGACGCCGTTCACCCGGTTGTAGGCGCTCATCACCGAGGCCGCTCCAGCCTCCACGCAGGCACGGAACTGGGGCAGGTACAGCTCGTGCAGCACCCTCGGGGTGGCCTGCACGTCCACCAGGAAGCGGGAGCTGTCGATCGAGTTGAGGGCGAGGTGCTTGACGCAGGCGAGGGCGTGGCGCTGCAGGCCCCGGGTGCAGGCCGCCCCCAGCTCACCCACGTGCACGGGGTCCTCGCCATAGGTCTCCTGGGCCCGGCCCCAGCCGGGGTGGCGCAGCAGGTTCACGCACACCGCCGCCACCCAGTTGGCGCCGAAGGAGCGCGCCTCCAGGGCGATGGCCTCGCCGATGCGCTCCTCCAGCTCCGGGTTCCAGGCCGCGCCCCGCGCCATCGGCACCGGGAAGGTGGTGGCTCCTCCCTCCAGCACCACCCCGCGGGGGCCATCCACGAACTGCAGGCCGGACAGGCCGAGCCGGGGCAGCCGGCCCGCCGGCCAGGGGCGGCGGTGGGAGGCGTCGCGGGCGGCGATGGCGACCATCCCGGCCCAGAAGGGGGTGTCGCCGTCCAGCAGGGCGAGCTTCTCGGCGGTGCTCAGCTGCGCCAGCAGGGCCTCGGCCCGGGGCCCGCTCGCGGCGGCATCTGGCGCGGCGGCATCGGGCGCTGCGGCAGGTGCGGCGAGGTCCCCGGGGATGCCCGAAGCAGCGGTGTCGGCCGGGTCCACCACCTCAGGCTAGGGAGGTGGGACGAGGTGGGGAGAACCGGCCCGAAACCGGGCCCGTGGGGCCCCCGGCCGGCCATCGTCACCCTTAACGTTCCGTTACAAGCCGTCACACGCCGTGCCCGAGTCTTCCCTCTCCCTGAGCCGTGAGTTCACCGTGGCGATGCACTCCCGGGCCATCGATGCCTGCGATGACATCGACGAGCTGCGCGAGATCGCCAAGACCCTGCTCTCCGCCTGGCAGACCCAGGCCATGTTCAGCGAGCGCTACGGGGCCGAGCTGCTCGGCCTCAGGCCCCGCCCCTGAGCGGCGGCGGGCGGCAGCCCGCCGATCCGGCACCACACTGGAGGGCTGAACCAGAGGGGCTCCACCCCTCAGCCGGGGATGCCGAGCCAGTCAGACACCCGCGTGCCAGGCATCAGCCCGTCAGAGCCCGGCGGCCCGGACAGCCGGCCCGGCGCCCGATCCCTGCAGGCCGACAAGGATCGTCTGGCCGCGCTGCGCGAGGAGTTCGAGGGCGACGCCCGCTTCGGCCAGGTGTTCGTGGTGCTCACCCTGGGCTCCTCGCTGATCGCCAGCCTCGGCCTGCTTGGCAACAGTGCCGCCGTGGTGATCGGCGCCATGGTCGTGGCGCCCTGGATCCTGCCCCTGCAGGCGATGGCCTTCCAGGTGCTGCGCGGCCAGTTCCCCGCCTTCCTCCGGGCTCTGCTCACCCTGGCGCTGGGTGTGGGCCTGGGCCTGGCCGTTTCGGTGAGTGTGGGCCTGCTGGTGCAGTTCCCCGTCTACGGCAGCGAGGTGATGGCCCGCACCCGCCCCAACCTGCTCGACCTGGGCATCGCCCTGGCGGCGGGCGTGGTGGCGATGTTCGCCAAGCTGCGCAAGGAGGCCATCACCGCCATGGCCGGCCTGGCCATCGCCGTGGCCCTGGTGCCGCCGGTGTGCGTGGCCGGCCTGCTGCTCTCCGCCGGCCGCTGGCAGGAGAGCTACGGAGCCGCCCTGCTGTTTCTCACCAACCTGCTGGGCATCCTCACCGGGGCGATGGTGACCCTCAACCTGCTGGAGCGGCCGTTCAGAGGGCGGTTGCTGCGCAGCCGTCTGGGTCTCACGAGCCTCGCGCTCACGGCCATGCTGGTGATTCCCCTCGGCGGCAGCCTGCTGAACCTGATGGGGGTGTCTCGCCGTCAGGTTCAGGCCCAGCGCATCGAGGATCTGATCCTCAGCAGCCTGCGCAACGAAACCATCACCCTGGGCAGGGATTCCGAACTCGAGAGCGTGCGGGTGGACTGGGAGCAGAACCCCCCGGTGGTCACCGCCCGGGTGAGCGTCAGCGATCCACGGCTGCCCACCTTCACCCAGGTGAGCGCGGTGCAGGAGTTCATCAACACCAAGCTGGCCCCACGCCGCTTCCGGCTGGTGGTGAAGCGCACCTCCATCGATGTGGTGGGTCCGGAGCCCCAGCAGACCCCGGGCGCCCTGGTCGATCCCCTCTGGCCCTGGCTGTCGCCACCGGTGCTGCCGCTGGGGGAGGGGCCTGACGGGTCTGGGGAGCCCCGGCAGGAGACCGGCGACGCACAGAACGGCGAGGCGAAGAACAGCGAGGCGAAGAACGCTGAGGCGGACGGCGCACCACCCGCCGACTGAGGCCGGCGCGGCGTGGCAGGCAACGCACCCTGCGATCCGCATCCGCTCACCGGGCCCGGTCTTTGGTGACCGAGGCCACAGCCACCGTCCCAGACCTCGCTAGCAAGGACCCAGCCACGCCACGGGTGATGTTGTCCACGACGACCCGCCTGCGGCTGCAGGCGATCCTGGCTCGCATCGCCGGCGGAGAGCCGGTGAGCCTGGGCGAGCGGGTGTACCTGCAGAAGTTCGCCGATCGCGACCGCACCGTGGCCTCCTGGCTGCGGCGGGCACGGCGTCAGCAGCAGGGTCAGGGTTCGGGCGACGGCATCGACCGTCTGCTGGCCGACCTCGACCTGGGCTCGGCTGAGCCCGATGACCGCTTCCGGCCCGGGGAGGACGACCTGGGCGACTGGTTCCGCGGCGCCCCACCCTGGCTGCGGCGCAGCTGAGCTCCACCGCTCAGGCGTCGTCCCAGCCGAAGCCCGTGTCCTGCCAGGCGCGTGGATCCTCGAGCGGTTCCAGGTGGGTGATCACATCGGTGCGCGGCAGGGCCGATCTGATCTCGCGCTCGATCCGTTCGCAGAGGTCATGGCCGGCCTGCACGCTCCAGCTGCCCGGCACCAGCAGGTGGAAGGCCACGAAGCGGCGCGACCCCGCCACCCTGGTGCGCAGCGCGTGCACGGCGACCCCGTCGCCGCTGTGGGCGGCCAGCAGATCCTCCAGCTGGCGCTGCTCGGCCTCGGGCAGGGCATGGTCGAGCAGGCCGGAGGCCGTCTCGCCCAGCAGCCTGAAGCCCACCACCACGATGTTCAGGGCCACGGCGATGGCGATCAGGGGATCGAGGATCAGCCAGCCGGTGACCTTCACCAGGGCCACAGCCAGCAGGACCCCCAGGGAGGTCCACACGTCGGTGAGCAGGTGCTGGGCATCGGCGCGCAGGGTGATCGAGTGGAAGCGCCGGCTGGCCCGCAGCAGCTGCCAGGCCACCAGGCCGTTGAGCACGGTGGCCAGCAGCGAGAACGCCAGACCCGCGCCCAGCTGTTCCAGCGGCTGGGGCGCCAGCAGCCGTCCCAGGGCTGCCCAGACGATGGCGGCGGCGGCCACCAGGATCAGGGCGCTCTCCAGGCCGCTGGCGAAGTACTCGGCCTTGAAGTGGCCGTAGGGGTGCTCCCGGTCTGCGGGCTTGGCCGCCAGGGTGAGCGCCCAGAAGGCGGCCAGCGCCGCCACCAGATTCACCCCCGACTCGAGGGCATCGGAGAGCAGGCCCACCGACCCGGTGATCCGCCAGGCCGCCAGCTTGAGCACGATCGTGGCCGTGGCGGCCCCGATCGACAGCAGGGTGAAGGAGCGGGCCGAATCGAACATCGCCCTTCAACCTGCCATCCGGCCCGCCCCACGATGAAGGAGGGTCTCGGAACGTGAAGAGCGATGTCGTGTGCGCTGGATCACCTTGTCAGGGATGCGGCACCTGACGACAGTGCTGATGAAGGCACCCGGAAACGACTGCCTATGGATCAAAGCCCAGACAACCAGACCCAAGGACTGCACTGAGGTTCGGACCCTGCTCCAACAGTCTCCTTCGATCACTGGTTTCCCCGGCGTGTGACGTCGTCGCCGTCCATTGCACCGTCCCCACCGCGGCCCCATCGCCGCCTTCACGAACCACCTCCCCGAGCACCATCTGCAGGAGGGGTTCCAGGTGCCCCGGACCAACCGGGAGGCCCCGCTTGAGTCACGGCCCCAGGGCCATCCTCAGCCAGCTCCATCCACAACCAACCACCATCCACAACCAACCAGCGGCCAGTCCAGCAGCGATTCGATCGATCGCACACCCAGCTGGATGCTCCCACAGCTGAACACACACCCAGCTGAGGGCACACCCAGCTGAGCTCACCGACAGCCAGCCAGCTCAGGCCCGGGGCCCTGCCCCGGGCCTCGCTGTGTGCATGCTGCCCCCACGCAGACCACGCCCACGCTGACCAGACCGTCGCCCTGACCGCACCACCGGCACAATGGGGCCGATCGGTTTCCGCGGGTCACGCCCGGAAGGCAACGAGGAAAGTCCGGTGAGGCGCGGGCCTGTCCCGCTCCGAGTCCGGCACTGTCCCGCAGCTGTGATGGAGCCGGAGTCCTCCGGCCCCTCAGTCAGAACGCTCGCCGGTTCCCATCCCCTCCGACCCGGCGCGGACACCGGCAGAGCCCATGCACACCCCCACGGCGACGCCAGCGCCGGTCGACTTCAGCGCCCTGGACGGAGTGGGCGTGATGATCTGCGGCCATGGCAGCCGCAACCGTCTGGCCTGTGAGGAATTCGCCCGGCTGGCCGACGGCGTGCGCCAGCGGCTGCCGGGGGTGCCGGTGGAGCACGGCTACCTCGAATTCGCCCGGCCGATCCTGCGCGAGGGCCTCGACCGGCTGCGCGAACGCGGTGTGAACCGGGTGCTGGCGGTGCCGGGAATGCTGTTCGCGGCCGGCCACGCCAAGAACGACATCCCCTCGGTGCTGAACACCTACGCGGCCGAAACCGGCCTGCAGATCCAGTACGGCCGGGAGCTGGGGATCGACCGCAGGATGATCCAGGCCGCCGGCGCCCGGGTGCGCGAAGCCCTGGAGGCCGCCGATGCCGCCGGCGGGCCCGTGCCCCTCAGCGACACCCTGCTGGCGGTTGTGGGCCGGGGGTCGTCGGATCCCGACGCCAACTCCAACGTCACCAAGGTGATGCGCATGCTGGTGGAGGGCTTCGGCTTCGGCTGGGGGGAGACGCTCTACTCCGGGGTCACGTTCCCGCTGGTGGAGCCCGGCCTGCGCCATGTGGTGCGCCTGGGCTTCCGCCGCATCGTGGTGTTCCCCTACTTCCTGTTCTCCGGCGTGCTGGTGAGCCGCATCCACCAGCACACCGACCGGGTGGCCGCCGACCACCCCGAGGTGCAGTTCCTCAAGGCCGGCTACCTCAACGACCATCCCCTGGTGGTCGACACCTTCCGGGAGCGGCTGGAGGAAGCCATCCGCGGCGATGCCGTGATGAACTGCTCCCTGTGCAAGTACCGGGCCCAGGTGCTCGGTTTCGAGCACGAGGTGGGCGCCCCCCAGCACAGCCACCACCACCACGTGGAGGGCCTGAACGAGCCCTGCACCCTCTGCGAGCGGGAGTGCACCGGTGCCTGCCAGCCCGATGGCGTGCCGCTGGCCCCGGGTCACCAGCATCCCCATGGGCATCACCACGCCCCCTACCCCCATGCCGGGCATCCGCTCGGGCCACGCACCCTCAGACCGGCGGACTGATCCCTCAGGAAGCCCCGGCCCTGATCCGCACCGCGTAGCTGAGCTGGGAGCTGGCAGCTCCGGCATAGCTGCCCGACACCGGCATCGCACCGGCGGGATCCCGGGCCGCCGCCACCGCCACATGGCCCGCTCCGGTGGGGATGCCGCGGGTGGGGTCGAACCCCTGCCAGCCCAGGCCGGGCAGATACACCTCCGGCCAGGCGTGCAGGTGGCGCTCCGCGGTGGCCAGCGCCGAGCGGTCCTGGTAGCCGCTCACGAAGCGGCCGGCCAGCCCCTGGCTGCGGGCCACGGCGAGGAACAGCAGGGTCTGGTCGCGGCAGGCGCCGACGCCCGTGCGCAGCGTGTGCTCGGGGGAGTGGGCCGCGCCCAGCTCGCGGATCTCGCGGCGGATGTGGGTGTGCAGATGGGTGTTGAGGGCGCCGAGGAAGGCCAGCGGATCGCCTCCGGTCCGGCTCGCCAGCTGCTCGGCCAGGGCGCGCACCGCAGCGGCCGCTGGCTCGGTGCGGCAGTAAGGGGCCACCACGGTGGCCTCCTCGGGGGCGTAGTGGAAGGGCAGGTCGGAGGGCAGGGCAGCGGGCCGGCCCAGAGCGGCGGCCAGCCTCCCGGCGCTGCCGTCGCTCTCCACGGCAAAGCGGGAGACGATCTCCAGGCTGGTGGTGGGAGCGTCGAACCACAGGCGGCTGACCCGGTTGCCCTCGGCATCGCAGGCATCGAAGTGCAGGCTGGGAGCCGGCTCGATCGCCAGGGCGAAGTGCAGTTCCCGCATGCCGGCCTCGAGCCGCGGCCTCAGCCGCAGGCTGTGGGGACCCAGCCGCACCGGCTGGCTGTAGCGGTAGGTGGTGCGGTGTTCCACCTCGATGCGCATGGGACACACGGCTCGTGCTGCTCCTGCCTGTGGCTCAGCCAACCACGTCTTCAGCACAGGCTGCCGTTGCGAGCGAACACGAACGGGAGAGATGGGACGCCTGAGATTCGAACTCAGGACCAATCTGCAATAAGTGAAGCCTGATTGCCGAGTGTCATGGCTCAATGGAGGAACCAACGATGTTGGACTGAGCCGCCATTGGCGCCAGTGCTAGCTATTCAGCAACAAGCAATAGGTCCTGCAATTCGCGACTCCTGAGAAACGTAAGCGGCGTCTGAAAAAGGTGAGCGGTGTCTTGGCCTGAAAGGCAATTAGAGCGGAAATGGAGATAGACATCTTCCTTGATCTGCTGCAAGAGTTCTTCGTCTGCGAGGACCAGCGAGTGCTGATGATCAAAGCGACGCGAGCGTGTTGGAAAATGGGGTGACGACCGCTCAAAAGTCCTTGCAGAACTTCGGCGCGCAGTCATCTTCCGGATCATTCAAGGGGATGAGTCCTGCCGGCTTGATCCACCTGGTTGTCACCGGAGAGTTTGTCGCAAAATTGCAGGATTAAGTCTTCGAACGAGAGCTGATCACGAGGCTCACGTCGATACCTTTTGAGACCTTTCGGCGGCTTATTGGCGACACATGGGGGATTTTATACATTCCACCGACTACAACTGCTCAGATCCACCGTAGCGTATGCAGTCTGACTTTTCTAAGAAGGCCCGAATTAGGCAGAGGAGAAATTCAATAGACAGCATTGCCCCTGCAGCGATGCTCTGTGGCCTCTCAAGTGAAAGCTGCTACTGAGAAGATTGCCTCATCCCGGATCAACAGCTCTGTCATCGGCACAAGTAGTTGAAGTACAACCAGTGCCCTGTTGAAGACTCCAAAGCCCAGCATAGACACTGGACAGCTGTAACAACTCGTCGTGGGTTCCTTTTTCTAAAATTTGGCCATTCTGCATCACAAAGATACAGTCAGCATTGCGAATGGTAGAAAGGCGGTGGGCAATCGCAATGGTAGTTCTTCCTTGTATGACTTTATCAAGAGATTTCTGAATAGCCGCTTCAGTTTCGTTGTCAACTGCAGAGGTGGCTTCATCAAGAATCAGAATGGCTGGATCCTTAAGGATGGCGCGTGCAAGCGCCAGCCGTTGCCGTTGTCCACCAGAAAGTTTCTGTCCTCTTTCACCTATAATAGTGTCATAACTTTCAGGGAGTCTCTCAATAAAAGCATGAGCTTCCGCTAGTTTTGCTGCTTGAGTGATCTGCTCACGAGTGGCAGCAAAAGTGCCATAAGAAATATTTTCTGCAACAGAACCGTGAAACAAATACACATCCTGACTGACCCAGCCAATGCAACGACGCAGATCGACTAGATTGATCTTTCGGATATCAGTACCATCAATGGTGAGCGCACCCTGCTGAACGTCATAAAAACGCAGCAAAAGCTTTACAAGTGTACTTTTACCTGAACCAGTAGCCCCGACGATTCCAACTGTTGCTTTGGCAGGAATATACAAGGAGAGATCCTTGAGGACAGGAGGATGCTGGTTGTAAGCAAAGGTGATTGCGTGAAGCGCAACCTCACCCTTGATGGGAACCAAGGGAAAGGAACGCTGTTCCGAAGGGCTTACTGGGCAGGTTCGGTAAGGAATGGCAACAGGGGTATCCAGCAATCCCATAACTCTGCGAACCGATGCCATCGCACGCTGATATTCAACCATGATGTCGCTCAATTCCGTAAAGGGCCATAGCAAGTCCTCAACGATAAAAACCATGAAGCCATAGGTGCCAACGCTTAGCTGACCCAGGAGTACCTCTCGTCCTCCAAGATATAAAGTCAACACAAATCCAGTGAGAATAAGCAGGCGCAACACAGGCTGAAAAGCCACACTCAATGTGATTGCCCGCTGATTGCCTCGAAGATATGCCTTACTTTCTTGGGATACACGATCGCTCTCGTAGTCTTCGGCAGTAAAGCTCTTAATCGTAGCAATACCAGAAATATTGTTTGCAAGCCGATCGCTAATTAATCCTGCCTGATTTCGAACGGCATCGTAGCGTGGACCCAATCGAGACTGAAAAAGAAATGTGCCCCATAAGATAAATGGAATGGGCACAATGGCAAACCAAGCAATTCCAGGTGCTAGAATAATAAAACTAAGCCCAACAGCTAAGACCCTCGCAAAAAAGCCAATCACGTCGTCCGCACCAGAGCCAAGAAAGCGCTCGAGCTGATTGATATCGTCATTAAGAATAGATAGCAACGTTCCAGTACTACGGTCTTCAAAAAAGGCCAGGTCCAGCTGTTGCATGTGATTGTAGGTATCTACCCGCAGTTCATGTTGCAGGTGTTGTCCAAGTGTGCGCCAAAGATTCTCTGATAGATATTGACTTAGGGATTCAAGACCCCATGCAACGATTGTCAGAATAGATAGCAGCAATAACTGTGCCAGTGGGTCTTGAATGCCGAAACCAGCAATGAGTGAGCCTTCTTGCTCAACGACGACGTCAACGGCTAGCCCGATCAGAAATGGAGGAGCTAAATCAATCAGAGTGCGAAAGATGGAGCATAGTATTGCGCCCCAGATCTGCGCCTGATAGGGTCTGGCATAGCTGAGTAGTCGTACAAGTGACCGGGATGGGTGCATTGATTGCTCGCTGTATCAAGCTGGAGTGGGCTATAGAGAAGCAAAGGAGACGTCCATATCCTTATTGACTACCCAAACAAGCCAGCACCTTGGCCCTATGACCAGGCAGTAACAGACCTGTGACTCCTTAAGTGAGCCTCATTGAGATGAATGTTTATTATTGCGAGCCTTTGTAGTGCTGGTTCAGAGATTGCCAAGTGCGGTGGAGCGGCCTCTATCAGCTACCGCACTTGAATAAGGAATGCCAATGACATCATTCAAGAAGCGAGTTTCTGACGACCTATCTTGCATTCATGTTGGATTTAGTTTAAGAGGCAGGAGGAATACGGGCGATCCGGCAGAGCTGAAGATCTGAGGGGAGGCGATAGGCAGAGACCATGCCGTCCATACTGTCAAGGTAGAGTTCTGCGGCACTGAGCAGGTTGTCGGCAGATGTTGCCGGATCAATATTGGCAAATAGGTAGGTGTATTTGCCTGTGCCTACATAGGCGATCGCGCAGGGATTGTCACAGATGCACAAACATCCCGTTGTGACGATCGCCAACTCATCTCGGCGGGACCACTGCGAATGGAGCTCCTTCAGGTGTCTGAGCAAGTGCTCTCCCCCTGTTTCGCCCATACGCTTGTCTTCTTTCTCAGAAAACCCGCAGCTCTTGCAGACAATCAATTGGTCAGGCATGTCTAAGAAGGCTTAACAAGATAGGTCATGAGGTCATCGAGAATGGCACTGGCGGCAATTGGGCCGCTGCCGATCCAGTAGCTGGGGACGATATAGACACGACCCGCCTGCACTGCTTTGAGCTGCCGCCAGAGCGGATCCTTGAGAAGCTCCTCAACCTCATGCTGGGCCGTCACTGTTGCCTCAGCGGTGCTCTCCCCAGTCCAGAGGAAGATCACGTCGCCATCTGCCTCTTCAAGAAGCTCACGGCTGATTCTGTTCTGTATTGGGTTGTCGAAGAGCATCCTGGCCTCATCAGCTCCAACATCCTGAGCTGGAGGACGGGACAGTCCAACATCCTGTAAAACGGTGCCGGAAAACGAGTCCCTGAGATAGAGACTAATAGTGTCAGGATACATTCGCACGACCGAGATCTCTAAACTATGCCAGTCTTTATCCGGCGACAACGCTGAGGAAACATCCAACTGTCGTCTGAGATCTGCCAAACGGCTGTCGTAATCAGTCATCACCTGCTGAGCGATGTGATGACGACCCAAGGCTTGAGCAAATTGATGAAAACCGTCCTTCCATTGCCCACTGTGATCAAAGGAAAACATTAATGTCGGGGCAATCTCTGTCGCCTGGGCGTAGGTCACTTGATTGATATCAAGTCCCACAATCAAATCGGGCTTCAGGGACAGCACCTGCTCTAAGTTGGGTTCTCCAGTCAGGCCAATTTGTTCGGTCTGTGCCACTTGCTCCGCCATGTGATCGAGCAGATCGCTCACGGAAGTAGCAATGGGAGAGAGACCTGCTGCGATCGAATATTCATACGTCACCCCATCCAGGGTCACCAACCGCTCAAAGCTTTCAGGCACACAGGTTCTCCCAGCGATGTGCTCCACTTGAACGCAGGCTAGTCTTTGCTCGAGCTTGGGCAGGTCTCTCTGGTAGGCAACGATCACCCCAAGTGTCAATAGTGCCATTGCCACGTAGATGCTTCGAGCTTGCAGCAACTGCAAACGAATCTGTTTCACCTTCCTAGAACTGTACGCTGATCTTGGCGGACACTGTCAGAGGTGCCCCTGGAGTTACTCCCAAAAACTGATCAGACGATGTGAAGTAGCGGGTATTGAACAGATTTTCAACATTCAGCTGGGCGCGCCAGTTGTTGCGCTGATAGAAGAGTGCGGCATCGGCTCTGAAGTAACTTGGCAAGGTAAAGCTATTGTCTGAGTTGCCGGCTCGTTGACTGACATAAAAGAGCCCAAGACCAAAACCCAGTCCTTCCAGTGAACCCTCCTGGAATCGATAGGTACTCCAAAGACTGAATTGGTTATCCGGCACATTGGCCAAGCTGTTGCCCACTGGAATACTATTGTCTTCGCTGACAAATGCATCTAGCAGGCTGTAGTTGGCAGTGATATTCCAGCCAGGCAGGATCTCTCCGCCTAGACCCAGTTCCAAGCCTCTGCTTGTGACTTCACCGGTTTGCACCGTAAACTCCGGATCGTCGGGGTCAGGAGTTTGTACGTTCTGACGTCGAATATCGAATAGTGCCGTCGTAAATGTCAATCGATCAGAAATATCCCATTTCAGCCCGACTTCAAACTGTCGTCCAAACTCTGGATCAAACGTTGAGTCGTCGAGATTGCGACTTGCTCCAAATGATGGTTGAAACGAAGTGGTGTAAGAGGCATAGAGAGATACGGGCTCAATTGGTTGATAGACGATTCCAAAGCGAGGCGAAAACGCGCTGTCTGTCTGCTTGAATTCGTCCCGGGGCTCACCAATATCCCGGGTCGTGCGGAACTGATCAGCGATGTCATAGCGCACCCCGGCCAGCAGCTTGAGGTTGGGTAAAATGTCAATTTGATCTTGCAGGTAAATGCCCAGGGTTTTAATCGTGTCATCCCTGAAGAACTCCGGCTTAATGTCGAAGGGTGTCCGAGAGTAGACGGGATCAAAGATGTTGATTGGATCGTAGAGGTTGCTGAACTGAAACTCAGGTTTTTCTCGTGTGTTGCGATACTCAACGCCAAGCAGCACTTGGTGTGAGACAGAACCTGTATTGAAACGCGCTACTGCTTCGGCATTAGTAAAGAAGCGCTGATAGATGCCGCCCGCAAAGTAGGCTAGACGTTCTAGCTGTCCAGTGGATTCGTCAAGGGAATCAAATAAAGGAGCATATCGTTCAGGCGAGTACTCCTGATAGCTAAGGCTATGCCGGAGT
This sequence comes from Cyanobium sp. CH-040, assembly GCF_024346135.1. Classification (GTDB taxonomy): domain Bacteria; phylum Cyanobacteriota; class Cyanobacteriia; order PCC-6307; family Cyanobiaceae; genus NIES-981. The sequence goes on along the minus strand of NZ_JAGQCJ010000023.1, from coordinate 9,340 downwards.
GTAAGGCGATCGCCAGTCTCATGCTTCAACCGATAGCCCAATGTGAATTGATCCTGGGAAAACTCGCTGAATTCTTCGCCAAAAAAGCGATCGCGGGGTAGATTAATAATGCCTCTGCTCCCCACCACTAATCCTTCGTCAATTGTTTCGCGACTCCTGGTGTACTGCCCGTACAAATCAAGAGAGGTATTCGGGGTGATATCCCAGGTGATGATTGGTGAGACTAGTAGCTCGTCACCATCAACCTTGTTGCGAAAGCTGCCGAAATCTCTGTAGGAAATGTTTAGCCTGTAGCGCAGACTGCGATCGTTCGTGATCGGCCCAGACAGGTCAAGCGCTCCGTCATAGCTCTCAAAGCTACCTGCCCCCGCTGAAACGCTGTAAAACGGTTCACTCAGCGGGCGTTTGGATACCAAGTTGATGATGCCACCAGGCTCACCCCGGCCATACAGCACCGAGGCAGGTCCGCGTAGCACCTCAATCCGCTCGAGGTCAGCCGTACTCAGCGGCCCCAAGCTAAATGCTTCGACCCCTTCGCGAAAGATGCCGCCTCGGTTCTCAAAGCCGCGAATGAGAAAGCCAGGGCCAAACACGCTCAGCCCCCGTCCGCCGTTATCTGCCACCGATGCCGCTGTTTCCAGCGCATTACCCAATTCCCGTGCATCCCGGTCGTCGATCACCGCTCGGGGGATTATCTGGATGGACTGGGGGATGTCACGCAGAGCTGTATCCGTGCGGGTTGCGGTGCTGGAATCGCGAGGTGCGTAGCCCTCATCGCCTTCGCCCGTTACACCAATGCGGATTGACTCATCATCTCCCGTAGCCAGATCTTGCCTCGGGGTAATGGCCAGCACCAGTCCCGATGCTCCACTGTTGAAAGCCACCGAGGGCGGCCCATCGCTGCCTGTAATCGAGACCCGAACCCTGTTCCCGGCTTCGTTGCTGATGCTCACCAGAGCAATGCCCTGGGCTGGTCCGAATTGTTCGAAGTTGCCTCCATCGGGCAGCGACAGCACCGCATTGGGAATCTCAGCGACCAGCGCGTTGCCAACGACTGAAGTTGAAGGCTCTGCCAGCATCCCTGCGGCATCGATCATCAGCCGCAGCCCATCTCCGTCAGTCTCCACACGCACACCGGTGATGCGCATGGCTGCCTGGGCCAGCTTGAGATTCGCCGCTTTGCCACTGCTCGGCACCTCTCTCAAAGACGACGCTGTTTCAGCCTGAGCCGCCATCGGCGCCAGCAGGAGCCATCCCGCCAAGAACACCATCCTCTGCAATTGAAACCCCATCTGGCCCTTGGCAAAACCCTCTCAATCACACCACTTTGTTGCCCGTTGATGGCGTGATGCAGGGCGCAGGTCTTTGTGCTGTCTGGCCTGAGAGGATGTATTTCTTGCTACAAGACAGAGGGGAATCCACGCGGATATACCTACGAAGTCACGGCCTAAAACTCGCTAACAGTGCACTGTCAATGTCCTCTTGGGAGCTGCCTTCCTCTATTGACTTTCAGCCGGTCTCCTTCCGCTTTCCGCAGGCACCTGATACCTGAGCTGAGCAAGGTGAGGCTGTTACAGATTCAGCCCCCGGCCAAAATCGGTCAAGGAATGCGCTTTGCTGTGGAATGCGCCGCGTGCTGTGGGGATTCGGATCTTTAGCCGTCAATTGTGTGTCAAGCAGGAGGCCTTGAACTCACTCTCCGCGCACGCAGGACTGATCGTCTCAGTGGCGTCACGTGCAGAAACGTGCTCAACCGCATTTCAGCACCTGGACTGCTGCATGGGAGAGCATCCACATGCGTGGTCAGCGTGGAGACTGTTCTTCAGAAGATCAAGGAGTGTGAAATGTTCTCCTGCTTCAGTGCCGAGCAGTCGCTGATCAGCGCCTTTTCCCAGGCAGTTCATGTCAGGGATCTGCTGGGGAAGTAGGGAGTTCCTCCACAGGCTCAGGTGAATTGAGCATTGGTGCCGGCGGGGCAGGTTCTGGAGCGAGAGCAGGCGCTGAAGTGGGAACAGCTGCCGGAGCGGCAGCAGATGCTGGTTCTCGGACCGCCGGCGCTGGAACTCTGGGCTCTGACGAGACCGGAGGGGCTGTCGGCCTTGAGGGGGATGTCTCATCACCACTGGTTGAGGGCGCTGAGGGTGTGGGGGATGCTGGTGGTGCCGATGCGGCAGGCGCTGCTTCCGTGTCTGCGGTGGAGGTGGGATCAGGGGCCAGATTCACCGCCTGACGTTCGCCGCGGCGGCGAGCTTCCCGGTGGCGGCGTGACCCTTCGATGCTCAGGTCGTATTCGATGGGCACGCTGGCCCCGCCTGAAACCGGACGGAAGCGTGAGCGGCGTGCGGCCTGGATCGCAGCCTGGTCGATCGCGGCATTGCCGCTGGAGCGGGTGAGGGTCACACTGCGCACACTGCCGTCGGGGTTGATGTCGACACTCACCTTGGGCTGCCCCTCGACTCCTGCAGCCAGGGCGCTCTGGGGATAGTCGGGGCGGACGCAGTTCTCACAGGCAATCGTTCGCGATCCCTGTCCCCGACCGCGCCCATTGCTGGCAGTGCGTAACGGCGCACCCCCAGGGCCGGATCCAGCGGCCGCATTGGGCACTCTGCCGCCGCCTGCAGTCGCCGATGGGCTGCTGCCTGAGCCCCCCTGGGACTCGCGAAGGCGCTGAAACAGATCCCGCAGGCTCCCGGACTGCGATGCCGTGGGTTCCGTGACCATGGCGTCAGGATCAACGGTGCCTTGCGGTTCCTCGATGGCTGATTCGGCCTGGGTGTCGGTGAGCGGTTCGGGAGTGTCGAGGGCAACCGGCTGCACGGGAGGCGACATGGTGGTGGACGGTGTCATCACCGCCGCGGGCGGTGGAGCGCTGGCCGCTGCCGCCGCTGGATCATTCGTCTGGGTACTGAGTTTGGCGGGCTCAGGAGGATCCGGCACTGGCTGTGTCTGGGGTTCGGCGACGATCAGTTCAATGGGCTCCAGCTCATCAGCCGGGTCCTGCCACAGCTTGAACTGACTGAGGCCAAGAGCGATGCCATGGGCTGCCACGGAGCCGAAGAGCCCCCACAGCAGCAGCCGCTTCAGTTTGCTCTGCTCGTGCTGATGCTGTTGAACGCAGATCTCGGAAAGGCTCATGGAAACGTGACCGGACAAACGGGGAAAACGGCTTGCTTCAGCGAAGAGACATCACGGTGAACCCCATGGCCTGGGGTGATCGGCAATGCCTCCCGTCTGGGGTGTTGACCAGGGAGCCTCAATGGTGCGTACTCCGGATGATCCTCGGGGCCTCGCCAAGACCTGTGGTTTTGTTTGGCCAGAGAATGACGTCATCTACAGCTCCGCCATCTGGCTGATGGGCACGCACAGCGGCGTGTTCGACACTGGATCGGTGAAGATGCGGCTTCTGAGGGCAAACACCTGCTCCACCATCGCTTCGGTAACCACCTCTGAGGGTGGTCCTTGGGCGATCAGCTGGCCACTGCGCAGGGCCACCAGATGGTGGCTGTAGCGACAGGCCATGTTCAGGTCGTGGAGCACCATCACGATGGTGCGGCCCCCCTCGCGATTGAGCCTGTAGAGCACATCCAGCACCTCGATCTGGTGGGCCAGATCCAGATAGGTCGTCGGTTCATCCAGCAACAGGGTCTGGGTGTTCTGGGCCAGGGCCATGGCAATCCAGGCCCGCTGGCGCTGGCCGCCGGAGAGGCTGTCGAGAGGGCGGTTGGCAAAGTCGTGCAGGTGGGTGGTGGCGATCGCCTCCTCCACCTGCTGCGCATCGTCCTTCGACCACTGCCGCAGCCAGCTCTGGTGCGGGTAGCGGCCCTGGGCCACCAGCTCGCGCACGGTGAGCCCTTCCGGGGCGACGGGGCTCTGGGGCAAGATCCCCAGGCGCTGGGCCAGGGTTCTGCTGGGCAGACGGGCGATGGCCTCGCCATCGAGGTACACAGCTCCTCCGAGAGGCCTGAGCAGCCGCGCCATGCCCCGCAGCAGCGTGGACTTGCCACAGCCGTTCGGTCCCACAAGGGTGGTGATCTGCTCCTGAGGAACCTCCAGGTCGAGACCCTTGATGATCACGTTGCCGGCGTACGCCAGGGTGAGCGTGCGGGTGGTGAGGGCGATGGGTGTGGCCGTGTTGCTCATGGGGTGTCTTGAGGAGGAGTATTGGCAAGACCTTTCAGGTGCTATTGGTTGCGGGTGCGATAGAGCAGCCACAGGAAGTAGGGCGCACCGATCACGGCGGTCATCAGTCCGCAGGGGAGTTCGATGGGCGCAAAGGCAAGGCGGCCCACGATCTCTGCCACTTCGACAATGCAGGCCCCGGTGAGAGCGGCCACCGGGATCAGACCGGCGTGGGATGGACCCACCAGCTGCCGTCCGAGGTGGGGTGCCATCAGCCCCACAAAGCCCACGTTGCCGGCGGTGGCCACCGAAGCTCCCGCCAGCGCCACGCTGCACAGGAGCAGCAGGCCGCGGGTCCACTCAACCCGGCTGCCCAGGCCCTGGGCCAGGCTGTCACCCAGATTCAGGGTGTCGAGATCCCGGGCCAGCACCAGGCTGAGCGGCAGAAACAGGACTAGCCAGGGCAGCAGGGCCCCCAGCTGCGGCCAGCTGCGCCCGTAGACACTTCCCGCCAGCCACATCAGCGCCTGGCTCACCGTATCCAGTTCTCCGAAGGTGATCATCAGGCTGGTGAGCGTGCTGGTGAGAGCCGTCAGGCCAATGCCCACCAGGATCAGCCGCATGGGGGAACTGCCACCGTTCCAGGCCAGCAGGTAGATCGCCACCGCCGTGCCCAGCCCGCCGAGAAAGGCGGCCGGAGGCAGCCAGGCTGTCCCCACCTGGGGCAGGGCCACAATCAGGGCCACCGCCACCAGACTCGCCCCCGCATTGATGCCGATGATCTCCGGGGCGGCCAGGGGGTTGCGGGTCAGGCCCTGCAGGATCGTTCCCGCCGTCGCCAGCCCCATGCCCACCAGCAGAGCCACCAGAGCGCGGGGAAGACGCAAGGTGTTCACCACAAGGTCATAGTCGGGGGTGGAAGGAAAACCCAGAACCGCTTTCACCACCTCCAGAAACGGCACCGGGTACTCTCCCTGACTCACGTTGAAGAGAAGGGAGACAAGGGTGAGTGATGCCATCACCACCAGCACGCCAGGCACCCGGCGATCGACCCGAAACGACAGGGGAAGCCGACGCGGGCGAATGGCGATCCAGGGTTTGGCAATGGACATGGGGGGAGGCGGCTGTGGTGGCTGTTGCAGGCCCGGACGAGTGGTGGAGGATCGGGTAAGTGGATACGGGGCTGGAATGGGTTCGCGTAACGCCGCGGGGTGTGAAAGGTGGAAGGACTATCCACCATCTCCAGAAGTCTTAACGCTTCATCTTTGATCGCGCGAGGTGAATGAAGAACGGCGCGCCCACGATGGCGGTCATGATTCCGGCCGGGAGCTCCTGGGGTCGAATCACGAGCCTGGAGGCGAGATCGGCCACCGAGAGCAGGATGGCGCCAAGAATCATCGAATAGGGCACGATCCAGCGGTAGTCCGCACCCACCAGAAACCGCACCACGTGGGGCACAACCAGGCCCACAAAACCAATCGGCCCAGCCAGGGCAACAGCGCTGCCCGCCAGCAGAACCACCGCGATCGCTGCCCCCACCTTCACCCAGGCGGTCTTCATGCCCAGTCCCTGGGCCACATCCTCGCCCAGGCTCATCAGTGTCAACTCTCGCCCCAGGGCCAAGGAAGCCACCAGACCCACGGCGATGTAGGGGAAGACAGACAGCATGGTGTCGAGATCCTGCCCTGCCAACGACCCGGCAAGCCAATAGCGAATCTCATCGAGTGTGCGCTGACTGAGGATGAGAATGCCGGAGGTGAGTGAACTGAGCAGATAGCCAATGGCAGATCCGGCGATCACGAGCTTGAGCGGTGTCAGACCGCTGCGGCCCAGGGAACCAAGCCAGTAGACAGTGAGGGCAGAGATGGCCGCCCCCCCAAAGGCGAAACCCACATGGTGATCGCCGCCGCCATACAGAAAAATCGCCAACACCAAGGCCAGCGACGCGCCCATGTTGATACCCAGAATGTCTGGTGCGGCCAGGGGATTACGCGACAATCCCTGGGTGATCGCCCCCGCTACGGCCAATGCCGCCCCCACCACCACCGCGAGAATCGCCCTGGGCAGTCGCACTGTGCGAATGATCAGATGCTCGGTGGAGCCATCAAATCGAAACAGGGCCTGCAGCACCGTGGGAGGAGGAATGTCCACAGCACCCAGCAATACGCTGCCGAAGAGACAGCCCAGTAAAAGGAGGCAGCACAACCCAAGCCCCAGGATGAGCAGAGCAGGCGATTGGGATCGGGCTAAGGATTGCGATCGCACCATCGCCTTCTCCAGACCCATTCACAAGCCAATCCAGATCCGCTGGCCATCTAGTTCTGCGGTTGGGTGGAAATGCCGAGAGTCGCCCCCTCGATCGCCCGCAGTTCATCCATCACAGCCACAACCCGCCCGTGGTTGACAGCCTCATCGGCGTGGATCACCACCACCGATTGCCTGGGACTGCCCATCAGCTCCCGCACGGCAGTCTGCAGGTCGGTCAGTGCGATCGCCTCGCGGTTGAGGGCAATGGCCCCAGACTCCTTCACGGTCACGGTAATTCGCGTGCGCTGCTGGGGCTGAGCGCTCGATGCCTTGGGCAGGTTCACCGGTAGCGACTGGGAGCGAGTCAGGAACAGACTGGAGATTATGAAGAACGTCAGAATCGCAAAGATGACATCGATCATTGAGATGATGTTGAGTTCAAACTCGTCTTCGTGCTCTTCGGGGAAATACAACATGGCGTCTCGAGATTGAGGAAGGGTGGGCAAAAGGGGCGTGACTGGTTATTTGGGACAAGCAGGCGTTACGATATCTACTGCCATAGACAGATCTCACCCACTCAGCCATCTAGCCCAACAGCATTTCTTCTTGCAGTTTGCTCCTGCGCTGGTAGTGGGTCTCGTACAGAATCTCCAGCTGGCCGCCGTACTCCTGGATCAGCGCCACCTGGCGTTTGTAGATGCCACGAAACAGATTGGCGAACAGCAACGTGCCGATTGCCACGACCAGTCCCGCTGCCGTCGACACCAAGGCTTCGCTGATACCGCCGGTCACGGCCCCGGTGTTGGTCGTCAGGTCGCCCAGTTGCAGAGCAGCGAAGGAGCGGATCAGACCGAGGATGGTGCCGAGCAGGCCCAGCAGCGGCGCAACACTGATGATGGTGGAAAAGACGGTACTGAAGCGGCGCAGGTGGGGCAGTTCGGCCTGCATGGCGCTGGCCAAGGCCAGGTGAAACTGCTTGGGACTGGCCCCATCAATCTCCAGGGCTTCAAGAAAGATGCGGGCGGTAGGCAGGTTGACGTGCTTCCGCAACTTAAGGAACACATCCATCGGAGCCTGCCGATAGGTGCGCAAAATCTCCTGCATCACCGGGCGCTGACGACGGCTGATGCGAAACCAGAAGAGGGAGCGCTCGATGACCAGGGCGATGGCCACAACGGAAAATGTCAGCAGTGGCCACATGACGATGCCTCCTGCCGCAAAAATGGGTCCCAAAGCTTCAAGTTACGAATCCATTCAGCATTAATCCTGCCCTCGGCACTATGTCAAGTGACTTCAAGTCCTAAATGGACAGAGCCACGTAGCGAGAAGCACGACCCCTGGTGACTTTTTCACTGCAAGCAGGGATCGCTACTGGTAATAGTGTGTTGACACCGCAGATTGCTTTCTGGCTCTGCTGCTGATGAGCTCGATGTTGTGCCTGCATCCCATCCCTTTGGGCTTCGTACCTTGTCTGGTTGTCTGCCAACCGGGAAGTCAACCACCGGCGCCATGCTCTCGGCAGGTTGATGCTGACCTGCTTGGATTGTGGCAGTGTCATGACAGCTCAGCAAGCCTTGAGTGTCTGGGATTCGGGCCGCCGGATGCCGCTCTCTGTGAAGGTGAAATCCGCGAATGCTCCTTGGACGAACTGAATCATCGAACCCCATGGGCAACGAGACCGCTGACTTTTGATCTGTTCGGCATGCTCAGGTCTGCTGAGGAGCGCCACTGGCGCCAGGCCGGATCTGATCGGGTCGGCATCGCCCAATTAGAGATGACTGCCGATAGGCTTCCTTCGCTGTGACGTTCACCTTCGAAGACGGTGAGCTCCGTCATTTGCTTCGCGAGCATGTCCAGCAAACTCAACCTGAGCTCATTAGCAGTGGCACAGATCAGACCCTGACATTTCCGGACTGGCTGGGTACAGGCCATAAACGTGACATTGAACTACCAAGTGGCATATCCCTGACAATTCATCAGTACCGCCTCAAGGAAGATATTATCTGTAGGTACAAGGCTGGCGCCTCAGACTGTGTAGAGTTTATCTTCGGCCTCTCGTATCGCACCTCCTACAACAGAAGCCAGAACTACCAATCGAGACAGCTGTTCATAGCCCCCGCTTGCTGTGAGCCTGGCCTGTGGACGGAATACGCCGAACAGGACTGTCTGGCAGTCGATATTCACATCGACCTTTCTGTTCTCAGAGGCCTGGTGGGGCAAGCCGATGATTCATTGCCAGCGGATCTCGCGCGGCTGCTGGTCGGTGATACTCCGCTTATGCCCACTTCTCCGGTGCGAATGTCGCGCTCCATACATCTATCTCTTCAGCAAATGCTTTGCTGCCCCTATCAGGGGGTCACCAGGACACTCTATCTCGAGGCTAAGTCTTTGGAATTGCTCTCTCTCTTTATCGATGCGACTCAGGAGTCGCCTTTGGTATCACCTGCGCTGAGTCGAGATGATCGCGAACGCATTTATCAGGCCCAGCAACTGCTGGTCGATAACCTGCAGACGCCACCTTCCCTGATCGCCCTTGCGCGCCAGGTTGGGCTCAACGATCGCAAGCTCAAGGAAGGCTTTCGCCAGGTCTTTGATACCACGGTCTTCGGCTTCCTCACACAGCACCGACTTGAGCGGGCCAGGCATCTGTTGGCCCAGGAGTACTCGATCGCCGCTGTCTCTGCGGCCGTTGGGTACGCCAGTCCCACCGCCTTCAGCGGTGCCTTTCGTCGCCGGTTTGGAGTCAGCCCAAAGGCTTACCAGATTGGGCAGCGGTGTGTGGCGTAGGTCCCAGTAAACCGATCACGGCAGGGGAAGGACGCTTGACCTTGCTTGGTCGAGGGACTCTCTGGGGTTCCCCCGATTTCGTGGACAGGCCTCAGGGGTTCACAAGGGTGAGTGTACGGGCAGCGACGAACTGCTGCTCGTAGTCGATTGGGCTGAGGTAACCGATCGTTGAATGGCGCCGTTCGCG
>NZ_JAGQCJ010000022.1 GCF_024346135.1 Cyanobium sp. CH-040 | reverse complement strand
GCACCTACAAGGGCCAGCGGGCCATGACCCGCTTCGAGGCGGCCGCTCTCCTGAATGCCTGTCTCGACCGCGTCACCGAGGTGACCGACGAGCTCAAGCGCCTGATGGCCGAGTTCGAGAAGGAACTCGCCGTGCTCAAGGGCCGCGTGGATGGCCTCGAGGCCAAGGTGGGTGAGCTGGAGGCCTCCCAGTTCTCCACCACCACCAAGCTGCGCGGTGAGGCCAGCATGATCCTGGGCGGCATGCCCGACTTCGAAAGCCCGCTGCGCGCCTCCGACGGCACCCGGCCGGCCAACCCCAACGAGGTCACCTTCAACTACGACGTGCGGCTGAGCTTCGACACCAGCTTCACCGGCAAGGACCTGCTGCGCACCCGCCTGCGCGCCGGCAACTTTGAATCCCTGCCCTTCCGCAGCGGCGTCTTCACCCTCGACAAGGCCGCCGGCACCGACGACAGCGTCGAAATCGACCGTCTCTTCTACCGCTTCCCGGTGGGCGAGGGCTTCAACATCACGGTGGGCGCCCTGGTGCGCAACACCGAGATGCTCTCCTTCATCCCCAGCGCCTACAAGTCGGACATCCTCGACTACTTCGGTCTGGCTGGTGCTTCCGGCACCTACAACAAGGCCACCGGCGCCGGTGTGGGTGTGAGCTGGCGGCAGCAGGTGGAGAAGGGCAGCCCCTATCTCACCTTTGACACCAACTACGTCTCCAGCAACGGCTTCGCCGACTCCACCATCGGTGCCTTCACCGAGGAAAGCGGCATCAGCGCCCTCTCCCAGCTGGGCTATCGCGGCAAGAACTGGGGCATCGCTCTGGGCTACCGCTACGGCTCGCAGAACTCCAGCCTGCGGGATGCAAACTTCAGCTCCACCGTGCCTGATGGCGGCGACACCAACAGCCTCTCCATCGCCGGCTACTGGGGCCCGGTGGACAGCGGCTGGATCCCCTCGATCAGCCTCGGCTACGGGTACAACTGGGCCAGCCGCCTGGATGATTCCCAATCCTGGATGGCCGGTCTGCAGTGGAGCGATGTGGGCTGGGCCGGCAACGCCGCCGGCTTCGCCGTCGGCCAGCCGCCCTTCACCGGTGGCAGCGACAACACGATGCTCTACGAGATCTTCTACCGCTTCCAGGTGACCGACAACATCAGCATCACCCCGGCCCTCTTCTACGCCGACGAGCCGCGGAGCAACAGCTTCAACGACGCCTGGGGCGGCGTGATTCAGACCACCTTCCGGTTCTGATCCACAACCTGATCCACAAGCCCGCTTCCGATCAGCAGCCTCAGTCTGAGGCGAACCCCTCACACACACCTCGATCGCTCCAAGGTCCTCCCCAGGGAGGGCCTTTTTTCATGGCAGGCTTCCTGGCAAGGGCAGTGACCAACACATCCCGCGGGTAGCCCGCAACCAGCTCTTCACCAGCGGTTAATCACCCCATAACGACCGGTGCCGGAGTGGCGGCTAATTCTTGTGCGACCCAACAGTCCCCTCCATGACCTTCGCCAAGAAGGCCTCCATCGCCGCCGGCAGCCTCACCGCTGTTGCCGTGACGGCGGCCATCACCACTCCCCTTCTGGCCCAGGCCACCATCAGCGGCGCCGGCGCCACCTTCCCGGCCCCCTTCTATCAGCGTGCCTTCGCCGGGATCGCCAGCAAGGTGCGCGTCAACTACCAGTCGGTGGGTTCCGGCGCTGGTGTGCGCCAGTTCGTGGCCGGCAGTGTCGACTTCGGTGCCAGCGATGAGCCGATCAAGGCATCCGAAGCCGCCCAGGTGAAGCGCGGCGTGGTGCAGTTCCCCGCCGTGGGCGGCACCATCGCCGTGGCCTTCAACCAGCCCGGCTGCAGCAAGCTCAACCTCACCCAGAAGCAGGCCGCAGACATCTTCCTGGGCAACATCAAGACCTGGGAGCAGCTCAAGTGCGGCAAGGGCCCGATCCGGGTGGTGCACCGCTCCGACGGCTCCGGCACCACCTTCGCCTTCACCAACTCCCTGAGCGCCTTCTCGCCGGAGTGGAAGAGCAAGGTGGGTGAGGGCAAGGCCGTGAAGTGGCCCGTGGGCGTGGGCGGCAAGGGCAACGAGGGTGTGGCCGGCACGATCCAGAACACCCCGGGCTCCATCGGCTACCTGAACCAGGCCTTCGTGCGCGGCAACATCAAGGCCGCGGCGCTGCAGAACAGGGCCGGCAAGTTCGTGATGCCCAGCCGGGCCAGCGGCGCGGCAGCCCTGAACAACATCAAGCTGGACGGCAACCTGGCGGGTGAGGATCCCAATCCCGCCGGCGCCAACAGCTACCCGATCTCCACCCTCACCTGGATCCTGGCCTACCGCAGCGGTAACGGCGCCAAGACGCAGTCGATCCGCACGGCCATGAACCATCTGCTCAGCCCCGCGGCCCAGAACCAGGCCTCCGGTCTCGGCTATGTGCCCCTCCAGGGCAACATCCTGAAGCAGGCCCAGGCCGCCGTGGGCCGCATCGGTCAATAGGCCGACCCGGGGCAGCCATTGACGGTGTGATTGGCACTTTCCCGAGGACCGATCCATCGACGGGGGAGACGCGATTGGCGTCTCCCTCTTTTTGTTGGCAGAACCGCCCTGCTGTGCGGATCGGCACCAACCGGTCATGCGTTAACCCGTCCATAACCACCTCTTAAGCTCGCCGTTGCGACCGTCCGTTAGACGTAGGCAGCGGTCAGAACGCCAGTCCATGCAACTCCGTCGTTCCACACTCGCCATCACCGGAGGTGTGGTGTCGCTCTCCCTGCTGGCAACGGCCTGCGGGGGTGGTGCCACCAAGCTGCCCACGATCAACGGCGCCGGCGCCACCTTTCCGGCGGCGGCCTACCAGCGCTGGGCGCAGGACTACGCCGCCGCAACCGGCAACCAGGTGAACTACCAGTCGGTGGGGTCCGGCGCCGGCGTGCGCCAGTTCCTGGCCGGATCGGTGGACTTCGGCGCCACCGACGAACAGCTCTCCGCCGAGGACTTCCAGAAAGAGGCTGCCGGCAAGCGCGGAGCCGTTCAGATCCCGATGCTCGGCGGCACCATCCCGGTGGCCTACAACAACCCCAACTGCCCCGACCTCAAGCTCACCCAGGCCCAGGTGGCCGACATCTTCCTGGGCAAGATCACCGACTGGCAGGAGCTGGGCTGCCCGGCCGGCAAGATCACCGTGGCCCACCGCAGCGACGGCTCCGGCACCACCTTCGCCTTCACCAACTCCCTGGCCTGCTTCTCCGCGGAGTGGAAGGACAAGGTGGGCGTGGGCAAGGCGGTGGACTGGCCCGTGGGCGTGGGCGGCAAGGGCAACGAGGGCGTGGCCGGGGTGATTCAGAACACCCCGGGGTCGATCGGCTACCTCAACCAGGCCTTCGTGCGCGGCAACATCAAGGCGGCGGCACTCCAGAACAAGGAGGGCAACTTCGTGATGGCCGATGAGAAGAGCGGCGCCGCCGCCCTCAATGGCATCACGCTGGATGAGCGGCTCGGTGGCGAGGACTGCAACCCCGCCGGCGCCGACAGCTTCCCGATCGCCGCCTTCACCTGGATCCTGGCCTACCAGAGCGGCTACGGCGCCGAGAACGCTGAGGCCGTGCGCACCTTCCTGAAGTGGGCCCTGCAGGACGGCCCCCAGGCCACTGCCGCCGAACTGGGCTACGTACCCATCAAGGGTGACGTGCTCAAGCGGGCCCTGGCCGAGATCGAGAAGATCAAGGAGTGACGCCGGGCCCGCGAGGGCCGCAGGAGCACTGCAGAAGCACTGGGGGGCTGGAGAACACCAGCCCCCCATTTTTCGTCCGCGAACCCGCGCGGAACCGGATCCCAAACGGTTGCGTAAGGCCAGTCCTGACCTGTTCTTAACCAACAACAAACCTTGATCAATCAGCCTGGAGTCGATTCTTTCCCCGTCCATGGCTCGCCCGCTCCCGGCTCTTCTGCTCACAGCCTCGCTGCTGCTGGTGGGCGGCTGCGGGGGCCCCGACGCCCAGGGTCCCGGGGAGCAGGGCCCCGCCTCCAGCCTCACCATCAGCGGCTCCAGCACCGTGTTTCCGGTGATCCAGAAGGCGATCGCGGCCTACAACAAGACCGAGCGGGGCCGCAACGTGGCCGTGAACCTCTCCGAGGTGGGCACCACCGGAGGCCTGCGCCAGTTCTGCCAGGGGACCATCCCGATCGCCAACGCCTCCCGGCCGATCAGCAGCGCCGAGCTCGAGGCCTGCGCCGCCAAGGGCATCACCTTCATCGAGCTGCCCCTGGCCTTCGATGCCCTCACGGTGGTGGTGAACGGTGGCAACGACTGGGCCAGCGCCATCACCGCCAAGGAGCTCTCGCGCACCTGGTCGAAGCAGGCGGAGGGCCAGGTGAAGACCTGGAAGCAGATCAACATCGACTGGCCGGAGCGGCCCCTGCGGCTCTGCGGCGCCGGTACCGACTCCGGCACCTTCGACTACTTCAACGAGGCCATCAACGGCGACAAGAGCAACTCCCGCAGCGACTATGAAGGCAGCGAAGACGACAACGTGACCGTGCAATGCGTGGCTGAGGACCCCGACGCCATGGGTTACTTCGGCTTCGCCTATTACCAGAGCAACCAGGATCGCCTCAAGGCCCTGGCAATCGCCGGGCCGGACGGCATCGCCGTGGCCCCCTCGGTGAAGACGGCCCAGAACGGCAGCTACAAGCCCCTGTCGCGGCCCCTGTTCATCTACGTGAACGACAGAAAGATGCGGGAGGACGACACCATCCGCAGCTTCGTGGGCTTCACGGTGGGCAACGGCCTGCGCTTCGTGGAGGAGGCCGGCTACATCCCCCTGCCCGCCGACACCTACCGGCTGGTGGAGAGCAAGCTCTACCGCCACATCATCGGCACCTCCTTCGGCGGCGATCTGCCGATCGGGCTCACCATCGGCGAGGCCCTGCGCCGCAGCTTCGAGGACACCCGCAAGGAGGGCTACCGCTGATCAGGCACCGGCAGGCTGCAGTTGCCTGGGCGGCGTGGGCAGCCGCCTGCCGGCGAGGAAGGCCAGGCCGACCAGCACACAGGAGGCCCACAGACAGGCCTGCAGCCCGCCCACAAGGAACAGGGCACCGGAGAGCAGGGTGCCCAGCAGGCGGCCGGCGGCGTTGGCCATGTAGTAGAAGCCCACATTGAGGCTCACGTCCTCGGCTTCGGTGTAGGCCAGGATCATGTAGCTGTGGATCGAGGAATTCATGGCGAACACCACCCCGAACACCATCAGCCCCACCACCACGGCGATGCCGGGGTTGCCTACCTCACGCCACAGGCTGATGGCGATCAGCGCCGGAATCGCCGAGAGCACGGCCGCCCAGAACTGCACGGCCGGCGGACCGGGGGGCCGATCGCTGCCCCAGGCCCGGCGCAGGCTGGGGGCCGAACCCTGGATGATCCCGTAGCCGATCACCCACAGGCCCATGAAGCCGCCCACCTTCCAGAAGTCCCAGCCGAGGCTCGCCTGCAGAAACACCGGCAGAGCCACCACGAACCACACATCGCGGGCGCCGAACAGGAAGAAGCGGGCCAGCGACAGCACATTGATGCCCTCGCTCTTCGAGAGCAGAGACTTGAAGGCGGGTTTGCTCTTCATCCTGCCGATGTCCCGTGGCAGCAGCAGGGTGACCAGAAAGGCCACCGCCAGCCAGCCGGCCAGCACCACCACGCCCGCGTTGAAGCCCACGCTGGTGAGCAGCACACCACCCACAAAGAAGCCCAAGCCCTTGAGGGCGTTCTTGGCGCCGGTGAGGATGGCCACCCAGCGGAACAGCTGCCCCTCGCCGCGGCTGTGATCGTCGGGGGTTTCGGGCACCACCACGCGAATGGCGCTCTTGGCGCTCATCTTCTCGAGATCCTTGGCGATGCCGCTGAGGGCCTGAGCCACCATCACCCACACCACCGAGAGCAGCCTGGGCCAGGTGTCCGCCACCGGCACCAGCAGCAACAGGGCCACGATCTGCAGCACCGTGCCGATCCAGAGCGTGAGCTTCAGACCGAAACGGGCGCCGAGCCAGCCGCCGTAGAGGTTGGTGAGAACCCCGAAGAACTCGTAGAAGATGAACAGAAACGCCACCTCAAGCGTGGTGAAACCCAGCTTGAGAAAGTGGAACACCACCAGCATGCGCAGGGCCCCATCGGTGATGGTGAACGCCCAGTTGTTGGCGGTGATGATGCCGTACTGCTGAACCGGTGAGAGCGTGCGCATCAGCGGAGCTCCTGCTGCCGGGCGATCACGTGGCAGGCCAGATCGGCCATGCGGCAGCTGTAGCCCCACTCGTTGTCGTACCAGGCGTACACCTTCAGCTGGGTGCCGTTCACCACCAGGGTGGAGAGGGCATCCACGATCGAGCTGCGGCTGTCATTGAGGAAATCGCTGGACACCAGTGGGCGGGTTTCATAACCGAGGATCCCCTGCAGGGCACCGTTGGCGGCGGCCTCGAAGGCGCCGTTCACCTCCTCCACCGTCACGCCGCGCTCCAGCTCGAACACCGCGTCGGTGATCGAGGCATTGAGCAGGGGCACCCGGATGGCGTGGCCGTTGAGACGGCCCTGGAGGTCGGGGAAGATCAGCCCGATCGCCCTGGCCGAACCGGTGCTGGTGGGGATCAGGTTCTGCAGACAGGAGCGGGCGCGGCGCAGGTCGCTCTTGAAGCCATCGATCACCACCTGGGTGTTGGTCACGTCGTGCAGGGTGGTGATCGAGCCGTGGCGGATGCCGAAGCTCTCGTGCACCACCTTCACCACCGGCGCCAGACAGTTGGTGGTGCAGGAGGCGGCGGTGAGCAGGCGGTGGCGATCGGGCTGGTAGGTGGCGTGGTTGATGCCGAACACGATGCTGGGGATCTCCACGCCGTCGAGTTCGCCCTTCACGGGGCAGGCCACGATCACCTTGGCGATGCCGGGCTCGTGGAAGTAGGCGGCGAGGGTTTCGGGCGTCTTCACCTTGCCGCTGCACTCCAGCACCAGCTGCACGCCGGCCTCCCGCCAGGGCACCACGGCGGGATGGCTGAGCTGGGAGTAGCCCACCGGACGGCCCTGCACGCTGAAGCCATCGACGGCGGCGGTCACCGGGTGCGTCCAGCGGCCGTGCACGGAGTCGAACTCCAGCAGGTGGCCCGCGCTGGCGGCGTCGCCGCCGCAGTCGTTCACGTGCACCAGCTCGATCCCGGGCCGGTCCCAGAGGGCCCGGAACACCAGGCGGCCGATGCGGCCGAAGCCGTTGATGCCGATGCGCACAGCGCCAGAGCAACTACCAGTACTCTCACATCAACAGCTGTTGATGGGTCTTATGAACGGGTTAAGGGGGCGGAGCCAGCCCCCGGGCGCCCGTGTCGCCACCGGTGGGGGTCATGCGGATCAGCTGGCCATCGGCCGCCAGTTCCAGCACCGCCTCCGGGTTGGCCTCGCACACAATGGCGAACTGCTCGGGCGTGAGCCGCAGCGTGGGCGGCAGCACCAGAGCGGCACCCTGCTCAGGTTGGTTGCCCAGCGCAGGCCGCGGTTTCGGTCGGGGTGGCGGCGGGGTTGGGGGTGGGGGTGGGGGCGATGGTCATCTCCCCAGCTGCGGTGGATCCGCAATCGAGGCAGAACAAACCGAGCGGCCTGGGCGATGCAGGGGCCCCGCACGCACCAACTAGATTTGATGGGTTGTTCGGAGCCGCCCGTGCCTCTCGCCCCCTCGCTGGCGCCTGCGGCGCTGGATCCGGATCAGGCCCGCCAGCTGCTCAAGGCCCTGGCCGATCCGATCCGGCTGCAGGTGATCGAGGCCCTCGGCGGCGGCGAGCGCTGCGTGTGCGAACTCACCGCCGAGCTGGGGCTGGCCCAGTCGAAGCTGTCGTTTCACCTCAAGGTGCTCAAGGAAGCCGGCCTGCTCGCCGATCGCCAGAGCGGGCGCTGGGTCTACTACCAGCTGCAGCCGCAAGCCCTGGAACGCCTGCGGGGCTGGCTGGCTGAGTTGGCCGCCGGCTGCACCGCTCCCGCCACCCCCTGCTGCTGAGCAAGGCGCAACCGCAATGGGCATCTTTGAGCGATTCCTGAGCCTGTGGGTGGCCCTGGCCATAGCCGCCGGCCTGCTGCTGGGCCAGGCCTTCCCCGGCCTGTTCAGCCTGCTGGCGGGCATCGAGGTGGCCCGGATCAATCTCGTGATCGCGGTGCTGATCTGGCTGATGATCGTCCCGATGATGCTGGCCGTCGACTTCGGCGCCGTCGGCCGGATCGGCCGCAACCCCCAGCCGCTGCTGGTGACGGTGGGGATGAACTGGCTGGTGAAGCCCTTCACTATGGCCCTCCTGGCCTGGTGGTTCATCCGCGGCATCTTCGCGGCCTGGATCCCGCCGGAGCTGGGCGATGAACTGATCGCCGGCATGATCCTGCTGGGGGTGGCCCCCTGCACGGCGATGGTGTTCGTGTGGAGCCGGCTCTGCCGCGGCAACCCCACCTACACCCTGGTGCAGGTGGCCGTGAACGACCTGATCATGGTGGTGGCCTTCGCCCCCATCGCCGCCCTGCTGCTGGGGGTGAGCCAGGTGGTGGTGCCCTGGGACACCCTGCAGCTCTCGGTGGGCCTGTTCGTGGTGATTCCCCTGGCCGCGGGCTGGCTCACCCGCCGCTTCCTGGCCAGCGAAAGCGCCATCGAGCGGCTGGAGACCGCGCTCAAGCCCTGGGCGGTGGTGGGCCTGCTGGCCACGGTGACGCTGCTGTTCGGCTTCCAGGCCGGCACCATCGCCGCCAACCCCGGACTGATCGTGCTGGTGGCGATCCCGCTGATCCTGCAGACCGTGCTGATCTTCCTGCTCACCGCCCTGGGCATGCGCGCCTGCCGCCAGCCCCACGACGTGGCGGCCCCGGGCGCCCTGATCGGCGCCTCCAACTTCTTCGAGCTGGCGGTGGCGGTGGCCATCAGCCTGTTCGGCGTGCGCTCCGGCGCCGCCCTGGCGACCGTGGTGGGGGTGCTGGTGGAGGTGCCGGTGATGCTGGCCCTGGTGGCGATCGCCAACCGCAGCCGGCGGCTGTTTCCCTACGGACCTGGGCCGGGATGATCGGGACAACGCCCGGGGGCCGGGACCAGGACAGCGTGCGGCTGGCAACCTGCGGCCGGGACGACGCAGCCGAGTTCCAGCGGCTGTTCATCACTACCTTCACCGCCTCTGAAGGTGAGGCCGAGGGCAGGCTGATCGGTGCCCTGGTGGGCGATCTGATCAACGGCACTGACAGCCAGGATCGCCACTGCTTCATGGCCACCCAGGACGATCGGATCGTCGGCGGCATCGTCGTCTCGCGGCTCCGCTTCGAGAGCGGCACCGACGCCTTCCTCATGGCGCCTGTGGCGGTGCTGCCGGACGTGCAGCGCCGGGGCATCGGCCAGCGCCTGATCCGGTTCGGCCTGGAGGCTCTGGCGCGGCAGGGCGTGGAGCTGGTGCTCACCTACGGCGATCCGCGCTTCTATTCCCAGGTGGGCTTTCAGCCCACCACCACGGCGGTGATCCCGTCGCCCCTGCCACTGCAGCGGCCCGAGGGCTGGCTGGCGCAGTCGCTCACGGGGCAGGCGCTTCAGCCGATCCAGGGCCCCTCCTGCTGTGTGGCGGCGCTGCGCAAACCCGAGCTGTGGTAGCCCGCCCGGCACTCAGCGCGGTGCGGCCGCCTCCAGCCGCAGCACCCGCGGCGCGAGCAGGGCGCTCAGCCAGGCCCCCAGCGGTGCCGTGACCACGATGCTCAGCACCGCCACCGCCAGGATCAGCTCGCCCGGCCCCGTGGGCAGCCCGGCGGCCTGCAGGGTCATCAGCGGCGCGGCGCCGATGGCCGCCTGCACCGTGGCCTTGGGCAGGTAGGCCACGGTCACGAACAGGCGCTCGCCGGCCGTGAAGTCGCTGCGGCTCAGGCAGAGCAGGGTGCCGATCGAGCGCGCCACCAGGCCCAGGGCGAGCACCGCCAGACCCGCCAGACCGCTGCGCCAGGCGACCGCCACGTTCAGCTGGGCCCCCACCAGGGTGAACAGCACCAGCTCGGCGAACACCCAGATCGAAGCCAGCCTGGCGGCGATCGGCTGCGCCAGGTCTTCGCGCAGCTCCAGGATCACCACCCCCAGGGCGATCGCCGCCACCAGGCCGGTGAACGGCACCAGCCCGTTGATGCGCTCCTGCAGGCGCAGCAGCAGCAGCGACAGGGCCAGGATCAGCAGCACCTGGCGGTTGGCCTGGGGCCGGAAGCGGGCGATCCAGCGGATCAGCAGCCAGCCCAGGGCCGCGCCGGCGGCGGCGCCCAGGGCCAGTCCCAGCGGCAGGCGGATCAGCTGGGCCGGCAGAGCGCCAGCCTGCTGCACCAGCAGCCCCAGGAGCACGCCGTTCACCACGATCACGGCGATGTCGTCCAGGGAGGCGGCGGCCATCACCATCTGCGGGATGGCCCGCGCCGTGCCGCGCTTCTCCTCGATCAGGCGCAGCATCAGCGGCACCACCACCGCCGGCGACACCGCAGCGATGACGCTGCCCAGCAGCGCCGCCTCCAGCGTGCTCAGCCCCAGCAGCGGCGGCGCCACCAGCGTGATCATCAGGCCCTCGCAGGCGGCCGGCATCCAGGCCAGCAGCAGCACCCGCCGCCCCACCTGCCGCAGCGCGGCCAGGTTGAGCCCGAACCCCACCCGCAGCAGGATCACCACCAGGGCCATCTGGCGCAGATCGCCGCTGAGGGCCAGCAGCCGGGGATCGAGCAGGCCCAGTCCCGACTGGCCCAGCGCCACCCCCACCAGCAGCATGCCGATCAGCCCCGGCACCCCCAGCCGCCGGAACAGACCGTCGGCCAGGAGTCCCAGGATCAGCAGCTCGGCCAGTCCGAACCAGCCCATGGCTTCAGGCGGCCTTGGCGAGCTGGCTGGAGCAGGCCTGCAGGGCTGAGAGCCGGTCCACCATGAAGGCCACGCCCAGGATCCGGTCCACACCCAGCCGGTTGAGGCGCTCCACGGGCTGACTGCGGTCGCTCACGATGATCACCTGGCGCTGCTGGTCGCGGCAGTCCAGGCAGATCGTTTCGATCGCCAGGGCGGCCGTCACCCCCAGCAGGGGCACCTCGCTGAGGTCCAGCACCAGGGTGTGAAAGTCATCCACGCTGCTGAGCTGCTGGGAGAGAAACTTGCCGGCGCCGAAACTCAGCGGCCCGGCCAGCTGCATCACCAGCACGTCCCTGCCGCAACCCAGGAGCAGCCGCGATTCCTGGGGGCTGAGGTCATGCTGGCCAGCGTCGAGGTCGACGTGCCCCTGCAGGCGCCGCATCTGCTCGCGCTGCAGGTCGTTCTGACGCTTGATCGTGAGGATGTTGGCCAGAAACACCCCCACCACCACGGCGGTGATCAGATCCCAGAACACCGTGAGGATCAGCACCAGCCACATCAGGCCCGTGGTCTTCCACGACAGCAGCGGCGCCCGGAAGATGAAATTCCAGTCGATGATGTCCAGCCCCACCCGCAGCAGGATGCCCGCCAGCACCGCCTGGGGAATGGGGCTGGCCAGGGGACCCGCCCCGAGCGTGATCACCAGCAGCACCAGGGCATGGACCATGCCGGAAAGGGGCGTGCGCCCCCCCGCCTGCACGTTGGTGACGGTGCGCATTGTGGCGCCTGCACCCGGCAGACCACCCACCAGACCGGCGGCGATGTTGCCGATGCCCTGCCCGATCAGCTCCTTGTCGGAATCATGGTGGGTGCGGGTGACGTTGTCGGCCACCAGGGAGGTGAGCAGCGAATCGATCGCCCCAAGCACCGCCAGGGTGAGGGCGAAACCGGCCAGGGTGCGCAGGTCGCCGAGGCTGAGGCGTGGCAGCACCAACTGCGGCAGTCCGGCCGGCATCGCCCCCAGCCGCGGCACGGCATCGGCCGGCAGCAGCAGGACCGAGGCCAGGGTGATCAGCACCAGGGCCGCCAGCGGCGCCGGCAGCACGGTGTTCCAGCGCCTCGGATAGAGCATCACCAGCGCAAAGGTCGCCAGCCCCAGGGCCAGGGCGGTGGGATTGGTCTGGCTGATCGCGCCGGGAAGCCCGGCGACGATGGTGGCCACCGATCCGGACAGCTTCACCCCCAGCAGCGGCGGCACCTCCAGCACGATGATGATCACGCCGATCCCGCTCATGAAGCCGGAGATCACCGTGTAGGGCATCATCGTGATGTACTGCCCCAGCTTCATCAGGCCGAACAGCACCTGAAAGCCGCCGGCGAGCACCACCACCGTGAAGGCCATCGCCAGCCCCGCCTCCGGCCCGTAGCGCCCCACCAGCAGGGTCACCACGGTGGTCATGATCACCGTCATCGGGCCGGTGGGACCGCTCACCTGGGTGGGGGTGCCGCCGAACAGGGCGGCAAGGAAACCCAGGCTGACGGCCCCGTAGAGGCCGGCGATGGCACCGGCTCCGGAGGCCACACCGAAGGCCAGGGCCAGGGGCAGGGCCACCACCGCCGCGGTCACGCCGCCGGTGAGGTCACCCTTCCAGTGGCGGATCAGGTGGCTGATCCGCGGGGCGAGCCGCTCACGGAGCCGCTGGTCACCTCCTGGCATGCTCCCGAGGCTCCGACGCGGTTCCGCTCCGATTGTGGATCAGGCGGGGCAATCGGTCTGGAGCTCCGGCTGCGGCGCATCTGCTGCCGGCAGAGCCGCCACTGCATGCATCAGGGCCTGATGGCGGGTGAGGTCGGTGTGGTCGTCCGGCAGCTTCTCGAACAGCCGGAACTCCTCCAGCCGCTGGCGGGTGGTGCCCTGGGCGCCCACCACATAGACGTTGCGGCCCGCCTCGATCGCCTCCTCCACGGCGTTCTCGATCGCCAGGGCGGCCGTGAGGCCCAGATGGAACACCGCGGAGAGATCGAAGATCACCGCGTCGCAGTCGCCGATGGCGTTGTGCTCCCGGTTGATGGTCTTGGCCACGCCGAAGATCATGGCGCCGTTGAGCTGAAACAGCAGCACGCGCCCCCTGGCCTGATCGAGCAGCTCACGCTCCTGGACGCTGAGGTCAGCGGCGCGATCATCGGCCTCGTTGCCGGTGCTGATCGTCTGCACCGCGCCGGCCTGCCTGCGGTTCAGCGTATCGATGGTGAGGATGTTGGCGATGAAGACGCCCACCCCCACCGCCACCATCAGATCCACCAGCACCGTGAGCGCGGTCACCACATAGGTGATCAAGGCGCCCCGGCGCGAGAGCCGGGGCACCCGGGCCAGAAAGCCCCAGTCGACGATGCCGAATCCCACCTGGAACACGATCGCCGCCAGCACGGCCAGGGGGATCCGGGAGGCCAGTCCGGAGCCGCCCAGGATCACCAGCGCCAGGATCAGCGCCCGCAGGATCCCCGACAGCCCCGTGCGCCCACCGGCCTGGATGTTCACCACCGTGGCGGTGGTGGCCCCTGATCCCGGCAGGGCGCCGAACAGGCCGGCGGCGATGTTGGCCAGGCCCTGGCCCACCAGCTCCTTGTTCGACCTGTGCTCCATGCGCGTGAGGCTGTCGGACACCAGGCAGGTGAGCAGGCAGTCGATCGAGCCCAGCAGCCCCAGCAGGGCCGCGTTCACCAGCACCAGCTGCAGCACATCGGGGGGGATGGCAGGCAGGGTGAAGTGCGGCAGGCCACTGGGAATGGTGCCGATGCGCCGCAGCTCCACCCCCGGGAAGGCCAGCAGGGACAGGCTCGTGCCGACGATCAGGGCGAACAGGGGCACCGGCAGGAAGCGCCGCACCGCGGCAGGCGTGAACCCCAGCACCCCGAGGGTGATCAGGGCCAGCAGGGAGTCCATCGGCCGGATTCCCTGCAGCAGCTCCGGCAGGCCGCCCAGCGTGCCGAGCACGCCGCCGGGGGGCGCGGGCTCCCCGAGCAGCGGCGCGATCTGCAGGATCATCAGGATCGTGCCGACCCCACTCATGAACCCCGAGATCACCGTGTAGGGCATCTGGGTGATGTAGTCGCCCAGGCGCAACAGCCCGTAGAGGATCTGGAAGACGCCGGCGACCATCACCACCGTGAAGGCCACGGCCAGGGCCTGGGCCGGATCCTCGAGCCGGCCGCTGAGCGTGGCCAGCACCGCGGTGAACACCACCGTCATCGGCCCGGTGGGCTCGGAGATCAGCGCGGGAGTGCCGCCGAACAGGGCGGCGACCAGGCCGATGATCGCCGCCGACCAGAGGCCGGCAACGGGGCCCGCCCCCGAGGCCACACCGAAGGCGAGGGCCATGGGCAGGGCGACCACGGCGGCGGTGAGGCCACCGAACAGGTCACCGCGGCCGCTCTCCCCGCCGATGACGTTGAGGATGCCGGAGCCGGCGGGTCCAGGCGGCGTGCCGGGGGCGGGGGAAACCATGGACGGGGTGGAGAACGGCAGGCCTCAGAACACGGCGGAACCGGCCTCGCCGGAACGATCGCGGCCGGCGCCGATCACCAGGGCAGGACTCTCACTGATCCGCTGGAACAGATCCAGGCTCTCAGGGTTGAGATGCAGCACCTTCACATCGGATCCGGCCTGGGCGAGCTTGCGGATCACCTGGTCCAGGGCGCGCATGCCGGTCTGGTCCCAGATGTGGGCCTGGCCCATGTCGATGGTGACGCGGGCCGGGTGGGCGTGCTCCCTGAAACCGGCCAGGAAATACACCGTGCTCACGAAGAACAGCTGACCACGCACGGCGTAATGGAGGTGATCCTCCGCCAGCCAGGTGGCATCCACCGCGATCACCTTGGCCACCTTGCGGCTGAACAGGATCCCGGCCAGGGCCACCCCCACCAGCACCGCGATCGCCAGGTTGCGGGTGAGCACGGCCAGCAGCAGCGTGAGCAGCATCACCGCCGTGTCGCCCTTGGGGATCCGGCGCACCTGGCGGAACGACTCCCAGTTCACGGTGCTGATCGACACCATGATCATCACCGCCACCAGGGCCGCCATGGGGATGCGCACCAGCCACTCCCGCAGGGAGATCACCAGCACCAGCAGCCCCACGCCGGCGGTGAGGGTGGAGAGGCGATGGCGACCGCCCGACTCGATGTTGATCACGGTCTGGCCGATCATGCCGGCACCGGCCATGCCGCCGAACAGGCCGGCGGTGATGTTGGCGATGCCCTGGGCCCTGGCCTCGGCGTCGTAGTCGGCATCCTCATCCAGCAGGTCCTCCACCACGCTGGCGGTGAGGAACGACTGCAGCAGGCCCACGAAGGAGATCGCCAGGGCGGTGGGAAGGATGATGCCGAGGGTGTCGAAGGAACCGAACACCTCGGGAATCCGCAGGGCCGGCAGGCTGCTGGGCAGCTCCCCGAGATCCCCCACCCGCGGCACCGGCAGCTGCCAGGCCTCGGCGATCGCACTGATCGTGATGATCGCCACCAGGGTGGAGGGCACCACCTTCGTGAGACGGGGCAGGCCGTAGATGATCACCAGACCCAGGGCCACCAGGCCCCACACGATCGGCCAGCTCACGGCTTCCACGCCCACCAGCGCCGAGGGCGTGTCGCGTCCCGGCTGCCCCAGTCCCATCTGCGGCAGCTGGGCCATGAAGATCAGCACACCGATGGAATTCACGAAGCCCACGATCACCGCCCGGGGCACGAAGCGCATCTGCCTGGCCAGCCGCAGCAACCCCCAGAGGATCTGAAAGACGCCGGCCAGGATGCAGGCGGCCAGGAGATGGGAGAGGCCATGGGCCTGCATCAGGCCGCCCATGAGCAGGGCCGTTCCCGCCGTGCAGGCGGACACCATGGCGGGCCGCCCGCCCAGCACGGCCACCACGATCAGGATGCAGATCGATCCGAACAGCGCCACCCGCGGATCCACCCCGGCCACGATCGAGAAGGCGATGGCCTCGGGAATGACACCGAGGGCCACCACGATTCCCGCCAGCAGTTCGGAGGGAATGGCACGGGCCTGAGGAACGAGGGTCCAGGCTTTCGGCACAGCGGCTCGCAGGGGGCCTGGGCATCGTGCCATCGGCGGCCGCCCATCCCCGCGGACGACCCGGCGCTAACCAACTCTTAAACCAGCCGCTACCGGACCTTTGCCTGGCGTGCCGGGGATGTCCATAGGTTGAGGCCGCAGAACCGGATCCAGACCGTCATGGTGTTCACACCGTCCCTGGAAGCCTCCTACCGGGACAGTTTCCGGGATCTGCTCGAAACCAGCTTCGAGAAGCGCAGCCTGGTGCACCTCAGCGCCGGCAGCACCGTCCCCCTGCTCAAGCGCAGCGTCTGGATGGTGATCCGGGGCATGGTGAAACTGAGCGCCATCTCCCTCCAGGGCGACGAACTGCTGCTGGGCCTCGCCGGCCCCAACGAACCCTTCGGCGAACCGCTCAGCAACGTGCAGGCCTACGAGGCCCGCACCCTCAATGACACCGACCTGCTCTGCCTGAGCTGCGAGGACCTGGCGGGCTCCCCCGATCTGGCCATCGCCCTGCTGCAGGGCATGGCGGCGCGCTACCGCCAGAGCGAGGCCATGCTGGCGCTGCTGGGACTGCGGCGCATCGAGGAGCGGGTGCGAGGCTTTCTCGAACTGCTGGCCAATGACTACGGCCAGCCCTGCGATCAGGGCCTGCGCCTGAACGTGAAGCTCACCCACCAGGAGCTGGCCAGCGCCCTGAGCACCACCCGGGTCACGGTGACCCGGGTGCTCGGCGCCCTGCGCGAGGAAGGCTGGCTGTCCATCGATTCCCAGCGCCGGCTGGTGATCGCCCATCAACCGCTGCAGCGCCGGTGAGCCGGCAGCAGCCTCCGCGGCTGCTGCTGCTGGCCCAGGACGACGCCGACGACCCCCTCGAACCTCACCTGGCGACAGGGGGCTTCCTGGTGGAGCGGTGCCTGGCCCCGGAGACGGCGGAGGAGCTTCTCGGCAGTGACCCGCGCCTCGATCTGATGGTGGTGACCCGCGAACTCTCCGAGGATCAGCTGCGCGGGCTGTGCGCCGCTGCCGCCGCCGTGAATCCTCCCGTGCCGTTGCTGCTGCTCAGCAGCCGGGAACCGGTGCGGGCCCTGGAAGCGGGCGCCGACGCCGTGCTGCCGCCCCCCCATGGCCACGCCGAAGTGCTGGCGCGCTGCCGTGCGCTGGTGCGGCGGCGGCAGCTGCTCAGGCCCCAGTCCACGGTGCTGCGCTGCGGTCCCATCGCGATGGTGGTGGAGGAGCACGAGGTGCGGCGCGACGGCCGGCCGGTGAAGCTCTCGCCGCGGGAATTCAGGCTGCTTCGCTTCCTGCTGGAGCACCAGCGTCGGATCTGGCACCGGGAGGAACTACTGCGCCTGGTGTGGGGCGAATGCGAGGGGCCGGCGCTCGACCCCAAGACGGTGGATGTGCACATCCGCTGGCTGCGGCTCAAGCTCGAGGACGATCCGGCCAGGCCCCGGCTGATCTGCACCGTGCGCGGCAGGGGGTACCGCCTTGGCTGAGGGGCTCTTCTGGGGCGGCTCCCTGACCCATCAGAATGGGTCCATGCAACCGAGGCTGCTGGTCGTCGAAGACGACGACACCATCCGCGAGACCATCCGCGACGCCCTGGCGCTCGAGGGCTTCGACGTGACGGCCTGCGGCAACGGCCGCGATGCCCTCCAGTTTGTCCAGCGCGCCGGCGAGGAGGAGGCCTTCGCCCTGGTGGTGCTCGACCTGATGCTGCCCGGCCTGGGCGGTCTGGACGTGTGCCGCCAGCTGCGCGGGGGCGACAACCACACCCCGATCCTGGTGGTGAGTGCCCGCGACAGCGAGACCGACCGCGTGCTGGGGCTGGAGGTGGGGGCCGACGACTACCTCACCAAGCCCTTCGGCATGCGCGAACTGGTGGCGCGCTGCCGGGCGCTGCTGCGCCGCACCACCAACCCCGTGGCCACCACCAAGGTGCTGGAGCACGCCAACCTGCGTCTCTTCCAGGATGAGTGCCGGGTCACGCGCAACGGCTGCGAGGTGAACCTCTCGCCCAAGGAATATCGGCTGCTGGAGCTGTTCATGCAGCACCCTCGCCGGGTGTGGAGCCGCGAGAAGCTGCTCGAGCAGGTGTGGGGGGTGGACTTCTTCGGCGACAGCAAGACCGTGGACGTGCACATCCGCTGGCTGCGGGAGAAGCTGGAGGTGAACCCCTCGGCGCCGGAGCACCTGATCACCGTGCGCGGCTTCGGCTACCGCTTTGGCTGACCTGCGCCGCCCGCCGCGCCGCCGCTGGGCCCCGTGGACCACGACGGCGCGCAGACCCGAGGAGCAGAGCTTCCCCAGCGCCACGCAGCTGCTCAGCTGGATCAACTCCTCACCGGTGGGCTGGGTGCTGCTCGCCCCCGGTGACCGGGTGCGCCATCTCAACACCCGCGCCGGGCGGATCCTGGGGCTGAAGGCGGGCCGCCACCTGGAGGGCCGCACCCTGGCGGATCTGTGTCCGGACGCCAACCTGCTCAGCAGCGTGGCGATGGCCCGGCGGCAGGACCGTCCCCAGCGGCTGGAGTGGCACTTCGACCATCAGGACTTCGACGTGATGGTGGTGCCCGCCGCTGACGGCTGGATCGGCGTGCAGCTGCAGAGCCGCCGCTCCCTGGAGGCCCAGCTGGAGCAGCAGGAGCGCTGGGTGAGCGATGTGGCCCACGAGCTCAAGACCCCCCTCACCGCCCTGCTGCTGGTGGGCGACAGCCTGGCCGCCCAGGCCGATGAGCGCAATGCCCGGCTGGTGGAACGGCTGCAGCGGGAGCTGCTGCGCCTGCAGGAGCTGGTGAACGACCTGCTGGAGCTGTCGCGGCTGGAGAACACGGTGCCGGGCCGCGGCCTGCAGCGCACGCCGGTGGATCTGCGCGCGCTGGTGGACCAGGTGTGGGCCGGCCTTCGGCCCCTGGCGGAGCAGCGGGGCGTGGGCCTGGCCGTGCAGGACGACGACGCCATCACCCTCCAGGCCGACGCCTCACGCCTGCACCGGGCCCTGCTCAACCTGATCGACAACGCCGTTCGATACAGCCCCGACGGCAGCAGCGTGGAGGTGTCGATCACCAGCCATGCCGGCTGGTGCCAGGTGAGCGTGCGCGATCACGGTCCCGGCCTGAGCCGGGAGGATCTGCAGCACATGTTCGAGCGCTTCTACCGGGGTGATCCCTCGCGGGTGCGCAGCCAGCGCACCGGCAGCGGCCTGGGCCTCTCGATCGTGCAGCAGATCGCGGTGACCCACGGTGGGCGGATCCAGGCCAGCAACCACCCGGAGGGTGGCGCGCTGATGGATCTGCTGTTGCCCACCGTGGGCCTGGCGGCCTAGGCGTTCGACTCCGCGTAGTGGGGATCCACCCAGCAGCGGGGCAGGTCCTCGCCGGAGGGGAAGAACAGGTTGACCTTGGCAAGGGCCTGAGGATCCTGCAGTTCCTCACCGGCGTGGATGCGGGCCTCCACCCGGCTGGCGAAGGGATCGAACAGCTGCTTGAGGTCGAGCACCTCCACCAGGCTGGAGTCGTCGTCGTGGCGGATTTTCAGAAACATGGCGGTGCGCTCCTGTGGGGAACTCCCTTCAGTCTGCGGCTCAGCTGACCCGCACCTCCACCACCCGGCCGCCCAGCCGTCCAACCCGTTGCAGGGCTTCGTTCATGCGGGTGAAGGGCACCCGGATCACGGTTTCGGCGGTGCGCGAATAGGCGTTGTCGGCCACGCCGGTGACCAGAATCGTCACCAGGCGGCCGCTGGCCCCGTCGCTGCTGCGGGTGCCCGCCATCACCGGCAGCCCCGCCACCCGGTCGCTGCGGTCGCTGTTGAACACGGCCACGCTGGTGCCCAGCTCGCCGTCGTACACCCCCGTGCCGATGGCGGAGCGGAAGAAGGCCGGCCCGGAGCTGGGGGGGTTGACGGCGATCGGACGGTTGGTGTGCACCACCTTGTTGAGGCGCGACTGCACCCCGGCCGCATCCCCCTTCACGGAGGCGGCGGCGCCGCGGGCGAGCTGCATGAGCCAGGAGAACTGCCGGCCCTCATGGCCCTTGGAGTAATCCCAGCCGTGGATGTAGGGCACCACGTCCTGGCCGAAGCGCTCCTGATACTCGTCACTGTCGAGGTAGGAGTCGATCTCGGCGTCGTAGCCCTGCTCCTGCAGGATGGTGAAGTGGTGCAGCATCTCGGCGCCGTTCTGGGGGGCGCGGCCGAGCAGGTGCTTGAAGTTCAGCTCGATGAAGCGGTAGGGGTTGCAGTTCTCGAAGAAGCGGGCCTTGTAGAGACCGCTCTTGGCCACCTGACGCACGAACTCGCGCACCGTGAGATCGCCGTTGCGGAACAGCGACTCAAGGCCGTCGAGCCGTTCGCTCTTCATCAGGTACTGATGCCCCAGCACCTGCTGATACACGGCGCGGATGATCGTGTTGCGGTCCTCGCTCGAGGCCTGGGCCCAGTTTTCCTTGTCACGGTCGTTGGCGTAGCGCTCGATGCCAAGAACCGGAGCTTTGAGCAGAGCCATGGGAAGGGTTGCGGGGGGTTGGGCAAGGGAGAGCGGCTGGACACAAGCCGAAGCCACCGCAGCCGCCCGGTGAAATTACGGGCGTTGCGCGGTGGATCCATGGGGGTTTCATCGAATGTTTCGCTTCCGATGAAGAGACATGAAGCGGGCGCCGGACCGGCGATCAGGCAGCCCCCCGCAGGAGGGGCCTCCAGACCGCCCGGCGCCCCATCTCCACCGGGGCTAGGGTTCGATCAGCCCTCCCCTCGACCATGCACTTCTGGGCCCCGGAGATCGATCCCTCCCACCCGATGGACTGCACCCAGGCGGAGCGCTACGCCATCCAGCGGCTGGACAACCAGGCCTACCTCGCCCTGCAGGGCAGCGACGAACACCTCAGTGACGTGAGCAGCCCCGACCAGGCCTACCTCTTCCACACCCACGAGGCGGCCCTGCGGGCGGCACAGGAGCTCAACCACAGCGGCCGCGGGCCGGTGGACGTCGTGAAGATCGAATGGGAGCCGGCCCAGTCCTGAACCCTGCCCAGTCCTGAACGCGGTGCGGTGCCGACCCCGTCCTTAGGCT
This sequence comes from Cyanobium sp. CH-040, assembly GCF_024346135.1. Taxonomy (GTDB): domain Bacteria; phylum Cyanobacteriota; class Cyanobacteriia; order PCC-6307; family Cyanobiaceae; genus NIES-981. The sequence goes on along the minus strand of NZ_JAGQCJ010000022.1, from coordinate 6,835 downwards.
GGGCCCTGCCCGGCGCGTGACGAGGCGAGCGACGATGACCATCTACGCCGACAACAGCCTCAGCATCGGCCGCACCCCCCTGGTGCGCCTGCAGCGGGTGACGCGGGGCTGCGGAGCCCGGGTGCTCGCCAAGATCGAGGGCCGCAACCCCGCCTATTCGGTGAAATGCCGCATCGGCGCGGCGATGATCTGGCAGGCCGAGAAGGATGGGCTGCTGGGTCCCGGCAAGGAGCTGATCGAGCCCACCAGCGGCAACACCGGCATCGCCCTGGCGTTCGTGGCCGCCTCCCGGGGCATTCCGCTCACCCTCACGATGCCGGAGACGATGAGCCTGGAGCGGCGCAAGCTGCTCACCGCCTACGGGGCCCGGCTGCTGCTCACCGAGGGCAGCCTGGGCATGCCCGGTGCCATCGGCGCCGCCCGGGAGCTGGCCGCCTCCGATCCGGATCGCTACGTGCTGCTGCAGCAGTTCGCCAACCCCGCCAACCCCCAGATCCACCACGACACCACCGGCCCGGAGATCTGGGACGACACCGAGGGCCGGATCGACGCGCTGGTGGCGGGCGTGGGCACCGGTGGCACGATCACCGGCGTCAGCCGCTACATCAAGCGCACCCTCGGCAAGCCGCTGGTGTCGGTGGCGGTGGAGCCGGCCAACAGCCCGGTGATCTCCCAGACCCGCGCCGGCGAGGAACTCCGGCCCGGGCCGCACAAGATCCAGGGGATCGGCGCCGGCTTCGTGCCGGCCAACCTCGATCTCGATCTGGTGGACCGCGTGGAGACGGTGAGCGACGCCGAGGCGGTGGCCATGGCCCGCCGGCTGATGAAGGAGGAGGGGATTCTCGCCGGGATCTCCTGCGGTGCCGCCACCGTCGCGGCCCTGCGCCTGGCGGCCGAACCGGCCTACGCGGACCGGACGATCGTGGTGGTGCTGCCCGATTCGGGCGAGCGCTACCTGAGCTCGGTGCTGTTCGAGGGGGTGTTCGACGCCAGCGGCATGGCCCCGGTGCCGCTGGCGGGCTGAGCGCCTGCCGGCTGCCGCCCCTGCCGCCCGCCCGATGGCGCATCCGCACCGCATCTGGGTCGTCGACGACGACCCCGAACTCCGCCAGATGCTGGCCACCTACCTGGGCGAGCAGGGCTACGAGGTGCGCTGCCTGGTGGATGCACGCCAGCTCCAGAGCCGGCTGCAAAGCCAGCGGCCCGACCTGGTGGTGCTCGACCTGATGCTGCCCGGAGACGACGGCCTCACGGCGCTGCGGCGACTGCGCGACGGCGGCGACGACCTGCCGGTGCTGATGCTCACGGGCCGGGGCGAGGCGGTGGACCGGATCATCGGGCTCGAGCAGGGCGCCGATGACTACCTCGCCAAACCCTTCCTGCCCCGCGAACTCACCGCCCGCATCGAGGCGGTGCTGCGGCGCCGGGCCAGCCTGCCGGCGGCAGCCCCGCTCGACCGGGAGGCCATGATCGCGTTCGGCGCCTGGCGCCTCGACCCCAACAACCGCAGCCTGGAGCGCGACGGGGTGCCGGTGGCGATCACCAGCGGGGAATTCAGTCTGCTGCTGGCCCTCGCCCGGCATCCCCACCGCCCCCTGTCGCGGGAGCGCCTGATCGAGCTGGCGCGCGGTCCCTTGAGCGAAACCGACACCCGCAGCATGGATGTGCAGGTGTCGCGGCTGCGCCGGCTGGTGGAGGAGACGCCCTCCCAGCCGCGCTTCATCCAGACCGTGTGGGGCTACGGCTACGTGTTCGTTCCCGATGGCCGGCCCCGGGGCTGACCGCCGGCGCTGGCTGAGGCTGCTGGGCTATGGCGCCTGCGGCCTGGCCCTGTGGCTGCTCAGTCTCCTGCTGATCCAGGCGCTGCTGGGGCGCCGCATCGTCGGGGCACGGATGAGCCAGCTGGGCTCGGAGGTGGCCTTCAGCCTGAGGCTCGGGGAGCTGGCGCTGGAGCGCTACACGATGGAGGCGGTGGCCGAGCTCAGCGGGCTGCAGCTGGCCAGCCGACCGCCGCCCGCCTCGCTGCGCGGACGGCGCCAGGCCGCCGCCCTGAGGGCCGAACTGTGCGACCGGCTGGGCTACTGCCGGGAGGTGGTGGCGGCGGACAACCAGCTCTGGGTGGAGATGGCATCGGCGCTGGAGCCGGTGTGGATGGCCGCGCCGCTGCCCAGGGCGAGGGCCTGGCCGCCCGATCCCCTGCCGCTGACGCTGTCCCTGGTGGCCGCCGGCCTCGGCCTGAGCACCCTGGTGCTGAGCCTGGAGGTGAGGCGGCCGCTGGGCCTGCTGGAGACATCCCTGCAGCAGCTCGGGTACGGCCGCGATCCTCAGCCGGTGCCGCCGCGCGGGGCTGCACCGGTGCGCCGGCTCACCGCCCGCTTCAACACGATGCTCGCCCAGCTGGAGCAGGCCCGGCGGGAGCGGGAAACGATGCTGGCCGGGATCGGCCACGACCTCAGCAGCCCGCTCACCCGCCTGCGGCTGCGGCTGCACCTGGCGGAATCGACGCCGATGGGGGCCGCTGACGCCGCCAAGGCCCTGGCCGATCTGGATGCCCTGGAACGCATCACCGCCCAGTTCATGGCCTTCGCCAGGGGACAGACCGACGAGGCCGCGGTGGAGCTCGACCTGCAGGCGTTCCTGGCCGAGGTGGCCGGGCAGTGCGGCCTGGAGCCGCTGGCGCTGCAGCTGGAGCCCCTGCGGGCCCGGGTGCGGGCCACGGGCCTGGCCCGGGCGGTGGCCAACCTGCTGGACAATGCCCGCAGCCATGGCGCGGCGCCCTTCCGGCTGAGTCTGCGGGCCTGGAACGGCGACGGGTTCGAGATCGAGGTGGCCGACGCCGGGCCGGGGCTCGACCAGCGGCTCTGGATCCAGGCCCTGGAGCCGTTCCGCCGCCTCGACGCCGCCCGTGGCGGCAGCGGCCACTGCGGCCTGGGACTGGCGATCGCCGAACGGGTGGCCCGTGCCCATCAGGGCTCCCTGCACTGCCGGCGCGACGACGCGGGTTTCACGGTGCTGCTGCGCGGCCGTTCCCTGGGGGAGGCCTGAGCGCGGGCCGGGCCGACGGCGGCGGGCGAAGCCCCGGAAAGATCTGGTCACAACTTCGCGCCGGGCATATGCAACTGGGTCAGATGCCCCCAGGACGATGGGGACCGTGGTGATCGATCCCCCGCGGCCCCGGGCCGTGCGGCCGGTCGTCCCCTCGCCATCCCCTCGTGCCGGTCGCTCCGATCGGCGTCCTTGCCATGACCACCCTCGCCCCGTCACGCCGCGGCCGCACCCTGGCCACCGCCCTGGGCTCGGGCCTGAGCCTCGCCCTGCTGGCCCTGGCCACCGCCCTGCCGGGCCTGGCCCAGGACTCGGCCCCCCAGCGCCTCACCCCGGACCAGCAGCAGCGCATCTTTCCCGAGCGGCGCACGCAGCTGCTGCGCCACCACAAGGAACGCATTCAGACGCTGCAGAAGAGTGAGCGCTGCATCAACGCCGCCCGCGACACCGCCGCCCTGAACGGCTGCCTGCAGGAGGAGCGCCGCGAGAACCAGGCCCAGCGCCAGAAGCACCGCGAGGCCATGCGCAGCATCTACCAGCGCAACGGCATCGAGGTGCCGGTGGGTGGACCCGGCGGCCGCGGCGGTGGCGCCGGCGGCGGCAAGGGACGGCGGGCCATGTGACCAGCCAGCCTGGGCGGCCGCCAGGGGGGCCCATGAAGGCTGATGGCGGCGGCCTGGGCAGACCCTTGCGGGCTGCCTAGGTTGCGGGCAGCCCCTCCCAATCAGCCATGCACACCCACGATCTGGAGAACCACGACAACCTCTACGCCGATGAGATCGCGGCCGTGATCGGTGAAACGCCGGCCGACGCCCGCTCCCATGCCCTCTGGGCCGCAGCCCTGATCGCCGCCATGGTGGTGGGCCTGGGCGTGGCGCTCACGGTGCTCTGAAGCCGGTCTGCGAAGCCAGCCCCGATCCGGGCCCATAATGCGCTGACAGGCATAAAGAGCAGTCCGCACTCCCATGGGCCCTTCCGGCGCGAACCCCCTCAGCTCCCAGCCCAGCCCCCAGCTGCTCGACGAGCTCAGCCAGTTCTTCCGCCTGCTCAGTGAACCGGCCCGGCTGCAACTGCTCTGCCACCTCAAGCAGGGCCCCATGGACGTGGCCTCGCTGATCGAGGCCACCGGCTTTTCCCAGTCGCACATCAGCCGCCAGCTGGGCCAGCTGCAGCGGGCCGGCCTGGTGGGCTGCCGCCGTGACGGGGTGCGGCTCATCTACGAGGCCGAGGACCAGCTGGTGCATGATCTCTGCGCCCTGGTGCAGACGCGGCTGAAGCAGCGTCTGGAAACCCAGCTGCGCGAGCTGGAGGCGGTCTGAACCCGGGCCGACACCACCGCCCGATCCCACACCAGCGCATGTCCCTCTCCCGCCGGCAGTTTCTGGAGCTGGGCGCTGCCGGTGCGAGCGCCCTGCTGACCGTCGGCTGGTGGCGGCAGGCTGCGGCGGCTCCGCTGCCCCCCCGGGGCGACGTGCGCCTGGCCTTGATCAGCGACCTCAACGCCAGCTACGGCTCCACCAACTACATCCCCCAGGTGCACCGCGGCGTGCAGCTGCTGCAGGCGCTGCGACCCGACCTGGTGCTCTGCGGCGGCGACATGGTGGCGGGCCAGAAACTCGGCCTCGGCAGCGGCCACCTCGATGCGATGTGGGCCAGCTTCGAGCGGCAGGTGCTGCAGCCCGTGCTGCGCGGCAGCGGCGGCTTCGCGCCGACCATGGGCAACCACGACGCCTCCAGCAGCCGCGGCCCCGGCGGGTTCACCTTCGCCCTCGATCGGGAGCGGGCCGGCCACTTCTGGCGGGCCCGCCAGCAGCGCCTGGGCCTGGAGCTGGTAGACGCCGCCCGGTTCCCGTTCCGCTACAGCCTGCGCCGGGGGCCGGTGTTCCTGGTGGTGCTCGACGCCTCCTCCGCCAGCGTGCCGGCCGAGGACTGGGCCTGGGCCCGCAGCCAGCTGAGCGGCGCAGCCGCCCGGCAGGCCCGGCTGCGCCTGGTGATGGGACACCTGCCGCCCTATGGCGTGGGCCTGGGTCGCGACCGGCCCGGCGAGGTGCTGCACCAGCCGGAGCAGCTGCGTCAGCTGATGGCGGCCACCGGCTGCCACCTCTACGTGAGCGGCCACCACCACGCCTACTTCCCGGGGGTGAGCGGCGGCATGAACCTGCTCAGCCTCGGGGCGATGGGCAGCGGGCCCCGGCGGCGCCTGAACGATGCCACCCCCCCCGAGCAGACGCTCACGGTGCTGGATCTGTTCGAGCAGCGGGGCGAGGTGGTGGAGACCACGCTGGAGCTCAACACCCTGCAGGTGGTGCGGCCGGCGTCCCTGCCCCTGGCACTGCAGCCCAGCACCGGCCCCCGGCTGCAGCGGCGGGAACTGCCCCTGAAACTGGCCGCACCCACGTAAGCTCAGCCCACTGGTTTCAGCAGGGAACAGCTGCTGAAGGAAACGGGGAAAGACCGGTGCGAATCCGGCGCTGTCCCGCAGCTGTGAACCCCGGATGGGGAAGTCAGAACGCCCGCCAGCGTCTTCATTCGACGAGGATCGATCCTTGACTCACCGCACCTCTCCTGCGGCTGGCGCCGCAGGCCTCCTGGGTCGGGCGGCCCTGGCGCTCGGCGGCTCCCTCGCCCTGGCGAGCGTGCTGCAGCCCAGCGCCGCCCTGGCCCACCACCCCTTCGAGATGGCCGAGGGCGCCGCCCTCAGCCCCTGGATGGGTTTCGTGAGCGGCCTGGGCCACCCCCTGCTGGGACCCGACCATCTTCTGTTTCTGCTCGCCATCGGTTTCGTGGGCCTGCGTCGCCCCCTGGCCTGGGTGCTGCCGCTGCTGGCCGCCGGCCTGCTGGGCAGCGCCCTGGCCCAGGCGCTGCCTCTGAGCGCATCCGTGGCGCCCTTCGCCGAGGCCCTGGTGGCGCTCACCCTGGCGCTGGCCGGACTGGTGGCGCTGGGCAGGGTGCCGGCGGCGCTGCTGCTGCCGGCGATCGCCCTGCACGGCTACCTGCTGGGAGGGATGGTCGTCGGCGCTGAACCCACGCCCCTACTCACGTACATGCTCGGCCTGTTCATCGCCCAGGGGGCCCTGCTGCTGCTGGTGGCCGCCGGGTCGCGGGCCCTGCTGGAGGCCGTTCAGGACAACGGGCGGCGCCTGCTGGCCGGCATCTGGATCGGCATCGGCGCCGCCTTCGCCTGGTCGACGCTGGTGCCCTGAGGCAGTCCGCCGGGAAGCATCGATCACATCCCCAGGTTCAATCAGGGCAGGACGCAGCCCAGCCGCTGTCGCCGCCACTGCAACCGAGGGATTGCTGCCCATCGTGGTGTCTGTCGTCGTCGTGCCGATGGCCACGAGATCGCTGAACGGGCGGAACCGCTGAAGGCGAAGCCAGCGCCTGCACCCTCCCCCTGCAGGAGGGCGACTTCAGGCACCTGCTTGCATGAACAGACTCTGGAATGATTCCCGTTTTCATTTCTGCTACCGTCGCAGCGCTCGTGCCTCCCCCGTCGTTTTCCTGCTTCCGATGAATCCCAGGCAACACCGGCCAGCAGCTCCACAGACCCTCGGACTGATCGCCGTTCTGGTGGCAGGGCACGCCGGGGCCGCCGCCGCCCCGCTGAGTCCTGCGGACACGCCTGCACTCAACCTCGCCGCCATCGAGCAGTACGCCGGCCCGGCGCTCAGCGGCGAGCAGGTCACCAGCATCTCCCAGTTCTCCGACGTGCGGCCCACCGACTGGGCCTACCAGGCGCTCTCCAACCTGATCGAGCGCTACGGCTGCGTGGCCGGCTACCCCGACGGCA
>NZ_JAGQCJ010000021.1 GCF_024346135.1 Cyanobium sp. CH-040 | reverse complement strand
CCGCAAGATGAAGGATGCCGCCATCTCCATCGCCAACGACCGCAACGGCATCACCCCCGGCGACTGCTCCGCTCTGATGAGCGAGATCGGCACCTACTTCGATCGCGCCGCCGCCGCCGTCGGCTGAATCCCTCAGGACCTCCGTTCCTGATCTTTCGGTTCAACCCCTTCTCTCATCCCAATGAAGACCCCCCTCACCGAAGCCGTCGCCGCCGCTGATTCCCAGGGCCGCTTCCTCTCCAACACCGAGCTGAACGCCGCCTTCGGTCGTTTCGAGCGCGCCAAGAACGCCCTCGAGGCCGCCAAGGTGCTCACCGCCAAGGCTGACGAGCTGGTGAACGGCGCTGCCCAGGCCGTCTACAACAAGTTCCCCTACACCACCCAGATGCAGGGGTCCAACTACGCCTCCGACTCCCGCGGCAAGGCCAAGTGCGCCCGTGACATCGGTTACTACCTGCGCATGGTCACCTACTGCCTCGTGGCAGGTGGCACCGGCCCCATGGACGAGTACCTGATCGCCGGTCTCGACGAGATCAACCGCGCCTTCGAACTCTCCCCCTCCTGGTACGTCGAGGCCCTCAACTACATCAAGGCCAACCACGGCATCTCCGGTGACCCCGGTGTGATCGCCAACAACTACATCGACTACGCCATCTCCGCTCTCGTCTGATCCCTCCCCAGGTTTCAGACCCCTCCTCTGGGCCTCCCTTCCGGGAGGCCCTTTTTCTTTGACACCCTCTTCTTGCCCTCCGCGCCATGCCGGCCCATGGATGGTTCCGTAATCTGCACATGATCCACCGGCAGCCATGGCGGGTCCATCCAGCACCAGCAGCGACGTGAGCCCCGCCGTCGAGCAGGCCGGCGCACCCATCAGCGAGGCCGAGGCCATCGAACGCCTGCGGCAGAACGAGGACCCCTCCCAGCAGTATTACGGGGCCTGGTGGCTCGGGCGCATGCGCAGCCAGCATCCCGAAGCGGTTCCCCTGCTGCGGCTTGCCCTGCGCCAGCGCCGTCCACGCGACCTCGGCGCCGGGGTTGAGGAGAACGCCGTGGCCCGCAACGCCGCCCGGGCCCTGGGCAAGCTGGCGCCGCTGGCCCTGGAGGCGGTGAACGACCTGCTGGAGGTGCTGGAGGACCCCGATGACGGCCTGCGCGAAGCGGCCGCCCGGGCCCTGGGGGAGCTGCGGGCCGAGGAGGCGGTGGAGCCGATCTGCCGGCGCCTGGCCAGCGGACCGCAGCAGGCGGGAGCCCAGCGCCCCGGCACCCCGCGGCTGATGGAACCCTGCGAAGCTCTGCTGGAGGCTCTCGGGGACATCGGCATGGCCAGCGAACCGGTGCTGGCGGTGGTGGAACCCTTCGTGGACCACGAGCGGCCGCTGATCCGCAGCGCCGCCGCCCGCGCCCTGCTGCAGCTCAGCGGCGAGGAGCGCTGGGGGACTGTGCTGGTGGAGCTGCTGGAGCACCCCCAGCTGCAGGTGCGCCGCGCCGCCCTGATGGATCTGGGAGCGGCGGGCTGGCGACCCGCCCTCGAGCCGATCTGCCGCACCCTGGCGGAGAACAGCCTCAAGCTGATGGCCCTGCGGGGGCTGGTGGAGCAGGGCAGCGGCGAGCCCGGGGAGCCCGCCCTGCTGGCCTGCATGGACGAGCTGCTGTGAGGGCCATGGGAGAACGGTCGGCAGCGGTGGGGCATCCCGTGGACCTGGAGGCCCTTGTGGCGGCCGTGCGCAGCGCCGACAGCTCCGCGGCGTTGGTGTCCGCCGCACGGAGCCTGGCAGCCAGCGGCGAGCCCGCCGCCGCCCCGGTGCTGGTGGAGGTGCTCGGCTTCAACAACCCCGGAGCCGCCGTGGCCGCCGTGGACGGGCTGATCCGGCTGCAGGGCGCGGCGGTGGAGCCCCTGCTGCGGCTCGATCCCCAGAACTACGGCGCCCGTGCCTGGGCCGTGCGTGCCCTGGCCGGCATCGGCGATGTACGGGGGCTGACGCTGCTGGTGGATGCCCTCGGCAGTGATGTGGCGGCCAGTGTGCGCCGCGCCGCCGCCAAAGGACTGGGAGGCCTGCGGCTGCAGCACCTGGAACCGTCGCAGCGGCTGGACATCCAGGCGTGCTGCCTGGAGGCGCTGCTGGCGGCCACCGACGATGGCGAGTGGGTGGTGCGCTACGCGGTGGCCGTGGCCCTGGAATCGCTTGCCCGGGGCCTGGATGGCGGCGGTGAATCCCTGCAGCAACCGTTGCTGCAGGGCCTGCGCAGCCTCAGCGCCGCAGCGGCTGGCAATCCACCGGTGGTGCAGCTGCGCGCCCGCCTGGCCCTCGCCGGTCTTGATCCCTGCGCAGTCGAGCCATGAGACGTTCCACCACGCGGGTGCTGTTCGTCTGCCTCGGCAACATCTGCCGCTCCCCCGCCGCCGAGGGGGTGTTCCTGCAGCGCCTGGCACAGGCTGGCCTGCAGGAGCGCTACGCGGTGGATTCGGCCGGCACCGGCGGCTGGCATGTGGGCAAACCGGCCGATGCACGCATGCGCAGCGCGGCTGCCCGGCGCGGCATCCAGCTGCTGAGCAGGGCCCGTCAGCTGGAGCCCGCCGATCTGGCCCGGTTCGACCACATCCTCACCATGGATGCCGACAACCTGGCGGCGGTGGAAGCGATGGCCCGCCGCTGGCCACAGCAGCAGCGCAGGGCCGTGGTGGAACCACTGGTGCACTACTGCCGTCGCCGCAGAGCCAGCGAAGTGCCCGATCCCTACTACGGCGGGGAGGAGGGCTTCGAAGAGGTGCTGGATCTGCTCGAAGATGCCTGTGACGGCCTGCTGACGACGCTGGAGCAGGGCGGAATCCAGCGAGGCTGACCGGCTCAGGCGGGGCCGGGATCCGGCCAGGCCTCCTCGGGCACGCGCTGACGGAACAGGTCCACCAGGGCCTGGATCACCGCCTCGATCGTCATGCCGTCGGTCACCAGCTCCTCGGCATCGGCGGCCTGCACCAGGGGCGCCACCTCCCGGGTGGAGTCGAGGTGATCCCGCTCGGCGATCTGCGCCTCCAGCTCCGCCAGCGGCGGCACCGGAAAGCCCCGCTGCTCGAGGTCGCTGGCGCGGCGCCGGGCCCGTTCGGCCACCGTGGCGGTGAGGAACACCTTGAGCTCGGCGTCAGGGAACACGGCCGTGCCGATGTCACGCCCCTCCGCCACCAGCCCGCCCCGCTGGCCCATGGAGCGCTGCTGGGCGGTGAGCGCCTCCCGCACACAACCGTGGGCCGCCACCTGCGACACCTGGGCGGTGACCTGGGGCCCGCGGATCGCCTCGCTCACCTCATGGCCATTGATGCGCACCCGGGGCTCACCAACGCGGTCCACCACCAGCTGCAGATCCAGACCCTCCAGACAGCGGCCCACGGCTGCCGCATCTGCCGGATCCACCCCCTGGTGCCGCACCCACCAGGTCACCGCCCGGTACATCGCCCCGGTGTCGAGGTAGAGCAGCCCCAGACGCCTGGCCAGGGCCCGGGTCACGGTGCTCTTGCCGGCTCCGGCCGGTCCATCGATGGCAACGATCGGCGAGCGGCTCATCAGAAAGGTGTGATCGATCAGGCGACTGGGGCCGCAGCGGATGGCCGCCGCCAGCACACACAAGCCCCGGGGGTGGGTCAGCGGCGCCAGGCTATGGGCGGCCACGAGCTGGGCATACTCCACCACAGCGCCGGCCCCCTCCAGCTCCTGGCGCAGGCGGGTCGCCGGATCGTCGAGCCGAGCGGACGGCTGATCGGCGCCTGGCTCCCGGGTCAGGGACGCGCGGATGGCACGCAGTGCGGCCGGCAGCACGGCGGCCTGCCGGCGCTCCCCAGAGGTCAGGTAGCTGTTGCGCGAACTGCAGGCCAGCCCATCCGCCTCCCGCACGGTGGGACAGCCCTCCACGACCGTCGCCAGCCCCAGGTCGGCGAGCACCCGGCGGAGGATCACCAGCTGCTGCCAGTCCTTCTCCCCGAGCAGCAGACGCTGGGGCCGCACCAGGGCCAGCAGGCGCACCACCACGGTGGCCACCCCTTCGAAATGGCCCGGCCGCCCTGGAGCGCAGAGGCTGCGCAGCAGGGCGGCCGGGGGCTGGATGCGGGTGAGGGCGTCCTCCCCGCCAGGCTGGATCTCCGCCACCGCCGGAGCGAACAGAGCCTGGGCACCGCCGCCGCCGGCCAGACCGGCATCGGCATCGAGATCCCGGGGGTAGCGCTGGAAATCCTCCTGGGGGCCGAACTGGAGTGGATTCACGTAGACGCTCACCAGCACGACCGGCCGGCCCCCCCCACGCGGCTCGGCCGCACGCCGGATCAGCGACAGGTGTCCGGCATGCAGGGCCCCCATCGTGGGCACGAAATGCACCGGACCGCGCTGGGCCCGGCGCCAGGCCAGCAGGTCGCTGCGGGTGCGGAGCAGCTGCATCGCGGTCATGGCGCTGGAACGGCGGCGGACGGACATCAAAAAGCCCACCCGCACAAGGAGCGGATGGGCTGAGGGAGCTCCTTCACGACTGCGTGGAGCCTGACGGAGAGCGGACGCTGCCGATCAGCGGAGCACTTCCAGGCGGACAGGGGCCAGACCGCTCGACACCAAGCCGAGCTCCTGGGCGGCCCCATGGGCGAGATCGATCACACGGCCGCCGCTGAAGGGTCCGCGGTCGTTGATGCGCACCACGGTGCTGCGGCCGTTGTGGAGGTTGGTGACGCGCACGCGGGTGCCGAAGGGCAGGGTGCGGTGGGCGGCCGTGAGCGTGCCGGGGCGGAACACCTCACCGTTGGCGGTGCGGTTGCCGAAGAAGCCGGGGCCGTACCAGCTGGCGGTGCCCTGGCTGACGTTGATCACCTCGGGCGCCGAAGCCATCAGGGTGACGGGAGCGATGGGCAGAGCCTCCATCTGGAAGGAGGGGGAAGCCTCGATCTGCCGCAGGGCCATGGGCGCTGGTGACAGCGTGGAGGTCCCGGCGCTGGCAGGGGCGGCGGTGCCCAGAACAGCGGCGGCGCCGGAGATCATGAGGGCGGTGGCCCTGAGTGAAACGGTGCGTCGCATAACGGACGAAACTCCTCTACGAGACAGAACTCCCCATGGACGGGGAAGCGGGTGTTTCGAAAATCACTGCATTCCGGACCCCCTGGGAATCGGAGCCGGCAGATGCCGGGATTCAGAGACCAGGGCTGAACCGGAAGTGATCCGGAGCTCCTCATCAATCGGAGAACGGATGAAAGGTAGAGGCAACGTCCAGCACTGTTCCATCACCAACCCGCAGCAGGGAACTGATCAGAATTCATGATCAGTAGTGATATCGCCGGCCCCTACAGGGCTGATCAAGGCCCAGCAAGTCTTCGGGCGATCAGTGATCCAAATAGCTGAGATAAGGGCAGCTCATTGAACCGTGTGCCAATCGCAGCACCGTCCACCTGCCAGGGGCCGGTCCCGTCGGAGGATCACCGCAGTGTTCCGTGCCGCCCAGGGGATCAGCCATGGACTACCGCAGTGCCGGCGTGGATGTGATGGCCGGACGCGCCTTCGTGGAGCGCATCCGCAGCAGCGTTGAATCCACCCGGCGACCGGAGGTGATCGGCGGGCTGGGGGGCTTCGGGGGCTTCTGCCGGCTGCCGGACGGCCTGCGCCAGCCACTGCTGGTGGCGGGCAGCGACGGCGTCGGCACCAAGCTCGAACTGGCCCAGGCCCATGGACGCCACCACGACGTGGGCATCGATCTGGTGGCCATGTGCGTGAACGATGTGATCACCAGCGGCGCCGAGCCCCTCTTCTTTCTCGACTACATCGCCACCGGCAAGCTCAGCCCGGAAGCCCTTGCGGCCGTGGTGGAGGGCATCGCCGACGGCTGCAGGCAGAGCGGCTGCGCGCTGCTGGGCGGAGAGACCGCCGAAATGCCGGGCTTCTACGGCCCCGGCCGCTACGACCTGGCGGGGTTCTGTGTGGCCGTGGTGGAGGCCGATGCGGTGGTGGATGGTCGCCACGTCCGGCCCGGGGACAAGATCCTCGCCGTGGCCAGCAGCGGCGTGCACAGCAACGGCTTCAGCCTCGTGCGCCGCATCCTCGTGGAGGAGGAGCGCAGGCACGGCAGCTTCGCCGCCGATGCCCCGCTGCCCGGGGACCGGCGCCCGCTCATCGAGGCACTGCTCGCACCGACCCGGCTGTACACGGCGCTGGTGAAGGCCCTGCGCCAGGCCGCCATCCCCGTGGCTGGCATGGCCCACATCACCGGCGGCGGCCTGCCGGAGAACCTGCCCCGCTGCCTGCCTCCGGGAGTCCATGGCGCCATCGACCCCGGCAGCTGGCACCGGCCCGCCCTGTTCCGCTGGCTGCAGGAGGCCGGCCAGGTGCCCGAAGCGGACCTCTGGAACACCTTCAACCTCGGCGTGGGCTTCTGCCTGGTGCTGCCCGCCGCAGCCGTTGACCCCGCCCTGGCGGTGTGCCGGCAGACCGGCTACGAGGCCTGGATCCTGGGCGACGTGTGCGAGGGGGACGCCCCCGCCGGAGCCGCACTGGCGGGTTTGCCGGCCTGAAGCTCCGGGGATCGATGCCTAGGGTGCCGCAGGAGCCGCACCCTGCCGTGGCTCTGGATCCTGCCCAGTTCCGGCGAGACCGGATCCAATCCAGACGTCGATGTCCCTGTCGAGGAGTACCTGCATGCTCAATACCCGCTCCCAGAGTCCCTTTCTGGCCGGTCAGCGCGTGACCCGTCGGCGCAGCTCGGCCGGTCCGGTGGCGCCGATCCGCCCCCAGCGGCCCCGCGGCGAACTCAACCGGACGCCTCGTGCCACCTACCTCACCCTGCGTGATCACGGCAAGGTGTACCTGGCCGACCTGCCCCGCCTCTCGGATGGTCAGCTGATGACCCTGGAGCGGGAAGCCCGGGAGATGCTCGACAGCCTGAGCCGCCGGCTGGCGGAGGCCGGGGACGGCAACCTGATCGGAACCCTGGATCACGACACCCGCATCCGCGCCGCCACCAAGCGGGACGTCACCGAACGCTTCATCCGCGCCATCGAGGAGGAGCAGCAGTGGCGCCGCAGCAACCCGGCCCTGCAGGCCGCGGCGGATGAATCCCTGGCCCGGGCCTTCCTGGAACTGGCGCGGCACCGCCTGCCTGGTGCCACCTTCGAATCCCTGCTGCAGGAAGCACTCTCAGCCTGCGGCCGCAGCGAGCAAGCCGCTGCTGGCGAGGCCACCGGCACGGACGACAGCGCAGAAGCCGACGCGGCCGGGAGCAACGCTGCGCCTGCCCCCCTGCGCAGACCCCAGGCACTGCCGGTGGTGCTCACGCCTTCGGCTACGGCTGCGGCCTCCTGAACCGCGGCGGCAGTTCTCAGGATCAGGCGCTCTGGAAGGGATTGGCCGGCATGCGCCGGGGGAGCGCCAGGGCGATGGCGTCCAGATCCCGGCGGTCTTCGGGGCTGAGCTGCCAGCGCAGCGCTTCGGCCGCCGTCTCGGCCTGGGCCACGCTGCGCAGGCCGACGATCGGCATGGCGCCATGGGCCCTGCACCAGTTCAGGGCCACCGCCGCCAGGGGGGCCCGATGGGCTGCGGCGATCACGGCCAGCCGCTGCAGCAGGGGGGTCAGCTGGGGTTCCAGGCGGCGGAACAGGGCAGCCCGCGGCCCCTGGGGCATCGGCCGGGATTCACCGCCGCTGCGCGCCAGCAGGCCCAGGGCCAGCGGGCTGTAGGCGATCAGCTCCACGCCCAGCTCCCGGCACACCGCTGCCACCCCGCCGGGCGCGATCGGCCCCGGGGAGAGCAGCGACAGCTGCACCTGCAGGCTGCTGAGCCGCACCCCACGGCCGGCCAGGTGGTGCACCACCTGGCGCAGCCGCCGCGGCCCCATGTTCGACACCCCCAGCTCCGCCACCTCCCCGGCGAGCACCAGATCGGCCAGCCCATCCAGCAGGGGCCCCTCCTGCCAGGGGGCATAGCGGGCGGTGCTCCAGTGCAGCTGCACCCGCTGCAGATGGCCGTTCAGACGTCGGCGGGAGGCCTCGAAGGCGCGTCGGTATCCCCGCCGCCCCAGCCGCCAGGGGAAGGGGGCCAGCTTGGTGGCCACCTGCACCCGCTGTCCCTGATCCGGCCCCAGCGCCGAGCAGAAGCGACCCAGGAGCAGTTCACTGCGGCCGGTCCAGCGGCCGGTGCCGTAGGAATCGGCGCTGTCGAAGAACGTCAGCCCGAGATCCAGCGCCCGCCGGAAGGTGGCCTCCAGCTCGGCATCCCTGGCCGGGTCGTAGCCCCAGAGAAAGCGGTTGCCCCAGGCCCAGGTGCCCACCCCGATGGCGGCCGACGGCACCGGAACACTGCTGGGATCGGCCATGGTGAGCTGAACAGCCTGCAGCACCCCCGCCACTATGGGCGACATCCTCTCTGCGCCGGCCGCGTCCGCCTGCACGCCATCCCCCGCCCCCGAACCGTGTTCCTCCCCCTCCGCGCAGCAGCCCCAGGGCGCCGGCGAACCGGTGCTCTGCCGGCACTGCGGCCGCACGGCCAGCAACGGCATCAGCTGCCAGGGGTTCTGCGTGGCCGATTCCGGCTACTGATCCCGGCGGCAGCCGCCGCCCTGGCGCTGGCAGGGATGGCCGCAGGGCTGCTGGCCGGCGGCGCCTCCAGGGCGGCGGATTTCGGCCGCTGGCAGACCAGCCCCAGCCGCTGTCAGTGGCTGCGGGGCCCATCCCGGCTCTGGTTCGACTGCCAGGGGCTGCGGCTGGAGCAGAACCTGGAGGGGCTGCTGAGCGTGCGCTTCCTGGCCGATGGCCAGCGGGAACCGATCGCGCTGGAGCACCTCGTGTTCGCCGGTGCCCTGGAGCAGGGGCAGGTGGCGATGCACTGCAACCGGGAAGGGAGCTGCCAGCCACGCTGGCCCGCACGCCTCACCGTGGCCACCGTGGCCGCCGCCAGCTTCGATCAGCGCGGACTGGCCCTGGGGGTGCCCCGCACCCGGCTGGCGCGGGGCCATTGCCAGCTGGAGCGCGGTCTGGTGCGCTGCCAGGCCTGGGGGCGGAACGGGGAACGCTGGATGGCTGAAGCCAGCCTCTGACGATCCCGGCCGGAACCTGACCTGGCGTTGATCCCTGACGGGCGGGGACCGTCAGAACCGATCGCTGCAGGCGGATCGCTCAAGACGGATCACTGAAGAGCCATCACCGAAGAGCCATCACTGAACTGCCATTGCTGAAGACCCATCTCTGAAGAGGAATCGCAGCAGCGAAGATCTTCAGAAAGGCGGCACCCAGATTCGAACTGGGGATAAAGGATTTGCAATCCTCTGCCTTACCACTTGGCCATGCCGCCGGCCGGGGGATCAAACTCCCGAAGCGGATCGTATCAGCCATGGCATGTCCCCCCCGCTGCTGGTTCTGAGCAACGGCCACGGGGAGGATGTGATCGCCCTGCAGCTGATCGCGGCGCTGCAGCGCCGTCGTCCCGATCAGCAGGTGCAGGTGCTGCCCCTGGTGGGCGAGGGCCGTGTCTTCGGCGACGCCGAGCGCGCCGGCCTGCTGCGGCTGGTGGGGCCGAGGCAGCCGCTGCCCAGCGGCGGGTTCAGCTCCCAGAGCCTGCAGGGCATGGCTGCCGACCTGGCGGCGGGGCTGGCCCTGCTCAGCTGGCGGCAGTGGCGCTGGGTGCGGCGCTGGGGGGCCAGCGGAAGGCCGGTGCTGGCGGTGGGCGATCTGCTGCCCCTGCTGCTGGCCTGGGGCAGCGGCGCTCCGTTCGCCTTTCTGGGCACCCCCAAGAGCGACTTCACCTGGATGTCGGCAGCGCCGACCGGCTGGGGCGGCACGCCGCTCGCCGATGGCTACCACCGCTGCAAGGGCAGCGAGTGGGATCCCTGGGAATGGGCCCTCATGCGCAGTCGCCGCTGCCGGCTGGTGGCCCTGCGCGACACGCTCACCGCCCGGGGGCTGCGGCGCAGGGCGGTGCCTGCCGTGGCGGTGGGCAATCCCATGGGCGACGCGCTGCAGGTCACCGCCCCGCCCGCCTGGCTGCGGCACCAGCGCCGGCTGGTGCTGCTGCCGGGCAGCCGGCTGCCGGAAGCCCTCGGCAATGCCCACCGGCTGCTGGAGGCCCTGCTCCGCTGGCTGCCCCGGCAGCCCACCACCGTGCTGCTGGCCTGCGGCAGCAGGCCGGATCGGGAGGACTGGGACAAGTTGCTCGGCGGCCAGGGCTGGCGGAGCGAGCCGCCGGGTGCAGCTGCCGCGGCCTGCGGAGCGGCGGCGGCCTGGCGGCAGGGCCTGGTGACGCTCGTGCTGGGACCGGGACGGTTCGAGACCTGGGCGGCCTGGGCCGAGGTGGGACTGGCCACGGCCGGCACCGCCACCGAGCAGCTGGTGGGTCTGGGGATCCCGGCACTGTCCCTGCCCGGCCCCGGCCCCCAGTTCAAGGCCGGGTTCGCCCGGCGGCAGAGCCGCCTGCTGGGCGGCGCGGTGCTGCCCTGCCGCGACCCTGCCGAGCTGGCGGCCCGGCTCACCCGCCTGCTCGAGGAGCCTGAGCTGCGTCGACGGCTGGGTGCCATCGGACGCCGCCGCATGGGACCGGCGGGAGGCAGTGACCGGCTGGCCGGTCTGCTGGAGGAACGGCTGCTCGTCCAACCGTCCTCCACGGCCCGCCGGCTGGGATGATGGGGAGGTTCTCCCGGATTGGTCCTGCCATGGCCGGCATCTCCGACCGGGCCTACAGCACCACCTGCGGACGGCTGGCCAGCCTGCTGGGCGTGAGCCTGGCCTCGGCCCGCCGCCGGGTGGAGATCCGCGCCGCCCAGGCCGGGATCCGCGATGGGGCCGGCAAGCTGGCCCTGGCGGAAAGCCTGGTGGCCGAACTGGAGATTGACGCCAGCGACCACCAGGGCCTGCTCACCGCGCAGCTCGGGGCACTGGAGAGCGAAGCCAACTTCATGGTCGAGGACTGAGCCTTCAGTCCTCAGCGGTTGCCGGCGACGGTCAGCGGTTGCCGCCGGTGGAATGCTCGAACAGGAGGTGGAAGCGGTTGCGGTCGAGCTCCGCCATCACCGGGATGCAGCCGAAGCAGCGCTGGGCCAGATCCCAGCGTTCCTCCCGCCGCAGCATGGTTTCCAGACGATCCCGGGCCGGCAGCAGGAAGCGCACATCACCCGCCGCGTAGGCCAGCTGGGCCTCGCTGAGGTCTTCCACCCGGCCCCAGTCGGAACTCTGGGCCTGCTTGTCGAGTTCGATGCCCACCAGCTCCTGCACCACCTCCTTGAGCCCGTGCCGGGGGCTGTAGGTGCGGGCCAGCCGGCTGGCCACCTTCGTGCAGAAGATCGGGTTCACGGTGATGGCGAGGTTCTCGGCGAGGGCGGCCACATCGAAGCGGGCGAAGTGAAACACCTTCTCGATGGCGGGGTTCTCCATCAGGGCCCGCAGCCGCGGCGCCGCATGCTGGCCGCGGCTCAGGCGGATGCAGCAGACGTTGTCGCTGTCGTCGCAGATCTGAACCAGGCAGAGGCGATCGCGGCCGTGGATGAGGCCCATCGCCTCGGTGTCCACCGCCAGGGCCCGCGTCCCCGCGTAGAGCGCCTGCCACTCCCCATCGAGGTCGCCGTCGAAGACGGCGAAACGGGCCGGGGCGGGCAGGTTGCTGCTGGGGGCGGCGGTCATCGGCGGGGTGCTGAGGTTCGATCCCCCATGCTGACAAGCCGTGCCCAGGGCCCAGCGGCGGCGGATCCGGCGCCGGATCCAGCAGAATCGGTGCATGCCCGCCACCGGCTCCACCCTGCTGCTCACCCTGCTGCTGGCCATCGGGCTGGTGTTCTTCCTGCGCGCCGCCAGCAAGGACCGCACCACCACCGTGGAAGTGCGCAGTTCGCGCCCGCCGCTGGAGGTGCTGCCGACGCTGAGCGCCTGGCTGGAGCAGCGGGGCTGGCAGGCGGAGGCCTCGAACCCGGAACGGCGCAGTCTGCGCTTCCGCGGCACGGTGCGTTCCAGTCCTGCGCTGGCCGTGCTGCTCTCCCTGCTCGGCAGCCTCGGCGCCGGCTGCCTCGGCCTGGTGCTGCGTGAGCTCCAGCCCGGCCTTCGCTGGTGGCCCCTGCTGCTGGCCCTGCTCGGCCCCCTCGCCGGTGTGCTCTATCGCCGGCGGGCGGCTCGCGACGAGACCGTGGAGCTGCGCTTGATCAGCCACGATCAGGCCACCGGCAGCGCCCTGCGGCTGCGGGCGCACCGCGACGAACTGATTGCCCTGGAACAGGACCTCGGGCCGAGACTGGGCCTGTACAACGACGCCAACCTGCTGAGCTCGCCTCTATGAGTGGACCGCGGCGCTGGCCCCTGCTTCTCGCCCTGCTCTGTCTGGTGGCATCCCTGGTGGTGGGCCTCGATGTCAGCGCTCAGGCCCCCGGTGTGGCCTGGCTGGATCCCCTCACCGGTCCCCGCAGCCGCCTGAGCGACCGCAAGGACTGGCTGGGGCGCCGGACCCTGCCCGAAAGCGTGGAGATCCTGCTGCTCGCGGGCCATGCCGATTCCCAGAACATGGCCGGCGCCGGCACCCCCGGTGAGGCCGTGGCCCTGAGGGGAGCTCCGGCGATGCAGCCCGGCATGCGCGATGAGCTGTACTGGAACCTGCTCACCGCTCAGGCGGTGGAGTCCCTCGGCCGCGAGCGCGGCCTGGCGATCCGCTTCTACGACCCGCCGCAGCGCACCATCCACGACGGCGATGACCCGCGCACCAACTGGAGCGTGGGCAAGGCCCATGCCCGCGCCGGTGGCTATGCCCTCGAGATCCACTACGACGCCTACGGCCCCGATGGGGTGGGCTCGGGTCTGATCCCGCCCCTGCACAGCCCCCCCAGTCGCGTCGACGAGAGCCTGGCCCAGGCCTTCGGCTCCTATCCCCTGCTCTACCGCGACGGGTTGGGGGCCCCACGCCGGGGGATCGCCATGCTCGAGATCGGCAAGCTGGAGGGAACCCTGGAGGCGGCCCTCCGCGACCCGAGGCGAAGGCAGGCCACGATCAACGCCATCGCCACCCGGGTCGTGGACGCCATCGAGACGGGTCTGGGCCGGACTCCCGGCGGCCTGCCCGCCTGAGGCGGTTCAGCCCACAGCCTGGTGGGGGGCGCACCGTTCGTTCAGGGAGGCGTCCTCCAGCCAGTTCTGCGGCCGGGTGAACACATCGGTGAGCAGGGCCTCGCGGCTGCCGGGCTCCACCCGATAGCCGTACTCCCAGCGCACCAGCGGCGGCAGCGACATCAGGATGGATTCGGTGCGGCCGTTGGTCTGGAGGCCGAAGATCGTGCCGCGGTCGAACACCAGGTTGAACTCCACGTAGCGTCCCCGGCGGTACAGCTGGAACTGGCGCTCGCGCTCGCCGTAGGCGGTGGGCTGACGCTTCTCGGCGATCGGCACGTAGCTGGGCAGGAAGGCGTTGCCACAGGCCGAGGCCAGGGAGAACAACTGCTCCCAGCTCTGCCCGATCGGCCCGATGCGGTTGCTCTCCGCGGCGGCCGGGCCGTTGGGGTCCTGGCCCTTGTAGAGCACACCGCCAGGGTCCTGGTAGTCGTAGAAGATGCCGCCCACACCGCGGGTCTCGCCCCGGTGCTTCAGGAAGAAGTACTCGTCGCACCAGGGCTTGAACACCTGGTAATAGGCAGGATTGACGCTGTCGCAGGCGCCCTTGAGGGTGCGGTGGAAATGCTGGGCGTCCTCCAGGAAGGGGTAGTAGGGGGTGAGGTCGGCGCCGCCGCCGAACCACCACACCGGGCCGGCCTCGAAATAGCGGTAGTTGAGGTGAACGGTGGGGATGTAGGGGTTGCGGGGGTGCAGCACCATCGAGGTGCCGGTGGCGAACCAGCGGTGCCCCTTGGCCTCGGGCCGCTGGCTGAGGATCGAGGGCGGCAGCTCGCTGCCCTCCACCTCGGAGAAGTTCACGCCGCCCTGCTCGAACACGCGGCCGGCCTTCATCACCCGGGAGCGGCCACCGCCCCCTTCGGGCCGCTCCCAGCTCTCCTCCTGAAAGCGCTCCTCGCCATCGAGCTGCTCCAGCCCGGAGCAGATGGAGTCCTGCAGACCCATGAGCAGATCACGGGCCCGCTGGCGGGAATTCACGGGAGGAGCCTCGAGGGCCTGGAGCATCGCTGCCGCGCCGGATCGGCGTAGGGACCACCCACACCTTTTCAGGCCGGGCCTTCCCTCCACAAGGGGTCGAGAACCTCTGTCACGCCCCTAGGATCGGCCTTCGTTCGCAGCCGCGCCTGGATGGTCACCGCAGAGCAGGCCCGTGCCGCCCTCAGCGCCGTCAGGGATGCAGGCAGCGGCCGCGATCTGCTGGAACTGGACTGGATCCAGGAGCCGCGGGTGCAGGGCGAGCGGGTGGTGTTCCGCCTGGCCCTGCCGGGCTTCGCCCAGTCCCAGCGGGATCGGATCGTCACCGAAAGCCGCTCGGCCCTGCTGGCGCTGGACGGCATCACCGACGTACAGATCGAACTGGCGCAGCCCAGCGCTCCGCCGCCCTCCGGTGCACCGATCGGCGCCGCCGGTCACGGGCCCGGCGGTCACGGCCAGCTGCCTGAGCGTCAGCCCATCCCAGGCGTGCGGCGCGTGATCGCCGTGAGCAGCGGCAAGGGCGGGGTGGGCAAGAGCACGGTGGCCGTGAACCTGGCCTGCGCCCTGGCCCGCGACGGACTCAGGGTGGGGCTCCTGGACGCCGACATCTACGGTCCCAACGCCCCCACCATGCTGGGCGTGGCCGACCGCACACCGGAGGTGCGCGGCGACGGAGCTGCCCAGGTGCTGGTGCCGCTGCAGAGCTGCGGCATCGCCATGGTGTCGATGGGCCTGCTGGTGGCCGAGAACCAGCCGGTGATCTGGCGGGGGCCGATGCTCAACGGCATCATCCGCCAGTTTCTGTATCAGGTGGACTGGGGCGAGCGGGATGTGGTGGTGGTCGACCTGCCCCCCGGCACCGGCGATGCCCAGCTCACCCTGGCCCAGGCGGTGCCGATGGCGGGCGTGCTGATCGTCACCACGCCGCAGGAGGTGTCCCTGGCCGACGCCCGCCGCGGCCTGGCCATGTTCCAGCAGATGGGCATCACCGTGCTGGGCGTGGTGGAGAACATGAGCACGTTCATCCCCCCCGACGCTCCCGAGAAGCGCTACGCGATCTTCGGCAGCGGCGGCGGCGCCCGCCTGGCCGAGGAGGGCAGCGTGCCGCTGCTGGCGGAACTGCCCCTGGAGATGCCGGTCCGTGAGGGGGGTGACAGGGGTCTGCCGGTGGTGCTCTCGGCACCGGAATCGGCCACGGCCCAGGCCTTCACGGCGCTCGCCCGCACCATCGCAGCCCTCACCCCCGTGCCCGCCTGAGCCCCATGCTGAGCCTCCCCGGGCGCAGCCGCTCCCTCTTCGCCCGACGGGAACGCAGCCGGCGCAGGCTTCTGGCCGGTGTGGACCTGGTTCTGTGGGGTGTGCCCCTGGCGATGATCCTGCTGGCCGGCATCCTCATCGCCAGCACCCAGCGCCAGGCCGACTACGCCGACTGGTACCAGCACTGGATCACGGCCGCGGTGGGCATGGGGATCGCCCTGCTGCTGGCCCGGCTGCCGGTGGAGCGCCTGGTGGCCTGGCAGTGGCCGATCTTCGGCGCCACCGTCGCCAGCCTGCTGGCGGTGCGGGTGGTGGGCACCACCGCGCTCGGTGCCCAGCGGTGGATCAGCATCGGCGGCTTCCACGTGCAGCCCTCGGAATTCGCCAAGCTGGCGGCGATCCTGCTGCTGGCTGGCGTTCTCGGTCGGCACCCGGTGGAGCGTCCGGTGGATCTCCTCCGACCGAGCGCACTGATCGCCCTCCCCTGGCTGCTGGTGTTCATCCAGCCGGACCTGGGCACCTCTCTGGTGTTCGGGGCCGTGCTGCTGGTGATGCTGTTCTGGTCCGGCATGCCCGGAGCGTGGCTGCTGCTGCTGCTCTCTCCCCTGATCGCCGCCATCGTGGCGGGCACCGTGCCCTGGGGCCTGCTGGCCTGGGTTCCGATCGCCGCCTGGCTGGCCTGGAGCAGCCTGCCCTGGAAGCGCCTGGGCGTGGCGATCGTCGTGGGGGTCCAGGGTTTCTTCGCCGCACTCACGCCCTGGCTGTGGATGAATGTGCTGCAGGACTACCAGCGGGATCGTCTGGTGCTGTTCCTCGACCCGGCCAAGGACCCTCTGGGCGGGGGCTATCACCTGCTCCAGAGCACCGTGGGAATCGGCAGTGGCCAGCTCTGGGGCACGGGACTGATGCGGGGCGCCCTCACCAAGCTGCGCTTCATCCCGGAGCAGCACACCGATTTCATCTTCAGTGCCCTGGGCGAGGAAACCGGCTTCATCGGCTCGGTGCTGGTGGTGGCAGGCTTCGTGGCCCTGGCCTGGCGGCTGCTGCACATCGCCGGTCGCGCCCGCAGCGATGCGGAATCTCTGCTGGTGGTGGGGGTGGGCACCATGCTGATGTTCCAGGTGGTGGTGAACATCAACATGACCATCGGCCTCGGACCGGTCACCGGCATCCCGCTGCCCTTTCTCAGCTATGGCCGCTCCGCCATGCTGATGAACTTCATGGCCCTGGGCCTCTGCGCCTCCGTGGGTCGCCGTGGCGTCAGCGGATCCCGGCCCGGCAAGAACCGCTGGTAAGGCCTGGAGCCAGGAGCGCAGCATGGCCCCAGCGCCCTCCCATCCCAGCGGGGCCGATGCTTCCGAAGCCGGGCCACCCGTGAGCCTGGCAAGGGTGCGCGCCTGCCTGGGAGCAGGGGTGCCGGCGGGCAAGAACGATGAGGACTCGGTGCGTCGCCAGTGGTGGGCCGCCCTGGCCACCCTGCAGGACGAGTTTCTGCTGCCCCGCCGTGATGCGTCGGGGATCTGGCTGGCCGCACCCTTGCCGGCGCTCTACGAGCCCCAGCTGCTGGAGCGTCTGCAGGGGTGGGTCTGGGCTCCCGAGCAGCTCGAGACCCTGTTGAACGCGCCGCCGCCCCTGCTCCCGGGTGCCGGGGGCGGGGGCAGCGGCAGGCGGGGGGGGACCGTGGCGGGGTTCGAACGGCTGCCGCTGAAGAGCGACGACGGCACGGATCCTCTGCTGATCGTGATCACGCCGACCCTGCAGGTGGCCCTGTGCCTGGACGGTGCGCAGCAGAGCCGCAGGCTGCTGGTGCGCTTCGAGCCCCATGTGCTCAGCCAGGTGCTGGCGCTGGTGCATGCCCGGCTGGCCGCGGAACAGGGGAACGGCGCAGAGCAGCTGCATGCGGCATTGCGGGGAATGGGTGAGCTGCGCAGCGATCCGGGGCTGGGGCTGGCATTCTGGCCGCGGCTGGCCGACCGGCTGGCCGCCATGGCCCCGAGCGTGACCCTGCAACCCCTCGTGCAGCACTCCCCCGCCGTCGGCGGCGGCGCCGACGTGAACGCCGACGTGAACAGCGAGCTGGCGCTGCTGGAGGCCCTCACCCATGAAGTGCGCACGCCGCTGGCCACCATCCGCACGCTGATCCGTTCGCTGTTGCGGCGCCGCGATCTCTCGGTGCTCGTGCGCCAGCGGCTGGAGCAGATCGATGGCGAGTGCAGCGAGCAGATCGACCGCTTCGGGCTGATCTTCCTGGCGGCGGAACTGCAGAAACGACCGGGCCCCGGCAACCACGGAGAACGCACGGAGCACGCCGGCCTGGCCCGCACGGACCTCAGCCAGCTGCTGAGCCAGCTGCAGCCCCTGTGGCAGCGCCAGCTGGCCCGCCGGGGTCTGCAGCTGGAGATCAGCATCGGCCCGGACCTGCCCCCGGTGCTGAGCGACCCGGCGCGGCTGGAGACGATGCTCGGCGGACTGATCGACCGTTTCAGCCGCACGCTGCCCGGCGGCAGCACCGTGTGCCTCAGGCTGCGGGCCGCCGGTCCGCGTCTGAAACTGCAGCTGAACAGCGCCGAGGCGCGCAGGCGCAGCAGCGACGGCGACGGGGCCGAGGGCGCCCGGGTGCGCTCGGTGGGGCCGGTGCTGAGCTGGAATCCCGCCACCGGCAGCCTGCAGCTCAGCCGTCAGGCCACGCAGCGCCTGTTTCAGCGGCTCGGCGGGCGACTCACCGAACGGGGCGACAGCGGCCTCACCGTGTTCTTCCCCACCTGCTGAACGGCGGTGGTGAGGGGAGCGGCGATGGGACGATGCGCTGGTTTGTTGACGGGTGTGAAGACTGCCGGGCGGAGTCGAAAGGGCCCAAAACCACGGTGCTAGCTTCCCGCTGAACCAGTCTGCCGACACCTGAACAAGCCATGACAGCAACGGCGCTGAGCGGTCAACTCCCGAAGTACATCGGCAGCACGGGTGGTCTGCTGAATTCGGCTGAAACCGAGGAGAAATACGCCATCACCTGGACCAGCCCGAAGGCCCAGGTCTTCGAGCTGCCCACCGGTGGTGCGGCCGAGATGAACGAAGGCGAAAATCTCATGTATTTCGCCCGCAAGGAGCAGTGCCTTGCCCTCGGCACCCAGCTGCGCACCAAGTTCAAGCCGCGCATCGAGGACTACAAGATCTACCGCATCTATCCCGGTGGTGACACCGAGTACCTGCATCCCAAGGACGGCGTGTTCCCCGAGAAGGTGAATGAGGGCCGTCCGATGGTGGGGCACAACCCCCGCAGCATCGGCGCCAACCCCAACCCCGCCAATCTCAAGTTCAGCGGCCGGAACACCTACGACGCCTGATCGGGAAGGCTTCCAGCCGTCGCTGACCGGGGCCCTCGCGCCCCGGTTTTTTGATGGCATCGCACGCGGGCGCCGGCCATGTTGAACGCCATCCTGCAACGCATCAAGGTGGCCAGGCTGGGCCTGGATCCCCCTGCGCCCAGGCCGCAGCGCCAGGGAACCGCCCTGGTGCTGGTGGTGCGCAACGAAGCGCGCCACATCGGCGAGTGGGCCCGCTTCCACCGTCTGGCCGGCGCCCGTCAGGTGATCGCCTACGACGACGGCAGTCACGACGCCACGATCGAGGAGCTGGCGGCCGCCCTGGAGCCGGAGCAGCTGCGCGTGATTCCCTGGCGCCAGCGCCTGACGGAGCTCACCCTGCACCGCCAGATCCACAATCAGGTGCTGGCCTATGCCCATGCGGCGGCCAATTTCGGCGCCGACTTCCGCTGGATGGCGTTCATCGACGCCGACGAATTCCTGGTGCCCAAACAGGCCGGCAGCATCGACGAGGCCCTCAGTCACCTCGGGCCCGAGGTGCGCAACCTCTCCCTCCCCTGGCACATGTTCGGCCGCTGCGGCCATCGCCAGCCTCCCGCGGGCGGGGTGGTGGCCAACTACCGCCTGCGGGCGGCCGAGCCGATGGCGGGCGTGAATTTCAAGTGTGTCGTCGACCCCTGCCATCTCACTGCCGTGCGGGTGCATCGCATGGAGGTGGACCGCGGGGACCGCACCTGGAACGACCGCGGCGAGGCGTGCCGTCTGCCCAGGCGGCAGCGACCGGCGTTCTACTCCGCCGACCACCTGCAGCTCAACCACTACTACACCCGCTCGGCAGCGGAACTGGAGGAGAAGATCCGCCGCGGACCGAACCTGCCGGCCAAGGCCGCCGCCTATCGCCGCAAGGTGATGCGCACGGTGAACCGCATCGAGCGGGAGGTGGTGGCGGACGATGCCGCTCTGCGGTTTCTGGAGCGGGCCAGCAGGCAGCGCACGTCCGGCTGAGCGGCAGCGAGGCCAGAGGTCACAAGCGCCGTTCAGAAGCGGTAGTCGAACCGCTCGATCTCCGCCCGGTAGAGCCGTCCCACCAGACGCTCGAGCTCAGGGGTGTAGAAGCTGCGGTAGCCGGGACGGGCAGTGCTGCCGGCCGTGCCGGGTCGATGGCCCGACTTGGAGCGGGGCAGCCAGCCGTCCCAGTCCACCTCCAGTTGCCGGAAGGCGCGCGTCAGATCGGCCTGGAGCGTCTCGAAGCGGATGATGTGGTCGGCCACCACCCGGTCGTCGATCGTGAACATCGGCCAGTTGTCGTGGAAGGCCAGCGGCACCACACCACCGAGGTCGTGGCCTTCCGAGAGCGCCTGCACATAGGCGGTGAAGCTGGGCGGACGGCGCAGGCGCTGGATGCGCCAGAAGTAGTCGGACACCGTCTTGTCCCAGGGATTGCGCACGACGGCCAGCTTCCTGTAGTCGCGCCACTCGCGGGGGAAGGCCAGGGCGACCCGCCGGGCCGGGGCATGGGGCGGTTTGCGCCCCAGCAGGGGCCGGTAGGCATGGTCGATGGCCCGTCCCAGGGCCCGGCCCCGCATCCTCGAGCCCAGCCCCCCTGCCAGCGCGAGGCTGGCGGGGCTGTGACGCCAGGCCTCCCGCAGCACACGCCGCGTCAGCGGAATGGCCTGAGCGAGGGTTTCGGCGATGGCGCTGATCTGCAGATCAGCAGGGCCCAGCAGCCGGGCCAGCGACACGCAGATGGAGCTTCCCGCGGCCTTGCGGCAGTGAAGAACAATCAGCCGATGGCGGTGGCTGAGGATCATCGCGAGCTTCTTGGCCGGTGGCGCGACCACCAGCGCTTGAAGCGGGCCAGGGCTGAGGGCAGGCGTCGACCGCGGCTGCGGCCGATATCGCTGAAATGCTCCGCCTTGAGGCCATAGGCAGGCAGACGTTCCACCAGGTCCTCGATTCGATCCCGGTCGAGATGAAATTCGATCAGCTGCTCCGGCCTGGTGAGCATGAAGCGGCGCACCGCTGCCAGGTGCTGGTCCCAGTCACGGCGCCAGGCTTCGGCGAGCTCCTCGAGGCTGGCGAATCCCCGCAGTCTGAGCTCGCGGGCGGCGAACTCACCATGACCGTGCTGCAGTCTGGAGCGGATCCAGTCTTCCCGATCCCGCCAGTTCAGCAGCAGAATCGTGTCGGGATAATCAGCGAGAATGCGAGGAAAGAGACAGTTGGCGTCAAAACTTCCCTGGGCGCTGCTGTCAATGAGATCCCCATAGAACACATAGTCTTCGAGGCCATCCAGAACCGCGCGGCCAGCCTCCACATTCAGCCGCATCAGACGTCCGATCTTGCGCGTCGTCCAGAACCTCGACAGCAGACCGGGCGGCAGCTTCTGATGCACTGCCGGGTGTCCGGCCCGGGCGAAGAGATGGGCGAGGCTGCGGGTGCCGCACTTGTTGAACCCCACCGCGACCACGCGCGGCAACCGTGGGGGCCCGGGCACAGAAGCGGATGCGCTCAACTGTGACACGGGCTTGGCGTTCCTGGAGTCATTCTGCCTGGCCCCGGAGGGGTGGCCCCTGCACTGGTGAGCCGCGAGGCGCCAAGGGGCTCACCCGACCCGATCACGAACCTGGCAGGGGAGCAGAAACCTCTGCTGTCAGCGCCGAGAACAGGCCGTGCGATAGAAGAACACAGACCGATCTGGCGCCCATGCGGATGACCTGAAGGGCAGCCGTGACCAGAAATCATGGATGCACAATCGCTTCCGTGACCGGCACAACCTGCAGCTGCAGAACCCCCGAATCCGCAGCGGACGGGCATCCCGCGAAGCCCAGGACGACAACCAACGACCGGCCGGACCCGGATCGCACACCCTCAGCCCCGGAGCCGATGGCCGGTCCTTTCCGCCGAACTCGCAGAGCACCGCCCGCGCTGGAGCGCCAGGGCGGCTTGCGGGTTCTGGGCAGCGGCCGGGCAGGCCCCCCGCCGGGCGGCGCCTATAAAGGCAGGGCCTGCTGCGCTCCCCGTGGATACCGGTGTCCTGGACCAGGCCTTCCGCGATCAGGTGGCAGCCGGTCACAACTTCATTCCGCTCTGGAAGCGCTGGCCTGCGGATCTGGAGACACCCCTCACCACCTGGCTGAAGGTGGGCGCCGGTCACGACCATGGGGTGCTGCTGGAATCGGTGGAGGGAGGCGAGCGCATCGGCCGCTGGAGCTTCGTGGTGAGCGATCCGCTCTGGACCCTCACCAGCCGCGGCGAGCGCAGCGAGAGGGTGTGGCGCGATGGCCGGCGTGAGTGCCTGAGCGGCAATCCCTTCGAGCTGCTGCAGCAGTGCCTGGCCCCCCTGCGCAGCGCACCGGTGGCGGGGCTGCCGCCGGTGGGGCAGCTGTTCGGCTGCTGGGGCTATGAGCTGATCCGCTGGATCGAACCCAGCGTGCCCGTGCACCCCGCGCCCGCCGACGCCCCCCCCGATGGCTGCTGGATGCTGGCCGACAGCCTGCTGGTGTTCGATCAGGTGAAGCGGCAGATCACCGCCGTGGCCTACGCCGACCTCAGTGCAGGCGACGATCCGCTGGCCGCCCACGCCGCCGCCGCGGCCCGCATCGCCGATCTGGAGGCGCGCATGCATCAGCCCCTGCCGCCGGGGGTGACGCCGTTGCAGTGGCACGACGCGCCCGCCGAGCAGATCGTGGCGCTGCTCGAGCCGGTGAGCAACCGCGACCAGAGCGACTTCGAGGCGGCCGTGGAGAGCGCCCGGGAGCACATCGCCGCCGGCGACGTGTTCCAGCTCGTGCTCAGCCAGCGCCTGGAAACCCGGATCAGCCGCGATCCCTTCGACCTCTACCGCAGCCTGCGGATGGTCAACCCCTCGCCCTACATGGCCTTCTTCAACTTCGGCGGCTGGCATCTGATCGGCTCCAGCCCGGAGGTGATGGTGAAGGCCGATCCGATCGAGGCCAGTGCGGGAGGCGGGGTGCGCGCCTCGCTGCGGCCGATCGCCGGCACCCGCCCCCGCGGCACCGACGAGAGCGAGGACCGGAGGCTGGAGGCGGAACTGCTGGCGGATCCGAAGGAACGGGCCGAGCACGTGATGCTGGTGGACCTGGGCCGCAACGACCTGGGCCGGGTCTGCAGGCCGGGGAGCGTCCAGGTCACCGACCTGATGGTGATCGAGCGCTACTCCCACGTGATGCACATCGTCAGCCAGGTGGAAGGGGTGCTGGCGGAAGGCAGGAGCGTGTGGGATCTGCTGATGGCCTCGTTTCCGGCCGGCACCGTGAGCGGCGCCCCCAAGATCCGCGCGATGCAGCTGATCCACGACCTCGAACCCGATGCCCGCGGGCCCTACTCCGGGGTGTACGGGTCGGTGGATCTCGCCGGTGCCCTGAACACCGCCATCACCATCCGCACGATGGTGGTGCTGCCGGGCGACAGGCCCGGTCAGTGGCGCGTGCAGGTGCAGGCCGGCGCCGGCGTGGTGGCGGATTCACGGCCGGAGGCCGAGTATCAGGAAACCCTCAACAAGGCCCGCGGCATGCTCAAGGCCCTGGCCTGTCTGCAATGACAGCGCCGACAGCGGAACTGATGGCCAGCCACCGGCTGCTGAAGGGCTTCGAGGTGGAACGGTTCACCGGCCGCCGCGACGGCACGGTGGTGGGCTGCAGCGCCGAGGCCGCCAGGGCCCTGGCGGGGTTCGTGGTCGAACCCGACCACCGCAACCTGGAGTACATCACGCCGCCGGAGGCCGACTACGGCCGCCAGCTGGCCCTGCTGCTCGAGCCCCGCCGCAGGCTGCGCCCCTGGCTGGCGGAACGGGGACTCACCCTGCTGCCCGGCAGCACCCTCAGCCTGGGCGACAGCTCACGCTTCGAGCGCTCCGATCCCGATCACCCGTACCACGCCTACATCGAGGCCACCTACGGCACCCGGGTGGTCACCGCCAGCGTGCACATCAACCTGGGCCTCACGCCGGGCACCCCGTTCCAGGGGCAGGATGCCCTGTTCGCGGGATTGCGGCTGCTGCGCTGTGAAGCGGCCCTGCTGCTGGCCCTGAGCGCCAGCTCCCCCTTCCTCGACGGCCGGGTCACCGGCGCCCATTCCCAGCGCTGGCTGCAGTTCCCGCTCACCCCGGCGGAAGTGCCCCTGTTCGCCGATCACCAGCACTACGTGAGCTGGATGCAGGCCGAACTGGCCGCCGGGCGCATGCAGAACGTGCGCCACCTGTGGACGTCGGTGCGCCCCAACGGCGACGACCGCCCCCACGACCTCAACCGGCTGGAGATCCGCATCTGCGACCTGGTGAGCGATCCGCTGCTGCTGCTGGCGATCACCGCCTTCGCCGAACTGCGGCTGCTGCAGCTGATGCAGGCACCGGAACAAGGCGATCCCCTTCGGGCCAGCAGCCTGAGCGCGATGGAGCTGGCCCGGCTGGCCGATGCCAACGACCAGAGCAGCGCCCGCAGCAGCCTCGAGGCTCAGCTGAACCACTGGCGCGACGGCCGGGCGATCAGCTGCCGCCGCTGGATCGAGGACAGCCTCGAGCAGCTGGTTCCTCTGGCCCGCCAGGAACAGCTCGAGGTGCTGCTGGAGCCCCTGGAGCGGGTGCTGCGGGAGGGAAACCAGGCCATGCGCTGGCTGGCCCGGCACCGCAGTGGCGAGTCGATCGCCTCCATCCTCAGCGCCGAGGCCGCGGCGATGGCCGATCAGGAAGAGCGGCTGAGCGCCGCGGCCCCCCGGGGAGATTGGCCATCGGCCACCGACCACACAGATCATCAGGCGGGTGTTTTGGGATGATCGACGCCACCCGTGCCGCCACACCTGTTCCCATGCGGCAGTTCGTGCCCGCCATCGCTGAACCCTCCCCCCGGGCCACGCGCCTCCTGGGCGAGCGCATGGAGCTGGTGGAGGACCTCTGGGAGACGGTGCTGCGCAGTGAGTGTCCGCCCCGCCAGGCCGAACGTCTCCTGCGTCTGAAGCAACTCAGCGACCCCTGCGAGGGCGGCAGTGAAGCGGACACGGGCGCGGCCATCGTGCAGCTCATCCGCGAGATGGATCTGGCCGAGGCGATCGCCGCGGCCCGCGCCTTCTCGCTCTACTTCCAGTTGGTGAACATCCTCGAGCAGCACATCGAGGAAGACACCTACCTCGACAGCCTCAAGAGCCAGGCAGAACCGGTGGCCAGCGACCCCTTCCTGCCGCCCCTAGCCAGCCAGAACGAGCCCGCCACCTTCCGCCAGCTGTTCGACCGGCTGCGCAGCCTCAACGTGCCTCCGGCCCAGCTGGAAAACCTGCTGCGCGACCTGGATCTGCGCCTGGTGTTCACGGCCCACCCCACCGAGATCGTGCGCCATACGGTGCGGCACAAGCAGCGCCGGGTGGCGGCCCTGATCCAGAAGCTGGAGCAGGGTGCCGGGCTGATCAACCCCCTGGACCTGCACAACCTGCGCCTGCAGCTTGAGGAGGAGATCCGCCTCTGGTGGCGCACCGACGAGCTGCACCAGTTCAAGCCCACGGTGCTCGACGAGGTCGACTACGCCCTGCACTACTTCCAGCAGGTGCTGTTCGACGCCATGCCGCTGCTGCGGCAGCGGATCCGTTCGGCCCTGGCCCAGAGCTACCCCGATGTGGAGGTGCCCCGGGAGGCCTTCTGCACCTTCGGGTCGTGGGTCGGCTCCGACCGGGATGGCAACCCGTCGGTGACGCCGGAGATCACCTGGCGCACGGCCTGCTACCAGCGCCAGCTGATGCTGGAGCGCTACATCAGGTCGGTGGGTGAGCTGAGGGATCAGCTCAGCATCTCGATGCAGTGGAGCCAGGTGAGTCCGGCGCTGCTGGAGTCCCTGGAGATGGACCGGCTGCGCTTCCCCGAGATCTATGAGGAGCGAGCGGCCCGCTACCGCCTCGAGCCCTACCGACTCAAGCTCAGCTACGTGCTGGAGCGGCTGCGGCTCACCGAAGCCCGCAACAGCGTGCTGGCCGAGGCGGGCTGGGAAGCGCCCTGCGACGGCATCGCCAGCGTTCCCCTCAGCGGCGGCAACCTCAGCAACACGACGCCGTCAGCGGATCTCCACTACGGCTCGGTGGAGGAATTCCGCAACGATCTGGAACTGGTGCTCGAGAGTCTCGAGAGCACCGGCCTGAGCTGCGAATCCATGCAGCACCTGATCAGCCAGGTGCAGATCTTCGCCTTCTGCCTGGCCAGCCTGGACATCCGCCAGGAAAGCACCCGGCACAGCGACGCCATCGACGAGCTGAGCCGCTACCTGCAGCTGCCGGTGGCCTACGGCGAGATGGAGGAGGACCAGCGCGTGGCCTGGCTGCTGGCCGAACTGCAGACCCGCCGTCCCCTGGTGCCGGCGGCGGCGCAGTGGAGCGAGGCCACGGCCGAGACGTTCGCCGTGTTCCGGATGCTGCATCGGCTCCAGCAGGAGTTCGGCACGCGCATCTGCCACACCTACGTGATCTCGATGAGCCACACGGTGTCGGATCTGCTGGAGGTGCTGCTGCTGGCCAAGGAGGCGGGTCTGGTGGACCCGGTGGCCCAGCAGACCTCCCTGCTCGTGGTGCCCCTGTTCGAGACGGTGGAGGACCTGCAGCGCGCCCCTGCGGTGATGGAGGAACTCTTCCGCCAGCCGGTCTACCGGCAGCTGCTCTACGGCCCGGAAGGGGAGCCGCCCCTGCAGGAGGTGATGCTGGGCTACTCCGACAGCAACAAGGATTCGGGCTTCCTCTCCAGCAACTGGGAAATCCACAAGGCCCAGATCGCCCTGCAACGGCTCGCCACCGGCCACGGCGTGGCCCTGCGCATCTTCCACGGCCGCGGCGGCTCCGTCGGCCGCGGCGGCGGGCCGGCCTACCAGGCGATCCTGGCCCAGCCGAGCGGCACCCTGCGGGGGCGCATCAAGATCACCGAACAGGGGGAGGTGCTGGCCTCGAAGTATTCCCTGCCGGAGCTGGCTCTCTACAACCTGGAGACCGTCACCACCGCCGTGATCCAGAACTCCCTGGTGAGCACCCCGGTGGACGACACCCCCAGCTGGAACGAGCTGATGGGACGCCTCGCCACCCGCTCCCGCGACGTCTACCGGGCCCTTGTGCACGACAACCCCGATCTGGTGGCCTTCTTCCAGCAGTGCACGCCGATCGAGGAGATCAGCAAACTGCAGATCTCCAGCCGGCCCGCCCGCCGCAAGAGTGGCGCCAAGGACCTCTCCAGCCTGCGGGCGATCCCCTGGGTGTTCGGCTGGACCCAGAGCCGGTTCCTGCTGCCCAGCTGGTTCGGCGTCGGCCGGGCACTGCAGGAGGAACTGGAACGCGACCCTGAGCAGCTCGACCTGCTGCGTCTGCTGCATCAGCGCTGGCCCTTCTTCCGGATGCTGATCTCCAAGGTGGAGATGACCCTCTCCAAGGTGGACATCGAGCTGGCCCACCACTACGTGCAGGCCCTGGGACGCAGCGAAAACCTCGAGGCGTTCGAGCGGATCTTCGCCACGATCGCCGCCGAGTTCACCCTCACCCGCGATCTGGTGCTCCAGATCACGGGTCACCGGCGGCTGCTGGACGGCGACCCCGCCCTGCAGCTCTCGGTGGATCTGCGCAACCGCACGATCGTGCCCCTGGGCTTCCTGCAGGTGGCGCTGCTGCGCCGGCTGCGGGATCAGAACCGCCAGCCGCCGATGAGCGAGGCCGCCGGCCCCCGCCAGGATGGGCGCACCTACAGCCGCAGCGAGCTGCTGCGAGGGGCCCTGCTCACCATCAACGGCATCGCTGCGGGCATGCGCAACACCGGCTGATCAACGCGCGAGGACACCCTGGGCTCCCTGCTCCTGCCATTCCGCCACCATCCACCGGCCCCACGCCTGCGGGAGGGCTACCGGCTGCTGTCGGAGGGCCAGCCCGATGCGCAGGCCCTCAACGCCCTGCTCGAGCAGACCGGTGAGCGCAGCCGCAGCCCGGAGCGCTGGCAACGGGTGCTGGAGCGCAGCCTGTGGCATCTGCGCATCGTCAACCGGGAGGAGCGGGCGGTGGGCTTCGTGCGGGCGACCAGCGATCTTGCCCTCAATGCCAACCTCTGGGACCTCTGGGCCGATGCCCAGGATCCGGCCCAGCCGGAGCTGTTGCTCGCCCTGGTGCAGGGGGCGCTGGCCCGGCTGCGCCGAGAGCTGCCGGGGTGCAGCATCTCCCTCTCGGCCCCGCCTGAGGCCCTTGAGGCCCTCAAGCGCCAGGGGTTCGTGGTGGACCCGGGGGGAATCCGGGCCATGGGTCTGCACATCTGACCCTGCACATCTGACCCTGCAGCTCTGACAACGGCGGCGGCAAGCCAGAAAAAAGCCCCCCTGTTCCGGCAGGAGGGCCATGGAGCAACGAGCATGGAGGGACTCGAACCCCCGACACTCAGAACCGGAATCTGATGCTCTATCCAACTGAGCTACATGCCCGTGAGCACGGGTCGGGAGCGGGCGGCGTGCAGCGGGCGGGTGGATCCCGATGGAACGGGCCGATGGACGCCTGAACGGCGGATCAGCCCACGACACATCCGGAGACCGTCGCCCTGGCCCCCGCAGGGGCCCGCTCTCGATGGCCCTACCTTAGCCGTTGACTGCCTGCGACCCATCCGGCTGCAACGCCTGGAGCTGACCCATTTCCGCAACATCGAGCGCCTGGACCTGACGCTCGATGTGCCGCGGCTGCTGGTGGTGGGAGCCAACGGGGAAGGGAAATCCAACCTGCTGGAGGCGGTGGAGCTGCTGGGCAGCCTGCGCTCCCATCGCACCGGCAGCGACAGGGACCTGATCCGCCACGGAGAGCCCGGGGCAGTGCTGGGATGCTGCACCGTGGCGGGCGACCGGCTGCGCCTGGCGCTGCGCCGCCAGGGCGGCCGCCAGGCCAGCCGCAACGGCAGGACCCTGGAGCGGCAGCAGGATCTGCTCGGCTCCCTGCGCTGCGTCGGCTTCAGCGCCCTCGATCTGGATCTGGTGCGGGGGGAACCCTCCCTGCGTCGCCACTGGCTCGACCGGGTGGTGCTGCAGCTCGAGCCGCTCTACGGCGAGCTGCTCAGCCGCTACGGACGGCTGCTGCGCCAGCGCAGCCAGCTCCTGCGCCGTGGGCTGGGGGGGGCTGAACTGGCCGGGCTGCTGGATGCCTTCGACCAGCAGATGGCCCTGGTCGGCACCCGGCTGCACCGGAGGCGCCATCGCGCGCTGCGGCGCCTGGAGCCCCTCGCCGCGGCCTGGCAGGAGCGGCTCAGCGGCGGCCTGGAGCAGCTGCGGCTGCACTACTCCAGTGGCAGCGAGCTGCCGGGGGAGGAGGCGGAGGAACCCTGGCGCATGGCGCTTGCCAGCCAGCTGGCCGCCCAGCGCCCCGAGGAGCTGCGCCTGGGGCAGTGCGGCGTCGGCCCCCATCGCGATGACGTCGCCCTGCTGCTGGGGGAGCGGCCAGCGCGGCGCTACGGCTCCGCAGGGCAGCAGCGCACCCTGGTGCTTGCCCTGAAACTGGCCGAGCTGGAGCTGGTGGGCAGTGTGGTGGGCACGCCACCCCTGCTGCTGCTCGACGACGTGCTGGCCGAGCTGGACCCCACCCGCCAGCAGCTGTTGCTGGATGCGGTGGGGGAGGGCCATCAGTGTCTGGTGAGCGCCACCCACCTGGAGGCCTTCGGCGGCGGCTGGCGACGGCACTGCCAGGTGGTGCGCATGCAGGCCGGGCGCGTAGGGTGACTCCCCCAGCCGCGTCTTCGATGCCCCAGAGCCTGCACTGCCTCCACCCCAACCCGGGATGGAGCGGAGCCACGCCCCAGACCTGCGACACGGTGGGCAAACACTGCATCCTCGAGCTCTACGACTGCGATCCAGGTCGGCTCGACGATCAAGCCTTCCTCAGGGACACCATCACCGCCGCCGCCCATCAGGCCGGTGCCACCCTG
>NZ_JAGQCJ010000020.1 GCF_024346135.1 Cyanobium sp. CH-040 | reverse complement strand
TCCGCGCCGCCGAGGACCCGGAGTTCGAGACCTTCTACACCAAGAACATCCTTCTCAACGAAGGCATCCGGGCCTGGATGGCACCGGCTGACCAGCCGCACGAAAACTTCGTCTTCCCTGAAGAGGTCCTGCCGCGCGGCAACGCCCTCTGATACGAGGCAACATCCGACGGTGTTTCCGTCCTTTCCAGCGCCCCTCATGGGGCGCTTTTTTCACAGCTTCCACGCGAAGAACATCTTTCTTCCTCCCCTCGCTCCGCCTTCCGGCGCAGCCGTCCGCCTGCCGGCACCGGCAGGCGCGATCAGGACGGGCTGATGCCGGCGACCCGGCCCCAGAACGAGCGCTCGGCGGCCTGCTGACGGGCGTTGGCTTCGCGCAGAAAGGGTGCCAGCCCGGCGAGGTTGAGCAGCCAGTGGTTCAGGGTCGAGAGCGGCCAGTGCAGCGGCCGCTCGAAATCCACGAACAGCACCACCCGGTAGCCGTCCGTGTCGTTCCACACCTGGTGGTTGTAGGTGTCGTCGAACACCAGACAACGCCCCTCCCGCCAGGTGTGGACTTCATCGGCGATCCGGATCCGGCAATGCTCGGCCGGTTCCGGCACCACCAGGGCCAGGTGCAGGCGCAGCACCCCCGCCCAGGCTCCCCGGTGGGGCGGGATGTGCTTGTGGGGGGAGAGGATCGAGAAGAAGGCGGTGGTGCAGCCGGGGATGGCGGCCAGCACCCCCATGGTCTCCGGGCAGCGGCGGGCGTTCTCGCTGCAGTCCATGCCCACCCCCTTGAGAAAGAACGTCTTCCAGTCGTCGTCCTTCTGGATGCTGCTCACCTCCCGCAGGATGTCCTGAAAGTTGGGCATGGCCGCGCGGTGCTCCATCAGGGCGTCGAGCTCCCCGCGCACCCGCCGCCAGTCGGCCTCGACCCGCTCGATCCAGGGGAACCGGTCCACGGCGTACACCGGACGGTCGGGATGCACCGAAAACCAGCAGAGCAGCTGCTCCAGGCCGCCATGGATCGCCCGGCGCAGCCGGGCCTTGACTGATCGCGCCGGAAAGGTCCAGTGCCGCCGGCGCGGATGGGATGAGCTCAGGTGCTGGAGCCGGTGGGGGTCGGCCATCGGATGCTGCGGACGACCCGCTCAGCGCAGGCCCGACCCTAGGCATCGCCCTTCTGCCCTCCGGCGGCGTCGCCGGTGCCCGGGCTGCAGCTCGCGCGCGGGATTTCGACAGCCCTAGGATCCCGGGGTCCTGTCAGCAGTGGCGTGGCTGGGGCCTCAGGAACCCCGTTCCGGGCCGCCGCCGAACGCGTCGCCGGCTGACCCTATCCCCAACGGAGGAGGTGCCCGTGAGTTCCAGTTGTTTCACCAAGGGTCTGCTGATCGCGGAGAACGCCGGCTGATTACGGCGCCTGAACCCTGATCAAACGGTTCCGCGGCCCATGCGGACCCGGCGAGAGCCCCCGGTGCCCCGTTCAGGGACGCCGGGGGCATCGTTTTCCAACCACACCCTTCCAACCCCAATCAGGGGGCACCCGCCAGGGGTCATTGTGCTCTCTGTCACAGGGGGGGTGGTGACCAGCGGGGCAAGGCCGCACACTGTGGTCGGCGCATTGCGCCTTCTGTGTGAGGAACACTCCATGAAACTCTTCCAGCAACTGCTGGTTGCTCCCGCGGCGCTCGGTCTGCTGGCCCCCATGGCCGCTACCGCTGCTGAGGTCAACCTGGACGGCGTCAACCAGTACGCCTCCGAGGAGCAAGTCACCAGCATCTCCCAGTTCTCCGACGTGCGGCCCACCGACTGGGCCTACCAGGCGCTCTCCAACCTGATCGAGCGCTACGGCTGCGTGGCCGGCTACCCCGACGGCACCTACAAGGGCCAGCGGGCCATGACCCGCTTCGAGGCGGCCGCTCTCCTGAATGCCTGTCTCGACCGCGTCACCGAGGTGACCGACGAGCTCAAGCGCCTGATGGCCGAGTTCGAGAAGGAACTGGCCGTGCTCAAGGGCCGCGTCGACGGCCTCGAGGCCAAGGTGGGTGAGCTGGAGGCCAACCAGTTCTCCACCACCACCAAGCTGAACGGTATCGCCACCATGGTGGTGGGCGGCGCCGGCAACACCGGCTTCGGCCAGGAAGTCACGGTGAACTACGACGTTCGCCTGAACTTCGACACCAGCTTCACCGGCAAGGACCTGCTGCGCACCACCCTGCGGGCCGGCAACTTCGGTGATTCGGTGTTCGGCAACGGCAACACCCTGATGGAAGTCGCCTTCGAGGGCGCTTCCGGTGCTGATTCCGTCGAGATCAACCGTCTCTTCTACCAGTTCCCCATCGGCGAGGCCTGGACCGCCACCGTGGGTGCCAAGGTGCGGCAGGACGACATGCTCGCCATGTGGCCCACCGCCTATCCGGCTGACACCATCCTCGACCTGTTCACCTACGCCGGTGCGCAGGCCGCCTACAACCTGAACCTGGGTGCCGGTGTCGGCATCATGTACAAGGCCCCTGAGGGTGGCTTCAATGCCAGCCTCAACTACGTCTCCTTCGACGGCCAGGGCGGCGGTGCCGCCTCGAACTCCTCGATCGGCGCTGGTGAAGACTTCACCGTCACCGCTCAGGTGGGCTATGCCGGCGAGAACTGGGGTGCGGCCTTCGCCTACACCTACGCCGACTTCGACTTCCTCGGCCTGAGTGAGAGCAACAACATCGGTCTGAGCGCCTACTGGTCGCCCTTCACCGCTGCCTGGGCTCCCTCGATCAGCGCTGGCTTCGGTTACTCCGATGTCAGCAGCGGGCCCGTGGATGAAGCCTGGAGCTGGATGGTGGGCCTGCAGTGGGCTGACGCCTTCATGCAGGGCAACGCCCTCGGCGCCGCCATCGGCAGTGTGGGCCAGGTCGGCCGTG
Source organism: Cyanobium sp. CH-040 (assembly GCF_024346135.1). GTDB lineage: Bacteria > Cyanobacteriota > Cyanobacteriia > PCC-6307 > Cyanobiaceae > NIES-981. The sequence continues at coordinate 31,687 of NZ_JAGQCJ010000020.1, read as the reverse complement.
GCAACTGTGCCCGAGCCATCTGCACCGCCAGCCTCTGGGTTGACAGCAACAGCGGTGGCAGCGGCCAGGAGAACCTGGGCGTTGAGCTCTGGTACAAGTGGCAGGTCACCGACAACATCAGCGTGACCCCCGCCTTCTTCTGGCTCGAGAACTCCGGTGTCGACGACACCTTCGGCGGTCTCCTCAAGACCACCTTCAAGTTCTGATCCACGCGGGATCGGGTCCGGATTCCTCACACACACCTCCGGGTCCTTTCCGGCTTTCCTCTTCTCACACCTTTCGGCACACACTTCCTCGTTGTCGTCCTCCCTCCGCCCCCGGCCACCGGCCGGGGTTTTTTCATGGCTGCCGCTTCTCTTCACTGCCGCGCAGTCCCGGCCAGGTCCCCTGCCGGTCGCCCCTCCCTTGTCCCCTAGCGTGAGCGGCAGGCCGCCACTGCCGCCACGCCTTGAGCCGCTTCACCTCCCCTGCCGCTGCCGTCGACCCCTATCGGGTGCTGGGCGTGTCGCCGCAGGCCAGCGGTGAGGAGATCAAGGCCGCCTACCGCAGCCTGGTGAAGCAGCACCACCCCGACGCCGGCGGCGACGACACCACGATCCTGGCCCTGAACGCAGCCTGGGAAGTGCTGGGTGATCAAGACCGCCGGCGGCGCTACGACCACCATCAGGCAGGCCGGGGTCAACGCCGGGCGGCTGCCCCCCCATCACCCGCGGCATCCGCAACAGCCGCGGCGGCTGCCCCGGCCGCGGCGACGGCCCAGGAGGAGGAGAGAGCCACCTGGCTGCGCCAGGTCCACGCCCCCATCGACCGCCTGCTCGGCGAGGTGGTGAATGCCTTCCCGGCCCAGCTGCGGGCTCTGGCCGCCGATCCCTACGACGATGCGGTGATGGACACCTTCTGCACCTTTCTGCAGCAGAGCCAGGCCCGTCTCGGCCGCGTGGAGACGCTGTACCGCTCGCAGCCTTGTCCCGCGGGCCTGCAGGGCTTCAGCCTCGACCTCTACCACTGCCTGAGCCTGGTGAAGGACGCTCTGCTGGATCTCGAGCGCTACACCATGGGCTATGTGGACTCCTACCTCCGGGACGGCCGCGAACTGCTGCGGCAGGCCCGCCAGCGCCGCCGGGAGCTGCAGGAGAACCGGCGGCAGCTGCAGCGCTGAAGGCCGCAGGGGATGGCGGCAGGCAGCGCTTCAGCCTGCGAAGGCTTCCAGCTGGTCCAGCCGCAGCCACACGTCCGGCACCGGTCGACGCCAGCGCAGCTGGGCGTAGTCCCCCTTCAAGGCCAGGATTTCACCGGGCCCGTCGAAGATGTAATCGGGCGCCTCACTGTCGCTGGCGGCGGCCTCGAGGCTGCTCGTGTAGGCCTGCCGGTTCACCCGCACCAGCGCGCCTTTCTTGAGGGCCGCTCTGACCGGGGTCGCCGCAGGCTCAGCGGGCTCGGCAGTCTTGGGCAGGTCGGCGGGGAGGTCGGCCATGGGTGGCGGGACGCTGGCGGCGCGGCGGCGTGCGACCAGGCTAGGGCCCGCCCGGAGCCGTCCAGCCCCCGCATGAGGCTCACCCAGCCGGCCTAGCCTCCCCCCAGCAAGGGGAGATCGAGGCGTGCGACTGCTGCTGCTGGGCTGTTCGGGGTTCGTGGGCCGGGAGCTGGTGCCCTTCCTGCTCGAGCTTGGCCACAGCCTCACCCTGGTGAGCCGGCAGTCCCAACCCTTCCCTCAGCTGGTGGGCAACCGGCTGGCCTGCCTCCAGCTCGATCCCAGCCAGGAGGCCAGCTGGGATCAGGATGGCCTGCAGCAGGCCATCGCCAGCGCCGAGGGGGTGGTGAACCTGGCCGGCGAGCCGATCGCCGAGAAGCGCTGGACCCCCGCCCACCGTGCGCTGCTGATGACCAGCCGGGTGGCCACCACCGAGCACCTGGTGCGGGCCATGCAGCGTCTGGAGAGCCCACCGGCGGTGCTGGTGAACGGATCGGCGGTGGGCTACTACGGCACCAGCGCCGAGGGCCGCTTCACCGAGGCCAGCCCGGCGGGCGACGACTATCTCGCCGAGATCTGCACCCGCTGGGAGGCCGCAGCCGCGGGCTGCCCCTCCGGCACACGCCTGGCGATCCTGCGCATCGGCATCGTGCTGGGTCCGGACGGGGGCGCGCTGGGTCGGATGCTGCCGGTGTTCCGGCTGGGCTTCGGGGGGCCGGTGGGCAGCGGGCGCCAGTGGATGAGCTGGATCCATCGCCACGACCTGTGCCGGCTGATCGCGGCCGCCCTGGAGGACGAACACTTCCGCGGCACCTACAACGCCGTCGCCCCGGAGCCTGTGACGATGGCCGACTTCGCCGCCGCCCTCGGCCGGGCGGTCGGCCGCCCCAGCCTGCTGCCGGTGCCGGGGCCCGTGCTCCAGCTGCTGCTCGGCGATGGCGCCCAGGTGGTGCTGGAGGGCCAGCGGGTGCTGCCCGAGCGCCTGCAGCACCAGGGCTTCCCGTTTCACTACGGGAACCTCAGCGCTGCCCTCGCCGCTGCCACCAGCCCAGCAGGCCACTGATCACCGCCGCCGCCATCAGCACGCTGATGGCGGGGGTGAACAGGGGTTCCCACAGCCGCTCGAACAGCTCCAGCGGCGCCTCCACGTGGCGGCTGTGGCAGACCACCGCCACGCCGAACCACACGGCGCCGGCGATCACCAGGAACACGTCGGCCACCAGCAGGAGGTCCAGCCAGGCCCTGAGGCGCTGCAGCATCGGCATCGGCGGCGTGTCGGCCATGGCACTTGCGGGTTCGCTTCAGGCGGCCGCGCTGCCGCGGCCGAGCAGCTCCATGATCGCCGCCGCCAGGCGTGCGCTGCCGCCCACGGCACCGATCCGTTCGGCGGCCGCGCCGTTGAGCTCGCGGCGCAGCGCCGCGCTCCGCACGGGGTCGGCCAGATCCTGCAGCAGCTCCGCCGCCCGCTCCGCCGTGGCCTCCAGACAGGCCGGGCTGCCCGGCTCGCCGGCGGCGCACACCACCCCGGGCCCCAGCAGGCGCCGCTGGGCTTCGGCGAAGCCGGCGGTGAACTGGGGGCCGCGGCCCGCCAGCTGCAGCACCGGTTTGCCCAGCCCCACGGCCTGCTCGGTGGCCGTGCCCGCCATGGCCAGCACCAGATCCGCCGCCGCCAGCTCCTGCGGGAAGCCTGACCACACCAGCTCCACCGTGAGGCCGCAGCGATGCTCCAGCACCGTGGCTCCCGCTCTGGCTCCCGCCGAGCCTGCCTGCCAGCCCAGGGGCTGCGCCAGCCTCTGAATGGCCTCCGCTTGCAGACCGCCCACCAGGGCGGCGCTGACGCGCAACTGCTGCGGCTGGGCGAGCCGGACGGCCAGCCGCGGCAGCAGCTGCAGCATCAGCGCCAGGTTGTGCGCTGCCTCCGGCAGCCGGCTGCCGGGCAGCAGCAGCAGGTGCTGCGGGGCGGCATCGGCGCCGGCCTGGCGGCCCGGCGAGAGATCCAGCGCCGCGTCCAGGAAGGGGTTGCCGAGGAACGTCACGCTCCGGTCCAGCTGGGCGCTGAGATCGGCGGCGGTGAGGCGGTCGCGGCTCCAGATCGCCCGGATCCGCCGGCGCCGCAGCAGCCAGCCGCAGGGCCAGGGCAGCCGCAGGCGCCCTTCGTAGTGGCTGGAATAGGCCACCAGGTACACCGCCGCCGGCCGGCCCGACAGCCAGCAGCCCAGCACGGCCACCAGATCGCCCACCGCCACCACCAGGTCGTAGGCACGGCTGCGGGGCCGCAGCCGCGCCAGCTGCAGGATCACGTGCAGCGTCTGGCCCTCCAGCAGTTCACGCATCTGGCCGGCCAGGCTGGTGAAACCCAGGCCGCCGGTGCTGAAGGAGCGGGTGCGGCCCAGCACCGGGATGCCCCGGCGCCGGTAGGGCTCGCCATGGCCCACCAGGGGCAGGGCCGTCACCAGCACCCCCTGTCGCTGCAGGCAGGAGCCGATCAGGGCACCGCTGAGGTCCTCTCCGTGGCCATTGCTCAGCAGCAGCACACGGGCGGGGATCCGCCGGGCAGGTGGGCTCAGCTGGTCAGCCAGGTGCGCACCTTCTCCATGGCGGTCCAGCCCGGCTTGCGCTGCAGGCCGTCGCTGATCGACTCCTGCAGTTCGCTGGCCAGCTCGGGTGCGATCGCCATCACCCGCTGCACGATCTCGATGTGTTCCCGCACCCCCTTGGCGCCCGTCTCCAGCATCGCCAGGCTGAGGTTGATGCGCGCCTGGGGATCCTGGGGGTTGAGCTTCACGGCGGTGCGCGCCGAGCGCAGGGCGTCCAGGGGATGGTCGGCCAGCAACTGCAGCCAGGCCAGGCAGGTCCAGCCGGCGGACTGGCGCGGTGCCTGCTGGGTGATCGCCACGAACTCGGGAATCAGGGTCGCGGGATCCTCCCCGGCGTTGTAGCGGGCGATGGCCTGGTCGAACGGGGAGTCCGCGGAGCTGGCCGTCATGACGGGGATGCGCGATCGCAGGCTTCAGATTCCCATGCCGGCTGCCGCAGGCCGCCTGGCTCAGACCGCGAACGAGCTGCCGCAGCCGCAGGTCTGGGTGGCGTTGGGGTTGGAGAAGTTGAAGCCGCCGCCGATCAGGGCACTGGAGAAGTCCAGCTGCATCCCGTAGATGTAGAGGAGGCTCTTGGGGTCGCACACCACCTCGAAGCTGGGGCAGTCGGCGGGCTCGTAGGTGTAGCGCTCGTCGTCGTCGCGGATCTCGCCGGCGTCCACGAAGTCCATGGTGTAGCTCATGCCGCTGCACCCGCCAGAGCGCACGCCCACCCGCAGCACCTTGCCGGCACCCTGCTGCTGCACCAGGGCGGCGAGCTGCCTCATCGCCGGCTCGGTGATCAGGATGCCCCTGCCGTCCCTGGCGGTGTGGGTGGCAGCGGGCTGAGCGGAGGGCTGAGCGGAGGGCGGTTGGGTCGCCAGGTCGGTGCTCATGGCGGTCGCGCCTGCGGCGTGGGGTCGTGGTGGTGCCGATGCTAGGCAGGCGGCCACTCCGTCAGGGTCCCGCTCCATAGAGTCGGCCCATTGTTCGTGGATCGAGCGGGTGCGCGTCGCCATCATCGGGGCTGGACTGGCCGGTCTGTCGGCCGCCGTGGATCTGGTGGACGCCGGCCATGAGGTGGACCTCTACGAGGCCCGGCCGTTCATGGGCGGCAAGGTGGGCAGCTGGGAGGACCCGGACGGCAACCACATCGAGATGGGGTTGCACGTGTTCTTCTTCAACTACGCCAACCTCTTCGCCCTGATGCGCAAGGTGGGGGCGATCGAGAACCTGCTGCCCAAGGAGCACACGCACCTGTTCGTGAACCGGGGCGGCGATCTGCGCGATCTCGACTTCCGTTTCCCCGTCGGCGCACCCTTCAACGGTCTCAAGGCCTTCTTCACCACGCCCCAGCTCGACTGGATCGACAAGCTGCGCAACGCCCTGGCCCTGGGCACCAGTCCGATCGTGCGTGGCCTGGTGGACTACGAGGGCGCCATGAAGGTGATCCGCGACCTCGACCGCATCAGCTTCCAGCAGTGGTTCCTGGGCCACGGCGGCAGCCCCCGCAGCATCGAGCGGATGTGGAACCCGATCGCCTACGCCCTCGGCTTCATCGACTGCGAGGCGATCTCCGCCCGCTGCATGCTGACCATCTTCATGATGTTCGCGGCCAAAACCGAGGCCTCCAAGCTCAACCTGCTCAAGGGTTCGCCGCACCGCTGGCTCACCGGCCCGATCCTCAACTACATCACCCAACGCGGCGGCAGGCTGCACCTGCGCCACCGCGTCAGCGAAGTGCTGTTCGAGGAGGGCGCCCCCGGTGCCGATGGTCAGCCCGCCACCCGGGTGAGCGGCCTGAATCTCGGCACCCCCGAGGGGGAGATCAGCGTGCAGGCCGACACCTATCTGGCCGCCTGTGATGTGCCGGGCATCCAGCGGATGATCCCGGCGGCCTGGCGCCGCTGGCCCCTGTTCGAGAACATCTACAGGCTCGAGGCCGTGCCGGTGGCCACGGTGCAGTTGCGCTACGACGGCTGGGTCACCGAGCTGGGCGACAGCCCCGCTGCCGCTGCGGCCCGCGCCGATCTGGATCGGCCCGCCGGCCTCGACAACCTGCTCTACACCGCCGACGCCGACTTCAGCTGCTTCGCCGATCTGGCCCTGGCCAGCCCCGCCGACTACCGCAGGCAGGGGCTGGGCTCGCTGCTGCAGTGCGTGCTCACCCCCGGTGACCCCTGGATCCCCAAAAAAACCGAGGAGATCGTCGCCCACACCGATGCCCAGGTGCGGTCCCTGTTCCCCTCGGCCGCGGGCCTGACCCTGGTGTGGAGCAACGTGGTGAAGCTGGCCCAGTCCCTCTACCGCGAGGCGCCCGGCATGGAGCCCTACCGGCCCGAGCAGCGCACACCGGTGGCCAACTTCTTCCTGGCCGGCAGCTATACCCGTCAGGACTACATCGACTCGATGGAGGGGGCCACCATGAGTGGCAGGCTTGCCGCCGCTGCGATCCTGGACCGGCCGGTGACCCTGGCCAGCAACACCGCCGTCGAGGCCGCCGCTGCGGCCTGATTTCCGCCCACCCCGTTTCCAGGCCCCCAGATCCGCCCCCCGAGGAGAACCGCATGGGCCGATGGCTCGAGCACAGCGTCACCACCATGGTCCAGGCCCCCGTGGATCAGGTCTGGGCCGTGTGGAGCGATCTGGAGGCGATGCCGCGCTGGATGCGTTGGATCGAGTCGGTCGAGACCGTGTCCGGTGACCCCGATCTCACCGACTGGACCCTGGCGGCTCAGGGGTTCCGCTTCCACTGGAAGGCCCGCATCACCCAGCGGGTCGAGGCCCAGCAGCTGCACTGGGAATCGGTGGGCGGCCTGCCCACCCGGGGGGCTGTGCGCTTCTATCCCCAGCCCGACGGCAGCACCGCCGTGCGGCTCTCGGTGAGCTACGAATTGCCCGGGGTCTTGGCACCGCTGATGGAACCCAGCATCCTGGGGGGCATGGTCACCAGGGAACTGCAGGCCAATCTCGACCGCTTCCGGGATCTGGTCGAACACCGCAACCGCTGACGCTCCGATGTCGCCGATCCACCCCATCACCTCCGCCCTGCTCGCCGCCCTGTCCGGCAGCAGCCTGCTGCTGGCCGCCTGCTCCGGCGGCAAACCCCCGGAGGCGGAGCTCCCCGAGCCGCCGGCTCCGGCGGCGGCCAAGCCTGATCAGGCCGCCCCGCCGGTGCGCGCCGAGGTGGCCGGCTTCACCCCGCTGCCCTCCACCAACCAGGTGCTGGCAGCCAATCCGATCGGTCGCAGCGACCCCTTCGCCTCCGACCGTCCGGTCGTGGCCGCCCGACCCGCCGGCGCGACCGGGCCTGGTGGAACCGCCGCCCCTGCCCCTGCCCGTCCGGCGCCCCTTCAGCTGCCTCCCGGCTTCCAGTTCAGCGGGGTGATCCGCGTCGGTTCGTCGCCCCAGGCCATGGTGCAGTTCGGCCCCAGCAGCGGTGCAGTGGGCATCGGCGAACGCGGTGGCAGCAGCACCGATCTGCTGCCCGCGGGCTGGGTGGTGTCGTCGATCGATGTCGACCGGGGCCGCCTGGTCCTCCGCCAGGGCAGTCAGACGGTCACGGCCGAGCTCTGAGCGGACGCCCGTCCAGAGCCTGAACGCAGGCCTGGACGAGCCCCTCCAGGTCGTGGGGCTCCGCTTCGGCATCCACACGGCCCAGGGTGGTGCGGCAGCGTTCGCTCGTCTGCGGCCCGATCGACACGATCGCCACCGCGTTCAGTCGATCCTGCCAGCTGTCGCCGAAGGCCTCCTCCAGCAGCCGCGCCGTGTGGCTCACGGTCTTGCCGCTGCTGAAGGTGATCGCATCCAGCCGCTCCTGGTGCAGGGCCGCCAGCGCCGCGCTGGGCAGCCCCGCCGGGCAGCGGGTCTCGTAGGCCGGCACCTCCACCACCCGGGCACCGGCCGCCGCGAAGGCCTCGGCCAGCACGGAACGCCCGCCGCTCTGCACCCGCGGGATCAGCAGCCGCAGTCCCCAGCCCGAAACCGGGAAATGCTCCAGCAGGCTGTCGGCCACGAAGGCGGGGGGCACGAAGTCCGCCGGTGCCCCCAGCTCCTCGAGGCGTGCCGCGGTCTTGCGGCCCACCGCGGCGATCCTCAGGCCGGCCGGCAGGTGCGAGAGGCTGCGCCCCTGGCGGCGCAACCTCTCGTCCAGGGCCTCCACGCCGTTGCTGCTGGAGAACACCAGCCAGTGGAAGTCCTCCAGTTCGGCCAGGGCGTCATCGAGGGGCCCCCAGGAATCCGGTGGCGTGACCACCAGGGCCGGCAGGTCCACCACGCTGGCCCCGGCCGCTTCGAACAGCTGCCGGGCCGCCCCCAGCTGGGTCTCGGCACGGGTCACGGCCACCCGGCGGCCCGCCAGCGGTGGGCGGCTGGGCTCAGGTGTCTCGGGCGGTGTCAGGGGGAGATCGGGGTTCGGATCCATGCCGTCGGAGTGGAGGGGGCGCCTCAGTCGTCGAGAGTCACCAGCGGCCGCAGCCGCCGGCGCAGATCCTCGGCCGCCGCCTGCTGCCCCTGCTGCTCCAGCAGGAGGAGGGTCTGCCGGAAGCCGCTGCGGGCAGCGGCGATGTCGCCGCTCAGCAACTGGGCGGCGGCGAGGTTCTGGTGCCAGTCGGCCTGGGCCGGGTCGAGGCCGATGGCCTGCCGGTAGGCCATCACCGCGGCCGGCAGGTTCCCCCGCTGCCGTTCCACCTGGCCCAGGCGTGCCCAGGCCAGGCCCAGCTCCGGAGCTGCGGCGGTGGCCTCACGGCAGAGCCGGGCCGCATCCGCCAGCGAAGCCCGGCTGCTGATGGCATCGGCGCCTGCCGTCGACGCCTCCACCAGCAGGCCTGCGAGGTTGAGCCGCGCTCCCAGGCTCACCCGTGCAGCCAGCGGCAGGGCCAGCGCCTCGCGGTAGAGCGCCATGGCCCGCCGGGGCTCGTGGGGGGCCATGGCGATGGCCAGATGCAGCAGCAGCTCGTAGCGTTCGGCTGACGCGGACGCCGGGCAGTGCGCCAGCCCCTGCTCGAGCAGGCGGATGCCGCGGTCGCGCCGCCCCTCGCTCACCTCCAGGCTGCCCAGCTTGGCGCAGGCGTAGGGATCGCCCGGACACCGCTCCAGTTCGGCCTCCATCGCCTGGCGCAGCCGGCGCGCCTTGTCGCCGGCAGCCAGCAGCTCCGGGCGGTAGCCGTCGTGCACCAGGGCCGGCTCGCCGCAGTCGGCGATGCGCCACTGCGGTTCCCGCCCCAGCAGCTCCAGCACGCTGTCGTCCACCATCGCGTGGTACGGCCGGCTCCAGCGGATGGCTGGATGGCGGCGGAACAGCCGGCTGACGCTCGAGTAGGGCGACTGGCGGGCACCCCGCTCGAAGCGCAGCAGGTTCACCAGCAGAAGATCGGGTTCGGCCATCAGCCGGCGCAGCGGCTCTCGGGCCTCGGCCCGCAGCTGCTCGTCGGCGTCCAGCACCAGCACCCAGTCGCCGCGCAGGTGGCGCAGGGCCGCGTTGCGGGCCGGAGCGAAGTCCCCGGGCCAGGGGAGGTGGTGCACCACGGCGCCGCAGCGCTCCGCGATCGCCACCGTGTCGTCGCTGGAGCCGGTGTCCACCAGCACCATCTCATCGACGAAGCCCGCCACCGAGGCCAGGCAGCGCTCCAGCCGCTGCGCCTCGTCGCGCACGATCATTGACAGACTCAGCGTCATCGGGCTCAGCGTCATCGGGCTCGGCTCATCGGGCTCGGCTCATCGGGCTGGGGTCACGGCAGGAGCGGCTCAGTCGGTGAATCCGCCGCGATCGCTCCGCTCCACCCCCAGAGCCGTCAGCACCGCGTGCTGGGCCAGGGGCATCTGGCCCGGGCTGTAGGCGGCCGGCACCTCCGGCGGCAGCACAGGCAGCAGCTGCTGCCAGAGGTAGGGGCTGCCGTACACCGCCAGCCCCGCCAGCCGGCCCGCGCGCAGCAGCTGCCGCAGCGCGGCCGGCCAGGGTTCCTGGTCGGCCGCGTGCCCCCGGAACGGGTTGCCGCGCACGAACAGCTGCACCAGCACCGGCCCCTCGGCCAGTCGCTCCAGGTGCAGGGGAGCTTCGGTATCCCCGCTCCACAGCGAGGCGGTGTCCCCCGCCAGCAGACAGGGCCTGAATCCGGCGGCGGCAGCCGCGCTCAGGGCAGGCGCCGTGGCGGGCAGAAATGGGGCATGCAGGGCCTGATCGACGCGGATCAGGTTCACCCCCGCGTCGCCCGCCGGCAGAGGCCGCACACGACCCCGGGCCTCCAGCGTCGCCACCACCAGTTCCCGGCCCAGCTCCAAATCCGGCGAGGTCGCCTGCCAGGGGTCCGCTTCCGTCCGCCCCTGTTCGGGCAGGCTGGCCAGGGCGGTGCGGCGCCGGCGAGCGCTGGCCTCCAGACGCTCCCGGCTGAGCCGGCCGCTGGCCACGGCGGCGGCGATGGCCGTGATCGCCGCGTGGGCGTCGGCGGGCATGAGCACCAGGTCGGCTCCGGCCTCCAGCGCCAGCACCGTCGCTTCCCCGGCCCCGTGGTGGGCGGCGATGGCCTCCATCACCAGGGCATCGGTCACCACCAGGCCGTCGAAACCCAGCTCACCCCGCAGCAGGCCGGTGAGCACCAGCGGCGAGAGGGTGGCGGGCCGCTGCGGGTCGAGGGCCGGCAGGCTCAGGTGGGCGGTCATCACCGCCGCCACGCCGGCGGCGATGGCGCTGCGGAACGGCGGCAGTTCCACCGCCTCCAGCCGCGCCCTGTCGTGGCCGAGCAGCGGCAGCTCCAGGTGCGAGTCGCCGCTGGTGTCGCCGTGGCCGGGGAAATGCTTGGCGCAGCCCAGCACCCCCTTCGCCTGCAGCCCGCGGATGAAGGCGGCTGCCAGGGCACCGGCTGTGGCCGGATCCTCTCCCCAGGCCCGCACGTTGATCACCGGATTGGCGGGATTGTTGTTGACGTCGCACACCGGCCCCAGCACCCAGTTCAGTCCCACGGCGCGGGCGTCGCGGGCGGTGCAGCGGCCGTAGGCCTCCGCCAGGGCCAGAGCCCGCTGGGGCGCCCGCCCGTGCAGGCGGCCCAGGGCCAGGGGCGGCACCAGCCAGCTGGCGCCCTCGAAGCGCTGACCCACCCCCTCTTCCACATCGGCGCAGAGCAGCAGCGTCCGGCCGGCCCAGGTCTGCAGCTGGCGGGTGCGCAGGGCCAGTTCGGGGGCGCTGCCGCCCAGCAGGATCACGCCGCCCACGCCTTCCTGAAGCAGATGCTGCAGGTCGCGGTTGGTGAGTTCCCAGCGGGGATAGCGGCGCTGCCCGTCGCTGAGGTGGCCGCTGGCCCGCACCACGATCAGCTCGGCGATCAGCCGCCGCAGAGAACCGTCGCTGAGAGCCGCGTCGGCCCGCGCGGCAGCCCCGCTCGTCATGGCCCGGCGTCCGGTTCGCCGGCCTCGGGCGGTTCAGCCCTGAGGCCGCGCTCCTGCTCCAGCTGGTTGAGCAGGCTCAGTACCGAGCTGCCCCGCTCGATGCCGCGGTCGAGCACGAACACGACCTCCGGGGTGCGGCGCAGCTGCAGGCGCCGTCCCAGTTCCCCCTTCACGAAGGGTGTGGCCGCCTTCAGTCCGGCCATGGCCTGCTGGCGGTCGCTCTCAGAGCCGAACACGCTCACGAAGATGCGGCAGTGCTGCAGATCCCCCGCCACCTCCACCGTGGTCACGCTCACCAGCCCCTGACCCACCCGCTCGTCGCGGATGCCTTCCCGGAGCAGTTCGCTCACCTCGCGACGGATCAGCGAGGCCACCCGCTCCACCCTGCGGCCCTGTGCCATGGCTACGCCAGTGGTTCAGTGCTCACCATCGCACGCAGGATCAGTCCCACACTCAGCAGTCCGCTCACGGCCGCACCGATCAGGGCCACGGCCGTGACCGGATTGCGGGCCCGGGCGGTCAGGGGCTCCAGCACCGAATTGGCCACACCGAGTCCCAGGGCGACCAGGTAGCGCGGGTACCGCGTCACGTTCAGGAAGAACTCCCTCATGGCATCTCCTCGCGCTGGCTACTCTGCCGCCTGGCACCCAGGCCTGAGGCATGCAGCTGCACCAGTTCCGCCATTCGGCCTTCTGCGAGAAGGTGCGACTGGTTCTGGCGGCCAAGGGTCTCGACTACACGGTGGTGGAAGTCACCCCGGGTCTGGGCCAGCTCGAGCTGTTCCGGCTCTCCGGCCAGCGCCAGGTGCCGGTGCTGGTGGACGGCGCGGATGTGATCCCCGATTCCACCGCCATCGCCCTGCATCTGGAATCCCGTCATCCGCTGCCCCCCCTGCTGCCCTCGGATCCGGCCGAGAAGGCGAGGGTGCTGCTGCTGGAGGACTGGGCTGACACGGCGCTGGCCCAGGGCTGCCGCCTGGCCCTGCTGCAGGCCGCCGTCACCGATCCGGTGCTGCGTGCCGGCCTGCTGCCGGAGGCCACCCCCACGCCGCTGCGGCAGCTGGTGTCGGGGCTGCCCGGCGGCATGGTGGGCGGCATGGGTGAGGTGATCGGCGGCGTGGTGGGGCAGCAGCAGCGACGCCAGCTGCAGAGCAGCCTCGAGCAGCTGGCGGTGCTCACCGCCGCCCGCTCCTATCTGGTGGCTGATCAGCTCAGCCTCGCCGATCTGGCGGTGGTGGCCCAGCTCTCCCTGCTCCGGTTCCCGGCCAGCAGCGGCGCCCCGCTGGCGGGCCGGGGCGTGAGCGGCATCGCCGACAATCCCCTGCTTGAGCCCCTGTTCGGCTGGCGCGACCGGGTGCTGGATCAGCTGGGTCGCGGCTGAGCCGCCGCGACCCGCCACGATGGGGGCGGCTGTGCGCTTGTCATGTCCGACCCCCTGATCCGGGAACTCGACCACTACGTGGTGCTGGAGCCCGCCGGTGGCGAGCGCATCCTCACCGCCGCCGAAACCCTGGGCTGGCTGGAGCACCACCTCTCCGTGATGGCGGAGGTGCCCGCCGATCTGAGCGGGCTGCCGTCCCGGGCTGACCAGGCCGCAAGGTTGCTGGAAACCGCCTGCCAGCTCGAACTGGAGCCCGGCCGCAGTGTCCAGTGGTTCGCGGTGCGCCTGGAGCCACCGGGACAGGCCTGAGGGCCGTTCAGGTAGCCCGGTCAGGAGGACCGGTCAGTTCAGTGACCGGGTGATGCGACCATCGGCATCCTCCAGTTGCACGGGTGCGTCGGGCTGCTGTGGGCGCTGGCGCAGGATGCCCGGCAGGCCCTCCAGCACGCGCTCAGCCACCTGTTGGGGGCGATCCCGCTCCTGGGCGATGCGCAGGTCGGCCAGCGCGTAGAGCGGCAGCCGGTCGTTCAGCAGGGCCTGCAGGCGTGCTTCCGGGTCGGCGCTGTGCAGCAGCGGCCGCTCGGTTGGATCCTGGCGCAGCCGTGCCAGCAACAGCTCCGGCTTGGCATCGAGCCACACCACCACCCCCTGGCGCAGATGGCCCCAGTTCTCCGGCCGTGTCACGACACCGCCGCCGGTGGCCACCACCAGGGAGTGCCAGGCGCTGATCTGGGCCAGCACCGCTGTCTCCAGCTGCCGGAACCCGGCTTCCCCATCGCTGGCGAAGATGTCCGGGATCGGGCGACCCGCCGCGCTCTCCAGCACGGCGTCGGCATCCACGAAGCGATAGCCGAGGGCATCGGCCAGGGGGCGTCCCACCGAACTCTTGCCGGCTCCCATCATCCCCACCAGGTACACGTTGAGGCCCTGCAGGCGCCGGGCCAGGTCGTGGTGGGTGGGCACGGCCATGGCCGGTGCGGCGGCGGAACGGTTCCCGTTTCTAGGATGTAGGGCCACGGAGTCCAGGTCATGCCGGCCAGCGTCACGGCCCCCGACCCCGCCTCAGTCTCAACTCCGGCCGCCTCCCCAGGCGCGCCCGCCGGCGACCTTCCCGTCAGCCCGTCCGGGGAACACCGCCGTGCCCACGGCCAGGGGCGCCCCTGCGTGATCACCCGTCGCGCCACCTTCAGCGCCAGCCACCGCTACTGGCTGCCCGAGCTCAGTGCCGAGGAGAACCAGGCCTGCTTCGGGGCCTGTAGCCTCGCTCCCGGCCATGGCCACAACTACGAGCTGATCGTGGCCATGGGCGGTGGCCTCGACCCTGACGGCATGGTGCTCAATCTCTCGGAGGTGAAGCACGCCATCCGCTCCCAGGTCACCGCCCAGCTCGACTACCGCTGCCTCAACGAGGTCTGGCCGGAGTTCGACGTCTCCCGTCCCGAAGGGCGGCTGCCCACCACCGAGGCCCTGGGCCAGGCCATCTGGACCCGCCTGGCGCCGCTGCTTCCCCTCGTGGGCCTGCGGCTCTACGAGCAGCCCACACTCTGGGTCGACCTGCTGCCTCCCCCCACAGCCCTCGCCAGCGCCCCAGCCTCCAGCCCCCACGCCGCACTCTCCAGCCCAGCTCCGATGGAAGCCTTCCTGTCGATCCGCACCCATTTCGCCGCAGCGCACCGCCTGGCCCGCCCCGAGCTCAGCCAGAGCGAGAACGAGGCCATCTACGGCAAGTGCGCCCGGCCCCACGGCCACGGCCACAACTATCTGCTCGATGTCACCGTGCGCGGGCCCATCGATCCCCGCACCGGCATGGTCTGCGACCTGGCGGTCCTGCAGCGCCTGGTCGACGACCTCGTGGTGGAACCCTTCGACCACACCTTCCTGAACAAGGACGTGGAGCACTTCGCCACCACCGTGCCCACGGCCGAGAACATCGCCCTGCACATCGCCGACCTGCTCACCGGCCCGATCGCCGCCAGCGGCGCCCGCCTGCACAAGGTGCGCCTGCAGGAGAGCCCCAACAACGCCGCCGAAGTCTTCGCCGAGGTGCCGCAGCTGGAGATGCGGCCCGCTGCCCTGGAGGCCCTCGCCGCTGTCTGAGGCCTCCCCCGGCGGCAGCTGGCTGCGACTGGTGCTCGCCGTGAGTGTGGACGGGCGCCTGGCGCCGCCCGCCGGTGGCCCCGCCCAGCTGGGCGGGACAGGCGACCGAGCCGTGCTGGAGGAGGCTCTGGCCTGGGCCGATGCCGCCCTGCTCGGAGCGGAGACGCTGCGCCGTCACGGCACCACCTGTCTGATCCATGCCCCCGAGCTCCTGGAGGAACGCCAGCGGCAGGGCCGCAGTCCCCAGCCGCTGGCACTGGTGGCCAGCCGCAGCGGCCATCTGCCCGCGGATCTCCCCTTCTGGCGCCAACCCGTCCAGCGCTGGTGGCTGCGTCCGCCCACCTCTCCAGCCACGGTGCCCGATGGGTTTCAGCGGGTGCTGGGCTTTTCCTCCTGGTCCCGGCTGCGGGCTGAGCTGGCCGCGGAAGGCCTGACGCGGCTGGTGCTGCTGGGCGGCGCCGACCTGGCCGGCCAGCTGCTGGCAGCCAATCAGGTGGATGAACTCCAGCTCACCTTCTGCCCCCTGCTGCTGGGCGGCTCCCACAGCTGGCTGCCCCCCGCGCCGGCACTCCGCCCCGGCCACTGGCAGCTGCTGGAGCATCGCCCTCTGGGCGGCGATGAGCTGCTGCTCCGCTACCGCCGTGCCTCGGCCGCCGGCCGCCCGCGCCTGGAGCCGCCGAAGCGCTGAACCAGCTGCGGCAGCGACACGCCTTCCAGGCTGTTCGCCGGCAGACCCACAAGCTGGGCGAGGCAGCGCTTGACGATCCGCTCCCCTTCGGGCCCTAGCTCCTGTTGCATCAGTTCCCCCAGCACCGCCAGGCCCTTGCCGCTGGCATCGGTCTCCCGCACCAGGCAGCGGCTGGCGGGGGCGGCGAGCTGGCGGCAGGGCCGTTGCAGCTGGGAGGCCAGCTGGGGATCGTCCCCCGCCAGGCCATCAACGCAGGCCCGGCTGATGCGCGTCTCCAGCTGGGGACGCATCAGCTCCAGCACCGGCCGCAGCAGACCGGCCCGGGCCGGGGCGGCCAGCAGGGGACCGCTCAGGACCAGGGCGAGCAGCGCAACCGCGCGGGACAGGGGCACAGGCGGCAAGCCCACAGGAGGTGTCGCTAGTTTTGCGCCTCCCTGGCCGCGGCCATGGCTGAGCTCCAAGCCCGCTGGCACCAGGGCATCGCCGAGATCCCCGAGACGGCGTGGGATGGACTGCTGGAGGCCGCCGGCCCCCAGGCGCTGCCCTTCTACCGCTGGCGCTGGCTGCGGCAGCTGGAGGCCAGCGGCAGCATCGCCCCCCGCCAGGGCTGGCAGCCCCTGCACCTGGGCCTCTGGCGCGGCGGTGAGCTGATCGCCGTGGCCCCCCTCTATCTCAAGGGGCACAGCTACGGCGAGTTCGTCTTCGACCAGAGCTTCGCCCAGCTCGCCGGTCAGCTGGGGCTGCGCTACTACCCCAAGCTGGTGGGCATGAGCCCGGTGAGCCCGGTGCAGGGCTACCGCTTCCTGATCGCCCCCGGCGAAGACCCCGCCGCGATCACCGCCCTGCTGCTGGAGCTGATCGACCGCTTCTGCGCTGAGCAGGGCATCCTCAGCTGCAACTTTCTCTACGTGGATCCGGCCTGGCAGCCCCTGGCCGAGACGGCCGGCTGCGCCGCCTGGGTGAACCAGCAGAGCCAGTGGAGCAACCCCGGCCACAGCGATTTCCAGGGCTATCTGGCCAGCTTCAACGCCAACCAGCGCCGCAACATCAAGCGCGAGCGCAAGGCGGTGGCCGCCGCCGGCCTGGCGGTGGAACCGCTGGTGGGCGAGGCGATCGCGCCGGAGCTGGTGGGGCGCATGCACGACTTCTACGAGCAGCACTGCGCCCGCTGGGGCCCGTGGGGCAGCAAGTATCTGAGCGAGGCGTTCTTCGAGGCTCTGGCCACCGACCCCGAACTGCGTCGCCATCTGGTGCTGTTCAGCGCCCATCGGGGGGATCCCGCCGAGCCGGTGGCGATGTCCCTGTGCGTGCGCGGCGGCGACCACCTCTGGGGCCGCTACTGGGGCAGCGACGTGGAGATCGACTGCCTGCACTTCGAGGTGTGTTACTACGCGCCGATCGACTGGGCGATCGCCAACGGCATCCGCCACTTCGATCCCGGCGCCGGCGGCAGCCACAAGCGCCGCCGCGGCTTCGTCGCCCAGCCGCGCGTCAGCCTCCACCGCTGGAGCGACCGCCGTTTCGGCGCCATCCTGCAGGGCTGGCTGCCGGGTGCCAACGCCGAGATGGCGCGCGAGATCGAGGCGATCAACGCCGAGCTGCCGTTCACCGCTGCCTACGATCCACCCCATGCCCCAGCCTTTCGACCCGAGTCAGCGGCGTGAGCTCGACGAGCAGCTCTCCCAGCGCTTCATCGCCCTCGATCCGGCGGGCTACTTCCTGATCAAGCTGGACCGCGAGGCCGGCGAGCTGATCGCCGAGCACTACGGCAACGGCATCGACGAGCGGGGCCTGGCCACCGACCCCGACACCGGCGAGGTGATCAGCTGCCGCGGCGCCGGTCCCCGGGAGCCGCTGGCCACCTACCGGGGCCGCAGCGCCAAGGAACTGGGCATGGCTCTCACCGAAGGGGAAGGCCCCCATCCCGTGAGCTGCCTCGACCATGCCCTCTACCTGGGCAGGGAGCTGCAGAAGGCCGAGGCGGCGTTGGAATCCGGCGCCGATTACGTGCAGGACTAGCCCGCCACCATCTGGGGCGGGGCCACCATCAGCGAATGGGAGGGATCCGCCGGCAGACCGGCGATCTGCTCCTGGATCTCGCGGCGCACGATCTGGCGGTACTCGAGGAAGTGCTCGCTGTGGGCCAGGATCGAGATGAATCCCTTGAAACGGGCAGGGTTGTGGCGTGCCATACCCGCCAAGGCCCGCCAGAAGCGCAGGCGGGTGTTCCGCCTGATGCCCTGTCGCCACACCACGATCGCCAGGGCGCGCAGATCAACCCAGGAGATCCCGCCCTTCTCGCCAGTCTGGTGGGCGGCATCGCCGGGGGCTGTGTCGGGTGTCGTCGCTCGGTGCTCCTTCAGGAGCTGCTTGTAGCGCTGGGGCGGCAGCTTGAGGAAATAGCTGTACACCCGGTCGATGTAGGCGTGGGGTTCATACAGCGCCGAGAACGCCTCCATGTATTCGGTGGCGATGTCCTGGATCGGCCGGGTGGGCACGAAGTTGAGCAGGTTGGTCTGGTTCACCCCCTTGGCGGCGGCGCTGTCCTGGATCAGGCGCCCCTCCTGCTCCAGCCGCGTCCACATCGCGGTGTTGGGCAGGGCCTGCAGCATGCCCATCATCGCGTGGGGGATGCCGGTGCGGGTCACGAACTCCACGATCCGGTTGCCGGCGCCGCGCTGCTCGCCGTCGAAGCCGATGATGAAGCCCGCCATCACCCGCAGGCCGCTGGCGGTGATCTTTTCCACCGATTCCTCCAGGGAGGTGCGGGTGTTCTGCAGTTTGCGGGCCGTTTCCAGGCTGGCGGCGTCGGGCGTTTCAATGCCGAGGAACACGCTCTCGAAGCGGCACTCCGTCATCAGGTCCATCAGCTCCTGATCGGCGGCCAGATCCACCGAGGCCTCGGTGGCGAAGCTGAAGGGATAGCCGTGGTCGATCTGCCACTGGCGCAGGGCCGGCAGCAGCAGCTTCACGTTGCGCTTGTTGCCGATGAAGTTGTCGTCCACCAGAAACACCGAGCGGCGCCAGCCCAGGTCGTAGAGGCGCTGCAGTTCAGCGACCAGCTGCTCGGGGGTCTTGGTGCGGGGCTTGCGCCCGTAGAGCACGATGATGTCGCAGAACTCGCAGTTGAACGGGCAGCCCCGCGAGAACTGCACCGACATCTCCGAGTAGGCGTCCAGCTCGAGCAGGTCGTAGCGCGGCACCGGGGTGGAGGTCACATCGGGCTTTTCGCCGCCGGCGGTGAAGCGGCCGCTGGTCTCGCCCCGCTCCAGCGCCTCCACGAACAGCGGCAGGGTGATCTCCCCCTCGTCAAGCACCTTGAAGTCGGCCCCGTCCAGTTCCGGGGCATCGGGGGTGGAGCTGGCGAAGGGGCCCCCCACCGCCACCGGAAGCCCGCGGGCCTTGGCCCGGGCGATCTGCTCGGCCATGTCGGCCTTCTGCACGATCATCCCGGAGATCACCACCAGTTCCGCCCAGGCCCACTCGTCCTCGCGCACCTCGCGCACGTTGCGGTCGACCAGCTTCATCTCCCAGTGCTGGGGCAGCAGGGCCGCCACCGTCACCAGCCCCAGGGGCGGCAGGAGCACCTTGCGGTCGATCAGCTCGAGGATCTTCTCGTAGCTCCAGAAGGTTTTCGGGAATTCCGGATAGATGAAAAGGGTGCGCACGTATTGCCTCGGTGGGAAGGCGACCAGAACGCTTGCGCGGCTTCCGGGGCGACTTGAGAGCACCAACCTAGGCGGGGCACGCT
This sequence comes from Cyanobium sp. CH-040, assembly GCF_024346135.1. Taxonomy (GTDB): domain Bacteria; phylum Cyanobacteriota; class Cyanobacteriia; order PCC-6307; family Cyanobiaceae; genus NIES-981. The sequence continues at coordinate 12,344 of NZ_JAGQCJ010000020.1, read as the reverse complement.
GGTGCTGGGCCGGCCGGGGGCTGGGTCTGCTGTAATGGGCCCATCATCAACGGCAGCGGCCATGGGCGCAGCGATCTATCTCGGTCTGGTGGGCGGCGGCCTGGTGGCTGCTCTTGCTGCCTCTCTGGTGCTGCGCGGCGTCAAGCTGATCTGATCGCGCTGAGGGCATCGCCCACCATCGCCCTGGCCCCCACCACCTCGCCGATGAGGTCGTAGGTGTCGGCGGCGGTGATCCGCACCGGCACCATCGTGCCCGGTGCAGCGCAGAGGCCGCCTTCCCCGGGCAGCACGCGCACGTCGCCATCCACCTCGGGGGCGAAGCGGGCGCAGCGCCCCAGCATTTCGCCGGTGCTGGGGTTTTCCTGTTCGATCAGCACGTCCACGATCCGCCCCACCCAGGCGGAGTTGCGTGCCGCGGCGATCGGTTGCTGCAGCGCCATCAGCCGGTCCTTGCGCTCCCGGGCCACCTCGGCGGGCACCTGATCCGCCAGCGCGGCGGCCGGGGTGCCTTCCTCCGGCGAGAAGGTGAACACGCCCACGTGGTCGAACTGCTGCTCGGCCACGAAATCGAGCAGGTGCTGGAAGTGCTCCTCGGTTTCACCGGGAAAGCCCACGATGAAGGTGGTGCGCAGCACCGCCTCGGGCAGCTGTTCGCGAATGCGGCGCAGCAGGCCGCCGGTCACGTCGGCCTGCCAGGGGCGGTTCATCGCCCGCAGCACCTCGGGGTGGCTGTGCTGCAGCGGCAGATCCAGATAGGGCAGCACGTTGGGCACCTCCCGGTAGGCCGCCAGCACCTCGGGTGTCAGGCCGGTGGGATAGGCGTAGTGCACCCGGATCCAGGGGATCTCCACCTCCCCCAGGGCCCGCAGCAGCTGGGCCAGCTGCGGTCTGCCGTAGAGATCGAGACCGTAGTTGGTGGTGATCTGGCTGATCAGCACCAGCTCCTGCACCCCCTGAACGGCAAGGCTGTTGGCCTCGGCCACGATGCTCTCGATCGGGCGTGAGCGCTGATCGCCGCGCAGGTGGGGAATGATGCAGAAGGCGCAGCGGTAGTCGCAGCCCTCGGCCACCTTCAGGTAAGCGATCGCTTCACTGGTGGTGCGGTAGCGGGGCAGGTGCTCATCGCCCACGAAGGTGGGCACGGCGCTCACCTGGTTCACCCGCTCGCCGGCCTCCACCCGCTCCAGCACGCTCACGATGTGCTGGTAGTCGCCGGTGCCGACGATCGCCTTCGCCTCGGGCAGGCTTTCCAGCAGCTCCTCCTGGAAGTGCTGGGCCAGGCAGCCGGCGATGATCAGCTCCTTGCCCTGCTCCGCCAGCTCCACCAGGGTGCGCACCGACTCCTCTCGTGCGTCCTGGATGAAGCTGCAGGTGTTCACCACCACCACGCTGGCCTCGCTCTCATCGGCGCTCACGCCATAGCCGGCCTCGGCCAGCAGGCCGAGCATGTGCTCGGTGTCCACCCGGTTCTTCTCGCAGCCCAGGTGGGCGAAGGCCACGGTCTTGCGGGGTGCGTCGCTCGTGCGGGCAGCCGTCTTGGGTTGAGCTGCGTTGGGCTGAGCCGCGTTGGAGGTGGTCATCGGTTGGAGGTGGTCATCGATCGAACCGGCCGATCCACCACCCTATGGGGCAAGGCCGCGGCTGCGAGAATGCCGCCATCGCCCGAAGCCCATGACCTCCAGTCGCCTCAGCGAGCGCCTCAGCACCAGCCGCCGCCGCGGTGATGCCGGCAGCCGCTGGGTGCGGGTGGTCATGGCGGTGCTGGCCACCGTGGGCATGGTCGACACCGGCTCGATCACCCTGGAGCGCTGGGGCCTGTTCGGCAACCTCAGCTGCCCCGGCGGGGCTGACGGCTGCGACCAGGTGCTGGCCAGCGCCTGGGGCACGCTGCTGGGTCAGCCCCTCTCGCTGTTCGGGTTTCTGGCCTACACCGCGGTGCTCGTGCTGGCCCTGCTGCCGCTGGTGCTGCGGGGCGAGTCCAGGGCCCGCCTGGCCTCCCTGAGCTGGTGGGGGCTGCTGCTGCTCAGCGCCGCCATGGCGGTGTTCAGCCTGGTGCTGATGGGCGTGATGGTGTTCAAGATCCAGGCCTTCTGTTTCTTCTGCGTCCTCTCGGCGCTCCTGAGCCTGGCCCTGTTCGTGCTCAGCCTGATCGGTGGCGACTGGCCCGACCGCGGTCAGCTGCTGTTCCGGCTGGTGGTGGTGGCGCTGGTGGTGTCCCTTGGCGGCCTGGGCTGGGCCGCAGCCGCCGACCCGTCGGGCACCTCCATCGCCGACGGCCGCGCCGCCCCACCGGTCACCACCACCAGCACTCCGGAGGCGATCGCCCTGGCCGACCACCTCACCGCCACCGGCGCCGTTATGTATTCCGCCTACTGGTGCCCCCACTGCGCCGACCAGAAGCGGTTGTTCGGCAGGGAGGCCACCGAGCGCCTGACCGTGATCGAGTGCGCCGCCGATGGCCGCGACAACCAGGCCGAACTCTGCAGGAGCAAGAACATCGAGGGCTTCCCCAGCTGGGAGATTGACGGCCGGCTGGAAGCTGGCGCCAAGCCCCTGGAACGCCTGGCCGAGCTGAGCGGATTCAAGCCGTCCTGAGCCCCGCGCTGCTCACCGCACGCTGCTCACCGTCGCACAAAGCTCACCGGCGCTGTGTGGATGCCTCGCTGCCGCTGCTGCGCTGAGTGTCGCTGCCAGTAGGGCAGTGGCCTGGGGGCATCGGTGCGGAAATGGCCACCGCGGCTTTCCTGCCTGAACAGGGCCGCCTCGATCAGCAGCTCGGCCAGAACGAGGCGCTCATGCCATTCCTGCAGCGCCGCCAGCCGCCGGCTCCGGTCCTCCGCCAGCCGCACGCAAGCCGTCACCGGGAGGGTCGTCAGGCAGCGCCAGGCCTCCAGGGCCTCCACCCCCTGCCGTTCGCGGCGCACCCGCGGCAGGGCCTCGGCCAGCGCGTGGCCGCAGCGTTCCACTCCGGCCACCTGCCAGCAGAGCTGGCGCAGCGCGGCGATCCGCTGGTTCAGGTGCTCCCGCCCCGGCAGGGAGCCCGGCAAGGCAGGCCCCGCCGGCTCGCTCCACCCCGGCCTCGCCTCGCTGGGAGGTTCCAGCCGCAGGTGGCGCAGCTGGCGTGCGAACACCAGGCACTCCATCAGCGAGTTGCTGGCCAGGCGGTTGGCCCCATGCACGCCTGTGCAGGCCACTTCACCCACGGCATAGAGGCCCGGCAGGCTGGTGGCCGCATGCAGATCGGTCGCCACCCCGCCCATCCAGTAGTGGGCGGCCGGCGCCACCGGCAACGGATCGCGCAGGGGCTCCAGCCCGAGCTCCCGGCAACGCCCCAGGATCGTGGGGAACTGACGTTCCAGCCTGGCTTCCCCCACCGGCCGCAGGTCCAGCCAGAGGTGCTCCACGCCCTGCTCCTGCATCGCCTGCGCCAGGGCCCGGCTCACCTGGTCGCGGGGGGCGAGATCACCGCCCTCAAGGCGGCTCACGGGGCTGGCTCCCTGGCTGTCGCGCAGCCGTGCCCCTTCGCCACGCACCGCCTCTGAGATCAGGAAGTGAGGGGCCCCCGGAAGCATCAGTGCCGTGGGGTGGAACTGAACGAATTCCAGGTCGCGCACCTCGGCCCCGGCCTGCCAGGCCATCGACACGCCATCGCCGCTGGACTGGGCGGGGTTGGTGGTGTGCGCAAAGAGGTGCCCGCCGCCGCCGGTGGCCAGAACCACCGCCCGGGCCCGCACCCAGCCCACCCGGTCGGCGCAGAGCACCTGCAGCCCCCGGCAGCGTCCCGCCTCGGTCCAGAGCCGCAGGGCCACCGTGTCATCCAGGTGCCGCAGCCCCGGCCGCTGGCGCACGTGCCGCTCCAGCGCATCCACCAGCGCGCCGCCGGTGCGGTCCTGGGCATGCAGCACCCGCCGGTGGCTGTGGGCGGCTTCCAGGGTGGTGCTGAGGCCAGCCCCATCGCGATCGAAGGCCATCCCCAGCTCCAGCAGCCGCTGCACGCAGGCCGGCGCCTCACGCACCAGCAGATCCACGGCATCGCTGTCGCACAGGCCCGCGCCAGCCCTGAGGGTGTCGGCGCGATGGCTGGCGAAGCTGTCGTCCGGCGCCGTCACGGCAGCGATGCCGCCCTGGGCCCAGCGACTGGCCGAGCGTGGTTTGCGCTCCTTGCTCAGCAGCAGCACCCGGAGTTCAGGCGGCAGTTCCAGGCAGGCCATGAGCCCTGCTGCCCCACCCCCCACCACCACCACGTCCCAGGGCTCCGCGAGATCATCCCTGCGGCGCTCAGGGGAGGTCTGTTCCGGTGGGTGATCCGCCATGGCTGCAGGGGGAATCCCGGCAGCTGCCGGCATCAAAAAAGCCGCCGGTGGCCCCGACGGCTGACAACGGCTTGTCGAGATTACGCAGTGTCTCTCAGCGGTACTGACCGTCGTTGATCCGGTCGAAGCCCTCATTGAGGGCGATCTCCGGAGGGGTCACCGTGAAATTGGCCTTGTACTTGTTGAAGAGCTCCCGCTGACGCTCGGTCAGGTCGAGGTCCAGCACGTCGTCCACGGTCTCGTAGGGGCCCCCGAGGACGATCTTGCCGGCGAGGGTGGGATACATGCCGGGGAAGGACTGGAAGCGCCGCACGGAGCTGTTGTTGAGGTCGACCTTGTCACCCCGCTCGGCGATCTTGTCGTCGGCACGGTTGCGCAGGTCGGCGGCCTGGGCAGCCGGAGCCAGAACAAGCGTGACCAGAAGGCCGGCCAGAAGCACGCCACTCATCAGCCAGGCAACCACCCTTTTCATCGCGACTCACCTTGATTGGAAGTGGGACAGCTGGGCGCAAGACCAGCTGGGATCAACGTTACAGAAGCGGGCGATGGGCCCTCCCGAGGGCTTGGTGGGGCTTTGCGATTCTTCAGACCAGGCCGCTCAGCCAGGGCGCCACCAGGGCCAGCAGCAGGAACAGGGCATCCACGGCCAGGGTGGTGGCCAGGGCGGCCGCGGCCACCCGTCCTGTCTCGCCCCGCTCCCAGCACCACTGGCTGAGGCGCAGCAGTCCGCCAGCGAGACAGCCCACCACCAGCAGTGACCGGGGTTCGAGCACGGAGGTGGCGGCCAGGCGCAGCAGCTCCCAGGCGCGCTCGGGGGAGGCGGCCAGGACCTCGGGCCACAACGGCATCAGACCGGTCAGGGCGATGCCGGCATCGGTGGCGGCCGTGCCGGCCAGGGATCCCAGGTAGAAGCCGCAGGCCAGCCGCCAGCGGCTGCCCAGCCCGGCCACGGCCAGGGGCAGGGCGAAGGCCTCCAGGGGCAGGTGGCACACGGGGTGCAGCCGTGCCCAGCCCCAGAACATCGAGCCCGCCAGCCAGCTGCCGCAGAAGCCCACCAGCAGCTCCCCGGCCCGGCGGCGGCGGCCATCATCGCTGTGGGCCAGGAGCAGGGCCGCTGTGAGCAGGCAGGCGGTGAAGGCTGCCGCACTGAAGGGGGCCTGGCGCACCCAGGGGGCCTGGATGAACACCGGCAGCGTCACCAGCACACTGCTGAGCGCCACCAGGCCGGGGCGGCCGAACGCAGGCAGGGCCACGGACGGGGATCGCTGGAGCGCGCTGGTCGGGGTGCTGGGAGTGCCCGCGATCACCCGGTCTGTGAAGAAACTTGTGCAACCTTAATCCGTGTGGGTGGACCCGCCGCCCCGGGGGCCGGCCCACCTGGCCCCGCCATAGGGTCTGGGTTGCTTTCCACGCTGCATGGACCTGCTGCCGCATCTCTCCGGGCTCGCCGAGCCGGTGCTGGCCGCCGCGGCAACCGTCGAACCTGGTGTGGGGCTTGGTCTCGCCCAGGCCTGCTGGCGGGCCCTGGTGCTGGGGGTGGTGCAGGGCCTCACGGAATTTCTGCCGATCAGCAGCACGGCCCATGTGCAGGTGGTGCCGATGCTGCTGGGCTGGGGGGATCCGGGGGTGTCCGCGATCGCCGTGATCCAGCTGGGCAGCATCGCGGCGATCGTCACCTACTTCTGGCACGACCTCAGGCAGGTGCTGCAGGGCGTCGGCCGGGCCCTGCGCGAGGGGCGCTGGAGCTCCAGCGAAGCGCGGATGGGCATCGCCATCGCCCTCGGCACCATCCCGATCGTGCTGACGGGAATGGGGATCAAGCTGATGGTGAGCGACTTCGACAGGTCCCCCCTGCGCAGCCTGACGTCGGTGGCGATCGTCTCGATCGTGATGGCCCTGCTGCTGGGGCTCGCTGAGCTGGTGGGCCGCCGCCGCCGCCGCCTCGACGACGTCCAGCCCCGCGATGGCCTGATCGTCGGCCTCGCTCAGACCCTGGCGCTGATTCCCGGTGTCTCCCGCTCCGGGAGCACCCTCACCGCAGCGCTGTTCGACGGCTGGGAGCGCACAGCGGCGGCGCGCTTCTCCTTCCTGATGGGGATCCCCGCCATCACGCTCGCCGGCGTGGTGGAACTCAGGGAGCTCGCCACCGGGCCAGCCGGCGGCGGTGTGATGGGTGGCGGTGCGCTGCCGGTCCTGGTGGGCATCGTCTCCTCGGCGGTGGTCTCCTGGCTGGCCATCGCCTGGCTGCTGCGCTTCCTGCAACACCACAGCACCTGGGTGTTTGTGATCTACCGCCTCGGCTTCGGGGTCGCCATCCTGCTCTGGCTCCGCGCCACAGTGGCGGGGTAGTGCCAGCGCGCCGGCCCGGCCCCTGCCATGTGGAACGAACCCTCCGCCGGGATTGCGGTGGCTGCCGAGGAGGGCTCCGCCCGCAGTCCGGCGCGCCTTCCCCAGCCGGCGGTGGTGGCCACCGTGGAGCCCGGTTCGATCGGCGAGGAACTCGGCTTCCAGCCCGGTGACCGGCTGATCAGCATCAACGGTCAGCGGCCCAGGGATCTGATCGATCTCCAGGTGCTGGTGGGGGAGGAGGACCTGGTGCTGGTGGTCGAGGACCCGGACGGCACCCTGCACACCGTTGAACTCGAGAAGGATCCCGACGAAGGGCTCGGGCTGGGCTTCACCGAGGCACTCTTCGACGGCCTGCGGCAGTGCAACAACGCCTGCCCCTTCTGTTTCATCGACCAGCAGCCCCCCGGTCGGCGCCGCAGCCTTTACCTCAAGGACGACGACTACCGCCTCAGCTTTCTCTACGGCTCCTATCTCACCCTCACCAACCTCACCGAGGCCGACTGGCGCCGGATCGAGGAGCAGCGCCTCTCACCCCTGTACGTGTCGGTGCACGCCACCGATCCCGAGCTGCGCAGCCGGCTGCTGGTGAATCCGCGGGCGGGTCTGCTGCTGCAGCAGCTGGCCTGGTTCGCCGAGCGCAACCTGCAGGTGCATGCCCAGGTGGTGGTGTGTCCCGGTCTCAACGACGGTCCTGCTCTGGAGCGCACCCTCGCGGACCTGGCGGAGTTCGCCGGTGGAGACTGGCCGGCGGTGCTCTCGGCCGCAGTGGTGCCGGTGGGCCTCACCCGCTTCCGGCCCGCCGGCGATGCGCTGGTGCCGGTGGACCGGGCCTGCGCCCGCCGGGTGATCGCCCAGGTCGAACCGCTGCAGGACCGCTTCCGCCGGCGCCTGGGCAGTCGTTTCGCCTGGTTGTCCGATGAGTGGTACCTGCTGGCCGGTCTGCCGCTGCCGCCCCGCGACCGGTACGAGGACCTGCCCCAGCAGGAGAACGGGGTGGGCAGCATCCGCGCCTTCCTGGAGTCCCTCGACCAGGCCACCCGCGCCCTGCCGGAGCGTCTGGAGAGGCCCCGGCGCCTGAGCTGGGTGGTGGGGGCCCTGGTGGCCGAGGCCCTCCAGCCCGTGGTCCACCGCCTCAACAGCGTCGAGGGCCTGGAGCTGATCCTGCATGGCCTGCCCAGCCCCTACTGGGGCCAGGAGCAGGTGGTCACCGGTCTGCTCACGGGGTCCGATCTGCTCGCCGGCCTGGGGGGCCGCGATCTGGGCGAGCGGCTGCTGCTGCCCTCGGTGATGCTCAGGCAGGGCGAGCCGGTGTTTCTCGACGATCTGCGGCTGGAGGACCTGGAGGAGCGGTTGCCGGTGCCGGTGCAACTCGTGCACGGTGCGGCGGATCTGGTGGCCGCCTGTACCGGGAGAACCCGCCAGGATCTTTAAACTCCCGCTGCAGCGTGCACCCCGGCGTGACCCACCCCGCACTTCGACTGGTTCTTCTGGGTGCGCTCGGCCTGGGCTGTGGTGTTGGAGGCGTTCGGGCGGAGGAGCGCGCGCAGCCCGCCGTCGACAGCGCCCCCACTCCGGCAGGGTCTGCCCAGGTGCCCCAGTACAGCCCCACCCCGCTGCCCGACGCGGTCGAGTCCAAGGGCGAGCGGCCGCGGCTCAACCCCCGGCTGGTGGCGCCGGCGGACCATGAGCTCGGCCCTGGCCTGGGCGATCTGCCCGCCCCCGATTCCCTCAGCCTGCCCAGGCGCCCGGAGCAGGTGCGGATCCGCGAGCTGCGTCCGCTGACGCTGGCCCAGGTGGAGAACCTGGTGGAGGTGAACAACCCCAGCCTCAAGGCGATCGCCTCCCAGGTGGACCAGGCCCAGAGCCGCCTGCGCGCCGAAGTGGCCCGCTGGTACCCCACCATCGAGCTCAATGCCGGCTCCTTCCCGGGCTTCAGCGCCTCGGAGACCCGCACCAACTTCGCCAACAGACTCACCAATCCCGACGGCACCCGCAGCCCCGGCAGCACCACCACCAGCGAGCAGCGCTGGACCGCCGCAGCCTCTCTGCTCACCCAGTGGTCGCTGATCGACCCGGTGCGCACCCCCAGCATCGCCGCCGCCCGGGATGACTTCGAGAAGAGCAAGTTTCAGTACGTCATCGCCCTGCGCAACCTCCGCCTACAGGTGAGCCAGGCCTATTTCGAGCTGCAGGCGGCGGACAACCAGGTCCGCATCGGTCAGGAGTCGGTGCGCGCCTCCCTGGTGAGCCTGCGCGACACCCGGGCCCGCTTTCAGGCCGGTGTGGCCACCCGGCTGGATGTGCTGGAAGCCGAAACCCAGCTGGCGCGGGATCAGCAACTGCTCACCAATGCTCTCGCGGCCCAGGCGATCAGCCGCCGGGTTCTGGCCCAGTTGCTGGATCTGCCCCAGGACGTGACCCCGACGGCGGCGGATCCGCCGCAGGTGCTCGGCATGTGGCAGCCGTCGCTGCAGGAGAGCATCGTGGCCGCCTACGCCTTCCGCGAGGAGCTGGACCAGATCCTGCTCGACATCTCGATCGCCAACAGCCAGGCGAATGCGGCGCTCGGCCAGGTGCAGCCGTTTCTGAATGTGTTTGCGGGCTTCGATGCCGCCTGGAGTGACATTTCCACCAGCCGCAGGTCCGACACGCCCGTGGTCGACGCCAGCGGCAGCTACGACGCCTCGGTGGGCCTGAACCTGCGCTGGCGGCTGTTCGATGGGGGTGCCGCAGCCGCCCAGGCACGCCAGAGCCGTCAGCGGGCCGAGGAGAGCACGTTCCGTTTCGCCGAACAGCGAGACGCGATCCGGCAGCAGGTGGAGGAAAGCTTCTATCAGCTGGAGAGAAACAACCGCAACATCGCCACCACGGCGCGCCAGGTGATCCAGTCCCGCGAAGCGCTGCGGCTGGCACGGCTGCGTCTGCAGGCCGGTGTGACCACCCAGCGCGAAGTGGTGGACCAGCAGCGCGACCTCACCCAGGCGGAAGTGGCCTATTCCAACGCGATCACCGACTACAACATCCGTCTGGCCGAACTGCGCCGCCGCACGGGTCTCGATGAGATCGCCACCTGCCCGGCCCGCAGCCTCCCGGCCGAGAAGCCCCCTCTCGACACCGACATCCCGGTGGAGCCCGCCCCCCTGCTGCCCGCCTGCCAGGCCTCCAACCCAGGGCTGCTCTAAGTCCCGATGCCCTGAGCTTCCGAGCTGATGACCGCCCTGTCCTCCAGCGCCGCAGCCCACCGGCTCGGCCTCCCCAGCACCCTGAGGATGGGGCTGTTCCAGGGCTGCCTGGGCTGTCTGGCGGTGATCTTCGCGGGCCTGATGAACCGGGTGATGATCAGCGAGCTGGGTTTCCCAGGACTGCTGGTCGGCGCCGCCCTGGCCTGTGAGCAGTTCGTGGCGCCTGCCCGCGTGCTGTTCGGGCAGCTCTCCGACACCCATCCCGTCGCCGGCCGACACCGCGTCCCGTACATCTGGCTGGGCGCGGCCCTCTTCTGCACCCTCGCCGTGCTGTCGGTGCCGCTCATCTTCCGGGTCGCCGCATTGCTCGGTGCCGGTGAACCCGGAGCCCTGGCAGGGGCCATCGCCGCCCTCTGCGGCCTGTTCGCGGCCTATGGGCTGGCCATCTCCATGGCCTCCACCCCCTACCTGGCCCTGCTGATCGACAGCACCGACGAGCAGGAGCGGCCCAGGGCAGTGGGGATCATCTGGTGCCTGCTCACCGTCGGCATCGTGGTGGGCGCGATCGCCACCTCGATCGCCCTGCGCGGACTGGACGGCGTCACCGATCCCGAGCTGCTGCAGCCGGCCCTGCTCCAGTTCATGCTGCGCGTGGCCGGCGTGATCCTGGCCATCACGGTGATTGCCACCCTCGGCATCGAGCGTCCCCGGCGCCCGCTGCGATCGGCACCCCTCTCCCCCCAGGCCCCAACGTCCTCAGCCGGTGCCAGGACCGCATCCCGGGACGACGCGATCACCCTCCGCCAGTGCTGGGCCCTGGTCACCTCCAGCCGCCAGGTGCTGGTGTTCTTCCTCTTCCTGGTGTTCTTCACCCTCGGCCTGTTTCTCCAGGATCCGGTGCTGGAGAGCTACGGCGCCGAAGTCTTCGGCATGTCGATTGCCGCCACGGCCTCCCTCAACGCCCTCTGGGGTGTGGGCACCCTTGGGGGGCTGTTGATTGCAGGCCTGTGGATCGTGCCCCGTCTCGGCAAGTTCGGCACCGCCCGCCTGGGTTGCCAGCTGATCATCGCCACCCTGGCCGCGCTCCTGCTCACGGGCTTCACCGCCCAGGTCCCGCTGCTGCGGGTCGTGATGGTGCTCTTCGGTCTGGCCGCCGGTGTCGGCACCAACAGTGCCCTGGTGCTGATGCTCGATCTCACCCTTCCCGAAGCCGCCGGCACCTTCGTGGGGGTCTGGGGACTGGCCCAGGCCCTGTCCAGGGCCCTCGGCAAGGTGGTGGGGGGCGGTCTGCTGGACCTCGGCCGCTGGCTTCAGCTCCAGCTCACCGGGGGGACCGATCCCTTCCCCGCCTACGCCCTGGTGCTCGGGGTTGAGCTGCTGGTCGCCGCCACCGCTCTGGCCCTGCTGGCTCGCGTCAACCTGCGCCAGTTCCGGGAGGATACGGGTCGCAGTCTCAGCAGGGTGCTGGCCCTCGAGCTCGGATGACAGCGGCGCCGCCATCGCCCTCTCTCCATCCGGGCCTCGCCTCGCTCCTGGACCGTGTCGGCGATCGCCAGCGCCAGGACTTCGGCCATGTCGTGTCCGACGTGAAGGCGGACGGCAGCCTGATCACGGCATGCGACCGGTGGAGTGACGAGGCCCTGGTGCGAGGTCTGGCCGAGCTCTATCCCGGCGATGGCGTGCTCAGCGAGGAGGGGGAGCGCCGCGTGCCCACCACCCGCGGCTACTGGGTGGTGGATCCGCTCGACGGCACCACCAATTTCGCCTCCGGCATCCCCTACTGGGCCATTTCCCTGGCGCGCTTCGAAGACGGCCGGCCCGTGCTGGCGGTGCTTGATGTGCCGCCGCTGCGTCAGCGCATCGTGGCGGTGCGCGGCCAGGGCGCCTGGCGCAATGGCAAGCCTCTCCTCCCCCCCTCCCGGCAGGACCCCACATCCAGTTGTGCGTCGCTCTGCAGCCGTTCCATCGGTGTACTGCAGAAGCTCCCGGATCGGCGCTTTCCCGGTAAGATCCGCCTGCTCGGCGTGGCCAGTCTCAACCTCGTGAGCGTCGCCATGGGGCAGACGGTGGCTGCCCTGGAGGCCACCCCCAAGATCTGGGACCTGGCCGCGGCCTGGCTGGTGCTCACCGAGCTGGGGTGTCCGGTGCGCTGGTTGCAGACCTCGCCCGAGCGGCTCGTTCCAGGCGCCGACCTGTCCACAGCCGACTTTCCGGTGCTGGTGGCCGATCGGCCTGAAACCCTCGAGCGTTTCCTTCCCTGGGGTGAAGCGCTGCTGATGGACGAACCTGCCTGACCTCCTCCCGCCAGGCATCAAGCGCCCAGGAGCCTGGCCCGGCCGGACGCTTACGAAGGGGTGACTCCTCGGCCAGTGCGAGGTGCTACAGTATTGGACTGCGCAAGCGGGAGCGAAGCGAGCCGAGGGTCACCTGAGAGGGTGGTTGGAGGCGGAGCTGAGTGTGCCGTGAAGCGCGGGGCCTGCGGGACCGGGAGCAAGAGCGA